>JAHHHC010000012.1 GCA_019359515.1 Desmonostoc vinosum HA7617-LM4 | reverse complement strand
GTGCTAGGTACGCGCAGGGGAACAGTAATAGTCCTGACCATCCTACGAATACAAAGCGATCGCGCTTTAACCAGTCATCTACTACGTCAAACCACCCTCTGCTACTTGGGGCGCGTCCAACTGCGATTGTCATTAGAGAAATCTCCAAAGGTTTATAAGTACAGGTTTTATCTGTATTATAGATAGCGATTTTTTAGCCATCCATAAGCAGAAAAACAACCGGATTATTAATCCAGTTTACAATTTTTTACTTTCTCTAATCATATTAAGTCAAAATCGTTAATTTTTCTAGGGGTATTTGTGATAAAACTTAACTTTTACTACTTATGGCAGATGAGAATACCAGTCAGTCAGCAGGAGTTACTCAGTGCCACGTCCTTGTTGACTCATTTCCCTGAAACCCACCAGCGGACGCTAAAATGAGTTCTACAGTTAAATTTGATTAATGTTAAATGTTTACCATTGACCTAAGCATCAAAAACACTGCTTTCCCTATTTCAGTACAACGTAAGTCAACTGAGGATGCGGAAGCTGTCTATCAGCTACTTTTGGCAGCGATGCGTTCTGGAAATCCTGAAATCGTGGAATTAAAGTGCGAGGGCAAGACAGAGAAAAAAATTGCTGTCCGCGCTAGTGAAATTTCTGGAATTCAGATTATTCAAAAAGATGGCGTAACCACTAGTAGTGGTAGACCACCTGGCTTTTTTGCTGTAGCTGCTGAGTGAGCAAGGTTTACAAATGGCGGAAGTGGGCATTGAGGTAAAAAATTTAAACTTCAGCTGGCCTAATGGTGAGATAGCGATCAAATCTTGCTCTTTAGAAGTGCCTAAAGGTGAGTTTTGGATGCTCTTAGGTACGAATGGCAGTGGCAAATCAACACTACTGAGACTGTTAGCAGGATTGTTAGTTCCCCAATCTGGAGAGATTCGGGTTTTACATCCTATTGGCTTTGTTTTTCAAAATCCAGATCACCAATTGGTGATGCCAACTGTTGGCGCTGATGTAGCTTTTGGATTGGTGGAAGAAAAACTACCACCTGCTGTGGTGAGAGCAAGAGTTGAGGAAGCACTGGGAGCAGTGAATTTGCTTGCCCTGCAAAAACGCCCTATTTATGCGCTTTCTGGAGGACAAAAACAAAGAGTTGCGATCGCTGGTGCGATCGCGCGTCGCTGTGAAGTCTTACTATTAGATGAACCCACTGCTTTACTAGATCCTGATAGTCAACTAGATTTGGTAGCTGGTGTCCGCCGTCTCGTTAAAAGTCGTGGGATCACAGCCCTATGGGTGACGCATCGATTAGATGAGTTGAATTACTGTGACGGTGCTTTTTTGCTAGAAAAGAGTACTTTAGTTGATTGGGGTGAAGCTCAACGCCTTAAGCAACGGATGATGGAGGTGGATGATGAAGTCTCTTAAGGTAATCACCAAACCTGACTCTTGAATTGTCTACTCACGAAAAATTGATTTTGATCAAAAGCAATGCGTCCTTTCCATCAAGACGTGTTGCTTTTTTATGCCGAGGGCTTTTGTGTCTATTCAGTTCAATTGGCCACCCTCGACAGACAACGCTGCTCCAGCGGAACTCGCTGAAGCTATAAGCATTTAGAACAGAAAACGGGAATGTGCGACTTGTTTCTAGGTAAACAAATAGCCTATGGTCATCCATCGCAGTCTAAACAAAAGTGTGATTGAGACCTCTGTCTTGGGGTAAGTTTTGTCAGCATATGGGAATTTTTTGTTCTTTGTAACATAGTGTTACAGAGAATGCATCAATTACTATAAAACTTATGAATGAATTTTGTTAACTCTAGAAAATTTGTGATTGAAAACCATGCCCCCCTCTTCATCTCAAGCCGTTTTACTGGTAGACGGCTACAATATAATAGGCGCTTGGCCTTGCCTCAAGAAAACCCGTGATAGCGCTGGGCTTGAGGCGGCACGTTGGGAACTTGTAGAAGCAATGACGGGTTACAGTGCGTTTCAAGGTTATGTAACTCAAGTGGTCTTTGATGCTCAGTATCAAAACGGTTCTAGCAATAAAGAGATTATTAATGAACTACTAACAGTTCATTACACTGATTATGGACAGACAGCAGATACTTATATTGAAAAAGCCTGTGCAGCTTTACGCCAGCAGGTAGCCCTGTCATTAATTTCTCGCGTGATTGTTGCGACATCAGACCGGGCACAGCAGCTAATGGTGCAAGGGTATGGGGCTGAATGGCTTTCGGCTCAACAGTTGTGTGGCGAAGTGGAAGCTACAGTTTGTCGGATGCGCCACAAGTATCAAACACGGAAACAATCTAAAAGTCGATTTTTAGCTAGTGCTATTGACGCTAAGGCACGACAGCGTTTAGCAGAACTACGAATGGGATTACAGTAAATGCTAGCTTTTAAAAGCTCAGTAGGAGTTAAACAGAGGGGTCTGGCTGCAAAAATTCTAGAGTTTGGCATCTGTGGAAAAAAGATTTGCGAAAGTACTTGCCATATTGCATTGGTTGGGGTTAATATTATAAATTGTGAGCGTTCCTCAGTAGCTCAGCGGTAGAGCGATCGACTGTTAATCGATTGGTCACTGGTTCGAATCCAGTCTGGGGAGTTAAGTGAAAAATCAAAGATAAAATTAAGTCATCTCAAGCTTTATTCTTCAGAATTTAGCTAAATATGACCATTAATCTATCTTTAATATTTCTTAATGAT
This sequence comes from Desmonostoc vinosum HA7617-LM4, assembly GCA_019359515.1. GTDB lineage: Bacteria > Cyanobacteriota > Cyanobacteriia > Cyanobacteriales > Nostocaceae > Desmonostoc > Desmonostoc vinosum. The sequence continues at coordinate 151,283 of JAHHHC010000012.1, read as the reverse complement.
ACAGATAATGTGTGTTATGGGCGATCGCTTTTATGGGTTCGCTGTTACCTGGTACATTGGCATTGATGCAGCGAAATCATCAACTAGCGTTGCAAGTCAGACAGTTACTCTGATTGGATAACAGGTATTTGTCCTGTTCATGGGAGGGCTACAATGAATAAATTTTTGCACAATATAATATCCAGTTTGCCTGTAACAATTATGCTACTGATGACAGATGCATCATTAACTACATCAGTTAGTGCTAACGAATTACAAAGAACAGTTGATAGTTCAATTAACCCAAGAGAGCCAAACTTTTTTAGTCAGGGTAGAGAACAACTAGAGAGAGAAATTCAACTTCTGCTGCGAAGAAGTCGTCATTCTTCAGATAAACCTTTAAAAATTAGCCCTAAGCAGCAGATACAAGAGCAGCTATCGCCACTAGAAAATCCTTCTAAGTTGCAGGAATTGCCAAATCCGAATCAATCAATTGATCAATGACAAATAGTAAAGACGCGTCAAAATGATTAGTGACTCGTCATTGTACACGCGAATTAGCAAACTTCTTGCATAAATATTTTTTGTCGGGCTACGCCCCGCTTCTCTACGAGACGCTTCGCGAACGCTAACACGCAGAGGCGCAGCGAAAAGTTCTGTTCGCGTAGCGTCTCCGTCAGGAGAAGGAGGGTTTCACTCCGTAGGAAACTTTTCAAGACAGAGGCGCAGAGAAGAGAACGCAAAGAAGGACTTTTGCAAGAGGTCTAGTAATTAAAGCGATCGCAAAGCGCTAAAAAGCTGTTTAATGATTTTTGATTGTGATCGTACTACTCAAAGTGATCTACTATAATTCTGGTCGCAATCAAAACACCCCGCCGCGATGACAGTTGCATCAACAAATGATCGCTTTCAACCCATAAACCTTTTTGACTACGAACAGTTAGCAAAAAAGCATCTGTCTTTAATGGCGCTTGATTATTACAGCAGTGGTGCTTGGGACGAAATTACCTTGCGAGATAATCGTGCGGCCTTTGAACGAGTCAAGTTACGGCCTCGGATGCTCATTGATGTGAGCGATCGCAACCTCAATACCTCCATTTTAGGACAATCTCTGCAACTACCTTTACTAATTGCACCGATGGCTTTTCAATGTCTGGCTCATCCAGATGGAGAAGTTGCTACAGCATTGGCGGCGGCATCAGCTGGTGTAGGCATGGTTTTGAGTACAATGGCAACCAAAAGTATCGAAGAAGTAGCGGTTGCATGTCACGACTATTCAAATTCTCTGCGCTGGTTCCAACTTTACATCCACAAAGACCGAGGATTAACTAGTGCTTTGGTAGAAAGAGCCTATGCAGCAGGTTATAAAGCACTTTGTCTGACTGTTGATGCTCCTGTTTTGGGACAACGAGAACGAGATAAACGTAATGAGTTTGTCTTGCCACCAGATTTACATCTTGCTAATCTCACTAGCATATCAGGATTAGAAATATACCACCAAAAAGGTGAGTCTGGATTGTTTACCTATTTTGCAGAGCAACTAAACCCAGCAGTAACTTGGCATGACTTAGAGTGGTTACAGTCTTTATCTCCATTACCTTTGGTACTTAAAGGAATTCTGCGCGGGGATGATGCTGTGCGTGCTGTAGATTATGGAGCCAAAGCGATCATAGTTTCTAATCATGGTGGTAGACAACTTGATGGTGCGATCGCTTCTTTAGATGCCCTAAGTGAAATCATAACAGCCGTTGATGGTAGGGTAGAAGTCCTCTTAGATGGTGGTATTCGTCGTGGTACAGACATTCTCAAAGCTTTAGCATTAGGAGCAAAAGCAGTACTAATCGGGCGTCCTATTCTGTGGGGACTCGCAGTTGCAGGAAAAACAGGTGTTTCCCACATTATTTCAATTTTAAAAACTGAGCTAAGCGTAGCAATGGCACTCAGCGGCTATGCCAAGGTACAAGATATTGACTTAAGTTTAGTGTCGCAAAATCATTTAGATATAGTATAATAGGAAAGTTGGGTATCAGGGCGGGTGGCGAAACTGGTAGACGCACCACACTCAAAATGTGGCGACCTTGCGGTCATAGGAGTTCGATTCTCCTCCTGCCCACTAAAAAAACTGATATCTATAAGCCTATCAGAATAACTACTAAGTACAAGAGAGGGTGCAGAATATGCGTTTGAAAAGATGGGAATCACCCCGTAAAGAGGGTAGAAATGATAAAGGTAGAGGCGGTTCTGCTAGAAAACGACAACTCAAAAAACAAAGACAAATGCTACGTCGAAAACTGAAGGAAAGTAACAAATCATACATTGATATTAATAATCAACAGGGGGAAGAAAAAGTTTTCTTCCCCCTGTTTTATGGGGATTGCTCTTGTTGAAAAAAATAAAAATCGCGTATTACACAATACAGAAACTAGTTTAAATGTGTAGTAAACAATATCAAATATAAAAAAAAATTATTGTCTTAACTTACAAAAAATAGTAAGTTAAATCTAATTTGTTTAACTAATGATTACCTGTCAAAATCAACGCTAATTTAAACTAAACTTATCAAGTAAGTATTTACGTACTACAATCTACTGCTTGACTAGACAAAGGTCATATTGTACTGTATGCCTATTTATTAGTAGCATAAATAACACTATAAAAAATGGATGTTTGTAGTACTTAATAGTAGTTTGTAGCAATTGTAATGTTTACATGAACCAATTGAAAATTAATTATGAAGTAAGCATGAATTTTATTAATGAGCGTCTGAAATGTCTTGGTTAAACCAGTAAAGTAAGATACAGTAACAAATAATTCTAGTATTACCGGGAAAGCCAAAGATATACTGAGAAGACTGCTGTATCTCCATGTGTTAACTTCTGACAATGACACAAGTATAAGAAGTCGGGAACCATCCCAACTGACTCTTTGAATATTTGCAATAGTCTAAGTAATCTGTGGATTCTTTTCTTGGACACAAGGAGTGATTTATGGTGGGAAGAGTGTTTCTACCTACTCAAAAAGTGCTTGATTTTCCTATTACTGCCTTACGCTTTGACGAACAGATACAAACAATACTGAAGTGGGCGAATACCCATGAAAGTAAAACTGTGTGTGTAGCCAATGTACACATGCTTATGGAAGCTCATAGGAATCCGGATTTTGCCAATGTATTACGAAATGCAGATTTGGTTACTCCTGATGGGATGCCTCTTGTGTGGATGATGCGAAAAATGGGGGCGCGTTACCAAGACCGTGTCGCTGGAATGGATATTTTCCTTGTTTTGTGTCAGCTAGCTCAAACACAAAATCTCAGTGTTTTTTTTGTAGGTTCTCAAACAGAAATTCTTTCTAGAATGAGAAAAAGGTTAGAGAAAGAATTTCCTCAAATGAAAATTGCAGCAATGGAACCTCTACCCTTTCGACCTATAACAGAAATAGAAGATGAAGCTTTGACTGAAAAGATTAATTCCAGTGGTGCTGGTATCGTGTTAGTATCCTTGGGATGTCCAAAACAAGAAAATTGGATGGCTCAGCATCAAGGTAAGATCCAAGCTGTAATGATTGGAGTAGGCGGAGTTTTTCCAGTTTACGCAGGAATCCAAAAGAGGGCACCCCGTATAGTTCGAGATTTAGGGTTTGAATGGCTATATCGCTGGCTTCAAGAGCCACGTAGGCTCTGGCATCGGTATGTAACAACCATTCCCCCCTTCATTTTGCTAGCTCTCAAACAACTATTGATGTCTAGCTATTTTGGCAACTTTTTTCAAATTCGAGAAAGAAGCTTGCGATCGAAAGTCGAATAACCAAACTGACTGAAAATTTACCTTCCATTCATTGCTCAAAAACTCAGTATTGCATACCTTATGCAGTATAATCTAGCGTAGCTTTGCAATAAGACTTCCATCTTCCAGCAAATATCCTAATAATCAAGATTAAGTAGCACCAAAAAATTGAATACTAACCACATAAGTCAGATGACTAAATAGAAGCTTCAGATTGTCCTTGCATCTCAGTCTTGAAAAAAGACTGTGAACAAATTCTTGATGTTTTTGCATCAGTTTTCAGTAAAACCAAAAGCTAGTGAAGTGATATGACACTACTATTGCCGAGAAGCTACCAAGCTATAAACGTCTTTTAGATTAGATGCGATAACTGTTAGCTTTGTGGACTTCACGGAACTAAATTATGGGTAAACCAATCAATAACAGCAAAAATTCATTGACAAGCCGAATAACACCCAGAGTGGTGTATCGACCTGAAAGTCGAATGAGACACCCATTTCAACTATTCAAAGAAATGTGGCAAGACTTGTTAGCATCACGAGAGTTAGCTTTGCGTCTTTTGATACGGGATATTAGGGCTAAATACCGTCAGTCACTATTGGGAGTTTTCTGGGCATTTATACCTCCAGTCATTTTAGCTGCTGGTTTTACTCTTGCTAAAGGTAGTGGCATTGTCAATTTGGGTAATACAGAGTTGCCTTACCCTGCCTACGTCATGTTTAGCATGACTCTATGGCAAACATTTGTAGAATCACTAAATGGGCCTATCCAAGCAGTCACATCTGCAAAAGCAATGTTAGCAAGAATTAACTTTCCTCGTGAAGCAATAATTCTTGCCAAATTAGGCGAAGTATTTTTCAACTTTGGTATCAAACTAATTTTAATAATTGGCTTGTTTATCTGGTTTAAAATCCCAGTTACCTGGAGTGTAATCTTAGCACCAGTAGCATTAATTCATTTAATATTGCTAGGGACGTTTATTGGTTTGCTGTTAGCTCCTTTAGGAGGGTTGTTCCAGGATATTACACTGGGAATTACTCTGTTTACTGGACTTTGGTTGTTTATTACCCCAGTTGTCTATCCAGTTCCTGATAACGGAGTATTTGGCACAATTGTTAGATTCAATCCTGTTACACCTTTGTTGGTAACAACAAGAGAATTAGCAACAACAGGTGTGATATCAGATCCTCAAGGATTTTGGGTAGCGAGTCTATTAACGGTATTAGGATTGCTTCTAGCCTGGATTGTTTATCGCTTAGCAATGCCCTTTGTAATCGAGAGGATTAGTTCATAGTCATGATCAGTATTAATGAGCAAGATATTATAGCGATGCCGCAAAGTAATGAAAATGATATTATTCTTTCTGTTAATGGAGTTTCCAAAAAGTTTTGTCGGGACTTAAAGCGGTCTTTGTTATATGGTGTTCAAGATATTACCTCCGAGTTGTTAGGGTTGCGAGAAAAGAGCGATAAACTACGAGAAAAAGAATTTTGGGCGTTGAACAATGTTAGCTTCCAATTGCGGCGAGGTGAAGCGCTAGGTTTAGTAGGAAAAAATGGTAGTGGTAAATCAACGCTGTTACGAATTATCGCCGGATTAATTAAACCAGATGCTGGTTGTGTAGAAATTAATGGTCGAGTTGCACCATTAATTGCACTAGGAGCAGGATTTAATCCAATTTTGACAGGGAGGGAAAATATTTATGCAAACATGTCAATTTTGGGTTTATCTAAACGAGAAATTGATGAGCGATTTGATGAAGTTATAGAGTTTGCAGAAATTGGAGATGCCATTGATGCACCAGTGCAAACTTACAGTTCTGGAATGGCTGCAAGATTAGGGTTTGCCAGTGCAATACATACTGAACCTGATATATTACTGATTGATGAGGTATTGGCTGTAGGGGATATCAAGTTTAGAGCAAAGTGCTACTCTAAACTGCATGAATTACTTCAACAAGGTACTTCTTTCGTATTAGTTAGCCATCAACCTCACGCAATATTAACTGTATGTAACTCTGCAATTTACTTAATGAAAGGTCAGTTAATTGAGTCTGGAGATACATACTTAATCATGAATCAATATGAAGCGGATTTATTTAATAACAGTGGTAAAAAAGAATTAGGAAGAATATCTTTACCCAAAAAACCTAAAAATGAAAGTTTAGGTTTTGATATTGTTTCTATGTTTTTTAGAGATAGTGAGGGAAATACTATCCAATCTCCTGTAAGTGGTGAAATGACAAGTTTATGTATAGAGTATCAAGCTTACAAAGATAAGGAAATTAATGAAGTCTACGTTAGTTTTGTGATTGCAGAGTTAAACGGAGAAAGTGATATTATTCTACGTGTCAGCAGCTTTGATGATGGTGAAGCACTGAGTATATTTTCTGGAGAAAATCAACAAGAAGTCTTTGAATTACAGGTTCAAATGCCATATTTATGTCTGAAACCTGGCTCATACACCATGAAGTTTGTTATAAAAAAGGACTCACTTTACATACTCGATTTTGTTGAATCTTTTAGATTTACAGTAACAGCAAAGGGAGCGATGAGTAAATGTATGTTTTATCAGCCACGAGTATGGAAATCAGTTAGTAAGATAGCCGGACATTTAAGCGATTAGTGAATTAATACCGTATAAAAGCTACAGTGTTTAAGATTCAGTCAGAATGAGAAAACTTGTAACTTGTAAAATTCTGGTAGATGAACTGAGTTTCATAGTTTACTTTATAACTAGAGCTAAACAAAGATATGGAAAGTATAAAGTCATTTACAGATAATAGTTTATCTTTTTATCGGACTACACATTATTTTGAAAGATACGGCGAATTTTACACAGTAGACCAATTTCGAGAATATTGTGATTGGGCTAAGACTAATAATACCAAAGTATATATATTAGGGAATGGCTCGAACACTTTATTTACAGGAAAAAATGTAAAATCCTTAGTCTTAAAGAACAAGTTGATTAAACAAGTAAATGCTTTACCAAACAATACACTAGAAGTTTCTTCATCCGTTTTAGTGATAGATGTATTAAAGTATTGCTATGAAAATCAATTTGAATCTTTTTACTATCTCGCATCAGTACCAGCTACTATTGGTGGAGCGTTAGCAATGAACGCAGGTCGTGGTAAACAGTATCAACTTACTATATATGATTTTGTTGAAACTATTAATTTTTTCGATTTCGAAAGTAATTGTATAAAAACTGTTAGAAAAGAAGAAGTTATAAAAGGATATAGAGAAACAATATTTACTGGAATTAAATCAAGTCTGATATTGAGTGCTACTTTTAAATTTAATAATAAAAGCTTTAAAGAAAACCCTATAATCGAAAGGTGTAAGTGGTCAAAAAAGAATCAAGACAATTCATCTCCTAATTGTGGATCTGTATTTAAGAAAGCTGATTTTCATATATTAAATCGATTTAAAGGTTTTTCTTTTGGGAAAACTGCTTTTTCTTCCAAAACATATAATTGGATATTAAGCAATTCAAGCAGTAGTTTTCCTATAGTTATCTTGATATATTTTGTAAGAATATTACACTTTGTACAAAGGAAAGTAGCTTTACTGGAAGTAATTACTGTTGATTGATAGCTAAATTATGTAGTTTAGTATAGTTGCAAGGAGATAAAAATGAAAGTAGGAATTCTGACATTTCATCATACTACAAATTATGGTGCAACTCTTCAAGCATATGCGTTAATGAAAACTATTGAACGCCAAGGCTATGAGGTTGAAATTATTGATTATAGACCTCATTCTGCTATTCAGTACTATAGGAAGGATATTCAGAAGACTCTAGCGAATAAACGCCAATTGATCAGACCAAAAACCATAGTGTTTTTAGTTAACCTATTAATTAAGCGTTTAAAGATGGATAGTTTTTTAAATTCTCATATAAAATTAAGTCGATATAGAATCCACACAAATATTGAATTAAAAAATTCGGTTATAGATTATCATGTGATAGTAGCTGGTAGTGATCAAATTTGGTGTCTTGATTCATATCGTGGTTTTGACTCTTCATTTTTTCTTGATTTTGTTAATAGCAAAGTTTTTCGTAAAGTCAGCTATGCAGCCAGTGTAAACAACACGAATACTCTTGGCGATCGCCAAAAGGTAATCTGTGAATTAATTAGCGATTTTGATGCTATCTCTGTTCGAGATTCTCATAGTTTACGATTGATTGAAAACGAATGTGGCAGATTAGCAACGCAGGTACTCGATCCTACATTTCTATTTGATTTTAATGAAATTAAAGCAGTTCCTAAGTTGAAACAAAAGTTTCTCTTAGTTTATCATGATGGAGAAATGGAGCCTTATCAAGAATCTTTCATCAAGGCAATAGCCGAAATTGGTAAACTTACAATAATTTCTATTGGTACATTCAAGAAAATAGCAGATAAAAGCTTAATAGCTATTGGAGCTGAAGAATGGTTAGGTTACTTAAGTAAAGCATCATATGTTGTGACAAATACTTATCATGGAACTATATTTGCTATAAAATTTAAGAAACCTTTTAATGTGTTTGCTAACAAATATAAGACTAATAAAATAGGTGATTTACTAGAGAATCTAAATTTAATGAATAGACTCGTAGGAAAAGAGGAATCTAATTCTATTGGTGAAAATTTATTACAACTAGATTACTCTTTAGTTGATGAGAAGCTAGAAAAGGAGATTTTCAGATCAAGAGCTTATCTGTTTGATGCTCTTAAGGACGAAAACGTGCAATTGGAACAATAGGATTTTGAGCTATATATTTCAGATAATAATTCTAATTGAGTTGATACTTTGCTTGAATTCAGTCAAGGAAGTATTTTCTGTAAAATATACTAAACATAGTTCATACGTAGTCAATTTCCCAATATTGTTATTAATGTTTAACTAACAAACTGTATGCTTAAAAACTCATAGCCAGTCAAGCTCATCAACATAGGTTTTGTTAACAGAAGAGTTAAAGTGAATCAATTACTTGAAGAACAACTTGTAAGCGTGATTATACCAACTTACAATCGCGCACATTTAATAAGTGTTTCCTTAAACAGTGCAATTAACCAAACTTACAGAAACTTAGAAATTATTGTAGTTGATGATGCCTCTGTAGATAATACTGAAGAATCCGTAAAATCTATTGGCGATTCCAGGATTCGCTATATTCGTCATCAAATCAATTGTGGAGGCTCAGCTACTCGCAACACTGGCATAGAGGCAGCGACAGGAGAATACATAGCATTTTTAGATTCAGATGATATTTGGGCACCTGAAAAGATAGAGTTACAACTTGCTTCAATTCAGAAACATCCTCATCTAGAAAGAGTAGTCAGCTATACCCAAAGAGTTGTTTGTAGCACATGGATATCTAGCTATGGTGAGTTTTTACTTAATTCTGGAAACTTCCAAATAGTTCCGCTAGCAGGCAAATTGGAGAAAGAAACCATAGCAGAATATTTATTCTGCAACCGTGGACAGATTCAAACCAGTACTCTGATGATGCCGCGATCACTTTGTATAGAAACCCGTTTTCACCCAGGATTGAAAATGCATCAAGACTGGGATTTCTGTTTAAAACTTGAAGCTAATGGAGCAATTTTTACTTTTATCGAAAAACCTCTAACGATTTGGAATGCTGATCCACGAAATGATAGAATATCAAGAATAATTGATTATCAAACATCAGAAAGTTGGATTAGCGATTACCAACCTTTAATTTCACATAAAGCAATTATAGGTTTTAAGTTAATCAAGGTGCTTCCTTTATTAATCGAAAGCGGGGAAAGAAAATCATATGCACAAAAGCTGGCTCTGTACGCTTTAGCCTATAGATTAATATCCTTGAGGAGTTTTAAATATTTTACATATAAGATTTGGAAAATCAAGAGTATAAGACAAAGGTTAAAAATGATATGGAACAATTCATTGGGAAGGCTATTGAAAAAAACTTTTGAATTTTAGTTTTTTGGAGAACAACTGTGAAGTTAACTCTCTGTTAAATGTAATGTATGGTAGCTAACTTTCAAATTCAAACTTAGTTGGTTAAATTTTATGGACTTCAATGTGATAGTAGCATCACCAGTATGGAGCCTAAATGGTGTTAATATCTTCTCAGCCAATTTAGTTCGAGGACTTCGTGAACGTGGCATATCAGCGCATATTCTTTTAACCCAACCTGATAAATACGATCCTAAACCGATGCAGCTCCCATCAGATATTCCCATTGAGAAATTACCAGTGGAAGATAATGATGGCTATGTTGCTCGTTGGTTAGCGATGATCAACTATTTGGAGGAACGCACTCCCTGTATTTACATTCCCAACTATGACTTTGAGCATTCTTGTGTTAGTCCAAAACTTTCTAACCGCGTTGGGATAGTTGGAGTTGTTCATAGCGATGACTCTCAACATTATGAACATGTTAGTCGATTAGGAAAATACTGGGACGCGATCGCTGCTGTTAGCCATACTGTTGCAAAAGGCTCTGAATCAAGGATACATACAATTTCACAAAGAATAGTCACAATTCCAATAGGGGTAGCTATTCCTGATCATCCAACAAAGCGTTCTTTTGATGTCAATGCACCTTTAAAAATACTCTACGCTGGTGTATTTAAACAGTCTCAGAAACGCATTCTTGATCTACCAAAAATTATTACAGCATTATTAGATCTGAAGATTCCAGTTGAGTTGACTCTTGCTGGTGGCGGCCCAGATCAACAGCAGTTAATGGATGCATCCGAGCATTTAGTTAAGCAAGGTGTAATCCGATTTGTTGGAATTATACCTCATGAGAAAATTCCAGAACTTCTTCAGCAGCATGATGTATTTATTATGACTTCTGCTTTTGAGGGAATGCCTAATGCACTGCTTGAGGCAATGGGAAGTGCTTGTGTACCTGTTGTTACCGACATTAAAAGTGGCATACCTGAGCTTGTGCAAGATGGTTTTAATGGATACCTGCTTTCTGTTGGAGACATTCAAGGTTTTGCTAAATGTTTAGCAAAACTGCAACAAGATATTAACCTGCGACAGCAAATGGCATTAAATGCTTATAAGACAGTAGATCAAGGTACATACCGAATTCGAGATATGGTTGAGAGCTATCTTGAATTATTTCGCCGTGTATTACGTGATGCAGAATCTGGTGCTTACTGCCGTCCTCATGGAAGGATACTTCCACCCCCATCTTTACAGCCTATATGGAAACATTATCTACCCCCTGTTGTGCTTAAAGCCGCTAGATATGGGAAGCGTACTTTCCGCAAAGTTGCTCCGTTACAAAGCTAGAGAGACCTATAAATTGCTGTAATTTTAAGTAATAGTGTAATTTATTTGTTTTCTAACTTAGCAAAATAAGTATTTTATAAATGGCTCAAACTGCATTAGTACAAATAATAATATGAAAATTGCTTTTATTGTGAATCAATTTCCCACCCTATCTGAAACATTTATCTTAAATCAGATCACAGGTTTGATTGATCGAGGATATGAAGTTGATATTTATGCTGACCGATCAGGCGATATGTCTAAAATACATCCGGCAGTAGAAAAATACCATCTTCAGGCTCGTACTCGTTATATAGGAAAGCCAGATGATCGAATTATGCGATTGTTCCAGGTATTCAAATTGTTGCCTAATTTTTTACGAGATCCAATTTTATTATTAGAATCATTGAATTTTTTAAAATACGGAAAACAAGCTGCCTCACTAGCACTTTTATTTTATGCTGCTCAACTGTTGGATAAAAAACAAAGATATGATATTATCCACTGCCACTTTGGCCCTAATGGACTCAGAGCAATGCTCCTTAAGGAAATGGGTATTTTTGAAGGTAGGTTAATTACTAAATTTTATGGCTATGACATATCGGAATATATTAAACAATATGGAATTAATGTTTACGATAAATTATTTGCTACAGGAGAACTATGTTGTCCAATTAGTAACCATATGAAACTTGAGTTATTAAAGTTGGGTTGCGGTGAGGAACAGCTAGTTATACATAGAATAGGAGTTGATTGTAGTAAGTTTACATTTGCTCTACGCCAGCAACCAAAAGATGGCATAACTCGAATAATAACACTTGCTCGTTTGGTGGAAAAAAAAGGGGTAGAGTATGGTGTTCGAGCGATCGCTAATCTTGTAAAATCTGGGACAAAAATTGAATATAAAATTGTTGGTGATGGGCCATTGCGAGAAAATTTAGAACAATTAATTCAAGAACTAAATGTGCCTGGCAGTATTAAGCTCGTAGGATGGAAGCAACAGCAAGAAGTTGTAAAAATACTTAACGAATCTCATATATTACTAGCTCCAAGCGTCACAAGTCAGCAAGGCGATCAAGAAGGAACTCCTACTGTTTTAATGGAGGCGATCGCAATGGGTTTGCCAGTAGTCAGCACATACCATAGTGGAATTCCTGAAATAATTGAAGATGGTATTTCCGGTTTTCTAGTACCAGAGCGAGATGTGAATGCTTTAACGGAGAAATTAGGTTATTTAATTGCTCATTCAGAGATTTGGCCTGCTATGGGTTTAGCAGGTCGGAACTTTGCAGAAAAACACTATGACATTAACAAGTTGAATGATCAATTAGTTGAAATTTATTGCAGTTTATCTCATCCAAAAGCTGAAAATAAAACTGCTTTAACAGTCTCTTAATTAAAACTATCTGAATAATAAGCAAACAAAGTTTATTTTAAAGGTGCATTACAATGACAGTTTCAGACAATATGGAGACACTAGTTTACGCTCAACCTGTTGTTAGTGTTGTCATACCAACCTTTAATCGCGCACACTTATTACCAAAAGCGATCGCTAGCGTTCTCGCACAAACAATATCCAATTTTGAATTAGTTATTGTAGACGATGGTTCTACAGATAATACAGTTGAAGTTGTTAACGAATTTAGCGATATAAGAATTAAATTTTTACCTTTAGGTAAAAACTATGGTGGTAACTATGCCCGCAACCAAGGCATCAAGGCTACAAACGCTGAATTAGTAGCGTTTTTAGATAGTGATGATGAATGGCTGCCGAGAAAATTAGAATTACAATTAGCTCGTTTGGAAGATAGCAATCATCCTCAAGCAACTGTTGTTTATTGTCAGTACTGCGAACATCAGGAGTTGACTGATAGTCAAATTATTGTAGAAGCTAGCTATGAAGGTAATGTTTTTGACCAGCTACTCAAAGGGTGGTGTCCTGCTTTATCAACATTTATGATCAAGCATTCCTCCATATTAGAAGTGGGAGGATTTGACGAAACCTTACCTAGTTTTCAAGATTATGACTTATTTTTGCGTTTAGCAGAAGCAGGTAATCACTTTGTTGCAGTATCAAATACTCTAGTCAAAAAATCTGCCCATAAAAGTCACCAAGTCAGTGGAAATTGGAATGCTAAAATTAGAGGATTTGAAGTTTTTCAAAATCGATGGGGAACGGCTATGAAAAGCCGTCTTGGTTTTTGGGCTTACCGTAAATGGGTAAGCAATCATTTATCATTTGTACGCTTCAAGGAACTACAAAAAGCTGTTGATGCTCAAGAAATGTTAAAAGCATGGCAGCAACTTTTAGCGATTTCTTACTTTCTCCCTTGGTCTGGAAAATCAATGGTAAAAGGATTAGTATTCCTTCTACTCGGCAGAAACACTTACCGAGTAATCAGTCGCTCACTAAAACACTCACACTGATATTCAGGACGCTAGAAGTTAAGCTATTCACACTCCTACTTATTTAATCTGCTTGCAAGCGATCGCCACCAATTAAAGGGGTCTCAAGTTCAAGTTAATTATGCTCGATTGAAATCAAAATACCTAGTCCATTTACTGTAAGGTCTTGATTATAAAAATGTTGGAGGTAATTAAATGAAATTCTCTTTAATTCTTGCTACTTTGAATCGCAGTGCCGAAGTTGACAACTTTTTACATACTCTTAACGCCCAAACTTACCGTAACTTTGAGTTGGTGATTATAGATCAAAATTCTGATGATCGCCTTGTAGAATTTATCAAATCTTACCAAACCCACTTTCCTATCCTGCATTTACGGTCTGAAAAAGGACTTTCCCGCGCTCGTAATGTAGGTTTGCAGCATATTAGCGGCGATATTGTGGCTTTTCCAGACGATGATTGCGCTTATCCACCTGATATTCTTGAGCATGTAGTCCAATTTTTTACAAACAATCCTAGATGGAATGGTCTGACAGGATGCTCTGTTGATCAGCAAGGTAAAGACTCTGGCAGACATCATAGTAGTCAAGCCGGAGAAATCAACCGTTTTAATGTATGGCGTAGAGGTATTTCCTACACTATATTTCTTCGACGTTCAGTTGTTATGGAAGTAGGAATATTCGACGAAACTCTAGGTGTTGGAGCGAATACACCTTGGGGTTCTGCAGAAGAGACTGATTATTTATTGCGTGCCATAAATGCTGGTTTGTATTATGAACCCATGCTTACTGTGATTCACCCTATAAAATTAACACAGCTAGAATCCACTCAACTCAGTACCAACAAAAACAAAAACTATTCCAAAACCTATGCCTATGCAATGGGTAGAGGTCGAGTATTACGTAAGCATAATACTCCCTTGTGGTTTGTTATTTACAACTGGAGTCGTCCATTAATAGGGATTGTCTTATCACTACTTCAAGGTCGCTTAGACAGCGTAAAGTCTTACTGGGTAACATTTATAGGAAGATTACAAGGATGGTTCGGCTGGGCTTGAGTTGTGCTGGTTACACTTGCCTTTGATCGAACCTAAAAACAACTTTTAATCATATATTTTTATCATAATGGGAGACAATTAAAATTCAAAATATATACTTACCTTGTTACTTATAAATCGTATAGCAGTTCCCAATTACCTAACGTCCACTCTATCCTCTAATCCATGGCCCCTGAATCTCAACAAAATCTATCTCACTAAAACGAGAACCGCTGTATCATTTTTAGGGTACTCTTAATACGAAAAATATGAAAATCTTAATTTCTGCATACGCATGTGAACCAGGACACGGTTCAGAACCTGGAATAGGCTGGAATGTAGTTAGGGAAGTGAGCAAGTATCACAAAGTTTGGATATTAACATCTAATTGTCATCGACAAGGTATTGAGGCTGAACTATCACGTAACTTACTCCCCAACGTTCAGTTTATTTACATAGATCCTCTGGGCTGGGTATTAAACTGGAATCGTGGAGGAAAAGTAACACAATGGGGTGTTTATTTTCACTATTACTTGTGGCAAATTTGGGCATATTTTATCAGTCGCTCACTCCACCAGCAAATTAGCTTTGATATTGTACATCACGTCACCTACGTGAGGTATTCAAGTCCTAGTTTTGTTTCATTACTACCTGTTCCTTTTATCTGGGGGCCAGTAGGTGGTGGAGAATCTGCTCCAAAAGAGTTTTGGGGTGAATTTAGTCTACGTGCCAAAGTTTATGAAACTACACGAAGCTTGCTTCGTTCCATAGGGGAATTAGATCCGTTTGTACGTATGACTGCAAAAAGAAGTGCAGTTATTAGAGCAACAACTGAAGATACAGTTAAAAGACTGTACAAGATAGGTGCTAACAATGTACAACTTGTGCCTGAGTCAGGTTTAGCAGAAAAAGAAATAATTAGTCTTGCTCAATATAAAACCCCCGATACTTCACCTGTGAGGTTTATCAGTATGGGCAGACTTCTACACTGGAAAGGCTTTCACTTGGGGCTGCGCGCTTTTGCTCAAGCAAACTTAACCGATGCAGAGTACTGGATTTTAGGGGACGGCCCTGAAAAAGATCAACTTCATGCACTCACACAAAACTTGGGAATTACAGAACGAGTCAAATTTTGGGGTAGGCTACCTCGTGAACAAACTATGAGCAAGTTGGGAGAATGTCATGTCTTGGTTCATCCAAGTCTACATGATTCCGGTGGATGGGTTTCTATGGAAGCAATGGCAGCAGCCCGTCCAATCATTTGTTTAGATTTAGGAGGCCCATCTGTTCAAGTTACGGAGGAAGTTGGTTTTAAGATTAAGGCACATACGCCTGAGCAAGCAGTAAGTGATCTGGCTGACGCGATGATGTATTTAGCTAGTGACCCAGAACTAAGATTGCGTATGGGTCAAGCTGGACAAAAAAGAGTCAAAGAAGCTTTTAATTGGGAAAATAAAGGGCGGCAGTTAGCTCAACTTTACGAAGAAGTTGCAACTCAAAATAAATCTTGCTTAAAAATGAGTTAGAGAATTATGCAGTTATATGAAATTTTCTTGTCTCTAACCATCATCTTTAGTGGACTAGCAGATGCGTGGCGTTTATTGAGTTTAGGTAGTATTACTGCTCTAGGTATACTGACCATTTTGTCAGCTGTAGCTACTTGGATTCTATTGTCCGCTCGTCGCAAGCTCCCCAAAGCGGTATTAGTAGTATCTGGCTTAGTTCTGTTTATTTTACAGGCTTTAATCAACTGGGTATGGTACTTACCTACAGGAAGCCTGCCTTTTGTCAACGCAGTTCAAAATGTCTCAGTACTAGCAGCATTTGTAGGACTCATACTACTCAGTACTATACAAAGTTATCGTACTCCTGGCTCACCAAAATTCATTAGTGATGCTTTAACAAAAGCAACTCAACTATCGGCTGTGTTATACGGATTGAGTATTCTGATAACTGGCCCTAGCGCCAAGATTATCATGAGTCCCCGTTCGTTTGCCTTGTTTGCTATTGTAGGGGTTGCCTGGTATGTAGCTGCTTGGCGTTATCGTCTCCCTAAAGCACTATGGTGGTTAGGTCTGATAATTGTAGATATTGCCTTAAGTTTCTCTCGAACGGCTCTACTGATCAGTTTGATTCTAATTCCCTTATCTCAAATCTCTTTGACTAGTATCAAAAGTTGGGTACGAATAGGGTTGACTCTCGTTTTAATAGTTACTGTTTCTTACTTAGCATTCAATTATGTAGAACCTATACGCTCTCGTTTCAGCGATGTAGGAGATAACGCAACTGTGGGGGGGGTAAAAGTTAATACCTCTGGCCGAAACCAAGCTTGGCCGATCGCTTATGCCTCAGCTCTAGAATCTCCCTGGATTGGTAAGGGCCCTGGTTCTGTGGGGATTGTTTTGGTAAAACGTGTTGGCCCTACTTTTCCTCATCCTCATAATGATTATCTACGGATTCTGCATGATTATGGTTTTATCGGCCTCACAATCTGGATATTCGGTTATGGGCAGTTAATAACCAAGACTTGGCAAAACTGGAAATGGGCAGATCGAAACGATATAAAAAATAGTCGGATTCACCTTGCTGCTTTTCTTGCTTTAGCAGCTGTAGCTTTAGCAATGATCACTGATAACGTCATAGTCTACATATTCGTCATGGCTCCTTTAGGCGTACTGGTAGGAGCTTCCTTAGGAAGTGCCAGCTTTAGTAAAAAATTGATTCATCAATCGACTCGTAATTTACCTTTAGTATCAGATATGAATAAACTGGCAATCAAACTATAAATACACATAAGTTTTAGTTGATTACTGTATACTTTCTACTTCTACATATTTCCTTGATTTATTGAGATAAAAGAGTTAACTTCATGAAAGTTCTGCTGTTACATAATCGATACCAGCTTGCAGGAGGCGAGGATGGAGTAGTGCAAGCTGAGAGAGCTTTATTGGAAGCAAATAGTCATCAGGTATCTTTACTGGAAGTTAGCAATCATGAAATCAAAAGTGTTTGGGATCAACTTACAACTGCTGTAAGTGCAATTTACTCTTATTCAGCAAAACAACAAGTTAGCAACGAAATTACTAAATTTCGACCTGATATCGTACATGTACATAACTTTTTTCCACTGCTATCTCCCTCTATATATGATGCTTGCTTAGAGCAGAACATACCTATTGTTCAAACTCTTCACAACTATCGGCTCGCTTGCCCGAAAGCATTGCTTTTTCGTGATAACAAAGTGTGTGAAGATTGTGTTAGTGAACTAGTCCAATGGCAGAGTATTTTATATGGCTGCTACCGAGATTCGCGCATACAAAGCTCGGTTGTAGCAGCCATGAATACTTGGCATCGGCTACGACGTACTTGGCAAGAAAGGGTAGACGCTTACATTGTATTTACGCAATTTCAAAAAGAAAAAATGGTTCAGTCTGGATTGCCAGCAGACAAGTTCTATATCAAACCCAATTTTGTATTTTCTGCCAACTTTATCAACGAGATTTGTCAACAAAATAATTACTTACTTTTTGTTGGTAGACTGTCAGAAGAAAAAGGAGTTTCTCTATTAATAGAAGCTTATTTACAAAATAATTTTTCTATCCCCTTGAAAATTGTTGGTAATGGGCCGTTAAAAGAAAAATTACAGCAAAAGGTAAAAAATACTGCTTCTGAAAATATAATTGAATTTTTAGGATTTCAAAATCAGCCTACGGTCATGTCATTAATGCATCATGCTCAGTTTTTAATCTTTCCTTCCGTTTGGTATGAAGGCTTTCCTTTAACAGTTGCTGAAGCTTTTGCTTGTAGTTTACCTATAATAGCTCCTAAATTAGGAAGTATGGCAGAGATTGTAGAAGATGGAGTCACTGGGTTACATTTTGAAGCTGGAAACTCAGCAGATTTAGGAGCCAAAATTGAATGGGCTATCAACCATTCTGAAACTATGATCACTATGGGAAAAAATGCCCGCCAAGTTTACGAAAATAACTATAGTCCTGAAGCTAATTATAAGCAATTGATAGAGATTTATAAACAAACTATCAATAATAAATAATTAAATTTATCTACTTAATAAAAATTTATATGCAACTTTTATTAAAAAAGCAAAAACTAATATGATTTTGATATTTATAAAATACTGAATTAGGAGTTATCAAATGTCTCAAATCAAGATTTCTAAGAAGAAGCTGAATTTATTACAAGTTTTTAGAGGTTTGGCAGCAGTCTTAGTTATATTAATTCATGGAAATTCTCTTTTTGCTATTAATCTTAAACAACCTTTCTTATCTAATGCTTTTAAATTTGGTTCTGCCGGAGTAAATTTTTTCTTTGTCCTGAGCGGTTTTATTATTTATTATGTTCACAAAAATGATATAGGAAAAAAATTTAAGTTTAAAGAATTTTTATTTAAACGTTTTCTACGAGTTTATCCAATATACTGGATAGTTCTAATACCTAGATTATTCTCTACTACAAAAGATATTAACTTCATCACTTGTTTAAGCTCCTTTGTTTTATTTCCATATCCTAGTCCGCCAATCGTTAATGTGAGTTGGACACTAAGTTTTGAAGTTTTTTTCTATTTGGTTTTTAGTTTGACTATACTAGCGGGTTTAAGATATTTGGCTCCGTTGATCTTCATCTGGCTAGCTACAATATCTTTTTACTGGTTTTTTCATTCACTGAATATCCTCACTTTACCGAAGAATAACTTATCTTTAGAATTTATTTTAAGCGGTCATCATTTAGAATTTTGTTTTGGATGCTTAGCTGCTTACATAGTCACTAAATTCAAAGTCAGACAAGCTACACCAATTTTAGCTTTAGGAATTACTTTATTTTCATTATCATCTATCGCTAATGTACATATTGTTAATACTATAGCCGATAGTCAATCTTATCCTCTTTATGTAAGGGCGATCGCTCCAATTTTGACTCCAATGGAAGAATTTTCCTTTGTTTATTATGGTATTCCCTCAATGTTAATCGTAATTGGTGCTGCTGCTTTAGATCTAAATAGGGAAATTCAAATACCTAGTATTTTTATCTATCTTGGTGATGCATCATACTCTGTATACTTAACACATGCATCGGTAATTAATATCTTAACGAATCTAATTGCTAAAATGCATTTAGAAAATATGTTCTATAGTGATTTATCTAAGTTTTTTATCTTAATAATTTCTCTGCTGGTAGGATGCATCTTTCACTCCTATATTGAACAACCATTGCTGAAAGTTTTTAGGAAAAAAATATTGGTTTCTCGAACATGATTGTTTATTCGCTTTATATTATCTAGATCCAAGCTGGAAAAAAGCTATTGCTTCTAGCAATAACTAAAATTGATTGATAAATACTGTATTGCAGTTTATCTTGTAAACGCTCTCTAATTCGGAGATCGAAAAAAGATTTATTAAAAAGTTGATGTGTTTCATCAGTTTGAGAAAAAATTTTCTGGCGTATTTCTGTAGCTAATAATTTTATCTCTGGTTCAAGTTGTATTTTTTGTATAATTTCTGTTGGCAACTCTATTTCTAGTAAATTTCTAGCTAGTAGCATACCAAGCAATAATCTTCTCCTACAACCTAATGTGTTAGCTTGCTTGATAACTAAGCCCCAATCTATATTGGCTGAAACACCGATTAGTGCAGCTACATCAGCAATTAATTGCAGACGATTCCAGCGATCCCTAGATCCATGAATACAGAGAAATAAAAGATTATCTTCTGGAGACAAATTTAGTATTGCCTTACCTGCTAAGGTTACAGTTGTATGACGTTCCCAAAGATGTTTATGTTCAAGTGGAAACGATAAATATCGTTGCAAAAGTTGCCAGTGGAAATCTATATTGATTCCTGTGTATTTATGATGGTAATTATTATCTTTACAGTAGGGAGATTTGAGTCTGGCAACTTCCTGTTCTTTAGTAAAGTTATATGAACTTTCATAGCCTTGAGCTATCAGTATTTCCCTAGCTGTTAATACATCTTGCTGGCGAACTAATATATCTATGTCATTGAACTGTCGGAGTGCAATACTACCATAGGCTGATACAGCTAGAATTGCTCCCTTAATGGGAATCACAAAAATTCCTTGAGTTTCAAATAAATTTATAAGTTTAATTAGCTCGCTAGTTAGAGATAAGTTATGTCTAACATTGGCTTGAAAATAATCTATTAGTTGAGCTAAAGCAGGTTGAGAAAGAATTTCTGGATCAGTAGTAACTATACTTTGATACAGCAGTGGCATAACTTTATGAAAGACTGCTATTTTAATGATATGTGCCCAGTTAAGGTTTTGCTGAATTAGCGTTTTGATTCGCTCACTAGCTGAGGTATCTAACTGAGTACGTGTACAGCAAAGAAGTAGTTCAACTTCTGCACTATGTTGCATTTCTTGGACTTCGATATTAGGTTTAGATATGATATTCATCACAGCAATAGTTCAAATTTATGTTCTGAGCAGTGTCTACCCTACGATGATTGAGAATATGCAAGATAGATCTCATCAAACTGCTCTATCTTACAATTATTGAAAGGCAACTGTTTCTACAAGCTATAGAAGGTTTTCCCCATGTGCTGCTGTCAAAACTCATTGTTTAAAATTAATCACCAAAGCACTTGACATTTCTAGGGGAACAACTGCTATATTGATTAAGGTGAAGTCATTGGGGCGTCGCCAAGTGGTAAGGCAGCGGGTTTTGGTCCCGCCATCCCTAGGTTCGAATCCTAGCGCCCCAGCTTAGTAAATAGCAGGTACTGTTCCTGCCATATGTGTCTTTTAACTTGATTCTATATTGTCAGCCATTTCAACTTGTCCAACTCTACGGATGCTAGGTTGATGTGCTGTCCTTAAATAGCCTGATTGTTAAGTTACCCAAGTATTGGTAAAAAATTTTATAGTCTTAGTCGAAGGTACAAATTTAAGTTAAAAAATGTATCCTGAGTAATGTTACTGTATCTATAAGTAAATGACTCCAGATTAATGCATTTTTTTAAATGCTGTAGTTAAAGTGTGTACATCTACTAGGTAAGTTTTCATAGCGCTTAGCTCATTTCGCAATGGGTTGGATATCTATTACTCAGTAGTTTACCCAGGTAGGGTAAGGAACAAGGCAACTTCTACAGTAATCCTATTACGTATGTCAAAATAGAATCCAAGCACTTACCTACTTAAGCAATAAAAATAACTTAATTTACAGATGCCATGGTAAAGTCAGAGAAATATATCCACCCTTTATCACAAGCTAACGCTACCCAGTTAAATGTTGAAGAAGACGAATTAAATCTGGGTAATATCCTAACAGTTCTGCGTCGGCGAATATTATTAATCATTGGTATAACAGCTGTAGTAGCGACGGCAGCAGTACTGAAAGCAGAAACAGATCCTCCAGTTTTTCAAGGTTCGTTCGAGATTTTAACCAAGCCTGTGACTGGTGAGAATAAGGTCATAGCTAATGTTCCCCAAGCAATCAATGCTCAAGAAGATGGGTTGACACCTGCTGAATCGTCTAAGGAAGTTGCAACGACAATCAAGGTTTTACAAAGTCATAGAATTTTAGACCCGATTATCGAAAAGCTTCAAGTACAATACGCGGATCTGAACTACGAGGAAATTCTTGATGACTTGATTATTGTGTCTAAGCAACCAAATATTTTGTCAATTGAATATACTCACCCAGATCAAAAGCAGGTTAGCGACTTTTCTAAGTTACTTGCTGAAGCTTATCTAAACTATAGTTTGGCAGATCGTCAAGCAGATGTAGATCAGGCGATCGAGTTTGTGAATAAGCAAAGAAGACCACTAGAAGATGTGGTCATATTATGGCAGAACAGGCTGCGGGATCTGCGGCTGAGTAATAATTTGATTGAACCAGCGCAAAAAGCGCAAGAATTGTCTAGTCAAATCGCCAATTTGCAGCAACAACGGATAGAAAATCGAATACAGTTAGAGCAAATTGCAGCTAGATATGAAGATTTGGAGAAAGAGTTGGCGCAACAGCCAGGTGAGAGAGCTGGTAACTCTATACTGAGTGAAAGTGCCCGCTATCAAAAGATCCTAGATCAGGTTCAGTTAGCAGAAATTGAAATCCAACAAAAGTCAGCAGTATTTACAGATGACAACCCAGCAATGGAAACTCTCAAGCAGAAGAAAGATAATTTGCTGCCATTGCTGACTCAAGAAGAAGTACGGCTACAAAAAGAGTTGCAGAGTAACATTAGGGCACTATCCGCGCGTGATATATCTCTAGATGAAAAAATAAAGGGTCTTAACAGTGAAATCAGAAATTTGGCAAATATTAGCCGAAATTACTCTAATATAGAGCGGGAATTAAAAATTGCTACTGATGCTTTGAATCAGTTTACGGCCAAGCAGCAAGCACTACAGATCGAGAAGGCTCAGAAGCAACAACCTTGGAAACTACTTGATCCTAAACTAGCTAAAGTGAATCAACCTGATCCTGTCTCCAATAGTGCTAAGAGAAACTTAGCCTTAGGAGGTGTTTTAGGTTTGCTGTTAGGTGTAATAGTAGCCTTAATTGTGGATAAACTCAGTAATATCTTTTACACTTCTAAAGAACTCAAAGATACTACTAGACTACCGCTACTAGGGATAGTTCCTTTGAGAAAAGAGCTAGGAACAGCAATGCAAGAAAGTTTAGCGGGAGGAGCGGAAAGAGCCAATCGAGCTACATTTTTTGAAGTTTTTCGCTCTCTCTATACAAATATTCTGCTTTTAGGTTCGGATGTTCCTATTCGCTCTCTTGTTATCAGTTCACCAGGACAGGGAGATGGTAAGTCTACAGTTGCTGTACAGCTAGCACAAGCAGCGGCGGCGATGGGGCAGAGGGTATTACTCGTAGATGCCAATCTACGTGCGCCTAGCTTACACAATCGAGTCGGATTAATGAATATTCAGGGCTTGACTGATGTGATTTCGCAAGACTTAGATTGGAATAATGTGATTGAGCGATCGCCTCAAGAAGAAAACCTGTTTGTCATGAGTGCAGGGCCAATTCCACCAGATCCCGTCCGATTGCTTGCATCTCAAAAAATGCAAGATTTAATGGATAGTCTGCAAGCAACTTTCGATTTAGTAATTTATGATACACCTCCTCTTTTAGGGTTTGCAGATGCTTACTTGTTATCGGCTAATACCAACGGTATGGTGCTAGTGGCTGGTTTAGGTCAGCTCAAGCGTACAGAACTGCACCAAACTCTAGAAGAAATTCAAGTATCGGGCACTCCTATTTTAGGGATCATAGCCAACAAATCTAAGGATGCGCTGCCTACTTCTTATAGCTATTATCAGCAACAGTATTCTAGGCAGAGTCGGAACCTCGCACGAGTTAGTGAAGACGCATTACCTAATTCCGCCGCCAATTCCCTATCGATCTCATCTTCTCTCAGAAGAACTAGACGACGTTAAAGACCAGGGGTATACGGGTTTAGGGGTGTAGAGAAACCCCTAAACTGAACAATGGTGTCTCAATTAACGGCTGATGCCTTAATCTTTCCCCGCGTCTTTGCGTCGATCAAAACGCAAAATATTCAAAACCTACACCTGTAGGTATCGCTTGTCCTCCTACACCCCTAGTTTTAGTTACTTTTCAGGCGATTTGAGAGCTTGATCTAAAACTTGCCGCGCCTGTTGTGCTTTAGCTCGTGCTTCTTGGTAACGCAGATTCGCCTGGGCAAAATTTTTGAGAACTTTAAAACCTTCTTTCAGGCGAGAAATTTCCTCTTCAGTCACTGATTCATCTGAGAATAAAATATCAACAGCCTGACGAATCTCTAATGCCTCAGTTCGTGACTCTTGAACTTTCAGCTTGAGAGTGGCCAGGTTACTCAGAATTTGAACAGCTTGTGTAATAGCATCCTCACCGCTAGCGGTATCAGTGGATGCTTCTTTAACCTCAATTAATTGTTGAGGGCCAAACCCTTCTTCTAATTCCGTAGGTAGCTTACCTGCATCCATCAGCTCCATCAGCTGATCCATTGCTTTCTCACGGGCTTTAGCTGAATCTTTTCCAGGAATAGTAAGAATAATTTCTGGACTTTGAGCGAGAGTGTACTGAACCATATGTAGGCAGAGAGTTTGCTGGTTAACCAAGCCAAGGAAAATAATTTTAACATGTTGGGTGTCAGGTTATTTGTTGGTTTAGTTCTTTTTTCTCTACTCTGAGCAAGCCACTCAAAATAAAACTTTATACTTGAAAAAGGAGAATAAATTTTCAAAGGAGGGGAGAGCAATGGCTTTGAATCCCACCATTATGCAAGCTGTCGAAAAACTTGGCTACCGCGTCACAGTGGGTGATGTAGCAACTCAGGCAGGTTTGAATATTGCACAAGCTAATCAGAGTTTATTAACTCTTGCTGCTGATGCTGGTGGACATTTGCAGGTAGCAGATTCAGGTGATATTGTTTACCTATTTCCGCAAAACTTCCGAGCAATATTACGTAATAAATACTTGCGGTTGCGGTTGCAGGAATGGTGGAATAATGTCTGGAAGGTAATGTTTTACCTGATTCGCATTTCCTTTGGAATTTTTTTAATTGCTTCGATCGCCCTAATTTCTATCACCATCATTATCATCATTACTGCTGCTAACTCAGATCGGGATAGTGATAACAGGGGTAGCAGTTACAATGGTGGCTTTTTCTTCTTCCCAGATTTATTTTGGTATCTTAGCCCCAACTATGATGGCTACTCGCAGGAACGGCGACGCCAAAGGCGAGAAAAAAGCGAACTCAATTTCTTTGAAGCTGTATTTTCCTTCTTGTTTGGAGATGGTTATCCCAATGCCAACTTAGAAGAACGTCGCTGGCGAGAAATTGCGACTGTAATTCGTAGTAACCGTGGGGCAGTAGCAGCAGAACAAATTGCACCATATTTAGACGATATAGGTAAAGGATACACAAAAGAATACGAAGATTATATGCTCCCTGTTCTGATCAAATTCAATGGGGAACCAAAGGTAAGTCCAGAAGGGCAAATTGTATATTATTTTCCAGAATTACAAGTAAGTGCAGCCAAAAAATCCCGTCAATCAGTGCCAGTTTACCTAGAAGAATTACTCTGGCGTTTTAGTGCCGCCACCTCAGGGCAAATAATGCTGAGTGCTGGCTTGGGTATACTCAATTTTGTTGGTGCTTTGGTACTGGGTAGTTTGTTGAGAGACGGCACAATTGCTGCCCAATTAGGGGGACTGGTGGCTTTTGTCCAAGGAATCTATTGGTTGCTATTGGCTTACGGAATAGGTTTTTTGGGTATACCGATAGTTAGGTATTTTTGGATTCAGTCGCGTAATCGTAAAATTACTGAACGTAACCGCGATCGCCTGTCTCGGGCCAGGTTATTAGCCAACGCAGGTGCAGAACTACAGCAAAAAATTGAGTATGCTCATCAGTTTGCAGCAGAAAAAGTGATTGAGGACGAAGATTTGGTTTACTCCACTGAAACTGACTTAATGGAACAGGAAGCTGGTGAGCGTTCCAAACAAATCGAGGCTGAATGGCTACGGCAGTTAGAACGTGGGAGTGAGGAATAGGGACGCAAAGACGGGTAGACGCGGTGAGACAGCGCTGCAGGAGGGTTTCCCTCCGCAGGCGACTGCGTTAGCGCAGCGTTAGCGAGCTTGCGAGCGTCACCCGAAGGGGGACACGGAGAAAGTTTCTCCCTCACTCATCGTACATTCAAGGGTTTGAGACCCCTCTGTTACAAAGTTCTGTTCGTCGGAGACATTGCCGTAGGCATCGCCGGAAGTCGGCGCTCAGACTTTGCGCTACGTCTACACATAGCATATTTTGAGTCGGGGTTTAAATCCCCGACTCAAAATGTCTTTAATGCGCGAATTTTGCACTTCGCAGCGGTAGCGAGTCCGCGATAGCGTTAGCGGTAGCGTTAGCGAGTCATCGAGCGTCGGTACGAGCGTCAGGGGTAGCGACACAGGAGCGTCGCGTCATTTTGAATTTTGAATTGTTAACCCCTTCATCCCCCGGTTGGTGAGCGGAGTCGAACCATGTCCCCCTTATCCCTAACTACTTCGGTTGAATCGGCGTTAGGGCTACACCTTGGTAATAATGTCCCAAAATTTGCAGGTGGTTGATTCCTCGACGCGCCAGATTGTATGCTCCCCACTGACTCATACCTAAACCATGACCAAAGCCAAGCCCTTGAAGTACAAAACTGCCATCTGCTGCTTTAGTGACGCTAAAACGGGTACTCTTGAGCTTGAGCGCTGTCCGCACTTCCTCGCGCTGTAAAACCTTCGTACCCTTGTCACCAACGATTTTTAAGACTTTAACACTGCGAAAAGGTGAGAATGTTTCTGGAATTATCTCCTTGACATTGCCTACACCGGGAAATTTAGCACTAATTTCCGCAGGTGAGAAAGTTTTCACCCAATTACATTCGCTGATATTTTGATCAAAGTCTTGTACAGCACGTAGGTATGGTAAGACATTTCCCCAAACATCTTCCACGTTTTCTGTGTGTCCTCCAGAACAGGCGTGGAAGACCGAGAGAATGATCCTGTTTTTGTAAGTTAGTACCTGATTGGCTGTAGCATCGACTGCTTTATATGTAGCGGGAGATTCGCTGATGACACCCTTATAAATTTGCCAACGATCTGGGCTATCACCTAAATCGTAAACAGGATTATTGCGCTGTTTTTCTCGTTCGTAGAGAGCATAGGTACGGGCGGCGATCGCTTGGGCTTTTAGGGCTTCTTCAGGCCAGCGGGAATCCATTTCCCCACCAATGACGCTGTAAAGATATTCTTCGAGTGCTATCCAATTAATGGCACTTAAGCCCTTATCAGTGGGAATCACTAGAGTTCTGCCGCGATACCAGCGATCGTTAATATAAACGTATCCTTTACCCGTTGGTTCAATCCAAAATAAACCGGACTGCCACTTATCCAAAGCAACGCCACCAGGAACTGGTTGGGCATAAAATGCACTCATCGCTGGCAATTGTCCGAGAGTCCGACCTGTACTATCTTTTAGGGTTGCAGCTGTAGAACTGCCAACTTTTACCTGATTGACACCCCTCTCAATTGCCACCCGCAAGATTACAGATGCTTGAGCTGGGGCAACCAAAGCAATCCACAAAAGGATACTTATCCACCAATGACGTCCCTTAACCTGAGAAAATAAAGAGCCTAATAAAAGTTGGAATTTCATGCTGATCATCTAAATCCATTAGTATCTGTTTGACGCTGTGGAAGCTGCGCCTACAACTTAAGATGAGACAGTTCTCCAACGCAGGAGGTTGCCACCTCTTAACTAATTATGCATTTTGGTTTAGTTATGGGGTAGAAATTAGTTATATCGTGTTCGGTTAAAGACTGATCATTAAGACCGCAGGGGAGCAGAAAGCATAAGCCTACTGCTGCTTCTGTCAAATCTGCCAATTGTAGCGATCGCACTCCCTCAAAGGCAGCTAGATCACCAGGTTTTTCTCGACTAGTAAAGATGAGACAACTTTGATGTTTGGTTTCTCCAACAACTCTGAGGAGTTCTCCGTACCCCTCGTAACCTGAGCGATATTGTCCGACGTAGCCCGGATCTAAAATCGTTTCCATGTACGAATTATAAATTGGTATTAGCTATTTTTCTCGACTATAAATAAGTCTTGCTTAAGCTGCTGACAAGCTTTTTCTATTGCATCTATACTACCTGGATTCACCAATCCAAAATAATCAAATATATAGACTCGATTATTTTTAACTGCTTGTAGTTGTTGCCAAAACGGTTCTTTTTTTAAAGAATCCAAAAGTTCAATTTCTGAATTACTTTGTGGAGGATTAACTAAAATTATTACCTCTGGATTTGCTTCTAAAACTTTTTCAGATGAAAGAGTAACATATCCACCTACAGGACTACTGCCTTGTAATTCTGCTGCCAAATTTTTAGTCCCAAATTTATTGAGCAAATCCCCCGCCCAACTATTTTTATTCGGTGCTAAAATAGGTTGCCGACTAACTAGTACTAAAGTAGAAGGACTTTGAATCAGTTGATCCGGGAAGAAACTTTTGTATCGGTTTAATAGAGGCTGAGGATCAGCATCAATTTTCTGAGCAAGTGTTTTGGTAAGTTCTTCCAAAGACTGCCAAGTATTTACTTGAGTAAGAAATGTAGAGATTCCTAGCTGCTTAAGTTTTTGAATTGGTACGTTAGAAAAACCTTCAGCACCAATAACTAAATCGGGTTTGAGTGATACTATTTTTTCTAAATTGGGAGGACTTTGACCTTCGCTAACACGGGGAATATCCTGGAATCGGCTGTCATTTTTAAATAACCTACTACCAGTAATTCCGACAATTTTTGTTTGATCAAGTTGTGTAATGATGTCGGCCGATAGTGAAGAAAGAGCAACTACTCTTTCGACAGTTTTTTCAGGTAATTGCTGAGAGTTTGTATTGGTAGTTTCAGGCGTATTTGCGATTTTTGCTTGTGGCTGAACAGTTGTCGCAGTATTGCAAGCAGCCAAAACTATACTTAACAACAGTGCTATGGCAGATAAAACCCAACGATGATGTATGTTAAATGTAATTCTAGGTAAAAATGGCATAAAAAACAAACTCAGCATTACGTTTCAAATTTCAAAGAAAGGTGATTCTTCAATACTTAATATAACTAGTCATACAAAAAGGCGAGTAGGAATACAAGCCAATATTCCGGAGAATATATAACTCTGCTACTCGCCGATGTCTATACAAGGTTTATTGAGAATAGCTATCTTTAATATAAATTTATATTTTTTGAGTGCTTATTTACTCAATAATACATATTCTTAACTTCAGCATATTTTTAAATTGTATTTTTTGATACAAAAAACTGATATTTAACCAAACCTTTACTCGTGGAATTTACTGTATAGTTATTGGATTTGTAGTCTTAAGTACATTAAGTACATCATCCTCACCTTCTGTGATTCTCCAATGTTAGATCTTCTGGTGTATTGCAGTTAAATAGCATTTCCAATTCTGGCAATGGTAAAACTTCTACGGATTTTTGCTCAAGCCACTGCTGAAACGATCGCCCGCCTTTGTTGATAAACTCTAAAAGATAGGGCAAACAGCGGCGGTGATAAAAACCACACAGAGGTTGCCAGCCTTTGGGATGATGAGCTAAAGCTGCGATCGCATCATCATCTACGCTACCAAGTTTAGTTATCCAATCTTGCAAAACTTCAGCTCGTAACCTGGGTAAATCGCAAGCCAACAGTAGCACCCAATCTGTTTGGACTTTTGTTAGTCCTTGGGCAAACCCAACTAACGGCCCGTGGGGTAGAGTTTCTCCAGGCAAAGGAATTTCTCGAATAAACTCGCAATCAGGTAAAAGTAAATTTTCATACCGTTCTGGCCAAGGCGTAACTATATAAACAATCCCAGCACAGTTTTGAGCAATATGATAAACCTGTTGCAGCAAAGGCACTCCATGAACGGGAATCAAGGCTTTATCTTGACCCATGCGAGAACTTTTACCCCCTGCTAAAACTATGGCGCTTAATTCGCTGGAGTTCACCATCAGTTTGCCGACTCACAAAAAGTAATACACACACCAGCCACATCAATGATGACAAATTCTTTCATTCCCCAAGGTTTTGTTTCTAGCTGACCATCGGGATGAATCATTTCTCCACCATTTGCTTGAAATTCCTGATAAAGTTGCTCAATGCCATCAACTTGAATGCGAAAGGTTGTTGATTTTGCCAGATGTTGATCCTCATTCTTGAGCAGAAAAATTTCTGCACAGTCGCGCTTGACAATTGCCATAGTAACTGGATTACCTTCCTGATGTATTTTTTTAAATCCTAGTTTTTCATAGAAGGTAATAGATTTTTCCATATCACCACCAGCCGGAATCAGAGGACTGATGTTTTTCAGCACGGGCGGGTTATTCATATGTTAAGTAGTCGTGAAAAATCAAGTATCTGGCTAAGACCGAGTTTCCCAGTCCCTCATCCCCTATTCTGACTTTGCTGGACTTGCTGCCACAACTGCTCTACACTTTCTGCTGGCGCTAAACACTTCAAACCTTGGCAAACTAACCCGATGCTACCCTCTGGTAAATCAGAAACTACGGTGAACACAGCAGTCGGTAAATATTTAGGGTTCAAAGAGTTGATCTGCTCGCTTGTGCTGCGAACTAGAGTAGAGTTACGATACCAATCTAAGGCCGTAAACAAGCTTGGGCAAGCTTGCGGAGCGCGGTGCATAATGCTTCTAAAAGCTTTTAAACCTTGTTCAGCTAAATCAAGATAATGTAGATTATCACTAAGCAAGGCGAGACGGACAAGGTTCGCGATCGCTACGCCGTTAGCTGATGGTGTAGCATTATCCGCATAACTACGCTCTCGCACAATTAAATCTTGACTCGCATCACTAGATGTGTTAAAATAACCACCTAATTCTATACTCCAAAGAAATTCATTAAATTCTTCTTGGATAGCGATCGCTTTTTCTAACCACTGTTTTTGATTCGGGTCACAAGCGTGCAAATCTAGCAGTGCTTTGATAAAAAAGGCGTAATCTTCAGACTGAGCTAAAACAGCTGGTTGACCTGCATAATTGAGTCGATAAAGACGTCCATTCACAAATTGATGATTTAAAATAAAATTCGCCGCCTGAGCTGCTAATTCCAGGTAAGACGGTTGTTGAAAGACTCCAGCCGCTCTTGCCAAACCAGAAATCATCAAGCTATTCCAAGCGACAATCATCTTTGTATCTGTCACCGAAGGAATACGACCAGGCCAATTAACTGTTTTTGCCTCTTGATTATTGCGAGCTGGGGGAAAAGTTTCTAAGGACTCAGGTGCAATGCCATAGCGAGCAGTAAACAGTTTGCTGAGTGATATTTCCAACGTTGTACTTAATTGCCCTGGATGACCCCTTTGTAAGACATTTTTACCTTCAAAGTTGCCGTTAGGAGTCACCGTAAACTGCTGTTGTAATTCTGTTAGTTCAACAGGCGTTAACAGTTGTTCTAGTTCGTCATAGCTCCAAACATAAAACGTTCCTTCCTCCGGTTCTACAGCCGTGGCGTTAATAAAACTATCAGCATCACAAGCCGCATAAAAGTAACCCTCGGGTGCGGTCATTTCTCGCTTCAGCCACAATACAGTCCCAGCAACTGCTCGTGCAAAAGGCGCTGCTTCTACTCCTGCGCTCCACAAATTTGCCAGATACTCTAGAATTTGTCCATTATCGTAGAGCATCTTTTCAAAATGGGGTACTGTCCAAGTATGGTCAACAGTGTAGCGATGAAAGCCGCCGCCTACATGGTCATAAATGCCCCCTAGCGCTAAATCTAGACCCCGTTGGGTACAAACTTGCTTGCTATCATGCCGGGATGCAAAATTAAATCGAGTTCCCCGCAAAGCTAACTCCCCATAAGGAATCATCGGGAAGCTATTGCCTTGTTGACTTGGAGTAATGATTCCTGTGCTGGTTTCCCAGCCTTGCCGGAGTAATTCATGGTCTTCTGACTCACTGATTGTACCGTCTTGCAACACCGCAGACGTGAGTAAAGACTCAATAATTAGAGCTTTGCGTTGGCGCAGGTCTTCTTTTTCTGTGTCGTAGTAGCGACGTAGCGCTTGCAGCACTTGCAAAAAACCAGGACGACCATAACGAGCCTCTAACGGGAAATAAGTACCAGCATAAAACGGTACTAAATCTTCTGGAGAGAGAAACACATTTAAAGGCCAACCCCCTTGGCCACTCATCATTTGCAAAGCCTGCATGTAAATGCTGTCGAGGTCAGGTCTTTCTTCTCTATCTACTTTGATGGGAAGAAAATTGGCATTCATGTACTCGGCAATAGCTACATCAGAAAAAGCTTCACCCTCCATGACAGTACACCAGTGGCAACTAGAGTAGCCAATGGAGAGAAAAATGGGTTTGTTTTGCACCCTTGCAACTGCAAGTGCTTCGTCACACCAAGGCCACCAGTCAATAGGATTTAGTGCGTGTTTGCAAAGGTAAAGACTCTGAGCTTCAGCAAGGCGATTAGTCATGATTAAATGCAGATAGTTGCCTTCTTTGCTCAGTCTAGCCTGTTCCCAAGGGTGTTATATCGAGTGTGATGTAAAGTGTGGGGGATGAGAGGTGAGGGGGATAAGGGAGCAGGGAATTGGGAATTGTCATTGGTTATTCTCCGCGTCCCCGCGTCTTTTCCAGTCCCCAAACTTCTATCGAAAGGAGCGTAGCAGCAAGCTAATAATATGTGCTGGACTTTCTGGTACAGATGATCCTGTTGTTTGGATTCTAGTATTTGGGCTAAGTCCTGCTATCAGGTGGATTAAAAAGGTGATGATTGCGGCCTGTACAAGTTTTTCCAGCATGGCACGTCTCTCTTTAGATGGATAGCATTCAAGCAAGACTGCTGACTTTAACTACATCTCGTACTATCGATTTACCGAATCTAACAAAAATAACCAGACTATAGTTTAAATGAAAGCTGAAAAATTTTGGAAAATGTTATCAATAGCTGACAGTATTCCATCAGCAAGTCTAATTTGGTTATCGGTGTTAGTTACTATCACCAAAATTATGCAGCGAAAGCCAAAATATTGATGTAGCAACAGTTATAGTTTTTTTAATTTGTACCTCTTTCAATGAAACTGGCTCTTTAGACAGCTTTTGTCTTTAAAAAGTGCCCGAAGGTTTATGCTTATTGTAAAAGTATTTTTATAACTTAATAAGTCCAAATTAAAAATCATTATTCATGATGGATCAATATAATGTCATGCATCCTAAAAACTTAAGATTTTCTTTAGAAATTAACTTTTAGTAAAAAATTTAGATCTATAACGAAAACAGTAGAAGAAGACGAACTCCAGTTTGGTGCTGCGATCGATAAAATGTATTTAAAGTAGCTACAAGCACCCTAATTTCATGATTCCTATCGTTATTGAACAATCGGGTCGGGGCGAACGCGCCTTTGATATCTACTCACGGCTGTTACGTGAGCGGATTATCTTTTTAGGACAACAAGTTGATAGCAACGTAGCAAACTTGATTGTTGCCCAACTGCTGTACCTAGATGCTGAAGACTCAGAGAAAGACATTTATATGTACATCAATTCTCCTGGTGGTTCAGTGACGGCCGGCATGGGTATTTTTGACACTATGAAGCATATTCGTCCTGATGTTTGTACAATCTGTACTGGGTTGGCGGCAAGTATGGGCGCTTTCCTGCTCAGCGCTGGTGCTAAGGGTAAGCGGATGAGTTTACCTCATTCTCGAATTATGATTCATCAACCTCTCGGTGGCGCTCAAGGACAAGCGACTGATATTGAGATTCAGGCGCGGGAAATTCTTTACCACAAACGGCGGCTCAATGATTATTTAGCCGAACATACTGGTCAACCAATTGAGCGTATTGCAGAAGACAC
This sequence comes from Desmonostoc vinosum HA7617-LM4, assembly GCA_019359515.1. Classification (GTDB taxonomy): domain Bacteria; phylum Cyanobacteriota; class Cyanobacteriia; order Cyanobacteriales; family Nostocaceae; genus Desmonostoc; species Desmonostoc vinosum. The sequence goes on along the minus strand of JAHHHC010000012.1, from coordinate 117,403 downwards.
TGAACGTGACTTTTTTATGTCACCAGAGGCAGCTAGGGAATATGGGTTGATTGACCAAGTAATTGACCGTCATGCTGCTGGTAGCCGTCCAGTAGCTCTAGTTTAGTCAATGGTTAAGCTAATAATCATTCAAATTGCATCCCCGCGTCTCCCCTTCCCCGCGATCCAAGAATCCCCGAACTTCAGGACGGGGAGTGTCAACAATCAAAATCCCGCTACTGGGTCTGGTTGAGATTGCAGGTATTGGAGAAATCCATGTAGTTCTTCTTCGGTAAGCAAGGTGCGTCCTCGCTTACCGTAAGTTTTAATTAGATGCTCTCTTCCTTGTTCGGGTGTCCAGCCTAAGCGCTGGAGTTCAACGTCTGTTTTGGCAATGACGTCAGATAAATCTACAGGTTCGCTCTTTTTCTTTTTCCGAGTTGTTGTCTGGGGAACTGTATCCTCTTGATTGCCATAATTGCGTGGTACAAAAGGGGTGACATTACTGGCAGAAATCCCCAAGGAAGATTGATGATCAATTTGATTGCTAGAGATGCTGCCTAAGCTTTCTGCTGGGGGATCAAAGAGAGATTCTTGGTTGGCGGTAGTTACAGCAAAGTTGGGTACTGAATCTTGGCGATCGCCTACACTTGGACTTCGCGTATCATTGACAATGGGTACGCTAGTTGGGCGATCGTATTGTTCGTTTTTAGTGATTACCGATTCTGATTTGACTTTTTTTCCTTGGGCGATTGGTACAGATGTTTCTTTGTCACTCTTTACTGACCACTGATCACTGTCAAAATCCTCATCTTGGGTGGCAGAATAAGTAAACTCACTCAAACTACCACTTGTGTTTAAAGTAGGATTTGGCTGCGCCTGGGATATTGGTGGTTTAGCAGAAAATGCTGTCGCTTGGGGCACATTCGTGATTCCCAAAACCATTAGTGCCCGGTTTCTAGCTTGATCTTCTGCCGCTTCTACTGTTTCTGCCGCAGCCATACCAGTCGCACGGGTTACGCCCTCAACCTGTACACTAACCCGGACTATATATTTTCCTTGGAAAATTTGTACTAATTCTGAAATCAGGCTACCGTTAGGATACAACCTCTGGAATTGAGCCAACATAATACTGTCACCAATCTAATCTAAGTCTGTTTATCATCCTGAGTGCTGAGTCAAGTAAAAAGTACTCAGTAATGCACACTCAGGTTTATGCCCCGCTACGTTGGCATGAAAATCTATCTTCTCTAGCCCCTAGTCCCTAGCCCACAACACAAAAGAGCGTAATATGAGGCTTATGAGCTGATCCTTACAAGTCGAAGCATTACGAATTGCGAATTGCCTTGTGTCCCAATTGTAGCAGTAGCTATTTTTGGCGAAAAATTTTGGCTACTGCTGATTCCTCTGAGTAGTAGTTCTGGCAATGCTATACTAATTACCTAACTCGTCATTTAGAACTATTTTCTGGAAGTGCGCTCAAATCTACAATAATGGAAATAAGGTTCGCTCTCACTGCTCCTTAAACTGCTTACCTAGTTGTCACCGATTCTACATGTAGGAAAATTGGGTTTATCAGCAGTTCCTCCTAGTTAAAAATTAGAGTCTGATGGCGTAAAATTACTTTCAATCTAGACAATCAAACACCTGTGATTTCTCTATATATAGCGCTTTTGGGCAGCATGGAGAATTCTCCAAAACTGGCTTCTCAAAAACCCATCGCGTAATTACTAGTAGGGCAAAATCTGATTCAGGAGTACTTTTTAAGTTTGGTTGGGTGAAGGGAATTGAACGCAGGCTAACTCTGAGAGCGTCGTGTAGTGAGAAGTTCGTAGATACGCAGAACTGCCCGTAAGGGGAGGTCGGCTTCCTGATTTTGGAACTTCGAGAGCCTTGCTTGAGGGCAATTCGTTTCCAGTTAGTGTTTTGTAAGCCTTCAGTAGTGCTGAGTGCTGTTAGCGGGGCGTTGAGCCGCGTGCTGAGTAACGAGTCAAAGTTCCACTTAGCCCTCATTGCTAGGAACTGTTTGAGTTAGGGAATTGAACAAGGAACTTGTTTCTTTTTCTTTCTGAACTTAAGTCGCTTGTTCTTGGGCTAAATTGCTCTGACACGAGAACTTCTTAAGTAGGGAACAGGAACCCATGCTTAAAAATGTGGGATCGAAATCAGAACACTGTTTTTCTCGCGCTGCGCGTCTAGAAAAATATCTTTTCTTGAAGTGCAGTTCTAAACCCACAACTAAAGTTTTTATTACTGTTCCCTGTTCAGCGTTAAGCGTTCCCTACCCCAAAGGGTTTTGCAACGGATACTTCGCTCAACTTGGGAAACCAGAGCGCGAAAGCATCCTCATAAAATGATGTTTTGACCAAAGGTCGGTTCACTGCATGGAATTTTCAATCGCCACACTCCTTGCCAATTTCACCGATGATAAATTGGTGGCTCGTAAAGTTTTAGAAAAGAAACTTGGTTGCGAGGATGAAGATAGTTTACAAAAACTTCACATTGCCCTGGACGTTCTAGAAAAAATAGGGATTTTGGTGAAAGAACGCGGTAAATATCGGCGTGTCACGGAAGAGGGGGTAATTGAAGCAAAACTCCGGTGTTCTAGTAAGGGGTTTTGCTTTGCTATTCAAGATATGGAAGGAGCGGAGGACATTTACATCCGCGAAAGTCATCTGAGTAATGCTTGGAATGGCGATCGCGTTTTAGTGAGAGTTCTCAAAGAAGGTAGCCGCCGTCGCTCTCCTGAAGGAGAAGTGAAACTAATTCTCGAACGCTCCAACCACACTTTACTAGCACGCATTAAACAAGTGGAAAGCGGTTTTCGGGCTGTACCCTTGGATGATCGGCTGCTGTTTGAGTTGAAACTCCAAGCAAATGGCGTCAAATTGGATGATGCTATCGATCACCTCGCTCATGTAGAAGTTCTACGCTATCCCCTAGCACAATATCCCCCACTGGGTCGGGTAGTACAAATTCTCGGTAGTGATGCCGAAGCAGCTGCCGATATAGATTTGGTAACTTGTAAACACGATCTTTCCCGCAATTTCCCGGATAACGTTCTAGAAGCAGCAGCGAAATTACCAAAGAGATTGCTGAAAGCAGATCTCAAAAATCGCCAAGATTTACGCAATTTATTTACTTTCACCATCACTGGGGTGAATGGTGACTCGAAGGTAGTAGAAAATGCTTTTAGCCTAGAAAAAACTCCAGATGGATACTGGGTTTTGGGCTTTCACATCAGTGATCTCTCCCATTATATCCAACCGGACGAGGCTTTAGACAGAGAAGCGCTCAAGCGAGGCAGATCTGTCTATTTGGGAGAATTAATGCTACCAATGTTGCCTGAAGTCGTAGCAGAACGTTGTTCTTTAGTAGCAAGTAGCGATCGCCTGGCGCTCTCTTTTTTAATTACAATTGACCCCAAATCAGGACAATTGGAAGAGTGGGAAATTCAACCTAGCGTGATTCACGTAGACACCGCACTCAATAAAGAACAAGCCGAGGCAATTCTCGCAGGTCAACCTGTGCCAAAGCAATCAGAACAAGTCATCCAAATGCTGCAAGACCTACAAGCCCTGCAACAGGTAGTTAAACAAGTACGCTTGGCTCGTGGTAGCTTACAGCTAAATCTGCCGCCCCATCAAAATCCTTACTATGATGAGGGTGTTTTGGGGGCTGTCGTGGTTAATGATTTAGCCGTGCGATCGCTATTAACAGAGTTTGTGCTACTAGTGAATCAACTGATAGCCAGCCACTTGAATGCTTTAGGCATTCCTGCCATCTGGCGAGTCCAGGGCGCACCCGACCTCGAAGATGTGCAAGAAATGCTAAAATTGGCGATTAATTTAGGCGTAGAACTGGCATTAGACCCAGAAGTAGATATCCAACCCCTAGATTATCAACAATTGACCAGAGCTTTTGCCGAATCTCCTTCTGAGCAAGTTCTGACTTACTTGTTACAAGATACTCTCAAGCCAGCGCTCTACAGCACCAGCAAAGGTAATCACTTTGGTTTGGCATTACCGCAATACACCCACTTTAGTGCCCCTCTGCGGCGTTACCCAGATTTACTGATGCAGCGAGTATATTATGCTCTAATAGAACACGGACGTGATCGCCGTAACACCCGTGTCAAAGAGCGCGTCAACCTGCGCCACTCATCCTGTCACGATGAAATTAACTGGAACGTCTTACCCCCAGAATTGCAACAAGAACTCCAAAGCGATTTGACTAGAGTCATAGTGCAAATCAACGACAGAGAAAAAGAAGTCCAAGAAGCCGAAGCCGACTTAGCCGGACTGCAAAAAGCCCAATTGATGAAACAACGCATCGGCCAAGTGTTTCAAGGCGTAATTACTGGCGTTCAGTCCTATGGGTTCTTTGTAGAAATTGAAGTCTCCGCCGCAGAAGTTGAGGTGAGTAGTCATGTTGGTGTACCCTTGCGGGTTGAGGGACTAGTACATGTCAGTTCTCTCAAAGACGATTGGTATGAGTATCGTGCTAGACAACAGGCACTATTTGGCCGCAAAAATCGCGCTTCCTATAGACTAGGCGATCGCGTGGCTGTACAAGTTAAAAGTGTTGATTACTATCGCCAGCAAATTGATTTAGTCACTGTCGGTAGCGATGGTGTCGCGAAAAACTTCAGTGTTAGTAACGCCAACGATGATGTATCAGATTTCTACATGTCAAATGACATTGAGCCTGACGACGATTTAGAACCTTATCTTGAAGATGAAGAATAAAAATCTCCAACAAAGGCTCAATGGTGTCTCTACATAGGTGACTAAAAATATTAGCTGAACTGTGTCGCCTTTCATTTCATCCTGCAAAACCTGTGTCAAATAACACCAAGCCTCTTATTTTAGGCGTATCAGGTGCTTCTGGTTTAATTTATGCCGTTCGCGCACTCAAATTTCTCCTAGAAGCTGAGTATAAAATTGAACTAGTTGCTTCCAAATCAACTTATATGGTTTGGCAATCAGAACAGGATATGCGGATGCCGCCAGAACCCACAGCACAAGAGCAATTCTGGCGGGAACAAGCTGGAGTTCCACTTTTAGGTAAACTCCGTTGCCATCCCTGGGGTGATGTCGGGGCCAATATCGCCAGTGGCTCCTTTCGGACTTTGGGGATGATAATTATCCCATGTAGTATGAGTACAGTGGCCAAAATAGCCGTTGGTTTGAGTTCCGACTTATTAGAGCGAGCAGCAGATGTACAACTTAAAGAAGGACGAAAGCTGGTAATTGTCCCCCGCGAAACTCCTTTAAGCTTGATTCACTTGCGTAATTTAACCTCTTTGGCAGAAGTTGGTACTAGAATTGTGCCTGCGATTCCCGCCTGGTATCATAATCCCCAAACTATTGAGGATTTGGTAGATTTTGTAGTTGCCCGTGCTTTAGATCAACTAGATATTGACTGCATCCCAATTCAACGATGGCAAGGGCGGTAATTCGTAATGACGCGACGCAGGAGCGTCGCTCTAAGCGAAGCTATGCCGTAGGCTTTACGCTAACGCTATCGATGACTCGCTCTAAGCGAAGCTATGCCGCAGGCTTTACGCTGCGCTAACGTAATTCGTAATTCGTAATGACGCTCCTACGGACGCTTGTACCTCGCTCTATGCGAAGCTATGCCGTTCGCCCTTGGCGTCTTTGTTAACAGAAGGCTTGACGCTGCGCTAACGCTACCGCTACGAAGCGCGTAATTCGTAATTAAGAAAGCTAGATTTAATTTAGGTTTCTCTATGCCTGAATCTATAATTTTTTCGGACAATTAGTGTAAAACCCCATTCCCCATTCCTATGGCTGTAATTCGCTTAATTCTATTAGTGGCGGTACTGGGAGGGCTAACGTTATTGTTAGTCCAAAATTGGTCTCCTGCCCTATCGCTAGTATTTTTGGGTATGCGGACTCTACCATTACCACTAGCTATGTGGATTTTGTTTAGTACTGCCACTGGTGCTTTAACATCTTTAGTGATCACTTTCTTATTTAGATTGTCCGATTATTTTGCGATCGCAAAACGCCAAACTCCATCCCAAGCAACGTCAACTTCATCGCGTACAAGAGTAAATCAAAGAGAAAAAACTACACCTCCACCTGCCAATCCTGCATCGTCAGCTGGTAGAACACAATACACTACCAATGAAGCCATCGATGACTGGGAGACAAATAATAGAGATGATGATTGGAATTTTGATGAAAAGCCAGAACAAGCGCCTACTCCCAGTTCTCAATCTCAGGAGTTTAGAGATTCTCGAACCTCCGAACGTCAACCAGATACTAAAAACAGTTCTCAATCTGATTCAGTTTATTCCTATAACTACCGAGAACCAAAAAATACCGCTGTGGGCAAAACTGAATCAGTCTACGATGCCGATTACCGGGTGATTATCCCGCCTTATCAACCACCAAATACTAATCAAGCAGATGATGACGATTGGGGATTTTTTGACGACGACACCGAGGATGAAGATAAACGCTCCCGTCGGTGAGATATAAAAATCTTAGGTCTCTATTTGATCCCACACCGTTCTCTAGACTCCTGAATGACTTTGCCAGTCATCGCAGCTTCCTGCAAAGTCATAAAAGCATTAAAATCTTCTACATCATAACGGGTACTCAGTAGTTCCCTAAGTCGGTTTTCTGCTTCCACAGTTAAATAGCCAGCTGCTAGAGCTTTTTGCACTATATCTCGAATTCTGGTCATGGTTGACACCTTAGTCATACTAATTCTTTGATTCGGGCTTACTTAGGTGAAACATGCAGTAGTTTTTGTGCCTAAACCTTTAAACTAGTAAAGTTGCTGTGTATATTACTGCTATGTCGAGTCATTATTTACACTATCATTGGAAACACTAATTAATTAGACCTGATTATAGCCAGACTTTGGAATTACAGTACTGTGTTTATAAAAACCCAGTGCTTATGCTTAATGAATATTACCCATCAGACATAGATCATTAGTTGTTTATGTAGACAGAAATTTTTTCGATAAAGTTTCAAACAATTTTTGTTAAATTTCTGTTAAGCCAAAGATACCTAATCAACTACTGCCAAGTCACCTAACGAAGGTTACTAAATTCGTTATAAATTTATCGTTTACTTATTCTGCTTTCATACAAGAATCGTTAATATATTGCCTTAGTTACTTTAAATACATAAATAACGCTAATGGCAACAATAAATTCTGATCAATCAAATCACATAGAAGATGAATTTATAGAAGCTAAAAACAATTGGGAATTGGAAAAGTTATACATAGATTTAGCTTCTGCCAAAGGAAAAGCCCTAACACCTGTAGAGAAGAAATTTCTTAGAGGTTTGCTTTGTGGTTGTAGTCCTGCGGAAATTGCGAGTAAAGTGTATCAAAGTCGTAGTAGTAGTACTGTTAGGGTTTATCTTTCTAATGGTTTATACAAATACATAGAAGAAATGCTGAGTAACCAAGCAGGACACTCAGTTAAGGTAAAAAGTTGGAGTCGAGTTACTCATTTATTAGAAAAAGCTGGGTATAAAAAAGTTTGGCTGGGAGTACAGTCAGCGATCGCATCTCTAAACACTAACAGAGGAATAGAGATTGATTTAGTAACAAATACATCAAATCAACTACAAGATTGGGGCGAAGCAATAGATATCAGTTTATTCTCTGGGCGAACAAAAGAACTAGCAGTAGTTGGATCATGGATAGTTCAAGAGCGCTGTCGATTAGTGGTTCTCTTGGGTATGGGTGGGATTGGGAAAACTGCTTTTTCTGTAAAGCTAGCAGAAGAAATTAAAGATAACTTTGCATATATAGTGTGGCGATCGCTACGTCTAGCACCACCTCTAGAAGTCATCTTAGATCAAATCATCCAAGTTTTGTCTCCACAGTCAGAGGCAAAAAAAGCAGTTACCTTAGATGATAAACTTTCGTATTTAATTGATTGTTTGCGCTCCTGTCGTTGTTTAATTGTTTTAGATCATGTTGATGCAATTTTATGTAGCAATGATGAGAATGAATCATTAAAATATCTCACTCCAACAGCCAATAATTTAGAGATTAAAAATACTTTTACCAACTCATTATCACAAATTTGCTATCATCAAGGTTATGAAATGTATGGAGAATTGATCAGAAGAATAGGCGACTCACAACACCAAAGCTGCTTGGTACTAACAAGTCGAGAAAAGCCCCCAGACATTACTGCCATGGAAGGAAAAGTATTACCTGTTCGTTCTTGCAAATTAACTGGGTTAAATCAAATTGAAATCATCCCAATTATAAAAGCAAAGGGATTTTCTAATTTAAAAACAGAGGAATATAAATTATTCACCGAGTTGTATGCAGGCAATCCCTTACTTATTAAGTTAGCTGCTACTACGATTCAAGAATTATTTTCTGGTAATATACACGAATTTCTAGAACAGGGTAATATAATTTTTGGGGATATCCGAGCGATTTTAGACCAGCAGTTTGCTCGCTTGTCTGATTTAGAAAAGCAAATTATGTACTGGATTGCTCTCCAACCGGATTTTGTGGCGGTGGAGAAATTACAGCAGGATATTTTACCAGGCTTGTCAAAGCAGTTTTCGCCAAGATTAATATTAGAAGCGATAGAGTTATTACAAAAGCGATCGCTAATTGAAAAACAAGCATCCGGCTTTACCCAGACTCCAGTATTAAAAGAGTATCTAATTGAACGCTTAATTGAGGAAAATTTTAAATTAAGCGAACAGAAACAGGGACATTTATTGATGAGCCAAACAATTTTTGCAACGCAACTGAAGAAATATATCCAAGAAAATCGCCTTAGAAAATAGACTTCTTGCATAAATTTTTTTTTCACGCAGAGGCGCAGCGAAAAGTTCTGTTCGCGTAGCGTCTCCGTCAGGAGAAGGAGGGTTTCCCTCCGTAGGAACGCCACTTGCGCGGCTGCCGGGGAACCCGTCCAACGCAGTGGCTCAACTTTTCAAGACAGAGACGCAGAGAAGAGAACGCAAAGAAGGACTTTTGCAAAAGGTCTAATGAATTGCGATCGCTCTCTACTTTCTTTGGATAACAATCAGTTCATATCCGCTGCATTTTGTTTTGCTCTAGCAATTTGAATTAGTGCAAGTATTTGTTTCACATTTTCATCTGGTTCACACTCTGGAAACGTAGCTACAACTTCCTCAATCTTTTCTAAGCGATACCACCAAGTTTGACTGGCTCTGTGATAGCGATATCCTTGGATAGATTTGGCTTTAGCTTGAAAGTTACCTCTAGGATCGCAAGGAGCAATAACAATTAGCCAATTAGTGTCATCAAGCTCAATTCGCATATCTATTTTTTGAGCATCAAGCTGATGAGCATAAGCTAATATCTGTTCTGCAAATATCTCCGGTACTCGGATTGATTTAGTCGGTTTATGTCGCCATTGTGATTTGTAGGGGATAAGGTTTTTGGAATTACCATGTTGATGAGCCATGCTTTAACCCCCTAATTGCTAGCTAGTGATGATAGATTTTATCATCGCAGCCAGCAAACAGGGAATAGTTTTTCCTATTTGCTGTTCTTATCTGGGAGTAAGAGACACCTTTGAATATTAGATGTTCGCTGGCTGCGATCGCTCGTCAATTTGATTTTAGGCAACAAGTCAGTACTAAAATAAAGTATTGTAAGGCTTCAAAGTCCGTCATTATCCGGTTTTTTGTCAGTCTCAAACAGCGATTAAGATCACTCATAACTGGAGCAAAGTAATTTGGTAGACAGCTTATTGCAAGGAGTCAACCTATATTTAATTGGCATGATGGGCGTTGGTAAAACAACTGTAGGGCGCTTAGTAGCAAAGCAATTGGGTTATGGGTTCGTAGATACTGATGATGTGATTGTTCAAGCAGCTGGTAAATCAATCAATCAAATATTTGCTGAGGAAGGCGAAACAGCATTTCGCCAGCTAGAAAGTGATGTATTAGCACAAGTTTGTGCTTATACAAAATTAACCATAGCTACAGGTGGGGGCATCGTAGTGCGGCAAGAAAACTGGAGTTACCTGCACCATGGTTTAATAGTGTGGTTGAATGTGCCACTGGAATTGCTTTACAGCCGTTTAACAGAGGATACCACAAGACCACTGTTGCAGGACGCTGACCCGAAAGAAAAATTGCGATCGCTTCTGGAACAACGACAACCACTTTATTCCCAAGCTGATTTGCAAATCACCGTCAGCGAAGGAGACGCAGCAGAAGAAATTGCTAATAGAATCATGGAAGCAATTCCTAGCGTGTTAAAAACGTCAGTTTCTCACTAGTTTGGGGATGGAGAACAGGCACAGGGGTAGGTAGGGAAAAAGGAGCAAGGGGGAGACATATATCTAACTTTTCCCCTCTCCTTGCTCCCTGCTTCCTCATTCCCCTCATCTCCGACTAGCCTGTAGTTATGCGACGGTATCGCCCCTGAATTATTGTATAGATTCCATAGGCAACCAAACCTAAAGCTACAATGCCCAAAAGCCATGAACCATAAGGCTGTTGAGCGAGAGTTTGTAACGCTTCATCCAACCCTCCAGCAGCAGCGGCATTTGACTGAGTTGCCGCTTGAATCAGAAACCAACCGATAATGCAGAATACTATACCCCTTGCTAACAAACCAAATCTACAAATTCCAATCAGCCATTGAGTTTCTCTGTGATCTAACTCAGATAAATCAAGTTCTCTACGAAATTTGACACTATAAGCTTGATAAAACTGATAGAAACCTAAAGCAATTATGAATACTCCTACAGTTCCGACTAACCATTTACCAAAGGGCTGAGAAAGCAAACGTGCAGTCCAATCTTCGGTAGAGTTACTACTTCCACCATCACCAGAACCGCTAATAATTCGTATGGCACTGAAGGCTAAACCTGCATAAATAAAACCATTAATTGCATAACCGATTCGTTGTGCCAAACCCTTGGCATCGTTACCTTTATTTTCAGGGTCTTTAATTACTTGAAAAAAACGCCACAATACGTATCCAATTAAGCCAATTGCTACCAAAGCTAGTAAAAACTTACCAAATGGTTGATTAGCGATCGTACTAAGAGCGCCTTTAGTATCTGTTGTTCTCCCACCTGTACCAAAAGCCGCCTGTGCTGCCAGGATACCAACAACGCCGTAAACTACTCCCTTAGAAATATAGCCAAACCGTGCTAGTCTTTCAACCCACGATGAAGAATGATATCTCAGTTGTTGTGACATGGTAGTTAGGGAGAAGTTTATTTATTTTTTTAGCAATATTTATCTCAAGTTCACATCTATCAAAAGATAAGTTTTGTACCGCTTTCACTAAAATTTATAATGATTTTAATTAGTTAAATTTTAGATATTTATATCTAATAATAGAGGCGTATTATTCAAATTAACGTTATTACTTAAATAAGTGTTAATTGTTAAATTCAACTAGTTCCGTGGGTTTAAGTTCCCCGGTTCTATAATCGGCAGGTTTTGTGTTAGGGTCTGTCTTACTAAAGTTCAGATCGGAGGAAACCCCCTGGTGACTTTGCGCTCAATCCCCATTACAAAACTTAATTACGCGCTTCGCAGCGGTAGCGAGTCCTCGATAGCGTTAGCGAAGCGGTAGCGATAGCGTAGCGTAAAGCCTGCGGCATAGCTTCGCTTAGAGCGAGTCATCGAGCGTCGGTACGAGCGTCAGCGTAAAGCCTACGGCATAGCTTCGCTTAGAGCGACACAGGAGCGTCGCGTCATTACGAATTACGAATTACGAATTATTTAATTATGTCTGTAGTCGAAACTTCCTGGAAACACGAATTTATCCCCACCAACGGAATTAATTTACACTATGTCACTCAAGGAGAAGGCCCCTTGATGTTGATGTTGCATGGTTTTCCTGAGTTTTGGTACTCTTGGCGGCATCAAATACAAGAATTTGCCAAAGATTTTCGAGTTGTTGCTCTTGACTTGCGTGGGTACAACGATAGTGATAAGCCAAAAGAGCAATCAGCTTATGTTATGGATGAATTTGTCGCAGATGTTAAGGGAGTAATTCAAGGATTAGGATATCAAAAATGTGTATTAGTAGGACATGATTGGGGTGGTGCGATCGCTTGGAATTTCGCCTATCAATATCCTGATCTGGTAGAACGATTAATCGTACTTAACTTACCTCATCCAGCCAAGTTTGCCCAAAGTTTACGCACTCCACAACAACTTTTACGTAGTAATTATATCTTCCTATTTCAACTACCATTTTTGCCAGAACTACTCTTACAATCTTTAGATTATCGAGCTATTGAAATGGCACTTAAAGGAATGGCAGTTAATAAAAATGCATTTTCGCCAGCAGATATTGATGCATACAAAAATGCTGCTGCCAAACGTGGCGCAATTACCGCGATGTTAAACTACTACCGCAATATCTTTCAGCAGAAAATGTTCAATCAAGATTGGGGCGTTTTGGAAGTGCCAACATTGATGATTTGGGGAGAAAATGATGCTGCACTAGGTAAAGAATTAACCTACGGTACGGCAGCTTATGTTAGAGATCTGCAAATTAAATATATACCTAATTGTAGTCATTGGGTACAGCAAGAACAGCCTGAGTTAGTTAATCAGTACATGCGAGACTTTCTGTTATCCTTATGTATTTCACAACTGTAGATATCCCCTTTGTACTCCAACATGGTGAGGAAGTTATCCCATGCTACATGACTAATCTGTTTGGCTAACTTCCGATTTTTTACCGCCAGGAATGATAAAGAAAAAAATGGCAGGTTAACAGAGTACAAATACTTATAAAATCTAGGCAATCTCTGCCCAGTAGTGCAACACGTTAAGAATTTTAACACTAATTTAATAGTGGCTATTTTTTAGACTTTTTTGGTCAAAAACAGCTTAAAATGGGCGCAAATAATATTTTTGGTAGTTTCATAATATTGGTTTCATATCACAACCAAATTGTGAGGTCAATCTACAATCATCAAGCAGTTTAGTGAGATAATAGAGCCGTGAGGGAAAGAACGGACGCAATACTGATTATAAAGGGGGAAAATTATGAAACTCCAGCTACTAGCGGCCATAGCCTTAGCAACTCCCCTCTTTTTCTCTGGCTCGGTTCAAGCAGAGAATCCGCAGGATTTACAAAAACTGTTTTCAACTGGGGAATGTAATCGGTGCAACCTATCAGGAGTTAACCTCAGTGGCGCTCATTTAATTGGTGCCGACTTGAGAGGAGCTAATCTTCAAGGAGCCAACCTTACTGGAGCCAATCTTGAAGGTGCTGATCTCACTCGTGCTAACTTGAAAGGCGCTAACTTAACATCCGCGTTTGTGACTAATGTCAACTTCAAGCAAGCTAATCTCAATGGGGTTAATTTTACTAAGGCTACAATCAACGATTCAAATGTGTATGGAGCATCAATGAATAACCTCAATCTTACTGATGCTGAAATATATAATACCGGCATCGGTATTGGTGGTGAAGATGCACAAATCCCCGATTGGGATTAGAGCCAAGCAAATAAGTAGATTGAAATAGATACAATTTTGCTTCGTTAAGCAAGAAGTTAGGAGTCAGGATATGTAATTATCCTGACTCCTTTAATGTCAAAGGGACTTGGGATTAGGTACTGGGGACTGCTACGCAACTAGATAGGTTGTATTAATTTTGTGAGATTTCCACTTTCTTAATAATATTGAGGCATCCTCAGCAGATACAGGATGACTAAAAAGATGCCCTTGCATGAGTTCGCATTCAATAACTCGTAATAAATTACGTTGTTCTTCAGTTTCTACTCCTTCAGCAACGACTGCAAGATTGAGTCCGTGAGCTAAAGCGATGATTGCAGTTGTGATAGCAGCGTCGTTAGTATCACTAGTTAAATCGCGCACAAAAGATCTATCAATTTTTAATGAATGAATAGGAAAATTCTTGAGATAACTTAAAGAGCAATATCCAGTACCGAAGTCATCAATGGAGAGAGAAACACCAAGATTACACAATTCACTCAGAATGGCTTTGGTTAAAGCTATATTTTGCATAGCAACACTTTCGGTAATTTCTAGTTCCAAATAATGGGGTTTCAATTTAGTTTCTGATAGAATTTGTGCCACCATATTAACTAAATCGGGTTGTTTAAATTGTCTTACCGAAAGGTTAACAGCTACTGATAGTGATGATAAGCCAAAAGTTTCTTGCCAAGCTTTATTTTGAGCGCAAGCAGTTCTTAAAACCCATTCGCCAATGGGAACAATCAATCCCGTTTCTTCAGCAAGGGGAATAAATTTTTCTGGAGGAATTAAACCTAGTTCAGGATGTTGCCAACGCAGTAAAGCTTCCATCGTAGGAATCTCACCCGTACTAGTCTTAACTTGTGGTTGATAGTAAACTTCAAATTCTTGCCGTTCTAAAGCATAATGCAAACTGTTTTCTAAGATTAATAATTCTGAAGTGTGTGAATTGATAGCCGAGTTATAAACTTGATAGTTGTTGCGTCCTTGTAATTTAACACGATACAGTGCAGCATCAGCATGTTTAACTAGGGTTTCTGCATCTTCTCCATGGATGGGATAGAGAGCGACTCCTACACTAGCGCTGATGTGCAGGCAGTGATTTTCTATATTAAATCCAGTTTTGAAAGCTGCTAATATCCGCTCTTGAATATAAGCAGCATCTTTAGCATCACTAATTTCATGTAAAATTAGGATAAATTCGTCACCACCCCAACGGGCAATGGCATCACCCGATCGCAGACATGTTGTGAGACGTTGGGCGACATTTTGCAATAATTGATCACCGACAACATGACCTAATGTATTGTTAATAGTTTTGAAGCGGTCTAAATCCAAAAAACAAACAGCTAAATTCTTACCACTTTGACAAGCTTGTGTTAACGATTCTGCAAGTTGTTCATTGAATAGCAATCGATTAGGTAGATTTGTTAAAGAATCATGAGAAGCTTGATAACGAATTTTGGCTTCTGCATACTTGTAGGCAGTAACATCATGAAAACTCCAAACTCTACCAATAATTTTGCCTTCAAAGCACTGCGGTTGAGAATAAAGCTCAAATACTCTCCCGTCTTGAAATGCGATCGCATCATTACTATCATCAGTTTGCGCCTCTAAAGTCAGGTATATTTCCTTAATTCTGGCAAGATACTTTCTGGGTTTTTCTAACTGTTTTAGTGCTACTCTGAGTGCTTGTTTGTAATTTCCTGACTTCATCAACGACTCAGGAATACCCCAAATTTGGATAAACTTTTGATTAAAACCCGTAATTTTGCCTTGACTATCTAGCAATAAAATCCCATCATTTGCAGATTCCAGGGTTGCTTGTTGTAAAGACAAAAGTTTTTCTAGTTCAGCTTGTACACGCTGACGTTCTGCAATCTCTGCATGTAATTTGGCAGTACGCTCCCAGATGGTGTTTTCCAATTGAGAAGTAAAATTTTTATTTTGGAAAATGACTGTTTGTATTGCATCTTCTACTAACAAGCGTTCATTTGCCAAGGATAGCGCACCCACTACTGCTTGCAAAAATGTTATTTCTTGCACTTCCCAAGCCTGCGCTACTATACAGTCATCAAAGCTAATAAAACCTATAAACTGATCCTTGACAATGATTGGTAAAGTCAAGATCGTTTTTACACCTTGCTGTTCTAAAATCTCACGTTCTGATTTACTAAATTCTGTCACTACGTCGGTAATGATGTTGCCTTCTACTAGTCTGTGTAACCAATGTGAAAAACATTTATCAGCAAGGTTTTGCCAACAAAAGTTGTCACTTCGCAACTGCATACCTTTGGCACACCATTCTGCTTTGGGATGAATTTCTAAATTGTCATTTTCATGATTATTTACTTCACATATATAAATCCGATTAGCTCTGCAAACTTTTCCTAAAATTTGCAAAACTTTTATGTAGCAATTGGTACTACCATCAAAAGTTAGTAGGGAACTTTCTACTTTTACAAGTGCATCTAGGTAGCGATCGCTAGAATTTAGAGCTATTCTTTTTGTCCGTTTGCGAGTTTTTTTCGCTTTACTTTTGTCGTTTTTACTAACTTTGTCAAAGTTAATATTTTTTAGTGACCATAGAGATTTGGAGATACATAGGGCGAGGAATTTTGCTCCTAAGCAGGTAAATACACCAAGCATCAACAGTACCATTGTAGTCTCTGCTTTATTATATGATTTATGATTTTTATGTTTATATATTTTTTAGTAATTGCTCAGCACTTGCTTTTTATTTAGGGATATTGAAACTTTTTTTAGATCTTAATATTATTTTTCTCCTTTCTTAAAGTTAATTTAAACTCTGTTTTTATAATTTAGTAAAAAATTTTCTAATTATTATAATGACAGATTTTATACATCAGCAAAAATCGTGTTAAATTAAATACAAGTACCACGAAGTCGTAATGAAAGTTTAGGGTATATTGGACTCATGTTATTGATACCAACACAGCCTGAGTCTAAAAACTTGCAATCAATCAACTTGGTAAACACACGTATTTATTTGTTGTTTCTTGTACTAACTCTCAATCGTTATAAATATGCTATTTCTATCAAAACAAGTAAGCATATAATAACCATCTACTTGGTCATAATTGCCAATTTTGAACCATCTTTACCAGTGAAAATCTAGATTTTGAGATGGAACTTAAGCTTTTTGAGTTTTTCTGTTTTTTTGCACACAAATTATTAAATTAACAGATGCAGTTGTGAACCTTGCTGAGTTTTATTAACTTCAATTCGGGCTTGAAAGGCTTCTTTGAGATGGGGCATATGAGTAACGGTGAGGATGCAAGCAAAATCAGAAGCGATCGCATTTATGGCTGCAATCAGGCGATCGCATCCTTCAGCATCCTGGGTACCAAACCCTTCATCGACAATCAGCAATTGCAATGCTGCTCCTGCTCGTTGTGCCAATAATTTCGCTAAAGCTAAACGGATAGCAAAGTTGATTCTAAATGCCTCCCCACCAGAGTAAGTTTCATAAGCTCGCGTGCCTCTGGCATCAGCGATTAATATATCTAATGTGTCTATCAGCTTGGCGTTTTTCTTTGTTGACTTGCCACTGCGTCCGGCTTTTTGCGTAATAAATTGTACATGTAACTGATTAGCACTCAGACGAGACAGTAATTGATTTGTCTGCGCTTCTAGTTGCGGAAGCACATTCTCAATCATCAGTGCTTGGATACCATTTTTACCAAAAGCTTGCGCTAATTCCTGATAAATACGATGTTGTTTTTTCGCAGCTTGTAGTTGTTGCTGCTGTTGTTCATATTGAATTTGCAACGTTTCCAACTGATGAGCCAGTTGTTCTAAACGTCCCAACTTGGTTATTTGCTCATCAAGTTGCCGCCTACGTATTGCCAGCTGTTGCTCTATAGCTTGGATTTGGGCTGTGGGATTGGCTGTTGCTTCTAGCTGTTGGACAATACTTTCGATTTGATTTGCAAGTTGCTGCCGTTCAGTTAATCTGGCATTTCTCGAACTCTCCAACTCTTGCAATCTTACTTGCAGTTGGGGGTACTGTTGCTGAGCCGATAACAATTGTTGATAGCGCAAATGCCAAGATTGAGCTTGCTTAACAGCCAGACGTAAATTATTGTGTTGCTCTGAACTGTAGCCAATCTCAGCAATATGGCGATCAAGTGCCGCGATTTGTTTGGCACAATCAGAATCTATTTCCTCTTGCTTAATTCTGGTTTGTAATTGAGTAATAGTGGCTTGTAACTCTGGTTTGCGAATAGCTAATTGTGTTTGTCGCTTTGTAGCATCCTTAATCTGCCCTTGTTTAATCTCTGCCCAGCGCCAGCGTTCTACTTCACTACGAGCCAAAGCGTGGTCTTGTTCATTGTAATTGAGTTGTTGCAGATATTGATTGAGCTGTTGTAGCTCAGCTTGTTGATTGGGCGCGTAATCACCAGCTTGTAGCGATCGCTCTAAGTGCTGCTTTTCGTGGGCGATTTGCTGTAATTGTTGTTGGACATCTGTTGTTGCTTCTAACTGGGCTGCCAACTGTCCCCGTTGTTCGCGCAAGGTATCGTAAGCTGCCAAGTGTTGCGATATTTCACGGTATTCCTGCCTCAGTACCTGAATTTCTCTGTCCGAAACAGCCATTTGTTCTCGCACCACCCAAAATTGCCCTTGAGTATCTTGTAACTCAACTTGAGTTTTTTCCACCACGCGGTTCCAGTGGTGTTCATCTAGTGGGCGTTCGCACAAGGGACAAAGCGCATCAGGATTCTGGAGCATTTGCAGTTTTTGCTCTAGTTCTCCTAGTAATTTTTCATAGTCTCGTTGGTGTGCTTGCAGACGTTCAATGAAGTGACGCCTTTCTTGTCCTTTTTCTTGTACCCTTTGCAGGTAAACCCGTTTTTTCTCCAACTCCTCAATTTGCACTGCTACATCCATTACCGCTTGTTGGAGTTGTGGTTGACGGCGTGAGGTGCGTTGCAGTTGATCTTCGGTAGCTTGTAGTTGTTCGAGTCGTGCTACTAAACCAGCTTGGGTACGATCTAGTTGGCTTTGTAAAGTTGCTCGTTGTTGCAACAAAGGAGCCACTTGCATTTGTAGTTGATCTAAATGAGCAACATGGCGACGTGCGGCGGCTAGCTGTGCTAAAGCCGTTTCTACTTCACCTGATTTTGTCAGAGTTTGCTGAATTTCGCGCTCTTGTTGCCCCAAAGCTTCTAGTTGAGCCTGGGCTTGTTGTAGTTGCCGTTCGATTTCGTGGATTTGTTTGAGCAGTTGTTGTTGCTTTTGTTGGCGAGTCTGCCCAGCACGGGTGTATGCTTCAAATTTAGTAGCAAAGGCTTCTTCTTGACATTGTAAATTTTGATACTGAGTATATCCGGTTTTAATCTCAGCTTCCCGATTTAAGATTGCCCCTAAATCTGCTCGCTGACTACCAATTGCTGACTGCTCTTGTTGGAGGCGATCGCAATCTTGGGTAAGATTTTGGTACTGCTGCCTGACAAAGCTCAACTGTTGCTCCCAGCCTTGGCGCTGGTGCTGCACCACTTGTAAACTTTGTAATTGAATAGTGTCAAAAGCTTGTACTTGTTGTAATTGGTTGTGTTCAGCTTCTAACTCGTCTCTTTGCGCTTGGGTTGTCTCACGCTGTTGCAGTTGAACTTTGATCGAGTCTAAAGAACGTTCTAATTCCTCAACCCGTGCTTTAAACTGCCGCGAAGATTCTTTTGCCCGTTCTTCTAATTCATCGTATTGGTTGAGCTTTAACAACTCTGCTAAAATTTCTTTGCGTTCAGTGGGGCGCTTGAGCATGAATTCGTCTGCACGACCTTGACGCAAGTAAGCAGAATTGATAAAAGTATCGTAATCCAATTTAATATGTTCTAGAATCAAATCCTGCGTTGCCCTGACTCCTTTGCCAGTGAGAGGGCGAAAGCCTGAAGGTGTTTCTATTTGAAATTCCAAGACACTACTAGCACCCCGAATTCGTGTGCGAATCACCCGATATTTTTGTTCGTTACTTTGGAAAGTAAAATCAACCCGAACTTCTTTTGAGCCTGCATGGATGACATCATCCTCAGCAGCAGCACGGCTTTCGCCCCAAATTGCCCAAGTAATTGCTTCCAAGAGGGAAGATTTACCCGCGCCATTAGAACCACAAATACAAGCCGTATGCAAACCACGAAAATCTAAAGTTGCATCACGGTAACTAAGGAAGTTTTTGAGGATAAGTTGTACTGGGATCATCGAGGCTATAGCGCCACATCTACTTTTAAATAAATAACAGTACAGATGCACTCTTAGTTAGTTTAGCTATCTAGATATCAGGTTTCTAGTATCTAAGACCTTAAGTTTACAAAAATTAACAATTAAATGATCACTTTTTTATTGGCTGAATAATTTTTGCTGCCATCAGATAAAAATCAAATGATTTAGCATGTCACCAGAGCAAACACATGACCCTTAATAATAGACCTCTTGCATAAATATTTTTTTGTTTCACGCAGAGGCGCAGAGACGCAGAGAAGAGAACGCAAAGAAGGACTTTTGCTTGGTTGTGGCTAGGCGTGATGACGGCGTTCGATTTCTTCCTGATGTAAATTTGGAAAAGATTCTAAATCCTCAATTGTTTTTGGTGCTGGGTGTATTGGGCTGGTTGGATTTTGAAATTTATTTAAATAGATTTCTAAAGCTTATTCATCATTTCTATTCTCAAGAATATATGAACAAAGTTCAGCACGAGATAAAGTGTTGAAATCAGGTTTGTTACTCATACAAATCTCCAATTGCCGTTGGGATAGACGATTATCTCTAACTCTTATCCAGCCAAAAAAGCAATATTTTTTGTACGTCTAAGCTGTTCCACATATAACTTGCATAATTAGAGCGGGCAAGATGCCCACTCCACAAGAGTTTTATTTAATTTGATTATGTAATTTAGATGTTTTTTAGCTTATCAACAGTTACTAAATATATTGGTAGATACATTTTTGTAGTCCAGTAGCTCAGGATGAAACTTGTTTTAAGTTGTTCTTGTGTGGGCATAGAAAAAGTGTGTGAGTTCCGTAAGTCTCCTCAATTATCGCGTCTATTGTTCCTCTGGTTTTTCTGCTTCCTCTTGTTCATCAACTTTTTGGGTGTTACCTGCCTTCACCCAACCTTCTTGCTCACCATCTTCGATACGGATCTTTTGCCAGGTTTTATCCTTGCTTTCTTCCAAAACGATAATTTTTTGATTAAAAGCCACTCCACCAATACGTTGACCTTCCTGCCTTGGTTCTGAGCGTAAAATCAAGCCTTCAGACCAACTAACGCGCCCTCGATAAGCTCCTGATGGTAATGGTTTTGCCGATGGGGTAGCTTCAGGTGATTTGGTAGAGGTAGGCGAAGATTCAGCCTGAGCCTCAGATTTGGGGTTAGATGTAGTTTCTGCCTTAGCCTGTTTTGTATCCTTACCCTTCGCTTGGGGATTATCATTCGCAAAAATGGGTTTAGCCGGTGGTATGGCGGTTCGATTCATAAAATAAAGAGCAGTGGCAAACCCCGTACCCATTAACACAGCGATCGCCAGCGAGAAACCGAGTATAAACTTAAGTAAATTAGATAACATAATTAGTCAATAGTTAACAGTCAATAGTCAATAGTCAATGATTAATGGTCAATGGTCAATGGTCAAAAACTCTGAGACTATGAACTACTGACCGTTGACTCTATACTCACCATTATTGCAACTGTCGCTGAATGCGTTCACGTAGCGTGCCGGAGGCGTTCGCTTAAAGGATTGTATTTCGAGGCTAAACGCGCCCTACCAGCAGCAGCCCATTCTTGTAGTTTCTGAATTTGTTCTACAGCCGTTCGTGCCAAAGGAATAATTTGACTCGCAGATTCTAAAACATCATCTGTTGTAAAATCTCGATTTTGGCTAAATCCAATGTGCATCGCTTCAATCAAAGTTTGCTCAATCTCAGCCCCGGAAAAATCAGGAGTTTCGTATGCTAGCCTATCCACATCATAACTTTTGAGGTTATGGGGGCGTAGTCGAGACAAATGCACATTAAATATAGCTTTTCTCTCATCCTGACTGGGCAAACCCACAAAGAAAATTTCATCAAACCGCCCTTTACGCAGCATTTCTGGGGGTAAAGCTTGGATATCGTTAGCAGTGGCAACAACAAACACAGGTGAGATTTTTTCAGCTAACCAAGTAATAAAAGTACCAAACACGCGGCTAGTAGTGCCCGCATCACCTTTACTTCCCAGCCCCGAAAAGGCTTTATCGATTTCATCAATCCACAATACACAGGGAGCAAGGGCTTCAGCCACTTGAATCATTTGGCGAGTCCGAGATTCCGACTCACCTACCAAACCACCAAATAACCGTCCCACATCTAGACGTAATAAAGGTAAATGCCAGTGATGGGCGATCGCTTTTGCTGTTAATGATTTACCAGTTCCTTGAATCCCCACCAACATTAAACCACGGGGGTGAGGTAATCCATATTGACGTGCCCGTTCAGTAAATGAACCTCCCCGCCGAATCAGCCAATCCTTGAGGTTATCCAGTCCGCCGATATCGGAAATTTGCTCAGTTGCGGGGTAAAAATCTAAAATTTGGGTTTGGCGGATAGTTTGGCGCTTTTCTTCCAGAACTAAGTCTACATCTTCCGGTTGTAATTCTCCGTGAGTAGCGATCGCTCTGGCCAAAACTCTGCGAATACGTTCCATTGAAAGTCCTTGACAAGAGCGCACCAAATCATCTAAAACTTTCCCAGTCAAAGAGTTGCCAGTCGCAGCTAACAAACGTTCTACTTCCGCTTTAATTTCTCTTTCAGCAGGTAAAGGGAACTCCAAGATTGTAAGAACTTCCATTAAGTCATCAGGAATTGCCACGCGCGGCGATAATAAAACGAGGTTTTTCGGTTGAGACTTGAGCAGGCGGGCAAAATTGCGGAGTTTGCGAGCGATCGCCACATCCTCTAAAAACCGATGATAATCTCTTAAAATCAACACCGCCGGTGCAGCAGCTGGTAATTTTTCCACAAATTCCAAAGCTTGCAGCGGATTACGACGACCAAACCCAGCATCATTAGGGTTGCCCTGATAGCCATCAACAAAATCCCAGGTATACACTGGACGATTACCTTGGTTTGCTGCTTCTTCCCGAATAGCCGCTTCCACCCGTTCCTCTTCATAAGTGGGAATATAAATCAAGGGATAACGCGCACGGAGCAGTAATTTAAACTCTTCACGGAAGTTCATAGGGACTGGGGATTGGGGATTGGGGATTGGGGATTGGAGACTGGGGATTGGGGATTGGGGATTGGGGACTGGGGATTGGGGACTGGGGATTGGGGACTGGGGATTGGGGATTGGGGACTGGGGATTGGGGATTGGGGACTGGGGATTGGGGATTGGGGACTGGGGATTGGGGATTGGGGACTGGGGATTGGGGATTGGGTGAAGAACAGAAAAATTGTAGAATTCTGCTTTAAACCCCGAACATATTTTAGAATACTTCCTCAGTGTATCCAGCGCTGAGTCTTGAAGAAGCTTGGTAATTCGCTTACGAAAGAGATGAGGGGGATGAGGGAGAAAATTTCTCCGCGTCCCAATTCCCTATTACCTCTAATCCCTACTCCCTCTGGGAGCGGGGGCCCCGAGTTCCCCATTCCCAGTATGATAAATATTAGAGACGTTTTGTAAATAAAAAAGTGGGACTATGGAAATTCTGACACTAGGCTGGGTATCATTGCTGGTTGTGTTTACTTGGTCAATTGCAATGGTAGTTTGGGGACGCAACGGACTGTAGAGGTATCGTGGAAAATCCATTCCTGAGTATTTTGGCTTTGTTTGCTTTAGTGCTGTTGGTAGCAGTCACTGGTGGTGTTGGTTATTTAACGCTATCAGATTGGCGCGATCGCCGTCGTCGAGAAGATGAAAAACGTGAACTTCGACGCAGCAGTAATCCCAAGCGGCGATAATTTTCCTTGTAGCAAATAAAGCATTGTTCGTACCACAAAAGAACACTTAAACTAAAAAACTGCTATGTGGGTTACACACATAGCAGTTGTAAATTCTGAGACAGACAAATAAATTTATCGTTTCATCGTTTCACTGTTACTTAATGTTGTAAGCGTTTGAAGAGTGAAGTAATACCACAAGCACCTATTGCTAACACACCTAACATCACATTAGGTTCAGGAACACTCTGACCGGCTAGTCTATAGGCGTGGTTATCTGTTTCAAAAGCAATACCGTTTGAGCGCATTACAACTTGGTCAAATTTCTCGTCTGCCTCACCTACAAGATTAACAAACATATTAGCCTCAGAGCTAGTCCAGCTACCATCAGCTATAGCAGTTGGTACATTTGCACCACTAAAAGTCTTTAACAACTGACCACCGCTATAAATGTCAATATAGTTGTAGCTATCTAATGAGCCTGCATAAAAACCAAAGTAATTAATGGCTTCTTTGAATTTAATATTCACAAAATCACTGTCGCCTGCAACACCACTACCTGATGGAGCAATTGTTAAGAATTTGGTATCATCCCCATAAGGTGAAGCATATTGACTAGCGACACTACCTTGAACAATGTTAGTAGTAATATTAGAGTAAGTAACAAATCCATTGGGATCATTTGCTGTGCCATCGTCAAAGGTGACAGTTTTGGCATCAGAGTAGCTAGAAAACATACCACTGTTGACTTGCATTGTCACGGCGCTAGCTGGATTTGCACTCATGACTACAACAGTTGTTCCCAGTACAGCTAAAGATAATTTTTGCAGCATTATAGTAATAAACCTCTAAAAATCTCAAGAGAATAAAAATCGATATTTTCTGGAAACCTAGCTATGAAAAGCTGGGTTGATCAATCCAATCACTTAGAAAAGAATCAAGCTCATCCGGTCTTATATATGAATAAGCTAATGCGCCTACATTTGTACTATTTTCCGTGTAGACCATCATTGGTCATTAGTCATTTTTATTTACTAAGGACAAAGGACAACCTCATCAATTGATGTGCAATTTAAATGTGTAACAGCTTAGTGTTGACCACAACAGATTGTCAGATATAAGTTGCTTTTTTCTACCCTGTAATCTCAATTTTGATTTCTTCTACTAGAAAAATACATAGTATATATACGAAAATATTTTTGAAGATTAAGTGAAGGCTATTTCCCGCCTTGCCAGAGCATTTTTTAGTAAAAAATGAGATATATAGCGTGACATCAGTAACAAGGGTAAAATACGCAGATATGTATAATAAAATTAAAAATCTCAAACAGAGGAATGCAAAGTTTACAAGCGCAAATTAAATGTCATTATTTACGCAAGATTGCAAACCCCCGAAAGTTGAATGCTCCTAAGCTGTTGGGCATAGTTACGTAAGTTTCCAACGAAGGCGCACCTACGGGAAGGGCGAAAGAAACACTCTTTTTGTTTCTTCCCTATTACCTGTATTTCTTAGGAGAGTTCAGAACGGCATCAGCGTAATTTTGAGGAGCATCAAAGAACTACTAATGCAGCTTTGCAAAGTTTGGAAGCGATATTGCTGCAATTAATCAGAATTTTCCCCCAAAACTAGGCGCGATCGCTATTAAAAAGTAAACAGCATTATAACAGTAGAACAGCACTAGATTGTTTGAGCAATCATGATTGCATAACCGTTATCATCTTGTTATCAAAAACCTCACCATTTGTAGGGAGTATAACTATAACCCATTTGTTTAATTACGTTTGCTCCACGCTTGTAAATCCAAGATTTAATCATAGTTTCTCCTTGAGCATTACATTCGTATTTATCGCCTAAAAAGTCTGCTTTATATTCGCTTTTATCTCCACCATCATCAACAATTACCTCATAAATCTCATCTAGATGAGAGTAAATTGTGAGGCTTTTGTGACAATGAATCGCAACATCATATCTAGAACCTTGAAACTTAAAGCCCGGAGATTTTAGGAACTCAGACCAACAGCTAAACTTTTTACCATCGCTTGTTTCTACAAGTATTTTGGTAGTTGCTTTTGAGAAATCTTGCCTCTCTATATTCTGCTCTGGGCAAGCTACAGCAGCCATGTTAAAGGAAACGGCAAGAAATGTACCAAGTAGTATCTTTGATGGATAAAAGTCAGAATTTTTACTAACTTTTAAAAGAGAAATTGGTGGAGTAAAAAGTTGTTTATACTTTCTAATGTATTTATTTGAATCGTTGCTCATAACTCAGTTATCCTTACGAATATTTAAACCTTGAAAATATTTCTAAAACTTTATACCAGGCTTGGAGTAGCCATCGTATATAAACCCAGTTCCAGAAATTGTTGCATTTGCACGCACAGTAATATCTTCAAAATAGCTGCGACGATTAAAACGCAACAAGCTATAACTTTTTGAACCTGGTACAACTAAATCATTCCAACCATTTGTTTTCTGCTTGGTAACAACAACCGGAACTCCTCCGGCAAATTCTGTAATCAACCGATAAGATTGTCCACGTTTTTGATAGATTAGTACTGGGCAACCACCAGAGCCACAATATCTCCGGCTGTGGTAAAGCACTAATACTTCTGGTTGCCCATCACCGTTCAAATCAACTCTGTTGTAGGAGTAGTGTTTTTCCTCATTCTCAGATTCTGGATATTGACGGCGAAGCGCGGCTTCTAACTGAGTGTCACGCTTAGTTTCTGAGGCTACAAGTTTGGCTTTGATCACTTGTTTGTGAGATTTAATATTTTGGAGTTGCGATCGCGCGGAAGAACCAAATAAATTTGTTGTAGCTAGAAAAACAATCAAACCAAGCAAAAGTTTTTTCATTGGTTTACTGTACTTTTCATATCTCACAGAGAATTTAGTCTTTACTAGTAATTTCACTAAATTTACATATAGAGATGTGTATCAAAAGTTAGCGTAACAACCTTTTAGTAACTAAAGAGCTTTAGGCAACAAATATCAATATGACAACAAATAATGATGACAGTTTGCCGTAAATCCCTGCAAAATAACTTGCTCAAACATCAGTTAATTACGAATTACGAATTACGAATTACGAATTACTATCTTCCAGCACACAAAGCGCGATCGCTCTTTGTCACCTTTGGGCTAGTCTGTAAATAATCGTGTAATAATTCACAACCTTGGTTAAGTAAATTTTCTAGTTTAATATCTGCCAAATTCCGAAAAATTACTTTGCCATTGGCACTGCCTGCTGCCAAAGTCATACCGTCGGGACTAAAACTAACGCTGGTTAACTCATCTTTGTAACCTTTCAAAGCCATTAATAATGTCCCTTCTCGGCTCCACAGCTTTAATTTATCATCACTGGCTGCAACTAAAGTTTTGCCATTAGGGCTAAAACTCACGCTAATAAAATTATCGCCATCCCCCGCCAAATTGCCTAAAAAACGACCGTCCTGACTCCAGAGTTTCACTATACTATCGATACTTACCGAGGCAATGGTCTTGCCATCGGGCGACCAAGCTACCCCATTGACTCGGCGGCTATGACCAGTTAATGTGTATAGTAATTGACCATCTATCCTCCAGATTCTCACCGTTTTATCATCACTAGCTGAGGCGATTAACTTACCATCAGGGCTAAAGCTTACCCAGTTGACTGCATCAGTGTGACCTTGGAATGTGTTAATTAATTTACCTGAATAACTCCAGAGTTTAATAGTTTTATCTTTACTCGCTGAGGCGATTTGCCTATCGGGCGACCAAGCTACACCCAAAACGGTATCAGTATGACCAGACAAAGTGTTAATTAATTTACCGTCTCGACTCCAAAGCTTGACTGTTTTGTCTTTACTAGCCGAGGCGATCGCTTGACCATCAGAACTGAAACTCACACCCCAAACTGAACCTTGATGTCCTTTGAAGGTGTTGATGAGTTTGCCATTTCGACTTAATAATTTTACAGTTTTATCTCGACTAGCCGCCGCCAATATCCGACCATCTGGGCTAAAAGTCACGCTTGTCACCCAATCTTCGTTATCAGCTTGGGGATTTCGCCGCAGTACATCGTCCCATCGCCAGAGTTTAACAGTTTTATCTCGACTAGCAGAAATCAGGGTGCGACTATCAGGGCTGAAACTCACACTTGTAACCCAACCGCTATGTCCTCTGAGAGTTCCTAACACTGCACCTTCAGGACTCCAGAGTTTAAGTGTTTCATCGGTACTTGCTGAGGCGATCGTTTGACCATCACGGCTAAAACTAACGCTGGTGACGCCAGCACTGTGTCCCGATAAAGTTCTCAGCAGCTTTCCTTCCCGACTCCACAATTTAATCGTCTGATCTAAACTTGCAGTGGCAAGTTTTGTGCCATCAGGCGACCAAGCAACACCCAACACCGCATCGTAATGACCCTGCAAAGTGTTGAGCAATTTTCCATCTCGATTCCACAGCTTGATTGTGTTGTCAGCACTGGTAGAGGCGATAGTCTGACCATCAGGCGACCAAGCAACACCCAACACTGCTTTACTATGTCCTTGCAAAGTGTTGAGCAATTTTCTCTGTTGATTCCATAGTTTTATTGTTTTGTCAGTACTTGCAGAAGCGATAATTTGTCCATCAGGGCTGAAACTAACACTATTCACTACATCGTTATGTCCTGTGAAAGTGGCAATTTCTTGACCTTGGCGATTCCATAACTTTACCGTTTTGTCTTGGCTGGCAGAAGCAATAATTTGACTATCAGGGCTGAAACTAACGCTATTCACTACATCTGTGTGTCCTGACAATGTTGTGAGTAAGTTCCCATTCAGACCCCAGAGTTTAACTGTCATATCTGCACTGGCAGAGGCGATCAAAGAGCGATCGCTGCTAAATGTAGCGCTATTTACACTGGACATATGTCCTTCTAAGCGATTATACTCTCTCACTCCATAGACTGACTGATATAGCGCTGTTTGTACTTGTTCTCTCGTCAGTGAATCTACCCAAACTGATTGATGTAGTTTTTTACCTGCTTTTAAGCCTTCCTTTAAAGCATCAATACCTTTTTGTGAAGCAAATAAGACTTCGCTAGATGCACTCAGGGTTTTGATTTCGCTATCTATAGCCGTAACTATAGAGACACTCAACCCCAATATGGCTAAAACAGAAGCACCCAGCGCAATTTTTAATGAACGATTTAATCGTGCTTCACTTTGCCTTTGTTTTCTCTGGCTTTCTGCTAGCTGAGTTGTTAATTCTTTTTCCTTCAATTCAGACCGCAATTGCTCAATTTCTAACTGACTAAGTTCTTCGCGCTTGCGTAGTTCTCGTAATTCTGTGACTAAATCTAATCTCTGCTGGGGATGAGTATCTACTAGTTTGGCTTGCTGCTTTTTTTGTCTTAATTCACTCTTGAGTCGTTCAATCTCAGCTTGACTTTGATCCACTTTATTACGTAGCTGGTTAAGTTGTGCTTGTAGGCTCGATTCTTGTTGTTGTAAGTAGCGAATCAAGTCTACTAAATAATCATGAATCAGTTGATAACGTTCAGGAACATCGGGAAATAATACTACTAATCCAGAGCGCACTAAAATATCTAACACTAATTCTAATTTGGCTGCATCTTCTAATTCTGCTAGCTGTGTTGCTAATTCAGCACGAGTTTTAAAAGGCCGTTTATTGCTTTCATCAGTTAATAAATATAAAACGAGTAAAGCTGCCCGTTCATTTTCTGGGCCGCAGTCTTTAATCAGTTCTTTAATATATCTTTCAATGAGTTTGTTGGGTCGATATTGCTGATATTGCTCTAGAGTAGTGATGCGCTCATCTTGCAGCTGTGCCCCAACTACTTGTAATTCGATGGGACGGACTTCTCCTAGTTCTGTTGATAAATCTTTAACTAAAGCATCAATTAAAATATCCTCTAAGTTTAACTGAGAACGTTCTGTTAATTTTTGAATAATCGCTTTCGCGTATTCTGGCGAGAAATTATTTAATTGATAACGGATACTTTTATCAAGAATATTATTATTAATTGCCTCTAAATCCGAAAGATGTTTAAACTCTAACAACCTATGTAAATAATCTTCGCGTAAAGAGAGAATGACTTTCACAAAAGAGATATTGAGGCAATTGCTAATAAATCGATCAAAGGCTTGTTTTTGATAGCGATCGCTATAACCAAAGAAAAATTCTTCAAACTGATCAAATATTAAAACTGTAATTAAATGATTATCCGCATTTTGTTGTAATTGTTGCAAAATGTCGTCAATGGTAATAGGTGCAGTCAAGTCGAGCAAAGCTTTTGTTTCTATCTTGATATAAGACATCGCTTTACTCAAAGATTTGCCTAAAGCTTGCACCCAATCGGTATAAACTTGTAAAACTACAGGTACAGCAATTTGATCGCCAATTGCCCGATTTTGTAATGCTGGCACTAAGCCAGCAGTCACGGTAGAACTCTTTCCTACCCCTGATTGACCGTGAATTACTGTCAGCTTTTGGTCAGGACGGCTAATTCTGCCAATTAGATTATTAATATCTCGTTCGCGCCCAGAAGCAGCAATTTCTAAAGCAACACTGCTACTTCCAGATGGTGACATTAACGCCGGGTTTGTCGCTTGTCTTTGAGGTTGCAAGCGCCCTGCACCAATAAAAGCCCGAAAACCATATTGTTGCTCAATTGAGCGTCGTTTTTGGCGAATGTAATAAGCTTCTAAAAATCTACCTTCCTCAAAATAAAGCGATCGCAATCTCCGCAGCAAGCGAATATAACGATGGGCATCATATTGATGGGCACTATTTTCTAAAGCGCCTGGTAGTTCTTTTGCAGCTTTTTCTAAATATTCATTAGCGACTTTTTGCTCACCCAAATTGCGTTGAGCTTTCGCCAAAACTAAATAATAAACTTGCGCCAATAATAACGGAAATAAATATTGGTGAAGATTGCGATCGCGTTGTTTATGTGCCTCACCTAATTTCAGCAGCGATACATGAGCTAAAATACTCGCTTGCACCCACCGTGACTCTTGCACAGCTACCTGAGCAAGAAAACCATAATCGCAAGCAAGTTGAATTTGACTACCATAAGCTTGATGCAACTCCAAAGACTTTTGAGCAACAATTTGCAACTCTTCCCACTGTTGTAAATGTTGCAAAACTTCAGCCAGTTGACCAATAAACTCAGCAACAATATCTGTACGCCGAGCTATTTCTAAAATATCTAAACATTGCTGAAAACAAGATTTAGCTGCATCCCAGTGACGGT
This sequence comes from Desmonostoc vinosum HA7617-LM4, assembly GCA_019359515.1. GTDB lineage: Bacteria > Cyanobacteriota > Cyanobacteriia > Cyanobacteriales > Nostocaceae > Desmonostoc > Desmonostoc vinosum. Next base: position 86,764 of record JAHHHC010000012.1, on the reverse strand, counting down.
AATTATCTATCTGATTTTGTTCAGCCAGCCGACAATAACATAAACCTATATAAAACAGCAAAACCCCCTGTCGCAGCACTGGAGAAGACGAGGAAACTGGGGGTGCTGGGGGAGCAGAAAAGGAGAAGGGAGTGGGGGAAGAGGACGCGGGGACACGGGGACGCGGTGACACGGAGATATTTTCCCTCTCCGCGTCTTCCTCATCCCTCCTCGCTTCCCCTTGCCAAACTTGTAAGCTTTGCCGAAAATGATTTAAAGCTGGATGAATTTGGTTAGAAACATAATTATCTAAACCAAATACAAACTGCAAACTAGCATTTAATTCTGGCTCTAAAGTAATGCCACGGATTTGCAATTCTTTGATGGCAAAGTGGAGTTCATCACTATGTTCCCAAACTTGTTCTAGAGTGGCGTAATAACTTTTAACTCTAGGTTCTTTGTTTTGGGGAATATCATTTTGCAAAACTTTGGCAAACAAAGAATCTGTTTCTTGTTGTAGAAATTGCAACAACTCTGTTGTTGTCATTTCAAAGCGAATGGGTGTAGCCGCCCAACTAGCAAAATCAGGTGCTATACGCAACACTTTTTGTAATACTTCATCAGTCACCCATACAACCATCGGAAATGGGTGACGCTTGCGAAATTCGTCACGAATATGATTGATTGAACTTAATAGATCGTCTAGTCCATCTACTGACTCTAAACCTAAAATCATCAATGCTGAAGGATGTTCTTGTTCTGGTATTTGTAAATGAATCGTTGTATAAAGACTTCTAGCATTACTGGGTAAAACTAACTTCAGAAACCGAGATGTTTCTGAAGATAATTCTTCGAGTCGTTGCAACATTCGCTCTTGCAAAACTCTGTAATTGCAGCACACCAAAACTACGGAAAATTGACCGCCAGAAAAAGCGATCGCTCTTCCCAAACTCCGCAAAGCGCGTTCATTAGCAGCTCTTATATCTACTTGTTCTTGTCCTTCAACCATGATTTAAATTTTTGCGTCTCTGCTAAAACTGGATTGACGGCAAACCAAGCTCCTCGCTGATCGCGGTACTCAAATACAAACAAACTCCGCAATAAGGTGTGGTATTCTATATCACCGCCTACCCTTTGCTGTTGTACCACCTGAAAGATTAATTCCCACTCATGAGGATCGATGGCGTTGGCTCGGTAATCCCGCTGTCTTTGAATCATCAATTCTACACATTCGCGCTCAAAAGGTGGGTCTTGCTCTCGCAGACAATCAAACAGCAGTCCTAATAAGTCTCGTACATGACCACCACTGATTAAACACAGTCGGTCTAAGGTTTCTGGGCTATCAAACAACTCTGTAATTAAGCCTAACCGATCGCTCGGCAAAATGTCTGGAAAAGCCCTAGCTAAAACCATTTGTTGCATCAGCGCTAACCCTTCGTTGAAAATCTCCCCAGAACGGAGACGTACAGGTATCATCGGTAACACCTTCGGCGCGACACCACCGCCTAAGCGATGCTGGAGTTCGGCGCTATCGTTGGAGAAAGTTAAAGCCAAAGGAATCGTGTAGACTATGTGACAATGCAGTTTACGTAACTGCTCACCCCGCTCGATAAATAAATATTCTGGCAGCGATCGCCCCGATGGTAAAGGTCGAATCGCGACTCGATCCAGGTTATCAACAATTACTACAAGGCCTTTCTTTCCTAAAGCTTTGAGTTGTTTATTAGCACTCTCAAGCAGTTCTTTATTAATCGACTGCAAAATATTTTGTGTGCGCGGTTCTAGATAGTCTCTCAACCGTCTTCGCAATTGTGGACTTTCTTTAGTCTTAGCCGTAATTTTGGCAATCCCAACAGATAACTCTGCTTCTACTCCCAGATCAATTGGCGTCTGCATAAAATCCACAACTTCACTAAATAACTTAGTAAAGTAGCTGGGTTTGAGGCGAATTTTCATTGCCTCTAAACTTTCGCTCACCTGACCGGCAACCGCCAACAAAATATCAGTCACATCCACATCTGCCATTTCGAGGACATGGGTGGACTCAAAGTAAACAACATGAAACTGCTGTTCCTCTAATTCAGCCTTCAGCCGCAATAGTTCCGTCGATTTTCCACAGCCGAGATGACCTGTAAATAATTGACAGGTGGGTGCATCCGGCGATATCCGAGTGATAGTACGCTGCAAAGCTTCAATGATTTTGCCACCCCGCACCGTCGCAAAATCAATATAGTACCTGCGATCGCTAGCATTTCCTATCATTAGAGGTCTGCTCGGATTGCAAGCCTGATAAAATCTTTCTAAATCTAGGAGCATATCTAATCGAATTAATTCAACGAGTAATCAAAAACAAAACCTACTATTTCAACACATTTTTTTAGAGAATTTATGCCTGATTTCATTACATATCTCTGAAGACTACTAACTCAACTAGCAGCATTCCGGATGATTGTTTAAGTATTGTATTTTCTGTTCCACACGGCAATGCTAACATTTATTAATTAAGCAACAATACTACTACAAGTACAAACTGCTAAACTTCTAATATCAAATTGGGTACTTTTATAAATATTAAAAATATCCTACCTGCAAAAAGGTAATCTTGAGTACAGTTTTACCTCATTTCTAGATGAAAAGTTCATAGTAAGCACTTTAGTGCTTTAGTAAAGACCAAAGCCACTACAAAACCTCACAATTAGCTGGGAGTGGGGAGTGGGGAAGAAGCCTTTTTGTGATGCACTGATTTTTTCAAAAATCAAACAGAATTTCCATATATCATCTATCTTTTTTATTTGTGAAAAAAGAATATTTGCAGAGCCTTGGTAATTATAAGTAAAATTTAACACTAGTTTTTCTACATCATCGCAACCTGCTAAAAAAATGACTAAAAAACTTAACCTCAATAATTACAAACAAGCAATAGCAGATTTATACGATCGCAGAAGTCTAACCTATGATGATAGCCAGTGGCATTGGCAAATTTGTCAACATCTTTGGGAATTTTCTCAACCTAGCTCTGGGCAGTATATTTTAGATATTGGCACAGGTACAGGTCATCTGGCGATCGCAGCTGCTCAGATCGTTGGAGATCAAGGAAGAGTAGTCGGTATAGACATTTCTAGTAAAATGTTGGAATTAGCAAAAGCTAAGGTTGCAGCACTAGGTTTAAGTAATGTAGAGTTTCAATTAGCAGATGCCGAATCGCTTGATTTTGCTGCTAATACTTTTGACCGAGTTTTGTGTGCCAACGTATTTCCTTGGATAGAGAATAAAAGAGCCACATTAGAGAGTTGGCATTTATTTCTTAAACCTGGTGGGGTAATTGGCATTCATACACCTGCTGATACAGCATATATTGGATATATTGTGTTGCAAGAAGTCTGTAAAAAATATAATGTTTTTCTAGAGCCGAGTAATCGAATCGGCACACTTGAAACATTCCAAAGCCTATTTGTAGACACTGGCTTTGACATTATAGAAACTCAAATTGAGCAGCATGGTAAGTATATTAGTTTAGAACAAGCAAAAGCAGCTTGGGAAGTAAATACTTTTTCACATCTAGAAAAATATCGTAATTTTTCCTCACAACTGTCTTCAGAACAATTAGTTAAAGCTCAAGCTGAATTTGCAGCAAAACTAGAAGCACTGCAAACTGAACAAGGAATATGGGATGAACTCACTACCTGGTACGTGCTAGGTCGAAAACCAGAAACCATTAAATCTGCGTTTTAGTTTAGCGATCGCGGTATTTGCAAATACATAACGTCTAAATGAGTTGGGAGACATTCGCACCTTGCCCTTATGGGTGGCGGTGATGGTGCTAACCGAAGAAGATACACTAAGGTCAAAGAAAAGAGCAGGGGAGTTAAGGAAACTGGGGGAGAAAACCGCATACATATTAAAACAAGAACATTTCACACTTCAGAAGTGATTTAATACGCATATTTAGTATTCGATAAATGCGTAAGTTTTTATTTAACAAAAATTTCCAACCCCAGAAACTAAGCTAATAGTCTGCAACTTAAATGTCCAACAGCTTATTTAATCCTTGCAAGTACCAATGCGAAGACAGTCCTCGGTTTGGTCATCTCTGGCTGATATTTGCCATGGTACTCTCGGTAAACGAATATTTGTGCTACGTGTAACCAGAGTACTTATAATAGGGAGTTGGTTTTGGAAAATTGGCAGACTACTACTAGTCAAGCTTGGCTCGCCATTGTATAGATAAACAGGCAACGCCACCAGACCAATGCAAATTGTCCTCTTCATACAAATTTCAGTAAAAATTTCCGATTGCGCTACGTTTGAGATGCCACCTTGATGAACCGGAGTTTAAAAACTGAGCATTGTATGTTGATTTTGTGTCAATTTACGCAATGCTACTATACGCAGAGACTTGTTTTGTAACTCATTGGTTCCACTTATTTTCGGATAAGTATTGCCTACAAGATGGCTTTCTACTAACTTATGCAGGCGCAACCCTCAAAAACCGGATCAAAATTGGGGAATTGGGAATTGGGAATTAATTATTTTCTCCCCTGCCCTTCATCCCTTGGTTGGTGAGTTTCGGCTACGCGGTAATCGAGCGAAGTCGAGATTCAACTACCGCAGAGTCGAACCACATCATCATGCCGACACTAAACCAGAGGTTCTATCTTGCGTAGCTGCTTCCCAGATAAAATAGTTAACAAATGTTGCCCAATTGCTGACTCATGACACCTTCACAAGATCTAGATACCATCAACAATCCTGATATTGACCAAGAAGAAGACGGCAACTCAGAAGGTGATTCTCTTGATGAGTTGCCGAATGAGGTCGAAATGTCCCTGTTCGACCACTTGGAAGAGTTGCGACAACGCATTTTTTACTCGCTGATAGCTGTAGCAATTGGTGTTATCGGCTGTTTCTTTGCCGTCAAGCCAATTGTCCAGCTACTAGAAGCACCCGCTCAAGGAGTAAAGTTTCTACAACTCGCTCCTGGAGAGTATTTCTTTGTCTCCCTAAAAGTTGCAGGCTACAGCGGCTTGGTACTTTCTAGTCCTTTTATTCTCTACCAACTTATTCAGTTCGTTTTACCAGGACTAACTCGCCGCGAACGTCGTTTGTTGGGACCTGTGGTTTTAGGGTCAAGTGTACTGTTTGCTGGGGGATTAGTATTTGCTTACTTGCTGCTGATTCCTGCTGCTTTGAAATTCTTCATTAGCTACGGTGCAAGTGTAGTGGAGCAATTATGGTCAATTGACAAATATTTTGAATTTGTGCTGTTGCTGTTATTCAGCACTGGTTTAGCGTTTCAAATTCCCATCATCCAACTTTTGCTTGGTAATTTGGGAATTGTCTCTTCTGAGAAAATGCTTGCTGGTTGGCGTTATGTGATTATAGGCGGAGTAGTTTTAGGAGCTGTTCTCACACCTTCTACAGACCCCCTTACCCAAAGTCTTTTAGCGGGAGCAGTGCTAGGGCTTTATTTTGGTGGTATTGGATTAGTTAAACTTACGGGGAAATGAGGGAATTGGGAACGGGAAATTGGGAATGGGGAATGGGAATAGACAATAAATAAGGGTTTTTGCTCAATGTCTATTAGTTATGATGATTTTGAACAGCGAGTCTAATGAGATTAAAGATATTGAAGAAATTGCTCAACAAGCTCATTCGGGAGAAGATGTTTCTGAGCATTTCACAGGTTGTTTTCAAGCAAAGCAACAAGTTAGTATTGCCTTTCCGTTGGAATTATTGCGAAGTATTGATGCAGAGTGCCAACAGCAAAAGATTAATCGTCAAGATTGGATTACATTGGTTTGCGCCGAAAAAATTCGTGAGGTTCAAGCTAGCAGAATATCCAAGGCTGTTTAAGTCAAATGTAGCGCAATAGCTTTAAGTTAGTGGCTTGGGATGATGAATTTGCAAATTACCTTGGTTGCATAAGTGAAGACGATCGCAAATCCAGTTGATCTGTAATCATGACTCACAAAATATTTAGGCGAATAAATTAAGCAGGTTGCTATTAAAAATATTACTAACAAATCTCAAAATACAAAGCTCTACGTGAAATTATTTATAATATCCATTCTGAAGAACGTTCACCCAAATCGAGAGGAATGCTCACAGCTTTGCCGAGTCGGGGGCGATCGCGTGTTTGGGTAATAAATGTTTGCACTTGTGTTGTTCCACCCAAAGCATGAAGATAATTGGCAACGCTATCAAGATGCTCTTGGTACTCTGCCTCGCTCAGAGGGAAAGAAGCTTGCTCTAGATATTTCCACATGACTTGCAAAAATATTTTCCCTTGTGTCCGCCGAAACTGCACGTCGTAAGAATATCCCCACTTATCTAGCAACAGTTGGCGTAATTCCTGTCCTGTCATAGCTTTTCTCAATTAGATTTTACATTTAGTTATGATGTTAAGTTCCGTAACTCCAGTATGATAAGGATATAAAGAAATGTAATGCTAACAGATAAAGATGCCATAAATATCTTGGAACACAGAAATCAGGCATCGTTGTAGAGGTTAGCATTTCGACTCAGGCAAGAGTTGCTCAAGTCATAGTAATCTTGTCAAAATGCTTAACAAAATACACAAAAAGCGCGTAGATTATGGCTCAATTTTCTGAATCAATGGACGTGCCCGATATGGGGCGTCGGCAATTCATGAATCTGCTCACTTTTGGGACAGTCACTGGAGTAGCTCTGGGTGCATTGTATCCCGTTGTCAAGTACTTTATACCACCAGCTAGCGGTGGTGCAGGTGGCGGTACAACGGCAAAAGACGAATTAGGCAACGATGTTAGCGTCAGTAAATTTCTGGAGGGTCGTAATCCAGGCGATCGCTCTCTAGTTCAAGGTCTCAAAGGTGATCCTACCTATATTGTGGTGGAAAGCAAAGAGGCGATCGTTGATTATGGTATTAACGCCGTCTGTACTCACTTAGGTTGTGTTGTTCCTTGGAACGTTGCTGAGAACAAATTTAAATGCCCTTGTCATGGTTCTCAGTATGACGCCACTGGTAAAGTTGTCCGGGGCCCGGCACCCAAGTCTTTGGCATTGAGCCATGCCAAAACAGACGACGACAAAATCGTTCTCACCCCTTGGACTGAAACCGACTTCCGCACAGGTGAAGAACCTTGGTGGGCGTAAGCAGTGCTGAGTTATTAGTTTTGAGTTTGAAGTCAAGAGTTTCAAATAAATTCTTGACTAATGACAAGTGATTAATGACAAATGACAAATGAACGCCACTTAGTTCAATGGGGAAACCCCCCAACGTAGTGGCTCCCAATGACTAACTCAATCGTTGCCTTATAGAGATGAGAAACGCTTCCATAACAGCGAGGTTAACTCGCAATGCTAGAGTAATTTTAAATACATTGCTCATAGCTATCGCTACTGTGACTATTTTCTGCATCAGCGATCTAGCCTTCCCTCAAGCTGCTGCTGCTTATCCTTTTTGGGCACAGCAAACCTATCCCGAAACTCCCCGCGAACCAACTGGGCGGATTGTTTGTGCTAACTGTCACCTGGCAGCCAAGGTAACAGAAGTGGAAGTTCCTCAATCTGTGCTACCTGATACTGTATTTAAAGCTGTGGTGAAAATCCCCTATGACACCAGCTTGCAGCAAGTAGGCGCTGATGGTTCCAAAGTAGGCTTGAATGTCGGTGCTGTGTTAATGCTGCCCGAAGGGTTCAAAATCGCCCCTGAAGACCGCATTTCTGAAGAACTGAAAGAAGAAGTAGGCGATACCTACTTCCAAACCTACAGCGAAGACAAAGAAAACGTCGTTATTGTTGGGCCTTTGCCTGGTGAACAATATCAAGAAATCGTCTTCCCAGTTCTATCTCCTAATCCCGCAACCGATAAAAACATCCAATTTGGTAAATATTCAGTTCACGTAGGTGGCAACCGCGGACGCGGACAAGTTTACCCCACTGGCGAAAAGAGCAACAACTCAGTCTATAGCGCTTCTGCTACTGGCACGATTACCAAAATCGCCAAAGAAGAAGATGAAGACGGTAACGTCAAATATGCTGTCAGCATCCAGAGCGAAGCTGGTGAAACTGTGACTGATAAAGTTCCTGCCGGGCCAGAATTAATTGTTTCCGAAGGACAAGCAGTTAAAGCTGGTGATGCTTTAACCAACAACCCCAACGTTGGTGGATTCGGTCAACAAGATGCCGAAATTGTCCTGCAAGACGCCGGAAGAGTTAAAGGACTAATTGCGTTCGTCGCGTTGGTAATGTTGGCTCAAGTTATGTTAGTGCTGAAGAAGAAGCAAGTAGAAAGAGTTCAAGCTGCGGAAATGAATTTCTAAATTCTCTGCTATATCATCACTTTTGGGACAGGTCAACAGCCTGTCTTTTTTATATTAAATTAATGTTATAATTAATGTTATAACATTAATTTAGTTTGTTACGCTGATGCGCTTACATATTGCATAATTTTCTGTAAAGGTTGTCATTTGTCCTTTATAAATAATAATGACAACCATCACGAGTTAATGTGCAATTTAGATGCATAACAAAGGACTTGCTTATGGCTAATAAAATTTATCCTATTACTCATGCAAAGGTAGGGAATCAAAATGGATTTCGCTTACCTCGTGCGTTTTCTAAAGATTATCCTCATTTAGCTAATGCGTCAGGCTATATTGAGGTATTGTCAAATAACACTTTTTTGGTTCGATTAGAAACTGATGATGTTGACGAAGCTGATGAAGCAGAGAGTATTATAATGAGCCTTTTTCTTGACTTTTTGATGAAGGATGCTATGCAAAATCCTTCTCGGCTTGTTCCTTATACTCAAGAGATGAGTGATGAAATAGACGATTTACTTACTGATGTAGTCTTAGATTAATGGCTGCTTTCACTTGTAATGGATGGCAAACTTTCTTCTACCCATTGTTTAATGAACAATGGGTAGAATTGCGTGATAAAGTGCGTATTTTACAAAGTGAGCTATCTAAAGAAGAATTTATTATACATGCAGATACAAAATTATTAAAAGCGCTTAATATTGCAATTAAAGAAAAAATTCCTCAAGATCCTTTTGCTTCATATTTTGTTTTACAAAAACCCTTACATAAATATGGTCGTCTCAAAAAGATGGGACTACCAGAACGATATAGATTATTTTTTAGAGCATTTAAAGAACAAAAAATTATTATTATTCTTTGGTTGGGTTTTCCTCACAAAGAAGGGGATAAAAAAGATTGTTATCGAGTATTTACAAATAAAGTTAAGAATGGGGAGTTTCCTACAAGTTTAGATGAGATGATCGCAGAATACCAATTAAAAAACTCTGGAGAGGAAAACGAAAGTACATAAATATGCATAACATGATTAGTAAAGAAACTGCTGAACATTATTTATGGGGTAGTAATTGTCATGGTTGGCATCTTTTAAACAAGCACAGTTGAGCGTAATTCATGAACTTATGCCACCGAGAACATCAGAACTGAGACATTATCACCAGCGATCGCAGCAGTTTTTCTTTATCTTATCTGGAAAAGTAACTTTAGAAATCGGTGGTTATCGACAAGTTATTTTTAAGCACGAAGGGGTAGAAGTTTCTCCTCATGTTGCTCATCAAATATTTAATGAAGGCGATCGCAATTGAGAATTTCTGGTGATTTCACAACCTCCTAGTCATGGCGATCGCGTTTTGATTAGTTAGCTATGGTTAGTTGAATAATTCAGATGCTAAATTGAATTTACCCCAATCAAGTTGAGGTATCCGACCATGACAACCTCAGTAGAATATTATCCTATTACTCCCATTGAGTATCCAGATGAGGACGGTAAGCCATTGGCAGAAGGTGATTTCCAGCGAAAATATCTGTTATATGCGGTTGATGTACTAGGCATTTATTTTCAAAATTGTCCTAATGTATACGTTTCTGGTAATCTTTTTATCTATTATGAGAAGGGTAATCCAGAATCAGTTGTAGCCCCAGATGTATTTGTAATATTCGGAATTGATAACAAGGAACGCCGTTCTTACAAAACTTGGCAAGAAAACAATAAAACTCCTGACTTTGTTCTAGAGATTACCTCAAAAACCACTCGCAGCAGAGACCAAGGTGCCAAAAAAGGAATCTATGCCTTTCTAGGAGTGCGTGAATATTTTCAATATGATCCGACTGGGGATTATCTTAATCCCCAACTCCAAGGTTTACGCTTGCTCGAAGGTAATTATTTACCAGTGGAAAACAATACCATGCCAGATGGTACACTTTCTCTAAGTAGTGAAGTTTTGCAGCTAGAGCTAAGATTGGAAGCGGGAAAACTGCGCTTTTACGATTCAGTTACAGGTCAAACACTCCTAAGCCATGAAGAAGAAGCAACTGCACGACGAATTGCAGAAGCAGCTCAACAGCAAGCAGAAGCAGCTCAACAGCAAGCAGAAGCAGCTCAACAGCAAGCAGAAGAAAAAGCACAAAAATTAGCAGCTAAACTTAGAGAACTAAATATTGATCCAGATAGTCTTTAGCAAAATAGCTATGGTTCTTCAATACTTATCATGCTTAAGTTGGGACTTAAAAAGCTTATAAAGCTTGCTAGGCAAGGAAAAACATGTTTATTTTTTCATATTCTTTTTTCAGATTACTCTTTTCCCTGTTCCCTGTTAAGCGTTCCCTCTTAACAAAGTGTTTATTTAGCATAACAAGTACGATAGAGCCATAGCTATTTAGTCACCATCTAAGCTGTTCCACATATAACTTGCATAATTAGGGCGGGCAAGATGCCCACCCCACAAGAGTTTTATTTAATTTGATTATGTAATTTAGATGTTTTTTAGCTTATCGATTCTCAAGCTTGTGCTTATAGAAAGATGTCAAGCCACTTCTATTTTCGCTACAAATTTGGATAGAAAGGCTGTGTGATCGGTATTAGGCAATGGTAGACAAATCCCAAGAAAAAATAGAGGTGAACCAATCAATTAACTCACCTAAACCTCAAGAAGAAGCATCAAAAATAGAAATCAGGACTCAACTATCTTTATTAGAGTTTTTCGCTCTGACTGTAGGCGAATTAGGAAATACCGCCGCCAAACAAACACACAAGTTAATTGAGCAGGCAACTCAAACCACTGGCAAGATAGTAAATAACCTCAGCCAAAATTGGTTGATTAGAAAACTATCTGGAGTATTAAATCTCAATTGGTTAGTTGGTGCTGCTGACAATGTTGATTTGGAAAAAGCAGAAGCAGCAGTAAACAAACTCAAGCAAAAGTATCCTCAAGAATCACCTAGTCAACTTGCTCACCGCATTATGGTGGAAAAAGCAACCCAAGCAGGGGGAATTGGGCTTGCTAGTAGTATTTTGCCAGGAATAGCGATCGCATTATTGGCAATTGATTTGGCAGCAACGACTAAATTGCAATCAGAAATGCTTTATCAGATTGCCTCTCTTTATGGACTAGATTTAAAAGATCCGGCCCGTAAAGGTGAAGTTTTAGCAATTTTTGGTCTGGCATTGGGTGGTGGGCGTCTTTTGAAAGCCGCTGGGTTAGGCTTGCTGCGAAACGTGCCTTTTGCAGGTGCAGCGATCGCCGCCAGCTCAAATGCGACAATGATTTATTCATTAGGATACGCTGCCTGTCGATTTTATGAAGCCAAACTCGATGCTGCAACTTCCCTGACTTCCAAAAAGACACTAGCACAGTTGAAAGCTCAAAGTGAAGATTATCTTGAAACAGCGATCGCTCAAAAAGCCATCATGGATCAAATTTTAGTCCACATGATCCTTGCCAGTCATCCAGAGAAAACATGGTCGGAAATCTTACCAGAGTTGCAAGCTTTAAACCTCAGTTCTACTTGCTTGGATGCCATTGCTCAAAACATCAAATCACCTATGCCATTAGATACACTGCTTAACCCTGTTTTGTCAGTTTGGGAGAAGCCTATCGCTGAAAGCCTTTTGGAGCTTTAGTTTTAAGCTTTTGGTTATAAATTTTAGTTACTGTTAGAAAATAAAGGCTCAAAGCTAGATTGGATGAAAGTTTCAGAATCTTGCTTTGATTATTACTTTCCGAGAGTGACATAAAAGGGTTAATCAACTTAATCGTGATTATGCCATCCCCTTATTAGCCCAGTGTTACAGAATTGCCAAACTTGACAATCAGACTACACCCATTGAACAACAAGTGATTACTGCGATCGCTAACAAATTTGACATGGGTAATTCGTAATTCGTAATGACGCGACGCTCCTGCGTCGCTAACGCTAACGCTATCGAGGACTCGCTACCGCTACGCTAACGTAATTCGTAATTCGTAATTGGGAATTGTCATTTGTAATTGATTATTCTCTGCGTCCCCGCGTCCCCGCGTCTCCGCGTCTCCCCCAGTCCCCAGTCCCCACTCCCCACTCCCCACTCCCCACTCCCCACTCCCCACTCCCCACTCCCTTAAGATCAAAAAGGAATTTTGAGCAATACTGGTACAAGAAGGAATACTTACACAAAATCTCAAAATGGTAATTCAACCGAGTAATACGCCTTTGCTAGAGTGGGCGGGTGATAGTTTGGCAATTGGATTATTTGAAGATGCAGTAGAGTTAACTGGCGAATTGGCTACTCTCAATGAAAAGTTTGGCGGAATCTTAAAAGAACTGATTGCTGAAGAGGAATTCACGGGGAAAGCCAACAGCACTATCTCTACTCGTTTAGCTGCTGGTAGCCAAGTTCGGAAAGTAATTTTGGTAGGTTTAGGTAAACCGGATGCACTAAAACTAGACAATATTCGTCGTGCTGTGGCGGCTGTGGCTAGGGTTGCCAAAAAACAAAAAAGCAAAACTTTAGGGTTCAGTTTTCCATTATGGAACAATGACCCGGCAGCAACTGCCCAAGCTATGGCTGAAGGTGTGCAACTAGCGCTTTATCAGGACAATCGTTTTAAATCAGAGCCAGAAGATAAAGGGCTACAAATTGAATCAGTAGATTTCCTGGGATTTGACGGACAAGAAGCAGCGCTCAACCGCGCTAACCAAATCGTTTCAGGGGTAATTTTGGCACGGCAATTGGTAGCAGCACCAGCTAATGCAGTAACACCAATTACTTTAGCGGAAACTGCCCAAGCGATCGCCAAAGATCACGGTTTGCAATTGGAAATTCTCGAACGAGAAGACTGTGAAAAGTTGGGCATGGGTGCTTTTTTGGGAGTTGCTCAAGCTTCTGATTTGCCACCGAAGTTTATTCACCTGACTTACAAACCAACAGGTACACCCAAAAAGAAACTAGCAATTATTGGTAAAGGTTTAACCTTCGATTCTGGTGGACTCAACATCAAAGGTGCTGGTAGCGGCATCGAAACCATGAAAATCGATATGGGTGGGGCAGCTGCCACCTTGGGTGCAGCCAAAGCCATTGCTCAACTCCAACCAGAAGAAGTAGAAGTTCACTTTATCTCGGCGGCGACTGAAAACATGATTAGCGGTCACGCCATGCACCCAGGAGACATTCTTAAAGCATCTAACGGCAAAACGATCGAAGTCAACAACACCGACGCTGAAGGGCGTTTGACCCTTGCAGATGCTTTGGTGTTTGCTGACAAATTGGGACTAGATGCGATCGTTGATTTAGCTACCTTGACAGGTGCAAACGTGATCGCATTAGGAGATGACATTGCTGGCTTGTTTACTCCTGATGATGCTGTAGCCTCCCAACTAGAGAAAGCTGCTGAAATAGCTGGCGAAAAGATTTGGCGAATGCCAATGGAAGAAAAATATTTTGAAGGATTAAAATCTGGCATTGCGGATATGAAAAATACTGGCCCACGTCCAGGTGGGGCCATTACTGCGGCTCTTTTCCTCAAGCAGTTTGTTAAAGATACTGCTTGGGCACACTTAGATATAGCAGGCCCAGTTTGGACAGATAAAGAAAATGGTTACAACGGCGCAGGGGCAACAGGCTATGGTGTTCGTACACTAGTTAACTGGGTACTGAGTTCCCAGTAGTCAGGGCTGAGTGAGGGGATGCACTTCGACTTCTCCTTTGGAGACGCTACGCGTAGCAAGATCCCGTTCGCGTTAGCGTCTCCAAAGGAGAAGGGTATGCTCAGTGACCGGGGGATGAGGAAGACGCGGGGACGCGGGGACAAGAGGACGCGGGGACGCAGAGAATGACAAATGACAATTCCCAATTCCCCATTCCCAATTCCCTATTTAGTAATAAAACTACGTCGCCATCTGGTAAAATCTGTAAGGTTTCTATGAAGCTCCAAGCAATGGAATCGACTTGTGTACGGATTGCAATTGATGCAATGGGAGGGGACTATGCACCCGGGGAAATCGTTGCTGGCGCACTGCGGGCACGAGAAGAATTAGGTGTGAAAGTATTGTTGGTTGGCGATCCCCAACAAATTGAAGCCGCCCTGCCATCAAAAACAAATTTGAGGCAAGTAGAGATCGTCCCTGCCGAAGAAGCGATCGCAATGGACGATGAGCCTTTAAATGCCGTCAGACGCAAACCCAAGGCCTCCATTAATGTAGCCATGGATTTGGTTAAGAAACAGCAAGCAGATGCTGTATTTTCTGCTGGGCACTCTGGGGCAGCGATGGCAGCAGCTTTGCTAAAATTAGGACGATTACCAGGAATTGACCGCCCAGCAATCGGTACAGTGTTTCCCACGATCATTGCTGGCAAGCAAGTGCTAATTCTTGATGTCGGTGCGAATGTAGACTGTCGCCCAAAATTTTTGGAACAGTTTGCTGTCATGGGGTCGGCTTACAGTCAATTTGTATTAGGAACAACCGAACCCAAAGTAGGTTTATTAAATATCGGTGAAGAGGACTGTAAAGGCAATGATACAGCCGTTCGCGCTCACCAACTGCTACGCGAAAATACTCAAATAAATTTTATTGGCAACGCTGAAGGACGAGACGTACTTTCCGGTCAATTTGATGTAATCGTCTGTGACGGCTTTGTTGGCAATGTATTACTGAAATTTGCCGAAGCTGTCGGAGGAGCAATCCTACAAATTCTCAAGGAAGAGTTACCCCAAGGATTGCGTGGTCAAATTGGCACGGCACTTTTAAAGCCAAATCTCAAACGCATTAAGCAACGGATGGATCACGCAGAACATGGTGGGGCGCTACTGTTAGGCGTTGCAGGTGTCTGCTTTATTGGCCATGGTAGCTCACAAGCACCTTCGGTTTTTAACGCCATCCGCATGGCAAAAGACGCTGTTGATAACCAGGTACTGCAAAGAATTAAGTCCCAATATCAAGTGCTACAGCACGAAAGCAGTTAGCCATCAGTTATCAGTCATGAGTCATTTGTCCTTTGTTTGTATGTCAGGACAAAAGACAAATGACTAAGGACAAGGGACAAAAAGCTGATAGCTTGGGAGACTAGGAGTGCAAAATTTAGGTATAGCAATCACTGGAAGTGGCTCGGCAACACCCGCAACTTCTCTACACAACCAAAGACTGACTGAGTTAGTTGAAACCTCAGACGAATGGATTACCACAAGAACGGGAATTCGTCAACGGCGACTAGCACAACCAACAGAGTCTTTAAAATCACTCGCCTCAGAAGCAAGCAGACAGGCGATCGCCGCGTCAGGCATCAAGGCAGAAGAAATAGATTTAATTCTGCTGGCGACTTCCACCCCAGACGATTTGTTTGGTAGCGCTTGTCAAATTCAAGCAGAATTAGGAGCCATCAGAGCAGTAGCCTTTGACTTAACAGCTGCTTGTTCAGGCTTTATATTTGGACTAGTTACAGCCGCCCAATACATCAGAACTGGAGTTTATCAAAATGTACTGTTGATAGGGGCGGATATCCTCTCTCGTTGGGTAGATTGGCAAGATAGGCGTACCTGTGTACTCTTTGGAGATGGTGCAGGAGCGGTAGTATTGCAAGCTTCCAAGTGCGATCGCTTGCTAGGATTTGCACTTAAAAGTGACGGCACTCAAAACGGCTGTCTCAACCTCCCATATCAAGCCACGCCAAGAGAACTACTTCCAGGGGTAAAAGTTGCTCAAGGCACTTACCAACCCATAGACATGAACGGCAAAGAAGTCTACCGCTTTGCTGCTCAAAAAGTGCCAGAAATCATTGATAAAGCCTTATTTCAAGCTAACCTCAGCGTTGACCAAATCGATTGGTTAGTATTACATCAAGCCAATCAGCGGATTCTGGATACCGTTGCCCAACGCTTAAATATTCCAGAACATAAAGTAATTAGTAATCTTGCCCATTACGGCAACACCTCAGCAGCCTCCATACCCTTAGCTTTAGATGAAGCAGTGCGGCAAGGTAAAATTAAACCCAACGACATCATTGCTACCTCCGGCTTTGGTGCCGGCCTCACCTGGGGTGCAGCAATTTTTCAATGGGGAAGATAGGGATTGGACTTCTCCTGTCGGAGACGCTCCGCGAACGACTTCGCTCAGCCACGGGGAATTGGGGATTGGGCTTCTCCTGTCGGAGACGCTCCGCGAACGACTTCGCTCAGCCCACGAGGAATTGGGAATTAGTAAATTTTTACCCAGTCCCCAGTCCCCAGTCCCCAGTCCCCAGCCCCAAATGACCAATGACAAACGACAAATGACCAATGACTAAAACCGCATGGGTGTTTCCCGGACAAGGTTCTCAAGTACTGGGAATGGGAACAGATTTATTAGATATACCTGCCGCTAAGGATAAATTTGCTGAAGCTGAAACGATTTTGGGCTGGTCTATCACAGATATCTGTCAAAACGAAGAAAAGTTAGCACAGACACTGTACACACAGCCATGTCTGTATGTAGTGGAAAGTATTTTCACCGACATCATTCGAGAACGAGGACATCAACCAGATTTAGTTGCAGGCCACAGTTTAGGAGAATATGTTGCCCTTTACGCTGCTGGTGTCTTTGAATGGTCTGCGGGGTTACGCATGGTGAAACGTCGTGCAGAACTGATGGATAGTGCCGCAGGTGGATTAATGGCAGCCTTAATGAACTTTGATCGCGAACAGTTAGAAACTGTCATTGCCCAAACACCCGATGTCGTATTGGCAAATGACAACAGTCCCGCACAGGTAGTAATTTCTGGTACTCCCGATGCTGTACAAGCGGTAATGTCTCAAGTTAAAGCCAAGCGTGCTATACCCTTAAAAGTTTCTGGGGCATTTCACTCTCACCTAATGGCAACTGCGGCTGTGGAATTTCAAGAAGTTTTAGAATCTACAGAATTTCAAACAGCTGTTGTACCAGTATTATCTAATGTAGAACCAGTTCCAGCTGTTGATGCAGAAATCTTAAAGCAGCGCCTGAGTCAACAAATGACTGGCTCAGTTAGGTGGCGAGAAATTTCTCTACAACTATCAGCTAGTGGTATCCAGCGAGTTGTGGAAATTGGCCCTGGTAATGTGCTAACTGGCTTAATTAAACGTACTTGCTCTAATTTAATATTAGAAAATATTCGTAATATTACTGAGTTACCCGTTTAACCAGTTCCGTGGGTTTAAGTCCCCCGGTTCCATAACCAGCAAGTTTTGTAATGGGGTTAAATCACCATTACAAAACTTAATTACGTTAGCGTTAGCGTTAGCGAAGCGGTAGCGAGTCCGCGATAGCGTTAGCGTTAGCGACACAGGAGCGTCGCGTCATTACGAATTACGAATTATTTAATTGAAAGTCCCTATTCTTCTCTGGTTGGTACTACTACAGCCGAAGGATCTGAATGTTGTGATTCCTCAGGAGGTACTGCTGGGATCATTTCCGGTTGAGGCAAGTTAGAATCCTTGCGAATAGGAGGTAAAACACTGCGTGGTGAGGGTGTAGGTACAGCCTTACGAGATGCTCGAATTGCTCGTAGCTTTTGTACTATCGAGGGTGAGGGTGGAACTTTAGGTGCGGTTGCAGATTGATCGCGATTTGGCGATCGCTCTGTGGTATTTGTAGTGTTTTGAGTGGTAGTCGATTCTTCTTGAGGAATCGGGCGATTGCGTTGACGCCGTTTGAAAGTGGAGACAGGTCTAGTTTGAGTGGTGTTAGTCTCTTTCGCCGATGGTGAAGATGTAGTATCAGTGTCAGGTACTTTCGCAGCAGGTTCTTGCAGAGGTTTTTCAAAAGTTGGTTTTGCAACTGGCTGGGGCTGAGATTTGGGGAGTAGGCTAGTGATGCCAAAACCCGCTGTAGCAGCAACAACAGCGACACCAGCACCAATTAATACTTGAGAGCCTAATTTTTTAGCTGATGCGGTGACTTTCCTTGATGATTTTGCCTGAATGTGATTTTGGGGAATTTTCTTTTCTGGTTGCTGTGCAGATAAATTGATGGTTGGCACTGGATAATTAGATCCAGGTTGTGGCGTCACATCGACTCGATTTCCGGGTAGTAATTTCAGCCATTCAGCAACTGACGCTGGACGATGGCGAGATTCCACTGCCATCCCCCGCATGACTGCTTGGTTGACAGCAGCGCTGAGATGGGGTTGTAGTTCGCAGGGAGAGGGCATTTTCTCGCGATCGCGCAGTAGGGCTGGGATGGGAACTTGGGCTGTCAACAGTGCATATAAGGTTGCTGCTAAACCATAAATATCTGTTGCTGGTGTGCGTGGTGCTTGCGAGAGATACTGCTCAATGGGGGAATAACCTTCAGAAACTAACCCTGTATGAGTTTGGCGTGCCCCACTATTAAATTCCCGCGCTATACCAAAATCTATTAGCACTACCTCTTGAGTTCCTTGGCGGAGGATAATATTATCTGGTTTGACGTCGCGATGCAGCAAACCGTTATTGTGTACTACCTGCAATGCTGCTCCAATTTGACGGATGTAATGAATGGCGATCGCTTCTGGTAATGGTATTCCTGGCAAGACAAATGCATCTCCCAAGGTATCCCCAGGAATGTATTCCATGACCATGTAAGGTAGCCTAGATTCGACAAAAAAGTCGCTGACTCTCACAATATTTGGGTGAACGCAAGTAGCTAACCTTCTGGCCTCATCTTGGAATTGGCGCTCAAACTTGGCGAAATCAGGATGTTGTCGCAGTCGTTCGTTGATGGTTTTCATCACTACATCTTGACCTAAGTAATGATGCTTAGCTCTGTACGTAATACCAAAGCCACCCCGCCCGATTTCCTGGAGTAGGGTATATTTTCCACCTTGTAAAGTTGTGCCTGCTAACATAAGGAGTTTCGAGTTATGAGTCTTAAGTTTTGAGAGGACTGCTGAAAAAAGTTTCTTATATTTTTGATTTAGTGACGAGGTTTCCCTACACCCCTAGTTATGGTAACAGTTTTGTTTTTTTCATAATACATTGACATTTTCCTTAACTAACCTTGATGCATGGTCAAGGGTTGTTAAGTTTCTCCGTCATGAAGTGAGTTGAGGGGCGATCGCTCTTCTATCACCTTAAACTATAATAAAATACATCTATCTTTAGATAGATTTTTTAGATAAAAAGCAGAGGTTAATGTTTTTAACGCAGAGTCACGCAGAGGTTCGCAGAGAAAATCAAGTGCGATCGCGCTAAAATTTTATCCAGTCCTCGTATATGATTTCTCTACTTTTTAAATCTACCCAAGCAACCATGGGTTTTACACAGCCGCTATCTTGGAGCCATTCGATGAATTTGTTCGCAGAGTTGATTTTTTTCTTCTCTACTGCGAGAGCTACTTCCATCATTTTCTCTTGCTTGCTGCTCCACGCCCGTTTTATACATTTTTCTATATATTTGTCTGGATCTTTTTGATCCTTTGATAGTTGTGATTTATCTGTTTTTACTTCTATTACATAAACTAATTTATTCTTTTTATTCCAATAAATCATGTCCAAACCTTGATTTCCGTTGACTTTGGAATCTATTAATTCTCCTTGATATGTTTTATTTAAATCATCAACTACTAACTGTTCTGCTACATTGCCGACATCAGTCGATGATACTGCATACTGACTAACAGCTTTGCTGGCACTATACGAAAAAAATGGTTGTTTTTGTTTCAGATCTTTCTCTGATTTTTCTTTTTCTCCCAAAGTTACTAAGTTTGTTATAGGTTTTCTTGTGTCAGGGATGGTTGTTCTCGATTCAATTTTAATAATATTTGCTCCTTCTCCCTGAGCTTTGCTGAATTTTTCAAAGATATCTGGATTTACTCCTGTATATTTAGCTGGATTATTCTTCTGCCTCTTGGCAGCATTTTCCTGCATATCGTCAAAATCTAGTTTTGAGAGTTGTTTAAAAGCACCAGAACTAGTATTTGTTTTAGATTCTGCTATGAGGATAGTTCGCTTATTTGGGTCAAATTTTTGTCCAGAACTATTAGCAGCTTCGGTAAGAAATTCTAATGCTGCTTCATCTTCAGGTAGAGGTTTTAATAGCACACCATGATCAACTCCATGTACTTGATCAAGTTTTAAAGGCCCATTATACTCAATGAAGTTCGCAGGCAAGAATTTATCAAATATTTCTTGTGTTTGTTTTTCTCCTACATCTCCTAAATCTTCTCGTTTATCTCTGTCTGGTAATTGAGGTTTCGGTGGGTTCCAATTTTTATATTTTGATTCATATGCTTGCGTTTCAAATTTCTTTTTTTTAGGGTCTGGTTTAGGCTTATTTATTTGCTGTTTTGCTTTAGTTAGCCCACCCTGAAGAACAGCTTGCTGCAAATAGTTGAAACTATATATGAATTTATTTGTTTTTAACGATTGCTTTACTTGCTCATAGAGTTGTCTTGTAAGCTGTGGTTCAGCATCCTTGTTAGGATCTCGAAGACTCTCGGCCAAATCATTAATAAAATCATCCCAGCCAGTAAATCCTTCTTCTTCTCGTTCTCCAAACAATCGCTTTGATATGGGGTCATCTAGATTTCCCTCAGCGGAATAATTCGCCATTTCAAGAACATTTTCGAGGTCTTTCCAAACGTTAAATGCTGAATCGATCTCATGTTTATCTCCATACATTTGTATCCGGCAGTCATGGTCAGATGGGTAAGACTTGGTAACTTGAGATACTAAGTTTGGTTGCTTTGGAAGTGATGGGGAGGTTTGAATAATTTGAGACGGTTCTTTAAATACTGCTCCCTCAGATGCGTGTGCTATTTTTGGCGAGTTTTGATTCTTGATCATCTTCGCCGCTAGCAAATCTGCCCCCGCCCGGTTGTAAGTTGGTTGTTTTTGCACAGGTAGAGGGGTCTCTAACTCTTGTGATTGCGTAGAAAAATCGCCTGTCCCATACTGATTCTTTCTCGTTTTGAGGATAGGGGATGATTTTCTAGAAAGACTGTGTTTTTGCGGCGGTTTATACATATGCCTCCTCCTGGAGACTTTGCAGTAGTAATGAGGAAATATTTTGTATTACATGCTTAAAGTTTAGATGCAATACCAGGCTAGATATAATCATTGCTACAAGCTTTAGTAATTATGGTATTTTTTCATCTATCTCTGCGCTGATTTCGGAGAAAGCAATGGATATTCCTGCACACCCTCACGCCTTTCAACCTAATATTTACCATGTTTTCACCGCTGTTGAGCGTGTGCGTCAAGCTCTCCAGGGATACATTGCCCATTTACAAAACTTGTCAGTTGAGGATGATTTTTCCCCCATACCAGAATTTTTAGCGGCTGAACAAGATGCTCCGACTGCTCTTGACCAAATCTGTTCTTTGTTTCAACTCTCTGCCTTTGAGCGCGATATTTTAATGCTGTGTATGGGCATGGAACTCGACCCCAACTTTGAAATTCTCTGTGCGGAAGCTCATGCACCCTGTAACCGTAACTATCCTACCTTCGGGTTGGCTTTTGTAGTTTTTTCTCAGCCCAATTTCCGTGTCTTATCACCCCAATCTCCTCTATGGCGCTGGCAGTTGATTGAAGTTAGCGATGGGCCATCGCTGGCTCAATCACGCCTGCGGATTGATCGGCGTATTCTCTGCTATCTTTTGGGTGAGCCTGCCCTTGATGCGAGATTATCTGGTGTTGTCCAGAAGATTTCAATAGAGAGATTTACGAATATTCCTCTGCCTCCATCGCAACAACAATTGGCTGACCAAATCGCTGCCACTTGGGTGCAGAGTGGTGGTTCTGCTCACTTGCCAATTTTCCAACTGTGCGGTGGAGATTTTTTTATTAAGCAGTCGATTGTGGCAACTGCTTGTCATCAGTTGGGATACAACCTGATGCAGATGTGTGCTGATTTTCTGCCTGTAACTCCTGAAGATTGTTATCATTTGCTGCAACGCTGGTGTCGAGAAGCGATGTTAACTAACAGCGTGCTGTTGCTTGACTGCGATACTCTCAAATCAACGGAATCTACACGGACAGCATCTTTGAACCAGTTTATTGAAGGCATCAGCACCTTGTTAATTGTCAGTAGCCAAGAACGTTGGCGACAACACCAGCGTCCTCTCGTCACTTTTGATGTCCCTGCCCTCAGCTATCAAGAACAACTTACTCTCTGGCAAACCCACCTGGGTGATATTGCTGACAATTTGCATAGTCAAGTTGAGGCGATCGCTACTCAGTTTAAACTTTCTCCTGTGATTATCCAAGCGGCCTGCTTACATTTTAAGAATCACAGTTCCCAAGTCAAGCTTGAAGATGGAAATAGCAAAGCATTGCCTAGCTTGACCCTTATGCAAGAGGATGAAAGAACAACCAACTCCCTAGCTAGTCAACTCTGGGATTTTTGCCGTGTCCAAGCCCGTCCCCAGTTGGATGATTTAGCTCAAAGAATTGAATCTCACGCTACCTGGGATGATTTGGTATTGCCCGATCGCGATCGTCAAGTTCTGCAAGACATTGCAACTCATCTGCGCCAACGTGTCAAGGTGTACCAGGAGTGGGGCTTTGCCAAAAAAGGCAAGCGGGGATTAGGCATCAGTGCCTTGTTCCATGGTCAAAGCGGCACAGGCAAAACCCTCGCAGCTGAAGTCTTAGCTAGGGAGTTTCGTCTAGATTTATATCGCATCGACTTAAGTACAACAGTTAGTAAATACATTGGCGAAACAGAGAAGAACTTACAGCGTATCTTTGATGCGGCCGAAGCCGGGGGAGTAATATTGCTATTTGATGAAGCAGATGCTCTGTTTGGTAAAAGAACTGAAGTCAAAGATAGTCATGATCGCCATGCTAATGTGGAAGTCAGCTATTTACTCCAGCGCATGGAAGCTTACCAAGGTCTAGCGATTCTCACTACTAACCTCAAAGACTCCATCGATCAAGCTTTTATGCGACGCATCCGATTTTCTGTTGCTTTCCCTTTCCCTCATTCCAAAGCACGCGCAGAGATTTGGCAACGCATATTTCCACCCCAAACACCCACAGATGGCTTAGACATCGAAAAACTCGCGAATTTGAGTATCGCAGGGGGAAATATCCGTAATATTGCTTTAAACGCTGCTTTTCTCGCCGCAGATGCAGCAGAACCCGTGCGAATGAGCCATTTGTTGCAAGCAGCTCAGCGAGAATATTACAAATTAGAGCGGAATCTTACTGATGGTCAAACTCAAGGCTGGGTTTAATGTTAATTCGTAATTCGTAATGACGCTCCTACGTCGCTACCGCTGCGCTAACGTAATTCGTAATTAATACATCCATAGAAAGGCTTGCTTTAAGAAATTTCTACTTGATATGTCATGCACTTTATTGCTGGTGTTCTTCCCAAGTTAAAGTACCGTTTTCGGCAATATCTCTTAATCCTTCTTCAAAGTCTATTTCATCTTCTTCGTCTTCCTGTTTACGAATTTTTAGTAATTCCAAAATTTCTTGCAAAGTATCGTCATAAGCCAGTTCTAACTGTTCATGAATTGCTTTGATTAATGCTTGCTTTTTAGTTGTAGTTTCCATAATTTATAGAAATTTGACTTGATTCATGAAATTATTTGCGTAGGCAGGAGTGAGAACTGATGCACTCGGCTTTCTCCTTGGTCATTGATGCCATAGTCACCCTGATTAAACCAGTAGCGAATCTACGCGCACGCCGCCCCCATATCCAAAATCATATCCTGGTTTATCACGCACGCCTGCAAGGTCTCCCAATACGGTATTAAGCTGTTCCACATATAACTTGCATAATTAGGGCGGGCAAGATGCCCACCCCACAAGAGTTTTATTTAATTTGATTATGTAATTTAGATGTTTTTTAGCTTACCAGAACCCAAAGCTGAGGCAAAGTCAGCAAACACAATACCTCATATTCGTGTAATTCGATGTTTTTGACTCTGGACTCTTGACTTTTGACTGCCTAAACGAAAAGATGTGCAAGTTAGATGAACTACCTACGCACTTCGCCGTCATTGTGAATTGGTATTGCTCCTAGATAGGGAACAGGAAATAGGAAAAACTGTTCCCTGTTCCCTGTTCCCTATTCACTTCTTCAATTTATGAGTGATTTATCTGATTTATCTGCAACTTCTCGTCTGCGGTTACTGATTTTAAGTAATGGTCATGGAGAAGATATAATCGCAACCCGTATTTTGCAGGAACTCCAACGACAATTAAACCCACCAGAGATTTTTGCTTTGCCTTTGGTGGGTGAAGGACGCGCTTATCAACGGTTGGGTATCCCATTGATTGGTTCAGTACGCACTATGCCTTCTGGTGGTTTCATTTATATGGATGGACGCCAACTTATGCGAGATGTGCAAGGAGGTTTGCTGCAACTTACCTTAACTCAAATTAAAGCTATACGTCGTTGGGTAAGTTCCCAAAAAAAGTTAGGCAACAAGAGAGCTATCTTAGCCGTAGGAGATATTGTACCGCTATTGTTTGCTACTTTTAGCGGTGCTAACTATGCTTTTGTGGGCACGGCAAAATCAGAATATTATGTGCGAGATGAAGTCGGATTACTCAAACGCAATTCAAAAGCTGCTCGTTGGGAAAACTTTTCTGGCTCAATCTATCATCCTTGGGAACGTTGGTTGATGAGTCGTCACCGTTGTCGAGCAGTTTTTCCTAGAGATGCGCTGACTACAGAAATCTTAAAACAATGGTCAATTCCAGCTTTTGATTTAGGTAATCCCATGATGGATGGTCTAGAACCAACTTTTACACGCCAACAATTCTATAGTGAGGACACACGACAACAAGAGTTAACTCGACCTTTGATCGTGACTCTTTTACCTGGTTCACGTCCAAGCGAGGCATACCAAAACTGGAAGACGATAATGGCTGCTGTGTCTGCGCTAATAGCAAGCGTTCAAGAACGCAACTCAGTGTTTTATGCTTCTGGTATGGTGGTGTTCTTAGGTGCGATAGCTCCCGATTTAGACTCGCAAATTTTAGCTCAAACTGTTCAATCTCAAGGTTGGCGACCACACTCCAAATCTCCCATTCCTCTGAGTGATTCTCAATGCTTGACATTTACACAAAAAAATGCATATCTTGTACTGACACAAAACTCTTATAATGACTGCTTACATTTAGGAGATATAGCGATCGCCACAGCAGGAACAGCTACAGAACAGTTTATCGGCTTAGGGAAACCAGCGATCGCCATTCCTGGTCAAGGGCCCCAATATAACCCTTCCTTTGCTGAAGCTCAAAGTCGGCTCTTGGGAGAATCCTTAATTATCGTCGAACAACCAGCATCAGTTGCGAGTGTAGTGCAATCTTTGTTTCAAAATCCCGACAGTTTACAAATTATTGCAGAGAATGGTATGCGACGCATGGGCAAACCAGGAGCAGCACGGCGAATTGCTGATTGCCTGCAAGAAAGATTGGGATGAATCAGTTATCAGTTTTTATTCTCCCGATTGGTGAGTTTCGGCTACGCGGTAATCGAGCGAAGTCGAGATTCAACTACCGCCAAGTAACCACATCCCCAACTAAGCAACTAACCCCGAACGTAACGCCCGAACCGCCGCTTGAGTCCGGTCATCAGCACAGAGTTTGTTTAAAATATTACGAACGTGGGTTTTGACTGTACCAACAGTAATGTAGAGTTTCTCTGCTATCTGTCCGTTACTACACCCAGCAACAATTAACTCTAGAATTTCGAGTTCCCGTTGCGTCAAGGGATAAGTTTCCAAAACTTGCTCGTATTCTGTTGCTAGGGCTTCTATTTTTACAGTCTTCGGCTTATCAGAGGTTTGAACTTCTCCTGGTATACCTTGCCGCATCTTCCGTAATACTACATTAGCGATCGCTGGATCAATCCAAGAGTTTCCACCAAAAGTTGCTTGTATTGCCTCTGTTAATTTATTAATACTTGTTTCTTTCATATAGTAAGAATCTGCCCCGGCGGCAAAAGCAGCCAATACAGCATCCTCTGTGTGATCCATTGTGAGGATGAGAATTTTTGTTGCCGAGTTTCCTGTTTCAGCTTGATAACGCTTAAATTTACGGGTGAGTTCTATACCATCCATGTCAGGTAAGCCAATATCCACAACAGCTACATCTGGCTTAGCTGTTTCCAAAAGTTTTAGCCCTTGGGTAGCATTTGCTGCTTCACCGATCACTCTCAATCCGCTGTGAGACTGTAATGCAGCTCGTAGTCCCATCCTCGTTAAGTCATGATCTTCAATTAAAATAATGCTGATTTCATTCATTGCTACACTCACTCTTGGCTGATTGCGTCTGTCAAACTATGACATTTATTAAGTGACTTCTTTTATTTCCCAAACCAAAGATAGATGATATTAGAACATGAGTGCATCCACCGATAGAAATAATCAATCATATCTTTTGTCAGGTCGGTGTATTGATAAAAATCTAGCTACAGATGTATAGTTACTTAGCTAAAACTTGTGAATTTTTGAGATATTAGCCAATTTTTCGTCTATTATTTAGATTTAGATTGTAATTTTTCTATTCACAAGATATTTGCTATTTTTTTTGGAGAAAAATTCAATATCTTGCTGTTACTTAGCGTTCAAGTCAGTTGTAGTTTTAAGTTACTTATAACCAGATATTTAAATCTATCAGATTTACTTGAGTTAAATCAAATGGCATTTAACCCTTATCAAGTTATCTTTGCCCTGAAAAAACAGAGCTAGACTAGTCTAGTCTAAATCTCAAAGCCACTAAAATTATCTGCTCAAGTCTGTGATCCAAGATGTTTGTGTGCAACTCCCACTCATAAATAATGTTCGTGTGCAACTCTCACTAATGACTGAGGACGGACGCTTACTTACTCATTTACAATTGTTTTGAAGCTCAATAAAGTGTTTTATTTTACTTTATAGCGGCTCCGTCTGCAATGGCAGACTAGTCATTTGCAGCCGGTTAGTTACTAATTGTTGGTTATTAGCTACGATTTTAATTTCGATACTCTAGTAGATTAACCGGAATCAGAAGCCAACAAAGTGATTAACCTAATACCACCATTGGAGGACAACAAAGTTAAGGTGATGAATCTCAAGCGGGTAATCTATAAAGTTAATATCACCAACCCGATTTACTTTATAAGTCAAGCCCAATAAGGGCTAGAAAGATTATCCGCCTGTGAAGCAAAAGCTGTTAGCCTTGCGAAACCTAATTAAAACAAGGCTAAATTTTGTTTGATTTAAATTAAACCAAAGATTCGGTAGCATCGAAATCTTTTTAGAAATATGTTCTGGTTGCCAATGGTAAGCAACTCCTGTAGTTGTGATGATAACCTGAAACCAAGATATCAGCACCAAATCTGAGTGGAAGTTTATATCTGAAAATATCCTAAATATATCTTAAAGTCAGTAAACTTCACTAAGTTTGTTGAGATAATAGCAATGCTCAGCAAGTTTTGGGTGATACACGAGATGCCCCAGTTAATCAAAGCTGGAGCTGAAATGTCCGAAAATATCAGATTATCTAATTAAATAGTTTGACAAGAGATTAATGTTATGCATCAACCTATATTTGACAGCGAAAATAAAAACCGATGGAACAGACGCTGAAAATTCTGGTTGTAGACGGGGATGAAGCAGAACGCGTGGCAGTACATTGTGCCCTGGTACAATCAGGTGTACATATGGAAGTATCTGAAGCAAGTAACGGTATTGATGCGATATCAACTCTCAGAAATACCAATTACGACTGCGTTTTTCTCAACTATCACTTACCAGACCAAAATGCCCTGACAATAATCCAAAAGTTACGTTTTTGGGAAATTCAAGTTCCGATAGTGGTTCTAACAACTATACCAGATGAAGAAATTGTTGTTGAATTGCTCAAAGCTGGTGCTACTGACTATCTTTCTAAATCTACAGCATCCTCAGAGATATTGTTACGAGTTGTCCGGAACGCTATTCGAGTTTATCGGGCTGAAAAGCAGGTAGAACTGACAAACCAGCAACTCAGAGAAAGTCATGAACAATTAATTCGTAAGCATCAAGAACTGGAGAAACAACGGCAACAAATCCAATTACAGAACTTGAAGCTATTAGAGGCATCACGGTTTAAGTCCCAGTTTTTAGCAACCATGTCTCACGAATTAAGAACTCCAATGAATGCAATTATTGGATTTTCTCAAATTTTATTGCGTCCCAAGTTTGGGCAACTCACCCATCAACAAACAGATATGGTGGAGCGAATATTTAACAATGGTAAGCATTTACTGATGCTGCTAAATGAAGTTCTTGATTTTTCTAAACTGGAGACAGGACGATTAGATTTAAAAGCAGAAATATTTGATATTTCAAAGGTAATAAATACTACTGTAGCTGAAATGCGTTCTTTAGCTGAAGCAAAAAAGCTATCTTTGTTAGTACAAATAGATTTACAAAATACTTTGGTATTTAATGACCCAGTGCGTGTTAAGCAAATTTTAGTCAACCTCCTCTCCAATGCGATTAAGTTTACAGAATCAGGAGAGGTTTGGGTTGAAATCAAGGAACTACCGGCAAATCGAGTAGCAATTACTGTTCGAGATACAGGTATTGGTATAGCTCCTAGAGATTTTACACATATTTTTGAAGCATTTCGACAAGTCGATCAAAGCATCACTCGTAAATACCCTGGCACAGGATTAGGTTTAGCAATTGTAGATTCGCTAGTACGAATGATGAACGGCAAAATTTTCCTTGAAAGTCAGCTAGGGGTCGGCTCACTATTTAGAATTGAATTGCCGCGCCAAGTAACATCACCAAATGTAGGTATTGATCATCCCAGTTTAAACTTGAATGGGGAAGAAATTTTTTGTGCTGCTCAGAATCCTCATCTCTCAACTTTGCAATCAGGTAAATCTTTAAAGAAATATCCTAATTACAAAACATAAATTAATTTTAAAAAACAGGATCAAAGTTAAATAAGTTAAATAGTCATGTCTGTTGTAGAAAATCCTAAAATTAACCGTATCCTCGCCGTTGATGATACTCGAGATAACCTCATTCTAGTGCAAACGATTTTAGAAAGTGAGGGCTATGAGATTGACTTAGTTTCAGATGGTGTTAGCGCTTTGCGGCAAATTGAACAATCTCCGCCGGATCTAATTTTGCTAGATGTGATGATGCCGGGGATGGATGGTTATGAAGTTACACGGCGAATTCGTGGTAACCCTGCTCTTTCCTACATTCCCATTCTGCTGATTACTGCGTTTCATGAATCTAGCGTTGTGGAAGGTTTAGATGCTGGTGCTGATGATTTTATTCGTAAACCCTTTGATACTGATGAACTATTAGCAAGAGTGCGATCGCTTTTACGCCTCAAGCACAGTCTTGACGAACAGCGAAAGATGGCACGTCAACGAGAAGATTTTGTTTCTCGTCTTACTCATGACTTGCGAACCCCCTTGGTAGCTGCCGATCGCATGTTGTACCTATTTGAACAAGAAACCTTTTGCAAGATTTCGCCAGAAATGAAACAAGCAGTTGCTGTCATGATCCGCAGCAATCAAAATTTGATGCAAATGGTCAATACTCTGCTAGAAGTTTATCGTTTTGAGGCTGGTAAAAAAACTTTAAACTACGAGAGTTGCAATTTACCAGAGATCGCCCAAGAAGTAGTCAGCGAACTATCTCCGTTGGCAATTGAGAAGAATTTAAGCCTCAAAATAGACATTCATCAGTTAGATTCAGGCACAATTATGGGTGATCAGCTGGAATTACGACGAGTGCTAAACAACCTCATTGGTAATGCGATCAAATTTACAGATACCGGAGGGATCACAATCCGCATTTCTGAGACATCGACTAATCCTAATTATCAAGATTGGGTCACAATTGAAGTAGAAGACACAGGATATGGAATTGCACTTGAAGATCAAGCAAGAATTTTCGAGCGATTTCGCCAAGGTAGAAACAAGCGTTCAGGCAGTGGTTTAGGACTTCATCTATCGAGTCGAATTATTCAAGCGCATGGTGGAACCATTCAGGTTGAATCTGAACATGGCAAAGGTAGCGTATTTACTGTAAAACTCCCTAAAGAAGGATAGTTTTTATGTAGTTCCTTCTGGGTAGCCATTGCGGTCTTGTGGTTTCCCCCAAACGTTACAAGTGGCATGGAAACCCCTAAGACCAGACTGTCTCAAACGACTAGCTCAACTTTACGCTTTGTCCTTTGTAAACACAAATGAATGATGACAAATGACAGTCTTAATCACAGAATGTGCAACTTGCACGTACATTAACTTATCTGCCAATCCTGACATAGCTCAAAAGCTGAAAGGGGATTGAGTTTCCCAGGAAGCATACGGTGAATCATTGTTTCTAAGTCTTCAATCATATAAGGTTTGCTGATGTAATCATTAAATCCTGCCTTCAGCAGCAAATCTCTATCTTCTCTACCTGCTAAAGCTGTAACTGCAACCACTGGAATTTCGCAAGTTAAAGGTTCTCGCTTTAAATGACCTACAACATCAATACCACTCAGACCTGGTAATAAAATATCCAACATAATTAAGTCTGGCTGATACTCTTTAGCAACCAGTAACGTTGCAGAACTGTCTGTTTGACAAATAAATCTACAACCAAGTGACTCAAGGGCATAACTAATCAGCAGTAGACTGTCGTCATGATCTTCCACTGCTAAAATCAAAGGCTGTTGAGAGCTTCGCTTTTTTTCATCATTCATGAATGAATGTGTCAAATACATCTCTTCTCCAGAAGATTTTATTGCAATTTATCGCTTTTACTGATAAACAACGAAAGGCTTCCCGTAAGCAATCCCACCACGCTCATTTAGAATTGGCTCGTTTTTTGCACCTGTTTTAATCAATAATCTTTTACATCTAAAAAGCGTTGGTCTAAAAAAGCCCCTGGCTGATAGGCTCAGCAGATACCCTTTGATTATACGCAAAACTACAGAATATTTTATCAAGGTGTTCATAATAACTTCATATAGAAAAATCAAATAATTGGTTTTCAGACTATTGCTAAAATTATTTGCCTTTTTAGCAGTTAAGCATCTAATGCTATCAGTATTCTATGATGTAGTATGTTATATTACTTACTACTGATCGCGTAATCAATAAATTTTTAACATAGTATTGAGAAATTATTTCGACGTTATTAAACGCGCTTTTTCGCTCAATATAACTATATAGATATGCTCACCCTTGATACAAAAAGTATTATCTTTGGGAATCGCCTCACAAAATCTATAATCCCAAACAGTTAAACAAGCTTCTCTCCACAGACAATTAGCTCATGTTGACATTTATGTAGTATTTATGTAGCATATAAGTGTAATCAAACTATTGTTAGCAAATAAAAGATTGGCGATCGCAAGTTCATTTTTAGAGCTTGTGCCCAATTAAGCTGACAAAAAATATTTATTTATATCAGCAGATATCAACTTATAAAATAACCGGAATAATGAGCGAACACCGTTTAAATGAAATTGTCATAGAACGTCCTCGTGGTGGTAGAAGGTTAAGTCTTAAGAGTGTAACAGGTAATAAAAAAGCTCTAGAAAAAATCACCTATGAAGCTAGTACAGACGGACTTCTATGTCCTTATTTATTAAAGCCTAGAAGAAAAACTAAATATTTCTCTGACCATTTAGGGCCACTATATCGCTGGCTACGTTCTCAAGTTGGAAAACCTTGGAATAACGTTTACAGCGAACTATCCTATCGTCTTAATGCAACGACTCTCTCCGGACAACATATCCTCTCTCATGTATGGGATTTTGTAGAATTAAATGTAGTATTAATTGATGGTATTCCCTATAGAAAAGACAATCATAAACATCGACTTGGTGAATTTAATTGGCGATGGAGAAAGCAACTTTACGTTCATCCTGAGCAAATGATTCTTTGCCAAATTGAAAAAATCCCAAATCAACCAGAAATCAAGCGTAATAATTTAGTTATTTTAGACCCATATCATCAGTATCATCTATTGAATGATATCTGGTACTTAATTACATTGGCAGACTTTCCAGCAACACAGTTAGCTTTTGATGTTCTACTCAAAGCCGTAATTAACTATGAAACTGCTCGACAGCAATACGGCAGAAAAATCTACGCTATTAGTAAACGACAGTGTAATAAGAAAGAAATCAAATTTATTATGCAGTGTCTGATGAAAAATAATGAATGATGAAATTGTGGGTACTATAACTACAGAAAATAGTTATTAGGAGTAGTTTTTTGGGTTTTTAAGAGTTTCTCGAACTGACGCACTCTACATTAGACCTGCCTTAAAAATAGGGAGTAGGGAAGAAATATTTTTATAGTTCCTTGTGAACGCAGTTCATGGAGTCTCTTGCAAAAGTTCAATTTTTAGTTTTCTTCTTTGCGCCTTTGTGCCTTTGCGTGAGCTTTTCACAGTGTTATTCAACAACATTAAAGTATTTATGCAAGAAGTCTATTAAGCTAAAAAACATCTAAATTACATAATCAAATTAAATAAAACTCTTGTGGGGTGGGCATCTTGCCCGCCCTAATTATGCAAGTTATATGTGGAACAGCTTATATAAATCCTTATTATCAAAGGAGATAAATAAACAATGAGTATTTTTAAAGTTGAAGTAGTCAAAATTAATAGTGTTAATCCTCACCCCAATGCTGATAGGTTAGATATTGCCTCTTTTGAGGGGATGGCGTATCAAGTAATCACAGCTAAAAGTAGCTTTAAACCGGGAGATTTAGCTTTTTACTTTCCAATTGATAGCGTGATTTCAGAGGATTTTTTAGATAAATTTGGTATTCATAACTACTACTCTAAAAAACTACGTGCTGCCAAACTGCGAGGAATTTTTTCTGAAGGTTTGCTCATTCCTGTAAATGATGACTTTACAGGTCAAATTGGGGATGATTATACCGATTATTTTGGTGTCACAAAATATGAATATCCAATCCCTCAAGGCATGAGTGGAGAAATGGAAAGTCATATTGGACATTACAAATTTCCCAGTCCAGAAAACCTCAAGCGATACAAAGATATTTTGATAGCAGGTGAAGAAATTGTGATCACAGAAAAGTTGCATGGAACTAACTTCACCGTTTTAGTAGACGCTGACGGCAATACAAAAATTGGTAGCCACAATTACTTTTGGAAAAACAGCCCCACGAACCAAAATTTGGTGTATGTTCGTGCATATAACGAAAATAATGCCTTACATAAACTCCCAGCAAATACTCAGGTTTTTGGGGAGATATACGGCGTGCAAGATATTAAATACGGCTTGAAAGGTGGCAAAATTGGGATTGCAATATTTGCTGTACGTCGTGGTAATCAGTTCCTCAATTACAGTGATTTTGTAGCGTTTTGCGAGGAATTTGCTTTACCGAGAGTGCCTGTACTTTATATTGGTGCTTATAGTTGGGAATCAGTATCTCAGTTTAATAATGCTGATAGTGTACTTAGTGCCAACTGCATCATGGAAGGTGTTGTTGTACAACCTTTAATTGAAAGAACGCATCCAGAAACAGGTAGAGTAGTGTTGAAATTGATTAGCGATCGCTATTTACTTCGTCAAGATGGAACTGAACTTCATTAGTTAAAAAGACGCGCCATGGCGCGTCTTTACATCATATATAATATAGTGCGTCTTTACTATTCAGACACTTTGTTAGCAGCTCTATTAGCACGAGCCTCAGCCGAAGCCATTACTTCGTCCATGTTTTCTAACACTTCACCGGGGAAATTTTCTAAAACCCTAGTAGAAAGAGCTACTCGACCTTTACCTTCATCCAAATCTAGAATTACAGCTTTAATTGGCTGTCCAATTTGAAACACTTTTTCTAGTGACTCAATAAACTTTTGGCTGACTTGTTTGATGTGAAGTAAGGCGCTAATACCATCTAAATCTACAAACACACCAAAAGGTTTGATACCAGTGATTTTACCTTCCACCAATTGACCTAGTTCTAACTGATTGAAATTGCTAGAACGAGTTGCCAAGCGCTGAGAAAGTATGAGTTTGTTGGTGTTGCGGTTTACTTCCAAAAAGCCAGCAGTGAGAGTTTGGCCTTTAAGTGCTTCCAAATTATCACGCTCGCTTAAATGCGAGCGCGGAATAAACCCCCGCAAAGATTGAAAATCTACAGTTACACCACCTTTATTGACACCCGTAACTCGCACTTGTACAGTCTGGGAATTTTCCTGCATCTGCGCTAATTTTTCCCAAATGTGCTGAATTTCTAGCTGTCGGCGAGAAAGAGTAACTTGACCTTCTGCATCCTGCTCGCGGATAATCAGAAATTCAAGTTCCTCCTGTAATGGCAAAACCTCCGATAAATCGGTCACTGCTCTCAAAGAAACCTCATCACGAGGAAGAAAAGCCGACGACTTACCACCAATATCAACATAGGCTCCATCATGGTCAAGTTGAAACACTTTGCCATGTACAACCTGTCCCTTTTGAAACTGGTAGTCGTGTTTTTCTAATGCTTTAGCAAAATCGTCCATCGTAAATGACGAATTGGCTGTTTGAGAACGTTTCGATTCGGAATTCATGACTTTTGAAGATAAATTGTTATTTGAACTGATAGCATCAGTTGTCATTTGTCATTTGTCACTGGTTCTTACTAATAACAAATGACAAACAAAGACCCCAGTCTCAGCTCAGTTGACCAAAGAGTTGTTTGACCTGCTCCCAAGCATCGGCTGCCGCTTTAGGATTATAGCTGGCACGATGGTTACAAAAAAATCCGTGATCAGCTCCATCGTAGCGAAACACACGATGCGGAATTTTGTATTTTTCTAACTCTGCTGCAATTTCATTGACTTGTTCTAGAGGAATACTGGCATCTTCTGTACCAAAGAAGCTATAGAGTGTGCCTTTTATTTCTGGTGTTCGCGTCACACTAGGAGCGCCACCTCCTGGCGTCCGGGTGGTAATGCCGGCACCATAGAAGGAAGCAGTAGCTTTGATGTCTGGTAGAGTAGCAGCAAGATATGCTACATGACCACCAAAACAAAAACCAATACAGCCAAAACCATCTTTTTTGACATCGGGCAGGGTTTTAAGATAATCTATGGCTGCTTGAATATCATTTAACAACTCTGATGCTTGAGTTTGCATGGCATAACTTCTACCAGTTTCGATATCTTGCGGGGTATAGCCAGTTTCAAAACCAGGAGCTTGACGTTGAAAGAGTGCAGGTGCGATCGCTACATACCCTTCCTTGGCAATTTTTTCGGTAACTTCCCGAATATGGGCATTAACACCAAAAATCTCTTGCAAAACCACCACTGCTGGATAAGTACCTGGTTGTTTTGGGTGTGCCAAGTAAGCAGCTATATGAATATTATCTTGCAAAAGTTTAATCGTTGTAGTGTCGATCGCTTGCTCTGTCATAATAATTGTTACCAGCCCTGTGTGATTATTTGTTATAACTATGCCAGTGTCTACGGGCTATTTTCAATCAAATTATCGATTACTCAAGGCGATCGCATGAGAAATTTCTCTGAGATAAATTTCTTGCAGGAATAACATATTTAACATGTTCCGTGGGTTTAAGTCCCCCGGTTCTATAGTTGGCAAGTTTTGTGTAGGGGTCTGTCTTACAAAGTTGAGGCAGTGTGATCTTGGGGGTTTCCCCCATGAACAACTGCCATCAGATCGGAGGAAACCCCCTGGTGACTTTGCGCTAAATCCCCATTACAAAACTTAATTACGAATTACGAATTATTTAACATGTGTAGACGTAGCTGGTAAGCAACCACTACCAGTAGACAGGAGATTTGGTGATGCTTCAATTCCGTATTCAGCCAGACAGTGAAATCCCCGCATCAACCCAATTATTTAATCAAATTCGGTTTGCGATCGCTTCCCGGCAATATCCCCCAGCATACAAATTACCAAGCACACGCGCGTTGGCGATGCAGACCGGGTTACACCGTAATACCATCAGCAAAGTCTATCGCCAACTAGAAGAAGACGGTTTAGTCGAAAGCCTAGCTGGTTCCGGGATTTATGTCCGCGCTCAAGGTCATGAGGGTGGTAGCAGGCTGCAATCAGCAATTCTCAACCAAAATCCCGAAGCATATAAAGTTGTCCAGCAGGCACTTGATGAACTCCTCGCTCAAGGCTGCTCGCTCAATCAAGCGCGGGAGATATTTCTCTCGGAAGTTGACTGGCGCTTGCGTTGTAGTGCCCGCGTACTAGTAGCAGTTCCGTCTCAAGACCTCGGTGCAGGCGAATTAATGGTGTATGAATTAGAACAATATTTAAAAATACCAGTCCAGTTGGTATCAATGGAAGAATTAGCAGCGGTGCTAGATAAAACTACCTCTGCCACCGTAGTTACAAGTAGATATTTTATCGGCAATGTAGAAGCGATCGCTGCTCCGAAAGCTGTACGCGTCATCCCTCTTGACATCTACGACTACAGCAAAGAAATTAACCTGCTCAAAAACCTGCCAAAAGATAATTGTGTCGGTATAGTTAGCCTCAGTTCTGGGATTGGTCGCCAAGCAGAAGTCATCCTCCACGGCTTGCGAGGAGACGAACTATTAGTGATGACTTGCCAACCCAAAGATAATTATAAACTGCTAGCAATGGTCAAGCGAGCCGAAGTGATTATCAGCGATCAAGCCAGTTTTGCAATGCTACAAGCAGCAGTACATGCTGCCGCTGACGATATTATTCGTCCACCCAAGCTGATTAAAGTCGAAAATTACATCGGTACTAACTCCATCAACCTACTCAAACGAGAACTAGGTTTAATTTAATTATCCCAAAGATAGAAGAGACAGAAGCAAGATGGGAAGACAAGAGCTTAGGGAAATACACCTAATCACCTGATAAAACCTCCGCGTGACTCTGCGTTGAAAAAATCAAACCGCCTGTGGTTTAAGAGTAGGAACCTGCAAAAACTCTCGCACTCGCTGCACATAACTGACAGCATCTTCCAACATCGGAAAATGCGCCGTCTTCGGAATCATCGCAAATTCAACCTTGTCGTTTAGCGCTGCTGCTTGACGTCCCATCTCGGCGGGGATAATTTTGTCATACTCTCCCGCCACCAGCAGAGTCGGCACCGTTAACTTAGCAAATTCTTCAGGCATCAATTCAGCTTGAGCCTTACACACAGAAGTAAAAATCGTACCTAGCGCTGCATCATAATCTGCTTCTAAAAAATCTTGTAAAAACGCCTGTCGTTCGGAATTTGGTATCGAGCGATGCAGAAATCTCGCCATAAACATGCGATCAGCCAACGGGATTTTGCTTAACCATTTGGGACGATATTTAACTACATAGCCACCAAATTTATGAAATGCCGCAAAAGCTTTTTCGTCGTATTCAAAAATCCCACTACAAGTTAAAATCCCGCGTTCTACTCGCTGGGGATAGCGGTTGAAAAATAATGTAGCGATAGAAGCCCCCATCGAGTGAGCATTAATATAAACGCGTTGGAGATGTAACCCATCAAGCAAAGCTAACAAATCCTCAGCGTATTCCTCTAACTCATAAGTCAACTCTTTAATTGCTTCAGATTTCTCTTGTGGTGTCTCGGACTCAACCACAGACTCGCTAGCTTGGACTATGGTTGGCCGACCGTGGGAACGCCCAAATCCTCGCAAATCGTAGAGTAAACAATCAAAATCTTCTACCAAAGCATTAGCTGTGCTTCTCCAATATCTAGCCGAACCGGCCCAACCATGGATAAAAACCATCACTGGCTTTACCAAAGTGCCAGATGTTTTTTTCATCCACTCGTAATAATGTTCAACACCACGAACATCAATGTAAGGCATTTGTGACTTGTCCTCTGTTACAAAGTTCTGATTGAAGGTTTCCTCCGATCAGAACTTTGTGCTTTGTCCTTTATCCTTTGTCATTAGTCATTTTTTCTTACTAATGACTAATGACCATTATGCTGATTCTGGCTTCGGTAATGAAGATGGATGCACCAACAACTCAGCAGTGGATCGTTTCTCGACCATCTCCTTTGTTACTGTGCAGCGGGTTACATCCTTACGGGATGGTAACTCGTACATGACATCTAACATGAGTTCTTCTACAATACCACGCAACGCTCTCGCGCCAGTTTTGCGACGGTAAGCTTCTTGAGCGATCGCTTTTAGGGCCTCTTGTTTGAAGTCTAACTGCACATTATCCATCTTCAGCAGTTTTTGGTACTGCTTGACTAAGGCGCTACGTGGTTGAGTGAGAATAGCCATTAATGCCTCTTCATCCAGCGGTTCTACTACCGCCACCATTGGCACTCGTCCGATAAATTCTGGAATCATCCCAAATTTCACTAAATCATCTGGTTCTAGATAACGGAGAGTGTCAGCAGCTCGCTTTTCTTTTGTTTGGCCTTCTCCTGGTTGCACAAAGCCGATTGACTTTTTACCAACTCTCTGATCCACAACCTTTTCTAAGCCAACAAAGGCACCGCCACAGACGAACAAGATGTTGCTGGTATCAATTTGGATGCAGTCTTGATAGGGATGCTTACGCCCTCCTTGGGGTGGTACATTAGCGATCGTCCCTTCTAGCATTTTCAGCAAAGCTTGCTGCACACCTTCACCAGAGACATCGCGTGTAATTGAGGGGTTCTCACTCTTGCGGGCAATCTTGTCAATTTCATCGATGTAGATGATTCCTCGTTGCGCTTCTTCTACATCTAAATCTGCTACTTGCAGGAGTCGCAGTAAGATATTTTCCACATCTTCCCCGACATAACCGGCTTCCGTCAGCGTCGTAGCATCAGCAACAGCAAAGGGTACATCGAGAATCTTCGCTAGAGTTTGCGCTAGCAGAGTTTTGCCGCAGCCAGTTGGGCCAATTAACAAAATGTTAGACTTTTGCAGTTCTACTGCATCATCAACTCCGGCTTTACCGTTACTCTTAGACTGAATGATTGCGAGCCGCTTGTAATGGTTATAAACCGCTACTGAAAGCACTTTTTTGGCTTCGTCTTGTCCAATGACGTGTTCGTCTAGGTATTTTTTAATCTCTCGCGGCTTGGGTATCTGATTGAAGGAGAGATTAGCAGAACGAGAACGGCGTTTTTGAGGTGGTTCTGACCTTGGTGCTGGTTGCGACGCCGCGCCATTCGTGTCCAGTAACTCCTCATCTAGTATCTCATTACACAAGTCCACGCACTCGTCGCAGATATAGACTCCCGGCCCTGCGATCAACTTACGCACCTGCTCTTGAGACTTACCACAAAATGAACATTTTAAATGGGAGTCGTACTTAGACATACCAGCCTCTTATTTCAGAATGGTGACGTTTTCCCCTGCTGTGGGAAGATTTTGCCTGGAAATAACTTGATCGATCAAACCGTAGTTTTTCGCTTCTTCTGCCGACATGAATAAATCACGCTCAGTGTCGGCTTCAATTCTTTCTAAAGGCTGACCTGTGTGGTGGGCCATCAACTGATTCAACTTCGCCTTAATATAAAGAATTTCCCTGGCTTGAATTTCTATGTCAATGGCTTGACCTTGAGCGCCACCAAGAGGTTGGTGAATCATGATCCGGGAGTCGGGTAGAGACATGCGTTTACCCGCAGCTCCTGCCGTTAATAGAAATGCTCCCATGCTCGCGGCTAGTCCAAAACAGATGGTAACAACATCGGGACGAATTTGCTGTATTGTATCATAGATTGCCATCCCTGCGTAGACCGAACCACCAGGAGAATTAATGTACAATTGAATGTCCTTTTCTGAGTCTTCAGAATCTAAGAATAACAACTGAGCCACAATTGAGTTGGCGATCGCATCATCTATTGGTGTACCCAAAAAGATAATTCGTTCTCGCAAAAGACGGGAGTAAATATCAAAAGCTCTTTCTCCCATACCTGATTGTTCTACCACCATCGGCACGATGTTGCTAGGGCTGCTCAACTGGGAGTGAATGTTGATTCGACTCAAACTGCTGATTGGGTAATTTCCCGAATGCGATACAAGCATACAACAACATTTGATAACTACTAGGACAGGGTGCAAGCAGCGTCAGTAAAACCATCATTGTGGGCGGAGGCTGCCTTTTTAATGGATGGGATTTTTGTTTGAGCTACGTGTTAACCATTATGCCTCATATAAATTGCTCTCGTTTAATACAGTATCAAGCCGAGACGGGAATCGGTACCTTCGTTTGTTGAAGATTTTTTAATTCTTTTGTCTTTTTTAGACTAAGTTTTCACCTGAAAGTCTTCAGAGTGATTATTTCCCTCTTTTTCAGCTTACCCATTTCTCTAAAGAAAAGGCCGTGAGGGGATAAGAGTGTAAAGCCGAGATTTTCCTCTATATCCCCATACTCTAGCAAGTTCAATCAATAGTCACGCTGATCAGGACTAGTTGATTGCTGGCTATGGGACTTTTCATGCTCATTCTGTGGGTGCTGCGGTTTCAGTGCTTGTTTGGTCTGTTTCGGGTGTAGCAGCTACAGCATCTAATTCTGTCACCTCATCTGCTGTTTCTGTTTCTGCTTCTGTTTCTGTGGTACTTAAGGAACCTTCGGGTACAAGTTCCACTGATGAGTGTTCTAGCAACCAATCGATGATTTTTTCGGTTAAGAGTTCATTTTCCACCGCTGAGCGCAGTCTTTCTTCATCAATATCTTGCTCTGAATATTGCTGTAAAAGTTCTGTCACTTTAGCTTGAATTTCTTGTGGTGTCACTTCGATGGATTCGCGTTTACCTACTTCCCGCAAGGACAAAGAGCGTTTTAGACGTTCAATTGCCTCTGTACGCGATCGCTCGCGCAATTGCGGAATAATATCTTGGGTAAACAATTTTCTGATGTCTAGTCCTTGTTGAGAAAGCCGCATTGCTGTTTGCGTGAGCATTGCATCTACTTCTTGCTCAATTAAGGTCGTAGGTAAGTCAATCTCTACGTGCTTCAGCAGTTCTGTTAACAAGGCTTCGTGCTGATTCGTTTTGGTCTTATCTTGAGCTTCTTTTTGATATCGTTCTTCTAAAGAAGTTCGCAATTCCTCCAAAGTCTCAAAATCGCTGACTTCTTGAGCAAAGTCGTCATTAAACTCTGGTAATTCTTTTTCCTTTAATTCTTTGACTGTCACCGTGAATAGAGCCGCTTTTCCAGCTAATTCTTCGCTAGCATATGGATCAGGAAACTGAGCTGCTATTTCTTTGGTTTCTCCAGGATTCATACCCACTATGCCAGAGACAAAACCGGGAATAAACTTATCTTCTTGTAACTCTATTTGAAAATCCGTCGCTTCTCCACCTGGAATTGGTTCTGGTTCGGTTGTTTCGTCTTCTCCCTCAGCTTTTACCAGTACTCCTTTAAAATCGACTACGGCAACATCACCGATTTGAGCTGCACGTCCTTCGACAGGAATTAGTGTTGCTAGTTCTTGACGTTCCTTTTCTAGAACTTCTTCTACCTTGGATACCTCATACTTGATTTCCTCAGCTTGAGCTTGCAAACCAGTGTACTGTACTAAATTTACTTCTGGCTCCACATCCACCGCCGCAGAAAAAGTTAAAGGTTTTCCTGGTTCATAATTATTAATCAAATCTTCAAACGAAGAACGCAATTGTGGTTGACCAATTGCGGCGATGGCTTCCTGTTTTACTGCCTGCTCAATACCATCTTGGATAAGTTCTTCGAGTGCTGTAGCCTTAACTCGCGTAATTCCTAGCCGCTGTAGCAATATCTGCCGAGGCACTTTGCCTTTACGAAACCCAGGAATATTAGCACTACTGGCTAGGTTTCTAATAACTTGTTCGTAAGTTTGCTTGGTAATTTCGGGTGTAATCTCTATTTCCAACCCGATTTGGCTGGCGGGAAGTTTTTCCTGGGTAACTTTCATGCTTTGTCTCTGTTTTCTGGTATTTTAAACTCCGAGTACACACAAGACGCAATTTTTCGCGTTTATAGCTTGATGTCTCTTACAGGTATAGGAGATGACCACAAGATATCATCAAATCCTAAACATAGAAGGAGATAGATGGTCGTCTTTAGGCAGAGATCCAGTTTACTGCCAATGACAAAGAACTTGACACTTTAGTTCAATAACAATTAGTAATCAGTCCTGGTTATCTTTAAGGAGTATTCTCAATGCAGAGTCATGAGTAAGAATCCGACTCAGCACTGTTTGATTGAGACTCATTGATTGAGCATAATCTGGCTCAGACCATGATATTCTGGTTTCAACCAGCAGTTCTGACTAATTAACGGTTGCACTATCGGATTATAGTTACCTTGTGAACAGACGCGTAGCTGCTGGCTGCACAGCTTGCACTCTCGCTGTTTTGAGTCCAATCTAACTGGATCATAGTACATTCATTGCCTTGATCATCCATATTACAGGCAAGATAAGTGCCTGCTAACTTGATATGTCGCAAGCTTGGAGAGCGCTGGGGTGCAGATATCATCATAATTTATGCCAAATGGCGGTTTGTTGTATACTAAAACAACACATAGTTTATTTTGATTAAAAAATTGAGCATTAATTATTGTAAATTGCAACATTACTTAACTTAAAAATAGCCAAACTATATAAAGAGATAAAATAAATAGAAAAATTAAGAATATCCCAAGTTAAATTAATGACCAGTCTTGCTATTTAAATATGCGTAAATTGTAAATTGTTTCAAAATGCACATAGCCTCTTAAAGGAGGAAATTAGTTTGTCAAAATCCTATCGTGTAGCTATTTTGGGGGCAACTGGTGCT
This sequence comes from Desmonostoc vinosum HA7617-LM4, assembly GCA_019359515.1. Taxonomy (GTDB): domain Bacteria; phylum Cyanobacteriota; class Cyanobacteriia; order Cyanobacteriales; family Nostocaceae; genus Desmonostoc; species Desmonostoc vinosum. The sequence goes on along the minus strand of JAHHHC010000012.1, from coordinate 43,898 downwards.
GTAGGCACAGAGTTGCTAGAGTTACTGGAGCGTCGCAATTTTCCAGTTGGTGATTTGCAGTTGTTGGCATCAGAACGGAGTGCGGGGCGATCGCTGCCTTTTAAAGGAAAAAATATATTAGTAGAGCCAGTGAGCGATCAGGCCTTTGAAGGTGTAGATATAGTGTTAGCCAGTGCAGGTGGTTCCATATCCAAAACTTGGGCAGCAGTAGCCATAGAAAAAGGCGCAGTAGTAATTGACAATTCCAGCGCCTTTCGGATGAACCCAGATGTACCCCTAGTAGTGCCAGAGGTGAATCCCCTAGCCGCAGCCAACCACAAAGGACTTATTGCCAACCCCAACTGCACAACAATATTAATGGCTCTCGCGGTGTGGCCCTTACATCAAGTGAAACCAGTACAGCGCATTGTCGCCTCAACCTACCAATCTGCTAGCGGTGCCGGGGCAAAAGCAATGGTAGAAGTCAAAACCCAAACTAGTGCTATATTACAAGGACAACCACCAGTAGCCGAGGTGTTGCCCTATCCGTTGGCGTTTAATTTATTCCCACATAACTCTCCATTAAACGATTTGGGGTACTGTGAAGAAGAAATGAAAATGGTCAACGAAACCAGAAAAATTTTTGGTACGCAGCAGATAAGAATAACTGCTACATGTGTACGGGTTCCCGTACTTCGCGCCCATTCAGAAGCAATTAATCTAGAATTTGAAACACCTTTTAATCCAGATGAAGCAAGAGAAATTTTAAGTCGTGCCCCCGGAGTAAAATTAGTAGAAGATTGGCAAATGAACTATTTTCCCATGCCAATTGAAGCAACTGGTAAAGATGAGGTTTTAGTGGGTAGAATTCGTCAAGATATTTCTCATCCATGCGGTTTGGAACTATGGTTGTGTGGCGACCAAATCCGTAAAGGTGCAGCATTAAACGCAATCCAAATTGCTGAATTATTGGTAGAAAAAAGTTTACTTAAATCGGCTCAAGTAGTTATTAGTCATTAGTTCAGAAATCATTGGCAACCGACAACGAACAAATGACAAAACAAAACAAGCAATTTGGAAATAGGCTATTACAATAGGAATCCACCAGATATTAAAGATCAAGAGGGAAATTAGGAGTGAAAAAAGGGTGGGAGATTTTGGCAGTGTTTTAACCGCTATGATTACGCCGTTTAAAGCAGACGGTAGTGTTAACTACGATGTCGCAGCAAAACTGGCAGCACATTTAGCTGATAACGGAACAGATACATTGGTGGTATGCGGCACAACAGGAGAATCTCCTACGCTGAGTTGGGAGGAGGAATATCAATTATTTGTTGAGGTGTTGCGCTCAGTAGCAGGAAAAGCTAAAGTAATCGCGGGATGTGGTTCCAATTCCACAAAAGAAGCGATCGCTGCAACCCAAAAAGCAGCTAAGATAGGAGTACATGGTTCCTTACAAGTTGTTCCATATTACAACAAACCGCCGCAAGCGGGATTGGCAGCGCACTTTCAGGCAATAGCACAAGCCTGTCCCGACCTTCCAATGTTGTTATATAACGTCCCCGGTCGTACCGGACAAAACCTCCAGCCAGAAACAGTTGCCCGGTTAGCTGAGGTTAGCAACATTGTTGGCATCAAAGAATCCACTGGTAATATAGACCAAGCTAGCGAAATTCGCCGCTTGACACCCAAACAATTCCAGATATACTCTGGTGATGACTACATGACTTTGCCCTTGTTAGCAATCGGGGCAAAAGGTGTAGTGAGTGTGGCTTCTCATCTGGTAGGCAACCAACTACAGCAGATGATTCAAGCTTTTAGTGCGGGTAAAATTCAAGTTGCTACGGAAATACATTTGAAACTCTTCCCGTTATTTAAAGCTTTATTTATCACGACAAACCCCATACCACTTAAGGTAGCGCTGAAACTTCAGGGTTGGGAAGTAGGTTCAACTCGTCCGCCGCTTTGTGATGCTGAGGATGGAGTCACTCAAAAGCTAGAGGCAGTTCTCAAAGAACTGAGTTTAACCTAAGCACCAAATTAATTGAGCGCTGGCAACAGGCTAGTTTCTAAAGATAGATATAAAAAATGGGCATAATTGTTACCAGATTGCCATTGAAATACCTGCTTTTAAACTGATAAATGTACTATGAATCCTTGATGTAAAGTCAATTTTATTGCACAAACAATTGAACATTTGAATTAAAACTTGGCTGCTTTCAAACTGATTTAACAAACAGCTAGTGTTTTTTATTACTACAAGATCGCTAACTATCAACCGATTAACTTAAAACAACAATCTCAGGAGAAAATGGCTAAAAACGAAGCTAACTCCGCCCTGAAAATTATTCCATTGGGCGGTTTACACGAAATTGGTAAAAATACATGTGTTTTTGAGTATGATGACGAAATCATCTTACTAGATGCAGGCTTGGCCTTTCCGACAGAGGCGATGCACGGAGTAAATATTGTATTACCAGATACAACTTATCTACGAGAAAATCGCCACAAAATTAAAGGTATGATCGTTACCCACGGTCATGAAGATCATATCGGTGGGATTGCTTTTCACCTCAAGCAATTTGAAATCCCTGTGATGTTTGGCCCAAGACTAGCAATGGCAATGCTAGAAGGGAAACTTGAAGAAGCAGGAGTGCGCGATCGCACAGAACTAAAAACAGTCCGACCGCGTGATATGGTCAGGATTGGTAAAAACTTTTTAGTAGAATATATTCGCAACACTCACTCAATTGCTGATAGTTTTACTGTAGCTATTCATACTCCTATAGGTGTTGTTATTCACACTGGAGATTTTAAATTTGACCACACTCCAGTAGATGGTGAGAACTTTGACATCCAAAGGTTAGCCGAACACGGTGAAAAAGGTGTGCTTTGCTTGTTGAGTGACTCGACTAACTCCGAAGTCCCAGGATTTACACCCTCAGAGCGTTCAGTTTACCCTAATCTTGACCGAGTATTTAGCCAAGCCACTGGGCGATTATTCGTTACTACCTTCGCTTCTAGCGTGCATCGGATCAACATGATTTTACAGTTGGCGCGAAAGCACAACCGGGTAGTGACAGTTGTCGGTCGTTCCATGTTGAACTTGATTGCTCATGCTCGCAATCTCGGTTACATCAAATGTGAAGATAACCTGCTCCAACCATTGCATGTCGTCCGCAGTCTTCCTGATGAAGGTGTGCTGATTTTGACTACAGGGTCGCAAGGCGAACCAATGTCAGCAATGACTCGCATCGCCAACAAAGAACACCCTCACATTAAAATTCGTCAAGGAGACACGGTTGTCTTCTCTGCTAACCCGATTCCCGGCAACACGATCGCAGTCGTCAACACCATTGATAAACTGATGATTCAGGGTGCAAAAGTCGTCTACGGTCGGGAAAAAGGAATTCACGTCTCTGGTCACGGTTGTCAGGAAGACCAAAAACTGATGATTGCCTTAACTCGTCCTAAGTTCTTCTTACCGGTTCATGGTGAACATCGGATGCTGGTGAAGCACGCGGAAACGGCTCAGAGTATGGGTGTCCCCGCTGAGAATATGGTAATTATTCAGAATGGCGATGTGATTGAATTAACAGAAGACGCCATTCGGGTAACTGATAAAGTTCAATCTGGAATCGAACTAGTAGATACTTCTAGTTCTGGCATGGTCAGCGCTAAAGTACTGCAAGAACGGCAACGTATGGCAGAGGAAGGTATTGTCACAATTGCCGCCGCCATCGATTGGAGTGGTAAATTGATGGCCAAACCAGAAATTCATCTGCGTGGTGTCGTCACAAGTATAGAGCGATCGCTGCTACAAAAGTGGGTACAACAGCGGATTGAAGAAATATTAGGCGTGCGTTGGTCGGAGTTTGCTTCTTTAGATGGTGAGCAATCTGAGGTAGACTGGGGTGGATTGCAAGAGACTTTAGAGCGAGAGTTAGCGCGTTCTATTCGTCGTGAGTTGCAATGTCAACCATCTCTGACTTTGTTGATGCAAATTCCTGAAGAACCGCCTGTAAAAGTTGCTGATGGCAGAAGACGACGGACTCGTACCGCTGCACAGGTTGCATCGTAGGAAAGGAAAAATTTCGCGCCAAGACGCAAAGACGCAGAGTTTGTCTTTGCGTTTTTGCATGGAGGTAGATGTTAATCAAGGCTAGTTGCTGCTTGCTGAGTATTTTACCCAATTAACGTATCGTACTCGTTATGTGTTCCAATCCAAATCCAGTAGAAATCTTCTCCCTTTTTTAGGGCTAATGTCCTATATTCGATACTGATGCGAACAGACCATAAATTATTACCAACTTTTTTAAAATGTAGAGAGGGATGAAATTGATTTTTCATCCACAGGCGATAGGCTTTTTTTGCTTGTTCTTTCACTTCAGGCGGAAGTGCAGCATATGAACGCCAGAATTCAGAGGTTGTCAAGGACTTCATCAAGCGCCTTAACGCGGTTTGCATCTATATCAGCTTCAGCTAGCTGAATTAATTTATCCAAATGACCAGATTTAGCATCTGCTGCTATTCGCTTGTCCCAAGCATCATTTAAGTACCCTTGTAGCCAATCTGCAAGCTGACGTGCTTCTAATTCTGAAAGTTGGACGATCGCAGCTTCGATTTCTGAAAGAGATGTCATAGAGTTATTCCACACTAGAATCATGTGATTTACTCGACTCTTTTCTCATGATGCCATATCTATCCCTTTTCACTGAATCCAAAGATAAGCCAGAACGAGAGTACACAGCGTTAGTGGCACGCCAAAGCGCAGATGTTCCCAAAAAGTGACCTTGTAACCTAAATCAGCAGCAGCCTCTACAACTATTAAGTTGGTATATGTAATTAATTATAAGTACTTATACTTAACAAAACTATTTTTAGATTTCTCTTATATTAATTTTCGTAAATGTTACAATGGAACCTACCCAAAGATAGATGTCTTTATTAGAATTTAACTTGGGTCAAGATATGAACAAGATAGGTATAACTACACTACCGATCCCCAGGAAATTGCGATTAACTTGACGTAGTAATAAATAGGTTCCGATTTAGGTAGCTACCTAAATATCATATTGCATTTGAGTCAGGAGAAGATTCTTCCGGGAAAAGAAGTTTCCATGTTGTATATGTTCACCGTAAAGGTGAATACCCTCAATAATACAGAGGACTAATCATGAAGGTATTCGATAATACCGCAAAAAAAATTTTTCTGGCCAGCTGGGTTTCTATTAATCAATCAGAGACTAGTGAAGTTAATTTAAACCAGCGAAACCACTCTGCGTCCAAATCCTACTGGAATATTCTCCAACCCTTACGCCAGCGAGTAGATAGCATTCAAGTTCGCGATCGCCACTTAGCTCATCGCTTATGCAAACTGATTCCGTCTCAGTGTCCCTTTGAGCGTGATGTCAAATTATTTGGGAAAACCATATTTCACATTCCGCCAATGTGCAAGCTCAACCCTCTTTATGAAGAAGTAGTTGGCTTACGCTTTCGAGCCATGTGTTATCTAGCTGATGAGTGTGGTGAGGACATCTCACACTACTGTTGATACTTGGTCAAGTCGCTACCCTGCAATTCGTAATTCGTAATTATTACCCATTCATAAATTAAGCGCAAAGTCTGAGCGCAGGCTTGCGGCGTTAGCGTAGCGTAAAGCCTTCTCCTAACAAAGACGCCAAGGGCGAACGGCATAGATTCGCTTAGAGCGAGTCTTCTCCCGTTGCGAGACGCACTCGCTCTCGAGCGCCTGCCTTCGCCAACGTCAAGGGCGAACAGAACTTTGCAACTGAGGGCTTGAAACCAGAAATTACGAATTACGAATTACGCGCTTCGCAGCGGTAGCAACGTAGGAGCGTCATTACGAATTATTCGGTTGATTATTGACTGCTAATTTCGACTTCTTCTGTCCTGCCATTTTTGAATGGCATCTTGAGCATCTTCATAAGCGGCTGTCACTTCTGGTACCAAAGTTGCAGTGGCGATCGCTGCTTGGAAATTACCTTCGTTAGCGCGATTCTTGGCTAAATCCAGAATTCTTTCACTCCATTTATTAATCGATTTCTGGGCAGTATCATAGCCTGGTTGATTTGGCGGTACTTTTTTAGCAACTTCGATCGCCCGATTATAGCTAGATGCCTGCCCAGGTTTTATCAAGGCGTTAGCTGCATCTAGCAAAGTTTTATTGCTGACATATTGCTTAGCTTCTAACCGCCATTGGTTAATTGCTGCTTGTGCCTTGGCATAGGATGGTTCATCTTTGCTGATTAACTGTGCGGCAGCGATCGCATAAGCATATTGTCTCTGCTGAGCGCGACCTTCAGCTAAATCTAAAATCATCCGGCTCCAAATCTTGATATTTTCCTGAGCCTGTTCGTAGAGTGGTTCACCAGGCTGAATTTTTTTTGCTGTGGCGATCGCTAATCTCAGATCACTAGCCTGAGTTTGTCTCAATGACATCTTCGCTAAATCTAACACCGCTTGATTGCGCTTTTGAAATTGAGGATTACTAGGTATGCGCTTATTAGATTGATTTCTTGGTTGACGAGGTGGAGTGTCTTCAACAGATCGGCTATTGGGTAAATTTCTTACCACATCAGGATCGCTAGTCGCATTATTAGGCGATGTTCTCAAGTTATCGTTAATTCTAAAACTGGCTTGATTGCGAAGAAACACTACTGTCATTAAACCCACCACTATCATAGTGCCGCCACCCCACAAAATAAACTGTTGCCACAATGGGGTATTTAGTTGATTTGATGGCGCTCGAGAAACATAAGCTTGAGGAGAAGAAGGGAGATATCTTCCCTTGGGACTCGACTCCGAGGAAGTTTCCTGTGGTGGATTGTTATCTGGTTCAGAACTTGACTCTAAAACAACTTCTTGATTTGGAGGATTTTTAATCTCTGTTGATAAATTTTGAGCTTTCGTCTCTGGTGAAGATTGGCTAATAGTAGTTTCTACAGCTCGCACTGCTGAATTGTTGGGGGGATTGTCATCCAGAGAAGGAGCTGCACGCACAATGGCAAAAGATTCTTCTGGATAAATAATTGGCTCTGGCTCAAAGTCGTTTTCTTCTGCCAATCGCGGCAAGATTGCTTGCTGCTGTGAAGGGATGATAATGGCAGGGTTTTGAACAGGACGCCAGTGATGCTGACATAACTTTGGCATTAGCTGGCTCAGGTAGCTTTCTAGATCTGCCAAACTGCTACCATGATCAGAGCGCAAAGCTTCTAACAATGCTGCTGTAAAAAATCCGTGGCCTAGCTCGCCACTTTCATGAGAAAATTGCTCTGGTTGGCAAGAGAGAATGGTCGCTAATTGTAGTTCTTGGGCTAGTTCGATTGTTTCTTCGCCAACAGGAGCATCCGCTTGAGTGCCAAAAGCCCGGTTGATATCGAGTAGTAGCAAAACATTTAGATTAGCAAGTTGCAAACTTTGCAAAAGCGATCGCATTTCTATGCCAGTCTCAGCTACAAGTTCGGGGTTTCCCTCCATCGGCATCAAATAATCTTTTCCCTTGTAATTGACACCATAACCACTAAAGAAAAACCACAGATGGTCTTGTGGTTGCCAACGTTTTGCTGTCAACTCCTCTAGCCACAGCAAAATATTTTCTCTAGTTGGATAAGTAGATCTATCCCCAATTGGCGGCGCAGTATCCGTCATCAGCAGACAATTTTCGGGTACAAAACCTGCCTCTGTCACCAAAAAATTCTTTAGCGCTTCAGCATCGGCTTGGGCCCAACTTAAAGGCTGAAATAACTGATATTGATTGATGCCGATCGCGATCGCCCAGTAGTTTACCATCCCGCTCTTTGTCGGTTATTGTTTGCTTGCTTAAAATTGCGGTTGGCTTTGTTAAAAAAACAAAGCTAACCTGTGTCTTGTAGTCTTGGTGATTCTCATCGAACCTTAAAGTAAGATGTAGTTTTTATTACGTTAAAAGTTCGGAAAATACTATCACCTAATTTCAAGTACAAATCATCAGTAAGGAGCTACAAGGTCATGAGCAAAAGTTCTGCTCACCAACCATCATCGATCATTCCCTTATCAGTTATTAGCCAAATTGCCACAAAGATCCGGATAATTCCGTTAGCAGTTTTACTCTTATCTCCTGTTCCTACTTGGTTTTTGACAGAAGCGATCGCCCCTGGAATTGTGCGAGCTTACACCGCCAGACTTGACTTAGCAATTGATCGCTTGAGCGAGGAAAATTATGAAACCATGTTGCGGAGGGCGGAAGCGGTTGCGAGGGCAGCTACTCAACGCAGCTTTGACCAAGATATTTTAGTAACAGATGTTTCAATTATCGTATCCGTACAGAGTCAGGGAGCGATCGCACCAGTTTTGGCATTAGAAGTTAGTCGCCCCCAATGGCGATCGCGTCCTGATGCTCAACGTTGGGCGACTTACTTCAAAACAGCGCGAGCATTACTGTACTTTGGACAGCCTACAACCTCGACTTCAGCACCAGCTAAATGATGAGATGAGGGGGATGAGGGGGATGAGGGAGAAATTTTCTCCGCGTCCCCGCGTCTCCGTGTCCCCATCCCCAATTCCCCAATTCCCCATTCCCCATTCCCCATTCCCCATTTCATGACTTAGAATAAAAAGGTTGTCAAAAATTGCGATATCCGCTACCATGGCTGTTCCAAAGAAGAAAACATCTAAGTCAAAGAGAGATAAACGCCGGGCTACTTGGAGACATAAAGCTGCTGTTGAAGCTCAAAAAGCTCTCTCTTTAGGCAAATCTATTTTGTCTGGACGCTCTACATTTGTCTATCCTGCTGCTGAAGAAGAGGAAGAAGAATCATAACTACCAACTCAGGAAAGCATGAACAGCATTGAAGATTTGAGCAGCAAGTAGCTGTTCAAGTTTCTGGCTATCAAAATATAAAATTATTCTTGGCTTTCCTGATGACATGATGAAAATGTTTTAAGAAATTGGTAATTTGCAATTCGTAAAACTAATAATTTATTACTTAGGTAATTTCTAGGAAAGAATTTACTAGAACCGTTGGTTTCGACTTCACTCAACCAACTAAGGGGTCGAGAGTTGAGCGGAGTCGAAACTCGTCATCATGGGTATTTTTTTAATTAGAAATCACCTTATTACTTATGACTGATGGTAAATTAATCAGATAAAGAGTAAATTAGCTAATTATTCTAGCTTTTTATTGCTTAGTAAAAAAGCTTGTAACCACATTGTAAAATTAATTTTTCTACGATTATGCTAGGAAAATTTTTTCAGAAACCAAATAAAGAAGAAGGCGATCGCGTTCCTCCAGGACAACATTTAGCCAAGGGCTTTCCTGTATTAACTTATGGTGCAACTCCACAAGTCAGTACTGACGAATGGGAATTTCGAGTTTGGGGTTTGGCGAAATCTGCTACTTTCACTTGGGCGGATTTTATGAAGCTTCCGCAACACGAATTTACAGCAGATTTTCACTGTGTAACCCGCTGGTCAAAACTAGATGTTAAATGGACTGGAATTAAAGTCATAGACTTTATGAGTCTGCTAGAGATCAATCTCAAAGCATCCTACATTATGGAACATTGCTATGGCGGTTACACTACCAATATCTCAATGGCAGACTTTGTACGAGAAGAAAACTTTTTTGCGTTTAAAGTCTTTGATGAACCATTACCAGCGGAACATGGCGGCCCGATGCGGTTAGTTGTCCCTCACCTCTATGCTTGGAAAAGTGCCAAGTGGATTAATGGTTTAGAGTTTTTAGAACGTGAAGATCTCGGTTTTTGGGAGCGTAATGGCTATCACAGCCGTGGCGAACCTTGGGCAGAAGAACGCTACAGCAGTGCTTTTGGGTTTTAATCGAGACGCGCCTTGCCAGCGTCTTTTAACCCAAGAATCGTTTGAGCAGCGATAATTTGCCTTTGTAGGGGGCATATCTCCATTTTAAATCGAGTAAAAAAGAATTTTGCATTACACTTTTGTAATGAGAAAAGGTATCAAAACCAGCTTTGCCGTGATAGCTACCAATACCGCTATCCCCTACGCCACCAAACGGTAAAGATGAGATACCACAATGTACTATTGTGTCATTGAGGCACACCCCACCAGATGAGGTTTCCTGCAAAAGCGAGTTTTGCAGTTTTTTGTTTTGAGAAAATAGGTATAAAGCTAGAGGTTTTGGTCTAGAGTTAATCAAGGCGATCGCTTCTGCAATGTCAGTATATTCAATTATCGGCAGAATGGGGCCAAAGATTTCTTCTTGCATGATTGGATCAATCACAGAGACATGATCAATCAATGTAGGAGCAATATAAAGCTCTGAAAGGTTAGTTTCACCACCAATAATAATTTCTCCATTTTTGAGGAAATTAACTAAACGTTCAAAGTGTTTTTGGCTAATAATTCTGGCATAATCAGGACTATTAAATGGTTGTTCGCTATAAAATTCTTTTAAGCATTTTTGTAGCTCATTTACTAAATCTTTTTTGATTTTTTGATCAACTAAAAGATAGTCAGGAGCGATACAAGTTTGTCCCGCATTGATAAATTTGCCCCAAACAATTCGCCTAGCAGTGTGTTGGAGATTAATCTCATTATCTACAATGCAAGGGCTTTTACCACCTAATTCCAAAGTAACTGGAGTAAGATTTTGTGCTGCTGCCCCCATAATGATTTTGCCGATAGCTGTACCACCAGTAAAAAAGATATGGTCAAATTTTTCTGCAATAAGTTTTTGACTGATTTCGACACCTCCTTCTACCACTGCAATATAAGCTGAATCGAAATATTTTGTGATGAGATCAGCAATGAGATGGGAGGTATGAGGGGCTAATTCTGAAGGTTTAATAATTGCACAATTACCTGCTGCGATCGCACCAACCAAAGGTGAGATACTCAAATTAAATGGATAGTTCCAAGCACCAATAATTAAAACAACTCCTAATGGTTCTGGATAAATTCTGGCTGAGTAGTAAAAAAATTCTACCGAAACAGGGACTTTTTTAGGCTTAGTCCAAGTATTGAGATGTTTGATTGCATAATCAATCTCTTTAAGAACGCTAATTTCTGTAGCGTAAGCCTCAAATTCTGGTTTATTTAAATCTGCCTGTAAAGCTTGAGTGATTGCCTGTTGATTCAGGGTGACTGCTTGCTTGAGAGTTTTGAGTTGTTCAAGGCGAAAAGCAATATCTTTAGTTTTGCCTGTTTGAAAAAAACTCCGCTGGCTAAGAATTATCTCAGTAATATTTGACGATTCAGTATTAATCATTTATTTTACTCATGATTGAATAGGTAAAAGCACAATAAATACACTACCTTTATTCAACTCTGAATCGAGCAAAATAGTGCCTTGATGTGCCTCAACAATCCTGCGAGAAAGGTATAATCCTAAACCGCTACCCGAACTATTGTGACTACCTTGACGAAACCTTTCAAAGATAGTGATTTGTTCTTCAGGGGGAATACCTGGCCCTGTATCAGCTATCTCGATACTCAGGTAGTCATCAGCATGGAAATTAAGAGAAAATCGAGGCAAATAACTTTTATTAAACTGAGGTTGAGAGTGAAGACGGATATTTACAGAGCCAATTTCAGTAAACTTGATCGCATTACCGATCAGATTAGTAAATAAGCGATGCAGTTCTAAGCGATCGCCCATCACTTTTTTAGTGCTGGACTCTTCTGTAAAATCTAGATTGAGAAGCAATTTTTTGTCTTGAGCTAGGGGTGTTAATTCTCCAGTGACTTCTTTTAACAACTGGACGAGATTAACTGGCTGAAATGCTAAAGTTTTGCGACCTGCTTCAAAGCGGTAAACTTCTAATAAGGTATTGACCATGGATAGCAAATTAGTATTGCTACGAGCCATGATCGTGATTACCTCTTGCATTTGCGGTGATAAGTTTCCTAACGCACCTTGCTGAAATAATATCAACATGCGATCGGCTGCTACCAATGGGGTGCGTAAGTCATGGGTGAGACGAGAGACAAAATCTTCTCGCTGACGGGCGATTTCATCACGTTCATCCATGCTATGCTTCAACCGCAAAAGCGATCGCACCCGTGCCAACAACTCGTCTACTGTCACCGGTTTGCGGATAAAATCATCAGCACCCAAATCTAATCCTTTAGCAACATTGGGCGCATCATGAGCAGTAATCAGCAATATCGGGATATATTGCTGTAATTTCATCTCTCCACGAATGTGCTTGGTGACTTCGTAACCATCCATGCCTGGCATCATCAAATCCAGCAAAACTAAGTCACAAGGCGATGCTTGCAGTTGTGCCAAGGCTGAAATACCATTTTCTGCCGTACTGATTATATAACCTTCTTCCTCCAAAATAGTTTTGATCAAAAACACGTTATCAGGAGAGTCATCGACAACTAAAATTTTGTCAGAGCGAGAAGATGGTGAACTCATTGAGTCTTAGGGAAGAAAAGTAAATTTTTTTGACCGTTATTTGTTAATTATGCTACAGCAATTATACTTGAGTTATAAAAATTATCTTTATCATGTCATTAGTCCTTTGTAATGACAAATGACTAATAACAGCCAAGAGAAAAATATTTCACAAATTCTTTAGTTCACCTAGATGTACGCTCGTGCGATAAACCATATAGATAAAACCACATTCATCACGAAAGCTTTGATATAAAGCCTGTAAATTATGAATAAGTTGTTCATATATTAAACCTTCACGCGGCACATAAGAAACGCTCATTGCTCGGCCAATTAATCCAGTTAAATCTAACTCTTGTCTATAAACAAATGTATATTCTCGAATATTCCCAAAATAGGGAGTTGCTAACAGCGGTTTTACAGATTGCATCCGCGATTCTGCTGGGTGATTATTAGATGCTGTACGTACAATTTGGCTATATTCGGCAGTCAAAGCATCTTCTTGATCGCGGTTATTCCAAACTACTGCTAAACGTCCTAATGGTTTCAAAATGCGGCGGAATTCTAATAAAGTCGGTTCTGGGTTAAACCAGTGGAAAGCTTGAAAACAAGTAACTATATCTACAGATTGATCGGGTATTTGGATAGATTCTGCTGTTCCATCACGAAACTCTACCAAAGGGTGAGGTGCAGCAGCTTCTCTCATTGCCGCATTTGGTTCAATAGCAATAACATTTACTCCACGTTCTGCTAATAATCGAGAGGAAATACCTGTACCCGCACCAATATCTGCTGCTAAAAGTTGCGAAGTTGGAGGTAGATCTTTCAAGATAATATCAATTACTGCTGCTGGATAACTTGGACGGTATTTTACATAGTCTTCTGCTCTATTGGAAAATCTGTTTAAAGGGTTCAGGGTGTGTAGGGGTGTGGTATGAGTTTCGCTCATGTATGTTTCTGCACGACTCAAGAATCAATATTTAATATATGGGAGCAAAAGAGCAAGCGATCGCTCTGTTTCCAAAAAGCGATAAGATGTTAACCAATAGCCTAAAAAATTAAACTTTGTATACACTAATGGCAAAATTACTTAATATTAAGTGAAAAATTGCCCGTGACGTAGCACCTCAAAAAAACAGCCACCTCCACTAGGAAGCAGCTGTTTCAAGCAATAGGAGATTATAAAGAATTAGTAATCGAAATCACCGCCACCCATACCAGCGCCCGCAGCAGGAGCGCCATCCTTAGGCTCAGGCTTGTCCACTACAATACATTCGGTTGTCAACACCATGCCAGCGATGGAAGCAGCATTTTGCAAAGCAGAACGAGTGACCTTAGCGGGGTCAACAATACCAGCGTCAAATAAATCAACAAATTCATTTGTCGCGGCATTGTAACCAACGTTGAATTCCTTCTCTTTGACTCGTTCAGCAATTACAGCACCATTCTGACCAGCATTTTCAGCAATCCGCTTCAAAGGTGCGGGTAAGGCACGAGATACAATTAACGCACCAATCAACTCTTCACCGGTGAGGTTGCCATTCGCCCAGTCTTCGAGTTGAGGGGTGAGGTGAGCTAGAGTTGTACCACCACCAGGAACGATACCTTCTTCAACAGCAGCTTTAGTAGCGTTGATAGCATCTTCCAAGCGCAGTTTTTTGTCTTTCATTTCGGTTTCAGTGGCTGCACCCACTTTCACCACTGCAACACCACCAGCTAGCTTGGCTAGACGTTCTTGCAATTTTTCTTTGTCGTAGGAAGATTCAGTTTCTTCGATTTGACGACGAATTTGGTCAATCCGAGCTTTGACAGCAGCTTCGTTACCTTCAGCAACAATTGTGGTGTTGTCTTTGGTAATGGTGATGCGGCGAGCCTTACCGAGCATATCCAGCTTGGTATTTTCCAGCTTGAGACCAGCATCTTCAGTGATTAGCTGACCACCAGTTAACACGGCGATATCTTCTAGCATAGCTTTGCGGCGATCGCCAAATCCAGGCGCTTTCACAGCAGCCACATTCAGCACACCGCGCAGGCGGTTAACCACTAAGGTTGCTAAAGCTTCTTTTTCGATATCTTCAGCGATAATCACCAAAGGACGACCAGCACGAGCTACTTGTTCTAGAACTGGTACAAGGTCTTGTACTAAGGCGATTTTCTTATCGGTCAGCAGAATGTAAGGCTCATCAAAAATTGCTTCCATCCGCTCAGGATCGGTGGCAAAGTAGGGAGAGATGTACCCTTTATCGAAGCGCATCCCTTCGGTGATTTCCAATTCTGTAGTCATGGATTTCCCTTCTTCTAGGGAAATTACACCTTCTTTACCAACCTTATCCATGGCTTGGGCAATCATCTGACCGACTTCTTCGTCGTTACCAGCTGAAATTGCGCCAACTTGAGCGATCGCTTTAGAATCTTCTACAGGGCGAGCATGTTCAGCAATCTTGTCTACAAGAAAAGCGGTAGCTTTATCAATACCGCGCTTGAGCAAAATTGCATTTGCACCGGCTGCAACGTTCCGCAAGCCTTCCTTAACAATGGCGTGAGCTAAAACAGTAGCCGTGGTTGTACCATCACCCGCAGCGTCGTTGGTCTTAGAAGCAGCTTGACGGATCAAAGACACACCAGTATTTTCGATGTGGTCTTCTAATTCGATTTCTTTGGCGATGGTAACACCGTCATTAACAATTTGTGGTGCGCCAAACTTCTTCTCTAGGACTACGTTACGACCTTTGGGGCCAAGGGTAACAGCTACAGCTTCAGCTAAGATGTCAATGCCTCGCTCTAGGGCACGACGGGCGTTTTCGTTGTAGATAATGCGCTTTGCCATAATTGTTAATTATCCTTTGTCATTTGTCTGTCATTTGTCCTCTCTTACAAAGTTCTGTTCGCTGGAAGCCAGCGCCCAGACTTTGCGCTTTGTCATTTGTCCTTCGTCCAACAACTAATGACCAATGACTAATGACCTTTACGCAACCACTGCTAAAATGTCTTTTTCAGAAAGCAGTACATATTCTTCGGTGCCGAGCTTGATATCGGTGCCAGCGTACTTGGAGTACAGCACTCTATCGCCGACTTTAACTTCTAATTCCTGACGGCTACCGTCGTCGTTACGCTTGCCAGGGCCAAGGGCGACTACTTCCCCTACCTGGGGCTTTTCCTTGGCGGTATCGGGCAAATAAAGACCACCTGCGGTCTTTTCTTCAGAGGCGTTCACTTTTACGAAAACGCGATCGCCTAAAGGTTTAACTGTGGAAACGCTCAGAGATACAGCTGCCATAAAAAATTTCTCCAGAGTTAGCACTCTCAACTCCTGAGTGCTAATCTACCGAACAGCGGCATATAATGGCAACAATCTCTGTAGTACGGGTTCCCGAACTCTATAATTATTCATTTGCGTAAGTATAAATACTTAATTATTGTAATATTTCAGGTTTTTTTCTATAAGTTACGAATATTTTTATATGGACAACTTTATTTGCAAAGCTGGGAAATTGTTATAGAACTGTAATCAGGGAGCCGCTCGATGAGTAACAACACAGTGATCCAGAAAAGCCATCCAATCCCCAAAACTACTAAGTCTTTAGAACGTAAAGCCCTGAGTAATTGCGTAGAAGCTTTAGGTCTGGCAAAGATTCAGCGACATATTTTTATATGCGCTGACCAGACAGTTGCTAACTGCTGTTCAAAACAAGCTAGTCTGGAATCCTGGGAATACTTAAAAAAGCGACTCAAAGAGCTAAAGCTCGACCAGCCGCAAGACGGTCGTCCCATTTATGTCTTTAGAACTAAAGTCAACTGCTTGCGTGTTTGTAGTTCTGGGCCGATAATGGTTGTTTACCCGGATGGGGTCTGGTATTTCCAAGCAAACCCGGAAGTCATCGAGCGGATCATCCAAGAACACTTGATAGGCAATAAGGTGGTAGAAGAACATGCATTTTTGATCCATCCTTTGCCAGAAACTCCCCCAGTTTCTTGTGAACAGCTCGTAGAAGCTTGACCTCAGTCAGGATAAGGTACAGTAGTAATGCGGATGAAAGCGCGGGTTGGTTTTGGGCTAGGGTCATCATAAGCCAATACTTAACTTGTGAACCAGAAGGACTATTATTGAATCAGTGTTTTTAACCCGCTACTTTCAAAGCGATATATAATAGCGCATTATAAATACTACTGCTCTACGTATCCTTACTGGACTGTCGCCAGTGAGCTACTAGTTTGTTAAAAGCGATCGCCGCTTTTGAGATTTCGAGGTAGCAAAGGCAAGTTAAGCGGGAGAAACGACAACATCTCAAATAACCACCATAGAGGATAACTAATCAAGACATTGATGGAACGAAGCGCGACAAGTGCCACTGCTATGAAAGAGCCCAGCATGAAAGATCACAAACGACTTCTATTGATTGATGATGACCCTAACCTCATCTTGCTGGTGAAGGACTACTTAGAATTCCGGGGATATGAAGTTATCACCGCTGAAAACGGACGAGAAGCTCTGGAAATTTTAGAACATGATGTTCCAGACATGATCATCTGCGACGTGATGATGCCGGAAATGGACGGATATACTTTTGTAGAACAAGTCCGGCAAAATGAACGTACCAGTTGGATTCCTGTTCTTTTCCTTTCAGCCAAAGGACAAAGCGCAGACCGAGTCAAAGGGCTAAATAAAGGGGCTGATGTATACATGGTCAAACCCTTTGAGCCAGAAGAACTCGTAGCGCAAGTAGAATCTTCACTCAAGCAAACCATCCGTTGGAAAGAACACCAAGCCAAAGGAGGCGAAAACGGTTCCCGCATCCAAGTTCCCTTCGATGTGCAGTTAACCCCAACCGAACTGAAAGTAGTACAGTTTGTTGCTAGGGGTTTAGCTAACCGGGAAATTGCCGAAGAACTAAACGTTAGTCAACGTACAGTTGAAAGCCATGTGTCCAATATGTTGGGCAAAACTAATCTCCATAACCGCACTGAACTAGCACGGTGGGCGATTGAAAATCAAATGGCATAAATAGCTATTAGCATTCAGCCGTCAGGTTTTCGGTGCTTAACTGACTGCTGAATGCTGATAACTTAGTTACAAAGCTTTATGGTTGCAAGGTGAATTTGTCAAAAATTTCTCCCTAGAGTTGTCCAGTTGGGTTATTAGGGCGCTTGCAATAGGGAATATTTTTCTTCAGAATTCCAGGGTAAAGCGACTATCTGAAGTCAAATCAAACCCATTGTGACCTCCAGGCATTAGTACTTTCTGATTTAGGATTTTAGATTGGCAATCTAAAATCCTAAATTTAAAATTAAGTTTTATTAAAAATAAAGATTATAGGTCTCTATTCATCAGGCTTTTCTACATTTAAATCTAATTTAATCTCTACTTTTTGTTCTAAACAATATCTACTAACTCAAAACGTATTTTCTTACCAATCTCTGGCAGCCTTATCAATCGTATCTAAAGTCACAGAAGGGTTATCAGGGTCTAAGAGTCTATCAACAGATGATCTACTAGTTTTCATCTTCTCTGCCATAGCTGTTTTAGTGATCTTTTTTTGTGCCATTGCTTCTCTAATTTGCCAAGCAATCACTCTCTTGATAGCTATTAAGTTGATTTCATCTAATGTTCCATCTTCTTCTAAAAACGCATCAAAAGAAGAACCAATATATGGATTTTCTGTCATACTTGCGCCTCCAATATCTGTTTACGTTGCAAAGCTAAATCTAATTGTTTTTTTGGAGTTTTCTGACTTTTCTTGATAAACCCATGCAGTATAAATTAGAGATACAACTTGTGAGATTCTCTTCCCAGGCTTCAACCTGGGAAAGAAAACTTACACCTTTGTACGAAAACTAAAATTCGGCGCTTTGCGGTGTGCGTGGAAACGGAATGACATCACGAATATTTGCCATACCCGTCATGAATTGCACAAGTCTTTCAAAACCCAAGCCAAAACCCGCGTGAGGAACAGTACCATAACGACGCAAGTCAAGATACCACCACAAATCCTCTGGTTGCATTCCTTGCGCTATCACACGGCGTTCTAAAACTTCTAACCGTTCTTCCCGTTGCGAACCACCAATAATTTCACCTATTTTCGGTGCAAGAATATCCATGGCGCGAACGGTTTTCTCATCATCGTTCAAACGCATATAAAAAGCTTTAATCTGCGCTGGATAATCGGTAACAATTACAGGCTTTTTGAAAAGCTGTTCAGCCAGATAACGCTCATGTTCTGATTGTAAATCTAATCCCCAACTCACGAGATATTCAAATTTGACATCAGCTTTTTCTAAAAGCGCGATCGCATCTGTATAACTCAAGCGCTCAAATTGATTATTAACTATATTCTCAGCTGTTGCCAACACAGTATCATCAATCCGCTGATTGAAAAATTCCATGTCCTCTGGGCAAGTTTCCATCACATATTTAAAAATATGTTTGAGAAACGCCTCAGCTAAATCCATATCACCTTCCAAATCACAAAAAGCCATTTCTGGCTCCACCATCCAAAATTCTGCTAAATGGCGGGAAGTGTTAGAATTTTCTGCACGGAAGGTAGGGCCGAAGGTGTAAACGTTAGAAAACGCCATCGCCATCACTTCCGCTTCCAACTGGCCACTAACAGTGAGATATGTGGGTTTACCAAAAAAGTCCTGCGTGTAATCTATCGCTTGATTGTCTGTGCGGGGAATATTCTTGAGATCCAAACTGGTGACGCTAAAAAGTTCACCCGCACCCTCGCAATCGCTAGCAGTGATAATTGGAGTATGTACCCACAAAAAGCCTCTTTCGTGAAAGAATTGATGAATCGCTGTAGAACAGGCATTTCTCACACGGAAAACTGCACCAAACGAATTAGTCCGCGATCGCAAATGTCCAATGGTTCGCAGAAACTCAAAGGAATGGCGTTTCTTTTGTAGGGGATATGTTTCGGGATCAGCTTCACCGTAGACTTTCAGCGTCTGTGCTTTTAATTCAATCCGCTGTCCTTTACCTTGGGAAGCCACTAGCACCCCAGCCACTTCTACCGCCGCACCTGTATTCAGCTTTTTCAAGCTAGCTTCATAATCTGGCAAATCTTGATTAATGACGACTTGCAAATTAGCCAAGGATGAGCCGTCATTAACTTCAATAAAAGCAAACCCTTTGGACTCACGCTTTGTCCGTACCCAACCTTGAACTTGCAGGGACTCATCAGGTTGACCACTTCGTAATATTTCTGCAATTCGTCGATTTACCATATCTACCCGGTACAGGATTTTAATATCCAGCCTATAATAACGCCCATTCCACCAAAGCGGACAGCTTGCCAGAAAGGTTCCTTGAGACTACCCCAAGAAAATAACTGGCTTTCTAAGTTTATTTCTAACACTTCCAATTGCTGCTTGATTTGCCGTAACTCGGCTTTGATTTCTGGCGTCTGATGTTTATTTTTATTGAGTTTGTTTAAGTGTTGTTGATATTCTGATTTTAAGGAGCGATCGCGTTGTACTTGAGTGTAACGCTCTTTTAAAGAAGAAAGCGATCGCTCTACTTGTGCAAGTTCTTGTTCAAAATCTGGTTCTTGGTTTTCCTCTGAGGGGTGCGATTGTTTAGACGGCTTCATTTAGTAAGTAGTAAACTAGGATAAAATGCCAGTTAATAGTCATTTGTCAAAAGACAAAGGACAAAGGACTCTAATATATGTCTCAACCTACCCAATTGCCTAAAACTACTCTACTAAATGAATTAAGTACCTTAGAACTAGCCCAAGCCCTAATGGAGAGGTTAAGCATTTCCCCTGATGATTGGCATCGCCTCAAGTCTAACCGCAATTCTCGCGCCAATGAACAAGCAGCAGCAGCAATTGTATTTCTCCTCAAAAATCAGCCACAAGAAGCCCTTGCCAGATTAGAACAAGCTGCTGGTTGGTTAAATCGGTCTATTTCAGCCCCGCCTTGTCCAACACATGGGAGTAAGGAGATAATTCGTAATTCGTAATGACGCTCCTACGTCGCTACCGCTGCGAAGCGCGTAATTTGTAATTAAAGAAACATTTTTTCTTCCCCTACACCCCCATCAAAGCAAATAAGTGGAGAATAGAACTAGGAAAAAACCAGTTTAATACTGATTAACCCTACTGCCTACTCACCACTCACTACTCCCCTCTCACCGTCTCAAAGACAGCCTGGGGCGGTTTTCTAATTGTTTACAAAGTCTTAACTCCGTCCCTTTGCGGTTCCACTCTACCTGATCAAAAATTTGATGTAGCAGAGATAGACCGCGACCACTTTCTGCTTCGTCTGGTGGTAGATAGTCTATGGGATCGCTATCACAAACGCATTCGGGAATAAAACCACTACCCTGGTCTGATATTATCCACCAGTACTGATCATTAATAAGAGAAAAACGTACTACAACAGTTTTACTGGGATCAAGATTATTACCATGTTTAGCTGCATTTACCAGGGCTTCTTGAAGTCCTAGCCGCAGTTCTGCTTGTAGCTTTGCTGGAATCTCTGCCAACAGTAAATCTAGTATTGGACAAAGATAGAGAGTTGAGGCGAAACTAATTGTGCCCCAGTATCGTCCAACCGGACGGAGCGAAATGGTAATCACAAGAGAAACCCCATAGCTTTCAGTTAGCTAGACATCAGTTTGCTATAACAGGCACCCTGATAGAAATTGAGGTGGTCATGCTGCCTTCAAACTTGCGTCTTTTAAACTAAATTGTGAAAATGCTAGGGAGCATTGACTCTATAAATGAGTTTAAATTGCTTTAACATAGAACGGCTGTAATTAATTTGCTAATACAGTTAGCAACTTAATGGAAGATGCTTAAAATACAAAAGAGTACATTGATACTCTTGTTAGTTGCCGACTGATAATTTGTGCAATCTACTTCATATTTTGAAGAGCCTATGCAACTTGAATTCTTTAAACAAAATGAATTTCTATTTTTAGCTTAATTCAATTTTAGCATTTTTATTATGCAATAGACTACAAATTTGAAATTTGAGCTTTTGTAAAGGATTCAGTATCCTAGCCCAAATGTGGTAACACCAGAAAAGCAGCAGTTTCCACGTGAGCTGTTTGAGGAAAAAAATCAGCAGGTTGTACTCGTGTGAGAGTGTATTGCCCTTCTTGACAAAGTAATTTGAGGTCACGCGCGAGGGTTGCTACTTTACAGCTGACGTAAACAATCTGAGATGGTTTCGAGCGCAGTAAAGTGTCAATGACAGCGCGATCGCACCCCTTACGTGGTGGGTCGATTAGTACCACTTCTGGTAGTGTGCCCATTTTTGGTAACAATTTCTCTACTGCGCCAACTTGAAATGTTACGTTATTTATCCCGTTGATCTGAGCATTGACTATTGCTTGTTCTACTGCCTTTGGTTGCACTTCTAAACCTGTAACTTGGCGTACTTGTTTTGCTAAAGGTAAAGTTAAAGTTCCGATACCACAATATGCATCAACTAGTACTTCATGCCCCAAAAGATTTAATTGTGACTGAATTATTTGTAATAATTCTTCTGCTGTTTCGGTATAAATTTGAAAAAATGTATCGGGGCGGACTTGAAATTCTAATCCAGCGAATTTTTCTCGTAGGTAAGGAACTCCAGCAACGCAACGAGTGTCAGCACCAAAGATGGCATTTGTGCGCTCAGGGTTGCGATTGAGTGAGACTCCGACTAACTGAGAATAGCGTTTTAACCATGCTTGGGCTTGATTTTCAATTCCTGCCAAATTCCAATCTTTAACCACCAAAGTCAGCAACATTTCTCCTGTGCGTCGTCCAATGCGTAAACTCAGATGGCGAATCTGTCCTTGATGACGCTGTTCATTGTAGATTTGCCAACCTCGCTGTTGGATGTCCTGCTTGACTTCAGCCAGCAAAGGATTTAATCGCAGGTCTTGAACTGGGCATTGATTCAGGTTTATTAATTGATGGCTACTTTTTTGATAGTAACCAGCTTGTACTTGTCCTGTTGCCGATTTGCTCAAAGGATAAGTAGCTTTATTGCGGTAGCCAAAAGCAGAAGCAGCTGCAAGTACGGGGTCTACTGGTGGTTGCACAAAACCACCAATTCGTTCTAAAGCCTGAATCACCTGATTGCGCTTAGCCACAAGCTGATAATCATAATCAATATGCTGCCACTGACAACCACCGCATTTATCAGCCACAATGCAACCAGGTCTGATCCGGTGAGGGGATGGTTGGATAATTTGCTGAAGCTTACCGTGAGCATATTTAGGTTTAACACTTACCAAGCGGATCATAACGCGATCGCCTGGTACAGTATCCGCGACAAACACCACACGCTGATCACAGCGACCGACACCATCGCCCGTATCACTCAAATCAGTGATTGCAACTTCAATTAATTCACCCTGTCGCCAAACTGTATTAGTCATTTGTTATTGGGGATTGGGGATTGGGGATTGGGGATTGGGGATTGGGGATTGGGGATTGGGGATTGGGGATTGGGGATTGGGGATTGGGGATAGTCAAGAGTTATTCTCTTCCCCTGCCCCCTGCTTCCTCATCTTCCCCAAATCGCTTCACTTCTGTACCTCAGACTCGTTAAACTAGCAGATAATATTTCTTCGCGTGATTGTAATAATCATGACTGTAATTAGCCAAGTTATTCTCAAAGCTGACGACGAACTGCGTTATCCCAGCAGTGGCGAACTCAAGAGTATCAAAGAATTTTTGCAAACCGGCGAGCAAAGGACGCGCATTGCTGCGACCTTAGCTGAAAACGAAAAAAAGATAGTTCAGGAAGCAACCAAAAAACTTTGGCAGAAGCGTCCTGATTTTATCGCACCCGGCGGGAATGCTTATGGAGAACGTCAACGTACTCTGTGCGTCCGCGATTTTGGCTGGTACTTACGCCTAATTACCTATGGCGTACTTGCTGGTGATAAAGAACCGATTGAAAAAATTGGTTTGATTGGCGTGCGGGAAATGTATAACTCTTTGGGTGTTCCTGTGCCAGGAATGGTAGAAGCAATCAATTCTCTCAAAACAGCTTCTCTTGACCTCCTAAGCGCACAAGATGCTGCTGAAGCAGCACCTTACTTTGATTACATCGCTCAAGCTATGTCTTGAGCCAAAGTGTGTGCTAGTTCCAGCATGAACTCTGCTTCTGTAAGAGTGAGTACAAGGCATTAACACTCGACATCCATAAAATCTCTAATTTGATCATAACTTCCCCACATTTGGTAGTGGCTATGGCAAAATCTCTGTCAAGTTATTAACCAGTTGTGGGGAAATTTTATGCTATTGGTCAGTGGCTAGTAGCTGGTGATTATGGGTAATTCGCAAATGACAACCGACCAATGACAAACGACCTCCCAATACAAAAAGCCGACAGTTATTAAAGCTGTCGGCAACTAGTGTGTTCCCTATTAATGACTCGGCTAGAGTTCAGTTGTATATAACTATGCCAAATTAGTTATTGTAGGTAGGCGATCTTAATCAAGAACATTTGTGATTTTCATCACTTGATTGTTACAGCTAAACTGCATTTACCCCAATAATTTATAGCTGGCGGTAGAGTTCTGCGTAAGATCAAGTGATAATTTGACTATGGATTATAAAATCAATCTCTAACACAAAATTTGCCATCAAAGTTTTTATGGTTTGAGTTGAAGCTGAGCGATCGCATTTGTCGTATTGATTGCACTGTGATCAGAAACTTTGAGAACAACGCGCTACAACCATGGCAAGTAAATCGATAGAATAATGCTCTGTCCTCTTGGTGCATTACTTCCATGACTGCTACCTCAAAAGCTCCCTTTTCCGCCCAAGAAATTGCCGCTGAAGGTATAAAGCCAGAAGAATACGAAGAAATTGTCCGTCGTTTAGGGCGTCATCCTAACAAAGCTGAACTGGGAATGTTTGGGGTGATGTGGTCAGAGCATTGTTGTTACAAAAATTCTCGCCCCTTACTCAAACAGTTTCCCACAACAGGGCCCCGTATCCTTGTAGGGCCTGGTGAAAATGCTGGTGTTGTAGACCTGGGAAAAGGATTGCAATTAGCGTTTAAGATAGAATCTCATAACCACCCCTCGGCTGTCGAACCCTTTCAAGGGGCTGCAACAGGAGTAGGTGGCATCCTCAGAGATATATTTACAATGGGGGCGCGTCCCATTGCTATCTTAAACTCGCTGCGCTTCGGCTCTCTAGAAGATGCTAAAACACAACGATTATTCCACGGTGTAGTAGCAGGGATTGCCCACTATGGTAATAGTGTCGGAGTACCCACCGTTGGCGGCGAAGTTTACTTTGACCCGGCTTACTCTGGTAATCCTTTAGTGAACGTCATGGCACTAGGATTAATGGAAACAGCAGAAATCGTCAAATCAGGAGCCTCTGGCTTAGGCAATCCTGTGCTGTATGTTGGTTCTACTACCGGACGTGATGGTATGGGAGGTGCGAGTTTTGCCAGTGCCGAATTGAGTAATGAGTCAATAGATGACCGTCCTGCTGTGCAAGTAGGCGATCCGTTTTTGGAAAAATCGTTAATTGAGGCTTGTCTGGAAGCATTCAAGACAGGTGCAGTTGTCGCCGCCCAAGATATGGGTGCAGCAGGGATCACCTGTTCAACATCAGAAATGGCCGCAAAAGGGGGTGTAGGAATCGAACTGGATTTAGATAAGATTCCTGTGCGGGAAACAGAGATGGTTCCTTATGAATACCTGCTTTCAGAATCTCAAGAACGGATGCTATTCGTCGCTCAAAAAGGACGCGAACAGGAATTAATTGACATTTTCCATCGTTGGGGGCTTCAGGCTGTTGTCGCTGGTACAGTCATTGCAGAACCTATCGTGCGAATTCTCTTCCGAGGGGAAGTAGCAGCAGAAATCCCCGCTGAGGCGTTGGCTGAGAATACCCCACTTTACCATCGAGATTTATTGACAGAACCACCAGAATATGCTCGTCAAGCTTGGGAGTGGACACCCGATTCCTTACCTGAGTGTACAAATACTGGTATTGAAATCCAGGGACGCCTGCAAAGTTGGAACGATATCCTTTTAACTTTGCTAAGTACGCCTACGATCGCCTCTAAACGCTGGGTCTATCGTCAATATGACCATCAAGTACAAAACAATACCGTAATCTTACCAGGTGGTGCAGATGCCGCCGTTGTCCGTCTACGCCCCCTTGAAGGGCAGGGGAGCAGGGGAGCAGGGGAGCAGGGGGAAAGTTTCAATCCTCAATCTGGGGTGGCGGCTACAGTAGATTGCAATCCTCGTTATGTTTACCTTGATCCCTATGAGGGAGCAAAGGCAGTAGTGGCAGAAGCTGCACGTAATCTTAGCTGTGTGGGTGCAGAACCTCTGGCAGTAACTGATAACCTGAATTTTGGTAGTCCAGAAAAACCCATTGGTTACTGGCAGTTAGCCGAAGCATGTCGTGGCTTGGCTGAAGGTTGTCGCGAGTTAGCAACACCAGTTACAGGCGGGAATGTTTCGTTATATAACGAAACTCTCGATTCCCAAGGTGTTCCACAGCCGATTTATCCTACCCCTGTTGTTGGGATGGTAGGACTGATTCCTGATATTACAAAAATTTGCGGTCAAGGTTGGCAAGCAAGTGGCGATGTGATTTATTTACTGGGATTATCCCCAATCCCCAATCCCAAATCTAAAATTGAATTGGGAGCATCTGAGTATTTAGCTACCATTCATAGTATTGCCGCCGGAAGACCGCCACGGGTAAATTTTGATTTAGAACGCCGTGTACAACAAGTTTGCCGCGAGGGAATTCGTGCAGGTTGGGTACGTTCAGCTCATGATTGTGCAGAGGGAGGATTGGCAGTTACCTTGGCAGAATGTTGCATTGCTGGCAACCTCGGTGCCGAAATTCATTTAGAAATTTCGGGTAATCATTTACAACGCCTTGATGAAATTCTATTCGGCGAAAGTGGGGCGCGAATTGTAGTTTCTGTAGCCTCAGAACAACAAGAAATTTGGGAATCCTACTTACAAGAACATCTTGAGCAAGACTGGCAAAAAATAGGTACAGTTGGTAATCTCGACATTGGTTTGGTGGTTTTGACCACTGATAACCAAACACTAATCAAAGTTAGGATCGAAGATATCAGCGATCGCTATTACAACGCCATCTCTGAACGTTTAGCAAAAGTTTTGAGAGAGTAAAGGCTGGGGACTGGGGACTGGGGACTGGGTACTAGGTACTGGGTACTAGGAAAGAATTCTTAAAATCCCAATTCCCAATTCCCAATTCCCTACTCCCTACTCCCCATTTCCCAAATATTGGCATCGCTGAGCATAAGTACGGTACTGTTTTAATGTGTGGTTAACAATTTATTAAGATTGTTGTGACCATGTATCAACACAATGCCGGTGACTTGACACACCCCCCACCAGGAGCAAAGCTAGCATGATTCCCATCCATCCCGTCACTTTGGATGAATACTCTCAACAAACTCATGACTCAATCAATAGTCATGAAAGTCGCCCTGATAAGCCAGAAGAGGCTTGTGGGGTTTTTGGCATCTACGCACCAAAAGAAGATGTTGCTAAACTCACCTACTTTGGATTGTATGCCCTCCAACACAGGGGTCAAGAATCAGCTGGGATTGCTACATTTGCAGGAGATCAAGTACACCTCCACAAAGATATGGGGTTGGTGTCACAGGTATTTAATGAATCCAATTTGAGCCAATTACCTGGTGATCTGGCCATTGGTCATACTCGTTATTCCACCACCGGCTCTAGCCGTAGAGTTAATGCCCAACCTGCTGTGGTCGAAACTCGTTTAGGTTCACTAGCATTATCACACAATGGCAATCTAGTCAATACCGTACAGTTACGAGAAGAGTTGCTCAAGAATAAATGTAACTTGGTTACGTCTACAGACTCAGAAATGATTGCTTTTGCGATCGCCCAAGAAATCAATGCTGGTGCAGATTGGCTAGAAGGTTCAATTCGGGCATTTAACCGCTGTCAAGGAGCTTTTAGCTTAGCAATTGGCACTCCTAGCGGTCTTATGGGTGTGCGCGACCCCAATGGCATTCGCCCCCTAGTGATTGGTACCTTGGGTGATCATCCAGTCCGGTATGTTCTCGCTTCTGAAACATGTGGTTTAGACATTATTGGTGCAGAATACCTACGGGATGTGGAACCGGGTGAATTAGTTTGGATTAACGACGAAGGTTTAGCTTCCTATCATTGGAGTCAAAAGCCCCAAAGGAAACTGTGTATCTTTGAAATGATTTATTTTGCCCGCCCTGATAGCATCATGAATAGCGAGAGTTTGTACAGCTATCGAATGCGATTAGGACGGCAACTAGCTGAAGAATCCCTCATAGATGCTGATATTGTCTTTGGAGTGCCCGATTCTGGTGTACCTGCTGCTATTGGATTTTCTCAAGCTTCTGGCATACCCTACGCGGAAGGACTGATTAAGAATCGTTATGTTGGGCGAACCTTTATTCAGCCTACTCAAGCGATGCGTGAGTCTGGTATTCGGATGAAACTCAATCCCCTCAAAGATGTGCTGTATGGCAAACGAGTAGTGATTGTGGATGATTCTATTGTCCGAGGTACAACTAGCCGTAAACTGGTCAAGACGGTGCGAGATGCAGGTGCAATAGAAGTGCATATGCGAATTTCCTCACCACCAGTGACTCATCCCTGCTTCTATGGCATTGACACCGATACACAGGATCAGCTCGTTGCTGCTACCAAGTCTGTAGAAGAAATTGCCAAACAGTTAGAAGTAGACACTTTAGCTTATCTCAGTTGGGAAGGAATGCTACAGGCAACGCGAGAAGACACCAATAGTTTTTGTTCTGCTTGTTTCACTGGAGATTATCCTGTAGCGATTCCTGAGCAAGTGAAGCGTTCTAAGTTGAGCTTAGAAAAAGAAAAGGTAGTGGTGTAAGGACTGGGGACTGGGGAGGCAGAGGCAGAGAAGAAATAACACTCACTCAGCACGGGCTACGCCCCACTCCCGTTTCAGTCCAAGTTAAAATAGGTAAATCCTCTAACTAAAAGATGGTTTATGAACCAGCCGATAACTGAAAAAGTGCGCTGGACTACCGCCGACTTAGAGCTGTTTCCAGATAACGGAAACCGCTATGAAATTATTGACGGAGAATTGTTTGTGACCAGAGCGCCTCACTGGAATCATCAAAAAGCCTGTGTCCGAATTAGCACTTTCCTAGATACTTGGTCACAAACTACTGGTCTTGGAGAAGTTGTGACGGCTCCAGGAGTAATTTTTGGCGACAATGATAATGTGATTCCTGATGTTGTCTGGGTTAGTAATGAGAGATTGTCTCTACTTTTAGATGAGGCGGGACATTTGACTGGTGCCCCAGAATTAGTAGTAGAGGTACTATCTGTTGGTAGTGAGAATGAGAAGCGGGATCGAGAACTTAAACTAAAGCTGTACTCTTCACGCGGAGTGAGGGAATATTGGATTGTGGATTGGCGTAAGCAACAAGTAGAGGTTTATCAACGCGAACAAGGAATTTTAAAGTTAGTTGCTACGTTATTCAATGGTGATGAACTAAATTCACCAATATTACCTAATTTTACCTGTGCGATCGCACCCTTATTCACTTGATTTTAACCATGCTGCAAAAAATCGACTTTGGGTAATAAAGGGTCTGTAACAATCCCTACACCAATAAAACCCCAGCGTTTGAGCAAACTTCCCAACTGTGTACCAGGAATCGATTCTACAGTAAAGCGGTTTGCCACTTCTGCTGCATGGGTATTGAGATAGCTCATCGCATCAAAGTTTTCCCTAAACAACAAAAGATAACCTGATGCCGAAGCATCAGGGCGAGCTGTAAGGTAACGACCATCAGTTCTTGAACGCACCAGGTAGTAGACTTCGGACAGCATGAGGAGTGTGGGGGATGAGGGGGATGAGGGGGATGAGGGGGATGAGCAAGTTGGGTGAGAAATAAGCAATATCAATCCAATTCCCCACTCCCCACTCCCTACTCCCCATTCCCAATAACAACCAACTAATTTAAATCTTCTAGACGAATACGCGGATCGGCAGCTTTGAGCATCAAGTCAGCAATTAAGTTGCCAATAATCAGCAAAACTGCACTCATCACTAAACTAGCCATAACTAAATATAAATCTTGAGCCAATACGGCTTGTAAAGTCAATCGTCCTAAACCAGGCCAGTTAAAGAATTGTTCGGCAATGAATGCACCACCTAATAAACTAGCTAACTCGAATCCCAACAAAGTAATTAAAGGGTTGATGGCATTGCGGAGAGCGTGAACATATATTACCCGGTTTTCTGGCAGTCCTTTAGCACGTGCGGTTTGGATGTAATCTTGACGCAGAACATCTAATAATTCGCCGCGAGTGATGCGTTGCAAACCAGCAAAGCTAGTAATCGAAAGGGCAACTGTGGGTAAAATTAAGTGCCAACCAATATCTAAAATTTTGCCAAACCAATTGAGTTCTGCGTGGTTGATGCTAGTCATGCCTCCCACTGGAAATAGTGGTGAGGTGATTTGAGCAAAGAAAAGTAGCAGTAGGGCGGTAATAAAACTGGGAAATCCTTGTCCGGTGTAACTAATGACCTGTAGGATGCGATCAGTCCAGCGATTTTGCCTAATCGCAGCGACTATACCCAAAGGAATGGCGATCGCCCAGGTCATAATTAAAGAAGCGATC
Organism: Desmonostoc vinosum HA7617-LM4; assembly: GCA_019359515.1. Classification (GTDB taxonomy): domain Bacteria; phylum Cyanobacteriota; class Cyanobacteriia; order Cyanobacteriales; family Nostocaceae; genus Desmonostoc; species Desmonostoc vinosum. The sequence continues at coordinate 13,889 of JAHHHC010000012.1, read as the reverse complement.
GCCAATAGCAAAGTTGCCGGAACTCGCTCCCATAACAAAGATACTACTGACCGTTTGTAAGAAAAACTTGGGCCAAAATCCCCTCGCAACACAATATTCCACAGCCAAAGCCAATATTGTTCCAACCAAGACTTATCCAAGCCCCAAAATTTCCGTAAAGCATTAATTTGATCTCTGGATTTTTTGGGATCTGCTTCTAACTGAGTGACAAAATCCCCTGGTGCAAGTTGCATCACTAGAAACGACACTGCCGACGCCAAAAACAGAGTCAGCAGCGCTTGCAACAACCGCTTCACTACGTATATAAAAGTTTCACTTGTGACTAGCCTAATTAGCCAATTCCAACTTGTTTCTAAGGAAATTTTCGTAGTTGTCATTTGTCCTCTGTCCCTTGTCCTTTGCCAATTTTATTTGGTCAATACCAATGACTAATGACTAATGACTAATATTCAACCAAAGTAATAATTGGTACATCTGGTAAATGTTTACGCCCTTGTAAATCCTGTAGCTCGATAATAAACCCAAATCCCACGAGTTCACAGCCAATCTGTTGTACTAACCTTGCTGTTGCACTCGCAGTTCCACCTGTAGCGATCAGATCGTCTACAATCAAAACGCGGCTGCCTCGATCTAAAGCGTCTTGATGCACCTCCAAGCAATCTGTACCATACTCTAGTTCATACTCAACTGAGTGTACTGCTGCTGGTAACTTACCTCTTTTGCGAACAGGAATAAAACCTGCTCCCAATTTATAAGCTAGAGGTGAACCAAAAATAAAACCTCGTGACTCCATCCCTAAAACGTAATCTGCTCTCAGTTCAGCTTCGATGCATTTTTGGGCAAAAAAGTCAATTGTATAGCGCAAACCCTCTGAATCTCGTAGTAATGTAGTAATATCCCGAAATAAAATTCCGGGTTTGGGAAAATCTGGGATTTCACGAATAAGAGATTTTAAATTCATAAAGTAGGGAATGGGGAGTAGGGAGTGGGGAGTAGGGAGTAGGGAGTAGGAAGATGAGGGAGATAGATAATTACCCAGTCCCCAGTCACCAGTACCCAGTACCCAGTACCCAGTCCCCATTATCTGAAAAATCGTACACTATAATGTCATACGCTGGGGTTCAACGCTAAAGTTTTGTCATTCATTGACGATAATTAGAATTTAAACCAAGCTAGAAACAATATTGCACTGGCAAACGAGGTGATTAACTGATGCTTTAAAATTTTGGTCTCAGTATACGGAAACTTTTGAGCAGAAAGCGTAAGTCATGTATACATTAAGTAATATTACTGGCGATACAAGTCTGAATATTCTTGTCTGTCTGCCTATCTTAAATTTGTTTTACCTAGTACATCACGGTGGAAATAGAGATATATTCTGACAAAAGCTCAAAAACTTTTTAGTTACGAGTTTTTGAATTTTGACCCTTCGACTAAGCTCAGGTCAACACCGAGCGTATCCGAGGTGTTAAGTTTTGAATTTTGAATTCCACAAAGCGGTACTAGTCTGTTGGAACCGCACAAGGTATTTTATAGAATGAATGTCTCCGCAAGTTTAACGCCGTTCAACAGTCCAACCTCTCAGTCACTACCAATGATTCTGGACACTCTACCAGATCCTGCGATCGCTACCAAGGAATGTCCCCAAAGAACACGGTTGCAGATTGACCTCATTTTACTGGCAATAGAAGCTTTAGAGCTTGGTGGTTCGGAAGCGATTTTAGCTTTTGCTCAAGAGTTGGATCTCAAAGGAATTATTAAGGACAGAGTAAATTTATGGCGGATGCGTAGCTCTAACCCGCTGCGACGAGCGCATATGCGCCGCCCTTTGACTATTATGGAAGCGAAAGCTTTGGTGATCATTGCTTGCTACATAGCGCGACGTTTAACTGTTGTTATCCGCCAGTTGCTAATGATTTATCAACAAATGGATGAAAAGCAGATTCCATTAGAACAGAATTTGCGGCTATCCAATTACCTAGAGCGATTTAGAGCGCATTTTAAGAGTCGGATGAATACTCGACGTTCTGGCGTGCTAGCGTTAACTTCCGATGAAAAATTGGATGATCTAGCGATAACTCTATTAGGAAAATTACTATTTTGTACTGGTACAGCTGGAATGCAGCGGTTCTGGATCAGTTTATTTGACGGTGAAGTGGAATGAATATCCAACGTAAGTACAGTCTACCTAATTGTACGCTGCTTTTAGAAGGATTAAGCGATGTTACAAGAGCTGCACACTTTCAAGAACTACGCCCAGAACTGTCCATACTAGTAAATGCAGAATGCTGTTTATCTGGTTATCAACCCTTAGCGGGTGGAAGAGAATTTTTTGAAAGTTTGGTTAGAGCAGTTAGCGGTTATGCCCAAGAATTTCTCAGTAGTGTCCCAAACCCACAAGCACATAATCAAGAGTCAGAGCTAGTAGAATTTCAGAAAATTAGTAGCAATCGACACAGGCTAGTTGTGTATTCGGAGGGAAATCCAGAGGGTTTTAAGTCTAATCCTCATAGCTATGCTCAAAGATCCACGCAACTAGATTTGAACACAGTACAGTTATTTGACTTAATCGAAGCCGTTGATCAGTTTTTTGCTGACACTCAAACTTTGCCTGAACTTTCACTAGAACTGCAACCAGTTACTAGGCGCTATGGTGGCGCTAGCCAGGCATTACTCAAGCAAGCAGTGCCTGCTACTATCGGAGTCTCCAGTTTAGCAGTAGCGGCGATCGCCTTTAACTTGATTCCTCCGCCCCAAGTACGGCCGCAGCCTCAAACAAGTGAGCAAACTAGCTCGACAACACCCAATCCGATATCTTCCCCTGCATCAACTACAGCAGCATCAATCGGCAAAACAACACCAATAGCAGCACCAACCCCCACCCCCACCCCCACCACAACTACAACACCAGCAGTTAAGGACTTAGAAGCACTTTTAAAGACAGTCCCGGAAATTACTGATGCATCTCAGCTACACTTCTTAAAACGTCAACTTTGGAACCAAATTCATCCAGCTTGGATCAATCGCTCTCAAATTAAACAGGATTTAGTCTATCGTGTAGGTGTGGCTGCTGATGGTGCGATCGTTGGCTATAAAGCTGTGAATGAGTTAGCAAATGAGGCAGTAGACCAAACACCTTTACCTAATTTACTTTACAACCCTGCTAAACGCGCTCTTGGTGCTAACGAACCAATAGCCCAATTCCGAGTAGTCTTTACTAGAAGAGGTGTGCCAGAAGTTAGTCCTTGGTTAGGATACACTGGCAAACCAGATGTAATTGGGACAAAAATTACTGATGCAAATACAATCAAAAGCCTCAACCAAAAGCTTTATAGTACAGTTCGCCAAAGATGGGGTGGTACTCCTACCTTTACCGGAGACTTAAGGTATCGAGTTGCAGTTAATAAAGATGGTAAGCTCACGGATTATGAAACGCTCAATCCCGCAGCCTATGATTATGCTAAACAAACACCCTTGCCTAAGTTATATCAAGAAATTTATGGCTCTAATGTAGCTGCTCCAAACAATAAAGAGCCTCTTGCCCACTTCCAAGTCATATTCAAGCCTAGTGGGAAATTAGAAGTAACTCCTTGGCGAGGGTATCAGTGATTGGGGATTGGGGATTGGGGACACGGGGACGCGGGGACGCGGGGACGCGGGGAATAATCAATGACAAGTGAAAATTCCCCATTCCCCATTCCCCATTCTCCAATTCACCTTGTAATCCTACCCATATAATTTCCCCAGAGTAGTGCTGCTTGGGCACTGCTGCCTCTGGTTGGAGAATTATCATCATTTCCTAACCAAATACCAGTTACAAGTCGCCGACTGGGAATAAAGCCAATAAACCACAAGTCAACGTTATCGTTAGTTGTGCCTGTTTTGCCAGCTTCCCCTTCTCCAATGGCAGCACTTCTACCAGTACCTCTGGTAACAACTCCGCGCATTAAATCTGTCATATCATCGGTGATGCTAGACCTGAGTACTCGTTTGTTGGCGTCGGGATTTTGATCAAAGGAGTAAATCACACGGCAGGTTTTGATATCGTTGCGGTCTTTGCAATCACCACTATCTAAAATCCGGCTAATTGCGTGGGGAGGATTCCAGACACCACGATTACCAATAGCGCCAAAAGCACCTGTCATTTCTAAAACATTGACTACGCTTTGACCCAATACCAGCCCTGGAACGGGGTCGAGGGAAGATTTGATTCCTAAACGCTGGGCCATCGCTACCACTTTATCTAACCCTACATCTTGAGCGACTCGTAAGGCGATTGGATTTTCTGATAAAGCCAACCCTGTGGCAATATCTAAGCTAGTTTCAGCACCGACACGGCAGGGTTTGTATGTGAAGCCTTGCCAGGTTAAGGGAGCGCAAGAATAAGTTCTAGATGGGGAAAAACCCTGTTGGATAGCGGCAGTATAAGCAAAAATTTTGAAAGTGGAACCTGGTTGTCTTTTGGCTTGAACAGCCCGATTAAACTGACTTTTTTTATAATCAGTTCCACCCACCATTGCCAAAATACCACCCGTACTAGAGTCAAGGGTAACGATCGCCCCTTGAGAATATTTCAAACTTGCACCAGTACGGTTAACTGAATTACGTAATGCTACCTCTGCTTGGGCTTGGATTGCGGGATCAAGCTGGGTTTCTATGATATAATTACCCTCTTTTGCCGCTCCTTCTCCCAAGATTGATTCGAGTTCTTGAAAGACATAACTGTAAAAATAGGGAGCGATCGTTTTAGCTTGCTGTTCGCAAACTTTAGAACTAACTTGCACAGTAGAGCGTCTAGCTCTATTTGCTTCCTCTTGTTTAATTTTTCCCATCTCTTGCAACCGCTTAATTACGCGATTGCGGTATTCAGCTGCTTCTAGTTTGTTCGGCCCATCGCCACAAAAATCGAACGCATTGGGAGCAGGTAAAATTCCCACTAGTGTGGCAGCTTCCGCCAAACTTAAATCTTTCGCAGACTTTTCAAAGTAATATCGGGCTGCATCCTCAAAACCAGAGGTATCTGCTCCTAAAAAAACCCGATTTAAGTAGGTTAGTAAAATCTCGTCTTTACTGTAAAACGCTTCCAGCTTTAGGGAGACTACCGCCTCGCGTAATTTGCGTCCGAGGGTATCTTGCCTACCTACATAATCACGGAACAAACTGCGAGCAACTTGCTGGGTAACAGTACTAGCTCCTTGTTGGACATCTCCAGTGCGGCTGTTGATTAATATGGCTCGTAAAATTCCCAGTGGATCGACGCCAAAGTGCCAGTAATAACGGCTATCCTCAGAGGCTACCACAGCAGCAGGCAAATAAGGGCCAAAATCCTCCAATCGCTTCATATCGACGTGGGAGGTTGTGCGAGGCTCGCGTAATGGGGTAGAACCATCACGGGCATAAACAATTACTGGCGCACGAGTGGCTGTGGGTAGAGGTCTTACAGAAAATTTCAACCATTCAACGCCAATTACCAATGCTAGTAAGGCACTCGCACCACCAATACCATAACCAGTCCAAGTTGCGGCTTTGACATACCAAGGTGGTGGGTCTACATATTGTAACCGCACGGAAGCAGCAAGTTCTGGCGGCCCTAATGTCAAAATATCGCCGTGACGCAATTCTAATGAATTGACGCGACGCTTACCACGATAAATGCCATTAGTGGAATTTTCGTCTTTGATGACGAAAACTGATTTGCGTTGAGTGGAATCCCGCGTTAGTGACAAATGAGTTTGGCTAACAACAGGGTTACGAATAACGATATCGCAAGATTTAGAACTGCGACCTAGTTTATAGCGATCGCCCAACAGCGGATATACCTCCGCTTTGTCCGCCCCCGCATCCTGCACCCAAAGTTCTGGGACTTTGGCATTTGGTTTTAGCGCCAGTTTGGAAAAATCTACCCTGGCTTGTACAGTATGTACTGCTTGAGTCAGTTGACCAAGGAACGTTTGTGGCTTTTGAGGGGGCTGGGGAGAACTCATTGGCTATCTACATCACATTTTGCTAGTGCAGAATCGAGCGGCTTACAACTTTGAAGCTAGTCTTTCACCATTTTACTCATAAGCCAAAGTAGAAATTGGCTGTACTGAATTATTGTTGATTTAATTTTGACTTTCAAATTAATAGTTTTCCGTAGTTTCAGTAATCATTGATGATTACTTTCTAGATTAAGTATCAATTTTATATTATTTCTTAAAACGCTTACTTTATCATAGTTGTGTCAGTTTAACATAGAAATTTAATACTTTAATTTTGTATTTCTAGCAACTAGTGATCAATAAACAAAGGATTTATTTTTTACCGCTTTAATATATCCACATATTCTGAAGTAAATCTATACATCTACATTTAGGAAGATTTTATAAATTCTGTTGTCTGATTTAATAAGCGGAGTGTTCCGTTGAGGTTAATTTTAGAATGAAGGGAAAATCTCTGTCTTTGATTGGTACAGCTCTATCCTTGGCGCTCACCGCTGGCGGTGTTGCTGTCGCCCAATCCAGTAACTCCCCCACCGAATCCAATAACTCATCCACTAGTTCGCCAACGGAAAAACCGGAAGAATTCCAGCTCTCAGAAGAAGGGCTAAGAATTCTATGTAAAAATTACCCACTCAATTCCCGTTGTTCAGGTGGCACAGCAGTTACGCCCACCACTCCCGGTAGCACCACAGTACCAGAAAGTACACCTTCGGAAACCACCAATCCTGATAGCGTAACTCCTACACCAGGAACTACACCGGATACCACTATTCCTGGTAGCGTAACTCCCACACCGGATACCACCATTCCTGGTAGCGTAACTCCTACCCCAGGAACCACACCGGATACTACCACTCCTGGTAGCATAACTCCCACACCAGGAACCACACCGGATACCACCATTCCTGGTAGCGTAACTCCTACCCCAGGAACCACACCGGATACCACCATTCCTGGTAGCGTAACTCCTACCCCAGGAACCACACCTGAGACTAGCCCTAGCAACATAACACCAGGAACCACACCTGAGCCTAGCCCTAGCAACATGACACCAGGAACCACACCTGAGCCTAGCCCTAGCAGCACTACCGAACCAGGTAGCACTTCTCCTGGTACAGTTCCTGACTCTGGTGTACCAAATACTTCCCCTACGGGTAATTAAAAGCTTGGGCGAAATATAATAACCTTGCCATCAAAGATCATTGGTGCATCTGGCTAATTACATAGACAGCATTAGTTACTCAGCGATAAAAAGCGCTAGGTTTAATAGCTCAAGTTCTTGTATCTAGCACTAAAAAAAATTTAGTTCATAAGTGTAAAGCCTGGGGTTGATAACTCCAGGCTTTACACTTAATAAATACGAATTAGTATAAGATTTTGGTTAGCGAGACCTACGGCTAGAATTCGGTGTTTTCTTAAAAGAAGCAATTAGTAGGCAAACAATACCAATACTAATAAATGAATCCGCCACATTAAATACAGCAAAATTAATCAAGCGAAAATCTAGAAAATCGATAACGTAGCTTAACATAAAGCGATCAATACCATTTCCTATAGCTCCACCTAAAATTAGACCATAACCCAACTGTTCCCAAAGATCTAAAGCGGGGCCAAACAATGCGAATGCTATCAATACTAAACTCACTGCCAATGATAGCCAACGTAATAAATCCACCCGTCCACTAAGTATACTAAAAGCTGCACCATCATTTGTAATATAGGTAAAGTGAAATATACTTTGTATTAATGGTAGGGAATGCCTGTATATAATATTGCCTGTTTTGGGATCAATTACGCTTTCTAAAGGCCAAGATTTATACACTCCTACTACCCAGTTTTTTGTTAGTCGGTCTAAAATAACGGCTAAGAAAGCAGCAGCCCAAAAAAGGAGATTTTTGAATAAAAACATCATGAATTAGTTATAGAGTCAAGAGTCAAAATCAACAGTCAAGATTCAACAGTCAATCTTATAGCGTTTCTTGTTTGAGTGAGGTACATTTCGTTGAGGTTAGAGGCTAGAGGCTAGAAATTAGAGACTAGACTGTACCTCATGTGATGGGAACTGCTATAAAACTACAGACTCTGAACTATGAACTAACGACTAATAAAACATTAAGTGTCGTAGCACATATGCTATCAGGGCAATGGAGCAGACTACAGCCAATTGTCCCGGTAGAGCAAACCAAGAATACTTAAGAATTGCCTGTGCTAAGGGTAGATTTTCTGTACCTTTCCACTGAAAAATATAGCTAATAATCAAATAAGTAATACCGCATAGATGGACAGTTAACAAGCCACAAATACAACTAAAAGCAAGAGTTTCCAATCGAGGTCTAGCTTTAAAAGCGAAAAAGCCACAAATCCAAGCGCCGGGTATAAAGCCTAGCAAGTAACCAAACTGTGATAACTTAACGTAACCAATACCGCCGCCATCAGCAAATACAGGTAACAAAGTTAATCCCATGACTAAATAAGCAATTTGCGAGAGAGCGCCAGCGCTTTTACCTCCCAAACAACCTACGAGTAGTACAGCACCAACTTGAAAAGTTACGCCTAGAGAAAAAATTTGAATTCCTTGCTTACTCCAATTCCAGGGTAAGGCAATACCATAAGCTTCTAGAAATGTGCCGCCCATTGTCAGGAGCAAGCCAATCATAGACCATAGTAATTGATTAGAAGCAGCAAACATCTATTATGTTAAGCAAAAGGGGAAAGGCAAAAAAGAAAATTAACAGCGGTCAGTATTAAATATTTAGTATCTGCACAAATATTATTCAGATATCTTAAGAGCTAGCAGATTGTTTGTTTAGCATGTAGCTTTCTAGTTGGAAAAATCTCAGCTTCAAAGTCTGTAGTTTGATTTTTTGAGTAAAGCTGAGCTTTACTTTTGGTACTTAACTTAAACTTAATCTAGTAAAACAAAATTCAACTATTACAAGAGACCCACTGCCTAATATGCACAGTGTTTTTGTTTAGTTGCTAAATTTATTTCTATTTGAGTTTGAGCGATCGCATCACTTAATCCTCGCAATTATATATTTGCTTCCAGATTACGTAGGTTCTGTAACTAAAATAAGTATTCTTTAAATTTCTAAAGCTTATTAAATATATCAAGATATCATACTTTTTTATCTGTTGACATAAACTTTCACATCTGACATTCACATACACCAATAAGTGAATTTTGTAAATATGTAAATAAGATTTTTATTAAGTGCTATTTATCACTAAAACACTAGAGTAAAAGTATAAAATATATCAAATACGACAAAAATAAATATTTAAGATTTCTTTAAAAAAGTATGCATTTTTGATTTTGTTAACCTTTTGTTTACCTTCTTCACTACACTTTAAGGGTATCTTAGATACGCTAACCTGGAAATTTACTAAAAAATTGACAGCAATGTTTCCACCTCTCAGCACAATAAAAAATAACCGCATTACAGCTTTAATATCAGTGTTAGCACTGACACTCGGACTAGCTGCTTGTAATGGACAGCAAGCTTCAGACAATACAACTACAAAGGACACTTCTTCTGGCACAGCTAAAGATACCACAGCTTCTAGCCCCTCCAAGTTAGATTTGGGCGGGAACGTCAAGTTGACAGGAGCAGGTGCCTCTTTTCCAGCACCGCTGTACCAAACCTGGTTTACTGATTTAAACAAAAAATATCCGAACCTGCAAGTTAACTACGAGTCAGTTGGTAGTGGTGCTGGAGTTGAGCAATTTATCAAAGGCACTGTGGACTTTGGTGCTAGCGATGTTGCCATGAAAGACGATGAAATCAAGAAAGTTCCACAAGATAAAGGCGTGATTATGTTGCCGATGACAGCTGGCAGCATTGTCTTGGCTTACAACTTACCAGATGTTCCAGAACTCAAGTTACCACGAGCAGTCTATACTGACATCTTACTAGGCAAAATTAAAAATTGGAATGATGCCAAAATAGCTGCCGCTAACCCCAATGCTAAGCTTCCTAACCAGCCCATTACGGTTGTTTATCGTTCCGATGGTAGCGGTACTACAGGTGTGTTTACAAAACATCTCAGCGCTATTAATCCGGAATGGAAAGATAAAGTCGGCGAAGGTAAAACTGTCAACTGGCCTGTAGGAGTTGGTGCTAAAGGAAATGAGGGTGTTACCGCTCAAGTCCAACAAACCCAAGGTTCTATTGGTTATGTTGAGTATGGCTACGCTAAACAAAATGATCTCAAATTTGCTGCTTTAGAAAATAAAGGTGGTAAATTTATTACTGCTAATGACGAGTCAGCATCTAAAACACTTGAATCAGTAACTTTACCAGAGAATCTTCGTGCCTTCATTACAGATCCAGAGGGAGCTGATTCTTATCCCATCGTCACCTACACGTGGGTTATGGTTTACAAGAAATATCCAGATGCAGCCAAAGCCAAGGCAGTAGAAGTGGCGATTGAGTATGGCTTGAATGAAGGTCAAAATGAAGCTACCAAGCTAGGTTATGTTCGTCTACCCAAAAATGTAATTTCCAAAGTGGCTGCTGCTGCTGATCAAATCAGTCCAGAGTACAAAATTGCCGTTAGCGATGGCCCTAGCGCCAGCAAATAGCCTCAAGCAATAGTCATTTTATGCTTTCTCTAAACATGTGGCTTGATGAGGTTGGCAATTTGAAATTCCAAGTTGCTGAAGTCTTTCAAAAAAACAAGCACAAATTATGCTAGTAGTTTAGCTTGCTCCCACATTTTCTTAGATTTTAGTTGTTTCTGTCGGTAGTCATGACTGCACCTGCTCAAAATTTATCTTCAGCGATTAAAAATCGCTCCGAAGTAGAAAAGTCGCTAGATCGCGGCTTTATTTTACTCACAAAAGTTTTTGCTTTGGCGATCGCAGGCACTTTATTATGGATTGCAGCGCAAGTGGCAATCGGCGCTTGGCCTGCTATTCAAGAATTTGGTGCCGCCTTTCTAGTTAAAAGTACTTGGAACCCAGTCAATGATGAGTATGGGGTACTACCTCATATTTACGGAACTCTTGTGAGTTCTTTAATTGGTCTTTTGATAGCAGTACCAATCGGTGTTGGTACTGCTGTTTTACTGAGTGAGAATTTTCTTCCCTCAAAAGCACGGCTAGTATTAGTGTTTTTAGTAGAACTACTTGCAGCTATTCCCAGTGTTGTTTACGGAGTCTGGGGAATTTTTGTTTTAATTCCGATTTTAAACAATTTAGGAAAATGGCTTAACGGTTCCTTTGGTTGGTTGCCAATTTTTAGCACCTCACCAACAGGGCCAGGAATGCTGCCTGCGGGAGTCATTTTAGGAATTATGACTTTGCCTATCATCACAGCCATATCTCGTGATGCTTTGATCTCAGTACCATCAAGTTTACGTCAAGCATCTGTGGGGCTAGGTGCAACGCGTTGGGAAACTATTTTGCAGGTTCTGATTCCAGCTGCATTTTCGGGTATCGTTAGTGCTGTAATGCTAGCGCTTGGTAGAGCAATGGGAGAAACAATGGCTGTAACGATGTTAATTGGAAACTCCAATAACATCAATATCTCACTTTTCGCACCAGCTAACACCATTTCTTCTCTACTAGCAAATCAATTCGCTGAAGCCAGTGGACTACAAGTTGGAGCTTTAATGTATGCCGCTTTAGTTCTATTTTTCTTGACGCTTGTCGTCAATGTTTTAGCAGAGTTGGTTGTTCTGAGAGTCAAGCGAATTTAGCATAATTGTGGATTGAATTATGACTTCTAGTTATCCTGAACGCAGTTTAACTCGCTCTGCGTCATCTCCCCGGACATTATTTAACACGGTGATGACTGTAGTAGCATTTATCTGTGGAGCATTAGCGCTGTTGCCTTTATTGGCTGTACTTTCTTATGTCTTGATTCAAGGCTTTAGCAGTCTTAGTCCCAGCGTTTTTTTTGAACTACCACCCAAAGCCCTACAAAAAGGAGGAGGCTTTGGTAATGCAATATTGGGGACGTTGCTAATGGTAGGAATTGGGGGATTAATTAGTATCCCGCTTGGTATAATAGCAGCAATTTATTTAACAGAATTTAGTTCTGCTCAAACAGCTAGATGGATACGTTTTGCTGCCAACGTTCTTAGTGGAGTTCCTTCGATTATTGCTGGGGTATTTGCATATGGGATCATAGTTTTGACATTAGTAAAACTCAATCTAGGCTCATATTCAGCTTTAGGTGGAGGATTTGCGCTAGCAATCTTGATGCTACCGATTATTGTCAGAACTACTGATGAAGCATTACAGTTAGTCTCACAAGATTTGCGACAAGCGTCAGTGGGATTAGGAGCAACTAACTTTCAAACAGTGAGTCAGGTAGTATTACCAGCAGCTTTACCAGCAATTGTAACTGGGGCAACCCTAGCGATCGCACGGGCATCTGGGGAAACTGCACCATTACTATTTACAGCTTTGTTCTCTAACTTTTGGCCAGATAGCATATTCCAACCAACAGCCTCTCTTGCTGTCTTGGTTTACAAATATGCGATTTCTCCGTTTAAAAATTGGCAGTCATTAGCTTGGGCAGCATCTTTAATCTTAGTATTGATGGTTCTGATTACAAGTATTATTGCTCGCTGGGCAACTCGCCAGAAAGCATAGTCAAATAGTCTTAAAAAGCGCATTTTCACCGCTAAAATTCACAAGCGAGCATTTATGGCTACTAATATTGACACAGTAAACGACACTGGAACCGTCTTACGCACAGAAAACCTCAACGTTTACTACGGTAAGTTTCTCGCCTTACAGAATATCTGGCTAGATATCCCGAAAAATCGGGTAACAGCTTTTATTGGCCCTTCAGGCTGTGGTAAGAGTACGTTACTGCGATGCTATAACCGTCTCAATGATTTGATTGAGTCATTTCGGGCAGAAGGTCAAGTTTATTTTTATGATAAAAACTTGTATGCACCCGACATTGATGCTGTAGAAGTGCGTCGGCGAATTGGGATGGTGTTTCAAAGACCTAACCCATTCCCTAAATCAATTTACGACAATATTACTTTCGGTGCTAAAATCAACGGCTACAAAGGTAACTTTGACGAATTGGTAGAACGGAGCCTGCGACAAGCAGCTTTGTGGGATGAAGTCAAAGATAAACTGCGGCAAAGCGGTTCCTCCCTATCTGGTGGACAACAACAGCGGTTGTGCATTGCGCGAGCGATCGCTACTCAGCCAGAGGTTATATTAATGGATGAACCTTGCTCTGCTCTAGACCCCATCTCTACCCTGCGCGTTGAAGAACTAATTCACGAACTAAAAGAGCTATACACCATCGTCATCGTTACCCACAACATGCAACAAGCAGCACGGGTATCTGATAAAACAGCCTTTTTTAACGTTCGCACCTCTGAAGGAGGTCGTACTGGCTATTTAGTAGAATACGATTCAACAGAAGTAATTTTTAACAATCCTAAGCAGGAAGACACTAGAGATTACGTCAGTGGCAGATTTGGTTAAACATTACATATTGCCAATTGAGCTGCTACTGAGAATAAGCTAATCTGCCTTTAACTTGCATAATCCTTTGCCTCAGAAAGACGCGGAGAGAAGTTGCGTGCGGGGGTTCCCCCCGTTGAGCAAACTTCGGAGGACGCGCTTAAGGGGAGACGCGGGGATGCAATTTGAATGATTATTAGCTTATCAAATATTTCAAGCACTGATGTTTGGTAGCTTTTTAAATGCTGTTACGTAGCAGCTTCAATTAATTTTAGAAACAAAAATCTAATTGTTGTAATTTTATGAAAGCGGCTTTCTCTGAAAGCGCTTTTTGTTTTTATATTAGAGGCTGTTTGAAAAGTTTTGAAGGGTAAAATTTTATGCAAGTCGCCTCACCATGATCCGAATCATGGCAAGGTAAATAAACGTTTCCGATGTTTCGGGTAATAGCTCATAGTCTCTAACTA
>JAHHHC010000011.1 GCA_019359515.1 Desmonostoc vinosum HA7617-LM4 | reverse complement strand
GTGCCTTAATTCCCTCTTTTTCACATTTGAAATGGATGTTTGAATGGTTTATTCGACACACTACCTTTGATTTTGCCACTCTTGAAATGTACGGAGTTTTTTCAAAAATCAAATAGGATTCCTATAGTAACAATAGGTATAGTTGCAGCAACAGCAATAGTGCCAGTGTCAAAACTAACTGTTGTAGACAAATTTCGGCGTGGTGGTAAACCAGGATTAGCGCCATTTCTGCTATTTTCAGCAGCATCTAACGCGCGACAAACCTCAAAAAAAGCTTGAGGAATTTGGGTTGATTTTAAAGTTCCAGAAGTGCCGGGGTCAAAAGTACTCATCTTGTTCTCGTCGTAAATAATATCGTGTCAGCCAAGGTTAACAGCCTATCGAGCTTGTCTAAGATGGACGCAAAGCGACTTAAAGCTTGGGAAGCAGTGCTGACAGCACCAGCAGCAGCAGCGGCCGCACTGCCAGCCGCTGCCATAGCAGCCCCCGCTAATGCTGCGGCGGCCGCCGCGGCCACTAAAATTGCTTTCAATTCTTTAAGTTCCGCTCGTACATTTTCAGCCTCAGCTGTAGCACGATAGGCATTTGCATCAGCTTGATAGGCAGTTTTTAATGCTTCTTTTGCTAGCTTACGGGCATATTCATCTACGCTAGTCGGTTTATTTTTCAGTACTTGTAATTCAGCTTTGATTGCGTTAATTTGTTGCTGTAAATTACTGCAACAATCGCATTTATCAGCACAATTTAAAGCCTGTTGTAAATTATTAATTGTACTGGCTGATGACATAGTTTCTAACTACAATTTTTACTTGCTAATTGGCTAGATAAAGACTCGATTTGATTCCAGTCATTAGTAGTTAAACAAACCTTCCCAGGGGGCAGTAATTGTTAGGGTCAATGCAGAGATTAGGCGCAGCACAACCAGGAGAAGAAACGCCACAAGCTGATTGACAATCAGCTAAAGAGGCATAACTGCCAGGGGTATTGTATGCTGTAGCCAATGCACAAACTCCATTGATGCAATCGTATTTAGGCTCTGCGGGACACTGCGAATTGTTAGGGTCTTCAGTAATAGTCCATGAAGCTGCCCAGATATTTGTTTTTATGTCGTTTAGTACCAAAAAGTAAGCTTGGCAGTTAACATAATATCCATCCGGTACTGTTGCTATAACGGTTGTAATTGTAGTTGCACGTCTCCACGAATCTACAAAAACATTGTTCCCCTGCACCATTGCACCATTCTGTCTAAAAGAGGTGCAATTTTGACCCCTTGTTTTCCAGCATTTAGTACTCATTAATAATCATCCGGGTCGATTGTTCCAAAGGTGTCTATTCTGGCGAGATTTATTGTTAGTTGGTCTACTCTATATTGCGCGTTATTCGTTCCTCTGTAAGCAAAGTTAGGGTAGCCATTGCCAATATAAATACTTCGGTCAGTATCGGAATTAAACAATGTTTCTGTTAAAGCAATTTGCCATCTTAAAGCAAGTCCAACTAGTAAAGAATCAGCTTTATTATTAGCGGCGGCGGTTAATCCTGGTAAGTCTGCTTTCAAAATTGTGATGGTGGTGGCTGTTTGTGTTGCACCTGGGCCAAAGACATCGGTTAATATTGGTTCTGCCATTTTTTCAAGTAATGATTGAAGTTATCTAAATCTTTTATAAGAGCCAGATAAAAAATAGTAAATTTACATCTTTTACCTAAAAGCTGTAGATTCACTGATTGGTTGCATTGCTTACTGTGCCTATACTTGATTGGCTAATAACTGTTAGCTAATTTCACCATATACATGATTTTATTTATGGTGTATTAAAAGGTGTATATGAAAGTTAATGGACATGGGCAAGCTGCTATTTTTCAACAAGGGCATTTTGATAAGTTGATTAGTGCAACTGAGAGAGCTAATCATAAACTAATTTTTCAAATTGCCTATTTTACTTGTGCGCGCATGGGTGAAGTATGCAAGTTGAAAACTAGTGACGTTTACCAAGAAAATGGTAAGCCTTTGTCTACTATCACTTATCCAAAGCAGAGTACTAAGTGCAAAAAAACTAAGCAAGTGCCAATTAATGAGAAGTTGCAAAATTACTTACGGCTTTACTGGTTTGAATCTCAACCGAAATATGATGATTTTTTATTCCCTGGTGCAAGTGTCGGTAGTCATTTGCAGTTTCAATCGGCTGATGACGCTTTCAGAAGGGCTGTACTGGCGGCCAAACTTGATGGTCTAGGATATTCAACTCACAGTTTTAGACGCTCAGGAGCTACCGAACTAGGAAATCAAGGTATTGCTTTACCGATTATTCAGGAGATTACCGGGCATTCTAGTTTAGATTCCCTCCGGCGGTACATTCATGTGACTCAAGACCAAGTTAAAAACGCGATCGCCACTTTATGAACCACAGTTTATTTGTCAGAATTGAGTTTTTCTACTGCCAGTTACAAGCGGGTGCTTACGAGCATCCTTTTGATTTGGCAGTGGCGCTAGAGACGTTAGCTAATAGTGCCTGGGACGATGTTGATTACCTTTGTACCAACACCGTTGAGGATTAACCGATGAATACGCAACAAATGTTAATGACTAACCAGGATTTGTTGTTTTTAAAAATTCGTGTTTTTTATCAAAAGTTTGAGGCTGGTGCTTTTGACGATCCGGTGATGTTGACCAAAGCGCTAGAAATTCTCACAAGGGAAGCTTACAGTACTCTGGAGTGACCAAGCTACGCGATCGCTCCTGGGCCGATCGCCTGCATTCATCATTCACACGAACGCCACGAGCGGATTAACTTTTCTATTTCACTGGGCGATCGCCCTGAACCTATCGCAATCTCTACCTCTTGCTTCCTCTGTTGGGTAATCGGCGATCGCACATTGCCGCCGCTTATGTGCCGATGCTTAATTTTTCCCCCTTGCTTGTAGCAGTAGCGATAGTAATGGTTATGCTTGCGCTGGGATGGGCAGTAAGTTTCTACCCAGTGCAGATGTTCTGGAACGGCTTGAATGTGTTCTGGAACATCGGTATATGCCTCTAAACCTGGGTTTTTCTGTTCTGGAACTGTATCACGTTCCAGAACAGAACACTCCGGAACTCTGGAAGCAGAAGGCCATAGGCAAAGCTCAGAAAAAAGCAATGGATGAACTGAAGCGTTCACTAAGAGAGTCACTCCTGCCGATGCTGCCGAAAGAACAGCAGCCACAGATTGAAGCCATCTTAAATTTGACGTTGCAAAACATGCAGTTGTCACTCGATCAGTCGCTTGCTGACAAAGCTTCATCTGTGAAGGAAAGCGAGATTAAACGCGGCTTTGGCAACTTAATAATTAGTCAAACTGCTGCTTACGCTCTAAGACTGATGTTCAAGGAACTGAAACAAGCGATAAATTAGCTTATTACTCCCCAATAAGGGGAGTTTTAAATTATCAGTTATTAGGCTAGAGTGAAGTTTATGGCGTTCCTACAGCAATGGAAGTGGGGGACGCCATGTGTAAAGCCGCCCGCATTACTCTTGTAGGTTTTGAAAATACTGATTTGGGACGAATTACCGTGCTAATTCGGGGAGATGTCGGGGAGGTAAATATGGCTGTAAGTGCAGGACTGGAAGCAGCGCAGCGAGTTCATGGAGGCGAAGTACTTTGCGATCGCATTATTCCCCGTCCCCATGAAAATTTAGAATATATCTTTCCGATTCATTATAGTGCCAATATCGAACACTTCAATGCAGACATCCGGTTTCCCCCGCCCCTGTCTGTTGGCTGACAAATAGGGAGTGAGGAGATGAAAAAGACGCAAGGACATGGGGACGCGGAGAATAATTAATAACAAATGACAAATAATAATTCCCCAATCCCCAGTTCCTTCTAATCTTCGTGATCTTCAAAGGGATCGCTCAATTCCTTGCTAGGAGGGCCAAAAGAGGTATAAATAGCCAACCCGGTGATGGCTACTACCACCGCGCCTACAGAAATGCTAAGAACTATTGCGGGTTCCATAAGTTATAGATAAATTATGAGTGCTATTCTTATAGAATATTACAGAAGATTAAAAAAAGCTTTGGCAACTAATCTTAGGTGAACTATGGCACAACGGACTAGGCTGGGAGATATCCTGAAACCCCTGAACTCTGAATATGGTAAGGTGGCTCCAGGTTGGGGTACTACCCCTGTAATGGCTGTTTTTATGCTGTTATTTTTCGTATTTTTGTTGATTATTCTGCAACTTTACAATAAAACTCTGTTGGTTCAGGATGTAAACGTTGATTGGCGGAGCTTAGGCCGCTAATTCCAAAAAAGCTATCAAGCTTGGATAACAAGTTACTACACCCGGCCAGTCCGGGTTTTTTTGTTACTTGTCATTGGTATTCACGAAGGACAAAGGACAAATGACCACTAACAATTTACTAAACTACAGATGTAAGTTTCTGCGATCGCCATCCAGTTGATAGGAGACAAAATGAATATATTTGGTATTGGTCTGCCAGAAATGGCTGTAATTATGGTAGTAGCACTGTTAATCTTTGGCCCCAAGAAACTGCCGGAAATTGGTCGTAGTGTAGGGAAAGCTATTCGTGGTTTTCAAGAAGCTTCTAAGGAGTTTCAAAATGAGTTCCAAAAGGAAGCAGAACAGCTAGAACAAGCTGTAAAAACAACTGCTGAACTGGAACCTAAGCAAATTGAGGCTGTTAAGAAGGATGAAGCTTAAAGAACAAAAACTCATAATTCGTACTTCATCCTGCAAATGACAGAAGCTGTTAAGCAACCAGTTTTGGTAATTCCCCAGCTAATTGTCGGGTTGGGGAATCCAGAACCTAAATACGACCAAACGCGCCACAATATTGGCTTTGCTGCTATAGATGCTCTCTCTCGTTCCTGGCAAATTCCCCTAGCAGAAAATCGCAAGTTTCAAGGGGAGTTCGGTGAAGGAATCGCCCCAGGCGGTGGTAAGATTCGCTTGCTGAAGCCCTTAACTTATATGAATCGCTCAGGACAATCAATCCAAGCAGTTACAAATTGGTATAAACTACCACCGGAATCTGTACTAGTGATTTATGACGATATGGATTTACCCTTGGGAAAGACTCGCTTACGCTTGTCTGGTTCTGCTGGGGGACATAACGGTATGAAAAGTGCGATCGCCCATCTTAGCACCCAAAACTTCCCCCGTTTACGAATAGGCATTGGTAAACCAAAAGGTGCAGCTATTAGCGATGACTCAGGTACTGTCTCTCATGTATTGGGACGATTTTCTGCGGCTGAAACTCAGTTAATGTCTCTTGTACTTCAGTTTGTAGTTGAATGTATAGAGTCAAGCTGTAAGCAGGGAGTAGAAAAAGCGATGAACCGCTGCAATAGTCGGACTGTAGATATTTCTGACTAACCATAATCACACTTTGACTCACTTAAAGCATGGCAGTGTTATTTATCCACACCCCGATAAGGGGTGTAGCACATCTTTCTTAATTTTTTGTAAGTATAATGGCGATGCACTGTCACTCAATTTCAGGTCATCACCTCAAGCAACGCCATACCAAACCAAATAGGTTTATTTAAAACGTCGCTTGCGTCTAGCTGCCACTGCCTTACGTTTGCGCTTTTCTAGCGGTGTTTCAAAGTGCCGATGATACTTCACATCGGCCAATATACCAGCTTTAGAGACCTGGCGTTTAAACCGACGCAGAGCTGAGTCTATTCCTTCGTTTTCTCCTAGAACCACTTGGGTCATTCTTAATTGTTCCTCATTATGGATAATTTCCATTGTAATATTAGCCTCAAACTTCGCAAAACCCCTATGCGAAAACCAATATTTAGAGGCTATTCGCTTGAACAGGCTATACACACTTTTGGGCTGTCAAATCGGCATCTTGCTAAATATTGCTAGCGCCTTAATCTACTCTCTGTAGTATGAGAGACGAGATACAATTAAAATTCCTCTTCTCTCACTCTCTATTTCCTACTCTCCACTCCCTATTTTCAAGATAGACAATCAGCTAGTGAATATTATAAAAGTATTTATAGCGAATTCCAAGTAAGTAAGGTACATGGTAGGGGCAATTAATGAATTACTTCTACAATTGGTTAATAAGCCAGTACTCACCCGAATAAAAAACGCTATGTAATTTTCGATGCATACAAATTTAGTTGAGTCCTAAAAATCAACAATATATGTAATTTTGCATTATCTTTTTTAGGTGTTTGCCAAAAAACATGAAGTGTAACAATTTAATTGATAAGATTAATATAAAGTCAAAGCAGTAAAGTCAAATTAACCATTGATTCGGGAACTCATATAATGTAATGGCTAAAATACAAATTTTTGACTTTAGTTATCCTGATGTAAAAAGCTTTATACATGAGGTAGAAGTAGTACAAGTTAAGCATGTGTTAGCAGGTAACTATTCTAACATTCAAATAATCAACTATTTTGATAGCATAAACTCTGTAAGCAACGCATATTATGGAGCATTCAGCTTTAATACTAACGATATTTACTCGCTGGATTACTCCAGATTAAATATTATTACTATTCATCAATAAAATCTTGATTTAATTACGAATTACGAATTATTTAAAATTGGGGATCGGAATTTAGCACTATAGAAAGTGCTAGTTGATAGAGGTGGCGACGGGGCAGGGAAGTAACTTTTGCTAACTGACGGCTAGCTTGCGATCGCGATATTCCTTGACTCATTAATTGCTTTAATTCGGCTTTGAGTTCTGCTTCTGTGAGTTGTAACTGAGTAGGTGGAATTCCCGCTACTACTAAAGTATATTCACCTTGAGGTTCACGTTGATTGTAGTGGGCGATCGCCTCAGCAATTGTTCCCCGCCAAAACTCTTCAAATAATTTTGTTAACTCTCGCGCTAGCACAATTTGGCGATCGCGTCCCCAAACTTCTGCTAAATCTTGTAAAGTGTCTCGCAACCGATGTGGTGATTCATAGAAAATCATTGTGCGAGATTCTGCTTGTAAAGACTCTAAATACTCTCGCCGTTGTTGAGCTTTTGGTGGTAAAAAGCCCTCAAACACAAACCGAACTGTTGGTAATCCCGCTGCACTCAAAGCTGTAATTGCAGCGCTAGCACCAGGTATCGGCACAACTGTAATCCCTGCTGCAACGCAAGCTTTCACCAGTTCATATCCAGGATCAGAAATTCCTGGCATCCCCGCATCACTGACAATCGCGATCGCTTTACCATTAGTTAAATGCTCTAATAACTCTGGAATCCGGCTACTACGATTGTGTTCGTGATAACTTACTTGCGGTGTTTGAATTTGAAAATGCTGTAGCAGTTTCCCTGTGTGACGAGTATCTTCTGCTGCAATCAGATCCACAGTTTGTAAAATTCGCACCGCCCGAAAAGTCATATCTTCTAGATTGCCAATTGGCGTACCGACAACGTAAAGTATTCCTGGTTTAGGATCAGTTTGCATGAGTAGGGGGTGGGAGGTGGGGAGACGGGGATGGGGGGACGCGGGGACGCGGAGAATAAACAATGACAAATGACAAATCTTTTCGTGGTTTATTTGTGGGCTTAGTAACCTTGGATTTGATCTATCTTGCTGAGTCTGCACCCAAAAACAATCAAAAGATGGTTGCTGCTGATTATACTGTGGCAGCAGGTGGCCCAGCTACAAACGCAGCTGTCACTTTCAGCCATTTGGGTAATCAAGCTCAAGTTTTGGGTGTGGTGGGTTCTCACCCCATGACGCAGCTAATTCGTGAAGATTTAGCAAGCCACAAAGTTGCGATCGCTGATCTAGATTCCACAATTGATGCAATAGTGCCAGTTTCTTCTATTATTGTCACCCAAGCCACAGGTGAAAGGGCTGTAATCTCCATCAATGCTATAAAAACTCAAAAAACTAGCGTATCCATCCCATCGGATATTTTGCAAAACGTCGATATAGTACTAATTGATGGACATCAAATGATCGTTGGATGTGCCATCGCGCAAATGGCTAAATCTCAGAATATCCCAGTAGCGATCGATGGCGGTAGCTGGAAACCTGGATTTGAGCAACTTTTGCATTTTGTTGATTATGCAATTTGTTCTGCTAATTTTTATCCCCCCAACTGTCATACTGAGGAAGAAGTTTTTGGTTATCTCAGTGAATTTAATATTCAGCATATCGCTATCACCCACGGAGGAAAAGCAATTCAATATCTAAGTGGCAGTAAAACTGGTACTGTAGATGTACCGCATACTCAAGCGGTTGACACACTAGGAGCCGGAGATATTTTTCACGGTGCCTTCTGCTACCACATTCTACAGACAAGTTTTATGAATGCGCTCACCCAAGCAGCTGATATCGCTGCTTACTCGTGTCAATTTTTTGGTACACGGCGCTGGATGCAAAATATTAAATAATGAGCTATTTCGGGGGATTCAAAATTTAAAAATGAAAAACCTACAAGAAATATTAGCGATCGCTCGGACTGTGGGTTGGGGAGCAGCAGATATACTAAAGTCTTATTACCACCAGACAGCAGAAAATTCCAATCTAGACGTGCAGTACAAACAGAATGAGCCTGTCACAGTTGCAGATGTCGCTGTTAGTGAATATATTCTGAAAAAGCTACAAACTGCTTTAGGTAACGAAGATTTTATTTACATCTGCGAAGAAACCTACGAATCGCAACCGTACAGTGATACTTCCAAGTGGGTGTGGATTATAGATCCTTTGGATGGTACGCGTGACTTTATTAAAAAAACTGGAGACTATGCAGTTCACATGGCCTTAGTCAAGGAAAAATCCCCAGTATTAGCCGTGGTAGTAGTACCAGAAGCTGAAAAATTATACTCTGGTATCAAAGGTGGTGGAGCTTTTGTCGAAACCCGTGAGCAATCTGTTCCCTTACAAGTGTCATCAGGTAAACGAATCGAAGATTTAACTATAGTTGTGAGTCGTTCTCACCGCAATCAACGATTAGACTATTTACTACAAAATTTACCTTGTCAAAATCACAAAGCCATTGGTAGTGTAGGTTGTAAAATTGCTGCTATCGTCGAACAACAGGCAGATATTTACATCTCCCTTTCAGGTAAATCCGCCCCAAAAGACTGGGATCTAGCCGCCCCAGAACTAATTCTTACAGAAGCTGGTGGTAAATTTACTCACTTCAACGGTACAGCTTTGCAATATAACACAGGGGATATCAATCAGTGGGGTGGTTTGCTAGCTAGCAACGGTCAGTATCACGAAACACTATGTACCCAAGCCGAAAAGATACTAGCTCAGTTCACCCATAGCTGATGCTGAAACAATCCCCTCAATTGTGGTATAATTAGGCCCACCACCGATATAGATCCTTGCTAAGCGATCGCCAACCAAGATCATTTAGTATGGTCAGCATAAATGTAATAAAATGTAACTTAGTCGATTAAAATACAATAAGTTATAAATAGTCTTACAAGCCTATTCCACGAGCATTCTTTGGAAATCTAGCTTCAGTGTGAGCTGAAAAGCCAAGGATGTGATATACTTGTGGATATAAGGATTATTTTCGGTTGAGTAATTCGTTTTGATTTTAAAAAACCTTCTCTCCGAATCTAACTCTCCACACTCTCTGAATTCGGGGATATAACATGTCGATTTATGTAGGTAACTTATCCTATCAAGTTACAGAAGAAGATCTAAAGCGTGCTTTTGCAGAATATGGAACAGTAAGTCGTGTACAATTACCCACGGATCGAGAAACAGGTCGGCCACGTGGGTTTGCTTTTGTAGAAATGGAATCAGACGCACAAGAAACAGCAGCAATTGAAGCACTTGATGGTGCTGAGTGGATGGGGCGTGATTTGAAAGTTAACAAAGCTAAACCTCGTGAAGAAAGAAGTTCTTCTCGTGGTAGCTGGGGTAATAATACTCGTAATAATCGTCGCTACTAAGCTTTACTGTAAAAATTTAACATCTAGAGTCTCCAGCAGATAAGCCAAAGGCTCGGTTCTGCTGGAATATTTTCTTTTGTCTCTAGTCTTCAACTATTCATCCATATAGAGGAGGAATGAGAATGACACAAGTAGTTTTGGGGGAGAATGAAGGTATTGAGTCAGCTTTACGAAGATTTAAGCGGGAAGTTTCTAAAGCAGGAATTTTCCAAGACATGAGGAAAAAGCGTCACTTCGAGACACCGTTAGAGAAAGAGAAGCGAAAAGCGATCGCAAGACACAAGCAACGTCGTACACAACGTTCACGCTACAGGTAACGACTTCTAGCCAATTTGCTTTAGCTGTCAAATATAGCGTCTCTTCATGATTTTGTTTAGTTTCTGTTCTTTGTGGCGATACGTCCGGCAAGCTAGCTGCAAGTAATTAAACAGACATCAATAAACAACTTTGCTAGTAGCGCTGCCTTTACTGTCGGCGCTACTGCGTAGCATTGAAATATCTAACTCAATTTGTGTAAACTGAAGCGATGAAGATGTAGCATCCTGCGTATCCGTAAAGTATGGTAGATCTCGTCAGTCTGCAATATTGGCTTTGGGCTTTCAGGAATAATGCTGCGAGTTTATCATATCTTACTGGGTGCTATTTTACTGATTTTGATACCGTTGGGAGCTAAATTTGTTCTCCCTTACTTTTCTCAACCCAAAGTAGAGAAAAACCCTACAGGAGCAACCCGTCCCAACTCTAATCAAGAAAATATTTGGCAGAAAATATTAGGAAATACTGATGTTCCAACTGGTTGGCAAGCTGTTCCTTGTAAGGGAAACGCGCCATTACTGTGTGTTACATCCAACAAAGAACTTTTGGGTACAGTTGAAATCGAAATTTATCCACTAGCAAATAATCAAGATTTTCAAAAGAAGCTGACATCAACTGGAATTTCACCTGGTTCTCAGGTAGATTTTCAAAATTCCAAATACCAAACCCAAGTAATAAAAGCACTTAAGGCTTGGGTTGCAGACTATTATACTAGTTTAGCCAAAGACCGTCAAAGCAAATATGGAACTCAAATTGTTTTGACAACCTTCCCACAGCAAACAGTAACCATTGGTAAACTTCCAGGTATCCGTTATGGCTTTGCCGGACTTAAGCGACAGGGTGGAATACAAGAGCAGTACATTGGTCATGTGACCTTTGATGGTACTGCTCTTTACGTAATTACCACTGCTTTTAATTCTAGTTCTGCAACAGGTAAGTTTGAAAAACTAGAAAATTTAGCAGTATTTCAACCTTACTTGAATGCGATCGCGGCAGATTTGCGTTTGGCAAAATAGGGACTGGGGAATGTGTAATTCGTAATTCGTAATTCTTTATTCTCCCCCTGTCCCTTGTCCATTAGATCTCAGCTACAGCTCGTTCAATCAAGCGACGTGCTAATGTTTGCGTACCTGTGTGTTCGTAGTAATTTGTGGCTACATCTAGGAATGCTCCTAAGTAGTCTAATTTATCATCAGCAATTTCCACAAAACCCTTTAGATTATGGGCAACTTTTTGTGGTGTTAAATCGTTGGAGGCAACTAATCCGTTCATCCAACCTTTAACAGAGTCAAAACTTTGACCAATAAAGTTCAGTTTACCGTCAGCACCATTGCCTGGAATCGCATCTTGAATATTTTGGAAAGTTGAATTTTGTTCTAACTCCTGCGGATTTGTTTGATTGAGTCCAGACATCGCTTTACTAATAAAATCTGGGCCTAGAGGTATTAAACCATCAACACAAACTAATGCCACCATACGGATGAGTGACTCACCGCTATACTCAGCCAAAGAAGCAACAAAATCCCCAATACTATCGCCGGGGATGCCATTAATTTGGCAAAAGGCTACCAATTCTGCAACTAATTTTAGTGATAAATCAATGGTTTGAGCTTTGTCTGATTTAGGAGTGACAGAGTTTAAAAAACCTAAAAGGGGAACTTTTTCGCCAATTTTATTTGCTAAAGCTGCTGTACCCAAAGCTTTATCAGTACTATCCACAGTTTGATAAAGCCACATTGCTGTTTGATAACCTTGGGAGCGATCATTGTAAAGATAAATCGCACGTTCACCAATTTGCTGAATTAAAGCTTCGTCAGTTTCACCAGTGACAGTTTTAATTGTGTTGACAAAGCCGATGGTGTTTTGCCACTGACCAGGAGCGATAAAATCAAGCGAGTTCAACATAGATACAGTCAAATTGCTGGTTGGCAATTCATCAACCAACTCAAAAATCGGTTTGCTCATAATCATCTCCTTATTGAGTCTTTGTTATTTTGATGACAACATTCCAAATCAATTGAGTTTAGCCAGACCGGCAAGATTAAATTTTTCTATCCAAGCGGCGCGATCGCTAGCTGAAAATGCAGGGTCACGAGAAAGAACTTTTACTTGATACTTCCCTACCAAAATCGCGGTTTGTGTATTGCCTACCTCCACTGCTGGATAACCACCTATTTTTTTGGTACTTTGGGAAAATTTAGCCGCAGCTGCTGGTGTACTAGTGGTATCAGAGATAGACAGCATCGCGACATCTTTGCTATCTTTTTTCAGTTTCGCTTCCGCAAAACCTTTTTTCTCTTGAGTATAAACGCGCTGATAGCCAGCTTCTTCTGGTGGAAAAAGTTTATTAAATTCACTACCCTGTGTTGCATTTTTGGCAACAGCTTGTCCGCGTTTTTGCTGAGTACTTTCTTTTTGTACCTGATCAAAACGTCCAGGTGCTTGTGCAGTACACGCTGTTGTCAGTAGCAAAAGTGACAGCAGCAAAGCAGCTAGAATCCTTCGTCCACGAGATAATATCACTTTTGGCTTCTCCTCATACTTGAGCTTTGAAGCAATTATCCGTGTTGCTGTCGGCTGAAGCTAGGAAACTTTACTTTTTGATAATTAGTTTACATTCTTGTTTGCGATGGCTACGTTAGCACTCTTCTATCACTCTAATCAAAAAATAAAAGAGTAAAGTATCGAAAACTCCTTCCTAGACTATGTTTAAGGTAAGAGAACCTGTCGAAATTGTACCAATGTAGCTTTGTCTCAGTTTTAGTAATTAAGTTACACTGAAATTTCAGCTTTAATTTACTTTGGTAAACAGGAGATTAAGGTTATGAAACGTCAATTTTTTAATTTTGGAGATCAATCGGCTCTTGTTGGCGCTTTAGCTGTCGTTGCACTTGTTTTAGCTGCAAACGTGGGATATTTTATAGGCCGAGATATCGGTAATAAGACAAAGTTACCTCATGAGCAGACAACCCAACAAATTTATCAAGAACAGCAAAAATAATTAATAGTAATTATGAACACGCACCGGAAATTCGCTACGAACTAAAAAGTTTTTCATAAATGCTTCAGGAACTTCTGTTCCCTGTTAAGCGTTCCCTGTTCCCTTTTTAGTGAGCTTCATTAGTCTACAAACTTAATACTTTCACTGTGAAGGATTTCTGTTGCTTTCTGGGCTGAAAGTGGTCGGTAAAAAAAGAAACCTTGTACATCTTCACAGTTAATAGATTTTAAGAATTCTAGTTCCTCTTCCTTTTCTACTCCTTCAGCAGTTAGCCTCAAGCCTAAGCTTTGCCCTAAACCAACTATTGCTTTGACAATATGAGCTACCCTGGCATCAGTTGTCAAATCTCGAATAAATGACCTATCAATTTTGAGATTGTGGAGTGGTAGGAGCTGTAAACGAGACAGGGAAGAATGACCAGTACCAAAGTCATCAATAGAGAGGTGAACACCCATCTGTTCGAGATCCTCTAGCATCGTTCTAGTAAACTCTAAATCTTCAATAGCAGTCGTTTCTGTAATTTCTAACTCTAAAAAGTGTGGCTCTAATCCTGTCTGGGCTAGAATCCTGCTTACAGTTTCTACTAGATTGGGTTGGCGAAACTGCTTGAGAGAAAGATTCACAGCCATAGTCAGGGAGGGTAATCCTGTCTCTTGCCAAAGCTTATTTTGGCTACAAGCTGTTCTTAGCACCCATTCGCCGATGGGGATAATTAATCCGCTTTCTTCAGCCAAGGGAATAAAAACACTGGGGGCAACCAACCCCATTTCGGGGTGCTGCCAGCGTAACAAAGCCTCCATACCAGTAATGTTTCCAGTGGCGATATTAACCCGAGGCTGGTAATGTACCGTTAATTCTTCCCGTTCGAGGGCATAGCGTAAGCTTTTCTCCAAACTCAGGAGTTCGGGATTCATTCTACTCAAGGAAACACTGTAAAACTGATAGTTATTTCTTCCCTTATCTTTAGCGTGATATAGAGCAGCGTCTGCGTGTTGGATCAGAGTTTCTGCATCACAACTATTTTGATCAAGCAAAGCAATGCCAAGGCTAGCGCTGATGTAAAGTTCATGCTCTTGGAGATAGAAAGCATTCTCTAAAGCTTGTAAGATTCTTTGAGCTACTTGGGAAATTTCTTCGATATGATTCACGCGAGGAATGAGGATAGTGAATTCATCGCCCCCCCAACGAGCAACTGTATCGCCGCTTCTGAGAGAATCCTTTAATCTTTGAGCAACGCTTTGTAATAATTGGTCGCCTAGTGTGTGTCCTAAAGTGTCATTGATCAGCTTGAAGCGATCTAAGTCGAGGAAAATCACAGCTAAACTTTCATGGTTGCGAACTGAATTAGGTAAAGCGGTACTGAGGAGTTCATTAAATAGTAAGCGATTAGGCAATCCAGTCAGCAAATCGTGCAGCGCTTGATAGCGAATTTTTTCCTCTACCTGTTGACGTTGCCGCGCACCGATAATATTAGCAGCTATCGTCAGTAGTGTAGATTCTTCATGCCTTGACCAAAAACGTTCTGAGGTACAGTCTGCCATCCCCAGAAAACCCCAAAACTCGTTATCTAATCGCAAAGATACTAAGAGGATAGATTGAATGTTATCTCTAATGAGAATCTCGCGTTCGTTCGCAGGAAATTCTTGAACAAGTCCGCTAATCAGTTTGCCATCAGAAAGCTCTACATACCAACGTTCTAGCCCACAATCTTGATAAGGTTGATTTTGCCAACGATAGTGGGAAGACTCAATGCCAGAGTTAGTCCATTCAAACCGCAGACTAACAGCTATTTCTTCCGTCTCCGGATGAGGGTGGTTTTGAAAGAGGCAGACACGATCTACTTCAGCAGCTTCGCCTAGAGTTGCGAGAACTCTGTGGATAGCTGTTTCATGATTCATTTCTACTAATAAATAATTAGCCGCTTCTGCGACTGCTTGCAACAAGCGATCGCGTTGACGCAGTTCCGCTTCGGCTTGTTTTTGCTCTGTAATATCTCGAATAATAAAAGTTCTAATTAAATCGCTTTCTGGCAGATAATGAATCGATTGTTCAAAAACTTGTGTATCAACTTTCACTTCCCGAACAAAAGAATTTTTCTCTAAACCCTTAACTGCATTCAGGAGTCCTGCCAAGATTGGATGCTGCTTACCCACTTCTCTAAGTTGAGAAAACTTGAGAGTAGCCGCTGGATTTAAATAAGTCACCGTTCCTTCCAAATCCATCTCAATAATTGGATTAGGAATCAGTTCAGGAAAAGATGCTAGACGAGCTAGAGCTGTTTCTGTTGCAGCTTCAAAAGTAGGGTCAATAATTAAGGTTTGAAAGGGATTAACGGGATTAGCTTGCTCTGATAAAAAGCTAGATACATCTTCAACTTCACAAGATTCAGAAAATGCTTGTTCTGATAAATTGGAAATAGCATAATATTTAGCTTGAGCTTGACTATTGCCAAATGCGATCGCATCTCCGTGCTTAAGATTATGAGAAAAGCATTTTGTCCCGTTTACAAATAAGCCATTAGTACTTGCTTTTCCTTTGAAATTGCCATCAATAATTTGGAAGCCGTATAATTCAGTTTCTGGAACAGTTACCCGCAATAAAATAGCATGTTGCCTTGATACAGACCGAGAACGTAGAACAATAGCATTTCGAGAATCCCGGCCAAGAGAATATGTAGCCTCTCGAAGGGGAATAGTTCTCTGTCCTTGTAGGTCTTGTACGACCAACAAGTGACGTATTTTTTCCCGTTCATCACTTGGCATACATATTCCTCTTACGAATCATTTTGATCAACTTTATTTATGTAGATACTATCTTCCAGTTTTATTCTTAGATATCTAAGAATAAAATCAAACACCCAGCACAAAACATGGGATATTTGCGGATTTTTTTATACTGATAATAAATCGCTATTTCTTTTTGCGCTTTTCTTTACGTCTCTGCGCCTCTGCGTGAGCCTTTCACACCATATATTCAGCAAAAATCATAGATATATTTATCATTAAAATTAATAGAGATGAGTGAGTATATTCTCAGATTGATGTAGCCTGTAGTAGCTGCAATAGCCAAGATGTTGAACATATTTCCTGTTGGCAATTCCCAGATGATTAGATTTCTACCCACTCACTCTCTACAGAGAATTAAAAGTCATCATTAATGATGGTAGCGACTCCTTGGCTATCTGCGATCGCTGCATTTGTCGCACCATAGAGATTAACAAAAAATGTCTCATTACTTTCACGTTTGGTGTCACCTCGAACACCAAAGCTAATATTTTTGCTAGTTTCACCAGGATTGAAAATAACTGTTCCTAGCCCAGAACTATAATCAGAATCAGAAACTCTAGCACTGCCATCACTCGTGCTGTAATTAACAATCACCTGCTGAAAACTGGGATTAGAAAGAGTAACAGCAAAGGTAGCATTAGTAATCATAGCCGCGTAACCTTCTTGGACTGAGACATCCGAAATTCTAATACTGGGGAGTTGATTGTTGTCATCATTGATGATATGTGCAACACCCAAACTATCAGTAATTACGGCGTTTGCTGCGCCAAAGAGATTGACAGAAAATTTCTCATTGACTTCAAATTTGTTATCACCTCGAACACCAACACTAATATTTTTGCTTGTTTCACCAGGATTAAAAATGATTGTGCCTAGCCCAGAATTGTAATCAAGGTCAGAAACTTGGGCGGTATCATCGCTCGTACTATAATTTACAACCACTTGTTGATAGCTGGCATTAGAGAGAGTGACAACGAAGTTAGCGTTAGTTAATGCACCTGTATTACCTTCTGTAACAGAAACATCTGTAATATTGACAGAGGGTTGGGTGTCATCGTTGATAATATCTACTTTCGCTTGATTGGTGGTAATTGTGGAGTTTTCCGGTGCGTTTGTAAGGTTGGGGTTACTGAGGGTGACAGTAATATCTTCATTGAGTTCAAATGCTTTATCACCTAAAATATCAACCGTTATTGTCTTAGTCTTTTCTCCAGGCGCGAAGTTTAGAGTGCCGGATAAGTCACCATCAATAAACTCACCAATTAAGCTAACTTCACCACTCCGAATGAGAATGTTGTTATAGTCACTGTTGTAACTTGCTGTGCCGCTAAAAGCGTAATCTACGGTACTTGCTACACCAATACCACCACTACGGGTTACAGTGAAGGTAAAAGTTTGCTTGCTAGTATTACCCTCAGTTAAAGATAAGTTTGCAGTGGAAATAGCATATTGAATTGGATCATTAGCAGCAATATTTAGAGTAGTTTCAGTAATTGCTCCTGGAATAGCTTCCTGAAGATTGCCAAAGTAGAGTATCACAGTTTCAGCATTTTCAGGTAAATCGTCTGGTTTGATAGTTATAGTAACCAGTTGTGTTAAATCTGAGCCTGTTGACCCAGCCACGAAGGTGAGACTATTAGGGGAAATAGTATAATCTACATCCTTAGTAGCTGTGCTGCTGCCTTTGATTTGAATGGGAACGATAGCATCAACTTCAGGAATCCTGTCTAAAGAAACGGGGATATTTATTTGAATTGCAGTGCTACCTTCTGTAGTGTTGTAGGTAGCAGCACCAAAACTGGCTTCTGGAAATACTGATTCAAATGCACCAATATCCAGCTTGCCATTTTGAATACGATCATAACCTGTGCCACGTTGGTCGTTGGTTAAGCTACCACTGTAACTAGGATTACCCCCATTCACAGCCAGACTATCAAATGCTAAGCCATGAGTTTGGGTAGTACCACCATAATTTCCTAGTGGTTTGAGTTTGGGGTTGGGGTTGACAATATCTACACCCGTGCCAAGGGTTCCAGAAGATTTGCCACTGAGATTGCCAACTAGGTTGTAACCATTACCGTTGAGGTTTTGACCATCGATATCAGGGGCTTCATTACCTTTGTCAAAGTTGCCAGCGATGATGCTATTGCTGATGGTGTACGTGGCAGCACCTGAGTTGGAAATACCACCACCATTACCTGAGCCATCATTATCATTATCAGCGGTATTATTGGTGATAGTACTGTTGCTGATAGTACCCCCACTACTTCTGATGCCGCCGCCGTTATTGTTTGCTGTGTTACTAGAAATAGTACTGTTGATAACTGTGACACTACCTTCGCTTCTGATGCCACCGCCGTTATTGTCTGCTGTGTTGCCAGAAATGGTACTGTTGATAACTGTGACACTAACATCACTTCTAATACCGCCACCGCCGTTAGCGCCTGCCACGTTATCAGAAATAGTGCTATTGGTGAGTGTGACACTACCATCACTGTAGATACCACCGCCAGTGTTCGCCGTGTTATCAGAAATAATGCTATTGGTGAGTGTGACACTGCTGTCGCTATTGATGCCGCCACCTTTACCACTACTGACATTTCCTTGAGTTATCTTCAACCCGTTGATTGTTAAGGGTGCAGTAGCTTTAAAGACACGAGAACCACCGCCACCACTAATGGTGAGTTTATCAGCCCCAGTTCCTTGAATGATGACTTCTTCTGTGATAGTTAACTGCCCAGAGGTGAGGATAATCGTGTCGAGGGTAGCGTCACCGAAAATGCCAGTTGTATCAAAACGGATTGTCTCAACTCCTGAGTCGTTGTTGGCGTCGATAATTGCTTGTCTTAACGAACCAATACCACTGTCATTGGTGTTGGTGACTATAAATGAGGTGTCATTTACTGGGTTAACAGTAATTCTGGCAGTTTCTATCGCAGTGCTGAAGGCAGTTGCACCACCACCTGTGCCGGGATTAATACCTGTAGTGCCACTGGGGTTGCCATCGGAGGCATCCCAAGCGCGGAAGGTAATATTAGCATTGCCATTAAAATTGGGGTTGGGGATAAAACGGATGCGATCGCTTGCTGTATCTCTAAGTAATGTTGCGGAAGTTGCAGATAGAGTAAAATTACTCCAGTTAATACCACCATCAGTAGAATATTGCCATGTACCGTTGCTGTTATCGACAGCAGTGACAGCGATACCTTCAACTGCCCCTGAATCTAGGTCAGTGATGGGGTTGCCACCTGCACCACTAGCAATGATTGCAGATACCAAACTGCCAGTATTGCTAATGTTACTTACATCTTCGTTGATAGCTGTGAGTGTTGGATTCCCGGTGTTATTAAGAGTCGGCGCTGTGTTGGTATAGTTAGATTCAAATGCGCCAATATCGATTACGCTGCCTTGAATGCGGTTATAACCTGTGCCGCGTTGGTCAGTGGTTAAGCCACCACTGTAACTAGGATCGCCAGCATTCGCAGCCAAACTGTCAACTTCCAAGCTATGAGTTTGGGTAGTACCACCATAATTTCCTAGCGGTGTGAGTCTGGGGTTGGGGTTGACAATATCCGTACCTGTGCCAAGCGTTCCAGAAGATTTACCGTTAGTGCTACCAACTAGGTTGTAGGCATTACCGTTGAGGTTTTCACCATCGATATCAGGGGCTTGATTACCTTTGTCAAAGTTGCCAGCGATGATGCTATTGCTGATGGTGTACGTATTAGTACCTGAGTTGGAAATACCACCACCATTACCTGAGCCATTGTTATCATTATCAGCAGTGTTGTTGGTGATAGTACTATTACTGATAGTACCCCCATTACTTCTGATGCCGCCGCCATTAGTGTCTGCTGTATTACCAGAAATAGTGCTATTGCTGACAGTGACAGTGCTATTGCTTCTGATGCCACCACCATTGGCGCTCGCCGTGTTGCCAGAAATGGTGCTATTGCTGATAGTGACAGTACTGTTGCTGTAGATGCCGCCACCGTTATTGGCTATGTTGCCAGAAATGGTGCTATTGCTCACCGTGACATTACTCATACTGTTGATGCCACCACCAGTACTACCTACTGCATTTCCCTGAGTTATCTTCAACCCATCAATTGTCAGGGGTGCAGTAACATTAAAGACGCGAGAAGTACCGCCACCACTAATGGTGAGTTTGTCAGCCCCAGTTCCCTGAATGATCACTTCACCAGTAATGTTCAATTGCCCAGAGGTCAGAGTAATGGTGTCGGGGGTAGCATCACCGAAGATGCCAGTCGTATCAAAGAGGATTGTCTCAACTCCTGGGTCGTTATTGGCATTGATAATGGCTTGTCTCAACGAACCAGCACCACTGTCATTGGTGTTGGTAACTATATATATGGTGTTGTCTACTTGGATAGAAACATCGTCAATTGCTAAACCATGATCAGCGTTTGGATCATTTATATCTTCCCAACGTAATATAATCTCTTCACCAACAGCTAATGGGGTGGCTAAAGTAATTGTCTGAGGTGTAATGACAACTCGATTTGCAGCTAGATTTCCATCTAGGGCAGCAGCGGATGCGGTTGCAATTGGCCCAGTAAAATTTAGTGATGCGACAGATGTCCATCCTGGCGTTGTCAAGCTAGTAAGATTTGTCCCAGTTTGATAGCTAAATGTCAGTCCTTGCGGCGATGTATCACCACTTTTACGCCATTGCTCACCTGTGTAACCGACAAGCAACTTAGTAATCGGTGAACTTGTGTTGTTTCTGAGGCGCAACCCATAGTAAATAGTTCCTGTACTACCAGAAGCTATTGAACCAAGCGCCCGGTCTGTTAAGGTCGAACCAAAACTGTACAATTTACCTGCGTTATCACTACCAGTCGCTGCGCTGTATGTTAGGAATTGCGCTCCCCCACTACTTTTTGCTGCATACCAACCTGTAATGGTTGAATCATCAGTCCAAGTGGGTGAGCCTAAATTATCTAATGTGTCAAAGTTTTGAGTGTAGGTGCTAGTGCCAGTAAAACCAGCTGGCAAAATAGATTTGTAAGCTTGGATTACTTCAGGCTGAAATGCTAGGGAAGCCTCTATATTTCCCGTCTTCACCTCTAAATCCCAATCACCACCTAAAGCTGCATTTCCTGTGGTGTCGGTGGAAGCAGCAACATCAGCACCAGTAATTTGGCTAATTTGCTGTACAAATTTTGTGCCTTCCCCGTTTGCTACATCGCAGCCGTAAAGTAGGATATCCGCATCATCAGTTAAAACATTTGACCATCTTTTTAACTGGTTTGCATATTTACTCAAGTTTGCAGAACTGAGGTTAGTTGACCCCAATTGCATACTCCCTGCACTACCATGGGAGACTATGTGAATTGATTGAATAGATTTGGATTGGCGAGATGCCAAAAACTCGGTGATTTGTGCAACACCATCTTGATTTGGATCAAGAATAACAACTTCAGTACCTGGTTTTGCACCAGCTATCAAGCTTTGATAATCGTTAACTGCTGTATCTATAAAAATAATATTTGTGCTTGCTTGTAGTGAGTTTTTAGCAGAGTTAATCTGTGTTTGAGGATGATTATTTTTTGGTAATTTTGTCATAATTTTTGTCCTTTTATAAAACTTTGTATTAAATTAACAAGAAGGTAAAAATATAAAAGCAGAGAACAGAATAAATCAGCATAATGTACTGATAAAAGTCCTCTGTTTTTTGTTCTCTGCCTTCTTTACATACTTGCTTTTGTCGCAGCAGTTTTTATTACTAATTTCTAAAAAAACAGCGGATGAATTAACACTCGCTTTCTTTTTTCAAATTAGTTTTATTTGAGTGCCGAAGTTTACACTAATACTAATTTATACTTTAATATTATAACATGCTACAGTATTAACACTTAGGCGTGAGCAAAGTAATTCAAAAAAATCCAATATGTAGAGTAGACTTCTTGCAAAAATACTTGAACCGTCAGAGACTCAAGTCTCTGCCTAATAGCAAAAGTCCGTTGAAACGGACTAAAAATACTGTTATTAGTCGGTTGAAACCGACTTGAGTATCAGCCAGAAAATTTATTTTCTGGCGAGTATCCGACTTTTGCAAGAGGTCTAGTGCATCAGGAAAGAGAAACCCTGAATTGACCAAGAGATTATTTGTACTGACGCACCCTACTGACTAGTTATACCAATTCTCTAAAATTCGGCTACACATTCAAACTCAGAAACCCATACTAAATAAGAGTTTCTTAATTACGAACTACCTTAGCGTTAGCGGTAGCGAGGTACGAGCGTCAGCGTAAAGCCTACGGCATAGCTTCGCTTAGAGCGACACAGGAGCGTCGCGTCATTACGAATTATGAATTACGAATTACGAATTAGTATTAGACTTCCCCGTTCCCTATTTTCAAGCTAGTTAATAATTCTGGTGCGACTAATCCTTTTTGGATGGCTAAGACTGCGGCTTGGGTGCGATCGCGTACTTCTAATTTTTGTAAGATGGCATGGACATGAACCCGTACTGTACCAGGGGCAATGTAGAGAATCTCGGCAATTTCTTGATTGCTTTTGCCTGTTGCCACTAGTGCTAAAATCTCTTGTTCCCGCTTTGTGAGGGGATTTTCTAAAGGTTCGTCTGCTTTTATCGCTAATGCTAGGGAATTACCTGCAAAAGCTGCCCTAATTTCTGTTGTGGCTGTTTGATCCCACCAAGAAGCTCCCGCCGCGACTGAACGCACTGCTAATATTAAAGACTCAGCTGGAATACCTTTGAGGCAATAACCTTGAACCCCCGCAGCAATTAACTTGGAAATTAAAGGTTTTTCGGAACGAGATGTCAAAACGAGAATTGGTAAAGTTGGATGCTGCTGCTTAATTTGGCGACAAGCTTCAATCCCGCCAATTCCTGGTAAACCTATATCCAGCAAAACCAAATCTAGGGGATAGCGATTTGCCAAATCTACAGCTTGTTCCCCATCATCTGCTTCTGCCACAATTTCTAAACTACTTTCCTGCTGCAACCGCATCCGCAAACCAAGGCGAAACAATTCATCATCTTCAACGAGTAGGATTTTTGTCATTTGGAGTGGGGATTGGGGATTGGGGATTGTCGAGATTCAACTACCGCCTACCCCCACGCGGTAGCAAGCTAGCAAGAGCGTCTTTGACAGGAGAAGTCAAACCACATCCCCCTCACCTTGGCGGTGGACAGGCAAGAAGGCGGAAGGCAAATATTGCGCCGCGTGGTGAGCGATTTTCTGCCCAAATTGTACCTTGATGTGCTGTAATAATTTGTCTTGTTAAGTAAAGTCCCAGTCCAGATCCGAAGAGGTGGCGATCGCTATGTCCTTGATAAAATCGCTCGAATAAATAGGGTAACTCTGTTTGGTCAAAGCCAGAACCATTATCAAGGATTTTGACTATTTGCTCGCTAGAGTAATCCTCTAATACTACTTCTACTTTACCGCCACGGGGGGTATGGTTAATACCGTTGATGAGGAGATTACTGAAAACTCGCCCTAGTTGTAATGAGTCGCCATTTACCCAAAGGGCGCGGCGAAAATCTGATTCGCCATAGTGCAGAGAAACATATACCTGGCGTGTTCTAGCTAGTTCTAATAAGGTAGCGATCGCTTCTTCTGCTACGGTCACTAAGTTAATAGGTGCTAATTGTAGTTTTAATCCTTCAGTATCATTACGGTATACATCTAGGAGAGTTTGTACTAGTTGCAGTGTATTTTGATGACTGCGAGCCATTGTTTGTAGGACTTTTGCTTGCGTTGGGGTGACTTCACCAAATTGACCGTTTTGAAAATATTTGAGTGTTTCTATTGCTCCTAATAAGGGTGTTTTTAAATCATGAGTCAAAGTGGAAACAAAATCTTCGCGGATCGTTGCGAGCTGTTCTTGGGAACGTAATCGTGCTTGCGTATAAGTGATCGCTTCTTCTTTAAGACGGTTGCGATCGCTTAACCAGGCTGTTACTATCAGTGCCAAAACGGCAATTAGCCTATTTGCTATTGTTGGGGGATCAATTATTTTTCCTCCTGGAATAAATAAATTTAAGAAGGTTAATCCCGTTGCTGCTAGAGTGACGCTTAACATCGCTCTGCGATTTAATCGGGAGTTTGCTAATAAAATTGTCCCGGTGTAGAGATAACCAAAGACGTATTCTGGTGGTGTTAAATATTCTAATGCTATGACTATGGTAAAGGCGATCGCAATTAACCAATATGTTTTTCCATGCTGATCTAATTTACCTTTAATATTCAATAATCTACTTAATATCATAGTTTTCAAAAAACAAAATTATCCCATTTATCTCATATTCAACTAATTGCTTTTTTAGAGAATTAGTAAAAATTATAAATTAGTTATTTGATTGTCAAAATTTGTATATTAAACTTTTTCTATAATATCAGTTATCTGTCGGTGCGTTATGGCTTCAGCCTAACGCTAAGCTAAAAAACATCTAAATTACATAATCAAATTAAATAAAACTCTTGTGGGGTGGGCATCTTGCCCGCCCTAATTATGCAAGTTATATATGGAACAGCTTACTACTGAATTGTTTCAGCTATTCTAGTGCATTAGATTTAATTATTTTAATGCTGATAAAATTGTGTAAAGTTATACTAGATTTATTTATCGATTTTGATAAAATTATAGTGAATATTTATATCTTTGAAAGTAGCGAACTTGAAAATTATATTGTATAAACAAATCATCATAACTAAATAGAGAGTAGAGTTTAAGTATCTTAAGCATAAAGTAAATCCAAATAAAAAATAGGGTGATGACCAATAAATCACCGAATTGCTTGTAGTCAAATTCCTCAAAAGACACTATTAATAGAGTTTATTTGCTACCTCTTAAATTTAATTGGGCACAAAATATATGGGACAGGGTTTTTTGCAGATTGCCTTAACGTTGTTTATCGTCGTAGTACTCACTCCTATATTGGGAAGATACATGGCGCGTGTTTTCTTGGGAGAAAAAACACTGCTTGATTTTTTAATGAATCCGATAGAGCGCAGTATTTACGTACTAGCGGGTGTACGGCAGAAAGATGACATGACGGGTTGGCAGTATGTCCGAGCAGTACTATACAGCAACCTCCTCATGGGTATCTCAGTGTATTTACTGATTTATTTTCAGAGGCTCCTACCTTGGAATCCCAATGGTTTTGGTGCGCCTACTTGGGATATATTGCTGCACACTACCATCTCATTTTTGACGAATACCGACCAGCAACACTATTCTAGTGAGACAACCTTGAGTTATTTTAGCCAGGTAGCGGCTTTAGGCTTTTTGATGTTCACTTCGGCGGCTACTGGGTTAGCTGTAGGAATTGCCTTTATTCGGGGATTGACAGGTAAAGGACTAGGGAATTTTTATGTAGATATCATCCGTGGGATTACTAGGATACTACTACCAATCTCGATTGTAGGAGCGATCGCTTTACTTTTAATTGGTGTACCTCAAACATTAACTGGCTCTTTAGCAGTGAAAACCTTAGACGGGGGGACACAGTATCTAGCCAGAGGCCCAGTAGCATCATTTGAGATGATCAAATTCTTGGGTGATAATGGCGGCGGCTTTTTTGATGTTAACTCTGCTCATCCCTTTGAAAACCCCAACGGAGTTTCTAACCTCATAGAAACCATCGCCATGATTGCGATTCCAGCAGCTCTAATTTATACCTACGGTATATTTGCCGATAACATCAAACAAGCTTGGCTGCTTTTTTGGATGATATTTATCATTTTTGTAATTTTGGTAGGGGTGAGTGCTATTGGAGAATTACAAGGAAATCCCCTTGTGAATGCTACCTTTGGCTTAGATCAGCCAAACTTAGAAGGTAAAGAAGTCCGCTTTGGTTGGGCACAAACAGCATTATGGGCAGTTATGACAACAGCAACCATGTGTGGTGCTGTCAACGGGATGCATGATTCTTTAATGCCCCAAGGAATATTTTCGACTTTGAGTAACCTGTTTTTGAGAGTTATCTGGGGTGGACAAGGAATTGGGATAGCTTACCTATTTATCTATCTAATTCTGACTATATTTCTCATGGGGTTAATAGTGGGGCGCACCCCAGAGTTTTTGGGGCGCAAAATCGAAAAGCGTGAAATAGTTCTCGCTAGCATCGTGTTACTAATTCACCCAGTTATCGTTTTGATTCCCAGTGCGATCGCCTTAGCTTATCCTATCTCCCTGTCAGGAATTAGTAATGCCGGTTATCATGGCATATCCCAAGTAGTGTATGAATACGCTTCAGCGGGAGCAAATAATGGCTCCGGTTTAGAGGGGTTGAAAGATAACACCCTATGGTGGAACTTAAGCACTTTAGTTAGTTTGCTAGGAGGGCGGTACATTCCCATAATTGCCATCCTACTATTAGCTGACAGTATATCTCGCAAACAACCAGTGCCCCAAACCTCCAGTACTCTAAAAACCGATTCTTTAGTATTTATCGGTGCCACAGCTGGAGTGACGTTGATTTTAGGATTGCTAGCATTTTTTCCCGTTCTAGCCCTAGGCCCCATAGCCGAAGGTTTCAAGCTAGCATCTGGCAGCTAGGGAAATTAGGGACTGGGGAATTGTCATTTGTCATTTGTCATGACGCGACGCTCCTGTGTCGCTCTAAGCGAAGCTATGCCGTAGGCTTTACGCTATCGCGGACTCGCTACCGCTACGCTAACGTCATTTGTTATTGATTACTCCCCACGTCCCCCACTCCCCACTCCCCACTCCCCACTCCCCACTCACTATATGAATACGGTGGCAACTACCTCCAAATATAGACTCTCACGTTCTCGTGCTGGCGATCGCCGCAAAGCACGCAAAAAATCAAAAGTAAATACCAAAGGCTTCTATCTCAGAGCCATTAAGGATGCTTTTGTCAAACTCAATCCTAAGTCTGCAATCAAAAACCCAGTCATGTTTCTAGTCTGGGTGGGAACAATTATTACTTTGGCGGTGGCAATTGATCCCAACCTATTTGGGACAGTTCCACAGAAGCATCCTGCTCTTTTCAACCGCTGGTTGACAGGTATTTTGTTCTTGAGTGTTTGGTTAGCCAATTTTGCCGAAGCACTAGCCGAAGGACGAGGTAAAGCCCAAGCTAATGTCTTACGCTCAACTAAGTTAGAGACAATTGTCAAAAAACTGGCCCCCGATGGTACGGTTAACGAAATTCCCTCGACTAGTCTCAAACAAGGTGACACCATATATGTCGTTGCTGGCGATATTATCCCTGCGGATGGGGAGGTAATTATGGGTATCGCCTCAGTAGATGAATCGGCAATTACTGGAGAATCTGCACCAGTATTGAAGGAATCAGGCTCAGAGGTTGCGAGTTCTGTCACTGGTGGGACGCGCATTATTTCTGATGAATTGATTATCCGCATTACCGCCGACCCGGATAAAGGGTTTGTTGACCGAATGATTGCTTTGGTAGAAGGTGCAGAACGTGCTAAGACACCAAATGAAATTGCGTTGACGGTGTTACTGACAGCTATAAGTTTAATTGTTCTATTTGTAGTAGTAACTTTGCCTGCACTTGCCTATTATGTCAACAGTCCAGTCAGTGTATCGGTTTTAATCGCCCTTTTAGTAGCGCTGATGCCAACAACGATTGGCGGGTTATTAAGTACCATTGGCATTGCTGGTATGGATAGAGCTGCCCAATTTAACATTATTGCCACCTCAGCACGAGCAGTTGAAGCTTGTGGAGACGTGAACATCTTAGTTCTCGATAAGACAGGTACAATTACCCTCGGCAACCGCTTAGCAGAAGAGTTTATCCCGATTAATGGTCATTCAATAGCCGAAATTGCCAATGTAGCGTGGGCTGCGAGTGTGTTTGACAACACACCGGAAGGGAAATCAATTGTTCGACTGGCGGAAAACTTAGGTGCAAGATTTGATTTTGACTATAACCAAGCAGAAGCAGTTGATTTTTCCGTCAAAACTTGCATGAGTGGCACTAATTTACCAGGTGGGCATGAAGTCCGTAAGGGAGCAGTATCGGCCATTAAGGGGTTTGTACGTTCTCGTAATGGACACGATACTCCAGAACTAGATGCTGTTGACGAGCGAGTTTCTCGTTTAGGAGGTACACCCTTAGCAGTGTGCTTAGATAACGAAATCTACGGAGTCGTCTATCTCAAAGATATAGTCAAACCTGGTATCCGCGATCGCTTTGAACAACTGCGCCGGATGGGAGTACGTACCATCATGTTGACTGGAGACAACCGCATTACAACTTCTGTCATCGCCAGAGAAACAGGTGTAGATGAATTCATTGCCGAAGCAACACCAGAAGACAAAATCAGCGTCATTCAAAGCGAACAGGCAATAGGTAAACTAGTCGCCATGACTGGGGATGGAACTAACGACGCTCCCGCATTAGCTCAAGCTAACGTTGGTGTAGCTATGAACACAGGTACTCAAGCTGCCAAAGAAGCCGCCAACATAGTAGATTTAGACTCCGACCCCACAAAGCTCATTGACATTATCAGCATTGGTAAACAATTATTAATTACTCGTGGAGCATTAACTATATTTTCGATCGCTAATGATATTGCTAAATACTTTGCAATTATTCCAGTTATATTTGCTACGGCTCACTTGCAAAGCTTAAATATTATGAACTTGACCAGCGCTAACTCTGCTGTTTTATCAGTGTTGATTTACAATGCTTTGATCATTCCAGCTTTTATTCCCTTTGCTTTGAAGGGCATACCGTTTAGACCTCGAACAACCAATCAATTACTACAGCGCCATCTCTTGATTTATGGCTTAGGTGGTTTAATTGTGCCATTCATCGCTATCAAATTGATTGATGTACTGATCACAGCAGTGGGACTGGCTTGAAGATAAGAAGCAGGGAGCAGGGGGAAAGTTACATAATTAAATTTTGAACGCAAGTGGAATCTTTATGATGTCTTTTATTCGAGAAACTATTAGAGCGGTTTTTGTAATTCTAGTACTTTGGTTGCTAACAGCAATCATCTATCCCTTAATCATCCTTGTGGTGGGACAGGTTTTCTTTCCCTATCAAGCTAATGGCAGCATCATGCTGAATTTAAAGAATGAATCAATTGGTTCAGCTTTAATTGGTCAGGTGTTCACATCTGAGCGATATTTTCATGGTCGTCCCAGCACTGTGAGATATAGCCAAGGTAAAAAAGCCAAACCAACTGGTATCTCAGGAGC
The DNA here is from genome assembly GCA_019359515.1 of Desmonostoc vinosum HA7617-LM4. GTDB lineage: Bacteria > Cyanobacteriota > Cyanobacteriia > Cyanobacteriales > Nostocaceae > Desmonostoc > Desmonostoc vinosum. The sequence continues at coordinate 129,476 of JAHHHC010000011.1, read as the reverse complement.
CAGTAATCTCGCTGCTAGCAATCCAGAATTACTAAACAGGATTGTAGAGCAAGCAAATAAATTACGGGAAGAAAACATTCAACCGATCGCGGATTTAATTTATACCTCCGGTTCAGGTTTAGATCCTCATATTTCCGTAAAAGCTACATTACAACAATTAGAGCGGGTTGCTCGTGCGCGTGGAGTGCGAGAACAAGAAATATTTCCTTTAATTAATAAGTACACCGATGGGAGATTTTTATGGATTTTTGGCGAGCCAGGAGTCAATGTTCTGCGGTTGAATTATGCTCTTGATTTGCAAGACCTGAACCGTCAGCAAAATCAATGATTGGGGAATGGACTTCGACTTCGCTCAGTCCACGAGGAATAGGGACAAAGGAGAAATGATCAATAACCAATAACCAATGACCAATGACAAATTACTCAATTCATGCGGCACGGCGGGGTAAACATAAAATATTTATTGGTATGGCTCCTGGAGTGGGGAAAACCTACCGGATGCTAGAAGAAGGACACGCATTAAAACAAGAAGGAATTGATGTTGTTGTTGGACTTTTAGAAACCCACGGACGCAAAGAAACGGCAGAGAAGGCAGAGGGATTAGAGATTATTCCTCGTAAACAAATTCCTCGCGGTGGGTTAATATTGACAGAGATGGACACAGACGCGATTTTAAAGCGATCGCCTCAATTAGCCTTAATCGATGAACTCGCCCATACCAACGTTCCCAGTTCCGTCAAAGAAAAACGCTACGCAGATGTCGAAATAATTTTAGCAGCAGGCATTGATGTTTACTCGACAATGAACGTTCAACATCTAGAAAGTCTTAACGACTTAGTAGCAAGGATTACTGGCATAGTAGTAAGAGAGCGTGTACCAGACCGCATTCTAGAAGAAGCAGACGAATTAGTGGTGGTAGATGTTACACCAGAAACCCTGCAAGAACGGTTATTAGAAGGCAAGATTTACGCACCACAAAAAATTCAACAATCCCTCGATAACTTTTTCCAACGCCGTAACTTGATTGCATTACGGGAATTGGCTTTGCGCGAAGTCGCAGATAACGTTGAAGAAAACGCCCTTGCCACCACCCCCAACGGACAATTTTGCAATATCCACGAACGGGTTTTAGTATGCGTATCCACCTATCCCAACTCATTGCAACTATTACGTCGGGGTGCAAGACTGGCTAACTATATGAATGCCCCACTTTATGTAGTATTTGTTGCCGATCTTGATCGCTTCCTCACCAAAGAAGAAAGCCTACATATTCACAACTGTGAAAAACTGTGCAAAGAATTTGAAGGAACTTTTATTCGCGTTACCAACAGTAACATAGCTCAGGCGATCGCCGAAGTCGCAGAAAAATATCGGATCACCCAAATCGTCATTGGCGAAAGTCAACGATCCCGGTGGCAAATACTCCTTAAAGGTTCGTTAACTCAAAAACTAGTCCGCTTACTCAAAAACATCGACTTACACATCATCGCCAGCGATCAAACATCTTCATCTCAGGGATAGAGTGTTATACCGTTGATGACATCTTTTTCTACAAAATTAAAATCTTTCATTCCGCGTTATTCAAGTAATCATTGCGATCGCTAATGCTACACCACGCCAGCAGTAAAAATTTGATTGGCGGTAAGATTTAATTCGGGAAAAGTATGGGAGACAATGATCTCACTGCCTTGAAACTTACTTATCTGATATTCTCCATCAACTAAGTTACAAACAGAGATTGTCTGTTGTTTGGGGTTGCCGATAAAATTACGTCCACCCAACGCCGCATAATCTATGATCCAGTATTCGGGGATACCCATCTCTTCATAATCAGCATACTTCAAGTGGTAATCGTCCCGCCAGTTGGTTGATACAACCTCAATTACTAAAGGTATTGATGCACCTAAACTAAGAGTAGATTCTTTTTTCCAAAGTTCTTCGTTTACCAAATTTGCACGATTTAGCACCAACACATCTGGAAAATAACCAGAATCTTTTCCAGGCGGCTTGACTATAGCTTGGTTGGGGATAAAGTAACGGAGGTTTAATCGGTCAATTAAAGCACTAAGCTTGACCGTCAAAAATCCTTTAACTTCTTCGTGTTCCCCCACAGGTTGCGCCATTTCAACAATATTTCCATTATGCAGTTCGTAGCGTTCCCTGAAATTCTCAGGCAGCCAATTGATAAATTCCTCAAAGGTTACTAGCTTTGGTAAGGCTTGAGTCATAGATGAGAGAGAATTACTGCTTTGAAAATATCATACCTAAATCCGGGGGACTGCGGATGGCTGAAAAAGCTATCAATTTCTTCACCAGCGACCATTGTAGAAAGCTAGAGATAAAATAAATTAATATTCTTTAAAATTAATTGATGATAAAAATCTAAAAAGTTAGGTACATCGTACACATCTGATTTCATTAAAAATCTTACGAGAGTTTGAAAACCTGCGGTAGTGAACTACCGCGTACAATCAAAAAAACTATCTTTGTATATGTATCCGATTGAGCAAACTGTCGTTCCTTGCCGCGTTATCGGTTTAATTAGCGGCACATCTGTAGATGGCATAGACGCCGCTTTGGTAGATATTTCTGGTACAGAACTTGATCTCAAAACTGAGTTACTAGCAGGGGCGACATATCCTTATCCTGCCGAACTGAGAGAACGCATACTAGCAGTTTGTGCTGGAGAAGCCATTTCAATGGCAGAATTAGCACAGATAGATGATGCGATCGCTTTTGCCTTTGCTCAAGCTGCTCAACATATCCAAACTGGTCACAAACCAGCCACATTAATCGGTTCCCACGGTCAGACTGTTTATCATCGGCCACCTCAAGAGGACAGGGGGACGCGCTTACGCGGTGAGACAGCGCTGCAGGAGGGAAACCCTCCGCAGGCGACTGCGAACCCGAAGGGGGACACGGGGTATTCTGTCCCTTTGGGTTACAGTTTGCAAATTGGGCGTGGGGCTTTGATTGCTCATCTGACTGGGATTACAACTGTGAGTAATTTCCGGATTGCTGATATTGCTATTGGTGGTCATGGTGCGCCTCTTGTGCCGAGAGTTGATGCCTTTTTACTCAGTCATCCTCAAGAGGGGCGGTGTATTCAAAATATTGGCGGTATTGGTAATGTTGCGTATATTCCACCTCGGCATGGCGATTGGCTCACAAGAATTCGCGGTTGGGATACTGGGCCGGGAAATAGCTTGTTGGATTTGGCAGTGGAGCATTTAAGCGCTGGTGCTAAAACTTACGATGAAGATGGTAAATGGGCAGCTAACGGTACTCCCTGTAATCCATTGATAGAACAATGGTTGAGTCAAGAATACTTTCATTTACCTCCACCTAAATCTACTGGTCGAGAATTATTTGGTGTAACTTATTTACATCAGTGTTTAAAAGACGCCGAAGCATACCAACTTAGTCCTACTGACATTCTTGCAACTCTTACAGAACTCACAGCGGCTTCAATTGCTCACAGTTACCGCACTTTTTTACCACAAATGCCACAGCGAGTATTATTATGTGGCGGTGGTAGTCGTAATCTCTACTTAAAACGGCAAATAGAGTTATTGCTCACATCAATTCCTGTGCAAACTACGGATGAAGTCGGCTTGAGTGCAGACTTTAAAGAAGCGATCGCTTTTGCTATTTTAGCCTACTGGCGACAACTAGGTATACCTGGCAACCTACCAACCGCCACAGGCGCACCTCAAGAAGTCTTATTAGGGGAAATCCATCAAAAACTAATTTAGTGGTGTGGCAAGTCAGCTGCCTGACATTTTTGTGTTTCAAATATATCTTAGGGATACTTGATCAACACAAGGAACGTAAGGTGGCTCACACTTTTTTATTAGAACCAGGACGCTGGGCAATGCAAGGAAATTGGCTAGAACGAGATGGGATGCCAATCAGCATCAAGGGTATGACCTTAGTAGCTTGGAATCGAGATAACTGGTTCACTATGGCCACAAAGTTGATATTCCCAGGTAGCGATCGCCCCGAAATTTCCCTACAATACAAGGGACGTTTGCATAATGGAGAACTTCAGTATACTTTTTTACTTCAACATAATATTTTAGGACAAATTGAAGGCGAGGGTTGGATTGCCCCAACGACTATTGTGCAGCGTTACTGGGTACTGAGCGATCGTCAACGCCGTAGCGGTTTTGAAACCTTACATCGAGTCAATGATGATAGCTACTACTTAACTAGTGGCATTCTTGCAGGTCATAGTTTAAATAGCACAATGGAAGCCAGTTTAGAGCGGCAGTTAACACAGTAAACGAAGGAAGTGTCAAAAGTTCCATTATAAATGAGCGATCACCATGCGTAGTTGAAGTGTTTCCTGTTCCCTTTTTACGGACACAAATTAGTGCGATCGCCGTTATATATGCAATATATTTCTGATATAAATCTTAAAAAGAGTATTTTATATCTTGCTGCTCTAACACTGGTTACTCATCATTAGACCTCTTGCAAAAGTCGGATACTCGCCAGAAAATAAATTTTCTGGCTGATAACTCAAGTCGGTTTCAACCGACTAATAACAGTATTTTTAGTCCGTTTCAACGGACTTTTGCTATTAGGCAGAGACTTGAGTCTCTGACGGTTCCAGTATTTTTGCAAGAAGTCTAATGTTGTAACAGCGTGTGAGAAGTGCAACTCAATCAAGAGCGGTCTCACTTCTTTGAAAAAGTTTGTAGTATGCCCTTGACATTTTTGTAATATGTTTGTAATCTATATGTAGTAAAGCACTAGAGTCTAAGTACGAGTTCAAATCTCGTCAATCGCTTTCTTAGCCCTGTAACTCAGTTGGGAGAGTGCCTCTCTTACAAGGAGGAAGTTGCTCTTTCAATTCCTGCTGGGGTTACCAACTTATGGGAGTGTCGCCTAACAGATAAGGCAACCGTCTTCTAAACGGTTTTATATATGTACCTATCACTTCTGCTGTATGGGGTCATAGCTCTAACTGGCAGAGCGCCTGTTTTGCACACAGGAGGTTAGGGGTTCAAATCCCCTTGATTCCACTGAATGGTGTCTGAAGCCAAAGTGGTCGCGGCGCTGGTTTGTGGAACCAGTCATAACGGGTTCAAGCCCCGTCAGACACCCCTTCAAGGAAGATGCTGCTCAAGGGAGGGCAACTAGTCTTGAAAACTAGAGCAGGGTAACACCTGGGGGTTCAATTCCTCCATCTTCCGCTTTCCACCTGAAGCCGACTCATTAATTTTTTGTGGGGTTTTTAGGGTCGTTTTCTGTGACTACTTCAAATTGACCCATGCAACCATTTTCAGCGATCGCGTCTTGATGGGGATGAAACATATACTTACCTGGATAGTGAAAAACAAACTCTAAGATGTGCCTTTCTGCTATACCCATCGTAATCACATCAGTTTTCTCGCTCCCCTTCATACTCATGCCATAGCGATAAACGTCGAAGAAGTTGGCGTGTAGATGAAATGTCACTGCCGGATCGTATTCAATGATGTTGAGAACATATAGCCGAATTAACTGATCTTTGTAAATCCGCACAGGATGATGCATTAAGTAGTGCGGCAGACCATTGAAGGCATAATACTCATTGTGGCTATCGTCATTCACGTCATACCCAGCCATGACTAGGACTATCTCATCCGCTGGGGGGCGAGGTGTGGGTGGATCAACGATGAACATCCCATACAACCCCTTGGCGATGTGGCGCGTCACTGGCTCCACGTGACAATGGTATAAATGGACACCATACGGTTCGGCATCAAACTCATAAATTGTTGCTTTGCCATTACCGATTGGGCGAATGCCATCCATTTCTGAGGGGTGAACACCGTGAAAATGTAAAGAGTGAGAATGTCCTGCTTTGTTGAGAAATAATACCCGGATGCGATCGCCTTGTTGTGCCCGTAGCGTTGGCCCTGGTATGCGACCGTTTAAATCCCAAATGTTGTAAGAAACAGCACTATTTAATTGAATTACAGAAGTATCCGCGACTAACTGAAATTCTCTAATGGTGCGTCCATTTTCTTTTTTTACTGTCCCATAATCGAAATTTCGTAGCACCTGCATCGGGTTAGCAGCTCCCTGTGGTGCTTCCATTTCCATTGATGGCACTCTGACAATTGACTTAGTTTGTGGCTTCAATATCTGCCATAGCGCTGCTGCACCTGCCACACCAGCACCCGTCATACCCAGCTTCAGTAGTTGACGGCGGCTCCAAAGTTGGTCTTTATTCAAAGTGAAGTTGTTGGGCATGACATTACGATGAGCGCTCCAAGAAATTGCAAAATATTTGCAATAATTTTTCTTAAATATACTACAAATAAAACTGATTCTTGTCAACAATTCTCAATTAACTTAAGACACAATTAAGTATTTTTCAGGCAATAGCCTGCTTTTGTTCCCAAACTGTATTGATTTTGGTTTCACTTGGCGATCGCCCTTGAGAAAAAGCTTTTTAATTTACTTTTTGTGATGTTGTTAATGTAAATTTTTATCTTAATGGAGAATATCATCCTATAAAACAATGTGTCATGCGTTTGTCATTTGTATTAACTTTATGCGTAAATTTCTGCATGATAAGTTGTAAAAAAAATGAACAATAGTAGTTAACAGTCAACAATCAAGAACTATCTCTCATATTTCACAAATTATTTAAAACCGCTATAATATAAAACTTTAATTACATTTGTTAAAGTCGAAATATTTAATACATTTTATACACACTTGTCAAATACAAAGTTGATGGTATATCTTTTTGCAATCAAGTGGCATAATGCCTTTTGATTGATAAATTTCTCACATTAACTATGGAAGGTCAAAAATGACTGTTTTTTCTTCTACTTCAGTATTGCAGAAGACCGCAAGCATTACCCTATCTAAACCTGTGCAGGTAACACTTTATATGCTGCTATCTTCTTTAGTAATCTGGACTGTTTTTTTCTCTACCTATCCTGCGGCTCATAACACAACACACTCTATGCGTCACCATACCTTAGGTGTTGCATGTCACTAAATAATCATCATTCCAAGATTTGTTAAGTGCATAAGCCTTTATTAAGCACCCAACAAAAATAATGATGTTAACATGGCTGATATTTGATGTCAGTGTTTTTGCTTAGAAAAATTGAGTTTTGTAGAGATGAAAAACTAAGCATCTCTACATTACTTTATCCTGATCTCAATCAATAAGGTTTTATGAAAAAGTATCAACTATTTGGAGTAATTAGTACTGTTTGCATGGCGTTGTCAGTTCTTTATTCCTTTGTGGGATTTTCCCAAATTCCTACACCTAGAGTGATTCTCTCTACCAACCCACCCCAAGAACGTATTCATCCGTTTGAGGCAGGAACAGAAAAACCACAATCCCCTGTGACTCTGACACTACAAGCTGTTGATGCTGGGGGTAAACCGTATAGAAATGCTTTAATCGACTTACAAATTCTCACGCCACCATCTAATCCTTGGTTGACAACAGATTTTCCAATCGTTGAAGGCACAAAATTGCTAGAAATGAATGCAGCCGCACCTGATGGAAAACTAGAAATCCAACAGATGTTACCTATCCGTGGTAACTATCAATTACGGGTAAAGGTGTCACCTCTGGTAGGACAAGCTTTTGGTGCTTATGAGCAAAATTTGAATCTGCATGTTCAAGAAAACCCAGTTAAATATAAATATTTTGCCGTTGTTGTCGCTGTTTTATTGTCAATGGGATTGTTGGGCGGCTGGGTTATTGGCGGACAAGAACAACTACGTCAAGGAGAAATTGCCCCCCAGTCAGTACGTCTGTTATTGAGTGCATTGACAGTAGTCGCTATAGTCACCCTATTATTTATTAACCTGAGTGCAGAAGTTGCAGAAGCTCATGGTAGTGGACACTCAAATAGTACCGAAGCGATCGCACCATCCGCTCAAAAATCTCAGGAATTAGAAGTCCGTCTTGAAGGTGATAAAAACGCAACTGTGGGAAAAGCTGCAAATTTAGCTGTGCAGGTGAAAGATCCTGTAACAGGACAACCTATCAAGGATGTAGCTTTACAAGTTAAAGCTATCGCCCTAGAAGACAATCTCACAGTTTTTGCTTACAAAGGAACCCCTAACCAAGAAGGCAAATTAATATGGCTGGAACAATTTTTTGATGGCGCACCCCACAAAATTGAGGTAGAAGCAACTCCACAACCAGGCTCTAACCGTCAATTTTCACCAGTCAAAATAGCACAAAAAGTGGAAGTTGAAGGAATTGCACCACCAATTTATACTCGGTTAATTAGTTTATTTTACTTTACTGGCATTGTTGGCATTGGTATGGCAATTGGATTACTAATACAGCATTGGCGTAAACCACAAGTAAAGACAAATTAATCGTACTAATCCTATATTTTTTGAGTTCGGACATTAGACATCTTGCACCTGCCCAATCTCCCGCCAGAGAATAAATTCTCGCTCTTATTAGGTTAAGTCCACTTAAGTGGACTTAAATCTATGCTTTTTGTGAGATTTAGTCCTCTTGAGAGGACTTTTGCTATTAGCCATAGGTTTCTAAACTATGGCGGTTTTTGGGACTGGTGCAAGATATCAGTTGAGTTAAATCAAGTTTTTTGTAGGCATACAAAAATATTTTACTTGTGCTATTTAAAAATTTTTAAGTAACTTTTAACGCTTTATTTAAATATAAACTTAACATAAGTTAATATAATAATAGATAAGTATAGTAATTGACGCATATTTTATTGTCTATCTGCCTAAAGTCACACTATAAAATCCCCCAAGAGGGCATTGAAAAAAGAGGAAAAATTTTGTTTGTTATTAATTTGATGCCGTAGTTATATTGCTTAGTCTGCGTAAATAAACATATTTAGATTTCAGTGAAACGTCATGCATATTCCTGATGGGTTTATTTCTGTACCTGTAGCAAGCGCTACTGGGTTAGCAAGTGCAGCAGCACTTTTAGTTGCTTTTGGGCGATCGCAAGATGCTTTTGGAATTCGTCGCGCCCCCGTCTTGGGGCTAACCACTGCTTTTATTTTTGCCGCGCAAATGATCAATTTTCCGGTAGCAGGCGGCACTAGTGGTCACTTGTTAGGGGGAACTCTCGGTGCGATCGTTTTGGGTAGTCCTTGGGCGGGGACATTATGTATTGCCACAGTTTTAATTATTCAAGCTGTACTATTTGCCGATGGTGGGATCACAGCCCTGGGAGCGAATATTTTTAACATGGCAGTAGTTGGTGTTTGGGTTGGCTGGATTTTAACCCAAACCTTGCAGCGGTTGTTTGGAGGTTCTAAAAGACGCTTACCCTTAGCTGCTGGCATTGCGGCTGGTGTTAGTGTAGTGGTAGCAGCTGTAGCTTGTGCTATTGAGTTAGTCCTTTCTGGAACCGCACCTGTAAGTATAGTTTTGCCTGCTATGACTGGTGTACATATTTTGATTGGTATTGGTGAAGGGCTAATTACTGGAGGTGTGTTAACTTATCTATCGACTACACGGCCAGACTTATTACCAGGAGAACAGCAACAGTTTCGTGGATGGTTGGTTCCTGTTGTAAGTATTTTCTTGATAGCAGGGGTGCTGTCGCTGTTTGCCTCAGCTTGGCCTGATGGTTTGGAAAAAGTTGCAGAAAACTTGGGCTTTATCAACCTAGCCGAACAAGTGCGGGTAACTGTGCCAACACCTTTGGCTGATTACGAAATTCAAGATTTGGGGCCAATTGGCACCAGTATTGCTGGGCTTGTAGGAGCTGCGGTTTGCTTTGCTGTTGCCTTTGGAATTGCCAAGGTAGTGAAACCGAAGAATGCTTAAACTTTCCTTACCCTTACGTTTGCAGTTGTCCCTAGTAATTGTGGTAGGGACAGCTTTACTAAAGCATTATGCTTGGTCTTGCCTAGCTGTGTATGGCGCGATCGCATTTTTGTGGGCTGGACTATTACGCGCCCCAATTCGCCAAATGGGAGGACTACTCGGTACAGAATTGATTTTCCTCTCGTTAATGGCGTTACCCTTGGGATGGGAGCGAGCTAGCTTTTTGCTGGTTCGTTCTTTAGTTTGTTTACTGACGATGAATAGTTTTTTGCTCACACTACCACCACACAGTTTTGGCATTGCCCTCAAAAGCTTACCTGTGCCAGCACCCTTAAAAGAAAATTTGCTCTTAGCTGGGCAGTACATGGAAATTTTATTAGATGAAGTAGCACGAATGCAACGCGCCGCTCAATTACGCGGTTTAAATGGAACTGCGGGATGGTTGCGCTATGCCAGTGCATCAATGATTGGTGCTTTGTATCTCCGCAGTTTAGACAGAGCTGAAAGAGTTTACGCCGCAATGATCACTCGTGGTTACAATGGTCAATTACCCATAGATTCACCCTTCAGACCAAAAGAGCGGATTGCCATATTAGTAGCTTCGGCGATCGCAGCCAGTTTAACCATAACTTCTTACAGAATTTAGCGCAGTTAAAATTTTGAAATCTTTGACATCTAACACCCAACCTTCAACCCATGATCCTCACGCTGCCGTAGTCGAGGTGCAAAATCTGGTGTATGCTTATCCCCAACAGGAGCCAGTATTGCGAGAAATTTCTTTTAGCTTAAATCCAGGCGATCGCGTCGCATTAATGGGGGCAACTGGTTCTGGAAAAAGTACCTTACTAGAAAATCTCATTGGTTTAAAACAGCCCTTAACCGGGAAAATCTTAATTAATGGTATTCCAGTAGAACCTAAAACCTTACCCCAAGTGCGTCGTCAAATTGGCTTTGGTTTTCAAGATGCCAACGACCAATTATTTATGCCCACCATCTTAGAAGATATTACCTTCGGGCCACGCAACTATGGCGTACCATCAGCGATCGCAATTGATCGCGCCCGACAATTACTAGCCGATTTTGGTCTAGAAGCCTACGCTCATCGTTCCGCACATGAACTTTCTGGTGGACAGAGACGCCTTGCAGCCCTAGCAGCAATTTTGGCACTAGATCCCACAATTTTAATTTTAGATGAACCAACCAATGGTCTTGATCCAGCATGGCGACGGCATTTAGCGCAAGTATTGCTAAAATTGCCCGTACAAGTAATGTTAATCGCCTCCCATGACCTGCATTGGTTAAGCAAAGTTACTCAACGTGCTTTAGTGCTTTCCAGTGGTTGCATTCAAGTAGACGCCAACATCCAATCACTCTTGCAAGAAGGCGATACCTTAGAGCAATTAGGTTTACCTATAGATTGGTAGGGACTGGGGATTAGGGGTAATAGGGACTGGGTTTCCGTGGGCTGAGCGAAGTCGAAGCCCACGGGGGAGATGAGCGAGAAATTTTCCCCGCGTCCATTCCCAATTTCCACTTGCAACTCATAATCATTTCGACTATGATTTATTTAAGAGGAATTAGATATTGCCTTGGGCTAAAAATTCTAAATAGGGAACAGGGAATAGTTTTTCCTATTTCCTGAGATCGCTGATCGTACTTTTACCAAGCGTAATTGAAGTAGCTGGGGTGGGGAGTATACAGAAGTTAAGAAACAACAAAGGAACAAATCATGAAATTTAATCGCTTTGAACATATCAACCTATCTTGCAAAGATATTGATGCCAGCAAGAAGTTTTACCAAACTCTCTTTCCTGATTGGTCTGTACGCGCCGAAGGTGTTTTTAACGGCAGTCGTTGGATGCATTTCGGGAACGATCAATTTTATCTTGCTTTGAATGATGACCCTGAGCAGAAAAGAATACATCAAGCCTATGAAAGCATTGGTATTAATCATGTTGGCTTTGTCATCGAAGACGGCGAAAGCATGAAAAAATTGCTTGAAACCGAAAGCATTGAATACTACACAATGACAGCACCTGAAACCAAGCACAGAATCTATGTCAATGATCCAGATGGCAACGAAATTGAGTTAGTTGAATATCATCTGGAGTATGCGTTGAGGTAATTCGTAATTCGTAATTCGTAATTCGTAATTGGGAATTGGGAATTGTCATTTGTTATTAATTATTCTCCGCGTCCCGCGTCCCCGCGTCCCCGCGTCCCCGCGTCCCCAGTCCCCAGTCCCCAATCCCCAGTCCCCAATCCCCAATCCCCAGTCCCCAGTCCCCAGTCCCCAGTCCCCAATCCCCAATCCCCAATCCCCAATCCCCAATCCCCAATCCCCAATCCCTTGAGGGCAAGGTAAACTGTTGGAATTGATTGATAAAGTTAAGCTACGCAAAGTTAACGACAGTTTCCTATGTCTACATTTTTATTAGAAGTTGGTACAGAAGAACTACCTGCAAGCTTTCTCAGTGCTGCTTTGGTACAGTGGCGATCGCGTATTCCCCAAAGCTTGGAAGCGAACAGTCTCAGCAGCGATAGTATAGAAGTCTACGGCACTCCTCGGCGTCTGGCAATACTAATCAAAAATTTGCCTTCTCAGCAATCAGACAGAGAAGAAGAAGTCAAAGGCCCTCCCGCGCAAGCAGCCTTTAAAGATGGTAAACCAACACCAGCCGCTGTAGGCTTTGCGAAAAAGCAAGGTGTAGAACTCGACGCTTTAGAAGTTCGCCCCACCGATAAAGGAGAGTTTGTCTTCGTTCGCAAAAAAATAGCTGGTCGTCCTGTAGCCGAGATTTTAACAGAACTTGTCCCCCAGTGGATTTTAGGCTTAGAGGGTAAGCGGTTGATGCGTTGGAGTGATGGGGATGTGAAATTTTCTCGCCCAATTCGCTGGTTGGTAGCTTTGTTAGATGATGCAGTACTGCCGATAGAATTAGTCAATGGCTCAGAAACGATTTATAGCGATCGCATTTCTCAAGGTCATCGCGTCTTGCATCCAGAACCTGTGACAATTAGCCACGCAACCGATTATGTCACCATCCTCAGCGATGCTTACGTTATGGTTAACGCCGATCAACGTGCCCAGATGATTCAAGAGCAGGTAAAATCATCTGTGCAAACTTTAAATGGATATGCACAAATCTATCCTCATCTATTAGAAGAAGTTACCAATCTTGTAGAATGGCCTTCACCAGTCATCGGGAGATTTGAAGCAGAATTCTTGAACTTACCAACTGAAGTAATTACCACAGTGATGGTAAGTCATCAACGATATTTTCCAGTTTTTAAAGCCGCCGATGCTAAAGAATTGCTACCCTATTTCATCACTATTTCTAATGGCGATGCAGCCAAATCAGATATCATCGCTCTGGGTAATGAAAGAGTGATTCGGGCCCGGTTAGCAGATGGCCGATTTTTCTATGAAGCAGATGTTGCCAAGCCTTTAGAAAGTTTTTTACCACAGTTAGAAACAGTCACATTCCAAGAAGATTTAGGTTCTTTGCGTGCCAAAGTCGAAAGAATTGGTAAGATTGCTGAGCAAATTACCGCGCAATTGCAATTAGAAGCAAATCAACGCCATAAAATTCAACGAGCAGCTTTACTCTGCAAAGCAGATTTAGTTACTCAAATGGTCTTTGAATTCCCAGAATTGCAAGGAATTATGGGACAAAAGTATGCATTAGCTAGTAACGAAGATGCAGAAGTAGCCACAGCAATTTTTGAGCATTACTTACCAAAGGGAGCCGATGACATCTTACCGGAAACTCTCACAGGTCAAATCGTTGGTATAGCCGATAGATTAGATACATTGGTAAGTATATTTGGATTAGGGATGTTACCTACAGGCTCTTCTGATCCTTTTGCTTTGCGACGAGCTGCCAATGCAATAATTAATATTACATGGTCTGCGAATCTGCCGCTCAATTTAGAGAATTTGTTAGCGCAAATAGCAACAGATTTTGTAATAGCACACAATGACAAAGATAAAACACAATTAATTGCTGCGTTACAAGAATTTTTCTTACAACGTATTCGTACCTTACTGCAAGAAGAAAAACAAATAGATTACGACTTGGTAAATGCAGTTTTGGGAGAAAACGATCCAGAGTACACACAACGGGCATTAGCAGACTTGTTAGATGTACGCGATCGCGCCCTCTACCTGCAACAAATCCGCAACGACAGCACCCTAGACAACATCTACGAAACCGTCAACCGTTCCACAAGACTAGCCACTCAAGGTAACTTAGATACAAAACAGCTAGAACCAACAGCCGTAGTCAATCCAGAATTATTTCAAAAACCATCCGAAGGTGCATTATATAGCGCTTTAGTTGACTTAGAGCCAGAAACTCAAGCAGCACAAAAGACACGTAACTATCAACTGTTAGTAGCAGCACTAACTAAAATTGCCCCTACTGTTAGTAACTTTTTTGATGGCCCAGATAGTGTTTTAGTCATGGATGCAGATCCGCAAATCAAGCAAAATCGCTTACACCTACTAGGATTAATTCGTAATCATGCGCGAGTTTTAGCTGATTTTGGGGCGATCGTCAAAAATCTGTAGCGTAAATCAACAAAAACTTGTGTAATTTTTGCCAATAAGCGTTAGTATAGGGAGTGCTTAACCAGGGCCTCTGCTACAGTCTATGTCCAAAGCTCATGTGATTGGATTGGGAAAGTCCGGTGTTGCTGCGGCGAGATTGTTGAGACAGGAAGGTTGGGAGGTGGATCTGAGCGATCGCAACACCTCCGAAACCCTCCTCCAGCAACAACAAGAACTCGCTAACGAGCAAATAACCGTTAAGCTAGGCTATTCCCTAGATTTGAATGATGATAATTTACCCAAATTAATAATCGTTAGTCCTGGCGTACCGTGGGATATTCCTTTATTAGTCAAAGCGCGAGAATTAGGGATTGAAACCATTGGCGAAATGGAACTCGCTTGGCGGCATTTACAATCTACCCCTTGGGTAGGAATTACCGGCACCAATGGCAAAACTACTACCACAGCCTTAATAGCTGCCATCTTTCAAGCAGCAGGATTAAATGCACCCGCCTGCGGTAACATCGGCTACGCCGCCTGTGAAGTCGCTTTATCTCATGGGGGATTGGGGACTGGGGACTGGGGATTGGGGACTGGGGACTGGGGATTGGGGATTGGGGACTGGGGTTTGGGGACTGGGGATTGGGGACTGGGGACTGGGAAAGAAATTACTTCCTCATCCCCCTCATCCCCCTCATCCCCCCCACCCCCCCCACTCGACTGGGTAATAGCAGAAATCAGCAGTTATCAAGTAGAATCATCCAACACGATCGCCCCTCGTATCGGCATTTGGACGACTTTTACACCAGATCATCTCAGTCGCCATAAAACTTTAGATAACTACTATGACATCAAAGCGAAACTGTTGCGTCAGTCTCATCTACAAGTGTTAAATGGTGATGACGCCTACTTAAGTAAAGTTGGTCTGAGTCATTGGCCTAATGCTTATTGGACAAGTGTCAAAGGCAAAGATTTCTTAATTGGCGAAAAAGGTTTTTTTATAGCAGTTGGCTGGGTTGTAGAAAAACTGACTGCAACTTCCGCACCAGTGCCCATTGTAGAAGTGTCTGCTTTGCGGATGGTAGGAAAACATAATCAGCAAAACTTATTGATGGCAGTAGCGGCAGCGCGGTTAGCGGGAATTAGTAGCGAAGCCATTAGGCGCGGGATTAGCGAATTTCCTGGTGTTGCCCATCGTTTAGAACATATCTGCAATTGGAAAGGTATTGACTTCATTAACGACAGCAAAGCTACTAACTACGATGCTGCCCAAGTTGGCTTAGCATCCGTTAAAAGTCCAGTCATCTTGATAGCTGGCGGAGAAGCCAAAGCCGGAGACGATACTGCTTGGATAGAGAAAATTCAAGTCAAAGCTGCTGCTGTATTATTGATTGGCAATGCTGCACCCGCATTTGCTCAACGTCTCCAACAAGAGGGGTATTCTAACTACGAAATCCTAGAAACAATGGAAAAAGCAATTCCTAGATCAGCAGAATTAGCCAAACAATATCAAGCGTCTGTAGTACTGCTATCTCCAGCCTGCGCGAGTTTCGATCAATACCCAAATTTCGAGGTACGGGGAGATCATTTCCGCCAGTTATGTCTTGCTTGGGCGGACGGCAATTTACAGCTTTTTAAGACATAACTCTAACAATTATGTCTCTATAATTTTCATTGTAAGTAAGCTCGACTTTATCCATTTTCCAGCAACGCGATCGCATATGCTAAAACCTTTATGGCGTCTAGCTCCTGACTTTTCAGATTTCATCAAAACTAGTGATGTAGGGAAAGGTTTTTGCCACAAAGCCAGAACTTCTGCCAGATAAGAAGGATTACATTCTTTGATTTGGATAAAGTCGAGCTAAGAGGTTGTTTGAAAAGTCTAAATTAATACTAACCCCGGCGATTAGAAATCGCAACTATACAGACAAAACCCACCTCCGTGGGTTTCAATAACTCGATTTTCCGTGTTTTCCAAAGGAGGTGGACTTCGCTTGTGTAGTAGCGAATTATATTCGCCCAAAACTTTTTAAACAACCTCTAATAGTCACAGCAATTTTAATTCATAATTCGTAACAGATACTTTAGCAAAGACGCTGCAAAAGTAGGGTGTATTATGCCTTATAGCAACGCACCGTCCGAGATCTTCGGTGCGTTAGGACTTTCATCCATAACGCACCATACCAGATTAAAGCTTTTAATTCACATCAGGCGTGAATTTTGAATTGGTATTACCTGTATTTTGCTAGAGACAAAATTGTATTAGTTTTGTCCCGAAAAACTGTTGTTTGGCGATAAATAAAAGCATATTAGCTATGGTTATAAAAGTTATATTTATACTAACAAGTTGGTATAAATAGACTTCTTGCAAAAGTAGCTGAAGAAAAGAAAGTTAATAAAAATAATTTATCTATTATCTTTCAAGTTTAATCTTCGCTGATCAAAGTACAAAAGTACCTTTTGCAAGATTTCTAATTTTGTGTTGTTGAATTTTGCGGTGAATTGTTAACAACACAATTCATATCTTGATTCAGCAACGCTACCATTTTGTGTTCACCTAACCAAAGAACAAATCTATGTCTAATATCAAAGTAGGAAATTTAGATTCACAAGCAGTACCTTTCTTTGCCCGCTTTCTAGAGGGACAATCTTGTGAAGACATGTCTCAAGAGGAAGTCAATTCAGTTGTAGGCGGTTGTAAAGTTACAACTCTGAAATACCCATCTGATAATGAAGACGGTGGTGTTACTAAAAAATATCCATCTGATAGTGATGAGTTCGTTACTCAAAAATATCCATCAGATGGTGACGATCACGTTTATAAGATTGAGTAAAGCTCAAATAACAGCCAATCATCACTGATTATTATCCTCGCTTTCTTCTTTGCACCCATCCAAATAAACGCCAAATTGGCTACAAACTCAAGTAGGATGGGTGTTTAATTGGCTTAGTTGATAATACAAACTAACATCAAATTAGCCAAAGGAGAAAATCTATGTCTAGGATTAATGTGCGAGATTTGAATTCATCTGACGACCTGTTTCCAGATGAGTTGGCAGCAATTGCAGGCAGGGCTAAATTTTTGATCCGAAAGCACTCCTCTCAAACTGAGGATAGTGCTGTAGGAATAACATATAATCTCTCTGATCCAGTTCTCGCCAAAAAATACCTTTTAGCTCCTAAAGTTAATGATAAAGACAATAATGAGTCTTCTACTCAAGTCGAAGCCTGAGCAAAGTCGAGGCTTGACTAAAATAAATAGCCACATCGCTTTGCTTTGAATTCAAAGTAATATCAAATTAGGAAAATATGTATTGTTAAAAAACGCAGGATCACGGATTGTAAACTACTTTTATCAAGCTTTTGCACCATGTTTTAATTACGAATTACGAATTACGAATTACGAATTATGTCTCTTCCTCGTGATGTAGTTTTATTGCTCACCCACAGTGGTGATTACTTTACAATAGACAGAGTAATAGATGCTCTATTGAAACGGGGTGTACAACCGTTTCGCCTCGACACCGATCAATTTCCGATCGCAGTCCAACTACAAGCCCATCTTGACAACTCTGGCAGTCATCATACACTGCAATATGGCGATCGCTCTATCAGTACAGAACAAGTCCAATCAGTTTGGATGCGTCGCATTTGGCAACCACAACTAGGTAAAGATTTGGCTCCACAATACCAACAAGCCTGCATCCGCGAATCCATGACAACTCTGGATGGTTTCTGGGATAGTCTCAAAACAGCT
This sequence comes from Desmonostoc vinosum HA7617-LM4, assembly GCA_019359515.1. Classification (GTDB taxonomy): domain Bacteria; phylum Cyanobacteriota; class Cyanobacteriia; order Cyanobacteriales; family Nostocaceae; genus Desmonostoc; species Desmonostoc vinosum. The sequence continues at coordinate 111,375 of JAHHHC010000011.1, read as the reverse complement.
CGTTGGGTGGATGATTTACAGCACATCAACGCCACCGAGAATAAGCTACATCAATTACGAGTAGCACGTGAAGTTGGGCTAGTAATTCCCCGGACTCTCGTTACCAATAACCCAGAAGCAGCACGCGAGTTTTTTCATGATGTGAATGGAAAAATGATCGCCAAGCTATTAGCTCCTCTTTCCTCTGGTATGGAAGGTTCTTCTTTCTTCTTATATACCAGTTCTGTTAAGGAAGAAGACTTACTAAATGCTCAAACTTTACGCTATTGTCCGATGGTTTTTCAAGAACAGATTCCTAAACAGCGGGAATTACGGGTAATTTTTGTCAATGGCAAACTATTTGTGGGAGCATTAGATGCGTCTCGTTATGCAGGAACTACCCAAGATTGGCGACGCGCTAACCAAGAAGATTGTGTCTGGCAAACCCATGAATTACCCGAAGATTTAGCCCAGCATTTGCATATTTTCATGACCAAAGTTGGCTTAACCTTTGGTGCATTTGACTTTATCCAAACACCATCAGGGGAATACGTGTTTTTGGAAATTAACCCTACAGGCGAGTGGGGAATGCTGGAGAGAGATTTAAATTATCCCATCTCAGAAGCGATCGCAGATGCTCTTTTAACTAACTCGTAATTCGTAATTAAGAAAATCAGATTTTATCTGAGTTTCCGAGTTTGAATTTGTTGCCGAATTTTAGAGAATTGGTATAAGTACTAAACCATACACTATTTTCAGGGATATCTCATGACAGTTTTAATTATTACTCATAGTGAAGATAACGAAAGCATTGCTTTAGTTGCTCAAGCAATTGCCGAACAAGGCGGAAAAGCATTTCGTTTTGATACAGATCGATTTCCCACCGAAGTGCAGTTAGATGTCTACTATGGTAAAAATTCTGAGCGATTGATTTTGGTTGATGGTGAGCAAAAGTTAGATTTGAATGAGGTATCCTCAGTTTGGTATCGTCGGATTGCGATCGGGGCAAAAATTCCCCAAACGATGGATAAGCAAATGCGACAAGCTTCCATGCAAGAGTCTCGCGTTACCATTCAAGGAATGATTACCAGCATCCGGGGATTTCATCTCGATTCTTTACCCAGCATCCGCTTAGCAGAGAATAAGCAACTGCAACTCCAAGTAGCACGGGAAATAGGTTTAGATACACCCCTAACTTTGACCACTAATAATCCCGTTGCCGTTAAGCAGTTTGCCCAAGAATGTGAACATGGCATAGTCACAAAAATGCTTTCTTCCTTTGCTATCTATGACAAGCAAGGACAAGAACAAGTAGTCTTCACAAACCCAGTTACACCCGAAGATCTTAACAACCTCGATGGCTTGCGTTACTGTCCGATGACTTTTCAAGAGAAAGTTCCCAAAGCATTAGAGTTACGTACAACAATTGTCGGCAAACGTATTTTCACGGCGGCGGTTGATTCGCAAGCTTTGCAAAAGGCGCATCACGACTGGCGACGCCAAGGAATTGCTTTACTCGACGCTTGGAAACCCTACCAATTACCCCAAGATGTCGAAGAAAAACTACTTAAACTCATGGCTCACTTTGGTTTGAACTACGGGGCCATAGATATTATTGTGACACCAGATGATCGCTATATATTCCTTGAGGTCAACCCAGTGGGTGAGTTTTTCTGGCTAGAACGCTGTCCGGGCTTACCGATTGCAGGGGCGATCGCAGAACTTTTACTCACTAAGTCTCAGGCTTTTACAAATAAATCTCTTAACTACGATTTAGCAGGTAAATTTTAAACTGTCTACAACCTTCAGGTAGATGAACTGCTCTATAAACACCCTAGACAAGTCTAGACATTTATTTCTCACTTCAATGGGAGCATGGGAGCGGTTATCCCTCAGTAAGCTTTCACGCTTTAGAGTTTACCTGCCAGAATTTGAGCGGCTGTGAGATTGAGATTTGGAAAGGTGGGAGATTGGAGCGCTTCATTTGCTCGAAATTCAGTGGAGTCGTAAAACTGATGCTCCAGGATGCAGAGGGTGATTTTTCCTTCTAGGGGGTCAACGATCCAATATTCCGGGATTTCTAGCAGCCCATACTCAGCCCGCTTTGAGCGGTAGTCCTCAGCTTTGGTGGAGCGACTAACAACTTCAACAACTAGAATCGGAGGCGGTTCATTGAGATTAATTACGGCTTCGCGATCGCTCATAGCTTCCCATTGAGTAACCGTGAGAACGGTGACATCCGGAATGCGGCAGGTATCCCAATTTCGCCCACGCGGAGAGCGGACACCGACGAGTGCGGGAAGTGCTACCCAAGGTTGCTGGGATTGTGCCAGTGCATTCTCAAACTGCCGTGCAACAAAGCGGATGATTGCCCCATGTTGGCCAGTTCCTAAACTCATGGCTATCATTTCTCCATCGACCAGTTCATAGCGGGTGTCTGTGCCATCATTGTAGGTAAGGTACTCTTCAAAGGTGAGTTTTTGAGTGGTACTCGTCATAGAACTGTCTCCAGGCAAGAATCAGGCAACTGTGTCTGTGAACTTAATCGAGAGTAGTGGCGTGTCAAGGCTCAAATGGTGTAATAGCTGTAGGTTGAGTTAAGCAAAGCGAAACCCAACACCGAGATCCATGTTGGTTTACCCTGCGGTAAGCCGCCCTCCGGGCGTCTACATTCCTCAAACGCCAGACAAAAATATTCAATCTGTAGTAGTGTCAGTTCTAACGCACCCCACCAAACTTTGGGTTGTAATTAATAGTTTGGCATAACAGATATTGAAGAACCTTCAAATTTTTCAGGAAAAGCTAACAATTTTGTATCTCTATCTGTAGCTGTTTTCAATTACAAGCAATAGTTCAGGTAGCTGTGTGCAAACTCTCCAGTGTTAAGCAAACTGATATATCTTTCGTGGCAGCCACAAAATATAGCGAAGCGGGGCGTAGCCAGGTAAAAAAAGATTTATGCAAGAGGTCTAATACCAATTCTCTAAAATTAGGCTACATATTCAAACTCCGAAACCCATACTAAATAAGAGTTTCTTAATTACGAACTACGTTAGCGTTAGCGATAGCGTAGCGTAAAGCCTGCGGCATAGCTTCGCTTAGAGCGAGTTATCAAGCGTCGGTACGAGCGTCAGCGATAGCGACACAGGAGCGTCGCGTCATTACGAATTACGAATTACGAATTACGAACTACGAATTACGAATTACGAATTGGTCTAAGGTACCTCATGTAATCGGAAATTGTGATTACGAAGGACAAATGACCCATGACCAATGACAGCCTATAGAAAAAAATTATTAAATTCTGGTTAATAGTTAAGAAATTAGTTGATAAAAAGTGTCATTATATGCAAAAGTAAAATCTACGACATTAAGTAAAACTTAACTACTGCAAGTAATTTGAAATGTTTCAATTACTACCATTTAAGTACCTCGTAGGAGTGAAGATGATAAAATTTCGCTATATTTGTTTAACTGTTGCAACTGCGGCAATAGTAACGCTGAGTGCCTGTAACAGTACACCAACCGCAGAAAATCCAGCTGCACCAGCAGTTAACTCTACACCTCAAGCTACAGAGGCGGTTAGTCAAAACAATCACAGCGGTCATGGTGGTAAGAAGATTAACATCAATACAGCTATCTTGTCAGAGTTGGATAAGTTTGAAGCCAAGTTAGGTATCCCGGCTTTATCAAACAAAATTCAAGCGAGTCGTCCCTATGCCAAACCGGAAGATTTAGTTGCCAAAAAAGTAATTACTCAAGAACAGTTTGACCAAATTAAAGATCAGGTGACTATTGAAGAAATAGTCCTCACTGGTGAAGCTAAAGATGTTGACTACATGACCAAATTGGGGTTAATGAAAGGACATCTTTTTGTAGCACAAGAACTACTAGATCAAAATCAGCCAAAACAAGCTGAACCTCATATTGGGCATCCAGTTGAGGAGATTTATGTTGATGTCGAAGAGCAACTTACCGAACGCAAAGTAAAAGAATTTAAGACAAGTTTAGTGAGTTTACAAGATTTGGTGAAATCCAATCCCAAAGATGCCAAAGTGAAAACTGATTTTACCGCTTCAGTGCAAGCTGTAGATGGTGCGATCGCCGCCTTGCCAGAAGATCAACGCTCCAAGCCGGGATTTGTGCTACAGGTTATTAATGGGTTACTAGATGCAGCCAACTCAGAATATGGTGCAGCGATCGCAGACGGTAAAGTAGCCGCAGCAATTGAATATCAAGACTCTCGCGGCTTTGTGATCTACGCCAATGATTTATACAAGGGTGTTTCTAGCCAAGTCAGCAAAGATAATCCCGAAGCACATAAAGCGATCGAGACTAGTATGGCTGAACTAATCAAAGTTTGGCCCGCAGCCATTCCCCCAGCTAAGCTAGTTAAGACTCCTGAAGAAGTTACCAAGCTAGTGAAAACCATTGAGGAAAACTCTCAAAAAGTTATCGCAAAAACCAATACTCAAGCAAAACAATAAAATCCTAAACTTATAGAGTTAGGAGTTTAAAATGAGTGAGAATTAAAGAATTAGTTAGAAGTTATCAGTGAGGATAGTGTAGGTTTTTAATACTTAGACAAAGTGTAACTTCTAACTAAATTACTCATCGCGCTCCATTTGTAACTTGAGTTAATAACTGATGCAAGAGCTTGATCAAAACAAAACTATTGACCTGCTAAACGCCATTATGGAATTTGAATTAGCAGGGGTAGTACGTTACACACATTATTCCCTAATGGTGACTGGCCCTAATCGTATTCCCATTGTGGCTTTTTTCAAGGCGCAAGCGAGTGAATCTCTACTTCATGCCCAACAAGTCGGAGAAATTCTCACAGGCTTAGAAGGGCATCCCTCTTTAAAAGTTGCTCCCATGGAAGAAACCTATAAACATTCAGTCAAGGATATCTTGGCAGAAAGTTTATCTCATGAGAAAAAAGCATTAGAGCTGTATAAAAGTCTTCTAGAAACAGTTACTAATGCCAGCATTTATCTAGAGGAATTTGCCCGCAGCATGATTGGACAAGAAGAGATGCACAATCTCGAACTGAAAAAAATGTTACGAGATTTTAGTTAATAGTTATTAGTCATGAGTCATTAGTCAGCAATAACTGACTAATGACTCATGACAAAGGACAAATGAAAAAGGACAAACAATGGATTTTAGTACCGCTATACCTACTTTTGTGATTACACTCCGAGAAGGAGTGGAGGCTGCCCTTGTTGTTGGCATTGTACTAGCTTTGCTAAAAAAAGCTAAACAATCTCGACTCAATTCTTGGGTATATGCAGGTGTTGTTGTTGGCATTATTGCCAGCGCGATTATTGGCGTGTTGTTTGGCTGGGTGACTCAAGCATTAGGAAAAGCTTATCCACAATACATAGGAGTGATTGAACCAGCATTAGAAGGTGCATTTAGTGTGTTGGCGATCGCCATGCTCAGCTGGATGTTAATTTGGATGACAACTCAAGCCAAATTTATGAAAGCGCAAGTTGAAGGAGCTGTTACTAGTGCTTTATCACAAAAAGCTTATGCAGGATGGGGTATTTTTAGTTTAGTTTTTATTGCTGTTGTGCGTGAAGGTTTTGAAACCGTTTTATTTATAGCTGGTAGTTTTCAACAGGGATTAATACCAACTTTTGGTGCTTTTGCTGGACTAACAGTGGCTGTAATCATCGGCGTACTCTTGTTTAAATGGGGTGTCAAAATTAATATCCGCTTGTTTTTTCAAGCAATGGGTATTTTATTAGTGTTAATTGTTGCTGGTTTAGTAGTGACAGCCCTACAACGTTTTGATGAAGCTATTGCTAGTGTTGCTCTTAGCAGTCGTGCCTCACAAAGCCTTTGTTTCTATTACGAACGCTTTACCAGAGTTCATTCCTGTATTTTAGGGCCGATGGTTTGGAATACTTCTCAAATTTTGCCTGACGAAAAGTTTCCTGGTATTATTTTCAAATCTCTGTTTGGCTACAGAGAACATCTTTATATCGTGCAAGCAGTGGGCTATGTAGTGTTTTTATTCACCGTTGGCGGACTATATTTCCGCAGTTTATCGGCTAGTTCTCCTCAAGGCAAAAAGAAGATCTCAGCATCTCAAAAGCCAATTAGCAGTGCGAAGAATTATAAGTAAAAGACCATTTACAAAAGACTTCTTGCAAAAATACTTTAACCGTCAGAGACTCAAGTCTCTGCCTAATAGCAAAAGTCCGTTGAAATGGACTAAAAATACTGTTATTAGTCGGTTGAAACCGAATTGAGTTATCAGCCAGAAAATAAATTTTCTGGCGAGTATCCGACTTTTGCAAGAGGTCTAAAGTAAATCTTAAGTAGTGGTCTATTTCATTAATTTTGACGTTGCTAGATCCCCGACTTTTTCAAAAAATCGGGGATCTGACTATATCCTAACCACTCAGAAATAAATAATTACGAATTACGCGCTTCGCAGCGATAGCGTAGCGTAAAGCCTGCGGCATAGCTTCGCTTAGAGCGAGTCATCGAGCGTCGGTACGAGCGTCATTACGAATTACGAATTACGAATTACCCCTGCTCTATGATGTGTACATTTTTGGCGAATATTTCACCTCATTAGCAATAATTCCAATTAGATTCAACTTACTCAGAATTTCTGTAGCTTGGGTGAGTTCATGTTTAGTTACTTGTCCCATACGCTCTACCATGACAACACCATTGCAGAAGGATGCCAGGATTATGGCATCGACTGTACCTAAAATTGGTGGAGCATCTATCAGCACTAGATCATAAGTTTCTTCAAATATTTCAATTAGTTCTTTCATCCGATGAGAACTCAGAAGTTTCACTGTGTCTTCAGGCATCGGCCCGGCAGTCAAAACATCAATTGAAGGGTGAATCGGCTGGATGTAATTTTGAATGTGGGTAATTGTCTCATCCAGCAATAACAGAGAAAGTCCCCAGTCATTAGAGAGTTCTAAAGTTTGATGTAGAGTCGGATGCCGCAGGTTCGCATCAATCACTAATATCCGTCCATGCATCCGCGCTGCACTAGCTCCTAACCCTAGCGTCAAAGTTGTCTTTCCCTCCCTTGGTAGTGCAGAAGTCAATATCAAAGATTTGAAGGGGAAGGGATATCTCAATATTTGAATGTTTTGGTAAATCATGTCCAATGTTTCGTGGACAGGCAATTTAATGCTGACATCTACTATTGAGGAAGTTGATGTTTGTTTTCTCCTTGCAGGTAGACTTGGCAGGCGCTTTTTGGCGACACGCGGCGCTAGCTTTGGTACTGATCCTAATACACGAACGTTTGTTAGTCTGCGTAAGTCTCTAGCAGAATAGATCGCATCGCTGAGCATTTCTCCTAGTAAGGCTGCTGCAATTCCTAAGATTGGCCCGGCTAGGGTTCCTCCCAGTAAAAATAATAATCTGTTGTCTCCTGTAAGAGTTCCTAAGCTCGGTGCTTCTAGTACTTCCCAATCAAAGCCTCCTTGAGCAATTTTCATTCCCAATGACTGTTGTATTTGCAGCAGTTGGTCAAGGGTTTTACGATTAGTTTCCACCTTTGGCAACAAACGGTTATATTCTGCAATCAGGCTAGGATATTTGTCTAGCTCAGAGCGCAGCCGTTGCTCTGATTCTGCTAAGCTTTTTTCATTGGCAACTAGTCCCAGAGATTTTGTTTGCGTCAGAATCAACTCATTAACTAGTTGTGGATCAACTACTACTGTTTGACCTTGTTTAGTAGTTTTGTCGTTTAGCGATCGCTCTACTTCTTGCTGTAATAATGCTAGTTGAGTTTGGCGTTGCTGCTTGAGTTTTTCTACTGTTGGATAGTCTTCTCTATATCGCAGGCGCTCTTTAGCTAGAGCTGATTCAGTTTGTTGAATCTCACTCAATAGTGTTTGGTAACGGCTTGATTGACTTAGACGTGAGGAAACTGATTCAGTTTGTGATGCAGACGCTATTTTTTGCTCTAAATTATTAGAGCGGGCGCGAACATCTTGTAGCTCAGCACGGTTAGTTTGTAGCTGTTTTTGAACATTGGCTAGAGACTCTAGCAAAATTTTGCTTTGGGCTTCTGGATCAATTAAATTATTTTTTTTGCGAAACTCTTCTAAATCTTTTTCAGCTGCTATTACCTCTTTTCTAGTTTCTGGAATCCGGGCGTTAACAAAAGTCATTCCTTTATTTAAACGCTCTTTTTTTTGCTCTACATTATAATCTTGATAAACTTGCTGTAGAGCTTGCAGTATTTGTTGTGTTTTCACTGGATCGTTACCAGTGAAAGTAACTTCAAATACTTGATTTGATGCCTGATCAATTCCTTGTTCTTCTTCTATCGGCGTTATTGCTAAAGGTGATTTTTCGCTTTTTTCCTTTTGCCCTTTGATATCTTCTAAGGTAATCTCTCGATAATTTTTACGCAGCGAATCTACAGCTTTTTGGATTAATCTAGAACTCAGCATAATTTTTTGCTGAGCAGTGTAGTCAACACTCGGAATATTGGGTTTACTAATCTCACCGTTGGCTTGTTTAGAGATATTATTTGGCGTTGCCTCTTCATAGAAATTGGAACTTACTAATATCTGCATAGAACTTTGATAAGTCGGTTTAGCCATCACAGCCAAAAAGCTGGCGACTGACATGGCTACACAGGAAACGCCCAAGATCACAAAGCGCCGACGATGCAAAATAGTAGATAGTTGCTTAATATCAACTGTGTTGTGTGCAGAGGTTGTAACCAGTTGCCCTTGATTAAGACCAGTGTTAGCCATGATCAAAGTCCTCTAAATTTTGATACATTATGTTGGGAAGGTTGCAAGAAATCTTTTGTTGAGATGACCTTGTTTGCATCTATGAATACAATTACATACTCAGTTATTCCTAGATAAAGATTCACCTGTTCTTCCTCCAAGAATGATAGACTGAAGTGACATCAGATTTAATGCCAATTCGCTCTTTGATATTGATCGATTCATACATAAAGATTCCTAATCAGCATTTGAATAGTAAATTTTCAAAAAATATTTATTTAATCTCAAAAACTTGACAAAAATTTCATCATTAATGGTATTTATTTCTGGAATAAATATCTAAGATCTATGCTACCCTTGTCTTTCATGTCCTTTTCGATATATCGGCATCCAGAAAATAGATGGAAAAAATGTTTTCAGCATAATAATTGAATATTTTTGATACACCAAGTTTACCGATAATCTACAGTTAAGAAATTGAACATTTGGTAAATCTGATCTGCTGCATATTTGCTGAACGTAGAAAATTCTCTGACCAAAACTTGAGATTTAGCCTGGGTACTTCTAGATTTTAAATTAAGGTTAGTGCTTTTCAATTCAAAATTTCTCTTAAAAATTGAGTCAAGGATATCAGGCGTCGGATATAGGAAGCTAGTTCTTGATGCTTGGTTGTGTGATATAAATAACGCTAGCAACGTTTCTAGGCGTTGCTTGAAAGCATCTAATGGGCGGCGCATCACCCGTTATGAATGAAATAAACTCTTTTTCTTCTCCTACACCCCTATATTCGACTTCTCCTATCAAAGATGCTAAACACTCTTACACCCCTAAACCCATGTTTCTTAAAAGGTAAGGGATTGGCTGTAATTATTTTTGCTGCGGATTGAGCGGTATTTCAACAGTGGGTATAGTAATTGTAGAGATTAAACGACGGTGGCGATCGCTTGTTGGTTCGTTTGCCTTCTTTGCAGAAATTACCGCCATCATATCTGACATCAGTTCTTGAAACTCTGCATCACTCAGATACAACGCTACTTGAGTATAAAATACTCCATCTGCTGACAAGTCAATTTTGTCTCGTTGTAGATAGCGAGCAAAGTCATTTAGCTGGGAAGCGACAAAGGTGGTAAAGTATCGCATGTGTTCTTCTCGATTAGCTATAGCTATATCTTCGGCTTCCAAGTTAACTGTTTGCTCCAGCAGAGCATATACCTTCTCCACGGTTCCTCTAATGGGATGTTCTGCTACGACTTTAACGATATCAGCCTGTGCCAGTTTATTGAGATGTCGATATAGCGTTGCTTGGGGAACATCTTGTAGAGTTTCTGCCATCTGCTGAGCAGTTAACTGTGTATCGCCTGCAAGTGTCTGGATAATTCGCATCCGGACGGGATGTAAGATTAATTGAGCTTTATCGGATTTCACAGCTATTTAATCATGATTATTTTTATTAATGATTATTTTCTCAATTATTGTAACAATGTTGCATTTATCTATAGGGATATAGAACAAAGCAACCAAAAAGTTCGCATTGAGAACTGCGTACTTAGTAATATATAATCGTTTTATCTACGTTTATTACTTAGTCTAAGTCTTGTGGTAGACTTATCTAGATATATGCTCTCTTCAAGATGGCTAGTCTTCCACATCCAATTCAGTATCAAGGTAGTAAGAGAAACCTTGCTGCAAACATTCTTGGGTTTCTGCCTAATAAAGTAGGGCGGTTGGTAGAACCATTTGCTGGAACCGCAGCAATTAGTATTGCTGCCTCTTTTAAAGGTCTTACTCAAGAATTTTGGCTCAATGATTTGAATCAACCACTAGTTAAACTGCTGGAGTTAATTATAGAAAAACCAAGTGATATAGCGGATCAATATGCAGAAATATGGAATGACCAGCATGAGGATTCAATATCTCACTATTTACTAGTTAGAGAAGAGTTTAATAGAACAAATGAGCCAAAACTGTTTTTATATTTACTAGCTCGATGTGTAAAAGGTGCGGTTCGATATAACTCTAATGGACTCTTCAATCAAAGTGCTGATAAAAGACGAAAGGGAACTCAACCTGAAAAGATGAGGAAAAATATAGACGGAGTTTCCAAGCTTTTAAAGGGAAAGTGTAAATTTACATGCTTAGACTATAGAGATGTTTTAGCTGAAGTCCAAGGTGATGACTTTGTTTACATCGATCCACCCTATCAAGGTGTATCTGGAGATAGGGATTCGAGGTATGTTTCTGGGATCAATGTTAATGATTTTGTTCTAGCTCTCGAAGAATTGAATCGAAAAGCAATAGGATTTGCAGTTAGTTATGATGGCAAACGAGGCAATAAAATATTTGGCAATAACCTACCTGAAGAATTAGGACTTAAGAGAATTGAAATTGAAGTTGGACGATCGTCTCAAGCAACATTATTGGGAAGAGAAGAAGTGACTGTAGAATCTTTATATTTGTCGCCCAGTTTACTTAAAGAACCTGTTTTTAAGATAGAAAGCTATATTTGCAGAGTACCCAAACAGCTTGCTCTTTGGGAATGATATGGATAGTTATCAAAATCTACCCGATGATTTTATCAAGCTTTGTCAATCAGTGACCGCTAAAAGACCGAAAGCTGTGATTAGCCATATTCTGCAATATGGTTTCATAACTACAGAAGAACTAAAGGAAAGATACGGATACAATCATCCTCCTAGAGCAGCACGAGATGTTAGAGAACACGGAATACCTTTGGAAACTTTTCGCGTAAAGGGCAGTGATGGGAGAAAAATAGCAGCTTACAAATTTGGAAATCTTGCAAATGTAAAGTTTTCTAGGTTATCCGGTAGAACAGGATTATCGAAGCAGATAAAAAATGAGTTAATTAGAAGATATGGTTGTAAATGCTTTATTTACTTAGAAGAGGTTGATGAGCGAGAATTACAGATTGATCATCGTGTTCCCTTTGAAGTTGATGGGGAACCAGAGTTAGAGCCTGATAACTTCATGTTACTTTGTGGTTCTGCTAATCGGGCTAAATCTTAGTCATGCGAACATTGTGAAAATTGGGGCAGCATCAAGGACAAGTCTATTTGCTTGTCGTGTTATTGGGCATATCCAGAAAGCTACACACATATTGCGATGCGACAAGTCAGAAGAATAGATCTTATCTGGCAAAGAGAGAATGTTGAGATTTACGAAAGATTAAAACAGCGAGCAGCTAGTTTGAACAAAGAAATCCCTGAGTTGATCAAAGAAATTATTGAACGAGAAATTAGACGAAATAGTGACAGCTAATACTCCTATAGCGATCGCTTTTTCCTCACTAAGATGAAATATACTGAAGGTTTTGTCAATCAAGCAAAATTATTTTTATACCTGAATTCGGCAATGCCGACTCCTTCAATTGGTTCAGTGTAAGTTCCCCATTCCGCCAGCAAACCAACATACCTTTAAACACCTACTTTAGTTAGCTCAACCTCTCGCCGCCTGGGTACTTCGTAAACCATGAAATCATAAGCCATGTCTGTATTGGGGAAAATAGCACGGGCTTCTTGAAGTAGATCCTTCAACTCTAAAGCATTCCCAGGAGCATAGCGGGGGCTAAAATGAGTCATAATCAAGCGATGTGCCCCAGCTGCTAAAGCGGTTTGTGCTGCCATCGTACTTGTAGAATGCAATCGCTGAAATGCCATCTCTGCATCTTGATGAGCAAAAGTTGCTTCGTGAATTAACACATCGGCATCTTTTGCCAATTCGACTGCGCCTTCACAATAAATAGTGTCTGTACAATACGCAATCTTCCGACCAATTTCTGTAGGGCCACACAAGTCAGTGCCATTAATCACTCGCCCATCACTTAGCGTTACCGTTTCACCACGCTTGAGTTGACCGTAAACGCGACCAGGAGGAATTTGTAAAACTTTGGCTTTTTCTACATCAAAGCGTCCTGAACGGTCTTTTTCGGCGATGCGGTAGCCAAAAGCTGTGATCCGGTGATGTAAAAGTCCGCAGCTAATCGTAAACTCATCGTCTTCATAAATTACCCCTGGACGGACAGTATGAACTTTGATGGGGTAAGAAAAATGTGTGTGAGAGTAACGTGAAGCTGCTTGGATATATTCATTTAACCCAGTTGGGCCATAGATATCAACTCGTTGTACATTGCCAGCTAAGCCGCAACTGGCTAATAGTCCCGTTAAACCAAAGATGTGGTCGCCGTGCATATGGGTAACAAAAATTCGACAGAGCTGACTGATTTTCAGTTCACTCCGCAAAATTTGATGCTGAGTACCTTCACCACAATCGAATAGCCACAGTTCCGCCCTTTGTGGTAATCTCAGGGCGATGCTTGAAACATTGCGCGATCGCGTGGGTACACCGGAACTCGTCCCTAAGAATGTTATCTGCACAGCGTTCTTTAGTCTTCCTATTATTAAATTTGACGCTTTCTTAACTCTAGTAACTGTTGGCAGACTTTAACAACCTATTATTCAGCAATACCTGAATTTATCTGTAAAAGGGACTGGGGACTGGGGACTGGGGACTGGGGACTGGGGACTGGGGACTGGGGACTGGGGACTGGGGACTGGGGACTGGGGACTGGGGAATTGGTGTTTCTCCCCCTCATCCCCCTGTTCCCTGTTCCCTCTCATGGTGTAGCAGCACAACGAAACCCAGCAAAAATTTGGCGCACGCTGGGATAATACCAGTTACGAAAACTAGGACGTAGCACCCAAGGACGAGTTGCCCAACTGCCACCTTTAAGGACGCGATGCTTTTGGTCAAAATATACTTGTGAGTAACCTATGTAAGGGTAACTTTGGAAACCGCTGTAACCATCAAACCAACAAGCAGTCCACTCCCAAACATTTCCCAAGGTATCATACAAGCCGTAAGCACTTTGCCCAGATGGATAGGCATTGACCGCTGTTGTTTTACCTATGAGGCGATCGCAATTACAATGTTGAATTGGTGCTGCATTTTTCCAAGGATAAATGCGGCGTTGGTTGACTTTTGCATCCCAGCTTGCTGCTTTTTCCCATTCAGCTTCTGTGGGTAGTCGCTTGCCAACAAACCGCGAATATGCATCGGCTTCATACCAACTGACACCGCAAACTGGGTGATCATTGTAAATGCGATCGTTACACCAATAAAGTGGTTGTGTTACCTGTTCATTTTGTAGCCATTCCCAGCCAGATTGCGACCACCAACAAGAATTTTCATACCCTCCAGATTCCATAAATAGGTGATACTGCCCACAAGTCACAGGATAACGGTCAATTAAGTAAGTGTCTAAATATACTTTATGTGCTGGACGTTCATTATCTAGAGCATTAATTGAGTTACTTCCCTGCTCAAATTCACCAGCAGGGATTTGAATCATTTGATGATTGATAACGGATACATCGACTTGGCCCAGTACAACTAACTGATCGCTGATTACTGATAACTGTTGAATTTTCACCAATTCCAATACATAACTAATAATTTCATAATGTTGACTTTCGTGCTGAATCAAAAACCGCCAAAGACTTTCTTGCTGCTCAATATCAGCTACTTCTAGATATTCCAGAACTTTTTTTCTGACTGTTTCCAGATAATAAAGGATTTCTTCTAGATTTGGTAATTGAACGCGCTTTGATTTGGGTAAACCATCAGCCGCAAATAGCTTACAATATTGCGGAAACATACAAGGACTACCTGCACTACGTTCTAACAACCACAAAGATTCAGTATAAGCAATATGTCCTAAATGCCAACCAACGGGGCTAAAGTCGGGATGAGGCTGACAGCGAAATATGCCTTCATCCATATTCTCAAATAGAGCCAAAGTTTGAGGACGACATTCATTAAAAGCTAAAAAAATAGCCTCTTTCAAACTATATATTGACGGACAACGGTCTATAACGAAAGGATAAAAATCTCTTTTCCAATTCCTCACACTTCGACTCCTTCGACTACGCTCAGCACAAGTCCGCTTACTACAAGTTCCCTATTTTTAAACTAAATTTTCTCAATTCTAATATCACAGTTTTCATCCACACTGATGATGCTATTTTCTGGGCAAGCAGTCCAATGACCAATAAATAGCGGTTCGGATGCAATAATTACAGACTGGGGGAAAGTAGGGTCATTTTTTAACAAATACAGAGAAGGTGCGGGTGATTTTGTAGTAAAGCGAGAAGCTATGAGGCGATACCCGTCACTGATCACCACGTTGGCAGAAACATAAGTATTATAGGTATGGGCTAAGTCAAGCAGTTCTCGCAAAGTAATATTTAAGGCTTGCTCTAGAGTTTTGTCTGGGTTAGCTTGCCAGTAAGACAGCAACAAAGCAAATATGTGTTCAGAGTCCGTAGTTCCATTAACAGACTGGTAAATTTCATCGTTTAATTGGTTACGTATTGGCCTGTAAAGTGTCTGGCGAAACTTTTCAATTCGGCCATTGTGGATAAATAACAGGTTCTGATATTTAAAAGGCTGGCAGTTACTTAAATCTAAAGCTTGACCTAATGTAGCACTGCGAACATATGCTAATGCACATCCTGTTTCGATGTAACGGCTCAAACTTGGCAGATTAATATCATTCCAAATAGGCAGGGTATTTTTGTAAGTAAAAGGTTCAGTATCTTTTTGATGATGATACCACCCCATACCAAAGCCATCAGCGTTGACAACTCCAGAAATCATTTCTTGTGGTTGATAACTCTGAACTATCAACGAGTGTTCTGGTTTATACAAAAGAGGTTCCAGGTAAATTGGTGAACCGAGGTAAGCAAGTAAACGACACATGATTATGTATTAGCTCCTAATAGCTTTATAAAATAATCTGTATAACTGAGAATTTCCTGATTATTTGATAAATTTACTCAGCAGAACCCATCACTTAAAGTAAGTTAGTATAAAAAATTAAAATTTAATATTTAGAGAATGCGATCGCCACAAATATCTTAACCATGATCAATATATAAATTTAAACAGAGGTGGCTTAATGACTAATTCCATGATGGTAATTTTTCCCTATCGACATCATCAAACATGGGTATTCGATGATGAACATACGAGGCTAGTTCAAGAACCTTTTGTAAGTGGCGTACCTGAGATGATTGACGTTTTGGTTCAAGATATACCGAATGTGGATGAAGGTTTTAAGCTTTTGTTTTCTGCAAATCCTTTTCCCGGCTATCAAGCAGAATTAATTTGGTTAAAAGAAGAATATAACGGCCATTGGTATTACTGGAGTCAAAAAAATATGGAAGGATGGCTATGTCCAGCTTTATTTAAATATTTTACTGAACCGCCAATAAAAATATATTGTAAAGCGGAAAGTCTTTATTCTTGAGGTGGAGAATGGGGAATTGGGAATGAGGCAAAGATTTTTTTAGTGTCATTATATAGCAGTCATAAATCATTTGTGAAATTTCTCAACTCTCGATTTTCTCTCTTACTCTTGGCGTACTTGGCGTCTAACCTGTGGGAAGCCGCTACGCGTCTAAGGCGGTTCAGTTAAAAAATTTTTTTTACAACTTAGATAATATTGCTATATAGGACTCATATTTGATTTCTGAAAAAACTCCGTATACATTGAAAAGGTTGATTACCTACTCCCTACTCCCTACTCCCCACTCTCTGCCCACGCAAATAATTTCATGAATCAAGTCAGATTCCTATATCTATTTAATTTAATTTTGTGGAATTATTTATGAATCTGCCGGATTATATTAACACAATTATTGAACAACAGCCTTACCCACTTTTATTTGCAACTCTTAGCGG
Organism: Desmonostoc vinosum HA7617-LM4; assembly: GCA_019359515.1. GTDB lineage: Bacteria > Cyanobacteriota > Cyanobacteriia > Cyanobacteriales > Nostocaceae > Desmonostoc > Desmonostoc vinosum. Next base: position 94,903 of record JAHHHC010000011.1, on the reverse strand, counting down.
CTCTCATTTATATGGTTTTCCTTCGCCAGATTCGGACTATGATTTGCGGGGAGTGCATATTTTACCAGTTACAGAAGTTGTGGGTTTAAATACTGGGCGTGAAACTATTGAAATTTCAGAAATCCGAGAAAAATTACAAATAGATTTAGTAACTCATGAGGTGAAAAAATTCTTTTTGCTCTTGCTCAAAAAGAATGGTTATGTGCTAGAGCAACTGTATTCACCTTTAATTTTAAAAAGCACCTCAGAGTATGAGGAATTAAAGATTATTGTTCAAGGTTGTATAACTCGCTATCACTGTTATCATTACTTTGGTTTTGCTAAAACGCAATGGCAATTATTTGAAAAAGAATATCCCCGTCGAGTTAAGCCATTATTATATGTTTATCGAGTATTATTAACTGGAATTTATTTGATGCAAACAGGAATTATTGAAGCTAATATAATCAAGCTCAATGAAATTTTTGATTTACCATATATTCCTGATTTAATTGTCCAAAAGTTGACAGGTTTAGAAAAATCTGTTTTGTCTGATGCTGATGTGAGTTTTCATCATCAAGAATATCAACGACTGCGTAATCAATTGCAAGCAGCACATGAAGCGAGTACGCTACCTGAAGCACCCTCAGCCAAAGCGGCTTTACATGACTTACTGCTACGTTTGAGAATAGGGAATGGGGGGAATTGATTATGCTCCCCCAGCCCCCTGCTTCCCTATCTCCCTAGTCCCTAGCTCCTCATCTTGACTACTTGAAACTCCAAGCGGCAAAAGCTAAAGCAGTCCAACCCGCAAGAAAGGCTGCACCACCTATTGGCGCGATCGCTCCTAATGATTTAATACCACTTAGACTCAGGGCGTACAAGCTGCCGCAAAAAATGGCAATGCCAATAATAAATAACCATCCGCTTGCTATCAGGCTAGGTGGAGGTGATTCGGTGCGACTAATTAGTAATGCTACTAACAAAAGTGCCAAGGCATGATACATTTGGTAACGAGCGCCAGTCTCAAAAATTGAGAGCGATCGCTCACTAATTTTTTCCCTCAATGCATGAGAAGCAAAAGCACCAGCTGCAACAGACAAACCGCCTAAAATGGCAGCTATACTTAAAAAAATCTGCGTCATGAGACTTAGCTGTTAATCGGCAAAGAAAGTGAAGTGGAGTGAGTTTTAGATATCAAAATGATATGATACAGCTCCTTCCTCATTCACCTGAAAATTCGCGTGGAATTCTTTAGCTTTATCGTCTAAATATTGTCTAGCGGTGGCTGCTGGTAATTGTGATTGGATCGCAAAATTTAAAACGGTTATCCGTCCATCATTTTCTAGTAGCATTTGATAGAAAGTTGATTGAATGCGATCGCTTAGTTGTTGCTGAATCAACTTTTTCTCTTGCCGACTTTGGCGATACAAACCTAATGTTAACCACCCTCCCAATATTGTGCTAGGAACGCCAAACATCAGAAAACCTGCCGCAGTCTCATCAAATATTGGTGTATCCTTCACTGCTGAAAACTCAACTGAGCCATCCCAACTTACAGGAATTGTGACTGATTTTTGCACAGTCATTTTTTCCAGTACCGTCGATACTGATAATGTTAAAAACATGAATCCGAGTGTTAGTAGCCAACCAGCAGCGAGTTTTTCAGCAGTTTTCATAATCCCACTTCAGATTTTAACTTTGCTTGCGATTTTAACCTTACTTGCGCCCAGTTTCCATTAAGTGTGGGGAGTGGGGAATTCCCCGTGGCTTCGATTTCGCTCAGCCCACGGGGAATTGGGAATTGGGAATGTTGTTATTTCTCCCCTGCTCCCTGCCTTTCAAGGGTAGGTTTTTCATATTCAGTCTGAAAAAACCTATTTTTTCGTTCCGAAATCTTTCTCCGCGTCCCCGTGTCCCCGCGTCCCCGCGTCCCCGCGTCCCCGCGTCCCCGTGTCCCCGCGTCCCCGCGTCAACCAAAACGCGAAATCTAAAAAACCTACCCATAAGAGCCTCATCCCCCTCATCCCATATCACGCGTGGCTTCTAGTAGGCGAGAAAAATAGAAGCTAGTTTTAGTCATAGATTGTCTTTGCACTGAAAAGCCGTTATTATCTAAAATTTTGATAACATCAGCCTCACGATGTAGGTAAGCACGAGTGGCTTTACTGGCTCCTGGAAAGAAACTACCAATTTTTTTAAGTATGCTCAAACCAAAAGTTTTCGGCGCAAAACTGAGAATTATCCGTGACTGTGCTAAAGAACAGAGGTGAGAAATCATCTCGTCTGCCTTTTCTTGGGGATAGTGAATTAGAACATCCAAGCAAATAACTGTATGGTAGCTACCATTTAAAGACTCTAAATCCTGGACGACAAAATTGGGATTGTCAGCATTTCCCAACATTTCCGTGGCTCTATCCTTGGCTTCTGTCACCATTTTTTCAGATATATCGCTGGCATAAACTTTAGCCCCATCTGCCGCTAAAGGAATGCTGAGACTACCAACACCACAGCCAGCATCACAGATTGATAGCCCTGATAAATTATTATCAGCTTTTAGCCAGCCGAGAACTGTATCCACTGTTTGCTGGTGTCCATTACGGATATCCAGTTGCACTTTGTTGACTTCGCCATCACCGTAGATTCGCCTCCAACGGTCAAACCCTGTGGAATTGAAATACTCACGAACAATCGTTTTATCGTCGGCTGCGTTCATAAACTTTGATTTTTATCGGTTCCCAATGTTTAAAATTATCATATGAAAATGGGGAGTAGGGAGTGGGGAGTAGGGAGTAGGGAGCGGGGAGAATAAATAATTACGAATTACGAATTACGAATTACGAATTACGTTAGCGCAGCGTTAGCGAGTCCTCGAGCGTCATTACGAATTACGAATTACGAATTACGAATTATATAGTGTTCGCTGCCAAGTCAGTTCTTTTGTGGTTTCATCCCAATGCCAACGCAGTAAGTTGGCAGGTTGATGTGGGGTAATTCCTGGAAGACCAAGTGCTTTTCTTGGTGCTTCTGTAGCTAGGGCGATCGCATCTTCTACATCGCAGATACCCCACTTTACCAAATTCTGCACTCCTACCAATAGAGGTAAAGTTGTTCCTGATAAAGTGCCATCTGGTAGTTTAGCTGTGCCGTTGTTGACCTCAATTTGCCGACTGTCCCAAGGATACACCCCATCGGGCAATCCTAAAGGGGCGAGGGCATCGCTGACGAGGAATAGCCCATTACCTTGATGATCAAAGGGGGAATGGCTAGCACGAATCAGAATTTGTAACATCGTGGGTGAAACGTGCTGTCCATCGGCAATAAAACCACACATAACATCAGGATGGATAATAGCTGCTCCTAATAACCCTGGTTCACGGTGATGTAAAGGTGGCATAGCATTGAAAGCGTGAGTTACCATCGTTGCACCCAACTCAAATGCGCGTTGTGCTTGGTTTGCCGTTGCCTGAGAATGCCCTAAACTCACAACAATACCCAAAGAACGCAGATATGGAATGACCTCATCGGTTGGATCTAATTCTGGTGCTAAAGTAATAATTTTAACAACGTGAGCATAATTGCCTAAAACTTGCTTGACTTCTGCAACCGTTAAAGGTAACAGGTACTCTGCCGGGTGTGCGCCGCGCTTTTGATAATTTAAAAACGGCCCTTCTAAATGTACTCCTAGAATCTTGCTAAGCGATTGTTGATTAGGGATAATATCGGCAATGACAGCAAGCGATCGCTGGATATTTTCTACCGACGTTGTTACCAAAGTGGGTAAAAATCCATCTATTCCTTCATCCCACAAAAATTGCGAAATTTTTTGCATAATAGAAACGCTTTGCGCCTGTAAATCAGGAAATGCCAATCCCAAAGCGCCATTAATCTGTAAATCGACACCACCCAAAGAAATCCAATCACCAGTAACATCCAACACTTGCAAATCTGGTGCAGGCACTCGTTTAAAAACTGTACCCATTGGCAAGATGAGCTCAATTATGCCTTGATGGTTCACCAAGAGCATCTGCAAACCTTGATAGCCGGGTACTCGTGCATTAATAATATCGATATTTGTAGCGATCGTCATCACCTTGAAAATGGGGAGTGGGGAGTGGGGAGTGGGGAGTGGGAAAAAAATATTTTCATCCCCTCGTTATATTCGCGTAGTGTTGCATAACCAAGCAAAATCCCACAACCAACAGGCGTGGGACTAGTTGAAATAAAATTTTTGACAATGTTACATTTGATCCAATTGTTTGCGTAGAGAATCCAACTCAGCATCAACAACTTCATTCGATTTGGGAGGGGTGGTTTGTTGTTGTGGTGGCAGTTGGGGCTGGTTTGGCGGACTGGCGGGTGCTAGGGATGCTTTTAGGGCTGCTAGTTCGTCGTCAACATCGCTGCTGGATTCCAAACGGGCAAATTGGCTTTCTAAATCTGCACCTGCTAATTCTCCTGCCGATTGGGCACGAGCTTCTTGCATCAAGACTTTTTCTTCCATCCGCTCAAAGGCAGCCATTGCACTGCTGGTATTCATGCCACGCACCATGCCTTGGAGTTGCTCTTGAGCTTTGGCGGTGGTGATCCGAGCTTTGAGCATTTCTTTCTTGGTTTTAGCCTCAGAAATTTTGCTTTCTAGCTGGATGAGGTTACGCTTGAGGGTTTCAACTTGAGTGCTTTGCTGATCTAGACTAGCTTTGAGAGCTGTGCTGGTATCAGTGTAAGTCTTTTTGCGTTCTAGAGCTTGTCGTGCTAAGTTTTCATCACCTTTTTGCAGCGCTAGTTGAGCATTACGTTGCCACTTATTAATTTCATTTTGAGCGTCATTATACTGTTTTTCAGTGCGCTTTTGGGCTGCGATCGCCTGGGCAACTCCTTGGCGCAGTTGTACCAAGTCTTCCTGCATTTCCAGGATGGCTTGTTCTAGCATTTTTTCTGGATCTTCTGCTTTACTGACCAAATCGTTAAGATTAGCACCGACTACTCGCTTAATGCGATCAAATAATCCCATAACTTTGTTTTTCCTTTTGTGGTTTACGCGCTTGGCAGTACAGTTAGCTTGTTTATTTTTTTATAGCTACCTATTTCAATGTAATCTTTCCGGTTTGAATCGGTACCTCCCCACAAGTTTTAAATTATGTAATGATGTGAAACCTACCCAAGCTCTAAGGTTCCTGAGTGGGCAATTCTTTGTGGGAAGGCAGTGCTGTTGTTTTCCCTTCGCTGAGGCGATAGCTTTGAGGATTTTCAGCATCATTTAAAACCTGTGCCTTCATGGCTGCTAGTTCAGCATCAACATCATTTCCAGATTCTAAAGAAGCAAATTTTGTTTCTAGTTCATCGCTACCGAGTTGAGCAATAGCTTCCGATTGAGCTTCTATCTGTAAAACTTTTTCCTCCATGCGCTCAAAGGCATTGAGACTACTGGTAGTAGAGACTCCGCCAAGCATTTCTTGGAGTTTATAAGTAGCCTCCGCCGAACGGGCGCGGGCAATATACATATCCTTTTTGGTTTTTGCTTCGGAAATTTTGGCCTCTAGCGTCCGCATATCCTTTTTGAGTCTAGCTACTACTTCGTTTTGCTGCCCTATTTGTTGAGAGAGCGCGGTGGCTGTTTCTTTATAAGCTTGACGTTTGGTAAGCGCTTCCCGTGCTAGAGGTTCGTTGCCTTGTTGCAGCGCTAATTGGGCACGACGATACCATTCTTCAGCATGAGATTCGGCAGAGGCTGTTTGCCTTTCGGTGCGTTTTTGGGTGGCGATTGCTTGTGCTACTCCCTGCCGCAATCGCACCAAGTTTTCCTGCATTTCCAACACAGTTTGTTCCAAAATCTTTTCTGGATCTTCTGCATTGCCTATCAAACTGTTAAGGTTAGCGCGAATTACCCGCAGGATACGCTTGATTAGTTCCATATCAGCTCTCCATAAAATTCAGTGCTGAGTTGTGAGTGCTGAGTACTGAGTTTTGATGATTACTCATAACTATCTGTGTAGATACCCTGCCTCAATCTCATGCCGAGTAGTGAGTATAGAGTTCCGAATATTAATATTTTTGAATTTGCTTAGCACAGGCTAACGCCCGGCTACCGCGCTTCAGAACTCAGGACTGTTATCTCATGGTATCGTAGATTTTTGCAACTCATAGTTACTCAATCCGTGCTTTAATTCCTTGTGCCTGAAGCTGTTGCAACCTTCGTTTTACCTGCTCTTGTGTTTTCAAGGCAGCCAGATAAATTACCTTGCGATCGCTGGATAAATAGGCATCGGGAACGATTTTACGAGCAGCAGCAAGAGCGCTTTCGCCTTGATTGTCTGTCACTACATGATAAAGTCCATCTACTCCGGGTGTGATTTCTACATTAGTCTGTGGAGGGGTGATGGTTGGTTGCGGCGATGGCTGTGCTGTTGGAGTTGGTGACAAATTCACAGGAGGTAAGGGTTGCACCTGTGGTAATGGACTGACAACAGGGGGGGCGACAGGTGTCTGGATGACAACGGGGTTAGGTGGTGCTGGGGAGTTAGTTTGAACTTTGGGTTTTAAGCCAACCACATCATTAGAGTCTCTAACTTCAGGAAACTCCTTCTGCGCTAGATTAGGATATTTAGGAATAGGTGTAATCTGTGGCTGAGATGCAGTATTACTAGTCACTTCTTCAGGAGTTTCTGTACTATTAGATGAGTTATTGTTAAATATTTTACCTACATTCAATTGTGATAAGCTTTTGGGATTGAAAACGACATAGCCCAATGTCAGGCTAGATAACAGTAACAGCAGTATGGAACCAATACCTAAAGGTGATAGCAGACTGTCGCTAGAATTACTGGGTTTTTTGGTTTCTACTTGTTCTTCTGTAAGGCTTCGCAGCAGTGCTTCACTAGATTCTAAATAGTCATCTGGTTGTTTGGGGGTATTAACTGGCTGTATGGTACTTTCACTCTTATGAGCTTGAGTAACTGTCGGTACGATGCTACTGGTATTTGGCGGCGGTGGTGGAATTTGTGTTTTGACAGTTTCGGGGATGGAGGATTGCTTGGGATGATCTAGTTGCTCAGTTTTAGCTATATTTGGTGTTAATTTCGCTTGAGAATTGATAGCTTCGGGGATGTGTGGCTCTTTTGATAGCTGGGTTTTGTCTACTGTTGTGAGTGTAGAAACTAATTGCTGAGTTTGAGCGCTGATTTTTTTATCCACATGGGTTTGATTGGTTGTCCTAGAAGCATTTCGCGCACGTCGGTAGCGAGCTAATTCTTGATCTAGCCGAACTTCTAAACTCGCTAGTGCTGCTGCTAGTGGTGGCTTCAACCGAGGTGTTTTAGACAATTGAGTGCCAGAATCGATTAGGGGTTTTTGAGTCATTGCCTGTGTGCCTCAAACGTAGACGGCTAGATTAACTTTAGATACATTTGTGCCAATAATAGCGAAAATTATCAAAAAACTGGGTTTAAAACCCCGTCATTCTACGACGGCTTTATGCTTTGTGTGTTAGCATAAATATGTGGTAATTGGTCGATGACATGATTGTTTACGAGTTTAAGGTCAAAGGGAAAGACAAGCAATATCAAGCGATAGACGAAGCAATTCGGACTAGTCAATTCATTCAAAATAAGTGCTTACGCTATTGGATGGATAACAAAGAATCAAAGGTAGACAAGTATGCACTGAATAAATACTGTGCGGTATTAGCTGCTGAATTTCCGTTTGCTGATGAATTAAACTCAATGGCTAGACAATCTGCTGCTGAACGTTCTTGGAGTGCAATAGCTCGGTTTTACGACAACTGTAAGAAGAAGGTTAAGGGAAAGACAGGTTTTCCTAAGTTTAAGAAAAACTGCCGTTCAGTTGAGTACAAATCGACTGGGTGGAAACTATCTGAACCGAGGAAGGTTATCACTTTCTCCGATAAAAAAGGGATTGGTACTTTAAAACTCAAAGGAACCTACGACCTGAATTACTACGACATTAAACAGATTAAACGAGTGCGTTTAGTGCGTCGTGCCGATGGGTATTACGCTCAATTTGCAATCGATGTTGATGTCAAGGTAGAAAGTCAACCTACTAATCAGGTTGTAGGTATTGACTTGGGATTGAAGTATTTCATTGCCGATAATAAAGGCAACGTAGAACAATCCCCGCAGTTTTACCGCAACTCAGAAAAACAGTTGAACCGCGCTAAGCGCAAAAAGTCTAAGAAGTTTAGCAAGGATAGAAAAAAAACTCTTCTCAAGCAATCAAACAATTACCACAAGGCTAGAAATAGATATGCTCGTAAGCATTTAAAAGTAAGTAGGCAACGAAAAGAGTATTGCAAGAGACTGGCATACTCCGTCATCCAATCTAACGATTTGGTAGCTTATGAAGATTTAAATGTCAAAGGGCTGGTACGTAATCGACATCTAGCTAAATCAATCTCTGATGCTGGTTGGTACACTTTCCGCTTATGGTTAGAATATTTTGGTCACAAATATGGGCGATGTACTGTTGCAGTTCCTCCCCATAATACGAGCCAAAATTGTTCCAACTGTGGCGAAAAAGTGAAAAAATCTCTATCTACAAGAACCCATGTATGTCCTCATTGTGGATATGTGGAAGATAGAGATGTCAACGCGGCAATCAATATTTTGAAATTAGGACTCAGTACGGTAGGGCATACCGGAACTTACGCTACAGGAGATTTGCCCTCTTGGGCAGTTGGGGCAACCCTGCTGTCTAACGGCGAGTCTATGAATGTAGAATCCCCACGCCTTTAGGCTGGGGAGTGTCAACTAATAAGATAGACCCAAGAACCAAGCTCAATTTTTGTTCTTGTTAGGTGGATGTCGTTGAAATCAATTAATGATGTTTTAGATGTTCTCGAAAAGCAGGCTAAATGGCAAGAGGAGCCATTTCAGTGCCTCCTCAAGTGTTGGGCAGAAATTGTGGGAGCAACGGCAGCGGCACATACGCGTCCACAATCTATTCAACGTGATGTTTTGTGGGTAGCAACTTCTAGCGCTGCTTGGGCACAAAACCTCACCTTTGGGCGATCGCCTTTGCTAGTAAAGTTGAATCAAAAACTAGCAAAGCCATTAATTGATATTCGCTTCTCCACCGCCCTTTGGCAACAAAAACCATTAGAGCCAAAACAGCAACAAATTTTACCCCATGAGCATCCTAGTTATTTGGGCGATGAGGTTAGCCTTGAGGATGTGACACCAATCATACAAGATGCCAACGCTGCCTTTAAAACTTGGGCTAAAAAAATGCAAGCGCGATCGCATCATCTACCCCTATGTCCCCGGTGTCAATGCCCCACCCCAGTCGGTGAACTCCAGCGCTGGAATGTATGCTCTTTGTGTGCTGCTAAGCAGTGGGGAGTGGGGGGATGAGGGGGATGTGGTTCGACTTCGCTCACCAACCGAAAGATGTGGGAGAAATTTTCTCCGCGTCCCCGCGTCCTCTTCCCCATTCCCAAAAAGATTATTCGTTGAGCAAAATTTATTTGAGAGCAATTTCTAAATTCTCTCGGCAGTAGATAAAAACATCTCAGTCTTAAGAGATAATCCTCAAGACTTAATCGAAAAATCTCGGCTTTTAGTCATCCTTAAAGATAAAACTCAAAGTAGTTCTAGATTTAAAGCTTTTCTGTTATCCTTGATCCCTAATAGTTTTGAGCCAATATTCGTAGCTCCCAATTTCATAAAACATATACAAATATAACGAGAATATAAAAATATCCTAAAGTTTATTTTTTTGCGGGGATCGCTGAAACCCATACTAAATAATGATTTTTTGGCTTTATTACGTATATGTATGTAGGAGGAAAATATAAGGACGAAAAACAGTCCTAAATGGCACAAAAGATGAACCCAAATGAAACCCATTAAATTTTCCGCATCTGCCTGTCGATATTGCCGTCATTACCAACCGGAAGGTCGTCGTGGAGGAATGTGCCAGCAACTAGGGGCACTAGTACAAGCAAGTTGGAAAGCTTGCTCTTTGGCACTGCCGCCTTTTGCACCTTCTTGGGAAACTTTAGAAGATGCCTGGAGTTTACCAGATGCAACACCTGTTTTAACATCTGCTCACTCTTTAGTTTCTGATTTAGAGAATGCCGCTCTTGCTTCTTTAGAAGAAACAACTATTTGCACTTCACAAGAGGCAAACACTAAGCGGGTGCTTGTTTAGCATCTCATAATTACTGTCATTAGTTTGTAGTCTGTTTAACATAAGATTTTCTTTTAAAATTTTTGTTGCTGTAAATTTTAAACCTTCCAAAAATCGCACCTCACTAAGAAGTGCGATTTTTAAAATTTATTAAGGTAGCCAAGGGAAGGTGCGAAAATTAGGTGGACGCTTTTCGAGAAATGCTTGTTTCCCTTCTGATCCCTCTTGTGTCATGTAATAGAGTAAGGTGGCATTACCGGCGAGTTCTTGTAAGCCAGCTTGCCCATCACAATCAGCGTTGAATGCGGCTTTGAGACAACGAATTGCGATCGGACTTTTTTCTAAAATTTCTTGTGCCCATTGAATACCTTCAGTTTCTAGTTGTTCTACAGGAACAACACAATTTATTAAACCCATTTCTAAAGCTTGTTGGGCATCGTATTGGCGACAGAGAAACCAAATTTCTCGCGCTTTTTTTTGTCCGACAATGCGGGCGAGATAGCTGGCTCCAAAACCACCATCGAAACTGCCAACTTTCGGGCCAGTTTGGCCGAAAATGGCATTATCTGCGGCAATGGTGAGATCGCAGATTAAATGTAAAACATGTCCACCACCGATCGCATATCCAGCTACTAAAGCAATCACTACTTTGGGCATAGAGCGGATTAGGCGTTGTAAGTCTAGCACGTTTAAGCGAGGGACACCAGCATCATCCACATAACCAGCATGTCCCCGCACACTTTGATCGCCGCCTGCACAAAAAGCATATTTGCCATCTGTATGGGGGCCAATGCCAGTAAATAAAACTACGCCAATAGTAGTATCTTCGCGGGCATCACAGAAAGCATCGTATAGTTCAAAAACCGTTTTAGGACGAAAAGCATTACGTTTGTGGGGACGGTTGATGGTGATTTTAGCGATGCCATCGGTTTTGTGATACAGAATATCTTCGTAGGTTTTGGCAGTTTGCCAGTTGATTTGCATTGGTATAGAGTGGACTGTTGTGCTTGAGAATTTTATCGCGGACTAGGGGACAAGCGATCGCTAAGATTATAGATTTAGTGGCGACGATTATTGTTTACAAGTTTTCTACCTTAAATCGAAAGGAGATTGAGGCTATGTTGGGACTTAATTTGGAAGAACCACGGGCTATTCTGGAAGCAAAGGAAGAAGGACGTGAAGAAGAAGCGCGATCGCTTATTCTTAAACTATTAAACCGCCGATTGGGTAAAGTTCCTCAGCAGTTTCAACCCCAAATTCAGGCTTTATCGGTGGAACAGTTGGAAGCTTTAGGTGAGGCTTTGTTAGATTTTTCTGCTATGGCGGATTTGGAGGGGTGGTTACAAGATCAAGCAAAAGGGTAAATTTTTGGATCAAAGCGATCAATTTTTCAAGGAGTAGGCACAAACAAGAGTGTTATCTACATCAAATGCAATAATAGAATAGCTAAATTACAATATCAGCTGCAAATCTAGGTAAATTCTCCTGTCGCCACTTGGTATCTTGTTTACGATTTGTCTGCAACTCCAAAACCCGAATTCCTGTATTTGGTAGTGGGTTTAATTTTTGCTGTAACTGTTGCCAAGAAGTAATCAATTCATGCTGCACACCATACGTAGCGCATAACTGAGCAAAATCAATATCTTGAGGAGTGCCGAAAAACTCTTCAAATGGTGGGTCAAATTTGGCGATGGGTAACATTTCAAAAATGCCGCCGCCGTTGTTGTTAATTAAGATGATTGTTAGGTGTCCGACAAATTTATTGCGGATTAAAAAACCATTTGTGTCATGTAATAAAGCTAAATCTCCTGTTAACATCACACTACTTTGCTGGCGATGGGCTATTCCTAAAGCGGTGGATAATGTACCATCAATGCCATTTGCACCCCGGTTAAAATGCGATCGCACCCCTAAATTATTCGGTTGCCAGAAAAATTCCACATCCCGGACAGGCATACTGTTGGCAATAAATAGCGGCGTTCCTGATGGGAGTATTTGAGACACCACCCATGCAACTTTGCCTTCAAATAAATTTTCCATTTCCGCCAACGTTTGGTTGATAACTGTTCTCACTTGCTTTTCTGCTGTACACCATTGTTGAAGGTAGTTAGAAGAGGACGCGGGGACGCGGGGACACGGGGACACGGTGAAAGTTTCAAAACAATTCTCCGCGTCTCCCAGTTCCCTCATCACCGCGTCCTCTTCTCTACTCCCCAAGTCTTCAATACTAATCCGCAGGTGAGTTGTCCTCCCGTGGAGAGGATCGAGGTTTTGGTCGCTGTTGTCTATTATCCAGCGTTGAGAATTTGTAGCTTTGAGCCAGTTACGTAATACTGGGCTAGTTGGCATTTCGCCTACTTGAATCACCATTTCAGGTGCTAGCTGCTTTGCTAATTGCTGATTTCGTAGAATCTGGTCATAAGTGGAAATTAAATAGGGGTTAAGGTCAGCATAATTTCTGATTGGTGAAAGTCCTTCTGCTAATACTGGCCATTGCAGAGTTTGAGAAAGGTATGCGATCGCTCTACAATATTCCTGTGGTTGCTGTGTTTGGGCAACACCAGCGATGATGATGCCGCGATCGCATTTTTGCCATTGTTGGGGAATTGGGAATGGGGAACTTGTGCTGAGCGGACTTGTGCTAAGCATAGTCGAAGCAGTCGAAGTATTGGGTATACCTGCAAAGAATTCTTCTGGAGAGAATTGTGCCAGTAATGATTGTAGAGACGCGCTATCATGCGTCTTAACATCGGGAATGGGTGCAAGAGGATCGCGAAAGGGAATATTGAGATGTACTGGGCCCTTGTTGGGAGCTGGCTTTAGCGAAACTCCTCCCCCGGAGGCTCGCTCCCAGCTATAAATTATCGTTTGTCGTAGATAGGCTAGGATTTCTCTGTCTGGAGAAGGTAAAGCTAGCTCTGCTTGCCAGTTTGGGTAATTACCGTATAGTTTCCACTGGTCTATTGTCTGTCCAGAGTGGCAATTTCGTAATTCTTGTGGTCGATCGCAAGTGAATACCAACAAGGGTACACGACTTTCTCTAGCTTCAATCACCGCAGGATAAAAGTTTGCCCCTGCTGTTCCAGAGGTGCAAATCAGTACTACAGGACGCCCGGTTACTTTTGCTTGTCCTAGAGCAAAAAAGGCCGCAGAACGTTCATCAAGTATAGAAATTGCTTCAATATCGGGTGCTTGCTGAGCAAAAGCAACTGCTAGAGGCGTAGAACGCGAGCCAGGACAAATGACAGCACAAGTCAATCCTAGACGCTTTAGGGTCTCTGTTAAGATATAGGCCCAAATTTGATTAATATTTTTATAAGCGATCGCCATCAAATTGAGTATACCAGTTAAAACAATATTAAATTTTAGATTTTAATGAGGAAAATTCCATTTAGAATCCATCTGAGAATATTAAGTGGTATCGCTTGATATTCCGTCCATTGGACACCAAATGTAAAATTAATTCACACTCAAGCTTTTATGGATTGTATTCATATAATGGGAATTCGCTGCTATGGCTATACTGGGTATCTACCTGAAGAACAGGTATTAGGACAATGGTTTGAGGTAGATCTCAAATTGTGGTTGGATATCTCCACCGCAGCTAAGACTGACGAAATCACCGATACTCTGGATTATCGCAACATCATCAGTTTAGTAAAAGACCTAGTGAAGACATCTAAGTTCGCTTTGGTAGAAAAGCTAGTCACAACGATCGCCGACTCTATTCTGCAACAGAGCGATCGCTTGACACAAGTCCAAGTCATCCTAAGTAAACCCAGCGCACCCATTCCAGACTTTGGCGGCAGAATTAGCATTGAGTTGACTAAAACTCAGTCTAATTGAATGGGGAATGGGGAATGGGGAATGGGGAATTAAGCATTAAATCCCCATTACAAAACTTAATTACGAATTACGCGCTTCGCAGGGGTAGCGTAAAGCCTACGGCATAGCTTCGCTTAGAGCGAGGTACGAGCGTCATTACGAATTACGAATTATTCTCCCCTTATTCTCCAAACAGCGATCGCAGTTTTGTATAAATCTGCTAATCTTTAATCATGAAAAATAGATCCCTAAAAGTAAGTGTTGGAGTTAATAAAAAAGCTTGAGCATGAACCCGATTAGGAAAAAAAATCTATTTTTCTGGAATGTTAGATAATGTTATTAAAAATTAAATCTATGAAACTTAATCATGCACTTACACCTGCAATCTTGGGAGTAACAATCGCTCTTGTGCAACCACAAACTGCTATGGCGCTATCCTCTACAGAGGTAGGGAAAATTGCTAAGTCCATCACAGTGCTGATTGATAATAAAAGCAGTTCCGGGACTGGGGTAATCATTAAAAAAGAAGGCAATGTTTACACTGTACTCACCGCTAAGCATGTGATCGAAACTCAAGCAAAATATGACATTGTGACTCCAGATGGTCAGCGTTATGCGCTCAACTATAGCACTGTGACGAAAATGTCAGGAGTAGACTTAGCCACTGTACAGTTTACCAGTAACCAAAATTACCCGGTTGCCAAGGTAGGCAACTCAGATGAAGCTATAGAAGGTACAACAGCTTATGTTGCGGGGTTTCCGCAGGCAAACGCGGTAATTTCTGATTCGATTTACAATTTCATTGCCGGGCAGATTACTGCTAATGCCTCAAAACCTCTAAATGATGGGTACGCTTTGGTCTACAGCAATAATACTTTACCAGGGATGAGCGGCGGCCCGGTGCTGAATGAAAAAGGCGAACTAGTGGGGATTCACGGCAGAGGCGATACGACTGAGAATTTTCAAGTTTCTGAACGCAATCCTAATGTTGTAATTAAGACAGGCTTTAATTTGGGTGTTCCTATCAACACCTTTTTGAAACTGTCAGTGGGAACTAGGGTAAATCCGCCGCAGGTCAATTTTCCCGTCAACCCTACAAACACAACACCAAGAGCTGACGACTTCTACATTCAAGGTGGAGATAAGTATAAAAAAGGAGATTTCAAAGGGGCAATCGCCGACTATACTCAAGCGATTAAGCTCAATCCCAACTATGTGAATGCCTACAATGACCGAGGAATTGCTCGCTCTCGGATAGGTGATGCTAAAGGGGAAATCGATGACTATAACCAAGCAATCAGGATTAACCCCAATTATGCTAATGCCTACTACAACCGAGGGATTGCTCGTTCGGAGATGGGAGATAAGCAAGGGGCGATCGCAGATTACACTCAAGCTATTAAGATTGACCCCAAATATGTCAACGCCTACTATAATCGCGGCAATACCCGCTCTAACTTAGGTGATAAGCTGGGGGCGATCGCAGACTATAACGAAGCTGTCAAAATTGATCCCAAGTATGTCAACGCCTACTACAACCGAGGAAATGCTCACTCTGCTTTAGGCAAAAAGCAAGAAGCAATCAACGATTATACCCTAGCAGTCAATGTTGATCCCAAGTATGTCAACGCCTATTACAACCGGGGAATTATCTATTCTCAGTTAGGGAACTTGCAAGCATCTATTGCCGATTACACTCAAGCAGTAAATATTGATCCCAAATATGTCAACGCCTACTATAACCGAGCAATTGACCGCTCTGCATCAGGAGACAAACAAGGAGCAATAGCAGATTACACCCAAGCTATCAAGATTGACCCCAAATATGTCAACGCCTACTATAACCGAGGAAATATCTACTCGGATTTAGGAAATAAACAAGAAGCAATAGCAGACTATAACCAAGCTATCAGGATTGATCCCAAATATATCAATGCCTATTACAATCGGGCAAATGCTCGCTCTGCTTTGAAAGAGTATAGAGAGGCAATTAATGATTACAATCAAGCTCTCAAGCTTGATCCTAAGTACATTAATGCTTATAACAATCGGGGTCTGGCTCGCTCTAATTTAGGAGATAAAAAAGGAGCAATAGCAGACTTTAACCAAGCCTTGAAAATTGATGCCAACTATGCTAATGCTTACTACAATCGAGGACTTGACCGCTCGGCTTTAGGAGATAAACAGGGGGCGATTGGAGATTTACAGAAAGCTGCTGACCTCTATCAAAAACAAGGCGAAGTTGAATTTTCTCAAAAAGTATTGCAGTACATTAGAAAGCTTCAGCAGTCATGAGAAAAACGCAGTGATGCAAAGATGTAATTTGAATCACGATTAGCTAAAACTAGCAGAGGGGCAGGGGGAACAAGCCCCATTGGTGTCAACTTAACGTAAAAGTTATGTCCAGCAAGAAATAAATTTCTTGGCGGGTGAGGAAGCCAACACCGAAGCTATTTCTAGCTTAAGTTGACACTAATAGACTTCTTGCAAAAATACTTGAACCGTCAGAGACTCAAGTCTCTGCCTAATAGCAAAAGTCCGTTGAAACGGACTAAAAATACTGTTAAGCTGTTCCATATATAACTTGCATAATTAGGGCGGGCAAGATGCCCACCCCACAAGAGTTTTATTTAATTTGATTATGTAATTTAGATGTTTTTTAGCTTATTAGTCGGTTGAAACCGACTTGAGTTATCAGCCAGAAAATTTATTTTCTGGCGAGTATCCGACTTTTGCAAGAGGTCTAATGAACAAGCCCTCTCCCCTACTAAGAGTTCCTGCTTTCCTGCCTCTTGTGACTATGAAACAACACACATGTCTATCACTTCCATTCACCAAGTAGGGTAAAACCTGCCCAAGAATAAGGATTGCGCCACTCTTGTTGTTGCCAGAGTTTAAGTTGTGCTGCCCTCAAAGCCGCTGCCGGAGATAACCCACGCTGCAACATCTTGCTATAAAATTCTCTCATCAACAACGATGTTGCCTCATCGTTCACATTCCACAAAGACACCACAACTCGTGCCGCACCTGCATACATGAGTCCTCTTGTCAACCCTACTAATCCCTCTCCCTTCACTTCCTTACCCAATCCCGTTTCACAAGCACTTAACACCACCAAATCAGCGGGAAAGTTGAGGTTAAAGATTTCGTTGAGTCGCAGATAACCTCTTTGTGGTTTGCCTTGCTTGTCTACTAGAGATAACACAATACCTGATAACTCTGGGTTAGTGCTATCGAGAAAACCGTGAGTTGCAAAATGTACTAAGCGATATTGGCTGAGTTGTTTGTTAGTTATCCAATTGTAGTTAGCATCGAAGTCAAAAGCTTGCAGATGATTTGAGGGCACTAATTTAAGTATTTCCTGTGCCTCAGTGCGAGTATTTGGAAGTCTACTAATTTCACCACGGTTGATGTTTCTTGTTGAGCGATTGAGTGCAGACTGTTGTAATTCTAAGTCAAGATTATTGTTAGTATTTGTAGATTTGCCTGTAACTCGTTCATCTGATGCAGTAAATACAGGGTCAGCAAGAATCGCTAGGGTTTTTGGTGCTTGGGCGCGTCCTTTGAGTTGTTGGCGGATAATAGCAATGGTTGAGGCGGAAGGTAGGCTAATGATTTCGTGGTTGACTACTAGGGGTTGATAGTTTGCTGTTGATTTTCCTGATGTTAATGCAGCAAAAGGAATGTATTGCAAAGCATCATCACCGACAATTACTAAACGTTTTTGTCCTAACTTGTCAGCAACAGGTGCAATAATCAGTTTACTCAACTCATCAGCAGCTTTGGCTGTTTCTTCTGGGGAAACTCCCTGCATCCCCGGATTTCTGAGATAGTTGTTATATAAATTCTTGGCTAGTTTTTCTATTTGTTCGCGTTTTGGGAGTTCGTAAGTGTGGAGAGAATTGGGTGTGACTACCCAAAGATAACTGTGTTCTTCACCCAAGGAATATTGTAATAGTAGGGTGTCTTTATCTAGTTGTTGCTGAATTTGGTTTAAGGTTAGAGGTTGGGGATATTTGAGGTTTGCATACTCTGGATTAGTGGCACGGATTTTTTCTTTGAGTTGTTGTTGTTGTTTGAGCAAGTCTTCAAGTTGTTTTTTGGTATCTGCTAGAAGTTGGGCAGGTGATTCTTTTTGGCTTGCTAGTTGTGAGAGTTGTTTTTCTTGGGCATCAACTAGTAACTGTAAACGTTGTTCTTGTGCTAAGAGTTTGGGGTCGATATCTTTTTGAATATCGATGTTAGCTTGTGTTAACAGTTCAATTAAACCACGGGCACGAGAGCGATCGCTTGCTTGCAGTGCAATTGCATCGTATCCTTTGGCTGGGTCTTTTTTGTGCAACTGCATCAGCAAGTCGATGTAGAATTTGTAAACGCCTTGCTGTGATGCAAAGTAAGAGGCACGTAGTTCTTGGCTATCAACTTTGGTACGTAAATCTTCGATAATTTTAATTGCAGCTTCAACTTGAGTCAGGGCTTGTTTGAGGTTGCCTTGGTTGCGTTCTGTAAAAGCAATACTGTAAAGGGTGTTGGCTTCCCCTGCTTTGTCCCCGACTGCACGACGTATGGGTAAAGCTTGGTTGTAGTATGAAAGAGCTTGTTGCTTTTCTCCTAATAAGTCGTAGACAGCGCCAAGATTGTTGAGGATGTTGGCTTCCCCTGCCTTGTCCCCGACTGCACGGAGTATGGGTAAAGCTTGGTTGTAGTATGAAAGGGCTTGTTGCTTTTCTCCTAATGAGTCGTAGACACTGCCAATATTGTTGAGGGTTCTGGCTTCCCCTGCCTTGTCCCCGACTGCACGGAGTATGGGTAAAGCTTGGTTGAAGTATGAAAGAGCTTGTTGCTTTTCTCCTAATGAGTCGTAGACAGCGCCAATATTGTTGAGGGTGTTGGCTTCCCCTGCTTTGTCCCCGACTGTACGGTATATTGGTAAAGCTTGGTTGTAGTATGAAAGAGCTTGTTGCTTTTCTCCTAATGAATCGTAGACAAAGCCAATATTGTTGAGGGTGTTGGCTTCCCCTGCCTTGTACCCGACTGCACGGAATATTGGTAAAGCTTGGTTGAAGTATGAAAGAGCTTGTTGCTTTTCTCCTAATGAAGAGTAGACACCGCCAAGATTGTTGAGGGTGTTGGCTTCCCCTGCCTTGTCCCCGACTGCACGGAGTATGGGTAAAGCTTGGTTGAAGTATGAAAGAGCTTGTTGCTTTTCTCCTAATGAATCGTAGACACTGCCAATATTGTTGAGGGTGTTGGCTTCCCCTGCCTTGTACCCGACTGCACGGAATATTGGTAAAGCTTGGTTGAAGTATGAAAGAGCTTGTTGCTTTTCTCCTAATGAAGAGTAGACAGCGCCAATATTGTTGAGGGTGGTGGCTTCCCCTCCCTTGTCCCCGACTGCACGGAGTATGGGTAAAGCTTGGTTGAAGTATGAAAGAGCTTGTTGCTTTTCTCCTAATGAATCGTAGACACTGCCAATATTGTTGAGGGTGTTGGCTTCCCCTGCCTTGTACCCGACTGCACGGAATATTGGTAAAGCTTGGTTGAAGTATGAAAGAGCTTGTTGCTTTTCTCCTAATGAAGAGTAGACAGCGCCAATATTGTTGAGGGTGGTGGCTTCCCCTCCCTTGTCCCCGACTGCACGGTATATTGGTAAAGCTTGGTTGTAGTATGAAAGAGCTTGTTGCTTTTCTCCTAATGAGTCGTAGACTTTGCCCATACAAACAAGTGTGAATGCTTCCCCTGCTTTATCGTCCACTTGTCGCCAAAGCTTGAGTGCTTCTTGCCATTTCTCAATTGCTTTTCGCAGTGATTCTGCTGTTCCTTGTTTGTAAAGTTCCAACCCTTCTTGTAAGAGTCGTTCTGCTGCCGCGCGAGTTGCATCTTGCTGGGTTGTTGACTGTTGTGCAATCTGCAATGATCTATTCCTTAGTGTTGCACTTACACTATCAGATAGCAAAACTACACTCAGCAACAAAGTTAAACTGTAACGGCTAAAGTTTGGTAAAAAGCACCTAAAAATCCACTGTTTATTTTGCACTTTGGCTAGGGGTGTAAGGGTGTGGGGGTATACGGAAAATGAGAATTTGAGCAAGCGCGTAAACACGCACTGGCTTGTTGAGAGACATTGCTCTCATGAAATAATTATTCTGTTGTTCTGCGAGATATTACTGAAAATTTATTCTAATTTTATAGAGGCGAGGAGCGATCGCGCTTTTGGTTTCTGTTTTTGAAACGTATATAGGACTTACGCATTGACAGAAAAGTCAAAATAACAGGTATAGTTTTCAAGGCTTATAGCTAGATTTTTCAATGAAATTTTAGCGATCGCACCCAATCAAGGGTGAT
This sequence comes from Desmonostoc vinosum HA7617-LM4, assembly GCA_019359515.1. Lineage (GTDB taxonomy): Bacteria > Cyanobacteriota > Cyanobacteriia > Cyanobacteriales > Nostocaceae > Desmonostoc > Desmonostoc vinosum. The sequence goes on along the minus strand of JAHHHC010000011.1, from coordinate 74,608 downwards.
TGACAAAAGCCTGAAACAACGTATTTACATTGATACACAAGATAGTTATTTTGTACAGTGCGTAAGTCCTAAGCTGTTCCACATATAACTTGCATAATTAGAGCGGGCAAGATGCCCACTCCACAAGAGTTTTATTTAATTTGATTATGTAATTTAGATGTTTTTTAGCTTATTAATTACGAATTACGAACTTGTACTGAGCGAAGTCGAAGTATTACGAATTACGTTAGCGTTAGCGAAGCGGTAGCGAGTCCTCGATAGCGTTAGCGTTAGCGAAGCGGTAGCGAGTCCTCGAGCGTCAGCGGTAGCGACGCAGGAGCGTCGCGTCATTACGAATTACGAATTACGAATTACGATTTACGATTTACGATTTACTCCATACCTTTTTGTTTGAACATTTCCATCAATTTACGTTTACGCGCATGAGTTTGGATTAGTTTTTCTCGATAGTTTAACCAGTCTGCCCGTTTCCCCGATTCCAAGTAAGCGGCGCGTGCTTTTTTTAACCACTCAACTGCTTCACTGTAGTATTCTGCTTTACTCGCATCCATAATTTTTGCAGCACGGCGATGGGCATTAGCAATTACCCAGCTGGGATTATGAGAGATTGCGGCATCCATGACTCGGTGAATTAACTCAGAATAATAGGAACTGAGTTCAGCAACGATCGCAATTGCATCATCAATTAGCCCTTCATATAAAAAAATATCAACCTTTGCTGATTCTGTTCCCCAAATTCCACAGTTGCGTGTACTTTTTAGCAAGTCTGTTTTAATACCTTCCCAGTTTTCGCCAGCTAACTGTTCTATTCTCTGGTAGTCTGCGAAGGAAGGGTGAGCTTGAAAAGCGGCTTTAACTGCTGCCAAAGTTGCAGTCTCATCTCCCAATGCTTCGGCTAAATCACTCGTCCAACTTCCCAAGTCATATTGACAGTTGCCTGGTAGCTTCAATCCCATCTGAGCAATATGTAATGCTTGTGGTAATGCTCCCTGTTCTCTGAGGGTTCTAGCCAGGGCAAAGGCTTCTTCCATTGAGTTCATTTGAGTTTGGGCTGCGTTCATTGCTTCTTCTACCCTGCCCAATTGCCCCAGCATTGTTAAATACTGTCGATTTTGCCCTGCCACTTCTGCCAAATACAGGTATTCTTGATAACGCTCTTGACGTTCGAGAATTTTTAAGCGACTCAATACTAAATTATCTGCATAGTCTGGTGATTCTCCTTGCCATAGTCCCTCTTCGATCATATTTCCTTGGAGAATTCTCACCAGTGGTGGATAATCCCAACCCTGCTGCAAAGCTTCTAAACTCATTCTAAAATCAGCGTTCCACTCGTCTTGCCATGCTTCCAAATTCACTTGCACATCGACTGTTTCCTCTGGAGTGAGTTCGGTGGTGAGAATTGCCTCACACCAAGCATCATTTAATTCCCAGGCAATTTCATCGTTTTCAGCACCGTACTCGGCGACATCATACCAGTTTTCCACACAAGTAGAGGTAATCGCTTCTAAGATGGCGATCGCATTATTACCTTCCCCACGTTCGCTAAAATCACTGGCAATTTGCACTACACTCAGTAATTCGTCAGTAATCGGGTCTTCTTCATAACCCTCCTCAAAATGGCGCACTGCATCTCGAAAAATCTGCCGCACTTGCCGCTGTACAGGGGCCACATCAATCGCATTGGGGGGCACAGATTTGATGATTTGAGATTTGGGAGTTGGATTTGTCATCAAACTGACATGATTGTCAATCATCTCAATCAGTTGCGGATATTCTGCTACCAACTCTTGCACCAGTGTTTGAGTTTGAATATGATCCAAGCGATCAAGTAATTGTTCGAGAGTAGGACGCTGCTCAATAGTGTCTGCATGACGCGTACAAACTAGCATCGTCGCCACAATATGTTTACACCACCCATCAAAATCGTAAGCACAGGTGCAGCTAACATCTATCAATCCCTGACTATCAAAACTCAAGTTGACACGATAGGGTCTAGCCTCACTACCTTCGACTTCTGCATATAGCATGTGACCACGTTGGGTGACGCTAATAACAGCACCTGCCTCATAGTATGCCTCGCCTCTCTGAAAAGATTTAGCGTTGGCATAACGACGGATAGTAAACTCACTAATTTTGGGAATACACATCGGGCGATCGCCTGTGGAAATCCTAAGCCTTGATGAATTCTACATCCTTCAGCTTATACTAATTCGGAGTGGGGGTGGAGATTGGCTTTTTCAGGAGATGGATCGGGAGAAAACGCCAGCAATGTAACGTAAAAACGAAAAGTTTACAATAATATTGAAGATACGAATTTCTTCGCTCGCTCAGGTGCATCATAATTTGATTTAGCAACATAAAATTTGAAAGGGGTTGCACTGGTTGCTAGTCAAGTTGAGAATAAATAGGCGAAGCACACGGGGAAACTAATGTGAGTCATGGATTTGATTATGATTTGGTGATTATCGGCGCTGGTGTGGGTGGACATGGCGCAGCCCTACACGCTGTCAGCTGTGGTCTCAAAACAGCGATTATCGAAGCTGCTGACATGGGAGGAACCTGTGTCAATCGTGGCTGTATTCCTTCTAAAGCCCTGCTAGCGGCATCTGGACGTGTGCGGGAGTTACGCGATGCCCATCACCTGAAGTCGCTAGGCATTCAAGTGGGAAATGTGGAGTTTGATCGCCAAGCGATCGCTAACCATGCTGATAATCTAGTAGCGAAGATTCAAGGCGATTTAACTAACAGTCTCAAACGCCTGGGAGTTGATATTATCAGGGGCTGGGGAAAAGTTGCTGGGACACAAAAGGTCAGTGTGACTGTTGATGGTAGCGAAAGAAACATCACAGCCAAAGACATCATTCTTTCCCCTGGTTCGATTCCTTTTGTACCACCAGGGATTGAGATAGATGGCAAAACGGTATTCACCAGTGATCAAGGTGTCAAGTTAGAAACATTACCAGATTGGGTGGCAATTATTGGCAGTGGTTACATCGGCTTGGAATTTTCGGATATTTACTCGGCTTTGGGCTGTGAAATTACTTTAATTGAAGCATTAGATCAGCTAATGCCGGGATTCGACCGCGATATAGCCAAACTTGCCGAACGGGTGTTAATTACTCCCCGCGATATTGAAACTAAAGTAGGGATTTACGCCAAAAAAGTTATCCCTGGTTCGCCAGTGGTGATTGAGTTGGCAGATTTCAAAACAAAATCAGATTTAGATGTGATTGAGGTGGATGCTTGCTTGGTAGCAACAGGACGCATCCCAGCGACGCAAAATCTCGGTTTAGAGTCTGTGGGTGTAGAACTTGATCGGCGAAACTTTATCCCAGTTGACGATCGCATGGCGGTATTATCAGCAGGTGAGCTAGTTCCCCATTTATGGGCAATTGGCGACGCTAATGGCAAAATGATGCTGGCTCATGCAGCTTCTGCCCAAGGCATCGTGGCAGTGGAAAATATAGTGGGACGAGAACGGACAGTCGATTACCGTAGCATCCCCGCCGCCGCATTTACCCATCCAGAAGTTAGCTATGTGGGCTTAACAGAAACAGCTGCCAAAGATTTAGGGCAAGCGGAAGGGTTTGAAATTGCCACAAGTAAGAGTTACTTCAAAGGTAATTCTAAAGCGTTGGCAGAAAATGAAGCTGACGGTATAGCTAAGGTGGTGTATCGCCAAGACACAGGTGAGGTTTTAGGCGTTCACATTTTTGGACTTCACGCCTCAGACTTAATTCACGAAGCCTCAGCAGCGGTTGCCAACCGTCAATCCGTCCATACCCTTGCTCATTTAGTTCACGCCCACCCCACACTTTCAGAAGTGCTGGACGAAGCGTATAAACGAGCGATCGCAATTTAGGGAATGGGGAATTCGTAATTCGTAATGACGCGACGCTCCTGCGTCGCTAACGCTGACGCTCGTACCTCGCTACCGCTGACGCTCGAGGACTCGCTACCGCTTCGCTAACGCTAACGCTATCGAGGACTCGCTACCGCTGACGCTCGTACCTCGCTACCGCTTCGCTAACGCTAACGTAATTCGTAATTCTCCCCCTCCTCCCTGCCCCCTGCCTCACAGGTGTAGGTATTTTACATTCAATCCGAAAAAGCCTATTTTTGCGTTCCGAAATCTTTCTCCTCGTCCCTGCGTCTCACCGTCTCCGCGTCGCTCAAAACGCAAAATATTAAAAACCTACACCTGTCAGTTGCCCCCACTCCCCTCATCCCCACTCCCCAACATGCAAATCCGTCGCCGTCAACCCAATCCATCGATTGCCGTATCTATCTTGCGTTATCAGGTTGCTTTACCAAACGCTGCGCCGAACAATATTCTAGAAGAGATTGTCTGGCATAAAGAATCAGAGGTTGATCAAATGCGCGAAAGGGTGCCTTTACAAGAGTTGCAAAAGCAAGCACTTTCTGCACCACCCACCCGTGATTTTGTAGCAGCCCTGCGCCAAGGTAAGACAAAGCCCGCATTGATTGCGGAAGTCAAAAAAGCTTCTCCTAGTAAAGGCGTTTTTCGAGAAGATTTTGATCCAGTTGCGATCGCTTTGTCCTATCAACAAGGTGGTGCTAGTTGTATTTCGGTGTTAACGGATGCCAAGTTTTTTCAAGGCGGTTTTGACAATTTAGCTAAAATCCGTGCCGCAGTCGATTTACCTCTATTGTGTAAGGATTTTGTTATCTATCCTTACCAAATGTATTTGGCACGGATTCAAGGCGCAGATGCGGTTTTATTGATTGCTGCAATCCTCAGTGACCAAGATTTGCAATATTTCATCAAAATTGCTCGCAACCTCAACATGGTAGCCTTGATTGAAGTCCACAATTTGGCAGAACTGGATCGCGTGTTGGCCTTAGATGGCGTATCCTTAATAGGAATCAACAATCGCAATTTGGAGGATTTCTCTGTTGACCTGCAAACTACTTGTCAACTGCTAGCTGCAAGGGGTAGCCAATTGCAAGAAGGGAAAATCCTAGTTGTGAGCGAGTCAGGATTGCACAACCCAGATGATTTGAGTTTGGTATCTACAGCTGGTGCAGCTGCTGTCCTGATTGGTGAATCTTTGGTCAAACAACCAGATCCTAGTTTAGCGATCGCCCGTATACTACCAAGGCATTTCTAACAGAGTTGCCGCACCCAAGCTCTGCAACCGTAAATACCCTGCGTAATTGGTAAACTAAGTTACTTAGAAACACGCAGAAATTGCCCAACGCATTACCAATCTCTTTGCTAAATCTTCATTGCTCTCTAAGTTCTAGCACTAAGGAAATAGTTATTTTCTGTGTAACAATTTATTAGCAAGAGACTAAATGCGACTAATACAACATCCCAAATTTGAAATTAAAACTTAACTTCATGGAGCAAATTCCTCTACCTTCACCTATCCACTACGAACTTCTACTCCAACTTCTAGAAAGACAAACCATGTTAGCAGTCAGCGACAACCCCGAATTACGACATCAAGTAAATCAGCTAATTATTACTCTGCGAAAAGCCGCAGCACAACAAAAACGATTAGAAGAAATTTGTCAGTTTTCCTCAGCGGAAATTGACCACCGCTGGTCACTTAATCATCATAACGGAGCTACAGTTGTCGTCCCCGATTGATATTGACTACAGAATCTTCTTTAAATATCACGATTAGCAACTAGGCAAATCGTAATTCGTAATTCGTAATTAAATGAGTTGGGGTTCTTGTTGTTCATCGAAGAAGGGAAGCTCACATCTTGCATCTGCCAGTGAAAATAATGAGTCTGCCGCAATAAAGTTATAAAAATTACATATCTATTTATCTCTGCATTTAGTCCATTTCTAATGGACTTTTGCTATAAGACAGGGATTTACAATCCCTGGCGGTAGAGAGCGAAGCCGAACAATTAGGTAAGTTTTGCGACTGACAGTTTGAAAGGTGCAAGATCTGAAAAAGGGAACAGTTTTAAAAAAATAAGCCCTATAGTTTTAACCCTATTAAATCAAAAGCTTGTTTAATTCCTTGTGCCAATATTGGTTGATTTTGCTGTTCATAAAGTTGAATAGCTTGACGATATACACCTAATACCTTTGGATAATTATCAATCAACCCATGCTCATTTCTAATATGATGCAAAACCCAACCTAAATTGTGATAGGCTTCTGCATAATCAGGGTTGACTTGAGACGCCAATTCTAAAAATAAACAGGCTTTTAACCATAGCTCTCGTTGTCCTAATCTTTGAGCCTCCTGTCCAAGAGTTGTGCCTAAACGAAATAATACAAAAGCGTCTTTAGAATTCACCTGATGACAATCTTGATAAACTTTGATTGCTGCTTGCGAGTTTCTCACATGTTCATAAGCAATGCCCAGGTTGAGAATTATCCAAAAAGGTACTTTTGGTTTAGATGCTCCTTGCTCAAACTCAACTAATGCATTAGCCCATTGACCTTGTGAAGCTTGCAACCAACCTTTAAACCCATGTGCAAAATTATTATCAGGTACCTGAGTCATGTACTCTTGCAAACATATCTCTAGCTCAGAAGTAGTTGTCTTAGTTTCATTATGAAGTGCAACCAACAAGCAAGGATATATCCATGCTTGCAAACTCTGAGCATGTTGAGAGTTAATTTGTTGAGAACTTGAGATAGCTTGTCGTGCAGCCGGGATTGCAAATTGCCATTGCTTCTGATTAACAGCCATCCAAGCTTTTAAACCCAATGCAAAAGTTGAATGCTCATCGAGTTCTAAAGCTTTATTTACTGCAACTACAGACTGTTTCCACTGACCGCACTTAACAAGCGCCCATCCCAAATTAGCCCATATCCAAGACTCGTTACGAGCCAAATTCACCGCCCGTTGCAACTGTTTAACAGCTTCTGACCAATTAGACTGACGACAATAAAGTAGCCCCAAAAGTCCATGAAGTCTGCCATCATCAGGTAGAAGTTGAAGTGCTTGCTGTACAGCAGCTTCTGCTTGCGAATCATTAAGATGAATCAAAACCAAAGCTTTTTCAACAGCAGCTTTACTATTTTCTGGTTCTTCCAGCAGACAATGCTGATACACTTGAGCCGCTTGTAATAAATTCCCTTGCCTAACTAATTCCCGCGCCTGAGTTAGAAGGGGAGATATGTAATTACCATTTAAAGCTTCAATGAGATAGTTTGCATCCTGAAATCGCTCCTCTACTTTCAAATTCATCCCAGTGAGAATGATTCTTTCTATCAAAGGGCTAAGACTACCGACTACCTGACGTAGAGGAATTAGAGAATCATTGCCGCCGAGAGTTGTCGTTTTCGAGTTCACCCTATCTAAAGCATCAGCAGGAAGTCGCCCAGTGAGTAACTCATACATTGCAGCACATAAAGAGTAAATATCTGCACTGGGATGACGGGTGGCTCGATAAGAATACTGCTCTGGCGGGGCATATCCAGGAGTCCAAATTCGCGTCATGTTTTTGCTGCGACCTGCTAAAAACTCTCTAGAAGCACCAAAATCTATTAATACTGCTCTATCTTGATGATTGATAATAATATTGTCTGGTTTAATATCTCTGTGCAGCAAATTATTTTCATGAATAATCTTCAGAGCATAGGCTAATTGTAAAAAATATTTTTTTATCCTGTTTTCTGAGAGAATTCCTTCTTCTTTTAAAATGTTATGTAAGGTTTTACCATCGATAAATTCCATTACTATATAGACAGTACTATTCTCTTCAAACCAATCATATATCTTAACAATACTGGGATGTTTAAATTTAGCTAAACCTTGCAAATTTTGTGCTTCATCCTGAAACTTATTGATTTGTTCTTGGCGCTCCAGTGGGGGTATAGAATACGGCCATTTAACTTTTAAATCTTCTCTCCCGGCTCTATCTGGCCAGAGTTCTTTAATAGCAACATACCTAGAGCTATTAACTAAATCTTTTGCTTGATATGTAATAGCAAATCCTCCTTGACCCAAAGTTTTTTCTAATTGATATTGATGATCTTTCAGAAATGTTCCTGGAGGTAAATGATTAGGAGCAACAAACTCTGAATTGCTTTCAGCTATCAAGGAAAGCTCTGCACCACAACTCAAGCATTTTAACTTGTCATCTGGGTTAATTGTTAAGCAACAAGAGCAAAGATTGGACATAATTTTTAAATTTAATAATCAACAATTTATTTTTAATCCAGCCGGATATCTTCGGTGCATTAGGACTTGCGTCCGTAACACCCCCTACAAGATTAAAGCTTTTAACACGTTCCGTGGGTTTAAGTCCCCCGCTTCTATAATCGGCAAGTTTTGTGTTGGGGTGAAATCCCTATTACAAAAATTAATTACGAATTACGAATTACGAATTATTTAATTCGCATTAAGCGTAAATTCACTCGTAATATTTTTCTATAGAACATTGCAATACAAGAATAGTTGCATTATCAATAGCTCCTCTATAAATGACTTGATCAATTGTTGTATTAGCAGCAACTTGTAAGTTTTGATTAGTAACAAAAACTTCTGCTAACTCATCCATAGAAACTAAATCCCAAATACCATCTGAGCAAAGGATTAAAGTATCTCCATCTTCTAAAGTCATTGATAAACTTGAGCCAAAACGGCTTAAATCTTGGAGATAATCCTCGCTAATTTTACGTTTACTCCCAAGAGACTTAAGCAAAACACTACGGTCTGGATGCTCTTGACTTTCTTCATAGCTAATTTGACCATTAGCGAGTAGCATAGCTACCATAGAATGATCCTCACTTAACTGACATATACAACCGTTCCGTAATAAAAAAATCCGGCTATCACCGATATGAGCAATCATTAATTCTCTATTGACTGCTAACACAAGACTTAGTGTAGTTCCTCCATCTTGTACATGTTGAGATACAGATTCGTTAGCTTTTTGCACTAAAGTAGTTAACCATTTGGCGCGGTCTGCCGCACTTTTTAAACTAATAGGTATAGCTGCTTCTAAAACTGTCTTAACAGCGAATTGACTGGCTATTTCACCTTGGGCCATGCCTCCCATACCATCGGCTATAACTGCCAAAATTAAAGCCTCAGACTGATTTGAGTAATGTTGTTTGACACCATAGCTATCCTCATTTTGCAGACGACTTGGTGATAAACCTACAGTGGAACGACTGGCCACGCACCATCGAATTTGTGGTGTATTGTATGATTGTCTGGTTTCAATTAGAATGCTGAGTAGTTGCGATAAAGAAAAGCGATCGCCAAACGATGCCAAGCAAATACTAATAATTTGGTAAATTCGAGGAATCGGTCTGATTATCAGTTTGCCAGGGTCATCCAGATTAGGAAGTTGATGATGAATAGATTGATACAACAAAATACCTACAATATAGGTACTCATCTGCTCATCAATTGGATAACCTAAAGCTAGTTCGCAAGCACAATAATCTCCTGTTAAGCCATAGCTAAGCTTTTGACCAACACCACAAATTCCTGTCAAATCAAAAAATTGAATCAGTGTGCCTATCTGAACAAAAGCTGGTGTAATTTGAACAAAGCACCATCCTTGTTGATAAACGTAGCGAAAAAACTGGCATACTTGAATAGCCAACGATAAGCATGTTTCTAAAGTATGGTCTTGTTTTAGCCAAGCTAAAAGTGTCTTTTCTGGCTCTGGCAAATAGCTAAGTAGTATTCTTTTACTACTAGGCAATTTAGATACTAATGCTCGTGGTTCTAAAAATTCTTCTTCTAAATATTCAGACTCATCCAGCAGAGTTTCTGGAATAAAAATAGGGTTTAAAGATAACTCAATATCTGCTTCTACAGCTTGTTCTGATGAGCAATTAATAACTATCCAATCCTCTGTAGAGCATAATAATTCCGCAACCATTTTGTGGTTATCAAGAACCTGCCTTAGTTGTAGTTCTAAATTGAGATTACCATCAACATCTCCTACACGCAATAATCCCAATCTTTCTAAATTAACTTCATCAAGCCTACTGTTATTCTCAAATTTATGAATATTGACATGAAAATAATGAACATCAGCAAATAGACCGAGATAAGCTTTCACTTCTATGCAAAACAGGTCAATTTGAAAACAGATGTTTTCTTGAATCACTAGAATATTAGGAGCATCAGTTGTGGAGATATTCATAGGCAATTCAAAATAAAATAAACTTGATATCGCTCAACCTCCTTGCAAGTGTATGTAGTTACTAAGAACTTTGAAAAACAAAACGAATTCTACCAAATGCTACTTCGTCCCCAATATTTAAAATTTCCGGTGTAGTAATTCTGGCACTAAAGCGAGTTTGATCAACCCGTTTTAAGAAAACCCCATTTTCAGATCCCAAGTCTTTGATTTTCCATTGACTTCCTTCGCGATAAATTTCCGCATGATTTCGAGAGATATAATCAGCTCCTACAAAACCTTCTAAATCGATTTCTACTGGCCCTAAATCAGGGTCAAATCGTCCAATTATATTGCTATCTTCTAGAACAAATTCTGAGATTGGTGAACCTGCTTGCTTAGAGATCAGTTTTATAGTTTGAATGCTAGGTATAGGAATAGGAGCATTTACGGACGAACTTATCGAACTAGGTGAAGTTTGCGCTTCTGGTGGCTGAATTTCTGTAGTTGGTGCTTTAAAATAGGATGGATAATTTGGTTCTTCCTCAATTTTTACTGGTTCAGAGTGTTGATGTGAATTTAAAGCTATAGAACTCAATTCATACCCGCAAACCTCACAAAACTCTGTGCTAGGTAAGTTGCTATCGTATCCACATTGAGGACATTTAATATTCATAGCTGAGGAAATTGAGTTGCTGGGAGTTTGCTCAAAATATGGTGGCTGTGGCGTTGCTGGTTGAATATTAATTAGCGGGGGTTGGTCATCATAGACTATTTGTGGTGTTGGTGGTTGAATATTAATTGGTGGCGGTGGGTCGTCATAGACTATTTGTGGTGTTGGTGGTTGAATATTAATTGGTGGCGGTGGGTCGTCATAGACTATTTGTGGTGTTGCTGGCTGAATCTCAATGCTAGTAGGATAGTCAGTATAAGATAGTGGCGGTTTGGGTAGGCTAGTTTCGATGGTTAAATCTTTTTCTAATGAGGGTTGTTGAGGTTGCGGTGTGACTACGGAAAGTTCAGAAGAACAGACTTCACATTTTTGAGCGCTGGGGGGATTACGCTCATAGCCACAAGCGTGACAAATTATGCTCATAAATCAAACCTCTGAAAATTTGTAATATTTTAAGTACCTGAAACTTGACGCATTTGTTCTTCGGAAATTTCGTCATCTAAACTGGTACTCATTTTAATAGTTTTACCTTTAGCTCCCATTTTGATAGTTTTACGTGTATCGGGAGATATTTTACGGGTTTTTCTTAATTCATCTTGAGCGCTTAAAAGAGATTTAGTCATAGCCTCATTACCTACGCGCATAGTCATGCGTTGAGCTGTTTCTAAAAGTTCTTCAGCTCGCACAAAGTTACCAATTTCTGAGGCTTTAGCAGCTTCATTAATTAATTGAGAAATGTTACATTGTTGTATATATCCCATCACTTCTTGGTCAACTTGAGCAGCAAAGTTTTGTCCGGCAACAAATTGTACAATGACATTTTGAATTGGTAGCTCACCACGTTTATTTTGACTAGGAATATCATAAGTTAAACCGAGTTGGGCAATCCGAATTCGAGATGCTGGACGACTGTCGATTGTAAATTCCAAAATGAAAATAGTTTCATCATTTGCTGAGGCATTCCCAAGTGGATGGGTGTCTTGATGTAAGGGAAATTCTGCTTGTGAAGGATAAGCGCGGACGATGCGAGTTAGTTTTACTCCTTTGACGGTTTTGACATCTAGGGCTAAATTGGTAATTACATCTTGTTGAGCTAGACTAAATTCTTCGATAATTTTGTTTGGTAAATCGGTAATCGAGACAGCAATATCGCTAGTTTTATCTGTGACTACATGGAAAGAGCGACCTCCAGTAACGTCACTTAAATAATTGAGCAAGTCTTCATTAAAGTCGCCTACTCCTAATGCTGTGATGGGAATATTTTTCAGAGCGAATTCTCTGGCTAGCTCTTGACATAAGTCTTCATCGATGGTTTGACCATCGGTAAATAATAAGGTGCGTAGACAAGTCATCTGTTGCTCACCAAGGATGTGAAACGCTTGGCGTAAACCACTGCCAATTCGCGTACCACCAGAACAGTGATGAAGTTGAGCGATCGCATCTTCTAAATGCTTGACTTGTGTGGCTGATGTCAATCCAATTATACTAGCAGCCTGCTCATTAAAGCGCACAATTGCAATGCGATCGCTTTGGCTCAATTTACCTGAATGAATCAGTGCTAACAGGGATTCTATAACTATATCCCCCTTCGACTTAGCCCCTGTTACTTCCATCCATTCTTTGCCATCATCATAATAAGTTCTGCCAGTTGCTTGCGGTTCACCAATCACCACCTCATCCATCGAGCCACTAGTATCTATCAACAACACAAATGTAGTAGAAGGACGAGAATTTGCCACCTGTTTAGTTGGACGCATTTTCAGCATTATAAACAGTTTTTGCTCAGCATTTTCAGCAGGCAAAAATTCACGATGAGGTGTAATTGTGACGTTTAACATTGTCTATGCAAATCTTACTATTTATGGCATTAATTAAAATATTAAAGATGGTAAAGCACCACCTTGAGGTTCTATATTTAGTAAATTCGGAGTAATCAGAGTTGGTAGATTTTGATTGCCAGCTTCGCTCAAATCCTCAATGTTTGCCCCTGAAAGTAGAGGAAGATTCAGCGAAATCACAGTATCTCTATAACCTTGTTTAATATCTTGAATCCAAACCTTCACTAAATAGTTAAGATTCGTGTCATTAATTCGCCGCTGACTTCTATTTTGTAACTGAGTGCGAAGTTCCTGACAAACCTCATAGGTAAAAAACAAATCAGGATTATTTTCGTGATTTTGATTGAGGTTAAAATCATGCTCCAGCCGCTCACCAGAGTCTTTGAGTGTTAGCAATAACTTGTACTTAACCATATTAAGAGTAAGCCGATTATCGCTGATACATCAACTTATAACACAAATGACACTAATAATTTACGTGTTTATACTTTTATTTACTTGTCTTATCAATTTTAAACCTTCCCATTACCCCTAATCCCCACTCCCTCCGGGAGCGGGGGCCCCGAGTTTCCCATTCCCCATTCCTTACTCATTGAGCCTGTTTCTTAATCTCTCCTGCTAACAGATACAACAGGAATATGGCAAAACTTAAAGGCAAAATCACAAAAATAAATATTATCCATAGCCTAATATTAAATGGCACTAAAAATACAAAAGGCATACTATAACTGACTTCCTCACTAGCCACAGAATTAACAACTACACGGACGTTATGTTTAGAGGCTGTATCAGCATTTTTTTGTGTGTAAGTAATCTGATACTCATCAAGAATAGTATTCAAAATATCCTTAAATCTTTGAGAAATCTCTTTAGCATTCCCAGAAAATTCGTGAATTCCCCCAGTGAAATCTGCTATTTGTTGCAAGTGTTTTTGGTCAACTAATTCTGACTCAAAATTTTGACGTTCTTCTCGATTAGCTATTTTTTCAATATCTGTACATTCAGCCGACTTTCCTCTAGGAAGCTGGTATATTTTTCCTAGTTCTTGTGGTGTGCGACCATATCCTAATGTATGGATTGTAACTACTCCCCGATATTGCTCTAGAATCTCTGCTTTGAGTTTTGCAAAATGGTTTGTATCGCATCTATTCTTAGAACTTTTATCAAAACCCGCAGTGTCAAATCCATCAGAGAGCAGTACTACATGTAGCTGAGGCTGGTTAGAATTGCCATTTTGAGATTGATTTTGCAAGTTGAAATCACCTAAAAAACTGACAGTTTTAGCTAAAGATTGATAAAGATTTGTTTCCCCACAAATACGCGCTCGATTTTTTTGCAATTGGCTTAAATAATTTTTAAGTTGTTGCTTTTCTTCTTGATTAGCGGGAGAACTAAAATTATTTAATTCATTATTTGTTACTTCATAGCTTTCACAACTTGTATAGGTACCTTGATCGCTAAAAGGCACGATCGCCATTTGATTATCGCCTTGACGTTCAGCTAAAATGTTAATGAATTCTTGAATAGCATTCACTGCTCCCTGTAGTTTCGGTTCACCTCCTTTATCTAACTTCTTCATACTGCCGCTGAGGTCTAGAAGTAATACAATTCTTGTTGGCAATGGAGTAGATTGCTGAGGATTTCTAAAATCAAATTCTCCTGGACTCAGTTGGCATTCTTGATTTACATTCTGTTGCTTGCAATCTATATATATAGAAAAGTTATTTTTTTTTAAATCTGATTGACTTTTATTGTCTTTAGTAACTTTAACTCGCAGCGTGACTTGATCCTCAATCACTTGAGAATTCACATTAATCCGCGCTTGATTATCTTTTGTTTGACTCCATCCAGTAATACTCAGACAGCTCGCAAAAATGATCGATAGGCTAAACCAGACATAATTTTGAGATAATAAGTAAAATTTAGATTTACTGTTTTTCTGCCGATTTTTACTCATCTTCTTAACCTTCAGGATCTAAAAAGCGATTGTAGAAGACAAAGCGGAACATTGTTTTACCGTCTTTTCTACTACGATTTGGATGACAATAAAAAGTGATAATAGAGTTGTGTTTTAGACGACGTGGTTCGCTGGAAGTGAGAATATTTCCATTAATTGATATACATCGGTAATGCTTACTATTCGGTTTTAATAATGCACCACGTTCTTCTATATCTAAGTCGGCCAGATGAGGAGGTAAACCAGGAATGCAGATATGCGCCCTTGGTTCTGAGCCGATTGTAATAGTACCTCTTGGTGGTAGCTGAGTAGATAAACCTTCTTCAATCGCATCTAAGTGTTCATTAGTGACAAATTCTAATCTGTAATCACTTTCTTTACTATTATTATTTTGATCTTTGACTTGAATTGGTTTATCTTTATTGATTTTTGCAGGTTCTTCATTATATTTACTATATTCAAAACCAGCACCAGCCCTTAAAGCCGCTACATAACTCGGAGATGTGGCAAAGTTGAAAGCTATACCAAGCACTAAACCTAACAAAAGCAATCCAGCAAAATTCTCAAATCCTAAAATTGAGAATCCCCAATCTTGTTTAAATTGATCTTGAAAACTTTCTACAGATAATTTAAAAATTAATCGTAGTAGTTCAAATATTATCGCTGCGATGAAACCAGCACTCGCACCTGCGATGACATTTGTTTGCAGGCGCTGCTGATAACGCCTCTTTTTACCTGATTCCACACTCCGCCAATACCAACTTAATCCCTCTGTTAGCCCAACAGCAATCCCAATAATCATCCAACGGATAATTCTCACGGCGGGAGGGCTACCGAAAAAGAATAAAAGCTTTTGAATCTGATCTAAAAGTAAAAATTGAGATATTCCCCCAGCTATCAACCCAATAAAAAGTCCTAACCCAGCGGCAGTGGCGACGGGTATCCCCAGTCTGAGTAAATTTAACTTAAATCTAGTAGGATTACTCAAAAAAATTTCAGTTAGTACCATTCCCGCAGATAAAGAAGCAGCAACACAAGGAGATTGAGCTAACTCTGGAAATTGCTTAAACCAAGCTATGTATTCAATGACAAACTGACTAAGATTCCAACCAATTGAGGCAAAGGTAATTCCAGATAAAATGTAAATCCATAATTTCATATAGCAGTTGGCTTTGATTTTTGAACTGATTTACGTAGTCTGGGAGTCGAAGTTTGAAAAGTTTTGGGCGAATAAAATTCGCTGCTACACAAGCGAAGTCCACCTCCGTGGAAAACACGGAAAATTAAAGTTTTGAAACCCACGGAGGTGGGTTTTGTCTGTGTAGTATTTATCTAGACTTAACTAATCAGTATTACCTGCCTTTTGATTGCGTATTTGCTGTTTCACTTTATCTTGTAAAATTCTCATCGTACTATTAGGTGTATTTTGTACATTTACTAAGTTAATAATGCCATCATCAGCAATTTTATTTTCATTTTGAAACTTGTATATAGCTGTAACTACTGGTCTGAGCTTTTGTTGGAATTTGTTTTTGTTATTTTCATTTATATTTTGTATAATTTCTGTCAAATCAACATTTTTATCTAGCTCGATTACAGTTTTTAATGCCTTTGTCACTTCCTCTTCTTGAAGAGAATAAACTAAAAGTTCACTGTCATCTATAATATTTTGCTGGATTTTTCGGATAGCATCACGAGTTTTATTTTGTTGAGCAAATGATTCAACTGCTTTATCTAATTTTGCTGTAACTTGAGCATTATTTAAGGTAGTTGGAGTTGATTCAACAATAGGGGGTTGAGGAGGTGTAGTTTTATTGAAAGTACCTCCTATAAAATTGCCAATCGTAAAAGCAAGAATTATCAGTGTGAGAGCATAATTTTTAGTCCAGGCTCTTACTCGATTAAATTGTGTATAGATAAAAATTAATAAGATTGCTATTCCAACACAAATAAATTGCAGTACCCGACTATTTTCTCTCAGAATAGATGCGAGAAAACCAATAATGCCTAGCTCAAGTAATTTCCCAAGGAGGATAACTATTAAGAAAGCAGATATAAATAAATTAGATAATTCTACTGATTTACTTGAGTTTTCATCTTCCGGTTGATTGTAAGGTTTAGGTGTAACTGTTGCTATTCCAAACACATCAGTGATATTTTTGGTTTGCAAATTTTTTAATACTTTATGAGGAAATTTACCTGTACTAACTTTATAAAAGTAAGCGGCTAAATCATCTAGCTGTAATGTGGAAAACAATTCTGCTAGAGGTTTATAAATAGTCAGAGGTTGATAAGTGCCATGATGTTGTCTATTTCTCCAGTAACCTTTAATCAAATCTCTCCACAGTCCACTGTGATCTTCTAATGTTTTTTGAGTTTGGGTTTCTCCTACTTTTCTCGGTCTGTGTATTTCGTAGATTTGCCATAAATCATAGCGAATGGTTGTAAGCAATTCGTCATTAGCCAGACGCCAAATACTATTTCGTTCAGTCATCAAGCTAATGACAGTATTTTTTGATATCCCGTTTTGCAGAAGTTGTTGAATTGCAATTAAAAGTCCGTCTCTAAGTTTGCGGTTTAAATTGGGTAATGAGTTATACAATAATTTGATTTGTTTTCGTAACTCAGCTTGAAAATCTAAAGACTGCTGCCTAATATTTTTATTGCTAAATGGTAAATTAGCCTGCAAGTTTTGCTCTAAATGTGCATATTTTGCGTATTCTGGAGCTAATGTTTCAGGTAGCACAATGGCTCTCACAGTCAAGAGTTCCATCATATCTAAAGTGTAAGCTGGTTCTCGAAGTTCAGTTCTCGCCCCCAAATCATCAAAAACTTGGTTTAAATATTTTTTTGATACTTCGGTGTTTTCGTTCTTTAGAGATTCTAAGGTGTATTCAATGATTTTTAAATTTTCATTAGGTTTTTTTAATCTTATTAAATCTTTAATTGCTGATTTAAATTCTGTTTCATTGGTGGTGACTGGAACAACAACAGGATAGCGTTTAACCGAGTGAAAGTTTTTTTCGTATGCTTCCTGGCTGGCAGGTTGAATGATCAAAAATCTTTCTGGTTTGTCGAGTGCCTCAACGTTATGTGACCAAGAGATGAGATAATCGTGTTCTTGGGCTATTTTGGTCGCTAGTCTGTCGATTTCTGCTATTGAATATTGTGTTGTTGGCTTGATCTTGATGGGAGGTGGGGAGTTTCTTTTTAACCAGTCTAAGAGGTCAGGACTGTTATTGATTTGCTTATCTAATTGATAGGCCTGTTTTCTATATTGTTCGGCATCATGCTCATCTATAATAATGGTTCTAATTTGGTCATTAAATGGATTAAAAACAGGTGTTTTATTGGCTGCTATTTGTTTATTGAGCCAACCTACTATTAAACAGAGGTTATCTTTTCCTTCACAATAAAAGTAACGATAGGCTGTGAAAATACGCGATTCATCTGTTGCTGGAGTAGCAATAGCTATTACTGACCAATAAATATTTTCCTTGCTGCGAAGAACTCTACCAATGATTGCGGGATTTAAACTAGATGTGCTTCTAGTTGCAAAGTCATCGCTATTTATAGCCTGTTCAATAATATTGGGAATTACAGTTTGGGTAGAGTTCATCCACTTCCCTGTAAATCTTTTGGAAATCCACTTTCCCTCTGAAGTTGCTTCTGCTTCTATTCCAAGACTAAATTCATCAATGTTGTAATAAAGCATTTATCTCTACCTTTTTTTGATCTGAAAAGTCTTGATGATTAATATCGCTTTCCTGTATATAGCCAATAAATGGGTTCTACTAGACCAAAAGGTCGCCACAATCTTGAGTTTGATTCTTTGATAATGGCTCGTGTGCCGCTATCATCTGTTCTTTCAACTGTAGAATTAGATATTTCGTATTCATTTCCCAACATGCCAAAGGCGGAGGTGGCGAAGTAATCTACATGGATATATTTTAAATTTTGTAGTTGTCCATTTACTCCTTGAAAACGTGCCATAATTTTATCTCTTGGGCTGTCACGATGTATCCATAGTTCCTCGCGATCGCATTTAGTTAAAGCAATAGCGACTCTGCGATTTGGTATGGCGTTTTGAGAACTAGATCTATCAAGCTGAATTAAGAATTCCCGAATGCAATCAGTATAATATCCGTCTCTACGGGCAGTTCCATCCAATAAAAGCAAGATTCCGGTTGCTTCTACACAATCTTTGATATATTTTTCTAATAATTCTGGGTTATTTTTATCTTTCAAGTCACAGAAAAACTCTCCTGGATAATCTTTGCATTGAATCCCTAAGACTGTAGGATAAGAAAATGGCAAAGATTTTTCTTTAAATTCAATTTTAAAAACATAACTTTTCTCAATCCCATCTCCGTAAACATTGGGAGATATTTCTTGTTTGCTATCTAAGCAATCTTTGGCTTTACGAACAAGGTTTTCGGTTTCTTCACCCATAGCCACAACTCTTTTGACTGGACTATCAGGATCATCTCCAGATAAGCAAGCCAAGGCTGTTAAGTAGGTGGTTTTGCCAGCGGCGCGATCGCCGACTACTCGAATCGTTTTGACTTGAGTCGCTTGTGTGGTTTGATTTTTGAGATTTCTATTAAACACCATGTTGCATTGCCTTTCCCTTACTTAGCCAATATAGAGGTGCAATCATGCCGTATGGATGCCAATCGTGTTTTTCTCTTAATACTGAAAGCTCAATTTCTTGACCTTCACTGTCTTTTCTTTTTTCGCTTTTGCGGTTAGGTCGAGGGTCATTATGTTTTAAAACTCCATAGGTAGAAATCGCGAAAAACTTCACATTATGTTTGAGTTTGCTTTTTAATATTTGAGTAGTTCCAGGCAGATGAGTACTAAATATATCTGTTTCTGGATCAAGTCTACCAGGCCAAATTTCACCTCTTTCGCATTTACTCATCGCTACTGCTATTCTTAATGGATTAGAGCCTGTTAACCTTTTTTCTCTGTCCATTTCTGTAATGAATTTTCTCATAGCTTCGCTATAAGTTATATCGTTATCCCTTTCCCATTTATCCAAAACAATTAAACAGCCAATCACATCTGCTTTCAAGCATTCTTTCATGTATTCTTGTTCTAGCTGTGGCAAGGGAGACGCTTTTGCAAGTTGATTATATATTTCACCGGGATAATCTCTGACAACTAATCTAATGTTTTCCTCTCCAAATAAACGTTGAATTTTTATATTGAACATGTAACGAGGTAAGTCATTTAAGTTGGATTTAACTTCTGTTGGTTTCAGATAAGCCCCTTCCAAAATTTTTTCGTAAACTTCCTGGCGGAGTTTTTGCCCATGTTCCCCAAAAGGCTCAACAAGATATGGGCTATTTTTGCCGATTTGGGTTCTTTTTTGAGGCCAATCTGCTAACCCAGCTAAATAAGTGGTTTTGCCAGAATTTTTAGGGCCAATAATTGTAATAATTTCTCCTGTAAATTTTTTGACCATATTTATCTATACTTCTTCTAAATAATTTGCCAAATATAACCAGGGCAATTCTAATAAAGAACGGCTTTTGATACTAGTAATAAAACAGCGAATCGATAAGCCTGTAAAAGTATCATTAATTTGTTGAATTTGGGAACGAATAGGTCGAAAATAACGCTGATAAACGTATTGATGACGATCAAACCAATCCATCGTGTAAGCGTCGTGTCTATATGCCAGCCTCTCAGCTTCTTGATTGAGGTCGCAAAATAGATCGGCCTTATTAAGACAAATTAATAAATGCTTTGATTTGGGGCAATCATCGCAAAAAAATCTTACCCATTCATTAAACCGATAACACCACTGTTCTAATGTAGAAAATGGCCCTGGATCTTCATCAATTTCCGGATCTAAATTTAAAACTAAATCTCTATGGGGTGGCAGTATTAAAATAATTGCTTCGCTACTACTAGATGCTTCTAAAAATCTCTGCCACTCTTGTGGATTATCTGATTGCCAACTCTTACGCCAAATTTCACCAGCTGTATCGAACCAATCAACAATAATTTGTTTAGAGCGAATGCGAGTTTGAACTTGTAGTTCTAAGGTGCGGCGATAGGCGCTTTGCCTAGCATCGGTTGCTAAAGTTTTATTGTTGACTTTATCGTATAGCAACGTTTGAAATCTTTGGTAAATTGGCTGTGAGCCTTTGACATAGTTACCTTGGGGGTTAGAAGACTCCATTGCCAGGTGAGTTTTGCCAGCTTTGCGATCGCCTATGTAAATTACTCCCACTTTCGCGTTCTCCTCACCTACCCATCTCTATGTTTCCAGAAAATCACGATAATGGGTGGTTATGGTAAAAATACGCAACATTACCCACAAAAGCGCAGCAGGTGGAAAAAAAGGGGCATTAATGGTGGACAATCTTGTCAAATATGGTATGATGAGAAATCGGTTAGTGACTAAAAAACCATAGTCATTGTTGCCAGCATAGCACAGTGGTAGTGCATCCGACTTGTAATCGGAAGGTCGTCGGTTCAAATCCGACTGCTGGCTTTCAGCTTAAATGTCGATTGCCTCATTACTTGTCCGCGTGTACAGTGACTGATTAATTGTCGTTGAAGACAAATCAGCGAGTAATATCAAGTATTATTACGCAGCATAAGTATGCTTGTTAGCATTTTTATACTGCTGATAAATATGGAGAAATACTATATTACTCAAGTTATCTACATCGCTATCATCGTAAGCATCTACAGGTAAACCTGTGTCTTCGCTGTATAAATAATCGTAAATAAAACTTTTAATTGTGGCTGTTGTAGATTCCTTATCTCGCCAGTTTTCTAGTTGCTGTAATTGTAATTTCACGGCTTCAATTAAAGATTGAGCAACTTGTTTAACGCGGTTTCTAGTCGTTGTATCTAAATTATCTTTAGATGAGCAAAGCAAGTCAAAAACGGCAAGGTGTTCTTCACTTAAACCTTCGCGGACAGCACGAGTATCTTCTTCGGACAGGTCTTTGACAAGTTTCAGCAGTTCCTCAAAAGTTTGCTCAATGGCTACTCGGTCAGTTTCGCGGTTATAGTTTTGGATAACTTGTTGATAGCGCGTGTAGTAGTCAATGCGAGATGGGTTTTTTTGTATCATTCGCTGAAGTTGGCGTTCGACGGCTTCTTTCAAAGTTTGAACTGAGGTATTTTTAGTTGAGGAATTGGCAAATTCTGCTTTTAATAACTCAAAGTCTATATTGCTAATATCGTAAGTTTTGCCTGACTCTGAACCTGGAAGACGAGAAGTATCAACGTTGATAAACTCGCTAACAATACCTTGTAAAGAACGGAGAACAGCTTTGATATCTACAGATATTTTGTGTTGTTCGTGTAAGTATTTGTAAATTTGCTCAATGGCGTTATATCTTCCTTGGTAAGGTGCTGTTAATTTCGGTTCAGTAATTAGCGCCTGTTTCTTTTTAAAGACTTCCCTTGCTAATACTTCAAAGCGGGCGCGAGATTCATCATTAGTACAAACTGCATTAACTGCATTTGCTAAAGCAGCAATTTTATCAAAGCCTGCTGTTTCTACCAATTCTTGCAAGTTAAACCCCAGATTGGCGATGTGGTCAATACAACTTTGAAGTGCGATCGCATAATCTGCTTGTAATTGGTTCAAGTCGTTGTAAGGTGTTATACTTTCATCTTCGCTTCCTACTTCTGCGCGAGAGTATCTAGCAAGGGCAGCACGGAGACTTGTTAAAATACCGTTGTAATCAATTAACAACCCGTTATTTTTCCCTTCGTAGACGCGGTTTGCACGAGCGATCGCTTGCATGAGAGTATGTCCTTGCAAGGGTTTATCTATATATAATGTGGCAAGGCTGGGAACATCAAAGCCTGTTAACCACATGGCGCAGACAATAGCAAGGCGGAAAGGGTGTTTTTCGTTCTTAAATTCTTCCTCTAGATTGCGACTTTTGATAATTTGGCGATGGGGAATTATATCTAAACCCCAATCTTTGAAAGTTTTAACTTCGTTTTGGGCTTCGCTAATCACAACTAAATATTCGGTTGACTGCAACCATTGCAGATGTTGCTGGTGTTCCACTTCCTCTTGTTCATCAGCAGCTTGTTTGACTAATTGTTTCTGTGCTTGTATTGTTTGTTTCCAGTATTTATCGATTAGTCCGTGCATTCGCACCGCAGTAATCTTATCTAGACAAACAAGCATGGCTTTTCCTGTTTGCCAACGTTGGGTATAGTGAGCTACTAAGTCTTGGGCGATTCGATCTAAACGTTTTTCGGCGGTGAGGATGAGATATTCTCCCCCCAAGCGGTGACGGACGGCTTGTTCTTGTTCAGCGTCAAGGTCAAATTGTTCAATAGCAGTAGCGAGGCGTTGATTTAGTTCCTCGTCAGCTGCAACCTGGCGTTGATTACCTTTGTCGTCATAATATAATTCTTCGCCTCGATTGTCGTAGTAAAGGGGTACTGTTGCACCATCTTCGACAGCACGTTGGAAGTCGTAGGTGGAAACGTAGCCACCGAAAACCCTACGAGTAAGTTGGTCTTCTTGCGACTCCATCAAGGGTGTACCAGTAAAGCCGATGAAAGATGCATGGGGTAAGCAGGAGCGCATATTTTCCGCAAGTTTACCGTATTGGCTGCGGTGCGCTTCGTCGGAGATGACGATAATATCGGGACGGAGGGAGTAAATCTCACCTGGTTTGTTGAATTTGTGAATAAGCGTGAAAACGTAGCGATGGTTGTCTTTGAGTAATTCAGCTAATTGTTCACCACTGGCCGCTTGAGTATTAGTCTCTTTGATAGCACCAACGCCAGCAAAGGTTTTTACGATTTGATTATCTAATTCTTGGCGGTCTGTGACGATGACAAAGGTAAAATTACCTGGTAATTGGCGGTGGGCTTTGCGAGTGAGAAATGCCATCGAGTAAGATTTACCGCTACCTTGAGTATGCCAAAAAACGCCAAGCTTACCTTCTCGAACTTCTCGCTGTTGAATGGCGGTAAATGCGCGGTTAACACCAAGAAACTGGTGATTACGAGCTAGAATTTTGATAGTTTTACCGCTACTGTCATCAAAGAGAATGAAGTTTTCGATGATGTCGAGGAAATTGTCTTTACGACACATCCCCATCAACATTGTTTGGTAGTCAACTTTGCCGAGTTCCTGTTCCTCTAGACGTTTCCACTCTTGAAAATGGCTGTAACAACTGGTGATGCTACCTACTTTACCCTCTATTCCATTACTTAACATGACTATGGCGTTGTGATGGAAAATTTCGGGTATAGTGTCTTTGTAATCAGTGTAGTTGTCTTCGTAAGCCACTCTGACGTTACGATGGGTGGCTTTAAGTTCAATAAATAGTAAAGGAATTCCATTAACAAAACCGATGATATCAGGCCGTTTGGAATAGAGAGAACCTTTAATAGACAACTCCCGCACAACCAGGAAATGATTATTTTCGGGGTTTTGAAAGTCAATCACTTTGAGGCGAGGATTGATAGTTTCACCCTCTGGATTTTTGTAGGGTTTCTCTGGGATACCTTCGCGGATGAGTTGGTATTTTTTCTGGTTGATGGTAACTAATTGGTCTGAAATATTGGATGTGGTGAATTGTGCGATCGCATCGTCGTATACTTGCTGTGGATGACCAGGATTAAATTTCTCTAATGCTTGGCGAAGATAGCGTGTGAGGACAACTTCTCGTTTATCTTTGCGTCCTAGTGTACCGTTAGTGCCGAAGGTTTCTTTTTTGTATGCGTAAACTGAGTGCCATTTCAGGGTTTGTTCAAAGAAGTTAGCGGTAGTTTGTTGTACTAGGCGGTCTTCGGAATATTCGGCACTCATGGGCGTGATAGGTGATACAGGTAGCTATTATATTGATAGCTTTGGAATTGGGTAAGTAGCAAGTATCACCTAGCCAAAACTGACAATTGTGATTTCCAATTGGTAATTTATTTATACTGTCCAATCTTCTGTCACCAAGTCTGGTACTTGGCTAAAATCACGACTGTTTCGAGTCAATAATACTAAATTCTGGGAAAGGGCTATTGATGCGATTCGTAAATCCATTGTAGCGATACGAACCCGTTTTGCTCTTAGTGTGTCAAAAATTGTGGCGGATGCTGCGTCAAATGCTAGAACTGGAGCAACGGAAAAGCCTTGCAAAATCTCTAGTAATATGGCGTACCCTCGAATTGTATCAGCCGATGTTTGGGTGCGATTTATAAAAGCATTTGCACCAAGTACCTGCTCGTGAAGGCTAACAATAGAAAATGCAAAATCTCCGGGTGAGTGTTTAGCAATTTTAGCAGCTATATTTGCGTATTCTTGACTGGAACGGCGTTGTATAAAACTAATGTGGTCGGTATCAAAAAGGTACTTCACACTTATTCACTCATTTCGTCTGCGGGTTTGTCTGCGTAACGTAACGATTTTCCATATTCCAAAACTTCCAGGAAAGTTTGCTCATCAGAAATGGAACCAGTCACTTTTTCTAACCAATTGCTAGGGGTGGGAGATGCTATCAGCAGACGTTTGAGTTCGGTAACTGTACGTTCAAGATTTACCAAGCGTTGCTCAATAGTAGTTTCATCTAACATGATTTTTAAGGCTTGTGAATATCAACAGCTGGGATATTTAAATTTTAAGCGATGATGGATGTGTAATTTTAAGTCATGATGAGAGCAAAGGTAGTTGCAGAAGTAGAAATTGCTTGGAAACAGGTTATATCAATTGCTACTTGTACGGAAATATTGATAGATGAAACTAAAACTAATACCACACTTACTGGGTTTCAAACTCAGTTGCTTGATGGTTACGACTTGCTGATATTATAAGCGATGGATAAAGCAGGTATAAAACAAATAATTACTGATGATAAAGATTATTTAACTGTTCGAGGAATTAAAGTTTTTACAGCTAACAATGGTGTGATTTCCGCAGCCAAAAGTCAAGGTAAGCTTTTGGTAAGGTAAAAATTTTGAGAGATAGCCTTGGGATGGGGTAAGGCATCAAGTAAAAATAAGTAGTGCGAGCATCTTGCTCGCGCGGGCAAGATGCTCGCACTACAAATATTAAATTGTTCAACTTATTTTTACACGAATCCTAAGTAGCAAGTATCACCTTTAAAACAATACTTCAAATACTTTGTTGCTCATCCAACCAAGCAACTAAATCATCTACCTCAGACATTCTAAGAAGTGCGCGACATAAAGACTCTAATTGTTCAATTTTAAAAGCTTGAACTTTTGGATAAATTGAATCATCAATCTCACCAAAACGTTCTTCCAACAGAGACATACACAAAGAAAAAGCCTCTTGTTGTTTTCCCTGTTCTTGTCCCTTCTGTAAAATATCTTGATAAATAACGGACTCTTGCATAATATCCTCACTTAACATCTGACGAATCAAAGTTTTGTCAAACCGCAAACCCGCTAGAATTTCTGTATACCCAGCGATATTCTGTTTTGTCTCTCTATCTAAAATTTTAGCCACTTTTTCAGCAACCTCTTAATATTTAACCTACAGCATAATCTGTGAATTGGCGTTTAAATGGCGAATGAAAGCCGATGACAATATCCTGTTTGGGGATACCTAAATTTGCTAAATCTTCTCCAACTTCATTTTCTGTTCCATTGTGTTGCAGCCAAACTTTACCATCTTTGATGTCTAGATGTAAAAAACAACCATAAACACGACGGTCATTTTTCCAGACGACATTCACAAGTTGATAGTGGTGATGTTCTGTGTCAAAAATTAATTGGGTTTCAATTTCTGTATCTTGATGAGAAATTGCAGCGTATTCTTGGAGAAGTTGCTGAATTATGTGTTGATATTTTGTTAGTTTATCCATTCGACAATTTCCTCGGTTACAGGTTGATAATCAATCTATAAACAACTCAGGATCAACTTGGAAAAATTCACTCAATGCTTTCGCTTGTGTTTTACTAATCTCTTGCTTACCGTTGATAATTTCAGACACAATACTACTCGAACCAATTACACCAATTAAATCAGCTTGTTGTAAATTTCGAGCTTCGATTAAATGGAGAAGTATTGATAATGAGTTTGTTTCACCCATTGGGTATGTTTCATTTTCATATTTTTCTATTAAAGCAATCAACAAATCATATAAAGCCGATTCTTCAGATGTTCGGTTTGTTCGGTGTGCGAGTTCTTCAGCTATGAGTGTTGCTTGTTCGTTTTCTGCGTCATTTGTAATTACTTTTGGTTGATACTTAGCTAGTAATAGGGCGTAAGTTTCTGGATTAAAAGTAAGGCTCATTATGAGAGTACTTTTTCAAGTATGATATGATAGCTATTTGTTTTCTACACGGCGATACTTCCGTTCATCAGGCGAGGAAGGAGTAAATCACGGGCTTCTTGTAGCTTATATATAGTTTTTTGTAATTTTTCTTTTTGAATAAATAAATTATTTAAAATTTCAGATGCCTGATTTTGCATCTCTATTGAAGGTACTATTATAGGAACTTTGCGTAATTGAGACTGACGAATCCCGAAAACTGTAGTCCCACTTTTTCGAGCATGAATTTCTCCCTGCATCTGAGACGAATTTAAAGCGCAAAATAGAATAACTGGTTTAATAACTTCTGGATTTGCTCTGATACTATATAATCTTTGGCTCAAACAAAACTTATTATCCTCAGCAAGATAATACAGTTCTCCTAAAGGAGCTTCTGAAGTCATCAAAATATCACCCTGTTTTAGTTCTGACTTCATCCATTTTTGATATAAATCTTCATCAACAAGCTTACACTTCTCTAAATTAATAAGCTTACCTTTTTTTACATTCAATGCAGAAAGTGCTATGATTCCTGAATTTGACCAATCACTACCTAGTTTTTTTGGTGTTTTGCCTCGGTAGTCAATAATTTCTAAAACAATATCATCTAATGTCAAAACTCTCCACCCCTCTGGAATACCATTAACTACCTTTACTGACTCGTAGCCAGGGAAGCGCAGATGCACAAACCATTCCTTGTAAAGCAGATGGATGGACTCTTCCAGCAGTGCTATTCGGCGGTTGTTGTTGTCGATGAGGCGATCGTAGGTTGAGAGGATGTTAGCTATGCGTTGTTGAGTTGCAAGTGGCGGTAAAGCAAACGAGTAGGATAGAATATCTTTTCCACTAATGTGAGGAACGTTAACGCCAGTGGTAATTGTTTCAATGTGAGCTTGAAAAGCTGGACTCGCTACTAAGTAACGTAAAAAGTCAGTTTCTAAACCGTTATATCCACGAAGACGAGCAACCCGTTGTACTAACAATGCACGAGGTTCGTGATTACGTATCCATGAAAACTTCAAACGACCTTGAACAATAGGACGATCCATTGCAAGGACAACATCACCTGGATTTAGCTCGAACTTCTCAAAGTCTTTTGCTTCACTGGCAGGCCACCTAACTGCTTTCATCCAGTCTATTTCACGATGGCCGAGATTTTCACCTTTAACTAGCGGAACATCTTCTGGTGAAAGGCTAAAACGAGAACTTTTGAAAGAATAACCGGCTAAAAAGTCACAGTGGTTTAATAAGGAAACTAATTGTCTATGAAAAACTTTTGTCATCACAGTAAATCCTCAAAATTAGCAGCAATACTCGCCGCTAACTCCACCGCTTCCTCATTCAAACTCGCCAACTCTAAATTAATTTCCCGCATTCTCTCCTCAAAATCATCCTCGTCTTCCCCATCCACGGCAGCCACACCAACATAACGCCCAGGTGTTAAACTACTATCCTGCTGGGTTATTTCATCCCGCGTTACCACCTTACACAACCCTGGTACATCCACAAACACGGCTTCGGGAAAGCGTGATTGTAACCAGCTAACTTGTGCTTTCACATACAACGTAGATTTAATAGCAGAAATAGCCGTATCTCGCGCTGTATCCAGTGCATCACGTTGTTTTTTAATTTCCTTTGCGTCCCAAGTTTCTTGTTTACGTGCGTCTAACTTTTTCTCTGCCAGTTCCACAGCGCGAGTGGCGAGTTTATGCACTTCGTTAATGTGCTTTTGCAGAGTTTTCAATTGGGGAATAAATTGTACAAACTTTACTGCACAGTCTTTTTGCGCTTCATTAGTAGAAAGTGACTCAGCTTGAGTAGCAAACCATGCAAGATGCACTTGTAACTCACTAATTAAATCTTCTCTCGCCGCAGTAAATTCTTGAATCCCCACTTCTAACTCAACCAAAGTAGCACGGAAAGTCTCTATATTCTGATTAGCGATATCTTCAGCAACTAATCCCTCAACTTCCGGTAAATCTTTTAATAAAGGAAGGGAAGCCCCAAGACGATCGCTAAAACTCTGCAATAATTGTGTCAACTTAATTAACGGTGACTCTAACTGTGTCAACGCACCTGCAATAGTCGCCGCTTCTTGATGCGTCTTGTTTAAATAATCTTGCACCAACCCTAAATAACGTTTTTGCTGTCCGCGATACAACCAAGCGATCGCAGTGATATTCTGGAGTTGTTCTTCACTAAAATCGCGGATTTTGCGCGTCACTACCCGGTAAATATTCCGCGCATCAATCATCAACACTTTATCTTGGCGTTCTGCTGGTTTTCCCTTGTCAAAAAACCACAATGTACAAGGTAGAGATTTTGTGTAAAAAAAGTTTGTGCCAATAGAAACAATCACATCCACCGCTTGAGTGGCAATTAACTCCTCTCGAATCTCCTTTTCCCCATGTCCCGCATCCGATGCCGAACTCGCCATTACAAACCCGGCTCTACCTCGCTGATTTAAATAACTGTAAAAATACTGTATCCAAAGGTAATTTGCATTGCTCACTGCTTTAGTTTTCGCAGCAATTCCCGGTATCTTTTTCTCAGTAAACAGCCGGGAGTCAGTCTTCACCTTCTCTGGACTCACCCCATCGACGTTAAACGGCGGGTTAGACATGACAAAATCACATTGACCAAGCAACTCTTCCCAGCGATCGTAAAAAGTGTTACCTTGGCGAATTATCCCTTCTAAAGCGTGAACCGCTAAGTTCATCCGCGCTAAACGGGTGTTAGTATCCGATTTCTCCTGTCCGTAAAAAGTAATTTTTGCAGACGCATCCTCACCGCGATTTTCCACAAAATGTCCCGTCTGCACAAACATACCCGCACTACCACAAGCAGGATCTAAGACATTTCCCCGGTCAGGTTCAATCATATTTACAATCGTCCGTACCAAAGAAGGCGGTGTAAAAAATTCGCCTCCTTCCTGTGCGCCACTCATGGCAAACTTATTCAAAAAATACTCATAAATTCGCCCAAACACATCACCCGTGGCTTTCCGCAACTCCTCCCGGTCAAAAATTCGCACCAAACTATACAGCAAATCCGGCTCAAAGCTGGTGTACTCCTTCGGTAACACCCCCTGCAACATCTGAGTTTCATCCTCAATCGCTTTCATCGCTGTATTAATCGCCTTGCCAACATCAGCGTTTTCTGCCAAATTCAGAATGTAATCATACTGAGCTTCAGTTGGTAAAAAAATTGCTGACTTTCCTTTAAAGTCATCTTTGGTAATCGGGCGTTTTTTTCCACCCCGCGAAGGTAAACTCTTTTCAATCTCCGTCTTTACAGCATTGAAGCGATTTGTCGCATGGCGTAGAAAGATTAGCCCCAGTACGGGCATACTGTATTCATTAGCATTGAGTTTTGAGTTAGCACGGAGTTGGTCTGCGGCTTCCCACAGGGAAGATTCAAGTTGACTGATATTGAGCATGGTTTGTTACCGTAGGCGTAGCCCGTCGTAGACATCACTTAGGCGAAATTATCACTAGACCTCTTGCAAAAGTCGGATACTCGCCAGAAAATAAATTTTCTGGCTGATAACTCAAGTCGGTTGAAACCGACTAAGCTAATCTGCCTTTAACTTGCATAATCCTTTGCCTCAGAAAGACGCGGAGAGAAGTTGCGTGCGGGGGTTCCCCCCGTTGAGCAAACTTCGGAGGACGCGCTTAAGGGGAGACGCGGGGATGCAATTTAAATGATTATTAGCTTAATAACAGTATTTTTAGTCCGTTTCAACGGACTTTTGCTATTAGGCAGAGACTTGAGTCTCTGACGATTCAAGTATTTTTGCAAGAAGTCTACTGTCTACTTCGCCTAAAAAATTATAAATTTGCTTAACCGAACCGTATTTGCTCCTACTCCCATTTTCAAGCTGAGAATAAGGGCAATCAGCAAATGCGATCGCCAAAATAACAAATGCAGTCGCCGAAATAGCAAATGCGATCGCCGAAATAGCAAATGCGATCGCCGAAATAACAAATGCAGTCGCCGAAATAACAAATGCGATCACCAAAATAACAAATGCAGTCGCCGAAATAACAAATGCAGTCGCCAAAATAGCAAATGCGATCGCCAAAATAGCAAATGCGACGGTTCTGTAATTGGGCGGCTTAGAGTTTTTCAACTCACAGGCTTTAGCCTGGACTTTGAGAGCGATTTGTTTGTCTGCACCGATACACCTAGTTTTTCAGCAGCTTCTTTCAACTTCTGCCCATAGGTAGTGCGATCGCATTTGTCCACATTTGAGTTATAAGGCTTGGGCTTAATATACCTTTACAATGAACAATATGCTTTGAAAGCGCGATCGCATCATTATAAGTTCTAGTTGTGTATACAGCTTGACTCGCAAGCAAAACATCTCTAATAGATAATTGTATAAACATTTTGCAGTAAAATTAGTCCTTTAGATAGAGGAGGGCAAGACGGATGGCTCGTGTCATCATTGTGCGCCACGGTCAAAGCAGCTATAACACCGAGCGTCGTATCCAAGGGCGCACTGATGTGTCAAAATTAACAGAAAAAGGTCGTGATGATGCGATTAAAGTAGGTAAAGCCCTCAGCAATATTGTATTTGACGCTGTTTACAGCAGTCCTTTACAAAGAGCAAAACAAACAGCAGACATTATCCATAACGAGTTAGCAACTCATCCAGGAAATGCTGGTTTGCAAACTTCTGATCAATTGTTAGAAATTGACCTTCCCCTATGGGAAGAAATGCTCACTGCTGATGTAAAAGAGAAGTTTCCCGAAGACTATCGTACTTGGCACGAACGCCCCCACGAGCTGCGGATGTTAGTCAACGATGCACAGGGAACAAAAGAACATTTCCCTGTCCTTGCTTTGTACGAGCAAGCGCGGCAGTTCTGGCAAAAAATTTTACCCCAGCATCGAAACGAAACTATTCTCATAGTCGGGCATAACGGCATTAATCGCGCCCTGATTAGCACGGCATTGGGTATTTCTCCCAGTCGCTACCATTGCATACAGCAATCTAACTGTGGTATTTCGGTACTAAATTTTGCCGGTGGATTAGAAGCACCCGTTCAACTAGAGTCGATGAATCAAACGCAACACATGGGGGAAATTTTACCCTCATTGCGACCAAACCATCACGGAGTCCGATTGTTGTTAGTGCGTCATGGAGAAACCGAGTGGAATCGCCAAACGAGATTTCAAGGTCAAATTGACGTTCCACTCAACGACAATGGGAGGCAACAAGCCCAAAAAGCAGGCGAATATCTCCAAGAAGTAGCTCTTGATTTTGCTGTTAGTAGTTCTATGCTGCGTCCCAAAGAAACAGCACAAATCATCTTGCGTCACCATCCTAGTGTAAAGTTGGAATTACAAGATGGGTTGAGAGAAATCAGCCATGGACTCTGGGAAGGAAAATTAGAAACAGAAATAGAGCAAGAATTTCCTGGAGAGTTGCAGCGCTGGCGGCAAACGCCAGGGGAAGTACAAATGCCCGAAGGAGAAAATTTACAACAAGTGTGGGAACGCAGTGTCGCAACTTGGCAATCAATCGTCCAAACAGCATTAACTAACAAACTCCAAACTGGATTAGTAGTGGCTCACGACGCGACTAATAAAACCTTGCTGTGTCATATTCTGGGTTTATCTGCGGAAAATTTCTGGAATTTTCGCCAAGGTAATGGTGCAGTCAGCGTCATAGATTACTCCTCGGAACTCAACGGTTTACCAGTATTGCAAGCAATGAATATTACCGCCCACTTGGGTGGCGGCGTACTAGATAAAACCGCAGCAGGAGCTTTGTAAAGAAGTCAAAAAAGCGGCGTTGCATACTCTGAACACCAGAGTTGGGCAAACTAACGCTCAGGAATCAGGAGGATTTTGCACTGGGGACGCGGGGACGCGGGGACGCGGGGACAGGGAGAAATTTTAATAATTAGTAATTACCCGAACTTGATATAACTCTTAATTCCTCACTGATAACTGATAACTGTTTATGACTGAACTGCTGCAACAAGTAAGGGTGATTGACCCAGTTTCAGAAACTGACCAGATAATTGATGTACTGATTGCTGATAATTGTATTCAAGCAGTCGCCCCATCTATTGCTGATATCACCTCTGATACTCAAATTAGAGATTGTCGGGGATTAGTTCTGGGGACTGGATTAGTAGATTTGTATAGCCACTCCAGCGAACCGGGGTTTGAAGAACGAGAGACTTTATTATCTCTATTGCAAGCTGCTGCTGCTGGTGGCTTTACCAGAATTAGTATTTTACCCGATACCTCTCCAGCCATTGATAACCCTGCGATGGTGGCACAGTTCTTGAAAAAGATGCAAGGACGTGGAGGTATGATGAAAAATGTCTCCGCGTCCCCCTTACAGGTTAGCCAGTTGCCTGCTCCAGGAAACCCTCCTTACTCACTAGACTCACCGCGTCCCCCCATCTTTGCGTCTTATTCTCTCTCTCATCTTCATACCTGGGGTGCTATTACTGTTGATGTTGCTGGGAAACAAATGACGGAATTGGCAGATTTAGCAGCAGCAGGAGTAGTTGGTTTTACTGATGGTCAACCGTGGGAAAATTTGGGGATAGTGCGGCGGGTGTTGGAATATCTTCAACCCTTGGGCAAACCAGTGGCGTTTTGGCCATGCGATCGCCAACTCAAATCAAACGGTATCATGCGGGAAGGCTCGGACGCTTTTCGGTTTGGTTTACCTCCCGTACCCGCCAGTGCTGAAACAGCTGCTATCGCTGCTTTGTTAGAATTAGTTGCAGACATCGCTACACCAGTACACATTATGCGCGTTTCCACAGCTCGGAGTGTGGAGTTAATTGCCTCAGCTAAGGCTGCTGGGTTGCCTATCACCGCCAGTACAACTTGGATGCACCTGTTACTAGATACCAAAGCCATCAAAAGTTACGATACCAGCTTACATATAGAACCACCTTTAGGTAATCCTAGCGATCTGGCGGCGTTGCGTGCAGGGGTACGTGCAGGTATTATAGATGCGATCGCCATTGACCATGCACCTTACACCTACGAAGAAAAAGTCCAAGCCTTTGCCGAAGCGCCACCAGGGGCAATTGGTTTAGAATTAGCATTACCTTTACTATGGGAATATTTGGTAGAAACTGGAGAATTTACAGCCTTAGAATTATGGAGTGCTTTGAGTACTCGACCAGCAGAATGTTTGGGACAAAAAGTAAATAATATTGTTCCTCATCAACCAGCTGAACTAACTCTATTTGACCCCCAGCAAACCTGGAAAGTCGAGCGCAAAAATCTATATACACTCTCTAGTAATACACCTTGGCTAGGACAACAAATAAAGGGTCGTGTTGTACAAACTTGGTGTTAAATACAACCAGTTATGGAACAGTACAGTGACTCATTTTCTGCTTTGTTATCTCTAGAACCTCTCTTAGAGACCGAACAACAAGAACTTTTACAAATTAGAGATGACTTTCGACGTTACCTGAGATCAGGCAAAGTTTCTGAAGGTCAGGTAAAGTTTCTTGTAGTTGCTCCAATACTGAGGTTAGCTGGCTTTTATCGCTATCCTGTTGAGATTCGTTTAGAAGAAGATATTAGTGATATTGAAGTTGAAGATGAAGATATCAAAATCAAAGGAAGATTTGATATTTTAGCTGTCAGTAAGGTTAAGCATACAAAAACTCAAACATATTTTTGGATACTGATCATTGAATCTAAAAATAGTCAGATTGATATCTCAACTGGATTATCTCAACTACTCACATATGCTTATAAAAGTTTAGATAATCAAAAATCAGTTTGGGGTTTAACAACTAACGGTAGAAGTTATCAGTTTGTTTATATCCAACAAGGGCATCCTCCTATTTATCACTTGATGCCAGAATTAAATTTTATGGAAAAAGAACGGTCAATTCAGTTGTTACAAGTTCTTAAAGCACTTTGTCAACTATAGCAATCCGCTGGTAGAGAGTAGGGTAGGGAATCAGACTTTTCGAGTTGAGGACGGTTTTTTCAAAAATCAAATAGGAGTCCTATAAAACTAGGAAAGGAATGGGATTAAATCCCTAAACTTTCCAGTAACTCTGCTGTTTTTGATCGCTCCACTAAAGTATTGGCACACAAAATACCAGACGCCGCCACCGCAGGGACACCGATTCCTGGCATGGTACTATCACCGACGCGATATAAACCCTGTATAGGTGTATGTGTACTCGGAAACATCCCCTTACCAGCTGCGATCGCTGGGCCATAGGTTCCTTGATAACGTCTTAGATAATGAGCATGAGTCAGCGGTGTACCAATAAGTTCTAACACCACACGCTCGCGAATATTTGGGATAATCCGCTCTAGGGCACGATATAAAGATTCTGCTTTTTGTCGTTTCTTCCCTTCATAACCATCACCACGTTCCCATCCAGCGTATGGTTCGAGAGTATAAGCATGAAGCACATGATGTCCCTCTGGGGCAAGAGTCGCATCCCACACACTCGGAATAGATATCATACAAGTATTACCTGCTACAGTAATATCCTGACTAGAATCGTGAATTACCACATGATGTCCGGTTAAATTTTCTAACCCAGTGGCACGAATACCTAAGTGTAGATGCATAAAACTGTCAACTGCTGGTGTTTCTAAAGCAACTTTGCGGTAAGATGCAGGTAAATCATCAGGGTGTAATAGCTGATTGTAAGTATCCCAAATTGAAGCATTAGAAATCACCAGAGGTGCTTTGAAAACTTCACCTTGGCGAGATTTTACACCCACAACTTTGCCAGATTCCACCAAAATTTGCTCAATGTGGCATCCCAAACGCAACTGACCACCCCAGCGTTTTAACCCCCTCACCAAAGCCTGGACAATTGCACCACTCCCACCCACAGGATAGTCAATTTTAGCGCGGGAGCGTTCCCCCAGCATAAAGGCGATTTCAGGAGCGATCGTTCCATGTGCCTTTAAACCAGATAGCAAAAAACATTCCAAGTCAATTAGCCGCCGCACCCAAGGGTCTTGTACCGTTGCATCCATTACATCACCAGCAGCAACTTGAACAAGTGACAAGTAGGGTAACATCTTTACTAGGGATAGTGGATAGCGTCTGAGCAATACTAAAACCACTTGCCAATCTGCCCTCAAAGCCAAAGTAGGAATACCTTTCATAGCTTCGTACAGCCCTAACAAACGTTCCGTAAATTGCTGGAATTCGCTAGCACCTTGAGGTGTAATCTTAGCGATTTGTTGATAATAAAGTTCAACATCGCGATAAACTGTCAAACTTCCTTCAGGAAAGTGGTAATGTCCCAGGGGATCATAAGATATAACTTGAATGGATTCGCTTAAAATATCCAGAACCTGTTTAATCGGATTTAAACTCTGAACATCACCCAAACCACAATAAAAAGAAGGGCCAGAATCAAATTCAAACCCCCGTCGTCTAAAACTATGGGCAGCACCACCAGCAATTGTATGACTTTCACACACAATCACCCGCTTACCATAACGAGCTAGCAAACTAGCAGTACATAGCCCGCCGATACCACTTCCAATAACTATGACATCACTATCTTGCATGTTTGCCCTTTGTTAGTTGTCATTTGTCATTTGTTCTATGCTAATGACCAATGACTAATAGACCCTTGACTCCCAACACTTGACCAATGACCGAACCACTAATTGAATTAAAAGGTGTTTCTAAATCCTTTGGTAGTAATCAAGTTTTAGATAATGTGGACTTGACAATTAACCGAGGAGAAGCACTGGGAATTATTGGCCCTTCAGGGACTGGTAAATCAACAATTTTACGAGTGATCGCGGGATTACTGACTCCCGATGCAGGAGAAGTTTTTGTGCAGGGGGTACGGCGAGACGGGTTGATTGAAGATGGTAGCGATCCGGTTGGTATTGGCATGGTGTTTCAGCAAGCAGCATTATTCGATTCGTTAACTGTGGATGAAAATGTGGGGTTTTTACTCTATCAAAATTCCAGACTACCGCGATCGCGCATTCGAGATTTAGTCAAAGAAAAATTAGAAATGGTTGGTTTGCCAGGAATCAGCAATCTCTACCCCGCCGAACTTTCCGGAGGAATGCGAAAACGAGTCAGTTTTGCTCGTGCAATCATGTCTAACCCCGATAGTCCCCAAGACAGCCCAGAAGTTTTACTATACGATGAACCCACAGCGGGACTTGATCCCATTGCTTCAACAGTCATAGAAGACTTAATCCGCTATTTGCAAAGCACAAGAGGAGTCTGTAGTACTTATGCCATTGTGACTCACCAAGAAAGTACCATCCGCCGTACAACTGATAAACTAGTGTTTCTCTATCAAGGTAAAGTGCAGTGGCAGGGTACAGTTAACGAAATAAACAGCACAGACCATCCGCTAATTAGACAATTTATGAGTGGAAGTGTGCAAGGGCCGATTCAAGTCGTCGGTTAATTTTAGTTGTGAGTGCTGAGTCCTAAGTACTGAGTGAGAAGAACAATACTCAAGACTCACCACTCATAACTCAGAACTAATTATTGGGTGGAGGAAAAAATGCGAGGTCTAACGACAAACCGCTTCGCGTCTACGCGAACATTTCGAGAAGGATCTGTAGGGTTACTACTCCTGCTAGGACTGGGGGTATTTGGAATAATTCTCTTGTGGTTGAATAGGTTTACTGCTGCTCGCAGTTCATACAAAGCGATTGTGGAATTTGCCAATGCTGGCGGAATGCAAAAAGGCGCACCAGTCCGCTATCGTGGTGTTAAGGTTGGTAATATTTCCAATATTCAACCAAAACCCAATGCTATTGAAGTAGAGATCGAAATTGCTCAACCTGACTTAATCATTCCCAGCCAGGTAAAAGTAGAGGCTAATCAAAGCGGATTAATCAGCGAGAGTATAGTAGACATTACACCAAAAACGACATTACCCCCTGGAACTGTTGTCGCTAAACCGCTAGAAAAAAACTGCAATCCTAACCTTATTGTTTGTAATGGTTCTCGGTTAAAAGGTCAGATTGGCATCAGTCTTGATGAACTGATTCGGAGTACAACTGAGTTAGCCACTGTATATAATGACCCTAGATTTTATCAAAAAGTTAATAGACTCCTAGAGACTTCCTCGGTGGCAGCTATTAGTGTGGCAGGACTCAGCCAAGATATCCGCAGTTTAAGTAAAAGTTTTCAAGGACAGTTAGGAACATTTGCATCCACTGCCAATTCGGTGCAACAGGCCACAAATAAACTCACAGCATCCACTACTAAAACAGTTAATCAATTAGGTATAACCGCTGGTCAATTCAGCACAACGGCAAATCAAGCGAATCGACTGCTAACCAATTTGGATAACCTAGTCACAACAAATCGTTCTTCCCTAGTTGGTGCTTTGAACAATATCACCGAAACTAGCAATCAACTACGCGTGACAGTCAGCAGTCTCTCACCCGCTGTCAATCGCTTAACTCAAGGAGAATTACTCAAAAATTTAGAAACTCTCTCCAATAATGCAGCACAAGCTTCAGCTAATTTGCGAGATGCTACTAAAAACCTCAACGATCCCAAAAATGCAGTCTTAATACAACAAACCTTAGACTCAGCACGAGTCACATTTGAAAATACCCAAAAAATTACATCTGATTTAGATGAATTGACGGGCGATCCAACTTTCCGGCAAAATCTCCGACAACTGGTTAATGGTCTAAGTAGCTTGGTATCTTCCACTCAACAAATGCAGCAGCAGACACAAGTTGCTGTCACCCTAGACTCGGTAAAAGCTGCTGTTAACAAACCAAATGCTCTGATTACTCCCCCAGTATCAGCTAAGGGGGCGACACCCAATAACGTCCCTTCACCTGCAAGAACCCCTCTAGCAAACAGATTTGAGGGTTCGTCACCGCTACGCACTAACATTATTAATCCCCCACCTGTTAATTTTCCAACTACTAACCCACTACCAACCCCTAGTTCATCTACCTCCAACTCATCCCAAGAAAATCTTCTCAAGCAGCTACGGGAGTATGGAAAACAACGGGAATCGTTGCAGAATAAGTAAATTACCCACACTGTACCTTCAATGGATGCCAACAAAATCTAATTAATCCAAATATTGAACTCAAAGCAATACTTGAGTTCATTTGTTCGGAGTCTCATAAGTTGACTAACTGCGGCATCTACTTAGGATTCGTGTAAAAATAAGTTGAACAATTTAATATTTGTAGTGCGGGCATCTTGCCCGCGCGAGCAAGATGCTCGCACTACTTATTTTTACTTGATGCCTTAGAATCACCTCGGTTTTAGCCAGGGGAAAGGTCAATAGCCTTCAACTTAGGATAAGCAATACGTTTGTGATGGAATTGTTGCCAAACTTCTACAAAAATTTGAGCAATTTGTGTCATCTCCTCTCGTGTTAGTCCAGAATTTACTAGTTGATTATCCTGCCATCTCGCACGGAGGATATTGTTGAGCATTGCTAGGGCTTGTTCTGGGGTGGCTTCTTTAGATCCTGGCTTTTCTGAAGCTTCCAAGCTACGCAATGCCGCCTCACAAGAATCTGCTAACATGACAATTCCTGTTTCCCGTGACTGAGGAGTTGGGCCAATGTAGCGAAAATCTGCTTCATTTACGGTTATGGTAGGATCTTCTTGCGCCCTCTGCTGCGCTTGGTGATAAAAGTAAGCAATCTGCATTGTTCCCTGATGCTCTGGAATAAAGGCTTGAATTGCCGTAGGTAAAAGGTGTTTTCGTGCCATGACTAACCCTTCGCTGACGTGCTTTTTGATAATTTCTGCACTCTTCCAAGGGTCGTTAATTTCTGTGTCATGTTTATTTGGCCCCCCCATCTGATTTTCAATAAAAGCTAATGGGTCGTGCATTTTGCCAATATCGTGATATAGTGTTCCAGCCCTAACTAATTCAACATTACATCCTAATTGTTTGGCAGCGGCTTCCGCAAGTGTAGCGACAAACAGTGTGTGCTGAAAAGTTCCGGGAGTTTCAGTCGCGAGTCGTTTTAATAAGGGACGGTTAGGATTTGCCAGTTCTGCTAGACGAATTGAGGTGACTAAATCAAACAGTTTTTCTAAATAAGGACTCAAACCCAAGGCGACAATACTCCAGGCTAAGCCAGATAAAGCAAATAATGCCGCCTCTCGCAGTACGATGTACCAGGTTGAACCAAAAGCAGCACCAATCAAGAGTTTAATAACTAGGTAAATACCACCTTGGGTTAGAGCGATCGCAACCCCCAATAATGCGAGTTCCTCGCGCGATCGCAACTTTTGAGTCATATAAGCGCCTAGTATTCCTCCAGCAGCACCAGCTAAAAGCGCAATCTTGCTGACATCTAAGGTGGCTCCCAGGATGACTAACAGCAATCCGACAACTGTCATACCCAAAGTATGACCGTAGAAGCTACCCAACAATAAACCGATCGCACTCCAGGTGGTATAAGTCACTCCCATTGCTAGCAACCCTGGCGTACTCAAGGTTAGCAACAATACTAATAGGCGATCGCGTTGCCGCAATCGGTTTTTAGTATGCCGTTCTACCCAAACGAAAATACTAATTGCACCAATGATCGTGCCACCCAACTTCACCAACCCCAGCCAATTCACTTGTCGGCGGATGAGGTAATACTCTTCCAATACCTGAAATTTCCAGGCATTAATCGGCTCTCCTCTGCTCACAATCACCTCACCATCTTGCACCTCCACCATTACAGGTGTAACCCCAGCCACAGCTTTGAGAGCCTGTTGCCTTGTTTGTTCTTCATCATTTTTCAGATTCGGCACAATCACAGCCAACAACAGTTTGATTGCTAAGGATTCGGCATCTTTTGGTACAAATGATTGCACTTGCAACCTCACCGCGTCCTGTAAAATACTATTAGGTAGTCCTGGTGGAATGCCTTGAGTCAGAATTCGCTCTGCACTTTCATGGATTCCTGCTTCTGTTTTTTCCCACTCCTCATCTGACAAATCTAACAGGGCAGTTTCTTCGTATACTGCTTCTGGATTAGTACTCTCTAACTCTAAAAGTTTGGCTGTGGCTTGCACATATCTTTGTCGTGCTTGGAAGATTTGAGCGATCAGCAAAGATTGGTGTCTATTAGAAGTCGTGACGCGATAAGTGTCTAGTTCTGCTACTGCTTGTACAAAGTCAGTTTTTTGGGAAAAATCGATGGGTTTTACTTGCTCTGGAACTACTTGCAAACTTTGAAACTCGGAGTTTGATAACCAGCCTCTAGATGTAGAGGTCACTTGTAGAGAGTTGATTGGCGTCGCTGTGGCATCGGAGTAGTATTCTTTTCTGTGTACAGCTGTAGATGATGGAAATAAGGGGGGAGGACTTGCAGAAGAAACTTTTTGTCCAGACCCTTTCTTTTGCTGATTTTTAGTATTTTCTACCGATGTCACCAGTGCTTGCCATTCCAATTCTGGACAAGAGCGAAGATAGCGCTGGGTAGAGATAGTCAAAACTAAAGTGTCGAAAAAAGGAAAAGACCCAGCTACGGCACGGATTTCGTTACCATCATCCAGAAGTCGTTGTAAATTTTGGTCGATTTGTCCATTCGTTCGCGCATCAACCATTAAAACTGGTGCGGAACTTTTAGTCGCGGCTTTACGCCGAGCTTCTGTTTTTTTCCGATCTTCGATGCTTCGTTTAGAGGGAGCTTTAATTGTTTGCGGTGCTATGGTTCCTACTTTGAGTTGAGGTTGATTGTATAATTTGTGACCAATAACACCTGTGAGAGAAACTACTGCGATCGCTAAAATCACAGAGGAACGCTGTTTATGCACCCAGCCTAAACCGATTACATGAATGCCAGTATTAGTTTTGACTGATTTTGCCATTGACCTGAGCGCTCTTTCTCGTTTGCGGTTTTCGCCTTTGTCATTGGTTTTTGATAAGTTAGGTATATAATTTCTCCTCCGCTGCTTGTTTGTTCTGGCTCTGTGCCGCTGCTAGCGTGTTGATACCTATATTTTTTACCTCCATTTAATTCTTCCCTATTTCCTCACATGCTTTTTGTTGGCGAAAATAATATTAACGTGAGCGAATAACGTAAGGCGCTGCATAGACGGAAAGTGGAGCCAACCCAAAAGACATAGCACCTCCCTCTTCTTGTGATTCACTTCCATGTAGGGCATGATTATACATTCCTGACCACACAGCTACTAACGCATCAGCTAATTTTAGCATTTGCGAAAAATTGGTCAGTCCCCATGCACTTGAATTGGCTTGCATCAGCAAGATTTGCCAATTTACGGGAATACCCACGGTGCTATTGTATGCTCCTGATAAAGCGCCAGTGATGGCACCCGTGATTTGTGAGTTCAGACGAGCTTCTTGTTGTCCACAATCACGATTGTCAGTAGCCCGCAAAACTGCAAGGCGAAAGTCTTCTAATGTACTGAGAAAGCAGTAAAATGCCATAGCAATAGTCCAGACGCTATGTGCAGTGTCTCTAGTCTTTTCATACTTGCTTAACTCGGTCTGTACCTTTGCCAATCCAGCCTTTTGTTCTAGTAAAGTATGGACTTTTAGTAATTGTTGTGGTAGGGATGTAGTTGTTTCTCCGAGAAAAGAAATTATTTGTGGGATCAGGGTTAAGGGATCGAGTTTTTCGGTAAGTGACTGAGCGATCGCATACCCTACGGCTAGTGTCCCATCTCTAATTACTGGATCATCTTCCCAGATTTTTAGTACATGCAACAAGTTTTGTCGCATCTTGACAGGATTTTCGTGAAAAAAAAGTACGACTGGCAGTGTGGCGAGTAGAGATGTTAAAGGAAAAGTCTGTAGTTTGATTGGGATGGAACCAGTTGCGTTGAAATGAGGAGATGCTTGTTGCAAATGCACTAGCCAATCATCTAAATCAAATCTACCAAGGGTGATTAAACTTTCAGTACCTAAAACCATTATTTTCCCCCAATGTAGAGGTATTGCAGGCAGAGTCTCTATATTGGGGGAATGTATATTATGACGATAGGCTAAAGCTTCTGTGAGGAATGCTCCCAGCAAAATACCTCTAAACCTGCTTACAAGAGAATAGTGCATATAACTTCGGGTTTCAGATTGCAGAATTTAAATGATGCACTAATGCTTGTAAGCCTAATAAGTAGCTTTGTACTCCGAAACCGCTGATTTGTCCAATAGCTACCGGAGCGATATATGAATGGTGACGAAATTCTTCCCGACAGTAAATATTACTTAAATGCACTTCTACTGTCGGTAAACTAACGGCAGCGATCGCATCTCGCAACGCTACACTTGTATGGGTATACGCCCCAGGATTAATCAAAACTCCTTGATATTTCCCTATTGCTTCATGTATGGCATCTACTAAAGACCCTTCATGATTTGACTGCATAGAAAATACCTTTACCTGCATTTTTAGCCCTTCTGCCTCTAAGAGACGGTTAATCTCAGGTAATGTTAACGAACCATAGATACCTGGTTCTCGCTGCCCTAGTAAGTTGAGGTTTGGCCCATGGAGTACTAGAATGCTTAAAGATTGCAAGGGTGAGCTGATCACGTTTGGGCTGCTAGCGACGGCGCGATCGCTCATTTACAGGAATTGGAATCAGTTCCGGTTCAGCCTCAGCTTCTGGCCCTAAAAGGCTTCCAATTAGCTTGCGTGCTAATTCCTTAAGCTTTTCCAGTAACTTCTCTATATAGTCCATTTAACTGATCGCTCCTGAGATACTACCTCAATTTTGATTAACAGCTACGCTGAAACGGGCGTATTTTTGCACCTCTAGCTTCTAATTGGGTCACGACACACCGTTTAAATTCGGTTTTGTGTTTTCCCTTACTTATTAGAGTATCACACTAGCAACCCAATGAACTGCATCTTCCCAATGATGGGTATTTTGATTCAATGGTTAATAGTCATCTGTCAGAAAATAGACATATAGCAATCCTAAATTATTCGTGAGAACTAAGATCCCCCACTTCCTTTGAGAAGACGGGGATCTGGACACCGCGAATTTTCACAAATCAGATAGGAATGCTTTATGGGGGTGTAGTGGAAGTATAAGCGCCTCAAAAATCAGGATAATTGCTTCCAGATGCACAGCAAGAGGAATCAGGAATTAAATCGCATTGTCATACATGATTTATAGTTGTATATCAAGATATAGGAGGCAAAAGTAAATGGTAAAATCCCCGACTAAACCTTTAACCTTAGAAGAATTTTTAAAACTACCAGAAACCAAGCCAGCAAGTGAATATATTAACGGTCAAGTTATCCAAAAACCTATGCCACAGGGAAAGCACAGCAAATTACAAGGTAAGTTAGTTACTGGTATCAATCAAGTATTTGAAGATAACAAGATTGCTCTAGCCTTTCCAGAACTGCGGTATACTTTTGGTGGACGTTCGACTGTACCAGATGTAGCTGTGTTTGCTTGGGAACGCATTCCTCTAGATGAGCATGGAGATGTGGCAAATGTTTTTCCAACTTACCCAGACTGGACAATTGAGATTTTATCTCCAGATCAAAGTCCAACGAAAGTAATCGGAAATATCTTACACTGCCTCAAGCATGGTAGTAGCTTGGGTTGGCTAATTAATCCAGACGAGCGCTCAGTTTTAGTCTATCCCCAAAATCAGCAACCAGAGTTTCTCGAAGAAGAACAGCAAGTGTTACTAGTTCCTGATTTAGTTAAAGATTTACAATTAACTGTAGGTGAACTATTTGGCTGGTTGAAATTATAGGCACAAAATCTAGCACTTTTCATCTTAACATTTAGTTCGGTTGCACTAGTAGGAATTTTAAGAGGAAGAAGCAAAGACAAATTGTTGCAGCGGTTGCAAAAGAATACTTAAAATTTTATTAATTTCTTTAATGTAGTATTCAATCGAGTCGATATAGACGATATTTTGTTCTAG
Organism: Desmonostoc vinosum HA7617-LM4; assembly: GCA_019359515.1. Classification (GTDB taxonomy): domain Bacteria; phylum Cyanobacteriota; class Cyanobacteriia; order Cyanobacteriales; family Nostocaceae; genus Desmonostoc; species Desmonostoc vinosum. Next base: position 29,925 of record JAHHHC010000011.1, on the reverse strand, counting down.
TTTGAGAAATCTCCAGTTGGTACCACTGCTTACTGCTCCATAAATCACCTCAAGATCATTGCCTGCTCTCTGGTTAAATATTTGAGCAGCAACCATCGTGGCAGTACATTGTCCTAGCCCTGCTATAATATTCTCGTTTTTGGCTTCAATGATTGTTACTACTGGAACACTAATAAAATACTGCTCACCAGACGCGCTGAGCATAAAGTCACAAAAACCTGAGAGTCCTTGAGCCGGCTCAACGTTGAATTCTGTTCCCGAAAACAAGCTGATTCGATAATCCAACTGTCGCCTTACCTCAGACAATACAGGAGCAATCAGGAATTCGGAACGAGCTTTTTCACTATTAATAGCAGTGGCTAAAGTTAAGTTCTCATCCAGCAACCGCTTTAGTAAGTCAGAAGGTTCAACTCCCGCTACATCCATAAATAAATTGCGTTTTTCTTCCAGGGTTAAGCCAAATGCATCTCTGGCTTTAGTAAGATTAAAATCACTATATGCCATGGTAAAACAGTCTAGCGAAGATTTTTGGAATGTAGAGACGCCCTTTTAAAAATTTGGTGCGGGACTTGTACCCTATAATTACGAATTACGAATTAGTAACTAATTAAATATAGCCAGAAAACTCCACCTGCTAAAAGTACACAAATAATTCCTGCTACGCCAGCTAGGGGTTTTTTGTTCTTACCTGTGAACCACTCGGAGACTTTACCTGTGTAAGTAATCAGTTCTGTTGTATCTATAGTAGCGATCGCCCATATCCATCCAGCGTGCAATCCCCAAGCTATACCCAAATTACCGCGATCGGCAAACCTTGCTAATACCAGTACGATTCCCATCAACCACAGTCCAGGTAGTTGCGGTATGGTTTCGCGTTGTTCCCAAACTAAGTGTAACAAAGCAAAAATTAAGCTAGAAATTGCCGCTGCTACCCAAATTGGATAATCTTGCTCTAATTGAGTGAATACAAAACCTCGGAAAACTAACTCTTCTATCAAACCGACTAACAAAGCTATTGATAAAATAGGCAGCAAGTTGGGTGCTACTAATTTTACGTTCGATTTTTGCCAAGAACACCAACCCAACGCAAATTCCCCAATAAAAACAATAGCTAGGCTCAGTACTCCTAAGACAAAACCTAGTAATAAAGAACCTAAAATTGCAACATTGACAACAAAACCATAATCTGCAAAGGATGTGTTAGTTAACCAATTAATTCCCCAAAGAATTAGCGGAGCTAACAGGTACAGTGATGCTAGCAAGGGCAATTTTTGCTCTGGCTGCAAAGGTTTATTTGGTTGCCAATTAAGTAACATTGCTGATAATGTTGCGATCGGCAACCAGGACACTACCCAAAATATGAAAAATGCCATCACTACAACTGTCACTGGCGCATCTTTCATAAACGCCAGCAAGGTGTTGACTGAAGGCTCAAACAACGTTATTGAAATCAACAAAAAAATTACAATTAACTGCTTGCTAAGTAAATCAAGTGACGTACCCGACTTTGATGCTTACGCATACAGCGCGGGCTTCTCAAAGACTCTTCGCGCGAAGACATGATCTGAGCTTTAAGGGCGTGCGTCCCACGCGCCTTTATGTTGATAGTTTGGTTAGCGTTATTAGAGTTCACAACTATTGCTTTCAAACCAGTATTTTCGACTTTGTTTAAAAGTAGCAGCCGTAAATACAGTATCACAAAAATGGCAATTCCGACGCTCGATGACTCGCTACCGCTTCGTTATCATCGACCCGCAACTAATTCAATCCGTAGGATTGAGTTAGTTGCGGGTTGACGGTGAGCGGAGCTGAACCGTCAATTCGTCATTGCCCAATTGCCCAAAAATCTATTCTGACGCTCAACGAAGCGTTAGAGCGCGGGGCTTCTTTTTGGTTAAGCTAAATTTTCACCATAGAACCACTAGTTTACTGCCAAGGTAGGGATAAATTATCAAGCATTTGCCTGCAACTAAATCCCTACCATGATAAAAATTTACTCCTCCTCTTCCAAATCTTCTTCGTCCACTTCGTCATCGGAGTCTATATCTTGCGAAGTTTTTTTGTCAGTTTCACCAAGTTGAATCAGGTGAATATGCTTGTATCCTAGCCTAATTTCAAACTCATCTCCAGGCTTTAAACCCATTGCTTTGGTGTATGTAGCACCAATAACAATTTGACCGTTTTGATGAACACTAACTCGATAAGTTGGTTCGCGTCCACGTCCATCTTTAGGTGCTTCCGGACTGAGAGGAATTCCTCTAGCCGATAGCAAGGCGTCATAAAAATCGGTGAGATTAACGCGAACTTGGTTATTCTTAGTAACAGTGTAGTAGCCGCACTGCTTGGCTCTTTCTCGGCGTGGTAAATTGGAAAGTTCTTTAACTTTAGCAAGTAGTGCTTTTCCAGTTAATGGTGCGATTGCAGTTTCAGTCATTATGCTCAAATTTTCCTTACTCTCTCCAAACTGATAAACAATGTCTTCTCATGCCAGAATTTAGCTTTTTAGCATCTGCATAGAGCTACTTAGGACAATAGGGCGAGGGCTTAATTCCTGTTAATAGGAGCTACAACCGCTTATATTATGGTTGTCCACAACATATTGTATGTCGTGGTGATCACAGACATTAACTTCGGTGATTTTACGGCACTTTTAACCATCATTCGCCATTGGAAATGAAATTATTTTCTTTTTTGGCGCTACTGTGGCGGTGTAACTTCAAGCCACCTTTATAAATTGGGTAAGTTCTACTCCAAATAAGTCGTAGACCCAAAAAATTACAGGTTTTCTACTTTCAGCGTTTGCCTTTGTTGCCCTTGAGTTGTAAGATTTTCCCTACTCGTCCTCTCAAGCTTAGGACAGCATAGTATTTGAATAGGGTCTTACGGGCATACACCCTTTTGTCCTTTCAGCAGAGACATAAATTTTATTGTCCCTACATTACAAAGAAACAAAGCAGTAGTAGCCGCGCTTATGCGGCTGTTGATTCTGGTTTTGTTACTTCGTAATTTTATATTAAATACTAGCATGGACTAATAATAGCAAAATAGTTGTTTAATTTTGAATTAAACTTGCTGATGAACTTTTATCTAAATCCCTAACCTTGATTAGGGAAAAGCGGTGAGGATTTCCTGATGGTTTTTTGCCTAGTGAGTATTGCAGTAGATTTTTTATAAAAATTTATCTAACTTAGAGGAGCAGTTTTGACCAATGAGTTAAGTCTAAGATTTTTTTGATTGAGACCAAACAAAAAGCGCCCAGATGAAAGATGAAGTATTTTCGGCTTTCAGCCTTTAGATTTCCTCATTTTTTTGGTCAGAGCATTTTGTACGTCTGTCTATGGGATGAATAAATTTCTCTACATCTGCCAGCTGCTTTATCACTACCATCAGATGTTGAAAATCTCCTTTAACAATTCTATATAACCAAAAAATTCCCAATTCACAACCGCCTGAATGATTTTTCCAGCAAATGGCTATCACTCAAGTTGAAATTCAGATGTATTGATCAGCTGATATACAATTATTTGGGATGTTTTTGCCAAAAAGACAATGGATGCTGGCCTGTGTGTGGTGAAACCCCTCTTTTTTGGACTCGTAAATCAGGTAAGTGAAATATAAAGCAGCAAGTACCTTTTTTGCTGTTGAGCTGGAGTTGGAGATAAATGTCACCCACAACCCTTATGCAACTAAAATTTTAATGGTTATCCTGAAATTAGAATCAGTTTATTAACACCCAGCATTGAGTGAAGGACAATAAGAGTATTGATCGCTTTTGACGATCGCCTGTCTAGTGTTTATTTTCTAAGGCAGGTCAATAAATTTCAAGACTTTGGTTGGTAAAAATGGAAGTTTTATTTAAAGTCATTCGGCAAAAACAAAATTCCTCCCCTGTAGTGCAAAATTATCTGTTGGAGGCAGAATCTAGTAATACAATCCTGGATTGCCTCAATCAGATTAAGTGGGAGCAAGACGGAACTTTAGCATTTCGCAAAAATTGTCGTAATACAATTTGTGGTAGCTGTGCTATGCGAATCAATGGACGTTCTGCTTTAGCTTGTAAAGAAAATGTGGGCAGCGAACTTTCTCGATTACAAAAAATCTTATCTGCATCGGAAACTCAGGCAAATCCAATTCCAGAAATTACGGTGGCCCCTTTAGGTAATATGCCTGTAATTAAGGATTTAGTCGTAGATATGAGCAGTTTCTGGAATAATTTAGAAGCGGTTGCTCCTTACGTAAGTACAGCAGCAAGACAAATTCCAGAAAGAGAGTTTTTGCAAACACCACAAGAGCGATCAAGTCTTGATCAAACTGGCAATTGTATTATGTGCGGTGCTTGCTATTCTGAGTGCAACGCCCGTGAAGTTAATCTTGATTTTGTTGGCCCCCATGCCTTGGCCAAAGCGTATCGCATGGTCGCAGATTCTCGCGATCGCAACACCGAACAGCGTCTAGAAAGCTACAATGAAGGCACAAAAGGAGTATGGGGCTGTACTCGTTGTTTATACTGCGACTCAGTTTGCCCCATGGAAGTCGCACCCTTAGAACAAATCACCAAAATTAAACAAGAAATTCTCACACACAAACAAAAGAGCGATAGTCGCTCAATTCGCCACCGCAAAGTATTGATAGATTTAGTCAAAGCAGGCGGTTGGATTGATGAGCGCCAATTTGGTTTACAAGTTGTAGGAAACTACTTCAAAGACCTCAGAGGCTTACTCAGCATTGCACCTTTGGGTTTGCGGATGTTGTGCCGAGGTAAGTTTCCCTTCTCCTTTGAATCTTCCCAAGGAACACAACAAGCGCGAGCATTGATTGAAGCTGTGGAAAGAGAATAGGGACTGGGGACTGGGGACTGGGGACTGGGGACTGGGTAATTATCTTTCTCCCTCATCTCCCTCATCTCCCTCATCCCCACTCCCCTTACGGTATATTCAACGGCTGCCCAGAACGGTTGTATACCAAAATATCCCATTGCCCGTTATTACTGGATTCAAAAGCAATCCTGTTACCATTAGCGCTAATTGTGGGATTGCGGACTTCGGCTTGCAGATTTGTTGTTAAATTTCGTGATTGGCGTGTTTCTCGATCATAGAGAAAAATAGCCGATCGTCCCTGACGACTAGCGGCAAAAACAATGTAGCGACCATTATCGGCAACACTGGGATGAGAGGCGATCGTATCAAAGGAGTTTAAACCCGGTAAATCAACCAAATTCTGAGTCACCGTATCAAACATATAAACATCTTGGCTGCCTCTGCGGTCAGTGATAAAAATAACATATCTCCCAGAAACTTGCGGACTCAGTTCCGAAGCGAGACTGTTGAGACTCCGCCCCCCCGGATCAAACGGATAATTCAAAAGACGAGGATAGCCAACACACCCACCCAATAAACCCAAAGATAAAAATATAGGTACAAAAACAACCCGTTTCATGATTTTAGTCAAGGTTAGTTTTCAGTAGTCAAGAGCAACAAATCCTTTGCCATCAACGCACTTTTGAAGCATCTTTAAATTACGAATTACGAATTACAAATTACGAATTACACCCTACGGCACTGTAGGCGGTGTATTCACTGCTGCCCCATTGGGAATATCTAACTCTATATTCGGCCCTCTGTCGAGGACTTCAATATCCCATTGACCACGGCTAGCAGTTTCAAAGACAACATAACGTCCATCTGGACTGATATGTGGATTTCTCACCCAGCCACGATAGATGGGAGTGAGAATTTGCGGCTGTTGGGTAGCGCGATCAAAAAGCGCTACCACTGGTTTACCTTGGTCGCTCGTAATATAGGCAATGTAACGCCCGGTATAACTCAAGCTAGGACTTTCGGCAATTGTCTCGGCTCGATTTAATCCTGGTGTGCGAATAAACCGCCGTTCCTGCAAGTCATAGATCAACAGCTGCTGATTACCATTCCGGTTGGATATAAACGCTAAAAAACGCCCATTTCCACTCAAAGCTGGTTGCTCCTCAGTGTAGCGACTGTTGAGGGAACTAGGCCCTATAGGAATATCATTAGAACCGCAAGATCCAACCAGAGTTACCAAACTAAAAATTAGGCTCCAAGAGATAGGTTTTTGGAGCCTGAATATAGACGTAAATTTTTTCACCTCAAAATTCCGTCGTCTTTAAGCTTACCGCCAACCCAATTGTGCTACATATCATCGTCAAAATTAGTTGAGTTATCTGGCTCCTCATTTGGTTTTTCAATCGGATTATACGGTACATAATCAGTTGGTATCGCTTCATCCTCTTCACGTTCTCTTCGAGGTGTTGAGTCAGTTGGTGGACGGCGTCTTTTTGGTCTAGGAGCAACATCATCCTCGCGATTTTCTGGTCGCTGAGGCCCATTGTTGCTGCGACGTGGAGGTCTTCTTACCTCTGTGCCGCTTTCCCAATCATCAACATCTCTATCTCTTGAGGAAGATCCCCAATTATCTTCTTCAAACTTTTCAGAACTACGATTCACTGGACGCCCAGAACTACGCCGACGGTTTCTCTCTCCTGTTTCTTGCCTATCGCTAACGCTGCGGCGTTCTGAACGACGGGGAGGTTGGTCTTCGTAATAGTCTTCACGAGATGAACGCTCATCCCTGCTACCTCGAATTCGGGGACGCGCGGGACGTTCCTCTTCCTCATAAGGTAGTGGTTCTAAATCTGCATCCATCTCAGCTTGATAATTTTTTCTATTGTAAGAATAGTTTCTACTAACCTCTCGCTCTTCATCCACAATAGGAGTGTTACGCTTAGCTTGCTGAGTAGCTATACTCCGCAAACGAATACTTTCAATAGCAAAAAATACTGTCGTGCCCACTAAAAGCAGTTGACCAAATTGGAGAATTGGGTCTAACCGCCATCCTTGAAAGATGAGAATGAAGCCGCAGAGCAAACCTACCGCCGCGAAAAATATATCTTGATCTCTTGACAGTTCGGGGCGCACAGTCCGCATAAAATACAGTGCTGCCCCAGCCACAGCCAGGAAAATTCCCAGAATACTGGCTGAGTTCGTTCCAAAATTGACCTGAGCCAGAACACTGGCTGAGTTCAGCCCAAAATTTAGCATTGTTCTTTTCCCAATATCAAATCTATGTTAGCGAGTCACAATTAAAATCACTACTCTAATCATCACAATATATTAAAGCTTCAAAGCATCTAGCATAGAAGCTCTGAAGCTGTTTACCCAAAGGTAAAAAATTTTGTGCCTGTCAGCTATAGTCACCCTCTAAGAGAAAGTTCTGCCATGAATGCAGTTAAGCATACAGTTGACAGACTAATCAATTGTGGGAGTCAAGCAACTCCCTCAAAGATTATGAGCGCTGGATTTTATCTTTCTGGCTAATGAAAATTAAAGCAGCTGTAATTGGGATAACGACAATTGCAGCACCCCAAACCAGACTCCAAAGAAAATTTGCTAAAGAGGGCGTCATAGTTCTCAACCTTTTTTTACACACTTCATCATAATTCTAATGGTGTATCAGTTTCTTGAGAAGCCTCTGAGCATGAGCTAATCAACTTGTTAACTAACCTCACAAACTATGGAGCTAGCAGTTTCAACCTGTTTGTCTTTCATTGACGCTACTAGATAACAGTGATTTTGTGTTAATCCCTGGTGAGGATTGAAATAAAATAATAGAGAGATTACTTTACAAAGCTTAAGATTTTTCGCTGTTGTTGACGTGTTTTCTTTGTTCACAGATAGTAGCTTAAACAGATGAGTGGTGTTAATTTGATTACCTGGACTCTCGGCCCTGTGTTGGGAGTCATGACGTTGCTGTTTATTTTGCGGATTATTCTCACTTGGTATCCGCAAGTGGAGCTAAATCGTCTGCCCTTTAACTTAATCGCTTGGCCCACTGAACCTTTTTTAGTGCCGCTGCGAAAGTTAGTACCACCTATCGGTGGAGTAGATATTACCCCCATTATTTGGGTTGGTATTTTCAGTCTGCTACGAGAAATTTTGCTGGGTCAGCAAGGGTTGCTGACTATGTTGTCTCGTGTAAGTTAGAGAATGGGGAGTAGGGAGTAGGGAATGGGGAATTGAGAATTGTCATTTGTTATTAATTATTCTCCGCGTCCCCGCGTCCCCGCGTCCCCGCGTCTTCTTCATCTCCTGCTCTTACTGCGCTCAACTATTTATTCATTTCTTGCACAAAATTGGTATAAACTTTACCTTGCAAAAATTGCGGGGTTTCCATAATTTTTTGGTGAAACGCGATAGTGGTGGGTAGTCCGGTGATTGCACACTCCCTAAGTGCGCGTTTCATGCGGTTGATAGCAGTAGTTCTGTCTGGGCCCCAAACAATTAATTTGCCAATCAGTGAGTCGTAGTAGGGTGGAATTTGGTAATCTGTGTAAACGTGAGAGTCAATTCTTACACCGGGGCCTCCAGGCGGGAGATAGCCGCTGATCCTTCCAGGGGCGGGGCGAAAGTCGTGGTCTGGGTCTTCGGCATTGATGCGGCATTCGATCGCATGACCCCGCAAAACTACTTGGTCTTGAGTTAGCTTGAGTCTTTCTCCTTGAGCAATCCGAATTTGTTCAACAACTAAGTCCACCCCAGTAATCATCTCTGTCACAGGATGCTCTACTTGAATTCGGGTATTCATTTCCATGAAGTAGAATTTACCAGATTTATCCAAAAGAAACTCGATAGTGCCCGCCCCAGTGTAGTTGATGAATTGGGCAGCTTTGATCGCAGCTTGTCCCATTTTCTCGCGTAGGTCAGGATCAAGAGCCGGGCTAGGGGCTTCTTCGAGTAGCTTTTGATTCCGGCGTTGAATCGAGCAATCCCTCTCACCCAAATGGATGACGTTACCATAGTTATCTGCCAAAATCTGAAACTCAATATGGCGAGGACGTTCAATAAATTTTTCTATATAAACGCCGGCGTTGCCAAAAGCCGCGCCTGCTTCTCCTTGGGCAGCTAGGAAAAGTTTGACAAATTCATCTTCAGAATGCACCAAACGCATACCCCGCCCTCCACCACCTGCTGTGGCTTTAATCATCACGGGGTAGCCGATTTCTTTAGCGATCGCTAATCCTTCTTCTTCCGATTCTACTAAACCTTCACTACCCGGCACCGTTGGGACGCCAGCTTTTTGCATGGTTTCTTTCGCAGTCGATTTATCCCCCATCTGCCTGATGGCGTCTGGAGTGGGGCCAATGAAGGCAATGTGATGATCGGCACAGATTTCCGCAAATTTGGCATTTTCTGCCAAAAAGCCATAGCCAGGGTGAATAGCGGTGGCGTTCCGCGTTAAAGCAGCAGCAATAATGTTAGGAATATTTAGATAACTTTTGATGCTGGCAGCTTCGCCAATACAAACTGCTTCATCTGCAAGTTGGACATGGAGTGCATTCCGGTCAACCACAGAATGAATCGCTACCGTTGTAATACCCATTTCTTCACAGGCGCGGAGAATGCGAAGGGCGATTTCTCCTCGATTAGCAATTAATATTTTGTCAAACTTCATTTTTTAGTTTTGATATCACTACCAGTAGATTGACATTTTTTTACATCTAATTTAAAACAATGCTTTCGCTTGATTTCAAATTATCGCAGGAGATTCGCAACCCCGATCCCAAGCAAATTGACACTAGGTTGAGATGGTTGAAACAGTACAAACTATCGGCTCAACAATCCTAAATTGGCTACAGGTCTGATCTAGACTAACAAGATTACTGCTGTGAGTCTTTACCAGTTTCCTGTTGAGCTAATGCGATCGCTAGGTTTGAGTTTAGCTGAAACAGCAACGCTATTTTAGCGGCAGCTTGGCGCTTATGCCCAACCAAAGGAGCGATTGCATGGTGTCTTTCACGGTAGCTCTACTCCTTTTTACTATCACTGCTGCTGCTAGATTTCAGTAAATCTAAGATCCACTGTGTGAAATTTATCAAACCGAACACTGAAATAATTCGTAATTCGTAATTCGTAATTCGTCGTCATTAAGAATTACGAATTAGTCTTATGCTATATTCTATATTTAGACAACCCATGCGGATGTGGCGGAATTGGTATACGCGCACGTTTGAGGGGCGTGTGGCTTTGCCTTGCGAGTTCGAGTCTCGCCATCCGCATTTTTTAGTAACTGGCGACTGGGGACGCGCTTACGCGGAGAATAATCAATAACAAATGACAATTCTCAATTTCCCACTCCCCACTCCCCACTCCCTACCTCTAGTTTTTTATGCTTTTATAGAGATAGGTGAAGTTTTGTAAAAAACATTGACTGCTACTTTTACCCCAACAAACAACTTAACATTACCAGCAGCTTGGCATCGACTCACCCCGATTTGGCAAGGAGCCGAGGAAATAATTCAGCAAGGTTTACCTCATACGCAGCTAGCACCTGCTTGGCAATTGCTGCTTTTGGGCGATGGTTCACCAACACGGCACTTACAATTACTTACAGGTGAACCTACAGAAGTAGATGTAATTGACATGTCGTTGATTGGTATGGATGCTGATGCTGCTCCCGATTTAATTCAAGCTGTTCCAGGGCCGCGACTAAGACGACAAGTGTGGCTGCGTACAGCCTCTGGTCAGAGATTGGCATATGCCACCTCATGGTGGGAAGCTAGTCATGTAGACGAGTATTTGCAAAACCGTTCATTACCAATTTGGGCGAGTCTAGCTCGTCTTCGCACAGAGTTATATCGAGATGTCCAAGGAATTTACTGCGGTTACTCAGCCGCATTAGAATCAGGTTTTGATGTGAGTGGGCCTTTTTGGGGTCGCCATTATTTGTTTTGGCATCACGGACAGCCATTAACATTGATTTATGAAGTTTTTTCTCCTTATTTAACAAAATATTTAGGTTCTATGCAGTTGAGTATTGTGAGTACCCAGACATAGTTAAGTTAATTAGCGTTCAATCTGCGAAATTCAACAAAGCATGTTACAAAAGGTAACTGATCATAATTAGCAACTGGGAATTGGGGGGATGAGGAAGATGAGGGAGTAGGGGGACGACAGCACTTCTTTGATTAAAGACGATACTTAAGCTTACTTAAGCGTAGAGGTATGTTCAGTAACCGGGGAAAGAGGAGAAATAACAAACACTCATCCCCAATCCGCATTACCCCTAATCCCCACTCCCTCCGCGAGCGGTGGCCCCGAGTTCCCCAATCCTCTTGATTAGTTTGCAAGTATAAGGTGTTGGTTTCAATGGCACTGCCTAATGTGTCTGTTCCGATGAAGAAAAAAAAGAAACCGTCTTTGATGCTGACGTTTTCGTCTGCTGGGTTACTCATTGGTGGGAGCATAGCAGCATACTGGTTATTAACTCAGGGACAACCATTTGATAAGGATTTGCCAGTAGGAGCAAACATTATTCCTGGTGATGCTTTATTTACGGTTTCCCTGACGACAGATGCAAAACAGTGGCAAAAATTGCGAGAATTTGGCACAAAACAAACCCAAGTAGAACTGGATAAAAATTTAGTACAACTGCGCGATCGCCTTCTGACAAATAATGGTTATGATTTCCAAAAAGATATCGCTCCTTGGGTGGGTGATCAAGTTACAATCGCAATTCTGGTTCCACAAGTAGCAAAAAATCCTGTGCCTAAACCAGTTGCTACAAATACGAATCGAGATGCTACTGATGTTCAGCAATCGATGGTGATGGTAATACCTATCAAAAGCCTCGAAAAAGCGAAAAATATTTTGGCACAACCCAAAATTCCCAAACAAGGTAAATGGATTAATCACACCTATCAAGGAATCACAATCAAACAAAATAAAGGACAAGCAGGGGAAGACTTCTCAGCAGCATTAATAGATAAGCGTTTCCTGGTTATCAGTGATAGCCTAAAAGCTACAAAACGAGCGATTGACGCCTATAAAGCTAAGACATCATTGGCCACAATAGGAGGCTTTGCCGAGAATTTTCCCAAAATTGCTAACTATCAACCCTTTGCCCAGTTTTATGTAAACGTACCAACAGCAGCTAAAATAGCTGCTACTTCTCCTAATCGTCGTTTACCTGCTCAAGTTTTGGCTCAACTTCAGAATAACCAAGGTTTAGCGGGGACAATAACCCTAGAGTCAGAAGGAATACGCTTAAAAGGTGTTTCATGGCTTAACCCTAATAGTCGGCGTGTACTGGCGGTAGAAAATAAAGCCGGAAAGATGCAAAACCGCTTACCAGCAGAAACCCTAATGATGCTTTCTGGTGGTAACTTACAGCGATTTTGGACGGACTATGTTTTAACATCTCAAGGAAATCCTCTCTCGCCCATATCACCAGAACAACTGCGAAGTGGCGTAAAATCTTTCACTACCTTGGATTTAGAGCAGGATTTGCTTAGTTGGATGAAAGGAGAGTTTTCCTTATCGGTGATTCCCTCTATCACAAAAGAAGGTTCGCTAGAGAATTTTCGTGCAGGCTTAGTGTTCATGATACAGGTAAGCGATCGCCAAGCAGCTGAAGCATCCCTAAACCAACTAGATGATGCAATGCGAAATCAATATCAGTTCCAGATTCAACCGGGAACGATTGCAGGTAAACCCGTTGTTAAGTGGATTGGGCCTTTAGGTACATTAACCGCCACCCATGGTTGGTTAGATGGAGACGTTGCTTTTTTAGTAATAGGCGCTCCCATCACCGATAAAATTGTTCCCAAGCCAAATACTCAACTAGCCATTACTCTCCCTTTTCAACAAACAGTACCTACACAACCCAATCCTACAAATGGTCAATTTTACTTGGATGTAGAACGCACTGTGAGAAATCTTCCCCCATCAACTCTCAACTTCAATCAGCAAACTTGGCTAGCAGCAACACGATCAATTGGAGTAACCTCTGCCGTCAGCGACAACCGCAGTAATCGTTACGACATTTTTATAGTGCTTAAGAAAGCTGGCAATTGAGCCTATGGACTTTGGGACGCGGGGACGCGGGGATGAGGGGACGCGGGGATGAAGGAGACGCGGGGACGCGGGGACGCGGAGAATAATAACAAATGACAATTCCCCAGTACCCCAGTACCCCCATTCCCAATTCCCCAGTACCCCCATATCCCACTAAGCAGATAGGATCAGAACAGTCAGAATTTATATATTAATCAATTCATTAGGGAGAAGACTGTATGAATCTGGTTGTACTCCAGAACTGGCTAGACAATGCCTCCTTTGCAATTTTATTCCTGACAATGCTGGTGTTTTGGGGAGGGGTCGCTTTTCCCAATCTCCCCTATCTAGCCGCTTTGGGGACAGCTGGGATGGCGATCGCTAATTTTTGTATAGCTGCCCTGTTAGCGGCTAGATGGATAGAAGCTGGTTATTTCCCGCTCAGCAATTTGTATGAATCTCTGTTTTTCTTGACTTGGGGAATTACCACTGTTCATTTAATTGCTGAAAATACCAGTCGTAGCCGCTTAGTAGGAGTTTTTACTGCTCCTGTAGCAATGGCGATCGCGGCTTTTGCCGCCCTGACATTACCATCAGAAATGCAAGTGTCAGAACCACTAGTACCTGCATTAAAATCAAACTGGCTGATGATGCATGTCAGTGTAATGATGTTGAGTTATGCAGCTTTGATGGTGGGTTCTTTGCTGGCGATCGCTTTTTTGATTGTCACTCGTGGTCAAAACATCCAACTCCAGGGTAGTTCTGTCGGTGCGGGTGGTTATCGTAGCAATGGCTACCGCTTGCAAAAAGCCAGTGAACTAGTTTCTCAACTATCAACACCTCCTGTCGAGAATAATGGCTTTGCTCGTTTTGAAACTAACAACAACGGCAACGGTAACACCGCTGTTTTGAATCTAGTCGCCGCTCCCGAATCTCCCGCCATAGCATCTAGCGAACCTCTTTCACCTCAACGCCTTAGCCTTGCCGAAACCCTCGACAACATCAGCTACCGCATCATCGGATTAGGATTTCCCCTGCTGACGATTGGTATTATTGCTGGTGCTGTTTGGGCCAATGAAGCTTGGGGTTCTTACTGGAGTTGGGATCCCAAGGAAACTTGGGCATTGATTACTTGGTTAGTTTTCGCAGCTTATCTCCATGCCCGACTCACTCGCGGTTGGCAAGGGCGTCGCCCAGCAATTTTAGCGGCCAGTGGTTTTGTTGTCGTGTGGATTTGTTATTTGGGAGTGAATCTTTTAGGTAAAGGTTTACACTCTTACGGGTGGTTTTTCTAAAAAACTTAAAAAAAGGGAACAGGGAACAGCTGAGCCAGCTGCCTGTTCCCTATGAATTCATCTAAAAAAATCATGGCGTTACTTTATAATTTCAGTAACGCCATAGTTCCCACAAACCCGCACAGCAGATCGCGTAACAGGAGCCATCAACAACACTCAATCATTTTTGTGTGGACGGAATTTGTAAAGGCAACGAATATGCATACTGTAATTACACCTGAAAGAATCGAGTTACCACCCGGCACAGTTGTAAGGATGTTGGGTTCTTGGCAAGACTATCAATTACTGAGTCAACAACTTGAAGATCGCGCTTCACCTCGCCTTAAATATCGACCTGGAGAAATTTTATTAATGGCACCGCTACCGGATCATGGAAGAGATGCGAGTTTGCTGGCAGACATTGCTAAAGTTTTACTAGATCATTTAGAGCAAAGATACGATTCATTTACGCCCATCACCATGAGCTTACCTCTGATTAGCGGTATTGAGCCTGACTATTGCTTTTATATTGAAAATTGGCGATCTGCAATAGGGAAGAGCCGTATCGACTGGCTCAATGAGCCTCCACCAGATTTAGTAATTGAGGTAGATGTTACTAGTTATACCAATATTAACGACTATTTTGTTTACAAAGTGCCAGAGATTTGGCTATTAAAGAATAAGCAGCTATTAGTTTATAGATTGCAGGATGAAAATTACGCAATTACAGAAAGTAGCTATTTTCCTAACGTTTCAGAAATTGTACAGCAATGCCTGCAAATTGCCAAAGAGCAAACAACAAGTGAGGCGATTAGGTGGTTAAGGAGCTTTTTGCAGGGGTGAGTGAAGGCGATCGCCAGAGAATTTCTCCATGTTTAACCGATCATACCTATATGTGCAGCAACAATCTGCCAAGTTCCGCTCGCGCAGACAGCCCAAACACGCGTGAAACGAAAGTCCCCATTTGCAGGGGTACCATTATAACTACCAGACAATTGCACTCGGACTGAAACGATCGCCACCTCTCCATGGATTTGAATACGCTGCTGTGAAGGTTTCAGTTCGTGTATCTTAATCAAACCAGATTCGTGAGCCGCTAGATCGTCTTGTTTTCCTAATAATTCTCCAAGATGACTGGTAATAATAATTTCAGGGGCTAGCAGTTCATTCAAAACGTTAACATCAGAAGCAAGCATTGCCTGAGCGAGCCGTTCTTCAAGGTTAATAATCTGAGTTTCAATTTGCTGCTTTGTGTCTTTCAATATATATTCCTCTTTGGCTTTAATCTATATGAAAAGTAGTCATAATTATTAAAATCAATACATATAATTCTACAAGTCTCTTGAGGATCATTCAACGCGGTGTTATCAGGGCGCATCCGATGAAACTCGAATTCCAAGGCTGCAATTTTGTCTTGATATTCTTTGTGAGTTGCAAATACCACCTCATGACTACGCTGCTGTAATTCCGGGGCGATCGCAATTTTGGGATGCAGATCACCAAAAGAGCCAATGGTGGTTAAAACAATTCGACTCATGAGTTTGCCTTTGGGTCAATTTTTGCCTAAGTCCCGTTAAACAAAACAAGCAAATCCCAGAATCTAAATTATATCTGGGTCAATATTTAACTCTCGTAATTTTGCTACTAAACGTTCTGTTTCTCGTCGTGCCTGTTCGGCTTCTTGTCGTGCCTGTTCTGTTTCTCGTTGTGCTTGCTCTGCTCTTTGTTGTGCTTTTTCTGCTTCTCGTTGTGCCTGTTGTTTTTCTCGTTGTGCCTGTTCTGCTCTTTGTTCTGCCTGCGCTTTAGCTTCTTGTGGTGTCGGTACTAATTGTCCATCAGATGTGAACCAACGTAATAACCCTTGATGAATTCCCAAATAGAACCCTAATTGTTCACTCCACAAATGTCCTTGTGCATTTGCTTGCAGAGGTTGATATTTCGCATCTACTAAATTAAATCCAGCAAATTCTAATGTGTATGGGTCAAACCAAAAATAATTTGGTGTGCGAAATGTATCTTGATAAATTTCTTTCTTTAGACCTTTGTCTGTCTTCGCTGTTGATTCCGAAAGAATTTCTACTATTACATTTGGATATTTCCCATATTCTTCCCATACTACCCAACTTTTCCTGATTTTACGTTGAGTTCCTAGCACTACAAAAAAGTCTGGGCCACGAAAGTATTCTGATTTTTTTTGGTGTGGACTGTAGTAGATGGTTAGGTTTCCCGCTGCGTAATAATCAGTTCTATCTTGCCACAGGCATTCTAAGCATTGTAAAAGTAAAACTATTTGTTGCAGATGCAGTTCTGTTTCCAAAGGAGGCTCGTCACTATATAAATCGCTAGGGGGAAATGTGACATCTTTCGAGATGTCTTGCTGAGATTCTAATTCTTGGGCTATGGTCATCAGAAAATGTGGGTGGAAACCCCGTCCTTCTAGTACGGCAATGCAATTGTTTTTTGAATCTACTATCGCCTTGGGATTGGTTAGTTCGGTGTACTTTTGTGTTGCACTTTCAACGGGACAGTTACCCTTACGGGTTCGTCACTTCCTTCAACGGGGGGAACCCCGCAACGGAGTGACTCACCGTTTCAAATCTCCCAATCCTGTACGCATAGTATTTTGCTATGCGCGAGCCTCCCTTGCGGGGTAATGTTAGCTGACGCTCGTGCCTCGCTAACGCTGCGCTAACGCCAATGTTTTAAGAGCTTGTTAGGCTTGCAACACTGTTCCAGTGACCTTAGAACTGTTTAATCACAAGCGACAGAGCAAGGGACTAGCTACGCATCCCGGGGTGTCGTGACTCAAAAAACGTTGTCAGTTAAGACTTAGGCTGGTCAGAATGGCTATCCCGATTTCTCTTTCAAGCCTCATGCCTTTAAGCTGAGGTTCCTGACAGAATCAATCTGGCATTAATTAGTCTTGAGTTTATTTTAGCAGTGTTGTAAATGTCTACGCGTAGCTAAATGTAAAAGTAGGCTATTTTTATCAATCTGTGATTTTTTTAGTTAGTAGGCATAGCGATCGCATTCTTATTTAAAATAGTCTATTCAGTATCAAATACCCATAATTAAAAGATACTTTACGGTTTAATTAAAGATTCCTCAGACTTGCGATATTTAGCGATTAGTTTCCGTCGTTTTAGGGGTGAATAAAGCAAGTAGATGAACAAGGGTAATCCAGTTCCTGCTAGTAAAAATAAAATGTAGGGATTAGCTAATCCAACTATACAAATAATTCCGAAGCTTGTTCCTAATCCTGCTGTGAGTAAATACAAAATAATTCTAAACCAGTTCCATTTTTTACAGTCATTATCTATTGTTAAACCCTTAATAAACCCATATCCTAATCCCACAATAGCCCCAATTGCTCCTACAATCTTTGGGATGTTATCAACAATATCATAACTAATACCTAATACTATAGGAATAATCATAATAAACGTTCCAATTATCATCCCTCCCAAAGCTCCAAATAATAGTCCAATTACTACCCCAATCATAGCCATAATTACTCTGCGTAAACCAGCGATCGCTATCAACCAAGTTATAGTTAAAGATAACCCAGCAATAATTATCAATTTGATTGAAGTTAAATAAACTATTAATAAAGTCATCAAAAGAGGTGCGATCGCACCAATTAATAACACTCCAGCAAGCCAAGCATATGGTACTTCTGTCTTTTCAATTGGTAAAGCAGCTGTTTGCACTTTTACAGTTAAAGTATGAATCGCTGGATAAGCATTACTATGCAATATTAATTGACGCTTATATTGCTTATCTGCCATTAATTTACTTGTGTCTACCTGAACATGACACCAAGTATTATTCCCGCTAAATTGAGTAGGTGTTACCGAAATCCAAGCATGGGAATCTGGTGTATGTGGGGGATCATGAGGATGGGGTGCAACTTCCCATCTCCCTTGTAATAAAGTATCAGGAATCGTATTTACAACCGTGATGCTTTGCTTTAGCTTTTCTCCCAATTGTTTCGCTTGGAATTCCAGTACTGTCTCACTGAAATCAACTGCGGGTACACGCGCAACATCAAGTGGTTGCAAGGCTATTAAAGCTGCTTGTGCATTAGCAAAGCGCTTGTCTTGTTCTGGTTGTACCATACCCTCTAGCCAACCCAGAAACCGTAAACTCAATTGAGGTAAAAGATGGTGAAACTTAATCAAATATGGATTATTGCGATCGCACAATTGCCGTATTTCTATTGACTTAATTTTTGTCAACATACAAATCAAGGTAGTACCTAAAGCATACAAATCTGTAGCCTTAGTTGGCTCAAACATCTGTTCTGGCGGAATAAAACCCGGAGTTCCCTTAAATACACTACTGCCTGCAACTTCCTGACTACCAATACGTGCAAAACCAAAGTCAATTAGATAAACGTTGAGTTGTTCATCGACCAAAATATTTTCTGGTTTAATATCTCGATGAATTACCGGAGGCTTGAGATTTTGCAGATATACAAGTATGTCTAAAATTTTAACAGCTATTTGTTTAATTTCTTCTGCCTTAAAGCTGCGGATTTGTGCCAAAGATTGGGCATTAATATATTCTTGCACTAAACAAAAACCATCAGATGTAGCAAAAGAGCATATGTATTGAGGAATACCAGGATGATTAAGTCCTTGTAATACTTGAATTTCTCGTTGATGTGCCTCAAATCCAGACCAACTAGAACCTATCTGAGCAAAGCAAAACTGCTTTAATACTACCTGTTGTGCTGTTTCAACATCTGATCCTAACCAAGTAATTCTTCCTCCTTCTCGATTGCGTCCCAATTCTCGTAAAATTTGATAGCCATGTTCATGGAAATCTGGATAGCTATTCATAATTCAAGGCCAAAAGTATAATTAGGCAGGGTTGGGATGTATTACGTAAATACACTTAAGCTAACAGGATGCTTGAAAAGGCGATTTCTAATCGCAGGGGTTAGTATTAATTTAGATTTTTCAAACAACCTCTAACAATGTTCAGGAACTAAATTGCGATCGCACATAGCAACCAAGCCATAACCCCACTCCCCGTGGGCTTCTCTGCGAGACGCTACGCTTAAGTAAGCAAATAATTTCATCAATCAAACCAGATTCTTATACTATGATTAATATTCTGCTGTTGAATGGGCTACATTTACCTAACTTTGGGTCATTATGCCGAAACCTAAAAAGAGCGAGACTCCCTTAAATCTGAACGATCCGCAATACTACCTTAATCGAGAGTTAAGCTGGTTAGAATTCAATAACAGGGTCTTACATGAAGCTTGCGATATACGCACACCTCTTCTCGAACGCCTCAAGTTTCTCGCAATCTTCAGCTCTAACTTGGATGAGTTTTTTATGGTGCGGGTTGCTGGCTTAAAGCAACAGGTAGAAGCAAAAGTCACTCAGCTAAGCCCCGATGGACGCACACCGCAACAACAGCTAGATGATATTAGGTCAACTCTCTGTCCCGTAGTTGCAAAACAGCACCAACATTTTGAACAAGAACTCCGCCCCCTACTGGCCAAGCAGGGCATCCACATTCTCGATTACATAGATCTAAATGATAGACAGCGCAGTTATCTAGACGGCTATTTTGAAGAGCAAGTTTTTCCAGTTCTCACTCCTTTGGCTGTTGATCCAAGTCACCCCTTTCCCTACATTTCCAATCTCAGCTTGAATTTGGCTGTTGTAGTCAAAAATCCCGAAACTGAAGAAGAGTTCTTTGCTAGAGTCAAAGTGCCCAGCGTTCTGCCTCGATTTTTACCTTTACCGCCAGAGTTGAGAATTCAAGACAATGGCAAACCTACCCATTGGACAGGCGTACCTTTAGAACAAGCGATCGCTCATAATCTGGAATCTCTTTTTCCAGGCATGAATATCCAAGAATATCATCCCTTTCGCATCACCCGTGATGCTGACCTGGTATTGGAAGAAGATGAAGCAGATGATTTATTGTTAGCGATCGAACAAGAACTCCGCAAACGCCGCATGGGTGGAAGTCCAGTCCGACTCGAAATTCAACCCCAGACCCCCGAACCAGTGCGATCGCGTCTTTTGCAAGATTTGGATTTAACAGACAGCGATGTCTATGAAGTAGACGGTCTTTTGGGACTGCGGGATTTAATGTATTTTATGGCATTGCCACTACCAGAACTCAAAGACCCACCACGCCAATCTGTTGTACCATTACGCTTACAAAGATTAAGAGAACCAAGCTTAGATCCAGAAGTCTTAGAGGTAGACGAAGGCAACGACTTTTTTGCTGTGATTCGAGAAAAGGATTTGCTAGTACATCATCCCTATCAATCCTTTACAGCAACGGTGGTACGCTTTATCACCCACGCTGCCCACGATCCGAATGTGTTAGCGATTAAGATGACTTTGTACAGAACTTCTGGCGACTCGCCAATAGTCAATGCTTTAATCGCCGCCGCTGAAAATGGTAAGCAAGTATCTGTATTGGTGGAATTAAAAGCACGGTTTGACGAAGAAAACAATATTTACTGGGCAAGGCGTTTAGAAAGAGTTGGTGTTCACGTTGTTTATGGTTTGGTGGGGCTAAAAACCCACTGTAAAACTGTCATGGTAGTGCGGCGCGAAAAAGACCGAATGCGGCGCTATGTGCATATCGGCACTGGAAACTATAACCCCAAAACCGCACGACTTTATACAGACTTAGGATTGTTTAGTTGCCGCGAAGAATTGGGTGCTGATATTACAGATTTATTTAATTTCTTGACAGGCTACTCCCGGCAAAAATCCTATCGAGAAGTACTGGTTGCACCTGTGAATATGCGCGATCGCTTTCTCGCACTCATTCATCGCGAAATAGAAAATGTGCAAAATGGATTATCCGGGCGTATCGTTGTCAAAGTAAACTCCTTAGTCGATCCGCAAATTATCGCCACCTTATACGAAGCTTCCCGTATTGGAGTACAAATCGATTTAATAGTTAGGGGCATTTGCTGTTTACGCCCAGGACTAAAAGACATTAGTGAAAATATTCGCGTCATCAGCATTGTCGGTCGCTTTTTAGAACACTCTCGAATTTATTATTTCTATAACAATGGACAAGAAGAAATCTTTATCGGCAGTGCCGACTGGATGCGTCGCAACCTAGATCGTCGAGTAGAAGTAATTATCCCAGTAAAAGATCTAGATATTGCTAAAGATTTGCAAGAAATTCTTGGAATTATGCTCGCAGATAATCGTCAAGCCTGGGAGTTACAACCTGATGGCAATTATATTCAAAGACGCCCCTGTGAAGATTGTCCAGAAGCTAATTCACAAAAAACTCTCATGAATATGGCATTACCCTCAATTAATTAGTGAACAGTTATCAGTTTTTCTAATATGGCATTACCCTCAATCAATCAGTTATCAGTTTGTCTAAATAACTAAATTAAAAAAGAAAACTTCCGATACCTTAATAACTAACCAAACTGAGTTTTTTTTATAAAACTTTAACTTGTAGAAAAGTTATTTGATTAGTTTTCATCAAGACACACAAGTTATCAACCATAGGATAGAGTTAGGGCTGGTACATCTTCCCATAAACTAGAGAAATTATTGTGTGTCGTTTTGTTTGTCACTTAAATGTTAATGTTGTCCTGTGAGTCTTCTACCTTACGCGTTCTAGTGGTTGATGATCACGAATTGACCCGTTTAACTTTACAGTTGGCCTTCTCTTGTCAAGAAAATATTCAAGTCGTAGGGTTAGCTAGTAACGGTCAAGAAGCCATAGAAATGGTTAAACGTTGCCGACCTGATGTGATTATTCTTGATTTACAGATGCCGATTATGGATGGTTGGAGTGCATCTAGTCACATAAAGGCCATATCTCCAAATACCCGGATTCTTGCCTACTCCTCAGTAGAAGACGTAAATCACGAGAAAAAAGTAATGTATAGCTTTGATGATGTTTGCAAAAAAGATGTACCCACAAATGAACTTATTGCTTTAGTTAGACGCTTAGGTCAGCGTACAGAAAATAATTCGTAATTCGTAATTCGTAATGACGCTCGAGGACTCGCTAACGCTGCGCTAACGTAATTAAGTTTTGTAATGGGGATTTGACCCCAACACAAAACTTGCCGATTATGGAACCGGGGGACTTAAACCTACGGAACTTGTTAATTTGCTGGATAAATAATGTATCTGTATTGCTTGATTGAAGACAACACAATCAATTACCAAAATTTGCAGGGTATTATAATTGAAAAAACGTCGGTATAACTGTAAGTTGATAGTTAAACCGACGTAATTTTTAATATTTTTAATTCTCTAGTTCAGCTTAATTATTTCCCGCATCGGGAATCGTGCGTCTAAACTCATCAATTAACTCATCTAATTCTTCCAAAGCCTGATTGACATCAACTCTTAAAATACCTAAATTAGGGCGTTCTAGCAGACTCAGCAAATAATCACGCTTGCTTTGAACTACGGCAATTCGTTGTTTAATAGTTTGTACATCCATTATTTACTCCCCATTTTTAACTATGCTCTCAGTTTTAAGTTAACTTAAAACTTAGCACTCTAGTGGACTGTTTCAGCTATTCTAGTGCATTAGATTTAATAGGCGTAGGTTGGGTTGTAGTAAGATCCCGTAGGGTACGAAGTGAAACCCAACATGGATATCGGTGTTGGTTTACCCTGCGGGAAGCCGCCCTCCAAGCGTCTACGTTCCTCAACCCAAGTTGTTCATGGGGGAAACCACGCCACTTGCGCGGCTGCCGGGAAACTCGTCCAACGCAGTGGCTCCCCAAGTTCACACTGCCTCAACTTTGTAATACCAATTCTCTGAAATCCGTCTACACATTCAAACTCCGAAACCCATACTAAATAACAGTTTCTTAATTACGAATTACGAATTACGTTAGCGTTAGCGAAGCGGTAGCGAGGTACGAGCGTCAGCGGTAGCGAGTCCTCGATAGCGTTAGCGTTAGCGAAGCGGTAGCGAGGTACGAGCGTCAGCGGTAGCGACACAGGAGCGTCGCGTCATTACGAATTACGAATTACGAATTGGTATAAGACAGACTCCAACACAAAACTTGTCGGTTATAGAACCGGGGACTTAAACCCACGGAACTAGTTAATGCGATAATTGAGATTACTGGCTACAAGAGTAACTTAACAAACTTAGCGATCGCATAACTCAAAAAAACTCAAAATTACTAATGTATAAATACTATATAGGTTTCTTATTCACTATCTCACTGGTAACAATAAACTTAATTTTTCCTCAGTTGACATTAGCAGATATCAAAATTCAGCTACTACCATTAGCTCAAATGCCAGCATCAAGCAAATCTATTTCTCCCAAAGCTGCTTTAGAAAGATTATTTACTACCAAAGAAATACAAAAAGAATGGTTTGCAACTGAATTTTTAGCTCAGATTCCTCTGGAAAAGATGCAGCAAATAATTAACACCATAAAAACTCAACTAGGAGACTATCAAAATGTACAAAACAATGCTCAAGATTATCTAATTATTTTTAGTCAAGGTTCAGTTCCAACCAAAATAAATCTCAATCCCAAAGGACAAATTTCAGGACTATTATTTGAACCGCCACAAACTAAGCTAACTAGCTTAAAAGAAGCAACTACTCAATTTCAAGCGTTACCAGGTCAAGTCAGTTTTTTAGTTCAAGAAAACAAAACAGTATTAGCTGCCTTAAATACTAAAACACCATTAGCAGTTGGTTCAGCTTTTAAGCTAGCAGTATTGCAAGCATTAAAATTAGAAATTGCCTCTGGTAAAAGAGCATGGAAAGACGTAATGCAACTGCAAACAAATTGGAAAAGCTTACCATCTGGAATATTACAAACATGGCCAGATGGGGCATATATAACAGTGCAAACACTCGCGTCTTTGATGATTTCTTTCAGCGATAATACAGCAACAGATACATTAATTAACCTGATTGGCAGACAGCCTATTGAATTAGTATCACCCCGTAATCGTCCTTTCTTAACTACTCGTGAATTATTTATTTTGAAAGGTTCAGAAAATCGAGATTTGCTGAAACGTTATCGCACTAGTAATGAAACTCAACGCCGTGCAATACTTCAAGAATTAGCGAAAAAACCGCTTCCTAATGTGAGTGAATTTGAGGGTAATAATCCCGTTGCCCTTGATGTGGAATGGTTTTTTACTACCGAAGAACTTTGTGGATTAATAGAACAAGTTGCTGATTTACCTTTAATGAGTATTAATCCTGGTGTTGCTAATCCTCAAGATTGGCAGCGGGTAGCATTTAAAGGTGGATCTGAATCTGGTGTCCTCAATCTCACAACTTGGTTGCAAGCCAAGAACGGAAAAAGTTACTGTGTAGCCGCCACTTGGAATAACAGCAATGCACCTGTAGAAGAGTCTAAATTTATAGCTTTATATAGCGGAGTACTTGCCAAACTTGCTGCTAATAAATAGGGGACTTGCGACTTGCGACTTCTTTAATTACGAATTACGAATTACGAATTATTTAATCTGCACGTCTGTGCGTCTCCCTCATCTCGCACAGTCCCCAATCTCCACCATTACACTTTATCTTTTGCTGGCGGTACAATTTTGCTTTTATTTAAACCTTGGTCAATTAATTTCATAATTCTAAAATCCTCTTCTGGTAAAGGAGAACTATTACTGCCGAATAAACCGGCACTCACAGCAGGCTGCTTTTCTAAAAAAGAAAATGCTTGGCGAAATTGATGAGGTTCTGCTTTGATTGGTGAATCAAAATGGCAAGGAATAATCCATTGAAAATTCCAACTTGATACTTGATTAGCCCAATTAATAGTTTCTGCTGGGGCACGATTGAGAATCAGTGTTTGTAGAATGGGTGCAACAAATAAACGACCATCTCCGCGTAGGGCCTCAAACGATCGCTGCCAATTTTGTTGCCATTTAAAAGGGTACAATCCAAAATAAGCTTTATTTGAGCGTTCTGAGGCTTTGAGGGCATCAAGAATCACCTCACCTACTCCCATGACCTCTAACGCGCTTGGCCGAAAGTACAAAGCAAACAGCGAGATACGTTGCCATCCTTTAAGGCGATTTGCTGGATTGTCTGCAACTATATCAGAAGCTTTATCCTTGGCATGAAACAATAAAGGGTATGGATCTAATTGCACGATCGCAGGTGGTTCTGCTGGTACAGAAATCACCGAGTCTATCACTAAAAGAGTATGCGATCGCTTGTGAAAAAATGCAACTTCTGCAAACCGCCCCGGCCCCAAGTCAATGGGGCCCAGAATTGCGTAGTCAAACTGTTCACCAAAGGGAGCTTGATTACTATCTGCTGGCAACACCTGAGT
Organism: Desmonostoc vinosum HA7617-LM4; assembly: GCA_019359515.1. Classification (GTDB taxonomy): domain Bacteria; phylum Cyanobacteriota; class Cyanobacteriia; order Cyanobacteriales; family Nostocaceae; genus Desmonostoc; species Desmonostoc vinosum. The sequence goes on along the minus strand of JAHHHC010000011.1, from coordinate 4,484 downwards.
GCGTGTTGGAGGAAACCCCAGCCAACTGAGAGGCAGGTTAAGTGGAAAACTCCACTGGCTAGGAGCAATGAAAACCTGTGCATTCGGAAAACGTCGAGCGAAGGGGCCAACAAAGACTTTATGCTCTAATCCAGAGATAGTTGGCAAGATAATATACTTAATATCACCGTGTTCTGCTACAAGTTCCTCAACAAGCCGAATACATTCTAGAGTCGGTGCAACAGGTGCGTAGACTAAAAGACCGCCTGTTTCCAGCTTGACAATAGTCATGCGGATGGGCACGACAACGTAAAAAATACCTTGAAGTTGGTCAAAAGTCCAGATTGTATCTTTAACTACTTCTTTACGGATTGTACGTCGTTTGCCATAGGGATAGATTGGCACAATTGGCCAGAAAGGCCATGACAAATCCTTGAGATGAATCTGTTCTGTATTTCCTACGCGTTCGTCATAAGCCACTCTGCAACCCCCTTTCTAGTTCCCGATGCTCAAATTGTTTTGATTCTCTTTCCTGAAGTTGGAGTTTAGCAAATTGTTTGTAATTCGTAATTCGTAATTCGTAATTCGTAATTCCTTGTGGGCTTCGACTTCGCTCAGCCCACGGGGAATGGGGAACTCGGGGCCCCCTCTGGGGATTAGGGGCAATGGGGAATGGGGAGGGGTAGCTACCGATCCCAAAACCCAAGAACCAGTTCTTCTATTTCATCCCCGGCAGCAACAATGGTCTGAGCATTTTATCTGGACAAAAGACGGGACACAAATTTTAGGTACAACTGCTACAGGGAGAGCGACTTGCGATCGCTTTGATTTCAATGATAAACGTCGAGATGAGTCTTCGATTCAAGTAGCTCGTCGTTTTTGGGTAGAAGCGGGCTGGCATCCACCCCAGTCAGATCCACGTCAAGAATAACAAACCTAATTAACGCGATCGCTCTTCATAGTCTTGAAGTAAACCGAAGCTTATGCAACACTTAAGATCCTTTGCTTCCAGGGTTCATTTGAGGAATTGAGACATGGCGCGTCTAGCACTGCTGAGTGTATCTAATAAAACTGGTTTAATCGACCTAGCCCGTAACTTGGTTGAAGAATTCGACTTTGATTTAATCAGCAGTGGCGGCACAGCCCAAGCACTCAAAGATGCAGGGCTACCAGTTACGAAAGTTGCAGATTACACGGGTTCGCCGGAAATTTTAGGTGGTCGAGTTAAAACACTGCATCCCCGAATTCATGGTGGGATTTTGGCACGGCGGGATGTTGCTGCTGATGTTGCAGATTTAGAAAATAATCAAATCCGCCCGATTGATTTAGTAGTAGTAAATCTTTATCCTTTTGAGGAAACGATCGCTCAACCAGGTGTAACATTATCGGCAGCAATTGAGCAAATTGATATCGGTGGCCCGGCGATGTTACGGGCATCATCGAAAAATTTTGCTCATCTAGCTGTATTATGTGATCCAGCACAGTATAGTGAATATCTGCAAGAGTTACGGCAAAATAATGGAGAAGCTTCGTTAGAATTCCGTCAAAAAGCTGCATTAAAAGGATTTTTACATACTGCTAGCTATGACCGCGCGATCGCCTCTTACCTCAGCAATCAATCTTTACAGCCAGAGTACACCATCTCAGGACAACAACTGCAACCTCTACGCTATGGTGAAAACCCTCATCAAAACGCCGGATGGTATCAAACAGGTACTACTCCGACAGGATGGGCAGCGGCTACCAAACTTCAAGGTAAGGAACTTAGTTACAATAACCTAGTTGATTTAGAAGCAGCACGGCAGATAATTACAGAGTTTACTGATAGTCCCGCAGTTGCCATCCTTAAACACACCAATCCTTGCGGTGTGGCTGTAGGTGACAGTATCAAGGAAGCTTACGAAAAAGCTTTCAATGCAGATGCTATTTCTGCCTTTGGCGGCATAGTTGCACTCAACCGACCGATTGATGCAACAACAGCCACTGAATTAACCAAAACGTTTTTAGAATGTGTAGTAGCGCCGGGTTGCGAAGCAGAAGCACAAGAAATTCTCGCCGCCAAATCTAATGTGCGAATTTTGATATTATCAGATTTGAGTAGCGGCCCCAAAAATACAATTAAAGCGATCGCAGGTGGTTTCTTAGTACAATCTGCCGATGATGCGATCGCAGATACTAGCAAATGGCAAATAGTCACCGAACGCCAACCAACACCCGATGAATTAGCAGAATTATTATTTGCCTGGAAAGTTTGCAAACATGTGAAATCGAATGCCATAGTAGTGAGTGGCGATTTTACTACTTTAGGAGTGGGTGCCGGTCAAATGAACCGCGTTGGCTCAGTGAAAATTGCCCTAGAACAAGCAAAAGACAAAGCCAAAGGTGGTTTTCTCGCCAGTGATGGATTCTTCCCCTTTGATGACTCGGTGAAAACAGCCGCCGCCGCCGGAATTACCGCCATCGTCCAACCAGGGGGAAGTATGCGGGATCAAGCCTCGGTTCAAGCTGCCAATGAACTAGGTTTAATCATGGCATTTACAGGTATACGTCACTTTTTGCACTAAGTTTTGGCTGTAATGTAAATGGTGCAGTTATCAAAGTGGCACTTAGTAAGATCCCCACTTGAGATTGTAAATGATATGGTTTATTTGTGTGTGAGGAGCAAGTTAAAAATAAAGAGCGTCTAGGGTGGAAACACGGCAACACTCCTGGACGCTTTTTAATTTGGTAATAAAAATTACCTTCCATAGTGCAGTTTTGGAAGTGTCACTCTATATACTTGCGCTTGAATTAAAGCAATGATATGGTTTATTTGTGTGTGAGGAGCAAGTTAGATAATAAAAAGCGCCTGGGGTGGAAACACGGCAACACTCCCAAGCGCTTTTTAATTTTTATAAGGGACTGGGGATTGGGGACTGGGGACTGGGGACTGGGGATTGGGGACTGGGGATTGGGGACTGGGGATTGGGGACTGGGACAAATCATGTACAGTTGTGATGGTTGACGCGGGGACGCGGGGACGCGGAGAGATTTTTCATCTGTGAATAATGAGCAGTTAGCAAGGATCTATCGTGTGGTGATACAGCAGATTGTGGGTAAATGAGGTACAAGTTTTAAGAATAAAGTCATATAACTTAGATCTTGCACCTGCCCAATCTCCCGCCAGAGAATAAATTCTCGCTCTTATTAGGTCAAGTCCACTTAAGTGGACTAAAATCTATGCTTTTTGTGAGATTTAGTCCTCTTGAGAGGACTTTTGCTATTAGCCATAGGTTTCTAACCTATGGCGGTTTTTGGGACTGGTGCAAGATATCAGATAACAAAAAACTTTTAACTCTGTTCCCTGTTCCCTTTCCCCTGCTGTAACTGTTAACTCATAACTGAAATCAGGTGCATATCAATCGATTAAATCAACAAATCCAGTTCATTGTCGAAATTGATGGGCTGAAACAGGTGATGCGCCAAACCTTGCTCATCGACGGTTCACGCCAAGAAAATAGTGCAGAACATTCTTGGCATTTGGCGATCATGGCGATCGCATTAGCGGAATATGCTGTTCCACATATAACTTGCATAATTAGGGCGGGCAAGATGCCCACCCCACAAGAGTTTTATTTAATTTGATTATGTAATTTAGATGTTTTTTAGCTTATGCTCCAAAAGAAGTTGATATATTTCATACGATCAAAATGCTATTGCTGCACGACTTGGTAGAAATTGATGCTGGTGACACATTCTGCTACGATATGCAAAGTAATCAAACCAAGGCAACCAGAGAAGCACAAGCCGCACTACGGCTATTTGGACTTTTACCAGCAGATCAAGCTAGTGAATTACGTTCACTATGGGATGAGTTTGAAGCCGGAATCACACCCTCAGCCAAGTTTGCCGCAGCTTTAGACCGCATTCAACCCTTGTTGCACAATCAGCAAACTCAAGGCGGTACTTGGCGTATTCATGGCATTAGGCGCGATCAAGTGATCAAAAGGGTAGCACCTGTAGAGATAGGTGCGCCAGAACTTTGGCCGTTTGTCCTGCAACTGATTGACGATTGTGTCGCAGCAGGGTATCTCAAAGAAGCTACTTAAATAATTCGTAATTCGTAATTCGTAATCGTCATTACGAATTACGAATTGGTATAAGACAGACCCCAACACAAAACTTGCCGATTATAGAACCGAGGGACTTAAACCCACGGAACTTGTTAATGCAAAATAAAAGCGATCGCCTCCATAAAACCTATCAAGGGAGCGATCGCTTTCAGGGATGTTGTTTGTATTCCAATATCATATGCTGTGTTAAAAAGCTGACAATCTTGCTAAAGATATATTAAGTGCATGTATCAATAGGCTGAATTTTTTACAGCACTCTAGCTGAGAGCTGGAGTTTGGACTAATTTGGATTCAACCAGCAATTAAGAGAACAGCAAGACAAAGTTACCCAACTTCCTGGAGAAACTGAGTCAAGTTGAATCATGAAAAAATCAGCCGAAACTAAGCAGCAGT
>JAHHHC010000010.1 GCA_019359515.1 Desmonostoc vinosum HA7617-LM4 | reverse complement strand
CCTGTGGAGTAGACAAACCTCTCAAGAGTCATCTTGAGACTACGATGAATCAGGAAGTAAACACTAAAATTACTAATGTCCAGTTTCGTCTAGACTTAGGTAGTTTTGGGTAGGTTTTACAGAACGGTTGGGAAACCTTAACACTTTACGCCGGACTCTACCCTCATATGGTAGTTTACCCTTCTTTGTTTCTTTGGATGCCTCTATACGCAACTTACAGAGCGCATTGCATGATTCGCGTCAAGACACGCCCATTCATATATTTGACATGCTTAACTGTTTTTTTCATATTGGGGGGACTGTTTTTTGAACTGACAGGCGATCGCATGTTATTAATCGAGTTCAAACCTGATGCAACGACGACAATTTCTCCACAGCAACTTTCCCAACTTTACATAAAGTGGAACATTCCAAAAACAGAAATCTTTAAAATTCCCCCAGAAATTTTTGATAGTCGTCAGATTTTCGATGTTGCAGGAAATTTGACACTAAAGAAATCAGAATTAGAGCCAGTTATAAAACGTCTTCATACATTAGATAATATTGCGGGATTTCAAGGACTTTTGCGGATTGCTACTTCCTTTGAAGTTTGGCGACACAACCCTCAAGCCTTTTCAATCAGTCGATTGTTTTACGCCTTAAACTTTATTGCCATTATTACTTGCGGTGTTCAGATTCTGGCACTTGTGATGACAATTTGGCTGAAACCAGATTCTATATTTAACAAGAATAAATATTTGATGTATATCGTCATATGTGAGCTAGGTATTCTGTTGTGGCTGCCCTTTCAAAACTATAGCGTAGAGCATACCAAAAGCTTGTTATTTTCACCTGAATTTAAAGGTGCTGTAGCCGGACTAAATGTTCTTCTTTACCCAATTATTTTTATCATATTTCCGGCAACTATTAGCAGCATCAAAAGAAGTGCCACCAAAAAATATCAGCCTATTTTATTGTCATTCTCGTTCGTTAGTTTCACTTTGACGCTTATAGGTAGTTGGTTTGGTGTTTCTCTCATTGATCACTTGTTTGGAATGAATAGCACTAATCCCCTGACTCCCTGGTTTGCAAGTAGCATTTTCTTTGCTGCTTTATTTTTCTTCTTGTTCGTGCGGTTGATTGATCATGGCGTTGGAGACGAGTGAAGATGAAAAGTAAGTTAGTCGGCAAAGAACGGCAAAAAGTAATGTTGATTGTAATCCTTGCATACATCTTGCCCGTTCTACTAATTTATTTAAACTTAATTCCTTTTCAGGCGCGATTTTATCTTCTCGTTTTGGCAGCTGTAGCAATTTTTGCGATCGCTCGACTATATCGATTCTCTCTTGTCGAACTAGGATTTACTAAACAACGTCTGGGAACTGCGCTCAAAGCGATCGCCTTACCAACTTTGGCTTCTGCTTTGCTCATGTTCACCTACTATATGATGCAAGGGCCACGCATCGACAACTCTGCATACAAATGGATTTTTTACCTTTTCTTTGTTGGTGTGTCTTCTCCTGTACAAGAGTTTTTGTATCGCGGTTTTTTATTCAGTATTTTTTCGAGAGTAAAATTGAAAATTTGGTTTAAAATTATACTTTCTGCTATATTATATAGTTCTGTTCATCTCATCTATCGAGACTTACCTACACTTATATCCACATTCATTATTGGTATTTTTTGGGGCTATCACTACGTAAAGTATCGGAATTTATATAGTGTCATAATTAGCCACTCATTACTGGGTGCGATCGCTATTTTCTTTGGACTGGTGTAAGCCTCAAGAAAAATTTTTTGAGTTTTTTGCAGCACGGGAGAACTCCAGTACGTACCTACGTTGTAAAGGATAAATCAAGAGAGCTAGATCATGAAACAAATGATGACTATTGCTGGAGGGGTACTCTTTGCGATCGCAATCATATCTCTAATTGTTGGAGGTGCAAGTTTTGTTCAGATAATTCAATTTCAAAATCAGTTGGACAGTCGAGGTCAAGTTAATAAAACAATTAGTGAAGTGACAGGTTATGAAGAGTTCAACAAGCAAGAATTGAAAGGAAAGCAAGATACAATGGTTAACTCTTTTATAATTGCTGGAATCTTTGGTTCCATTGGTGTCGGTCTTGCAATTGCTGGAAAAAGTAAAGCAGCGCAATAAGAAAGTAGATTTAATTGATATCAAACTCAAAAAAATTAAGTCTTTTGCAGCAAGGGGTGAGTCTAGTTCGTATATAGATTGTGAAAGATACAAGATTACTGCTTATTTGACCCTGTAATTACCAAGGTGAATTACCAAAATGAAAAATCAACTATCGAATAACCCTATGAAATTTATAATTCGGTGATCAACTCTTGCTTTAGTTGCGATCGCGCTTGTTGGTTGCTATGACGAAACTCAACAACAATCTGATTTGAGTCAACAGCGGGATCGGGAAATAAGCGAACGCAACTATCAGCCTCAACCAGAATACTCTCCTGCACCAACTGTTCAACCGATCGCTCCTTTTTACGGGGACTGTCATAGTTACGACTGTCAGAAGTAAAGTATAGCTTTGTGATAATTTGGCAGCCATTGAGTTATATTTATAAATCTTGTCATGGCTGTCAAAATTACTATTACTTATCAACTGGAGACTAACTTTACTTAAATAATTCGTAATTCGTAATTCGTAATTAAGAAATTAAATACTGAAATTTATGTCTAAGCTACCAAAGAGGCTAGCAAGTTTTTCCTTCGTAGGTGGTGCAATCGCACTGTCACTTGTTTCAACTACCCACTGTTATGCTGCAAGCCTCAAAGTGAACGGCTTCAAAGGACGAGGAATTTCCAAACCTATTACGATTCAGTCTACCCAATCAAAAAGTCAAGCGTGTCAAATATCAGCTTTTACAAAAATCAACGGCGAAGTCACTCAGCTACTCCAAGTTCATATTGACTTGACTAGACGCGGTTTATTTGGGCTTGGTGGCACTGTTCACAACATTACATTTTACGGTGCTGGTCAAAAGCAGGAAAAGATTGTCTGTGAATCTAATTGTAGTTTCTAAAAAGTGAAGTTCCAAAAATCAAGGGTGTGTTATTGATAACGTAACGCACCCTATAGATAATATTTATATTTTTAATTATTTAATAATTCAAAATTTAAAAATAAAATAATTGCACTTAAGTTATAGCAATGTAAATTCCTTAATGAGGAATTTGAGAAAAATATTTTCATGCTTTTGAGTTTTTTACAATATGGGTTTAGTCCGCAGCATATAAGGATTAAGCCTGTATTGCGATCGCTATTTTAGTAAGACTAATAAAAAGTTCAAGAAAAATGTCTTTAGGTGTTGCAGTACGGTGTGACTTTAGTACGTATATATATTGTGAATGAGATGAAACCACAAAAAGTGTTGATTAGGAAATAATGAAATGAAGAAATTATTTGCAGGTATGACAGCATTAACTGTATGGATGACTTCTCCAGGTATTGCCAATGCACAGGAATGGACTACATTCGAGCATCAAGATAATAGATATTACCAAGAAACACTAGATTCTCAAGGTTCTACTTACTATAGGTATAAAGTTCCCGCTAATACTTTTGGGGTTTTTACACTCAAAAATAATAGCCGTAGTTCGGATGTTGATATTTATGTATATGACTATTCTGGGACTCTACTAGCTAAAGGAGATAATCAGGGGTCGCAAACAGAGTTAGTTGTCACGACAACTTTTAATGAAGATAGATATGCGTTTATCAAGATAATCAATGCTGGTTCACAAGCATCTCAATATCATTTGTATGCAAATTATGTAAGTCCTAGCAATAAGTTTGCTATTGCTTTTACTGAAACTGCTTTAACATGTAGCCTTGAAAAAGAAAATATCCCTAACCAAACATCTTCTAGAGTAATTACAGGGATTTCTTCAATACTTCAAGGTAATAATTTGGCAGGTGTAACTCAAGACCTTTTAATTAATGAAGTGACCAGTGCAATGAGGAATAACTTCGGTTATGGATGTACAGGAGATTTCATGATCAATTGGGTTGTTTCAATGTTTAAAGGTGTTTACAGGAACTATCTTTAATTATTTTATACCTTAGACCTCTTGCAAAAGTCGGATACTCGCCAGAAAATAAATTTTCTGGCTGATAACTCAAGTCGGTTTCAACCGACTAATAACAGTATTGTTAGTCCGTTTCAACGAACTTTTGCTATTAGGCAGAGACTTGAGTCTCTGACGGTTCAAGTATTTTTGCAAGAAGTCTCTTGTATCTGATACCAATTTACGAAAAATTTGATGCAAATATAGGTTGGGGAGCTACTTACGTGCGGGGGTTCCCCCCGTTGAGTGAAGTGGCGTTTGAGGAACGAAACCCAACGCCAAAAACCTTGGTAATGTTGGGTTTCACTTCGTTCAACCCAATAAACAACAACCCCGATTTCTCAAAGAAGTCGGGGTTCTGAAAACCGCGAATAACCTCCATAAAATTAAACCAAAAATTTTTCACCTATTTATATCGCCCATCATTTACTCACCCAAAACTTCAATTATCTGCTCTGGCAAATTCAAAGGACGTAGGGGTTTAGTAAATATGGCTGCTACATCTAAATCAGTGAAGCTTTCTTCAACTGAAGATTTCACTTTTGCACTCATCAAAATTATAGGAATATGTTGAGTTTTTGGTTCATTTTTTAGTTTTTGTAATGTTGTTCGACCATCCATATCTGGCATCATTAAATCTAACAAAATGACATCAGGTTGTTTAGTTATTGCTATATTAATGGCCTCTGCACCGGAATTAGTACTGAGTATTTCCCAGTCTGTTTTCATTTCTAAACCAAGCTGAATCAATGCTCTAACATCTTCTTCGTCGTCAACTATTAAGATACATTTACTCATGATGGGGGAGTGGGGAGTGGGGAGTAGGGAGTAGGAGGATGAGGGAGATGCACTTCGACTTCGCTCAGTGACCGGGAGAATGACAAGTAACTAATCCTGGGTTTGATATAAATCAGGGAAAATCATTATTTTTTAACCGCTCTGTTTGTTAAGCCTGGTTAGGTGTCTAAAGGGGTGAATGGTTGACCTGGTGACAAATCGCATACGCTAATAACGAATTGCATCACGTCTGGAACCGCTTCTACTACTGTCAATTCAGCTGGAAAATGCGATCGCTTCCGTTCGGGTGTACCTAATGCCTTGGCCTCGCTTGTCCACCCCGACTCAACCCATGTTGGATACGGGACGAAGGTGGCAGTGCCGCGACGAGCTGGGCGACGTCGAGCATTACCAGTGTTGATTGGAGTAACGGCTATTTGCTGAGAGTAAATAGACACCAATTTGGCTGTATCAATGACTAGTACCACCTGTGGACGCGGTTCGCACGCGGCCCGCTGCCGATTCAGCCGATCTGGGTCAAGCCAGAAAAACACGCGGGTGTTGATCAAGGCGTACCACTCAGCTGGCGTCAGGTCAACCAGGCAAGATTCTAGCGCTGCTGGCAGCATCGGTCGTTGATCGCGGATTTGCACCCCGTTGGGAAGTTCGGTGTGTTCCAGCCGCTGTCTTCGCTCTAAACGCTCACGTTCGGCTCCAGTTAGTCCGGCGAGATCTAGAAGCTTGCTGGCACAGAACAATCCGTGATGTTGGATGGACGGCCAGTTGGCGGCTTCTGCCAAATGGTAGACGCGATCGGGTAGTTTCATTGTGATAACTGTTCCCTGTTCCCTCTTAATACATACTCAGCAAGGTAAATTGATATAAAAAGTGCTACCTTGACCTAAAATACTTTCTACCCAGATATTACCGTGATGCTGTTCGATGATACTGCGACAAATAGAAAGTCCTAAACCTGTACCTCCTTTTTTACGAGAATCAGAGGCGTCCACTTGTTGAAAACGCTCAAAGATTAATTGCAGTTTATCAGTAGGTATTCCTCGCCCTTGATCCTGTACTGTAATTTGCAGGTGGTCTGATTGTAAGCTGCTACGTAACCAGATAGTCTTACCAGGTTCAGAAAATTTGATTGCGTTACTTAAAAGGTTTGTTAAGGTTTGCAAAATCCGGTCTGGATCTGCCCATAAATCAATATTAGTTGGCTCAACTATTAAGGTAATTTGTGCTGTTTCTGCCATTTGTTGCATTGCTTCGGCTGCTTGCAGCATCAATTGAGCGGTGTTGCATTTGACTTTTTGCATGGCAATTTTACCCGATTTCATCCGCTCTAAATCGAGGATGTCATTGACTAATCGGATGAGGCGTTCGGTGTTATTGATAGCAATACTAATTACCTGCTGACCTTTTGCGGTTAAAGTTCCTAATTGTTGTGTACCTAACAGGTCTAATGCACCAATAATAGAATTCATTGGGGTACGTAATTCATGACTAACTAGGGAAATAAATTCATCTTCTAAGCGTTTACGTTCGGTTATATCATTAATAATATTTAAAGTGCATTTAACTCCAGCCAGTTCTATTAATTCTATTGATAGTAATACTGTTCTAATTTCGCCTGTTTTGGTACGAAGTTGGCATTCTTGATTATGCAGCGAACCATTTTTTAATAGTAATTGCATAGCTTGAGTATAGTTTCCTGTTACCCATAAATTAAGATCTGCGACAGTTTGATTAATAATTTCTTCTAGAGTGTAACCACTCATCCTCAAGAAACTCTGGTTAATATCTAAAAAGCGTTCTTCTGCTAAGGTGGCGATCGCGATCGGATGAGGACTAGCACGAAAGGCTTTAGCAAATTTCTCCTCAGCGGCGGCTCGTTGGGCTATTTCTTGCTGTAATTGGGTATTTTGTGCTTGGAGTTGGGTTTGCAGGCGTTGGATGGTTAGATGCGTTTGCAAGCGGGCTAAAACTTCTTCTACTTGGAAGGGTTTGGTAATATAGTCTACACCACCAACTTCAAAGGCTTTAACTTTATCGAGTACGTCTCCTAATGCACTGATGAAAATTACGGGGATATCACGGGTGCGATCGTCTGCTTTCAGATGCTGGCAGACTTCAAAACCGTCCATCTCCGGCATTTTCACATCGAGTAAAATCAAGTCAGGAGGGGCGGCTTGAGCGCCTCGTAAGCCGGTTGAAGCTTTGGTGACACTGCGAACTTTATAACCCTTTTCCTTGAGCATCTGGGAAAGGAGTGCTAAGTTTTCTGGGGTATCATCGATCGCTAGAATATCTGCTTTAAATATATTACTGATATCTTCAGGCATATTCGCTACCCCTAGTCAGATCAATAATGGCATCGAAATCATAGTTATGAGTCAAATTTGTTAGTTGTCTAGCTAAGGCTGTGTATTCGCAGGGAATCTGTTTGATGAGCCGCAAAATACAGTCAGCATCTACTTCAATTGCTGCTTGATGTAAAGCTGCAATCCATTCTGTTGCCATAATTTCTAAGTCTTTGCTAGTCAAAGATTGTGATTGAGACACTGCTAATGTCGGCGAATTAGCTTGAGGTGATTGTCTGTCGGCAGAGTCTTGGATTTGAGTCGGATTTACTAAACTAACTGGCATATCAAAGGAAAAAGTACTACCTTGTCCGACAACACTAGATAGCTGCAATTTTCCTCCCATTAATTGTACAAATTCACAGCTGATTGCTAACCCTAAACCTGTGCCACTTCTAGCTTCATTAGCTCGATAAGTTTGTACAAAAGGTTGGAAAAGCTGGCCCATTTCTTCTGGAGCAATACCTCTACCTGTATCTTCAACTTGAAAATATAAAATGAGTGATGAGTTTTGCTCTGTTGTCAAAAAATGCTGATTAACTTTTAAATTTATGCTGCCACAGTCAGTAAATTTAATGGCATTACTTAAAAGGTTACAAAGAACTTGATGTAGTTTATCAGCATCCCCAAAAATATATTGAGGCAAGTCAGAAGCTAAGTTAAATAGCAGTTCTAAATGTTTTGCCGTTGCTTGCGGTTGAAATATTTTTTTGAGTTGATGCAATAAGAGATGCAAGTCAAAAGGTGCTGGATTTAATATTGTTCGCCCTGCTTCGAGTTTAGACATCGCTAGGATATCGTTAATTAGATAAAGTAAGCGTTTACCACTACGGTTAATAATAGATGGAAACTCTTTTTGTTTAGCACTGAAAGCTGAATCTTGTTCCATTAATTGGGAAAAACCCAAAATAGCGTTGAGTGGTGTACGTAATTCGTGGCTCATATTTGCCAAGAAAACGCTTTTGGCCCGGTTAGCGGCTTCGGCTTTATTTTTAGCTTTTTGTAAATCTGCTTCTGTCCAAAAACGATTAATTCCTAAAGCGATCGCATTCGCATTTGATGCTAAAGTTTGCACAGTGACTTCGCTTAGTTGTTGATGGGCAAAAACTGCTATTACTCCTACTAAATCTTCTTCAACTATTAAGGGATAGCCAGCAAAAGCTACTATCCTTTCTTGTTGAATCCAGTTGCTATCGCTTACCCAAGTTTCGCTAATCACCGAATTTGTAAAATCAGGTTGCCGTTGTTCTGCAATGGTATTAATTCTTGACTGACTGAAAACAATAAAGTTATCTGTACTACTAGATTGAGACCTTTGAATACTAATTTGTAGTTCTAATGTTTGCTCAGTTTTGTTAACAGTCCAAATACCTGCAAAAGCAACATCAAGGTGACTATAGAGCGCAGATGTACACAAGCCCAGCATCTCATATAAACTTTTACCTTGAGTGAGGGCTATACCAACTTTTGCTGTTAACTCTGCTAAATTAACTCGTTCAACTAATGCTGCTTCTATCCGCAAACGTTCTTGAATTTCTTGCTCAAGGAGGGTTCGCTGTTGCTTTTCTTGTTCTAAAAGTTTGGCTTGCGCTAAAGCAATACCTACTTGTGTGGCGACTGCTTCTAATAATTCTAGTTCTGCGGCTGTCCATTGACGATGGCGATCGCATTGATGTAATACAATAACTCCGTTGGCTACTCCACAATTGGATGTCCTCACTGCCAACATTGATTTGATCTCTAATTGCTCGCAAAGATATTTAAATGGCGCAATCAACGGATGAATATAGACATCAGGGATACTAACAGCTGCTTCTTGTAGCAAAACTTGCTCAATAAAAGGATTACTATCAACGGGAATTTCTGTCTCTATTTTAAATGTATAGTTTGATACTTTATACTCTGCTACCAAAGGTAACTGCTGCGGAGTAGCAATATAGCTGTGGATATAACAACGACTAACGTCAAATATTTTACCTACTTGGTCAACTGTAGTTTGAAAGATTTCCTGTGCGTCTAATCGATTACGAATTTTTTGCGTAATTTTACGTAGTAAATTGGCTCTATTCACTTGATCTTCTAAAGCTTTTTCTGTCAGTTTACGTTCTAGTTCTGCACCAGCTCGTGCTGCAAAAATCTTTAATATTAACTCTTCAGTAGCAGTATTTTCTGATAGTGGTTTCGTATCTAAAGCTGCTATGAATCCAAGAATTGTTCCCCGTTGATCCTTGAGTGGGATACCAATATAACTTTCAGCACCGAAATCTATTAAATATTGGTCTTTAGGAAATAAACCTTGTACTGAATGACAATATCTACGCATCTCTCCATTCAGCAGTTGCCCGCAGGGGGTAGGGGCTAATTCATACTCAAAATTATCACCAAAATCTTCTCCAGTCCAAAAAGCTAGCGTATGTACTTTATCTTGAACTTCAGAAGAAAATTCTGCAATTAAGACATAACGAACTTGGAGAATTTCGGCTAAAGAACGAACACAAGCGTTAAAGAACTCATCACCAATTTGTGTAGTTGTACCTTCAACAATTAAACGCAGCGCTGCTTCCCGTCGCTTGTATTCTGTAATATCTCGAAAGTACCAAACTCGGCCAAAATGGACTGGGGACTGGGGACTGGGGACTGGGGACTGGGGACTAGGGACTGGGGAAGAATTCTTGTAGTTCCAATCTCCAATTCCTAATCCCCAATCTCCAATTCCCGATTCCCAATTCCCCACAATTGGACAAGAATAGCGGTCAAAAACTCGTCCATCTCGAAAATAAATTTCTTCTCGACTAACTTCTTGTGGGTGTTCATAAAGATAGTTAACTCTCTCTAAAAATGCTTCTGATTGAGCTAATTGAGAGATGATATATGCCAATAAATTAGGTGAATCAGCTTCAAGAATTAGCTCATTGGGTATTTGCCATAGTTCGCAAAAACGCTGATTATAGGAAACAATTTGACGATTTTCATCAACGATCAAAATTCCTTCGATCGCAGCTTCTTGTTGCGCTCTCAAAAGGGCGTTGTTACGGCTGAGTATTGCCCACAATTGGTGTTCTCGACCGACTTGATCGTTGTTCATTTTGTTAAGAATTAAACATATAAACTAAGTTATTTAGCCCTTTGACTTCGCTCAGGGTTCAAGCTGAGCGGAGTCTTAGCTATAATATTGGCAGTTTGATAAAGAGATTGGATTGTTAATCCTTCTTTGGGGTATTCTGCAATTGTCCAATCACACGAGACTTGAAATCTACTGTTATCTGGTGCAGTAAATATTTGCTGACGTAAAATAGTCAGGATTTCTGAAAGGCGATCGCCTGCCTCTGTTTTGTTCAAACCAGGCAATCCAATGATAAACTCACCATTACCCCAATATCCCAGTACCTCACCACCACGAAACACCGATTGCAACAGCCGACCCCACCGTTGTAATATTTGACTACCAACAGTATGCCCGTATTGGATATTAAATTGCTGTAGTTGAACTACTTGCAAAATTGCCAAACAAACCGGACTACCATTGGTTTCAGATTCATGTAGTAGGTTTTCTAAATCACTAGTAGATTGGTGATAATTACTGATACCAGTCTGCGAATCTTTAGTAGAAAAAGCTCTTAAAAGACGGTTCCGTTCTAAACGATTGGTGATTCTAGTTAATAATTCCGGGCCGATGACTGGCTTAGTAATATAGTCATCAGCCCCAGCTGCGAATACTTGTTGAATCGTTTCTTTATCACTACGTGCAGTTAAAAACAAAATCGGTAATTCTTGCCAAGAGGGGGCTGTACGCACCGCCTGACACAGTTCAATTCCTCCTATTTGTGGCATTTCCACATCTAAAATTAACAAATCGGGATGCTCAGATTGCAGTACCTCCCAAAAATGCTGGGGATTTTGCAGTCCTGTCATCCGTATACCCCACGGTTCTAGCAAAGGACGCAAGGCGGATAAGAACATCGGATCATCATCTACCACCAATACCCTCACCGCTAAGGAACGGTTGCGACGTAGTAATTGACACACAATAGTCCAAATCTGCCCAGCCCCGAAAGGCTTCACCAAAAAACCTGCTCCCCCAGCACGCGCTACTGTTACCCGGTTTGCCAAATGATCGGCAGCGGAAAGCACCAATACAGGTACGGAGGGAGTACGTGCTGCTAAATCCGCAATTAGTGTTAAACTTTCCTGCCACTGAGAATCTGGATCTATACTTAGCACAACTAAATCTGGGAGGTGGTTTTGTAACCATTCAGCAGCTGATTTTAAATCTTTTACCTGATACCAACTTGTGCCGGCTGACTGGGCTAATTGTTGTAACTCTGCACCTATTTTTTGGTCAGAATCTATTAATAATAATCGAGCTTCAATTTGTAATTCTGTATCTGTACTTGATAGAGCTAAGAGATTATTTAACTCTCCTACTAAAGATGGTAATTGGTTGTAAGCGAAGGTACCTTCTGCTGATAACAATTGCTCAATTTCTCGTGCTAGTTTTGTTCCTGCTTCCCGCTCAAACATTCCCAAAACTCCCGCCAATTTATGAGCCTCATGCCCTGCGGATTTTCGTAATTCTGGCGATAAGGTTTGAGTTTGTACCGCTGCTACGGCTGATTGTAGCACTGCCAACCTATTAGCCATCAAATGTTGGTACTGCTGCCACATTTCATTAACAGATCCTTGGTACTTTTGTTCAACGAAGTGAGTGCTTTGTGATTGGGGATTGAGACGATATCCTAAACCATAAACATTTTCGATCCAGCCTTCTACACCTGCTTTTTTTAACTTCTGTCGCAGTCCTTTAATATGTGCTTTCACACTTTCTTCTAAGGGTGGTTCGTCATCAAAATTCCACAAATGATCGATAATTTGGGTACGTGTAAAAACTCGTGAAGGATTACGTAAAAATAACTCTAATAAATTGTATTCTTTCGGTGTTAATTTGACAGGTTTTTCTTGATAGCTAACCTCACAGCTACCGGGGTTTAAACTTAACTCCCCCACCTGCAACACCGCAGTCGGTGCTACCTCTTTGCGCCGCGATAAAGCGCGAATTCTCGCTTGGAGTTCTCCTAAATCTAGAGGCTTACTCAAATAGTCATCAGCACCAGCATCTAACCCCCGAATTCGGTCTGCGATCGCATCTTTCGCAGTCATCAGTAAAATAGGAGTAGAATAACCGCCAGAACGCAACCGCTGACATAAACTAATCCCATCTAATAGCGGCAATCCCACATCCATTAAAATTAATTCATAATTGCCACTTTGAGCATATTCCCATCCTGTTTGTCCATCATTGACAGCATCAACAATATAGTGTTGATGAGTGAGAGACTTCAGCAACACATCCACCAAAACTTTATCATCTTCAAGTAATAGAATTCGCATATAAGGAGTGGGGAGTGGGGAGTGGGGAGTGGGGAGTGGGGAATTTTTTTAATTTATAGTTCCTAACTCGTTATCTTTTCTATCAAACAATCGGGAAGAAATCGGGAAGACTGACAATTACTTATAATTTTTGGTTTTTATGTATTTTAATTACGAATTACGTTAGCGCAGCGTAAAGCCTGCGGCATAGCTTCGCTTAGAGCGAGTCCTCGAGCGTCAGCGTTAGCGAGGTACGAGCGTCAGCGTTAGCGACGCAGGAGCGTCGCGTCATTACGAATTACGAATTATTGCGATTCTTTGTATTTCATCAAAATCATATTGCTGCATTAATTCTCGTAATTTATCAGCTAATGGTTGATGTGTTGACGGAATTTGTTCAATCAGTTGAAAAACTAAGTCTGCATCCACCTCTGTAGCTGCTTGATAAAGAGATGCTACCCACTCACTAGGCATAATATTTAAATCTTGAGCAGTGAGAGTTGTTATATGATTGGCAGTTGCTTCTTTTGCAGCTTGTTCTTCATAAAGATACTCAACCCCTAAGTATTGGTGCATCTTATCGAAAATAATCTGCTCTGGAAAAGGCTTAGGCACTAAATCATCACAACCAGCGGCGAAGATATTTGCTTGCTGTTCTTCAAAAGCACTAGCAGTTAAGGCAATGATTACTGTCTTGTGCTGTCTGGCCATAGCTTTGATGCGCCTAGTAGCTTCATATCCATCCATCACAGGCATCCGCATATCCATCCATATTAGATGAGGTTGCCATGTTTGCCAAATCGCGATCGCTTCTTGTCCATCAGCAGCAGTACGAGTCTCAAACCCCACAAACAGCAGTAATTTAGCTAACAAATCTCGATTTTCGACACTATCATCTACTACGAGAATACGATAGCTTGGTTGCGAGGGAGCTACTTTTAATACTCGCTTTTTAGTAGTATATTCTGGCTGTGACTTTTCTATTAAAGCTACTGTCACCTCAAAACTAAAATTAGAACCCTTGTGCAAGATACTTTTAACACTAATATTTCCCTCCATCAATTGCACAAATTGACGACTGATTGCCAGTCCTAAACCAGTGCCGCCTCTAGTTTGGGCGCCACTTGTTGTTTGCACAAAAGGGTCAAAAATTTTGTCTATTTCATCTGAACTAATACCTTTACCAGTATCTTCTACTTCAAAGCAGAGAATGCAGAGATTTTTATCTAAGTTATTAATATTCCATTGCTTAACTGTTGCTCGTAAACTCACACCACCTTTTTCGGTAAATTTTATCGCATTCCCCAATAAATTAATCAGAATTTGGCGGAACTTGCCTTCATCAGCAAAAATATAACGAGGTAAATTAGGATCTAAATAAAATTGCAAAGATAAATTCTTAACACTGGCACGAAGCTTAAACATGTCTTGGAGAGTCCGCAACAAATGATGTAAATCAAAGGTTTCATAATTTAAAATTGTGCGTCCAGCTTCAATTTTGGACATCTCCAACACATCATTAATTAAACGCAGCAAATGTTCTCCACTGCGATTAATTGTAGCGAGAGATTCTCGTTGCTGAAAATTCAACATTTTATCTCGCTCCATTAACTGAGCAAAGCCTAAAATCGCATTTAAAGGAGTGCGTAATTCATGACTCATGTTGGCCAAAAATTGGCTTTTGGCAGAGTTAGCAGTTTCCGCCTCTTGAGCTTTGACTTCTAATTGTTTGCGAGAAATACTTAATTGTCGTGATAGCCAATACACTGCCATCAGCAAAATTCCCGCTGACACCGAACCAATCAACATAATTGTATTTGCTAATTGGCGAGCAGGTGCAAATGCTTCTTGCTGATGTATTTCTACTATCAAAGCCAAGTCTTGATCATTTAACCAACGGTAAACACCCAGTACTGGTACTTCGGCATAGTTTTGGTAAAGTCCATAACCCCTCAAACCACTCATTGCAGCATCAATACCTTCACTGTCAATACCTTTATTTGATTCTTGTTTAATTACTTTTTCTTTGGAAATAAATGTATTTTTACTTCTACCTAATGAGCCGACTAAATAAGTCTCACCACTATTCCCTAAACCTGTACGCTCCCGAACAATATCATCAATTTGTGTTAAGTTCAGCGTTACTAAAAGAATCCCCTGACGTACTTCAGCATTGTTGCGTAAAGTTTTCGCTAAAGTGACCGTTGGATTCCTTGTCTCAGGTGAAACATAAAAAATTGGCGCAAAATTATTACCTTCTTGAAACTGTTCTACATAGGTAATATTTGCTAATAGCTCATACTTACCCTCAAGTTTTTTGTTAGTAGAAACAATTATTTTATTAGTGCGATCAAGAATAGAAATTTCCTTTAAAGTAGGCTTGACTTTGCTGATTTCTAACAAGTATTCCGAAAGAGTAATATAAGCTTTTTGGTAATCTGATTGTGAGATATTTTCACTGAGGGTATCATTCAGATTTTTTCTGACATCTGGAAACTGAGTTATCAAGAGAAAATCTTGTTGTTGCTTTTCAAACCAACGTGTAATTTCTCCTTCTTTAAGTGTTGCAGCTACACTCAGTTTATCTAAAGCAGCTTGCTTGAGAGCTTCTCTAGCTTTTAAAAAAGCTACTCCCCCCACTAAACCCACCATAATGAGAGATAAAAGTAAGAAGTAACTAGCTATTGTAGTAGTGAAGTGCTGCTTCCAGACCTTCATATAAGAATCTAACTTAGTTTATGAAATTATTGGCGTTGGCAGGGAGTAGGGAGTAGGGAGTGGTGAGTAGGGAATCAATCTTTTCAAGGTATAGGGAGTTTTTACAGAAATTAAATAGAGGTTTTATATTCTTTTGTGATTATTCATTGGTCATTTGTCATTTATCATTTGTTTTATTTTCAATTCCCTACTCCCTACTCCCCACTCCCCATTCCCCATTCTTGATAAATCTGCTTGATCTGCTGTGATTATTCATTGGTCATTTATCATTTGTTTTATTTTCAATTCCCTACTCCCTACTCCCCACTCCCTACTCCCCATTCTTGATAAATCTGCTTGATCTGCTGTGATTATTCATTGGTCATTTATCATTTGTTTTATTTTCAATTCCCTACTCCCTACTCCCTACTCCCCACTCCCTACTCCCCATTCTTGATAAATCTGCTTGATCTGCTGTGATTATTCATTGGTCATTTATCATTTGTTTTATTTTCAATTTCCTACTCCCTACTCCCCACTCCCTACTCCCCATTCCTGATAAATCTGCTTGATCTGCTTAATTGCTTCATCGGTGGCTTGCTCTGGTGTAATTTTATCAACGATCACTCTGTTAAGTGCTATACCCCAGACATTCTCATCTAAAACTCTACTATAAATGGGGTTTTGACTGATATAAAAATAACGAATTTTACCCTTAGTTATTGTTTTGGTAACAGTAGAAATGTGGGGATCGTTGGGGTTTGTCCAAAAATTATCTTGCCATACTGGTTGTAAAACCGGAGAATTACGTCCTCCAGCAGCTTTGAGATAGTTTTTCATCACTTGAGGTTGAACCAAATAGCGTAGAAACTCCTTGGCTAAAGCCTGGTTTTTAGATTCAGCTAAGACAACAGCTTGTTCGGCCATAGTTAAGTGTTGCATTGGTTGACCATTTGGTTTATTGGGAAATTCGATAATGCCTAGTTTGTTACGGTAAGTATCAGAATTTTGACGTACCGCCGCTGGAATTGAGGCGGTGGCGTTGGGAGTCATCACTATTAACCGATTAAGTAAACTACGATTATTATCTGGGTTAAGCCACTTTAACGCTTCTGGTGGTATGTATCCTTGTTGGTAAAATTTTTGATACCATTTTAATACTTTAATAATGCCTTGACGCACTTGGGGGTCATCAATTAGCAGTTGACCATTAGCACTAATAATCTTGACATCGTAAGCTTCTAAAATTTGTTCAAACAAGTAATAAGTATCACCAGCTTCTGAAGAGAGTGTCAAACCTAAACTATAAATTTTAGATTTTTGTTTGGCTCTTAAATCATCTTGAACTTTTTTCCAAAACTCCCAGAAAGCGTCCCATTCTTTGGGAATATCCTTGTCTGTGCGACCTACTTCTTTGAGTAAATCTCGCCAATAGTAAATGTGAATTGTCCCTTGATAAAGGGGAATAGCATAAAAGCTTCTTTTTTTAGCAACGTTGTTATAGAAGTTAACTGTTTTTAAGACATCTGATGAATAAAGATTCTTAACTGGCTCAATAATATCAGAAACATCTACTAGCTTATTTTCCCATGCTAGACGGGAATTAGGAGACCTTTCTGCTTTAAAGCTCATTACAATATCAGGCGGATTGCCAGCTTGTATGGCTCTGCGGATCTTTTCTCCTAGAGAGTCAGTAGTATAGAAAACAATCTTAATTTTATTATTAGTTTTTTGTTCCCAGTTACGTACAAGTTGCCGGAGAGCTTCATCTTCTTCGGGATTAAAACCTTTATCCCACCATATATTCAAAGTATTTGTCTGAGTTGCAACTTGGGCAACCGAGGTGAGTTGAGAATCAGGAGTTTGATTGCAAGCAACAATACTGAAAACAACCATCATACTGATAGTTGTAAATTTAAATAGGGAGTGGAGGGAAGAAAGTGGTTGTTTCATCTTTAGTCGGTGGCGTGTCGTCGGTGTTGTCTGCAAAGACTACACACGATCGCACCAAATATTCTTTACTCAAGTATAAACAGATTGCGATCGCAATCTCTTCTATTGGTGTTCTGTTTTACAGTCAAATTGCATCAGCTACCTTAACTTTACCTCTACGCAACAAAAAGGGAATGGTAGTTTCTGCCCATCCCCTAGCGAGTGACGCCGGAATTTTAATGTTAGCTAAGGGTGGAAATGCAGTTGATGCCGCAGTCGCTACTACCTTTGCAATCTCCGTGGTAGAACCTTTTTCAGCGGGGATAGGTGGTGGCGGTTTTTTGCTGATGTATTCGCAAAAAACTGGCGAAATCAAAACCCTAGATTTCCGCGAACGCGCACCCCTGAAAGCTACCAGAAATATGTATTTGGATGCCCAAGGTAAAGTGCGTCCCAATGCAAGTGTGGATGGTTATTTGGCAGTGGCAACACCAGGAACAGTAGCGGGAATGTATGAAGTCCATCGGCGTTATGGTAAGCTACCTTGGCAAGAGGTAATTAAACCTGCGATCGCTCTGGCTCAAGATGGCTTTATTCTCAGTTCTCAAGTAACTTGGCGCTCACTACCAGCCTACGAAAATCGCAAACAAACCATTCTCAACAATCCCGCAGCACGGGAAATTTTTACTCGTAACGGTGAATTCCTCAAACCTGGGGAAAAACTCGTGCAGCGTGATTTGGCGCGGACATTAACAGCAATTGCTCAAGATCCCCAAAGTTTTTACACCGGCAGTATAGCGCAGGCGATCGCCTCCGACATGACAAAAAATGGTGGCTTGTTGACTCTCGCAGATTTAAAAGCTTATAAACCAATCTGGCGTAACCCCGTTTGTGGAAATTTCCGCAAAGCTAAGATTTGTTCAATGCCACCACCCTCATCAGGAGGTGTTCATCTATTGCAGATTTTAAATATTATTGGTGACACTGATTTAAAATCTTGGGGATGGCATCACCCAGACGCTTTACATTTAATCATAGAAGCCATCAAAATTGCTTATGCCGACCGATCGCAATATTTAGGCGATCCCGATTTCGTCAAAGTTCCTGTACAAGAACTAATCAGTCCAGCATACGCTAAAAAGCGCCGTCAAGAAATAAGCATGGACGCGGCTAAACCTGCAAGCCAGATTAAACCAGGACTTGATAACTTGCA
This sequence comes from Desmonostoc vinosum HA7617-LM4, assembly GCA_019359515.1. Classification (GTDB taxonomy): domain Bacteria; phylum Cyanobacteriota; class Cyanobacteriia; order Cyanobacteriales; family Nostocaceae; genus Desmonostoc; species Desmonostoc vinosum. Next base: position 172,889 of record JAHHHC010000010.1, on the reverse strand, counting down.
AAACATCCCCTTTAGGAGGACGCAAAGACAGGGAGACGCAAAGACGCAAAGAAAGATTTCGGAACGGAAAAATAGACTATTTCAGACTGAAGATGAAAAACCTACTCTTCAAAACTCTCCCCGCGTCTCCCCCTCACCGCGTCCCCGCGTCCCTATATTTCTCCGTTCCGCCTTAGAATCACCCGAAACTAGTCATTTAACAGTGATTGATGAACAACGCAACGCTGTAAGTCTGACTTTCACTATTAATCTTGGCTTTGGTGCTGCTGTAGTGACACCAAAAACAGGGATTGTACTTAACAATGAGATGGATGATTTTGCTGTTGCCCCTGGCGTTCCCAATGCTTTTGGTTTAGTAGGCAATCAAGCTAATGCGATCGCACCTCGCAAAACTCCTTTATCTAGTATGACTCCGACAATTGTGACGGAAAATAATCGCCTTCGGCTGGCGGTGGGCGCGCCTGGTGGAAGCACCATCATCACTCAAGTGTTGCAAGTGATTTTGCATGTATTGGAATACAACATGGATGTTGGTGCTGCGGTTTCTGTCCCACGCATACATCACCAGTGGCTTCCTGATGAGTTGCGCGTAGAATCTTGGGGGTTGGATGCTCTAACTGTGCAAGACTTACGCCGTCGGGGACATAAAATTAACCAAACTTCTCCTTGGGGTAATGTGAACGCGATCGCTGTTACAGCCGATGGTACTTTAGAAGGGGCTGCCGATCCTCGTGGTGAAGGCTACCCTAGAGGGTTATAAAAACAAGATTATTGATTTTTTTGGATTGTTGACTGTACAAAGTTGCTCACAAATTCGTTTGCTCGTGAGGTATGTACTAATGTCCATCCGGCTTTCAGTAGTTTTTGATAAGTTGCCCAACCTTTAGAACCGCCTGGTATTGGATAATCTGGGACTGCAAATTGTGGAAAACTAGTGTATGGACGCCAGGGTTGACCAGGTGCGCTTTGCAAATGGAGAACTTTTTCTCCATCGCTACCAAACTTAGATAACCAGCACATTTTTTGATGCATTACAAACTCCTTCTACTTTTATCTGTTAATGCATAATGACAGATTTTTGTCAAGTGTTGCCTCACCCTTGTGGGGTAATTTATTTTGCCTAGAGGACGAAGCACAGTACAATTCAGTACTATCAAGTTCAGGAGAATTACACAAAAATATTTACCCCTTAAGAAAGCTAATGCAGGGATACTAAAGATAAAAAAGTTCTCCTGCTCTTCCCTCAAGAGTAGGATTTCCCTAATGTTATCCGCAGTTTTTGTAATTGTATGTATCCATAAATACTATTTGTTTTGGGGAATGGGGAATTAGTGTTTGTTATTTCTCCCCCTGCCTCCCCTGCTCACATAGTCCTACTTGTCCTTTGTAAATACAAATGACAGTCTTAACCAAAAAATGTGCAACATGAGCGTATATTAGCTTAATTAACAAAAGTTAAAATTTCTCTCTACTACCTAACATTTGGATAATTTTTTCCACATTATCCAAATCTCCCACAATTCGCCGGACTGGTTGAGGCCACACTTTGACGAGGGTAGGAGTTGCAGAAACTTGATTGATTTCTGCTTGTTCTGGATGAGTTAAAACATCAATAATTTTTAGAGTATAAGGATGACCGAGCGATCGCTCCAAAAGTTCGTGTAGATTTTGAAGGATACGTTCAGTTGTGCCACTGTGCCCAGCAACAAACAAGCGGAGGACATAGCCAGCTGTTGTTGACTGTTCCTTTTGTGTAGCTATTGCTTGTTGATGATATCTTGGTGCTGCTTCCGAAAGATCCAAGCGTACAATTAAATCATGGTCTTCCCAGAGTTGCGGGAAAGAGGAGCGATAAGTTGCTAAAACCAAGCGATCGCACAGTCCATCTTGCCAAGGGGAAGCTTGCCATACTAGGTCTCCTGTGCCAAAAATCGCATTTAGCAAAGTCTGATGTCTAATTACCGCTGGATAAGCTTCCGCAAAAGTTCGCACTTGTTGACTACGCGGGTCTAACCAGTGGTCAATAGTCGCAGTATAACAAGGCACTAAAAAATGTGGTGGCTCTGATAAATCCAAGATTTCCTGCAAAGCAGTGCATAAATGCAAATGCCATCGACCTTGTTTACTAGGGTCAATACAGTAAATTAGATCTCCACCGGGCGTAAACAGAGCAATACCCTTGAATAATTCGGGTCGAGATAGTTTGTTTGTAGTCAAGATAGTTAATAGGATAGGGAGCTAAAAACAAAAAAAGTAAAAGATTCTATCTTTTACCTTTTACCTTAGCTATAACTCTCACCAGGACACAAAGAGATTTGGGAATTGGGACTGGGGACTGGGGACTGGGAAATTGGGAAATTGGGAATTGTTATTCGTCATCCCTTCGACTACTTCGACTACGCTCAGTACAAGTTCGCTCAGGGCAAGTTGTTATTGGTTGTTCCGTTACATAAGACCTATTCACAACTGTTCATAAGTAGACAAATCTGCTCATGATCTAGTTTGATGCTTACTTCCTCATTCATCCTGGTAGTGTCGGCACTCACCAGTCCAGAGGCGAAAACGGTCTAACTGACCGCTATATGTGTCGAAGTTATGGAGAAACTTCTAGGTGAGGCGCTGCTAACAATCCTCTGTCTATGGAACTTGCACTTCGCCTGTGGCACGTTTATCAAACGCCAGTCTAAGCTGGAAGGGTTATCCTCTGACGGCACGGTTGTTAACCGTTACTAATGCTAATATTCTAACATATTTTCTCCAATACCTACTCAAAATTGACTAGTTATGAACACAGATGTGTAGCAATTATGTTACAGTTTCCAACCCCGCGTCCCCGCATCCCCGCGTCCCCGCGTCTTCCTCATCCCCCATCCACTGAGCGAAGTCGAAGTGCGGCCCCTAAACCCGACCTCTGAGGAATTGCGCCATTTCGTTAGGAGTTGGTGACATTTCCAAAGCTGTTTCTTCGGTAATTCGACCTTCTTGATAAAGATTGAGCAATGACTGATTCATAGTAATCATGCCGTCAAAACTGGCTTGCTTCATCAATTCGGTAATTTCATCATACTTACCGTCCTTGATCCATTCTTTGATGGCTTCGGTGTTGATTAAAATATCGTGGAAAGCAGCCCGCTTACCATCGGTTGTGCGACACAAACCTTGAGCAATTACTGCCACCAACGACTCAGAAATCGCTACCCGCATCGCATCCTGTTCTGCACCAGAGTAAAGATTGAGTATCCGTTCAATCGTTTTCACGGCACTGTTGGTGTGTAGGGTTCCCATTACTAAGTGACCAGTCTGAGCAGCTTTTAAGGCGGTGTTCACTGTTTCTTTATCCCGCATTTCCCCCACCAGAATCAAGTCTGGATCTTCCCGCAAAGCTGCTTTCAAAGCGTTGTCAAACTTCCGGGTGTGCATCCCCACTTCCCGCTGTTTCACTAAAGACTTACGACTTTGATGGACAAACTCAACCGGGTCTTCAATAGTGATGATATGCTTAGCCATCTCTCTATTGATATAGTCAATCATCGCCGCCATGGTTGTAGATTTACCAGAACCAGTGGGCCCAGTCACCAAAATTAAACCTTTGTGGTAATGGCAAATATCACGAAAAATTGTGGGTAATCTCAACTGATCAATCGATAAGATTTTCAATGGAATCAACCGCAGTACCATTGAATAGCCTTTGAGGGAGTCAAAAACGTTAATCCGCACGCGCGCAAAGTCGTACTGAGTTGCACCGTCAAATTCTAGATTTTCTTGAAATCGTTGAATTTCTTCTTCATTCATGATTTCTCGCAACCAACCCAAAAAAATCTCTTTATCTGTTTCTGGATAATTTGTTGGTTGAATTTCTCCTCGGTTGCGGAAGCGCGGTATTTCACCCACCCCCAGGTGAACATCAGAATATCCTTGATCGTAAGCTTCCTTAATGATCTGTGCTAAGGTGAGTCCCGGTTTGGGCTGGACTGAACTAGGCATTGGCGGTGGAGTACCTGGACGATGCGCCCCAACAGGTGCAGAATTGCTCCTATCTCTTGGTATTGACATATCCAATGTTTGTGTAGACTGGCGCTGTGTACTTGCCATTGGTGGTGGCGGCATTGGTGGCAAGTTACGACCAGCAGCAGGGTTGGAATTAAGAGAAGGCTGTGATTCTGTCATATATCTTCAAATTTGGGAGGTAGAAAGTTGAATTAAAGAGAGTTCAGTCGATTTATTTCACAATTCCAGAGAATGCTTGCCTCAACGCCCTTAGAGAAAGTACAAGACCATTTGACCTCTGAAATCGTGGTGAATCTATTCATCTAATTTTGGGTGCTTTTTTTTACTTGGCTTTCATGATTTTGCAGCTTTAAAAAATTATTTTACTTATAAAGACTTGTTTAACACACTTAAGCTATTTAAAAGCTTCAGAAAATAAACTTAGTTATTAAGTATTATTTTATACTTAAAACAAAATATTAACACTCTCAACATTTAGATGAGAAGCTTCTCCTCAAACTGAATTCATGATTGCTAGCAATTAACAGCACAATAGGCAGTAGATCACATATTTAGCTCATCTATGAATTATGAGAGACATCGCTAATATTGATAAGAAATGTTAAGCGCTCTGAGAGGAAAGTGCCGGGGATCAAGCCGAGAGGTTTTGTGTTGTAGCTTATATGCCTCAAGACAGATGGCAAAAATCAGTCATACACATTAAGGCAAGCTCAACTTTACATTCATATTTACAAAAACTTAACTGTAAAGTTAAGTAAATAAATGCTCATTTTCCTGATTAGTTTCTATATACTGAATTTCTATTAAATAGTTCAGTTTACTCGCAAAAGCGAAGTAAAGTCGGAGTTAAACTTGCTGTGTAATTTTGGGAGGAAAAGTCATGGTTTCGGCTCAGAGCTCTAATCTAGGAAAGACGTACTCCTTGTTGATGATCAAAAGCTTTTTGATCTGGACTTTCACGTTGGCAGTATGCTTGTTGGTTGTCGGTTTCCCATTAGTGGTTTTGATGGCTACGGTCGGATGTCTGTTGTCGATTGTTTTGCAATCTGTAATGCCTGTTAGCGCTGTTTTGTTGGTAGCAGGTGGTTTAATAATGTTTAATATCATGGCGGTTGTAGTTGCTGCGGGTGTGCTAACTTTCAAAGGCGTTCATCCAAGCGAAATCAAATGGCTAAGCTGGCTACATGGGGAAGCAGATCAAATGCAGACCACTGTATATGCGGCTTGTCCTTTAACTTGTGAAATCAAAATGTAGTTTTCACTGCTAAATTCGACAAACAGTGCATCTGCCCGGTTCAGCCGGGTTTTTTCATGGGTATTTGTTGTTTGTCATTTGTCGTTTGTAAAGATTGACTAATGACTCTTAACCGTTGACCATTGACTAATGACTAATGACAACTTGCCCTGAGCGAAGTCGAATGGGATGACCAATGACTAATCAAAAAAGAGTTTATATTATTCTGGGTACTCGGCCGGAAGCAATTAAACTAGCACCGGTGATTCAAATCTTTCAAAATTCACCAAATTTTGAGTTAAAAGTAATTTTAACTGGACAACATCGAGAGATGGTTGAGCAAGTGATGCAATTGTTCAACATTAAGGCAGATCATGACTTAGAGATTATGCAGCCTCAGCAATCTTTGAGTGACATTACTTGTCGCAGTTTGCGAGGTTTAGAAGCGTTATTTCAACAAAAAAAGCCAGATTTAGTGATAGTGCAGGGAGACACGACTACAGCTTTTGCCGCAGCTTTGGCAGCGTTTTATCAAAAAATTCCTGTAGGTCATGTAGAAGCAGGACTGAGAACTGATGATATTTTGAATCCCTATCCAGAAGAAGCGAATCGACGGTTGATTTCTCAACTCACTCAGTTGCATTTTGCGCCAACGCCTTGGGCTTTTGAAAATTTGCAACGTTCTGGTGTTTTGGGTGAAATTCACATGACGGGTAATACAGTGATTGATGCGCTGTTAAACGTGGCTGCAAATCAACCAATCTGCGATGTACCAGGCTTAAATTGGGACTCATATCGTGTCTTACTCGCCACAGTTCATCGCCGCGAAAATTGGGGAGAACCACTGCAAGCGATCGCCCAAGGTTTTTTACAAATCTTAAACAAGTTTCCCGATACAGCATTACTGTTGCCATTACACCGCAATCCGACAGTGCGAGTTCCGTTGCAGAAACTTTTGGGTGATCATCCGCGCGTCTTCTTAACAGAACCTTTGGATTATGGTGAATTGGTGGGGGCGATTAGGCGATCGCATCTTTTACTTACCGACTCTGGTGGTTTACAGGAAGAAGCACCCAGCCTTGGTAAACCAGTGCTAGTTTTAAGAGACACCACAGAAAGACCAGAGGCTGTGACGGCGGGTACAGCTAAACTTGTGGGAACTACAACTGAGAAAATTTTTGCGACCACTAATGAATTACTCAGTAACCCCACCGCTTATGATGCAATGGCCAATGCAATTAATCCCTTTGGAGATGGCCATGCAGCAGAACGGATCTTACAAATTGTGCAAAATTATTTGGAACTTGGCTAAAGTTAATATTATCCATTTTTAATATTCACAGGAATCTTAATTACGAACTCCGCCCCTTGCCCTGGAGTTGAAATACAATTAATGTATCCACCATGTTTTTCAACTACGATTTGATAGCTGATTGATAAACCTATTCCAGTGCCTTTACCTACAGGTTTAGTAGTAAAAAAGGGATCAAATAACCTTGAACGTACTTCCTCTTTAATACCAGAACCATTATCAGCAATATTAATTACTATCCATTGATCATCGATGACTTCAGTACGAATACGAATTATTGGTAATGGAGAGTTATTTTTGTCTTCCTTACAACTAGTAAACCACGAGCTATGATGATTTTGTAATGCATCAATAGCATTAGCCAGAATATTCATAAATACTTGATTTAGTTGACTAGGATAGCATTCTATTAAAGGAATTTGACCGTATTCTTTGATAACTTTGATTGCTGGGTATTCATGAGTTGCTTGCATACGGTGTTCCAGAATCATTAAAGTACTATCGATGCCTTCATGAATATCTATATTTTTGATTTCTGCTTCATCCAAACGAGAAAAGCTTCGTAGTGATTTAACAATTTCACTAATCCGTTCTGTTCCCACTGTCATAGAATTTACTATTTTAATAAGGTCTTCAATTAAAAAATTGAGTTCTGCTTTTTTGATTAATTCTTGAATTTCTTGTGCGGGATTTGGATAGTATTCTTGATAAGCTTGTACTAAATTTAGCAGTGTTTGTGTATATTGTTGAAGATAAACAAGATTTCCATAAATAAAATTAACAGGGTTGTTAATTTCATGAGCAATACCGGCAACTAGTTGTCCCAAACTAGACATTTTTTCAGTATGAACTAGTTGAATTTGAGTCTTTTGCAGTTGGTCTAAAGTTTTTTTTAAGTAGGCGTTTGTTTGTTCCAGACGGTCGGATTGACTGATGGTTGATTGTTCGGAAACATCTAATAGCTGGGTTAGCGTTGCTATTTGTGAGTTGAGGCGTTGAAACAGATCATATTTATTTTTCAGAGTTGTAGCTTTTTTATTTACAACAGATTGATCATCATTTCTAAAAATTTTGGCACCTTCAAAACGTAGAATTGCCATTTTAATATTTAATGCTAACGGGCGCAACAATTCTACAACGTTGCGAGGAACTACTACCTTTAAGAACATGAGAATTACAAATGTATTGCCTGATGGTAATAATCCCCCAAAGCCAATTACAGATTTAATATTAAATGGAATGACGAAAGATTTTTGTGCAGGAATGTATGAACTACCCAAGGCATCAGGAACATAAAAAACGTTATACATCCGCTGTTCTAAATCAGTTAATAAATTTGGGTCAGGTCGTACTACAATACCGGAATTTAATCCTAATTGTTGGATAAGTTGAGATATCATGGGTATGCGGGCGATCGCTTCTTCATTCGCTAGTGGAATTGCCTTGTGTCCCTCAGATTTGTGGCGCGAATTCCATTCTAGTAATTCCCCAGCAGTTGCTAATAATAGCAAGCACTTGAGACTATCATCAGGTAAATGATTACCTAAAAGACCTCTTGCGTATTCTTGTAATTCCGCTGTTAACTCTCCATAGGAATGAGTTTTGAAAAAACGGACAAGTACACAAGAATTTTCACCAGATTGCTGATCAACTAAATTTTCATAAAGATATTGGATGATGTGATTACTAGCCTCTTCCATGCTGTTAGCTTTATCGCCTAAATGACGTAAAGCTAAACCACATTCTGACATATCTCTTAAAGTAAATTTTTGCAAGTCATACATGATACACATCTCCTCAATACGTCTTAGGGTAATGATGACGAAGTACACGCCTAATTAAAGGCACGTTGCTAACTTCTCGCAAAATATCAAAACCTCTAATTTTACGCTATTTCCGCATAGAACAGTTATATTCTATACAAATGCAAATTAGGAAGACTGAGGAGAAAGTCTTACCAAAGCTTCTTGAAATTAATCTTTGAGATGAATTTAAGTCACACCAATCTTATAGCAATTCAGGAAAATCCTGATACTAAACTGTTACTTCAGTCCCGCAGGGATTGCAAATCCCTGCCTCATAGCAAAAGTCCATTAAAAATGGACTAAATAATGGTACTCAACAAAGATGTATTTTTATGACTTTATTGGAGCAGATTCGTAAGGATTTAGGTGTTTAAAACCCAGTCACAGAGCCAGTTTCAAAATTGAGTTTCGCTTATTAACATACCTTTAGTCGCAATAAGGCACGAAAATATGGTCGTCACCCAATTCTTATTGAGAATATAAATTTGTGACTAATCCCCGCAAACCTTTATCAACAAAAGCTCGTAGAGATTTTGGTATGACCTGAATCCTTACGAATTATTAACGAGTTCCGTGGGTTTAAGTCCCCCGGTTCTATAATCGGTAAGTCTTGTGTTGGGGTCTGTCTTACAAAGTTGAGGCAGTGTGATCTTGGGGGTTTCACCCATGAACAACTGCCGTCAGATCGGAGGAAACCCCCTGGTGACTTTGCGCTAAATCCCCATTACAAAACTTAATTACGAATTACGTTAGCGTTAGCGTTAGCGTTAGCGAAGCGGTAGCGAGTCCTCGAGCGTCAGCGGTAGCGAGGTACGAGCGTCGCGTCATTACGAATTATTAACATCTGCAACACCACTAATTCTCAAAACATCACTCATTGTGGCACAGTAATTTAGCAGACCAAAACTAGCAGGATTGATGACATTTTCGTAGGTAAAATGGCGATAGTTCATGCAAAACCTACTCCAATCATCCATCTGAATCTGGAACACGGCAATAATTAAATTAGCCAAAGCTAAAGATATGGGAATGCGAAAGTAAATCTTTTTGCCTAGATAGGCGCAAACTTGTTCTAATGCTTGGTTTGCTGTTAATTCTGCTTGACCTAAAACTAATTGTCGTGGTTGATTTTCTTGGGGTGGATGGTCTATTAAATGTTGCACAACGGTGGCAATATCTTGTCCATGAATAAAGTGTAAACTGCCGTCTGCTTTTAAGAAGCGAATTAAATTAATATATTTTGTAACTTCTGAGATACCTGAAGAAACGTGAGAATAAGGTTTATTATGTTCACCACCTAAAACTAAAGTAGGAAAAACTTTAGTTATTTTGGGTGCGATCGCTAATTGCGACATTTTGAATAAACACTCATATTTGGAACGAATATAATCTATACCTAGTTCCCCGGCTTCTTTTAATGGTTGATTTTGGCGATTTAAAACGCTGGCAGTAGAGAAGTAAATTACTTGTTCACATCTATTGGGGTCTAGCAGATTCAGCAATTCTAGGGTTTTGGTGACGTTGATATTAAATGTCTCATCACCGCCCCAAGCTGTGGCTGTCAGGACTGCTGTATCGATGGTTTTGAGTAAATCGGCAAATTGGCTAATTTGTTGCATGTCGCCTTGCAAGACGTGAATACCTGGACGCGCTTGAGTATCGACTTGCAATTTGCTGGGATTTCTCACCAGTAGATACAGTTCGTGGTTTGTTTTTTGAATTAATGTTTCAGATATATAGTGACCGATGCAACCACTTGCACCAGTCACTAAGATGCGTTTTTGGTTCATGTTAGGTTTGGCGTTGCTGGGTGAATGGGTGTGTTTTTATCACGCAACAGACGCAGAGACGCAGAGAGTATGAGTTTATTTTGGGTCAAACGAGTGCATTAAGTTGTTTTGCTGTTTCAAAGAAGAAAGCGACATTTTCTTCTGGGGTTTCGGGGAGGACGCCGTGACCAAGGTTGAGGATGTGGCCCCAGTTGCCGGCTTTGCGAACGGTGTCGAGAATGCGATCGCGGATGAACTGTTTTGAACCAAATAGTACGCCTGGATCGAGATTTCCCTGCACTTTTACGTGTTTGCCTAATCTAGTTCTGGCATCTGCCATGTCTATTGTCCAGTCTACGGTGATGATGTCAGCACCGGATTTGGCCATTCTTTCTAAGACGCCGGCGCAACCGCTAACTAGCAGAATTAATGGTGTGTCGGGGTGGGTTTGCTTGACTTGCTCAAATACTCTTTGCTGATAGGGTAAAGCAAATGTATCGTAATCTTGGGGACTTAATTGACCTGCCCAAGAATCGAACATTTGTACAACTTGGGCACCGCTGTCAATTTGGTAGCGTGCGTAGTTGGCGATCGCATCTGCTAATTTTCCCAACAACTGATGGAGGATTGCTGGGTCTGAGAATGCCATGTTTTTGATGATGGAGTAGGTTTTGGAACCTTTTCCTTCGACAGCATAAGCTGCTAATGTCCATGGTGCGCCCACAAAGCCTAAAACTGTTGATTTATCGCCTACTTCTTGCCGCAACGCCTGCAAAATTGTTTTGATAAATGGTAGCGATGCTTCTGGGTCTAGGGGGTGTAGGTGATCAACTTGTGCTTGAGTGCGAATAGGCGAATCGATGATTGGCCCTTTACCTTCCGCAATGTCCATTTCAATGCCCAAGCCGGGCAATGGGGTAACAATGTCGGAAAATAAAATTACTCCGTCTGGCTGGAATGCTCTCCAAGGTTGCAGGGAAACTTCGATCGCTACTTCTGGAATTTCGGAGCGATCGCGAAATGAAGGATATTTCTCCCGCAAATCTCGATATGCTTTCATATATCGTCCCGCTTGTCGCATCATCCATACGGGGGGACGATCTACTACTTCACCGCGAGCAGCCCGCAACAGATGAGGAGCCGTTAAGGTAACGCCCATTTAACACTTCATCCTAAGTCATTTTTTATCCATTGTTTAGCTTATCATTCTGGGATTACGCTTTTTCAACAGCTTTGCGATCAAAACACTAATCAATTCTTTACTAAACTTTATATTTATGCAAACTGACTCTAACGATTCCTATGATGTTGTATCAACTAATAACGATTCTAAATTAAGTAAGTTTTTAATTCCGCGATCGCAGCGACGGCAATTCACTATCCAGTTTACCTGTTTGACTGTTCTCGGTTGGGTTGTAGGTGGACTTGTGAGTATAGCTTTGGAAAAAATTATTCTTGAAAGTTTGCTACCTACTATTGCTATCGAGCCGCAAACCGGGAAAACTTTGGTCAGATTTTTTGGTAATATTGTGTTTGCAGTGATTTTTGCGACTGATCAGGCGATCGTTCTCTATAAATATTTTTCCGGTTGGTTATGGATAGTTGCAACTAGCGCTGGTTGGCTAATTGCCACTAGCATCGCCACAGTTTGGATTGGTTATATTGCATCTGTTGCTGTCTCTTTGGGTGGAACTTTATCACCTGAAGCGATTTTTGTTTTGGGATTTTTATCAACCGTTGCCTATATTCTTTCGGGAGTTTGGCTAGGATTTTGCCAATGGTTAGTATTAAAACGACGCACAACAGGTGTTTGGTGGTGGAATTTTCTGCCTTCTATCTCTTTCTTTTTGATTAGCGTTTTGATGTGGTTACTTTCTTTTATCCAAAATTTAATTCCAGAAGCTAATCGTGCTTTAATACTACATTGGAGTGGACAAGGATTAACGGCTGTTATTTTAGGAATTACCCCGGCAATTGGTTTGTGCAGATTGAAAAGAATTCCCCAAGGCAAAACTAGAATTTCTGCAAACCATAGCAGTTCGCTTTGATTTTTGAACTTATTTGCGTAGGTAGGGAGTGGGGAGTGGGGAGTGGGGAGTAGGGCATCAACCTTTTCGAGTTTGGAGAACCTTAGAAAAACCTCCCTCTTTATTCGCTGTTAACCAGTTCCGTGGGTTTAAGTCCCCCGGTTCTATAATCGGCAAGTTTTGTGTTGGGGTGAAATCCCCATTACAAAACTTAATTACGTTAGCGTTAGCGTTAGCGTTAGCGTTAGCGAAGCGGTAGCGAGTCCTCAAGCGTCAGCGGTAGCGAGTCCTCGAGCGTCATTACAAATTACGAATTACGAATTATTTAAAGAGTTCCCTGTTCCCTGTATGTTGATGAATCTTGCACCAATGGTATTGTCTGAGGTGAAAGGTGTTTCTCTAACCAATCTTCCAAGTCGGCTAGTACCTGTTGATAATTGAGGTCGCTTTGAATCTCATGATAAGCTTCTGGATAATCGATTCGCAGCTTATCTGGATATGTAAGCTGTTGGTAAAAGATATCGCTGCCTTCAGGTAAAGCTACTCGGTCTGCACCACCATGGAGAATTAATAAGGGTAATTGCCAATCAGTAACATGGGTATTAATCCAAGCAACCGTGGCAAAGAATTCGGTTGCTAGACGGGCTGTAGCGCGGGTATGCCGCAGTGTATCTTGGGTATAGGCGGCTAAAACTTTCTCATCCCGTGAAGCGTTGGTGAGGTCGATACCAGTATTAAGGCTAAAACGTGGCCAAACCCGCGATAGTAGTTTCCCTATAAGTATGCGGATGGGTGGAACTCCAACTTCCCCTAAAGTTGGCGCTAAGGTAATTACACCCTGCAATCTAGGTGTTTGTTGCACATAGCGTAGTCCATAGTCTAAGACGATTACTGCACCTAAACTATGTCCTAAAAGAAAAATTGGGCATCCTGGTTGCTGAGTTTGAATTAATTGTAAAAAAGCTCGCAAGTCTTCTCGATACTCAGTCCAAGTATTAATATAACCTCGCTGTCCTGGCGATCGCCCATGACCACGCAATTCTAAACCATAGACAGCATATTTCTGAGGAATTAAATGTTGAATTATATTACCGTAGCGATCGCTGTGTCCTCCAAGTCCATGCACAATGACTAAAATCGCCCGTATTTTATCCTCTGGACACCAGCTTTGATAATACAGATTGAGTTTACCAAAACCCTCGAATGTGCCCTCATTGTGATGAATCATAAGGTTATTTGTTGTTTCTGATATCTATTAAACGCAAATAATTTCATGAATCAAGTCAGATTCCTATGTGAGTCATTCAATAGTATGCCATTAAGAATTATGATTTATTTATGAATTCAAGAGGGTTTTATCAACAGTTCTTCTAGTGAATCTGTTCCGGAAGACCGAGCTGATGGAGTAACTTCCCAGATTCATACACAAGAAAAAACAGCCAATGTGTCATCCATCCATCAGCACAAAGGCATAACGCAAGCCGAAACCTTGCCACCTCCAACGGCTGCTAGCATCAAGCGGGTAAAAGAGGGTATAGCGGCGGCTGGCGATCGCGCTGTTCGCGATACAATTGCAGAAACTCTTAATCGGCTGGAAGAAATTAATCACGAACATCCAGAACCTAGAGGTAAATCTTGGCTGCGTCGCTTGGTGATGCGATTTTTTATCCATACTCTTTTCCAGGTACGAGTCGAACACTCACAAAGAGTCGCTAATCAAGCATCAATCCTGGCTGTTAATCATCTCCATCATATCGATCCATTGGTCTTGCTGGCAGATTTACCCACACAGCCTTACTATTACATTTTAGGCGACGCCCGCACCTTATATAACAAGTGGTGGAAACGTTTCATTCTTAATTTTGCTGGAGGCGTCATTCCTTTAGTGCGGGTGTGGAAAGAAGAACTCGCCGTCATCACAGCAGCTCAAGCTGGACAGCAAGACCTTGTAGAATTAGCTACAGCTATTGAACAGAACGTACCCACAGGGGAAAATATACACACATTACGACAAATAGAGCGGATCGTTCTAGGAATTTTGACTCGTGGTGATGGAATGGTTCTCTTTCCTGAAGGACGATTAGGAACTACAGAGGGTAAACTGCATCTCCCTTTGAAGCGAGGGATTGTCATTTACGCCCTGCGAGCTGGAGTACCAATCATACCCATATCATTAATTGGGACACATGATTTATATCTGAGGAAAAAATTAACAATTCGATTTGGTGAACCCTTACACTTTCCACCAACAACTAGACCAAAGCGACAGGAAATAGACGAAGCCTTAGAAGCTTTACAAGATGCCATGCTAGCTCTATTACCCACAGACTATCAAGAACCTGAAGGGCCAAAACTATTTCGTTATTTTCTCAATCATATGTTTTGGTAGGTTGTCATTTGTCATTTGTTATTCACCGCGTCCCCCGCTCACTGAGCGAAGTCGAAGTGCGTCTCCCTCATCCTCCTCATCCCCCGGTTGGTGAGTTTCGGCTTTGCGGTAATCGAGCGAAGTCGAGATTCAACTACTGCGGAGTCAAACCACATCTCCCCGAGTCCCCATTCCATCACGTCTCTAAAAAGTTCGTAACTTTAAAATTGGATGTTCCCTCCCAGCAGTGGTTTAAAAATGCGCTTACTTGAGCATCTACTGCATCATCTGATTCTCTGGATGCATTAAACTGAACTGCTGTCACGATGTACTCAAAAATAATTACAAACTGTCTCTGGGGTGAAATCCTCTCGACAACGATTGTCTCACCTACTCTCGGAATTTGAGGTAAATTCACCACGAATGTCTCAATCTTAGGTTTATCTAATGGATTTTTGAAATTGAAATATTTACAATAAACAAGAATTTTCACGCAGAAAACCACCAATAGCATTTAACAATACAAAGCAGCTTAATTATCACTCCATAGGCGTTGCAATAATTGGAAAATCTTGACAAATCTTTCTTCCAGCCAGAGCATAACATAATCTAGCCATTCTAAAATTCGCTCTAGTGGATGCTTGTCATAACCCATTGACATTGCTTTAGTTTCTATCCAATCTGGCTTTGACTCGATTTGAGTGTTTTGATGCAGTTGCTGAGAAATTTCTCCTTGAGTTTGCTGCAAAGAAGTAATTTTTGTGGATGTTTTTTGAGTTGAGGTGAGACCACGACTTGGTTTTTGCTTTTGCACTAACCTAGAACGGGTTCTAGGTTGTGAGATATCTTCTAAAGTATGCACTAGAGTTGGGCTTACTCTTTGAGATGATGTGATTAATTTGTCAATATTTGTGTCTGATTCACCAAATAAATCATCTAACTGAAGCCAAGAATCTGCTACTAGGTTGTGATTTTGTGACTGATAGTTTTTGAGTAAAACGTGAGGTTTACTTGGTAGTTTTTGTTCTGGGCTGACACCAAAAAAATAATTAAGTGCTGCTTCGATTAAGGCTTGAAAATCTAGCACGTGGGTTTCTAAATTATCAGTATTGACTGCAATTTCTCCTTTATTGGCTAACTTTTTTTTACCATAAAGGAATATATTTAGCTGAGTTTGGGCAATTTGGACAATTTGTTGACTACCCTGTTGCACGGGGATTATGGCGTTTGATTCTAATTTAGCAACAGCTATATCTAAGAATGATAATAATTGATATTTGAGATTATTTGCAGCGATCGCTTCTTGATTTAAGCTCGATGTTTTGGTTAAACTCCCATCAGTCAGTTTTGCTAATAAACGGTCGATTTCTGGCAATAATTCCCTCTGTTTTCTAGCTTGAGATAATTGCCAAGAATGCCAGTAGTTAGCAACTTCACTAATAATTCTGTCGGTTAATTGTGCCTGCTGCTGGGGTGTTAAAATATCTAGAGTTTCGTTATTGGTACTAACAAGTACCAAATTACGGTTTACTAAGTTGGAAGCAATTCCTCGCACCCATGGCAGATAATGATTAAGACTCTCTGCTGAATTGTCTAGAACTGTTAAGGATTGAGGAATATTAGTGTTATTTGCTAAACTTTGGTTTTGGTGAAAAAATTTCTGCCTCCAAGACCCCAAAAATATCAAGGGCTGAAAGGGTTCAGATGTAATATCAGCAGTATCATCTTTCACAGATGGTAAATTGTTGACTGCTTCTAGTACACGTTGAATCGGAGTATCGGTATCATTTGGTTGTAACTGTGGTCTAGATTGTGGTTCTGTGGTGTGCAACGTTTTCCCTGATGTTTCAGTTAAATGAAACAATACATATACTGGGTAAAGTAGTGCTTCCACACTCCATTTAGTAGCTACTTGCAAACGCCGGAAGGTGTGTCCCCACTGTTGTGTCAACCGCCGAGATTGCTGATTGACAAAGTTAAATAATCTGCTTTGATAACGACTAGAGGAGCCAAAAGACATGGTAGTGATTTGTGAGTTTGAGCCTTATTGAATTGCGAGACTCCCGTATTCAAATTACATCTGCGCGTTTTTGCGTCTCCGCTTCCCCACGTTTTTCTAGCAATTTGAACTATGTAACTTAAAATCGCATCAGCTTGGCTGATAACTGATACTTCGACTACGCTCAGTATAAGTTCGCTCAAGGCAAGTCGCTCAGTACAATTAACTGATAACTGATAACTGATAACTGTTACAAGTGCCATTATCTTAGCGGAAATATGACCCTTTCTGTATCTCAATCCCATACCAAATTGATCTTAGAGGCAATTGAGCAATTACGCTCTTACTGTCAAGCAAATATCCAGTCTAATTGGTTGTATCAGGAATCTGACCGAGTAATTACTGATATTGCCGCATTTGATTTGTCTGATTGGCAACCTGTTCAACTAAATGCGAAGGAACATGTTGCTTGGACGGGAGGGAAAAAAGTTTTGTGGCTGGCACAAAGGTTGGTGGTTCCCGAAGATATGCAGGGTTACGCTTTGGCGGGGTTGTCTTTGCGGTTGGCTTTGGTTTGGTGGGCGGATGCTGCGTCCGTATATGTGAATGGAGAGTTGGTACAGGCGGGAGATTTATTTGATTGTTCGCCTAGAGTGCTTCTCAGTCGTGGGGTGACTCCAGGGGAAGAGTTTGTTGTAGCTTTGCGGTTAGTAAGTCCGGGACATTGTGATGGTGCTTTGGTGCGATCGCTTTTAGTATATGAATCTAATAATGATCATAGTCCTGATCCAGGGTTTGTGGCTGATGAGTTGGCGGTGATGCAGCTTTTTTTGGAGAGGTTTGCACCACAGAAGTTGGCTGTGTTGGCAGAGGTGGTGGAAGAGGTGACGAACCGCAAAGGCACAGAGAACACTAAGGAACAGAGGGTAGAGTGGTTTTTGTTTCTGCGTCGGCGTTTAATAGAGTCTAAGATTTACGAGTTAAAATCTCAGGTTTATTTGTTGGGTCATGCTCATTTGGATTTAGCATGGTTGTGGCCTGTGGATGAAACTTGGAAGGCGACGCAAAGTACTTTTGAGTCGGCTTTGAAGTTGCAGGCAGATTTTCCAGAGTTGATTTTTTGTCATTCGACTCCGGCGCTTTATGCATGGGTTGAGGAAAATCGCCCAGATTTGTTTGAGGCTATTCAAGCGATGGTGGCTGCTGGGCGTTGGGAAGTTGTGGGTGGTTTCTGGGTTGAACCTGATCTCAATTTGATTGGTGGTGAGTCAATTGTGCGTCAGTTGTTGTATGGTCAGCGGTATGTGCAACAGAAGTTCGGTAAGCTGGCGACTGTGGTTTGGGTGCCGGATAGTTTTGGTTTTTGTGCAACTTTGCCGCAGTTTTTTGTGAATGCGGGAATAGAACATTTTGTGACGCAGAAGTTGCGCTGGAATGATACTACTAAGTTTGATTATGGGGCTTTTTGGTGGCGATCGCCTGATGGTAGTGAAGTTTTTAGTTTGATGTCTGCACTCATTGGTGAAGGTATTGACCCAGTTAAGATGGCATCATATGTTTGTGAATGGCAAGCTCAAACAGGTCTACAAGATGCTCTCTGGCTACCTGGTGTTGGCGACCACGGCGGCGGCCCCACCCGCGATATGCTAGAAACTGCCCAACGCTGGCAAAGTTCTCCTCTGTTCCCAACTCTAGAATTTATCACCGCTGAAAATTACTTACAACAGATCAAGTCAACCCTCAAAGAAGACGCGGGGACGCGGGGAGTGGGGGACGCGGAGAATTTTTTCCTCACTCCCCGGTTGGTGAGCGGAGTCGAACCAAATCCCCCGGTTGGTGAGCGGAGTCGTTCGACGAAGTCGTTCCCGCAGGGTACCACATCCCTTCCCCTCTTCCCCACATGGAATGACGAACTTTACTTAGAGTTCCATCGTGGTTGTTACACTACTCACGCAGATCAGAAACGCTGGAATCGGCGTTGTGAGGATTTGTTGTATCAAGCTGAATTATTTGCTACTTTGGCGACTGTTAGCTGTGGTGTGAAATATCCCCAAGCGGAAATAGAAACGGCTTGGAAGCAGGTATTATTTCACCAGTTTCATGATATACTACCAGGCACTTCGATTACTCAAGTTTATTTGGATGCGTTACCCCAATGGCAGCAAGTTGAACAGGTAGGAACTAGGATATTACAAGAATCACTGCAAGCGATCGCATCCCAAACCGCTTTACCCTCACCCCCTCATCCTGAAGCTAAAGCCATATTCGTCTTCAATTCTCTCAATTGGGAACGTTCTGAGGTAGTCTCTATCTCCTTACCCGCATCAGCAACAGCCAACCAAGCATGGCAAGTTTACGACCTTTTTGAACAACAGCTTGTCTCTCAATTATCTGAACCATCAACACTACTATTTCTCGCAACCAACATCCCACCCATAGGCTACCGCGTATTCTGGCTTTACCCCTCCCCCAAAGAGGACGCGGAGAATTTATTGCAAACACTCTCCCTTACTCCCTCATCCCCCTCATCCCTCCCCCCAGATTGGATTTTAGAAAATGAATTTCTCCGAGTTGATGTCAATCCTGATACAGGAGATTTGGCTAGTGTTTTTGACAAAGTTAATCAACGAGAAGTTTTAAGTGGTGCGGGGAATCAACTACAAGCTTTTAAAGACAGTGGGCAATACTGGGATGCTTGGAATATAGATCCTAATTATGCTCAGCATCCTTTACCCCTAGCACGGCTTCAATCAATTCAATGGCTAGAACATGGCCCAGTTCAAAGCCGTGTACGCGTGGTGCGTCAGTTGGGAGAATCGGAATTTCGCCAAGACTACATTCTGCAAACTGGTTCACCTTTGTTAAAAATTGTAAACACTGTCAATTGGCAAGAAAATCAGGTTTTGGTAAAAGCTGCTTTTCCTTTAAACGTTGAAGCAGACTTTGCTACTTATGAGATACCATGTGCTGCTATTCGCCGTCCAACTCAACCAAAAACCCCAGCAGAACAAGCAAAGTGGGAAGTCCCAGCCTTACGTTGGGCAGATTTAACTGGGGATAATTACGGTGTGAGTTTGTTAAATGATTGTAAATATGGCTACGATAGTCAAGCAAATCAGCTTCGCCTCACACTACTACGCAGTCCTAATTGGCCAGACCCAGAAGCTGACCGAGGGCAGCATGAATTCACCTATGCTTTGTATCCTCACGCAAGTAGTTGGGAATCAGCCCATACGGTACGGCGTGGGTATGAAATAAATATACCATTGCAAGTGGTTATAAATTTACCCAGTACTCAGCATGTACGTCCCACTACACCCCGCTACGCTAACAGCACACCTGATAAGGTAAGCTTCCTAAATTTATCGGCTGAAAACCTCATCTTAATGGCGTTGAAGCCAGCAGAAGATAACCCACAGCAGCTAATTATGCGGTGTTACGAGTGCCACGGAGAGACAGCCGAGTTATGTTTGCACAGTGACTTAGGCTTGAATCTGCAAAATACGGTAGATTTGTTAGAGCATTCCTCTGCCATCACTGAACTCTCATGTACTAAACAAAACTTGACAATTCAGCCGTGGAAAATCGTTAGTTGGGAATTGGGAATGGGGAATTGGAAGACGCAAAGACGCAAAGACGCGGAGACGCGGTGAATAACAAATGACAAATGACCAATGACCAAATTAATTTCTCGGATGCAAGCGGTACAGTCGCCAATTATTCCGGTGGTTGGGGAACTGATTAAAAACTCTCCTGGAACTATCTCTTTAGGTCAAGGTGTAGTTTCATACAACCCACCACCGGAAGCGATCGCTCTTTTACCTAAGTTCTTAGCTGAGCCAACAAATAATTTATACAAAGCAGTTGAGGGAATTCCACCGTTATTGGCAGCACTGACAGCAAAATTATCCACCTTTAACGGTATTGAAATTAACAGCGAAAACTGCATTGTGGTGACGGCAGGAAGCAATATGGCGTTTATGAACGCTATTTTGGCAATCACTACCGTAGGTGACGAAGTTATTTTAAATACACCCTATTATTTCAACCACGAAATGGCAATCACCATGGCGGGTTGTCGTCCGGTATTGGTGGAGACGGATGAAAGTTACCAACTACGTCCGGAGGCAATAGCTCAAGCAATTACCCCTAAAACAAAGGCTGTGGTGACAATTTCACCCAATAATCCAACAGGAGTTGTTTATTCTGAGTCTGTATTACGGCAAGTAAATCAAATCTGTAGCGATCGCGGTATTTACCACATTAGCGATGAAGCCTATGAATACTTTACCTATAATGGGGTCAAACATGTTTCTCCAAGTAGATTTACTGATAGTAACAAGTATACTATTTCTCTCTATAGCCTTTCCAAAGCTTACGGTTTTGCCAGTTGGCGCATCGGCTACATGGTGATTCCCCAGCACTTACTTGTGGCTGTCAAAAAAGTTCAGGATACGATTTTGATTTGTCCACCAGTGGTATCGCAATATGCAGCTTTAGGGGCATTGCAAGCTCAAGACGCCTATTTAAGGGATAATATTGGAGCGATCGCTGAAGTTCGTCAAATAGTACTCGACTCTCTCAACCATTTACATGATTTATCTAGCATTACCCCCGCCAATGGTGCTTTCTATTTTTTCCTCAAAGTTAACACCCAGATGAATGCTTTTGAACTAGTTAAAAGACTCATTCAAGAATATAAAGTAGCAGTCATTCCAGGTACAACATTTGGTATGGATGATGGGTGCTATTTACGCATTGCTTATGGTGCGCTGCAAAAAGAGACAGCAAAAGCAGGTATAGATAGATTAGTTGAAGGTTTGCATAATATAGGAATCTGACTTGATTTATGAAAATTTTTGTGTAGGTAGGGAGTAGAGAGTGGAAAATCAACTTTTTTCAAGTGTACGAAGTTTTTTCAAAAATCAAATAGAAGTTTTGCATACAGCAGATTAAAGATTAATGCTAATTATTCATCAGTTAATCGAAATCGAAACTAACCAAGGAATTAATATTCAGAATATCACTCCCCAAATTCAAGATTTTATTGCCTCAACATCTATAAAAAATGGTCAAATTTTAGTATTTTCTCTTCATACCACAACAGCTTTAGCTATTAACGAAAATGAAACTAGATTATTGCAAGATGTGAAAGTATTCTTACAAAAATTAGCACCTGAATCAGAGTGCTACTTGCATAATGATCTACATTTGAGAGATGTTCCTGAAGACGAACCCATGAATGCTCACTCTCACTTGATGGCAATGATGTTAAGTACAAGTGAGGTAATTCCTGTTGTGGATGGTAAATTAGCTTTGGGAACTTGGCAATCTGTATTATTTTTTGAGTTAGATGGGCCTCGTAAAAGAACTGTGTTCTTACAAATTTCTGGCGAATATTAAATAATTCGTAATTCGTAATTCGTAATTCGTAATTCGTAATGACGCGACGCTCCTGTGTCGCTAACGCTATCGAGGACTCGCTACCGCTGCGAAGCGCGTAATTAAGTTTTGTAATGGGGATTTAAATAATTCGTAATTCGTAATGACGCGACGCTCCTGTGTCGCTCTAAGCGAAGCTATGCCGCAGGCTTTACGCTGACGCTCGTACCGACGCTCGATGACTCGCTACCGCTTCGCTATCGCTACCGCTACGCTAACGCTATCGAGGACTCGCTACCGCTGCGAAGCGCGTAATTCGTAATTAAGTTTTGTAATGGGGATTTAGCGCAGAGTCACCAGGGGGTTTCCCCCAATATCACACTGCCTGAACTTTGTAAGACAGCCTAACACAAAACTTGTCGGTTATAGAACCGGGGGACTTAAACCCACGGAACTTGTTAATGTGAAACTCAGCAATTCAAAATGAATCTAGTGGTAATACCCAGCAGAAATCCGCTTTGTGTGGGGTGTGCATCTTGCTCACCAAGTAGGACAGGCATCTTGCACGCCGCACAAGAAAAAATTTATTGCACTATTTTAGCTGTGTCATATTACCTTTAAAATTTATCTAGATTTTCTCACATCATACTTTCTTTGCTGCTAGAACTGTTTTCCTAGAAACAGTATCTGATTGTCGCAGTTAGTTAGAATTGGTTAACATTATCTAACCCCCTATACCTGAGCCTCATTAGTCAATGAAATGTTTACTAATATTTAGGCCTGCGCTTACCGCAAAGTCCTAGTGATATCTGTGTTCTATGAGACAGCTAGGATTACTGAATTTTAAATTAATTAAAGGTTATAAACTTGAGTAATTGTATTGGTATAGCTTACCGTAGGTATGCAATAGTGTGCCGTAGGAATGCAGATGGATTGGATTAGTTTACTAAAGGTTCAACAAGCTGACTTCCTTCAACGCGTGAAAAAACCTAAGACGTATGACTTATCTTTGCTAGAAAGTCAAGTCAAAGGTTGTCACAGCGAAATTATGGCCTTTTGGGGGGAGCCACTGACAAAACTCCTAGAATTTTCTCGTCAACAAGCGGAAATTCTCGCCAAAAATCCGCCACCCACGCCGCCTGAGTATCCTGAACCCCCGGACTGGACAATACCTTTTTCCAGCTATTTCCAGCAGCAAGCAGAAGATTATCTGTTACGAGAGCAAATTGTTGAGCGGGTAATGACAGAACGCTTGGGTAAGTTGGTCAAAAAACTACCACAAGATACCTTGCAAAATATAGTTTTAGATGATGAAGGAAATTTACGTGGTGAAAGTAAATTTATTTACTTATTAAAAGATAATCCCAACATAAGTATTCAAGTTTATGTTGCAGATAGAGAAAGTTTTAATGGAATTAAGAAAGACAAAATTAGATGGTCAGTTACTCAAGAGGATTTGAGAAATCATCAAGTATTAATTTTTTTGTGTTTGTTTTATCCGGTTACAGGTCAATTAGGATATGAAAAACAAACGGTTATTGCAGGATTTTTACCTACAAATCAAGTTGAATCTTCTGAACCAAAGTTTTATATTACTCCCAGCAATTTGTTGTATGCCGGGGGATTAAGTTGGTATTTAGAATCACTAATTACGAAAGAAGATTCTTTATTAGTAGGTGATGAGAGGATAACAACAGAAACAATTCAAACTTTGCCACCAGAACATCCTCTTAAGAGGATAGTGGGTGATTGGGAGTGCTGGCAAACTTTAGAAGGTCACACTAGAGGAATTAACTGTCTTGCTTTCAGTTCTGGATATAAGAATGGTAAAACCTCACCCATATTAGCAAGTGGCAGTCGTGGAGAAACAAAACTGTGGGATTTAAGCAAGGGTGAATTAATAGATACGTTGTCAGAATATCCTTGGGTTCTATCTGGACTAGTGGATGAAGTGAATTCCCTAGCTTTTAGTGCTGATGGACAGACTTTGGTAAGTTGCGGTGCAGATTCTACAATAAAGATCTGGCATGTAGGGGCACTAGATTTAATAGATATTCTACACAAGCATAACGGGATGGTGCGCTGCGCTGCTTTTACTCCAGATGGCAGGATATTAGCCACAGGTGGAGATGACAGACAAATTCTGTTTTGGGATTTAATGCATCGTCAGGTAGCGATCGCTCTTTCTTTAGATGATACAGCTGCTCATTCGCTAATTTTGAGCCAAGATGGGCAAACTTTAGTTACAGGTAGTTATCGCAAAATCAAAGTCTGGCAAACCTCGCATCAATTAGGAAAACCAATCTTCAACCAAACGCAACCACTGCACATGTTGATGGGTCATTCTCACATTGTTAGCTCTTTGGCAATGAGTGCAGATGCTAAACTACTCGTCAGTGGTAGTTGGGATCAAACTATTAAAGTTTGGCATTTGCATACTGGCGAATTAATTCACACCCTCAAAGGACATAGAGATCGAGTATACGCTATCGCTCTGAGTCCGGATGAACAAATTATTGCCAGTGGCAGCGCTGATAAAACAATTAAATTGTGGCATCTAGTAACAGGAGAACTGCTAGGTACGTTTACAGGTCACACCAACACAGTCACAGCACTAGCTTTCACCTCTTCTGGCGAGATGCTGGTAAGTGGAAGTTTAGATAAGACGATTAAAATTTGGCAGCAGAGTTAAAAAGACTAACAATCAATAAATACGAATAAAAGCTGAAAAGCTGAAAGTCTGATTAACACATACTTTTTATAGGAATCATATTTGATTTCTGAAAAAGACTGCGAGATAATACGGATAGAGATATCTGTTTGCGATCTAACTATTTTTCAATCATCAACTCGATAGTTAAAATCGATATATAAATTAACATAAATTTTTCCTGAGTTTATTCTAAATTTTTACTTACTAGTCTTTCTATCAAATTTAATCAAAATTTCAGCTATACCTTGGATAAAAACGGGATACTCCAGATAGCAAATAAATGCAAGTACAGTGTTATGATAGCAAATTTGACCCAAGAAGAAATTAGATTACAACAAGCCCTAACTCATCAAGCTCATTGGCGGAGATGGGGGCCTTATTTAAGTGAAAGACAGTGGGGAACGGTACGCGAAGACTATAGTTCTAATGGTACAGCTTGGGACTATTTTACCCACGATCAAGCCCGTTCTCGCGCTTACCGTTGGGGTGAAGATGGTATATTTGGTATTTCTGATAATCACCAGCAACTTTGTTTTGCGATCGCTCTTTGGAATGGTGAAGATACTATTCTCAAAGAAAGAATTTTTGGTTTAACTGGCAATGAAGGTAATCACGGTGAAGATGTCAAAGAATGTTACTTTTATTTAGACAGTACACCGACTCATTCATATATGAAAGCGCTGTATAAATATCCTCAGTCAGCCTTTCCTTACTCGCAATTAGTTAAAGAAAATCAACGCCGAAGTCGTCAAGAACTAGAGTTTGAATTAATAGACACAGGTGTATTTGATGACAACCGCTACTTTGATGTTTTTGTGGAATATGCTAAAGCTTCCGCTGAAGATATTCTCATCCAAATCAAAGTAATTAACAGAGGCTCAGAAGCTAAAACAGTGTATCTATTGCCTACTCTTTGGTTTCGTAATACTTGGTCTTGGAATGGAGATACAAATAAACCTAGTTTACAAGAATTTAAATCAGATAATAGTTGCAATATTATTGAGGCATCTCATTCAACTTTAGGTAAAAGATGGTTATATTGCCAAGATGCAACGGAAATTCTCTTTACAGAAAACGAGACAAATTATCAACGATTATTTGACTCTCCCAATACATCTATTTATGTCAAAGATGGCATTAACGATTACATTGTGCAGGGGTTAAAAGAGGCAGTAAATCCAGATAAGATTGGTACTAAAGCTGCTGCTAATTATATATTAACCGTTGGTGCAGGCGAAACTAAAATTATTAAATTAAGATTAAGTGATGCGCCTAATTTAATTGAGCCATTAGGCAAAGATTTTGATGTAATTTTTTTGAAACGACAACAGGAAGCAGATGAATTTTATCAGCGTATTACACCATATCCTCTGAGCAAAGATATGCAGAATGTGCAGCGTCAAGCCTTCGCTGGAATGTTGTGGAGTAAGCAATTTTATCATTACATATTAGAGGATTGGTTAAAAGGCGATCGCCATACACCATCCCCACCGCCAGAACGCAAAAATGGCAGAAATCGTGAGTGGTTTCATCTCTACAATGAAGATATTCTCTCTATGCCTGATAAGTGGGAATATCCCTGGTTTGCAGCTTGGGATTTGGCGTTTCATACTATTCCTTTGGCAATGATTGATCCAGATTTTGCTAAATACCAACTCGATGTTTTAACGCGGGAATGGTATATGCATCCTAATGGACAAATTCCTGCTTATGAGTGGGCATTTAGTGATGTTAACCCACCAGTTCATGCTTGGGCAACTTGGCGTATTTATCAGATTGAACAGAAAATGTATGAACGAGCAGATAAACAGTTTTTAGAGCGGGTATTTCAAAAACTGATGCTCAATTTTACTTGGTGGGTAAATCGCAAGGATGCTGAGGGAAATAATGTCTTCCAAGGAGGATTTTTAGGGTTAGATAATATCGGCGTATTTGACCGGAGTGCAGCGCTTCCTACAGGTGGACATATTGACCAATCTGATGGTACTAGTTGGATGGGCATGTATTGCTTAAATATGTTAGCGATCGCTCTAGAATTAGCCAAGACTAATCCTGTTTATGAAGACATCGCTACCAAATTTTTTGAGCATTTCCTGTACATAGCAGCTGCAATGAATAATATTGGTGAAATGGAAGCGAGTTTGTGGAATGAATCAGATGGTTTTTACTACGATGTGCTACATTTATCTGAACAACAGATTACCTTAAAAGTCCGGTCAATGGTGGGGTTAATTCCTCTATTTGCCATCGAAACAATTGAACCAGACACTTTAAGATTGCTTCCTGGTTTTAAAAAACGCTTGGAATGGTTTATCCGTAACCGTCCTGACTTAAAACAAAACGTAGCTTGCATGGAAACAAAAGGAATAGGTGCAAGAAGATTACTAGCGATTGTTTCACGGGATAAGCTCAAAAGTATTCTGCAAAAAATGCTCGATGAAAGTGAGTTTTTTAGTCCCTACGGTATTCGCGCACTTTCGAGATTTCATGCCGATCATCCTTACACTTTTTATGTCAACGGTTCTCAATGTCGAGTAGATTATGAACCTGCTGAATCTAGTAGTGGTTTGTTTGGTGGTAATTCTAACTGGCGCGGCCCTGTTTGGTTTCCGGTGAATTTTCTCTTGATTGAATCTCTACAAAACTTTTATTATTATCTTGGAGATGATTTCAAGATAGAATGTCCTACAGGTTCTGGTAAAATGATGACACTTTGGGAAGTTGCATCAGAATTATCTCAAAGGTTAATCAAAATTTTCTTAAAAGATGACTTTGGAAAAAGACCTGTTTATGGTGGAATAGAAAAGTTTCAAAATGACCCACATTGGAGAAACTTAATTTTATTCCATGAATATTTTCATGGTGATAATGGAGCTGGTATCGGTGCAAGTCATCAAACAGGATGGACAGGTTTAGTTGCTAAATTAATTCAGCATTTTGGTGAATATGAAGCACAAAATCAGGAACCAAAAATTGAGCAAGATGAAGAAGCGATCGCCATAGGATAAATAAGTTATCCAAGTTATTAATCATAATAACAAACAGTAGAGCAGGCTATAAGTTTGCATCTACTGTTTTTTATATCTTATTCAAAATAACTCAAAGAGAACAGTCAACCCCTTCGCTTAATTTAAAATTCAAAATGACGCTCTCTACGAAATGCTAAAAGCGAACGCGGACGCTCACAAAATTCACGCATTACAATCCCCATAAATAAATAATGGGTGCCTTGCGCCTCAGTCCCCGATTCCAAAATATGTTAGCCTTTATCAGGAATATCAATTCTGGCTGTTCCAATAGGAATTTCTCCTTCTAAACCAACTCTTTTAGCAGTCACTCCATAAAGCAATATATTCCCGCTGCCACTCCTTCTTTGAACACCTGTGATTTGCACCTCTAAAGAAACACCAGAATTTACAGGTTCGTCAAAGCTAATTGATAATCGTTCTTTATTTATCTCTATTTTCCCGGCAATCTCTTTACCTGATTGATCAGTAATCCGAACTGCGTTAAAGCGTTCCATTTGACTTGGTAATAAAATCATGAGGTCTTCCAAAGACATACCAACTACTGCAACTCTAATAAAGTGAGTATTATTTCTGATGCCGGAATTAGTAATATGGGGAACATTTACGTTGAGTGCTACTTGAGATATTTTATGTGTATCTGAATCTGACTGTGTATATTTTACAGGTGTAGCTATAGCTGCGGCTGATGTAGTGAGCATTAAAGTAAATAAACTACCACAAATTAAACCTTTCATGATGTGATCCTTGCTTGTAGGCAAACTAAACTTGTAATTAATAGCTTGCCTTCTTAATATGAGTATAAGCTGATGGATAAATTAAAGTATGATGAGATTTCATAACTAATATTCTTATAATTTATTTCTAGAAATATATTTAAAATTTTATAATTTTCTAAGCAAAATATCTAACTTTATTCAGGAATAATTCATTTTTTTATTCTCTGCCAATATTAAAGTGAAATTATTTGAATTGTTTGGTTTGAGTTAATGAAATTCCAAGAGGTGAATTATTCTAATGAATTTAATAAACCGAAAACTGAGGAAAATATCTCAACTTATTCAACTTAGAATTGACCCCTCTTCACTACAATTTTGCCTAACTGTGAGAATTGCTATTATTTTGACACTGGGACTAAGTAGTTTTATTTTGGGAACAATTTGGGAAATCAAACAGTTTCTGATTACTGCTGACCAACAGCCCTACACTAAACTAATGATTTTTCAACATCTTTGGATTATGAGCATTTTAGCGATCGCAACTACCACAGCGATCGCTACACTGTTCATTAGAAAATCACTGTTTCCTTTGCGTCAAGTAAATCAGTGGGTAACAAACTATGCTGAACTAGATTATTGTCAGCTAAACTTCCATCAAACACCGAGCGAATTGAAAGCGCTAGCCTTAACTTGGAAGCAACTATTAACGCAAATCAAAGAACTCAAACAACAGCAGCAACAGTTTACTAATGACTTAGCTCACGAGTTACGCACACCCTTGAGTATGGTTTATGCATATCTGCAACGCACCTGGCAACGTAGTCATAACTTAACAGCTACTCAGCAAGAAACTCTAGAGATGGCTGTCTTTGAAGCAGAGCGCATGACTCAGATTTTGCAAAACTTATTAGATCTGGCACGGGCAAATCACAGTATGATGCCTTTACAACCTGAATCATTAATACTAAATGATGTAATTGCAGACATAGTGCAGATGATAGAGAAGTTTGAGCATCGGGTAATCCATTTAGAAATTACACCATTGCCTGTGAGAGTCAAGGCAGACCGTAAGCAACTGATGCAGGCATTAAACCATTTGATTAACAATGCTGTTAAATACTCGAATGCAGATAAGCTAGTTAGTCTGCAACTCACTCAGGCTGATAATTGGGCAGTCATTCAAGTTAGTGACAAGGGTGATGGCATTCCCTTATCAGAGCAGTCCCGTATTTTTGAACCTTTGTATCGAGTTGATGCCTCCCGCGCTCATTTGACTGAGGGAGCAGGCTTAGGTTTATCTATTGTCAAATACTTAGTTGAAAGCATGGGTGGCAAAGTCGCAATTCAATCAAATCTAGGCTATGGCAACACCTTTATTTTGACATTACCTACTTTAGGAACAAAAATATGACAGCACATATCCTGTTGGTCGAAGACGAAATTAAACTAGCGCGATTCGTTGAATTAGAACTGAGTAGCGAAGGATACAAAGTTAGCATAGCCCATGATGGCATTACTGGACTGACCTTGGCGCGGGAATCATCGCCAGATTTGGCCGTTTTAGATTGGATGTTACCGGGGCTATCGGGTTTAGAGATTTGTCGCCGTCTGCGGGCAACAGGCTGTACAGTGCCAGTAATTTTATTGACAGCTAAAGATGAAGTGAGCGATCGCGTGGCAGGATTAGATGCAGGAGCCGATGATTATGTGGTTAAGCCCTTTAGTATTGAGGAATTGTTAGCAAGAATTCGCGCCCATCTCCGCCGCACTCAAGAAACAGATGAGGATTTATTACAATTTGAAGACTTGAGCTTAAATCGTCGCACCCGTGAAGTGTTTCGGAGTCAGCGATTAATTGAGTTAACAGCAAAAGAGTTTGATTTATTAGAATATCTGCTTTCACATCCCCGTCAAGTATTTACTAGAGAACAAATTCTAGAAAAAGTTTGGGGCTACGATTTTATGGGTGATTCTAATATTATTGAGGTTTATATTCGTTACCTACGGCTTAAATTGGAAGAGAATAATGAAAAACGCTTGGTTCATACAGTACGTGGCGTAGGATATGCACTGCGGGAGTAATACCGTTTCACTTTCTGGTTGCCCAATAGACCCAATTCCCATCGTAGGGGCTAGAGTTTTCTCTTACTTTTGCAGTCAAAGAAAGAGAAAACCCAAAGAGTGATCTTTAGGAATCACCGCACTTTTAGGGCGGTGAGGATGTCAAATGCTCATTTCTAACATGCGTTGAATTGGTCGCAGTGCAGCAATCCGAATTTCCTCAGACATGGTGATTTCGGGGGTACGGTTTTTCATCGCCAGGTAAAGCTTTTCTAGAGTATTCAACCGCATAAACGGACACTCGTTACAATTGCAGTTATTAATCGGTGGTGCGGGAATAAAGTGCTTGTCAGGAGCTAGTTTTTGCATTTGGTGGATGATACCAGGCTCTGTAGCAACAATAAATTCTTTGGTAGGACTTTTTTGACAATAGTTGAGTAAAGCTGCTGTAGAGCCAATAAAATTGGCATGGCGCAAGACGCTAGTTTCACATTCTGGGTGAGCGATCGCTTCTGCTTGCGGGTGTGTAATTTTTAACTGGACAATTTTCTTTTCGGAAAAGGTTTCATGCACAACACAGCTACCTTGCCATAGCACCAAATCTCGTCCTGTTTGTTCCATCACATATCGCCCCAAATTCCGATCTGGAGCAAAAATAATCGGCACATCCTGCGGTATTTGCTGCACAATCTTGACAGCATTGGAACTAGTACAAATAATATCGCTCATTGCCTTAATTTCCGCAGAGCAATTGATATAAGAAACTACTAAATGTTTGGGGTGCGCGGCTTTAAAAGCAGCGAATGCTTCTGCTGGACAACTGTCTGCTAAAGAACATCCCGCATTTAAATCTGGTAAAAGTACTAATTTGTCAGGATTGAGGATTTTGGCTGTTTCTGCCATAAAATGAACACCAGCAAAGACGATCGCATCTGCGTTGGTCTGTGCTGCTGCTTTTGCTAGTTGTAATGAATCCCCGATAAAGTCCGCAATGTCCTGAATATCTGGTTCTTGATAGTAATGCGCCAGGATCACCGCGTTGAGTTCTTTTTTGAGACTCTCTATAGCGGCAAATAAATCTAGTGGTAGCTCACCTGGTTGGGTGTTGTCTGTTTGACGGAGTGCAGTAGTAAACACAGTTAGGTTAGGTTAGGTTGCAGGTTTTTCTCTTGTGGATTCAATTATAGTAGTTTTTACCAAAAATAGGAGGCGGGATATATTTTCGCTTTGTGTTCAAATCCGGCTGAGTTTCCTATGCTGGAGATAGACGGCAAGGAAAGTAGCATGACCAGTCAAAAAGCTCAATCAACAAACCTCAAGATTGCTGTAGTTGGAGATATTCACGACCAATGGGAAGTCGAAGATGGTATTGCACTCAAGCACTTGGGTGTTAACCTATTGCTGTTTGTCGGAGATTTTGGTAATGAGTCGGTGGAAGTAGTGAGAGCGATCGCCTCCCTCGACATTCCAAAAGCAGCAGTAATGGGAAACCACGACGCATGGTACACTGCTACAGAATGGGGACGAAAAAAGTGTCCTTATGACCGCTCCACAGAAGATTGGGTGCAAGCACAACTCGATTTATTGGGTTCAGCCCATGTCGGTTATGGCAAGCTAGATTTTCCAGATTGGCATCTCACCGTAGTTGGGGGTCGTCCCTTTACTTGGGGTGGGCCAGAATGGAGATTTGCGGAGATCTGTAAAGAACGTTATGGTGTAACGAGTCTGGAAGAATCTGCTGATCGCATCGTCAAAGCGGTAAAAAGTGCTACTTATGAGACGATTATCTTTTTGGGTCATAATGGCCCTAGTGGACTAGGCGATCGCCCAGAAGACCCCTGCGGTAAAGACTGGCACCCTATAGGAGGCGATTTCGGCGATCCAGATTTTGCCGAAGCGATTTCTCAGGCTCTGACCGCTGGTAAAACCATTCCTTTGGTAACATTTGGTCATATGCACCAGACTCTACGGCATACCAAAAAAGTGTCACGAAAGCCCATTTTTAGAAGTCCTGAAGGGATAATTTACTTGAATGCGGCAAGTGTACCCAGGATTGTTGAAAACGGGAACGAAAAACTGCGTAATTTTTCCTTAGTTTCTTTAGAAGCAGGTGTAGTTTCACAAGCTTCTTTAGTGTGGGTTGGTAATGATTGCCAAGTGGCTTGTGAGGAAATTTTGTACAAGCGATCACACTCAGTGGTGCAACCTGTGTAAATGATAGGATATAGTATTATCTGTCAGCTTTAGTGTTACCTGAGAATAATGTCTTAATTGCGTCTTGACTCAGGGTTAAATTACAGCTAGACAGTTTTACTGGAGAGGTGGCAGAGTGGTCGATTGCGTCCGACTTGAAATCGGATGAACCGAAAGGTTCCGGGAGTTCGAATCTCCCCTTCTCCGTTATTTCAGCGTTTTTCATCTCATGTAGAGATGCAGCGAAAAGTCGCTGCGGCTGTCTTTGCCGAGATGAGGTGATTTCTGATTAAAAAAATACCTCTGTTGACGAGTTTCGACTTCGCTCAACTCTCGATTGCTCAGTTGGTTGAGCGTTCGCGTAGCGTCTTTGATAGGAGAAGTCGAAACCAACGGCTATGGTAAGTTTATTACTAGAATTCGCTTGAAAACAACGTTCTGCCCTCTGCTTTCTTCAATTCTTGGAAATCCTTTAGCTTGAAAAAGGCGAGATTACTGATAGATATATAAATAAATATACTATTTATTATCTGTGCATAAATAAATGGTGGTAAATTTTTGTGAAAGTAAATATTTACTAGACTGCTGAATTCACCAACCTCGCCCTAGAAGGGTAAGGATTGGAATAACCTGCACTTAATGCTTCCCTCTAAGGGTGGTGTGCGTCGTCAATATGGAGGTTCTACAACTCGTCATGGTCTACGCAAAGGAGATTTAGTCAGTTCTCCTAAAGGTATTGGTTATGTGTCTGGCGACACCGAAAAACAAGTATCTGTCAGCGATGCTAACTGGAAACGGTTAGGGCAGATTGCTTGTAGTAAAGTGCAATTAATTCGTCATTCTAACGGGTTAATTGTTGTTTAGAAGATATTTGTCAAGCCGTCCTTCACTTTGTTCAAGGACGGGGTTTCAGACCCATTTTTCTGATGAAGTTGAGTGTGGCAGATTGGATAGAGTATGTAGGCGCGATCGCCAAAATTAGAATAGTTTTCACAGCTTCTATTTTGCTCACATTTACTTGTTTTTCTGCTCGTGTTATTGCTCAATCTACACCACCACCTGGAGTAAATATTCCTGCCACTACACCCACAATTCTCGATCAAACTATTCCCAAACCAAATCCCTCTGCACCTGGTTCAGTTTCTCCCTCCCCCTCTCCTTCTATCTTACTAACACCTGCCACACCAGTAACACCAGATCGGAATTTTCCCAGTGGCGAAAGTTTTTTAGTAAAGAAAATTGTCGTGTTAGGAGCAACCGTTTTAAAAGATGAAATTACAGAGTTAATTAAATTATGTGAGAATCGACAAGTAACTTTTACAGAATTGATTCAATTGCGTTCAGAGATCACAGAACTCTACATTAAAAATGGCTACGTTACTAGTGGGGCATTTTTACCTAACAATCAGAATCTGACTGATGGTATAGTGCAAATTCAAGTGGTAGAGGGTGAAATAGAAAAGATTGAACTAACTGGATTAACAAGATTACAATCGGGATATGTGCGATCGCGTCTGCAAATAGCCACCTCTACCCCCTTAAATCAAAAACGTTTAGAGGAAGCGCTGCAACTATTACAACTCGATCCTTTAATTCAACGAGTCAATGCTGAGTTGACCGCAGGTAGTATACCTGGTAGCAATATCTTACAAGTTAAAATTACCGAAGCTCCTGCATTTCATGCAGGAATTTTTGCTGCTAATAATCAATCTCCTAATATTGGTTCCACTCAGGTAGGGGTGTTTCTAGCTCATGATAATTTGTTAGGTTTTGGCGATCGCTTGTCTGTTGAATATGCAATTACTGAAGGACTAAATTTATATGATTTCGGTTATACAATTCCCCTCAATGCAGACAATAGTACCATCAGTTTTCGTTTCAATAATGGTGATAGTCGCATTATTGAAGATGAATTCCGCGATTTAGATATTAGGAGTGAAACGCAAACTTATTCCCTGAGTTATCGCCAACCTTTATATCGAAAACCTCAAACTGAATTTGCTATTGGTCTAGCATTAGATTTACGTCGTTCTCAAACATTTTTATTCAATAATATCCCTTTCTCTTTTTCTGAAGGGCCAGAAAAAGGCGAATCGAAAGTTACGGTCATTCGTTTTTATCAAGATTGGGTAGAACGCAATGCGATCAGAGTTTTAGCTGCTCGTTCTCAATTTAATCTTGGGATTGGAGCATTTGATGCTACAGTTAACGATATGGGTACTGATGGACGTTTCTTCTCTTGGCTAGGACAATTTCAGTGGGTGCAACGGTTATCACCACGAACAATACTACTATCAAGACTCAACGCCCAACTAACAGCAGATTCTTTACTATCCTTAGAAAGATTTAGTATTGGTGGAGTTGATACAGTCCGTGGCTATCGCCAAAATCAATTAGTAGCTGATAATGGCATTACAGCTTCAATAGAGGCTCGAATTCCATTGATATCCAACTCAAATACATGGCAAGTAGCACCTTTTTTTGATATTGGTACGGTATGGAATAATCGTGATAGTTTGAGTTCCCAAACACTTGCTAGTTTAGGGTTAGGTTTACTTTGGCAACCAAATCGAGATTTAAACCTGCGTTTGGATTACGGTATACCGTTAATAGATATTAATGACCGTGGTAATACATTGCAAGATAACGGTTTCTATTTTTCATTGCGATATCAGCCGTTTTGAGCAAGATTGCAGAAAACTGTATTGTAATTTTGTATATTGCGTTGCCACAATTGGCAGTGTCATATCAACTGCACGGAATTGGGGAGTGGGGATTGGGGATTGTCATTTGTTATTGATTATTCTCCGCGTCTTTGCGTCTTTCCCAGTCTCTAGTTCAATACTGTATGAGGATGTATAAATGACTACGGAGGAAAATGTAATTGATTTTAATGCTAACAAGTTAGGAGAACATCCAAATTTACTGCGATCGCCATCATTAAAAATCTTAACTATTGACGATCACCAATTAATCTTGACTGGTACTTTCAACTTACTGCAACAGGAATATCCAAACGCAGATATCATCAAAGCGCAAACGGTAACGGATGCTCTAGAGGAGATAAAAAATTCTCTATTTAACTTGATTTTTATGGATTTATCGATACCTGAACGAGCAGGAATGACGGCCCAAATCGACACTGGGATTAACTTACTTCAAGAATTATTTAAGAAATATCCCCAGCAGAATTTTTTGGTGCAAAGTAGTTATGTAAAAGCTTTGGTGAGGATAAAACACGAGATTGATGAACATCAGGGTGGATTTGCGATCGCAGACAAAGGACTATCAGAACAAGACATGTTAATTCGTGTCAACATAGCACTCAAAGGTGCAACCCACACAAAAGATATTAAAACTGGATTGGAATTTAAACCAGAGTGGTTAGATGTTTTGAAATTAGCCTTTGAAGAAGGATTGACAGATAAATTGATTTCAGAACGTATGTATAAATCTGAGCGTGCAGTGCGTACATACTGGACAAAGATTCAAGATGTGCTTGGTATTTATGCAGAAGATTGTAAAAAAGAAGGTAAAAATATGCGAATTCAAACAGAAATCCGCGCTCGTCAAGAAGGATTAATTGATTAGTTCTTAACTAGTTTCGTGGGTTTAAGTCCCCCAGTTCTCTAACCGACAAGTTTTGTGTTGGGATTAAATCCCCATTACAAAACTTAATTACGAATTACGCGCTTCGTAGCGTAAAGCCTACGGCATAGCTTCGCTTAGAGCGAGTCATCGATAGCGTTAGCGTTAGCGAGGTACGAGCGTCAGCGATAGCGTCAGCGTAAAGCCTACGGCATAGCTTCGCTTAGAGCGACACAAGAGCGTCGCGTCATTACGAATTATTTAGCTGTTCCCAATTCTCTTGCGTATGGTAAGACTTACCAAAAAACAAATTCAAAGAGAAATTATCATTTGGCGACGAGCAGCGCTTCCAGGAATTGCTGTATTAATATTCGTCATTGTTGCTCGTTTATTAGGATGGCTACAAATTTGGGAATGGTTTGCATTTGACACATTTTTACGTTGGCGTCCTGCAGAATTAACTGATGAGAAAATTGTCATTATTGGGATTAATGAACAAGATATTCAGAGTATAGGTAACTATCCCATTCCAGATCAACAAATTGCAGAGTTAATAAGGATATTACAAAAACATCAACCGATTGCAATAGGTCTAGATATTATCAAGAATATCCCTGTTGAACCCGGTTATACAGAGTTAGTAGATGTATTTCAGCAGAATAAAAAGCTGGTTGGAATTGAAAAAATATTACCACCAGATCCCATATTGCCACCACCACGACTACCAGCAGCACAAGTTGGTTTTTCTGATTTGATATCAGATGATGACGGCAAATATCGACGTTACTTACTTTGGACACCTTCAGATAAAAATCCAGACAATCCTAATGAAGCCAAATATTCTTTGTCTGTGCGTTTAGCAATGGCTTACTTAGCAGCTCAAGGAATAAATCTCGAACGTGGTAAAAATGACTCTGAGACGATGCGATTTGCAGCTACAGAACTACCTCGTTTTTTGCCTAATTCTGGGGGTTATGTAAGAGCTAATGATAGTGGATTAAAGATACTAGTAAATTTTAGAAATGGCAGCAAACCATTTCGAGTTTTATCATTGCATGATATTAAAAATGGGAATTTTAAATCAGAGTGGCTCAAAGGAAAAATAGCTTTAATTGGAGTCACTGCTCCTAGTGTTCCCGACTTATTTAATTCTTCAGCAATTGCGAGTTTAAAACTTCCTGGACAAGTCTATGGAGTAGAATTTCATGCTCATGCTTGTTCGCAGATAATTAATGCTGTTGTTGAGGAGCGATCGCTGTTAAAATCTTGGTCAGATGGTTGGGAATATTTGTGGATATTTGTTTGGGGTTTTATACCAATTATCATCGGTCGAATCACACAATCAGTCTGGAAAAATTATATAGCTGTTGTCATCGTAGGTTGTTGCTTAGTCGGTATAGGTTATTTATTAATTTTGTGGGGATGGTGGATTCCTATAGTACCAAACTTGTTAATTTTATGTGTTAATGGTTTAGGGATGAGTGCATTTGCATTTTATCAACATGACCAAGCTCAAAAATCTAAAATTATTGAACGTCAACAGACAATTGAACACGCGTTCAATATAATTCATAATGGCCCTCTGCAAACTTTAGCAAATATTCTGAGATACACACACACTCACAGGTTGCCACAAGAGGAATTAACATTACAGTTAGAAAAACTTAACTACGAAATTCGAGCAATTGGCGAATATCTCAAAATAGAAGCTTTATCTCCAGACGAAAGTCTTCGTTTAGGCAGCGGGTTAAAACTTGACTTAAAACGACCAATGCATGAGCTTTTTTATGAAGTATACACCAGTACTTTAGAACGGAGCGATCTAGAATATCTCAAAAATATTAAGGTAAAAATTCGCACATTTGACCCGATAGACTATATTTATTTAACTTTAGAAAATAAACAAGGTCTTTGTTTATTTCTGGAAGAAGCCTTATGTAACGTAGGTAAACATGCTAAAGGTGTCAAAAACATAGAAGCTACTGGTATAGAAGACCAGGGTTTATATACTCTTAAAATTAAAGATAATGGTTCTGGAACTGTTTTTTATTCTGAAAGCAAAGGAACTAAACAGCTTAAAAGTATTGCTAAAAATTTGAAAGGGAATTTTAAACGTGATTTTCTTGTACCTGGAGGTACAACATGCGAAATCACTTGGAAGTTAACAAAAAATAAGACAAATAACTAATAAAAAATCAAAATTTATGAAACCTCAAATAGTACAATTATTTAGCCAAAACCTTAACCTGAAACTAACGACTAGTTTTTTTCTGTGCTTATACTTAGTTTTCACACCAGCAACAATTGCTAGTTTCGCACCAACCAATCGAAAACCTGCAAGCGACCATAGCAGAACTGGAGGTACCAGAGGTTGTGAAGTTGACAAAATTCCTTTGACACTACTTGCACCCAAAACGTATATTGGAACTACGGCTTCTTTACGTCCTACTTTTGTGGGTTTTGTATCAACTTCTAAGCAAATAAGATTTAAAATTTTTGAATTCAACTCAAAAAATCAACCCCAGCAGTTGGGAGATACAGTTGAAAAAAATGTTTCTCCAGGAGTTTTTCAATTGTCTCTTACCGAAAACCAACCAGAATTGATCGTTGGTCGTAAATATCTCTGGATGGTAGCACTTGATTGTCCGAATTCTTCAAAAACTAAATTAGTAGAAAAAGCAGAATTTATTGTTGTAGAAATGCCATCTACACTTAAAACTCAATTATCTACTGCTGTCAACAGTTTACAGAAGGCAAACATCTACGCAAAAGCGGATTTATGGTACGAAGCTTTAGCCGAAGCGCTGAAATCTACTACAATTGGAAAATTAGGACAAGTAGGTTTAAGTTTAGTACAAGACCTCGCAAAATCTGAGTTAGCAACCACTAACAGCGAGAAAAATCGAGTACAAAACTTAGAAAAAATCGTGATTCAAGAAAAATAGCAAAGTAGCTGGTTAGGGAATGGGGAACTCGGGGCCCCCACGTTAGCGTTCGCGAAGCGTCTCGTAGAGAAGCGGGGCGAAGCCCAGTGGAAATTAGGGGAATGGGGAATTGTCATTTGTCATTGGTTATTTCTTCCTCATCCCTCGGTTGCTGAGCGTACCCTTCAAGGTCTTGCTACGCGTAGCGTCTTTGAAGGAGAAGTACATCCCCCTCATCTTCTTCTCAAACAACCAGCAACTGACGTTATTAGCTATGTCTTGGGATATATAAATGTGTTCCTTCTGGGAACTGTACAAATCACAATACCAGAATATATAATGTAATTTGTAGTCTTTGTTACAGATTTTTTATAAAAACTGACATATGGCGATAATAAAAAGTGTTAAGAATCGTAAATAACGTTAATATTAATAAGAAAGTTAGACGAATGCTTCCAATTTATGCGAGACTCAAATTTACCAGGGACTGAGTTGCTAAAAACAGTTTTAGAACCTCTGCTAGACGATTTTCAGTATTGGTTCGCGCGATCGCGAGATCTTCTGGAAATTGAACGCCTCTCATTTATGAGCGAACAAGATCAACTTAATTTGCTCTTGCGAGTGAAACAAGCACAAGATGAACTAAATACTGCAAAAATGCTATTTGCTGCTACTGATGGACAAGTCGGGATTGATATGGCAACTATAATGCCTTGGCATCAATTAGTAACAGAGTGCTGGAATGTAGCAATGATCTTCCGTCAAAAACGCGAAGTCTAAGAGTTGGCTTTTGCTGCTAGCTGCTTAACTACGTCTGTAGATTGTTGTAAATAAACGGCCCGAACGATACAATTAAGATTTTCTTAACATTATCTCGATTAACAAAATAATGTATCCCATGTTACCGTAAGTGAAATAACGGTGGACAGTTTACATAACATAAAAATAAGCGCACGAAGATAGAGTGCGTCAGATGTTCACACTATTTCTGTGGCTGACAGGATTAGTTGAACAAAGCGTTACAACAAAAAGCTTTAAAAATTGCTGCCTGGAGGAAAACCCGATGTTACACCTACTTTACATTCTTGCTTTTACTATTCTTGCATTTATAGCTGTTGCCAACTTAATTCGCAATCTAATTATGTTCAGTTTTGATAGAGAGCGAACATATCCGGTGAGATCTTCACAAATGGCTAATCAAGGCAACTTTGGTTATGTCTCTTCTAGAAGACAGCCTATACCCCATCCAGAATTATTAGATAGCGCAGGTAACTTAATTAAAGAGCCGCTGTTGGTTATGCGTTCGATAAACGTGGAAGATGCTCGCCAACAACTAGACGCTCTTTATGAATCATCTCCAGGACATAAAAGCGAAAATCAAGAAGAAGCTTAAATAATTCAAAGTTGAAGACTGTTACCCCGAATGAAGCACAAGCTACGTATAAACACTCGTGGTATTAGACCTTTCCTTGCAGATAAAAACTTGAAAGTTTTGAGTAATGAGTTTAAAAATTGCGAATTTAAATTGACACTCCACGGACAGTGCTAAGTAATTTCGTGTTTTCTGCAACGCTTAATTGATATGGTTGAGTCGGAGGGGAATAATATTCCTCTTCGACTCAATCTGTAAAATGCAATCGCAAAAAATTTCTTCATTCTGATGACTGTAAAACTCCAGGACGAAAAAGACTTGCGCTCAGCAAGTGATAGTATAAAAATCAATCAAGAAATAGAAAACGAAAAAGTTCTCTGTTGTCATTGTCAGCGCACTGCTACGAACGGTATTAAATGTAAAGGAATTTGTGTGGCTGACAATGACTATTAATATTACAGCAGAGCTAAATCAGTCAGTTTTTTGTAAAGCTGCTCTATTGTGTAATCCATTATATTCTAAATATTTTACTCAATTTTATTAAGCTGAATTTTTTATTAAAGAGTATGGTTGAATCAACACCTCCGCCGGAATCCCTAATTGTTGATGCAAACGCTGAATCATTTCTAGTGTTAGTGGTTGTTGGCGATTCAAAACCTCCTCAACCTCTTTACGGCTTCCAATAACAGATTCTAAATCCTGCCAAGACAGCCCACGAGATTCGAGATAATATAAAATTGCCTCAATTGGTTCTGGTGCAGCAATAGGATAATGCTGCTGTTCGTATGCTTCCACCAGTGTCGTTAAAACTTCTAACAGATCGCACTCCGGTGTATTAAGTTCTGCATCAAATAATCTTTCAATTTCATCAAGCGCAGCACGATAATCAGCTTCGGTTCGGATGGGACGGGGTTCGAGCATATACGTTACCTCAAATTGTTGTCGCGTCTACGCTATCGTATTCAGAGTGCGTTCCTACAAAGCGGATAAAAATAATCTTAATGTCGTAACGAACGTGAACAATTAAGCGGTAATCATTAGACTTCTTGCAAAAATACTTGAACCGTCAGAGACTCAAGTCTCTGCCTAATAGCAAAAGTCCGTTGAAACGGACTAAAAATACTGTTATTAGTCGGTTTCAACCGACTTAAGTTATCAGCCAGAAAATTTATTTTCTGGCGAGTACCCGACTTTTGCAAGAGGTCTATTGCCTTTGATATTAAAAACAACACGATTA
Organism: Desmonostoc vinosum HA7617-LM4; assembly: GCA_019359515.1. Lineage (GTDB taxonomy): Bacteria > Cyanobacteriota > Cyanobacteriia > Cyanobacteriales > Nostocaceae > Desmonostoc > Desmonostoc vinosum. Next base: position 131,152 of record JAHHHC010000010.1, on the reverse strand, counting down.
TTAGCGATAATACTGGCGTTGCGATAAGTACTTTTGATATTTGTTGGACTATTCCATTCTGCATGAGACGCTTCATCATACCAAGCTTTCAGTGGCTGCTCGGTATCTGGATGTATTTCCCAAAATTGCCGTAAAGTGCTGCGGGCAATGATTCGCATACCAGGATTATAATATTTCTCCTAAAATCTAAGCGTTGAGACGGCAGATTCTAAATCCTCATCCAGCACCTCTAGGTATTTTTGCAGAGCAGACAAAGTGAAACATTCCGACCTAATGGCGATAACCCTGATTATTGCGTAAGGAGCGAGGGACGAAAAACCCAAGATAAATCATGTTTACAGATTAGCAGCAGAGAGATTTTAATAAGGGAGTGTTAAATTGTGAGAGCTGCTAGCAAGAAGAGGCTATCTACTAAAATCGTGCTTAAAACTGCTCCACTGAATGCATACCAGTGTCTTTGCTTTTTAGCTAGTGGTAAAATTCCAATGATTAACAGTATGATGGCGAGAGTTATTGCCCAGGCTTGTCCCCATGGTGTTTCAACTTGGAGTAAAGCATTTTGTAAAATTTGTGATGCCCCATCTGCATCTACTCTCATAATTTGCCGCCAATAGGGCATTAAGTCTACTAGATAGAAATATACATCTGTTAAAGCTGTACCGAGTAAGGAACCTAAATAAAACCAACTGCCTACTTTGCCCCAATTCCGCACCAGACACCAACAGGCAAATGGTAGTCCTATTGATTCTACTGGTAAATGCCACAAGGGTTCCCAACGCAACCAGCCCCAATAAATTGCTCCTGCTAACCAACTCCAGCTAAACCCCAAGAGCAAATCTCCCCACAAATAAGTTGCTGGACGTGACATTAAGGTGAAACTCAACCACACCCAAAACCCTGTCATCACTATACTCACACTAGGCAGCGATCGCACTAGTGGCGCTTCTATAAATACTGGCACTGATACTAAAAATACTGCTGCGGCAAACACTAACCAAGTTTGTCGCTGTGGAATCAATATCGGCAGAGACGGAGATGAGCAGAGTGTTAACTCTAATTCTTGGATATCTCTGTGTCTAGTATCTGTTGAATGCAGATCAGTGTTTGAAGTAGTGTAAGAGGACAATGTATTATTAATCAAAGTTTTTAATATTTGTTACTAAACTTTATCTTATTTAAGATAACACACTCAAAAATCCCCTCCAGGGGCATTTTTATTTTACAGGATGTTGGCAATGAGTAATCAAATACCGAAAATTGATCGGCAACGCGAGCATCAAGCTAATGAGCGTACTTTTCTAGCTTGGTTACGTACATCGATAGCTTTGGTGGGTTTTGGTTTCGCGATAGCTCGATTTGGTTTATTTATGCGTCAGTTGGATAGTGTGCTAACACAACGGCAACCTGTGGTACAGCCTCTATTCAACTCAGAAAATTTGGGGATTATTTTGGTCATATGCGGGATTTTGACGATCGCTTTAGCAGCATGGCGATATAATAAAGTATTCTGGCAAATTGAACGCAGCGATTATCGACCGAACCGTTTACCAGTTTGGGTGATGACTGGAATGATGATTATTTTAGGCTGTCTGAGTTTGCCTTTGCTGTTGTTACGAAATTCTCCATCTTCAGCTCCAAATCAACCACTTCAGAGGGAACGGGGAACTCTTAATAGGGAACAGGGAACTCACGTTTTAAAACGTGTGATTAGAACAAGGATGTTGTTTTTCTGAAGCGCTGCACTTGAATGAAAAACAAAGTCTTGCAAAGTGCATCAAATAAATGTATTTTATTAATTTATACAAGTAGTCCTTCCATTTTGGTGGTCTCTTATTCCTTAGATAACAGGAGCGTTGCAAAGTATAAATATGAGCTTATATCACGCACAGATAAGGCAGTGCGTTGATTTGGTTCCCAAAGTTGTAGCAACTGCCGTGCAGAGTCGCAGAGAGCAAGAGTGGATAAGTGTTAGTTTTTGAGTTTCAGATTCAAATTTAGCAACGCCGAAAAATAAATAGGAAAAACTATTCCCCATTCCCTATTCCCTTCTTCGATGAATATATTAATTATTTTGGCTGAAGTTAGTTTAATAATTTTTGTTTTCTTGTTAGTAAATTGGCTGATTGGTAGAGTATTTAAGCTAATTTTACAAGACTCTGTAGTTAAGAAGAAAGAGAGAAGTATCAAAAGGTTACATCGAAATTTTAAGGTGTTGTTGATACTCACTTGTTCGGTATTATGTATTCTGATTGTTGCTGCTAATGGTTTTCTAATCTATCGGGGTGAAAACCTGCAACGTTATACGCTGATGTTAATTCAACGTATTCCATCAGGGTTTTGGGTAAGTTTAGGAATTGGTTGCGCTCAGAGTATTGGTATTTTGATTTTAGCAGCGATCGCTATCAAATCTACTAGCTATTGGTTGAAGGTAGCTAATACTCGCGCCAAGAATATCGAACAAAATACTGCCGACGATCAAAGTATCGATGCCTTTTTTAACAACCTGAACAACATTGTTACTATTGGTATCTGGCTGTGGGCTTTGATTTTGTGTAGTCAGTTTCTGAAGTTACCAGTAGTTGTTTCTCAGTATTTATACATCATACTGCGGATCTATCTGATCGTTGCGATCGGCTTACTGATACCTAAAGCAGTGACTGCGGTTATTGATAGTTTAGATCTTCTTAGTGTCAGATACTCTAGTCCAGACAACCTATTAAGATTCTACGATCGCCTGCGACACCTCATCCCCTTTCTCAAGCGGTGTCTGGAATTTGTCATTTATGTGTGCGTGGCAACGTTGGTGTTTCAGCAGGTGCAGTTAATTGCCAATATTGCAGCTTTTGGCCCACGAATTATTAAAATCATTGGTATTGTTTTTATCAGCCGTATGTTATTTGAAGTTGTCTATTTACTTGTTGAGGAGGTACTATTTAAAGAACAGAATCTCACTGATATTCAAAGAAGTAGACGCTTAACTCTGGTTCCTCTCATCCGTAGTTTCTTGCAGTATTTAGTTTATTTTGGTGCTATTGTTTCCATTCTCTATACTCTTGATATTAACCCTACTCCTATACTCGCTGGTGCAGGTATTTTAGGTATAGCTGTGGGTTTTGGGGCCCAGACATTGATTAACGATATAGTGTGTGGATTTTTTATTTTATTTGAAAATTACTATTTAGTAGGTGACTATATCGAAGCCGGGAAAGTCGAAGAGAAAACCGTTGAGGGAGTTGTAGAGGCAATTGAACTTAGAACTACCCGCATCAGACACCCCAATGGTCAATTACAGATTATTCGTAACGGTGATATTGGCTCAATTACCAATTATTCCAAACAGTATATCTTTGCTGTAGTAGAAGTTGGCGTGCCTTTTCAATCTAACTTGTCTCATGTATATAAACTAATTGAGGAAGTTGGAGAACAATTAAAAGCAAATGATCAAGATGTACTCGAACCGACACAAGTAGATGGAGTCGAAAGTCTGGGAGAATCTCATTTATTGCTACGAACATTAACGAAGGTAAAACCAGGAAAACATCTGCAAATCCAGCGTCATTTGCGGAAGATGTTTACAGTTGCTTTGCTGCGAGAAGGTATTACAATTCCCTTGAGTGTAGAAAGTGCTGACGAAGCATAAAAAAGTTAAGAGATACCCGAACCCATAACCCACAAAAAATAAAAAAATACTTGAAAGCTTTATCAAGCACTGAACTCAGTTATTGAGTACATGATTAATACAAATTAATAGATGCTTAATTTGAGATGAGATATTAATTAGAGTATTTATCGAAGCAATCGGGTCTAAAACCTCGCCTTTTAACGCAAAAAACATAATACACAAACTTCTTCTTACCCCGAAAAAACCTATTTTTTCGTTCCCAAATCTTTCTGTGCGTCTCCCTGTCCCCGCGCGCCCTGGAGGGTGACGCGAACGTCGCTCTAAGCGAAGCTATGCCGTAGGCTTGACGCTGCGAAGAGCGCCCAGCACAGTCTTGGGGAGCCACCCCCGTGGGCGGGTTTCCCGACTTGAGGAGCCACTGCGTTGCGGGGGTTCCCAGAGTTGTAGCAAGTGGCGTGGTTTCCCCCATGAGCGACTAGCGTTGCTGATATCTTGCACCAGTCCCAAAAACCGCCATAGGTTAGAAACCTATGGCTAATAGCAAAAGTCCTCTCAAGAGGACTAAATCTCACAAAAAGCATAGATTTTAGTCCACTTAAGTGGACTTGACCTAATAAGAGCGAGAATTTATTCTCTGGCGGGAGATTGGGCAGGTGCAAGATCTAAGGTTGGAAACCCTCCTTTACTCACTGGACTCACCGCGTCGCTCAAAACGCAAAATATTAAAAACCTACACCTGTCAGCCACTCCCCACTCCCCACTCCCCACTCCCCAAAAATTATGGACAAAACCTTTGCAACTATCGACGGGAATGAAGCTGTTGCCCGTGTTGCCTACAAATTAAATGAGGTGATTGCTATTTATCCCATCACCCCCTCTTCAGCAATAGGTGAATGGGCGGATGCTTGGGCAGCGGAAGGTCGTTTTAACCTTTGGGGTACGGTTCCTAGTGTTGTTCAGATGCAGAGTGAAGGCGGAGCAGCAGGTGCTGTACATGGCGCATTACAAACGGGTTCTCTGAGTACTACCTTCACTGCATCTCAGGGATTGTTATTAATGATACCCAATCTCTACAAAATTGCTGGAGAACTGACTAGCGCCGTGGTTCACGTTGCGGCGCGTTCTTTAGCTACTCATGCTTTATCAATTTTTGGCGACCATAGCGATGTTATGGCAGCCCGTGCAACTGGCTTCGCCCTGCTGTGTTCTGCTTCTGTGCAAGAAAGCCAAGATTTTGCTTTGATTGCCCATGCAGCTAGCTTAGAGGCGCGAGTGTCGTTTATGCATTTCTTCGATGGTTTTCGCACCTCTCACGAAGTTCAAAAGGTTAAACTGTTATCAGATGATGATTTGCGATCGCTGATTAACGAAGACCAAATACTGGCCCATCGCGCCCGTGCCCTGACTCCAGACCATCCAGTCTTGCGTGGCACAGCCCAAAACCCCGATGTCTACTTCCAAGCCCGTGAAGGCGCTAACCCTTACTACGACTCTTGTTCCGCCATCGTCCAGCAAATCATGGATCAATTTGGCGAACTCACAGACAGACATTACCAAATCTATGAATACCACGGAGCCAGTGATGCCGATCGCATCATCGTTCTCATGGGTTCCGGCTGTGAAACCGTCCACGAAACCGTAGATTACCTCAACGCCCGTGGTGCCAAGGTGGGAGTTGTCAAAGTCCGACTCTACCGCCCCTTTGATGTGCAAAGATTTGTAGCAGCCATACCAAAAAGTGTACAAGCGATCGCTGTCCTTGACCGCACCAAAGAACCAGGTAGCGCTGGGGAACCGCTGTATCTCGATGTGGTAGCTGCTATTCATGAAGCGTGGACAGATGAGGACGCGGGGACGCGGGGAGGTGGGGACGCGGGGACGCGGGGACGCGGGGACGCGGGGAGGTGGGGACGCGGGGACGAGGGGAAAGTATTTGATAATTTCTCCGCGTCTCCCAAAATCATCGGTGGTCGTTACGGTCTTTCCTCCAAAGAATTTACCCCGGCGATGGTGAAGGGTATTTTTGATTACCTTGCCCAAGCTCAGCCGAAAAATCACTTTACTATTGGTATTAATGATGACATCAGTCATACTTCTTTGAACTTTGACCCCAACTTCTCTACTGAATCAGATACCGTTGTTCGTGCTATGTTTTACGGATTGGGTTCTGATGGAACAGTTGGTGCTAATAAAAACACAATCAAAATTATTGGTGAAGAAACGGATAACCAAGCTCAAGGTTACTTTGTTTACGACTCGAAAAAATCTGGTTCAATGACCGTTTCTCACCTACGCTTTGGTAAAGAATCAATTCGCTCGACTTATTTAATTGACAAAGCCAACTTTATTGGTTGTCATCACTGGGGATTTTTGGAACGGATTGATATTTTAAAAGCTGCTGCACCTGGAGCCACTTTACTAGTGAATAGTTCGTATGGTGCAGATATTGTTTGGCAATATCTGCCATTGCCAATACAGCAGCAAATTATCGCCAAGCAACTAAAGTTATATGTGATTAATGCCAACCAAGTTGCCCGTGAAAGTGGCATGGGTGGACGCATTAACACAATTATGCAAGTATGCTTCTTCGCCTTAGCAGGTGTATTGCCACAACAAGAGGCGATCGCTAAAATCAAACAAGCGATCGAAAAAACTTACGGTAAAAAAGGTGCAGAAGTTGTCCGCATGAACCTGCAAGCCGTAGACAACACACTAGAGAATTTACATCCAGTCAAAGTAGAAGATGAGGAAGACGCGGAGAAGGGGAGACGCGGGGACGCGGAGAAATTATCAAATACTTTCCCCCCATCCCCGCGTCCCCACCTCCCCGCGTCCTCTCCCCCCCCATCCATCCGCAGTGTTTTAGAACAAATCATGCTCTGGCAGGGTGATAACTTGCCTGTGAGTGCGCTACCTGCTGATGGTACTTTTCCTACCGGCACTGCTAAATGGGAAAAACGCAACGTTGCCGAAGAGATACCTGTGTGGGAGCCAGATATCTGCGTTCAGTGTGGTAAGTGTGTGATGGTTTGTCCCCACAGTGCTATTCGCGCCAAGGCTTATCAACCGGATGAGTTAGTTAATGCACCACCCACTTTCAAATCAACTGGTGCAAAAGATAAGGACTTTGCCAATCAAAAATTTACCATTCAGGTTGCCCCAGAAGACTGTACAGGATGCTCTATCTGTGTGGATATTTGTCCTGCTAAAAGTAAATCCCAGCCATTGCAAAAAGCAATTAATATGGCACAGCAGCTACCTTTACGGGAGCAAGAGCGGAAAAATTGGGATTTCTTTTTGAGTTTACCCAATCCTGATAGACGAAACTTGAAACTTAACCAGATTCGCCAACAACAACTGCAAGAACCGTTGTTTGAATTTTCTGGTGCTTGTGCGGGTTGTGGTGAGACACCTTATCTAAAATTATTAACACAACTATTTGGCGATCGCGCTGTCATTGCTAACGCCACAGGTTGCTCCTCAATTTATGGTGGTAATTTACCCACAACCCCATGGACAACCAACGCCGAAGGACGCGGCCCGGCATGGTCAAATAGTTTATTTGAGGATAACGCCGAATTCGGTTTTGGCTTCCGTCTCTCCCTCGATAAACAAACCGAATTTGCCACGGAACTGTTGTATAAATTGGGGAAGGTGGGGCCCCCTTTGGAGATCAGGGGTAATGGGGAGGTTACACAACCAATAATTCCACCAGGTTTAGTTGAGTCTATCCTGACTGCACAACAAAACTCAGAAGCAGATATTTACGAACAACGCCAGCGCGTAGAACTCCTCAAGCAAAGATTAGATGAGTTACTAGAACCTCATCCCCGTGGGCTGAGCGAAGTCGTACCCCTACGCTTAAGCAAGCTACCCGTAGCGTCTCGCACAGAAGCCCAAATCAAAACTCTCAAATCGCTAGCCGACTACTTAGTCAAAAAAAGCGTTTGGATTATCGGTGGTGATGGTTGGGCTTATGATATTGACTTTGGTGGTATTGACCACGTAATTGCTAGTGGTCGCAATGTCAATATCTTAATTATGGATACAGAAGTATATTCCAACACAGGTGGACAATCATCTAAAGCAACTCCACGGGCAGCAGTGGCTAAATTTGCCGCTAGTGGCAAGCCTGCACCCAAAAAAGACTTGGGTTTGATTGCCATGACCTACGGTAATGCTTACGTAGCGAGTGTAGCTTTAGGTGCTAGGGATGAACATACCTTAAGAGCATTTTTAGAAGCAGAAGCTTACGATGGCCCATCAATAATTATCGCCTACAGTCATTGCATAGCCCATGGCATTAACATGACTACAGCGATGAATCACCAGAAATCATTGATTGAATCTGGACGGTGGTTACTATATCGATATAACCCGCAGTTGCAAAAACAGGGTAAAAATCCCTTGCAATTGGATATGCGATCGCCTACAAAATCAGTAGAGCATTCAATGTATCAAGAAAATCGCTTCAAAATGCTCACTAAGAGCAAACCTGAACTTGCTCACCACTTGTTACAACAGGCACAAGCTGAAGTAGATGCGCGTTGGCGGATGTATGAGTATCTAGCTAACCGTAATTCTTGATGAGGACGCGGAGACGTTTGGACGCGGTGAGACAGCGAGTAAAGGAGGGTTTCCCTCCGCAGGCGACTGCGTTAGCGAGCTTGCGAGCGTCACCCGAAGGGTGACGCGGAGAGTCCCTATAACTAAAGCTAGGGGATTCAAGCAAGGAAAACATTTTTTGCCTCCACGACTTTAGTCGGGGGCTTTTGACCAGTGCTTCGACCTTGAGAATGGTCGCGCTCCGCGTCTCCCCTTCCCCGCGTCTCCGCGTCTTCTTGGTAATGCTTCTCCTGTCAAAGACGCTGCGCGAACGGCTTGTTTCGACTTCGCTCAACGACCATTCGTAATTAAGGCATGGGGTCAGTTTAGAATAAAAGTGCAGTCAAACAAGCTTGCAAAATGCCTTCCCCGTTGCCCGGCATGAACCCATATCTTGAAGGCTATCTGTGGAGTGACGTACACAACGCCCTTGCCAGTAAAATTCGTGCCTTCCTCGCCCCACAGCTGCGTCCTAAATATGCCGCACGCCTGGAAGTATATGTTGTAGAAGATATTTCCCCTGCAAGCGAAATTGGTATTTTGTACCCAGATGTTGAGGTATTGCAGATTAGACAACGCCGCGATATAACTCTTCCTACCCCCAGCACGAATATTGCCACAACCCCGGCAACACTGACGCTTCCAGTTATACAACCCGTCGAAGTTCGCATCCCCACAGTCGAAATTCGGGATACTGCCAACAACATACTGATCAGTTGTATCGAAATCCTCTCCCCCGTAAACAAACGCGAACCAGGTATTACTGACTACCGTAAGAAACGCCAGCGCTTATATAATGCCAACGTCCATCTCATTGAAATTGACTTGCTGCGCCGAGGAAATCGGCCATTTAACCATCCCCGTCTTCCTGATGTTCCATACTTGATCACCTTAACGCGGGCTGGGTCTGGAGTAATTGATCTGTGGCCTGTGACGTTACAAGATACTCTCCCAACGATACCAGTTCCCTTGTGCCAAGGCGAAAGAGATGCTGTACTGGAGTTGCAAGCTGTGCTGAATGCTATCTATGACGAAGCTGGGTATGATTTATCGATAGACTATACCCAACCTCCACCCCCACCAGTATTGAGTGATGCTGATATTGAGTGGATATACAAATGGTTGGGTAAATCTTCTTCGTAGCAGATGCGGAGTTGCTTCAACTGGTCGCGGCGTTTCTCCCCACCAACTTTTATAAACGAAGCACGGGGCTTGTACCCATCTTTTCGGTCAACGATACTAATGCCGATTTTACTTTCAATACAAGGGATAACCAGGTTTCCCTACCTCAAGTCGTACAATGTTGGCATTCACCACCCCTGTAGGAGGCGGCAAAAACATCCCCCCATTCGTCACAACATAGATTGCAGTGTAATCATCCTCTGTTCGACCAAAAGCAACTGCTGTAGTGCCAATTAAACCTTGCTCGGCTTGAGCAATGATAGTTGTACTACCATCTGGTGAAATTTTCACTACGCTATTATAAATGTGCGTTGCTCCGTAAAGGTTGCCTTTCAGATCAAATGCAAAGTCATCAATATTCGTCTGCTCCACAAAGATTTCTGGCTCACCGGGTTCATTTGTAACGTCAATAGGAATCCGCAACAGTAACATTTTTTCAGTATTTGAAACGTAAAGTGAGTTACCAAAACGCTTTAAACCATTAGCAGCAGGAGTAACATTTTCCGAATTGCTACGAGCCAGTAAAGAATGTTCTAGCCAAATTGAGCTACGGTGTTGGGCAAGATCAATTAACCAAATTGCACCTCGGTAAGAATCCGCTGTTAAGTACTGAGTCTTGGAAATAGGGGTAATTCCATTGAGAAATATAGCATCTGGTAGTGTCAGCAACGTTTCAACTGTGCCATCCAAGCTAATCAGTGAAACCACGGGTATAGAATTAGCATTCCATCCAGTTACCACCAGACCTCCATTACTAGTGAAGGCCAAACCACTGACTTTGCCTTCAACAGTGGCATGAATCTGCTGATTGCCATTTGGAGTAATGCGAATAATTTTGCCAACCTCATGATTTGTCACAAATATTTTGCCATCTGAGGCGATCGCTAGATTTTCTAAAAAAGTATTAACCTCAAATGAGGTAATAACTTTAGCTGGTGCCAATTCAATCGACGTATTTACGTAAATTGGGGGTAAAACTATTGAATTTTCCATGTAAAATTCACTACTGTAATTGTATAAAAACTGTCTTTGCGCTTCCCCATTTCTAAATACGGTTATGGTTATGGAATATTTTTTTAAACATTTATTAAATGCTGATTATGTGATGTTTAAAAAAACTCAGCAAATTTAAGCGCAATACCAAATTAGACTAGAGGATTGGTATTATTCAAAACTCTCCCCGTCCCCACGTCTTCCTCATCATAAGTTTGAATTTTTCTCACCGACTTACTTAGTAGCTAGGTTTATCGGTGTTGGGGTGGAAAAAAGAGTACAGGATACCAGCTAAAGCGCAATAATTCAGCCGCAAAACTAGAAACTAGCCATTCTTGGAGTTTGCCTATCGTACCTGAAGACACTGCGATCGCGCTAATATCGGCCATTGCAGCTGCCTCTAAAATCTCACTCACAAAGTATCCTTCTCGGACTTCTGTCTCAACTTGCAAATTTACCCCCTGCAAATCAGCTTTAATCTGAGATAGGGCTTGTTGAGCTTCCTGTGGTAAAATCTTCCTTGGGATTTCTCGGCGATCGGCATTTTCTACAACCCAACACAACCGACACTGTTGTAAAAATCTACCAGATTGTTCTTGAGCCAATTGCTTTACTTGTTGCACCAGATAATTCGCGGCTTGACTACCATCGTAAGGAAGTAGCAAAGAGCGGAAAAGATGCTGACAACGGAGTGTTAATTCTTCAGCAGTATAAGCAGAGATTAACTGAGGACGCAGCACCAAAAGAGGGATTTTTGTTTGGTGAGATAAATCAGCCATCACACTGCCTACCAATTTTTCCGTGAGTACGTTACGACTTTGAGAACCCAAGATAATCAATTGGGAATGATAGGTTTGGGCAGCCTTCAGAATGATCTCAACAGGTTTTCCCGATTGAACCTCTATTTTGACTTCTACATCATTAGGACTTTCACCAACAGCCTTTACCAACCGGGTTTGAGCTTGCTCTATTTTCTCAATATCGACTCGTGGAATAAAGCCTGTTTCGCACAAGGGAACAGCGTGCAAAAAAACTATTTGTTTCATCCCCGCAAGCGCAAGACTAGAAACAAAATGTGTAAGACGGTGTAAACCGTCAGAAAAGTCTGTACAAATCAAAACTCGTTGAAACATATTGTCTAAAAATAGTTCTCTCATTTACTCTTAATACCACTTTCAGCACAGTATAGGATTTATAGCTGATAATCCAAGTATCGATCGCCAGCAAGAATGTTGAGTTATGTGTATTGAATTTGGGCGGGAAATCTGCGGTAATCTCGATATTGCAGAATCACGGGAATGGTTGGTTACTAATGGTATTGGTGGTTATGCTTCTGGAACGGTGGCGGGGTTGTTGACCCGTCGCTATCACGGTTTGCTAGTAGCAGCATTGCAACCACCTTTAGGTCGCACTTTACTGCTAGCAAAACTAGACGAAATAGTTTTGTATGATACTCGCTCTTATTCTCTACATACCAATCGTTGGGCAGATGGTATCGTCAGTCCCCACGGCTATCGACACATCGAAAGTTTTTCCTTGGAGGGTACAATTCCCGTATGGCGTTTTGCTGTTGCTGATGCTTTGCTAGAAAAACGAGTATGGATGCAACAGGGAGCCAACACCACCTATGTGCAATATACTCTGCGTCGTGCCACTCAACCGCTAAAGTTGACGCTCAAAGCAATGGTCAACTACCGCGATTATCACAACAGCACTCAAAGCAACGGCTGGCGGATGAGTGTTGAGCAAGTTACACAAGGGATTTGCGTAAGTGCTTATCCAGACGCCACACCACTATATTTGCTGACCGACCATGGTAGTGCATCACCTGTTCACAATTGGTACTATGGTTTTGATCTAGCAGTTGAACGCTATCGGGGATTAAGCGACAAAGAAGACCATCTCCATGCTGCCACCTTTGAAGTTACACTCAATCCTGGGGAAGCGATCGCATTTGTTGCCAGCACTCACAAGCAACCAGATTTGATTGCTGAAGCAGCACTCAAACACCGTTATCATCTAGAGCAAAAATTAATCGGACTCTGGAAATCTCAACGACCCCTCAATGCTCCCGATTCTCCGGCTTGGGTCAATCATCTAATACTAGCAGCCGATCAGTTTATCGTTGACCGTTCTGTGCCAGAAGACCCCCATGGTAAAACTATTATCGCTGGCTATCACTGGTTTGGTGACTGGGGACGCGATACTATGATTAGCCTGCCTGGTTTGACCCTCGCCGCAGGACGTCCAGAGGTCGCACGTTCGATTCTTCGCACCTTTGCCAGACATGTAGACCAGGGAATGTTACCAAATCGTTTCCCGGATATGGGTGAGATTCCAGAATACAATACAGCTGATGCAACTCTCTGGTATTTTGCAGCCATTCGTGCTTATTACAATGCCACTGAGGATGATGATTTGCTGATCGAACTGTTTGGTGTACTAGCAGATATCATCAACTGGCATTGTCGTGGCACACGCTACAATATTCACCTTGATGCTACTGATGGTTTACTTTACGCAGGGGAAACGGGCGTGCAACTCACGTGGATGGATGCAAAAGTAGGAGATTGGGTTGTGACGCCCCGGATTGGCAAACCTGTGGAAGTCAATGCCCTTTGGTATAATGCTTTACGAACAATGGCCAAGTTTGCCCGTCTTCTGAGCAAGCCTCACCAGGAGTATGAGGCAATGGCAGACCGTGCCTTGGCTAGATTTTCTCGCTTTTGGCATGAAAAGTTAGGTTACTGCTATGACGTGATCGATAGTCCTGATGGGAATGATGCATCGTTGCGTCCCAACCAAATCTTTGCTGTATCATTACCAGAAAGTCCTCTGACACCTGTCCAACAAAAGGGTGTGGTGGAAGCTTGCGGAAGAATGCTGCTGACTTCTCACGGGTTGCGATCGCTCTGTTTCAACCATCCCCAATATCAGGGAAAATACGGCGGTAATCAGTATCAGCGTGATGGAGCCTATCACCAAGGAACAGTTTGGGGTTGGTTGTTGGGGCCGTTTGTTGCAGCACACCTGCGCGTCTACAAAAATCCTCAACAGGCGCGTCAATTTCTCCAACCAATGGCTGATCATCTGACTGCACATGGTCTTGGCAGTCTCAGCGAAATTTTTGATGGTGATCCGCCGATGACACCACGGGGATGTATCGCCCAAGCGTGGACAGTGGCAGAGGTTTTACGTGCTTGGTTGGCGACGGAGGATTGATGATTGTTGCAGGCGATCGCTTACAACCGACTTTATGCGATCGCACTTCTCTAGTTTGATATTTCGGGTACAGGAAATTCTTCTAGATAAACCCGTATGTTCAATAAAACTTGAAAAAGAATGAATTTGTTGAGTTGAAAAATGAACTGTGGTTAGAGTTAGAGAGTTTGGTGTCTTAAAATTGCTAGGAATAATTTTTTCTCAGTCCATAATCATAACATATCTAAAACTCTATAACAAATATCTTGAGTAATATTGTTAAAATCTAAATTCAAACTTATATTATTAAAATAATGTTAATAAAATCAATAAATGACATAATTTAAGTTTAATCGGTACTTTAATTCAGAATTTAGCGTTATCAAAAGTTATAGCCAGAGAAAAAAGAATATGACAGATAAGCTATTGAAGTATTTCTTCAAACAGAGAATATTCGTCAGAGAATCTGTCTAAATAATTTATGAATCGGGATTACTATCAGATTCAGCTTTTTACTTAAGTAAACTACATATTTAAGCAACTTTTGCCTGGGAAATTTTTATTTCCTAGTTTATTAGTGTTGTTCCCATAACATGTTTGCTTTCAAAAACAAATTACTTTTCTAAAGGTTAATAATGAATCAAAATAATCTGTCTAATTCAGGTACACAGCTTGTATCTAAGCTGGAAGAATCTTTAATTAAAACATTTCTCAAAGAAACAGATGGTAATTGGTGTTCTGAGCGACGCTACCATGCATTGCCTCATGGCAAGATTAAGGAAATCACAAAAACAGTAACCATGCGTTTTGTAGATCAAGGAAGTCCTGAACTGATTGAATTAGCAAAACTGCATGAACTAGATGAAGACGTTGCTCTTACTTGTGGTTCTTACGTAGAGTGGAATAATGTAGATTCACAAACAGGTGAACAAGGAGCTAGGCGTTGGACGGTGTTAGGTACACATGGAACGACTATGTATTTTGGTCGCAATTTTCCTGTACCTAAACTAGTGGTAGCTGAATATTATTTCCGAGACCCTAAAACCATATATTTATGGACACATGAAAACGGCGCTCTGTTTGAAGAAGAATTAAGACTGATAGGTAAGAACTACCGTACCAGACAAACAATTATTTCCCGTGGTGGCGAACAACAAATGATTGCCCTCTACATGGAAAGACTAATTGCTGCTTAAAGGTCAATACGGTTCAGTTAAAGCCAAAAACCTTAAATTACTAGCGCGTCACCCTTAAAACGTTGGGTTAAAAATCTCCACATCCCCTAATCCCCGTGTTTCCGTGTCAGCCTCAACCCAATAAATTAAGCTTGTCGCGCTAGTAGGTTGGGGTTCCCCCGATTGTAGCAAGTGGCGTTTGAGGAGCTTTTTGGCAATGGTTATGAGCGTGCCAAACGACCCACTACAATTATTCTTAACCCAAGCGGATTGATTTAAAACGGTAGTTTATCATACATAAAAATAAGCATTTAATTATTCTAGTTGAATTTTTGTTGACAATAAAATATAAATAGTTTATAAAAAAGTGTCCTGTAAAAATCAACTCTTACTGATAGTATGTATCCAAAATTAAAAAGTTAGTAGGGTACATCAGTATGAATAATTTCTCGGTACACCAGGGATTTCTCGACCTGACGCACTCTACATATAAAATATTTTTATTGAGAAGTTCTTTATTAGTTATAACTAAATTTAAAAAATGAATTATGAAAGATATATTAGTGGAATCTAAAAAAGATAACTTGGTTTCAAATTCTGCATCTATTCTTACCTTGGGAGTTGGCTGGTTTCCCAAAAATCCCGGAGGATTAGAAAGGTATATTTATGAACTAACTAATCAATTAGCGATATATCAAGACCAAATTGAATTATGTGGAGTTGGTTTACCAGAAGTTGAACCAAGCTTACCGATAAAATTAACTAATTTGGCTTCACCAGATAGCGCAATTTGGCAAAGACTATGGTCGATTCGTAAAAACTTTCGCAAAACAAGAGTAACCAAACCAGATGCAATTAACTTACATTTTGCATTATATAGCTTTCCCATTTTAGACCTTTTGCCAAAGGGGATACCGATTACTTTTAACTTTCATGGCCCTTGGGCATTTGAGAGTAAGCAAGAGGTAGTTAATAAAAAACTCAGTCTTTTGATTAAGCACTGGCTGATAGAAAGAAACACTTATAATCGCTGCGATCGCTTTATTGTTCTAAGTAAAGCATTTGGCAACATTTTACATCAACAATATCAAGTACCGTGGCATAAAATTCATATTATTCCTGGTGGAGTTGACATCACTCGCTTTCAACCAAATCTATCACCTCAAGCAGCTCGTACACAGTTAGGCTGGCCGAATAATCGTCGGATTTTATTTACACCCCGTCGCCTAGTCCACCGCATGGGAATTGATAAATTATTGCAAGCGCTAGCTACAATTAAGCCAAAAATTCCTGATGTTTGGTTAGCCATTGCAGGCCGTGGTCATATACAAGCTGCATTACAACAGCAAGCCATAGAACTAGGATTAGATGACAACGTG
Source organism: Desmonostoc vinosum HA7617-LM4 (assembly GCA_019359515.1). GTDB lineage: Bacteria > Cyanobacteriota > Cyanobacteriia > Cyanobacteriales > Nostocaceae > Desmonostoc > Desmonostoc vinosum. Next base: position 114,995 of record JAHHHC010000010.1, on the reverse strand, counting down.
AAATTTTTAGGTTTTCTACCCGATGAGCAATTACCCATAGCCTATCAAGCTGCTGATTTAACTATCATGCCCAGTCAATCTTTTGAAGGATTTGGATTAGCAATAGTTGAATCCTTAGCTTGCGGCACTCCTGTTTTATGTACACCAGTGGGTGGGATGCCAGAGATTTTAGAATTATTCTCACCTGAATTAATTACTAGTTCTATAGAAGTAAATGCAATCACTGAAAAATTAGAACAGGTATTACTAGGAAACATCAACTTACCTACGCGAACAGCTTGTTATCAATATGCCACCACAAACTATGATTGGCAGAAAATTGCTCAACAAGTAAGGCATGTTCTTCTAGCATAGCCAATCAACTTCAAAAACTCTGCGTTCCTCTGCGTTTAAATTAATAAAAATCAGACATGAAGAAAATTCTTTTCTTAGACCAAAGTGGTAAACCAGGTGGTGCAGAATTATGTTTAATAGATATTGCCAAACCTTACCGCGATCGCGCTCTTGTGGGATTATTTGCAGATGGCTCATTTAGAAATTTACTTCAGCAAAATCAAATTCCAACTAGAGTTTTTTCTACCCAACCAATTTCAGTACATAAAGCAAGTGATTTGGTACAAGGAATCAAGAGTTTCCAACAAATTGCACCACTAATTAATCAAGTAATTAGAACAGCCAGAGAATATGATTTAATCTACGCCAACACCCAAAAAGCATTAGTAGTTGGGGCATTGGCTAGTTTTTTCAGCCGTCGCCCCTTGGTATATCATTTGCATGATATCCTTTCCCAAGAACATTTTAGTCAAACAAACCTGCGGATTGCTGTTACCTTAGCGAATCGTTTGGCATCATTAGTAATTGCTAATTCTCAAGCCAGTAAAACAGCTTTTATACAAGCAGGAGGTCGTCAAGATATTATCGAAGTTGTCTATAATGGCTTTGAAGCCAAAAATTATCAAACTCACGAATCTGAAATTAGAAAACTACGGCAAGAGTTAGAATTAGAGAACAAATTTGTCATTGGGCACTTTAGCCGACTTGCCCCTTGGAAAGGACAACATATTTTAATTACTGCACTTGCCCAATGTCCACCACAAGTGACAGCAATCTTAGTTGGTGATGCACTGTTTGGTGAACAAGATTATGTCAAACAATTACATCAACAAGTTGCCGAACTCGGTTTAGAAAACCGGGTAAAATTTTTAGGATTTCGTTCAGATATTCCCCAGCTAATGGCAGCTTGCAACTTAGTGGCACACACCTCCACTTCTGCTGAACCTTTTGGGAGAGTGATTGTTGAGGCGATGCTATGCGGACGACCTGTGGTGGCTGCAAAAGCTGGGGGTGCAATAGAATTGGTAGAACATGGAATTAACGGTTTTCTTGTCACACCAACGCAACCGCAGGAACTAGCAAAAGTGATTACAACTTGTCTGCAAGAAACACAAACAACCGCAACCATAGCGAGTAATGCCAGAATTAGTGCTAGTCAGCGTTTTGATGTGGCAACTATCAATCAGCAAATCGCCAAACTACTAGACTGTAAAATTAAAACCAGCTACGTCTCTACAAACCAACCAATTCCCTAGATTCAAAATCAGTGAGTTGTTGAGCGATCGCTAATCGTGCTTCTAATTTTGCTACACTAAACTGGTTACGCAAATATTCCAAATGCGAGAGTGCATTGGCTTTATCGGCAGTTAACCGAATCAGGGTATCCACTGCCTTTTGATATTCCTGATTTACCAGCAACACCTCAAAGCGTCGCGCCTTGCGTTGAGAATCATTTTTCAAATCCATTTCAAAAGCAGCGATGCGGTCTGCATTCCCTTCAAATCTGTTAACTTGGTGTTGTACTGCCATCAACTGAGAGTCTATTTCATTAGCCCGTTGGGCAGCTTGAGCGATCGCACCTGGATAATGACTCAGTTGCATCATCAAATAATTTACCTCTAAAAATCGTAATAAAGGACAATTACAGCAGTAATTTCATCAATCATTCAGAACTGCTACATATATCTATTATAGTAAAATTGTACTAAATATGCTGGGAAAAGCCCTGTTTGAGCAAGCAATAACTCGAAGCTTGCACTCAGGTGAATAGGCGATTACTTTTAATTATTCTCAACTATGTAAACTTTTTACAATAGCCTAGCATTTTTATTTAATTAATGATAAATAACCTTTGTCAGTCTCAGTATATTTCTGGCATTAGCAACAGATATTTAAAGTGTAGTTTCCTTAGGCTTTGGTTTTAAGAATTCATGGTTGAGTCCTAGTAAGGCTCGATACTGTTGAGGTTTTGCAGACTTCAATCAGCGTCGTCACTAATTGCTGACAGACTTAATTATTCATAGTGTTTGATATTTGACTAACTGAGTACTGACTTACAAAATCTCTCACGCTCAAACGGTGACAAACACAAGCTTTGAGCCATATTATTTTGGAGTGATATCAATGTCTACATTCAGCGTTACCAACATCAACGACAGCGGTACTGGTTCTCTGCGGCAAGCCATATCAGATGCCAATGCCCTCACCGGAAAAGACATCATCAAATTTGAAGGTATATTTACTGATAAGGTCGCTGATACCATTACTCTTGGTGGTAGTAGTCTCATCATTACAGATGACGTGAGCATTGATGGTTCAGGTGCAGAATTACTCACTGTTAGCGGGAACAATGCTTCTCGTGTCTTTGAGATTAGATCTAGTGCCACTGTGGATATTGAAGGACTGACTATTACCAAAGGCTATATCTCTGATGCTCCTGATATAGAATATGACTCGGAAATATATAACGGTGGCGGCATCTTTAACAGGGGCATTTTGACGGTAAGCAACAGTATTATCAGTGGTAATCGATCAGGTCTCTATGGTGGTGGTATTGACAATGGAGATATCTACAACACTGGCGGCACTTTAACAATTATTAATAGCATTGTTAGCGATAATTATGCCCAAATAGGTGGCGGTATTACTAATGGCGGCACCTTGACAGTAAGCAACAGCACCATTACTAATAATTCAGCCGATTTACTAGGTGGTGGTATCACTAATGGCGGTACCATGACAGTAAACAACAGCACCATCATTAGTAACTCTACAAAAGCCGTTTCTAGTGCTGGCGGTGGTATCTTCAATCAAAATACTCTAACTGTGAACAATACCACCATCACTGATAACTCAGCGTACAATGGCGCTGGTATTTACAACGATGGTACTATGACGGTGAACAGTAGTACTATCAATAGCAACTCAGCAGAAGACAAAGGTGGTGGTATTTACACTGGTAACAGCTATGGCGGTGTTACTATGACGGTGAACAGTAGTACTATCAACAACAATTCAGCAGGGCAAGAAGGCGGCGGCATCTTCAACTACGATACCTTGACTGTAAACAACAGTACTATCAGCAGCAACTCTACAAAGTACGGTGGTGGGATTTTCAATGGTAATGAATATGACGATTCTTATAGTTACTTAATGGTGAGTAACAGCACCATTATTGCTAACTCCGGCAGTGGTATCGAAAACGGTGATGATGCCATAGTGAACAACAGTATCATTGCTGGCAACTCTTTAGATGTGGTAGGCTCCTTCGTGAGCAACGGCTTTAACCTCATCGGCAATCTCAACGACAGTAACGGCTTTGACACTAGTGAACAGCTAAACGTTCCTCTACAAGACGTACTAGATACCACCTTACGAGACAATGGCGGTTTCACCAAAACCCATGCTTTAGTCACAGGTAGCCCAGCTATCAATACAGGGAACAATGCAGATATACCTATTGATACTACTGAACCAGCACCTTTTGACCAACGTGGTTCAAGCTTTGCCCGCATCTATGCTGGTCGAGTAGACATTGGTGCTTTTGAAGCAGCAGTCAATGTCATTGATGGTACACCTGGTCGTAATAACATCGATGGTACTACTGGCAACGACATGATCATCGGCTTGCAAGGGGGAGATATCCTCACTGGTGGCGATGGTGGAGATGCGTTTATCTATACAAGTGTCAGGGATGCTGGGGATACAATCACAGATTTTGAAGTTGGCGTAGACAAGATTGTTCTGCAAAGGCAAATTTTCAATTATTCTGATGTAACCAAAATCAATTTTGACAGTGCCATTGCTGGAGGTTATTTAAGCTTTGCAACTGAGGGAAGCAACGCCATTGTTTTAATTGATGTCGATGGTTCATTAGGTAGTGGTCGCGCTGTCAATTTTATTACTTTAAGTCATGAATCTGCTACAACACTGAATAAGGCTGTGAATTTTACATTTTGATGTAGCTGCTGATACTAACAATCAGGCATCCAGATTCTCAAGTTTTTGAATGCGATCGCATTCCTTTGCTCAATACTAGGGGCGATCGCTTTTAATAATTGGTCAGCGATGCCAGAAGAACCAGGTTGCTATACTACTGCTGCTAATTGGTAGTCAAGCCAATTCGCATTAACTTGATAGTAAAGCTTTATTACAAAACATCCCACTTATCCCGCCTCAAAGTTCGCACTACAAACTCTGTTCATTTACTTTGTTGTCTACTCACAGTAAACAAGGTTATAGAACCGGGGGACTTAAACCCACGGAACTAGTTAATCAAAGATGAGCATGGGGGCACCAGCAGGGCAAACTTTCAGTTATTCAATTGGAGCAGCACGCTTTTTAATTGCGAATTGCCAAACAAGTATTTACATAAAACATCCTACTTTTCTTACTTTTTAAAATTCTCATAACCTTTTTTAAAATTCTCATAACCTTTTCAAAAAGTTATTTTAAAACCCGAAGACGATTCGTATGAGTTAATTTATAAACTATTAAAGATTTGATGAAGTTGAACTTATTTTCTTGAGTTAGTTACTTTCTTACACGTAGAATTGTGTAATTCTTGTGAAATATTACGATAAAGTTGTTTGCAAATTATGGTAAATTTCCTACAAGGAAAATATTTAAATTGATTTGCAGATGAGTCATATAAACAATTCACAAGTATGTTAAGTATAGTTACTCTTACGTAGTAATTGAAATCTTACTTAACAACTCAATTAAATCTAGCAATTGAGGGCTTTTGAATGAAAATTAATCAGTTTGGTGCAGTGATTACCGCGCTAACTGTCGCAACTATGTTTGATTTGTTTGGCACAATCAAACCTGCTGCGGCTGCAAGGCTGGTAGGTCTCACTGACAACAACCAGCTAGTTCTGTTTGACTCCAGTTCTCCCAGTAATAATACAACTGTCTCTGTGACTGGGGTCGATGGTCTTTTGTTAGGTATTGACCGTCGTCCAGCTAAAAATTTGATCTACGGTGTCACCAGTACCAACAAAATCTACACTATCAACGAGTTAACTGGTGCTGCTTCTATCGTCAGTACCCTTTCAATACCTTTCAATGGTGGGACTGTTTCTGGAGTTGACTTCAACCCAGTTCCTGATCGCCTAAGAGTGGTCGGTGGTAATGACCAAAACTTGCGTATCAATGTAGATACTGGTGTTATAGCTACTGATGTGACTGCTGATGGTGATTCGCCACTAAACCCTGGAGATCCCAACATTACTGCTGTAGCTTACACGAATGTGGATAATGACCCAGCGACCGGAACCACATTATACAGCATTGACTATATCAAAGATGCATTGTTTATCCAGTTTCCTCCAAATGCTGGCACATTGGGAAATGGCACTATTACAGGAGCAGGTGTTCCAGTCGGTTCTCTGGGTATCGACATCGACTCGACAGCAGGATTTGACATTATCACAGATGACAAAGGGGTGAATACTGCCTTCGCGGCCTTGACTCCAGTTACAACATCCGGCTCGACTCTATACAGTATCGACTTGACCACAGGTGTCGCTACATCAGTGGGCACTATTGGTGATAGACGCCTGATTGGCCTTACAACTGCTGTGCCTGAGCCTAGTTTCGGTTTTGCAGCTTTGTTCGGTGTTGGTGGACTTATTTTCTTAAGACGTTACCGTCGTCATGTCAGGAGGATTGGTTAGTCAACTCCTAGTTGCGTCAATCGGCAGCGGCGATCGCATTCAGCAGACAACGCTATACAAGGACTTGGACGCTCCCACCGTACCAACCAGGCATCTGCACCAATCCTCCGACCTGTCACATATACGTAGCTCAGTTTCAGACGGGATTTATACCTCGTCTGAAACTGTCTTGAATGCGCGAATTTTGCGGAAAGTTTGAGCGGAGGTTTCCTCCGTTCGCGTAGCGTCTCCAAAGGAGATTCAGAACTTTCCAAGACGAATTTTGAATTGTTAACTCTGTTTGCAGCCTGTGGTAAGTTCTACATTGTAGAAAGTTCCTGATTTAGGTTTAATTGAACGCAACTCCTGGATAAAAGCATTAAATTTTGTATTACTTATGCCGAAGCCAGCTTCAGCACAAGCAGAAAAACCTCCTTCAATAGGAATTGGAGAACCAACCTTAGGACTATATACAACGAATTGATCTACGGTGCTAGTGGCGATCGCAAACCCGATAACCTGACGAATTGTTCGCAAAGCGGCATTATCTAAAGAACCACCAATACTGCCAATACTGATGTTAACCGCACGACTTTCAGCCCATGCCGGCGCACTAATCGACAATACTGCCCCGGCAATCATCAAACATGTGAACTTCTTCATTTTCCTCTCTCTAAAAAAATTAAAAAACTAATACAGAGGTTCCAATTTTGCCATGGTGTATAAATATTTGTAGGTTGTGGGGGAGTATATTAAGTAACACTAGTAAGTATAAACTACCACATGAATAAATTCAAAATTAAAAATCACCGAACAAGGCAAAAGTAAAAAGTTAAAAGCGCAAAGTAGGCGGGACGGAAACCGACACCGCCTACTTTGTAAGAAGGCACTCATAAAGAAAAATAAAAATGGTCACTAGCACCATTATTTATTTATGGAAAGAAAAAAAATATTTACAGCACATTTCATCTGAATGAAGTACACAAGGGCGGGCAGGATGCCCACCCCACAAGATTTATCATATTAAGATGTGTACTTCATTTACTTGCAAAGTGCTGTATTCCAGATGCGTAGCACGAGAAATAAGATGTTCATTATAAATCCCCTGTCTTGAAAAGTTTTGCGCTCCTGTGACCCGGACGCGCAAACTTTTCGCGCTTATTTATGGGGATTATCTTTTTACTTTTTACTTCTTACTTCTTAACCCTGTTTTGTCAGTTTGGGAGAAGCCTATCGCTGAAAGCCTTTTGGAGCTTTAGTTTTAAGCTTTTGGTTATAAATTTTAGTTACTGTTAGAAAATAAAGGCTCAAAGCTAGATTGGATGAAAGTTTCAGAATCTTGCTTTGATTATTACTTTCCGAGAGTGACATAAAAGGGTTAACCACCCACTCAGATGGTTGACACTCAAGCATCAACCATCTACACAATTACAGACTAAAAACGATAGCCTAATCCCGCTTGGAAGCTAACAGCATCAGCCTCGCTATTTCTGTAAGCGTCAATGCCCCATTTAGCATCACCATAAGCTATGATATTTTTGCTCACTAGTGATTCAACACCAAGGGTAACGACAAGTGCATTCTGATTACCTAGTGGGGTATTTTGCCCTTCGTTAGTGACAAAAGAATAGCCACCACCAAAGTAAAGGTTAGTATTTTTAGCAATAGGTGTATCGTAAGTCACTATTGGCATAATTGCAGCAGCATCACCACCATACAGCACTGAACCTCTTACTGACACAGGTGTTTTGGGAATTACATATCGTCCTTGAACATTTCCGCCAACTTGCGCTTCATCGTTTCGTTGTCCACCACTGGTAACACCAGCAGAAATACCAGCACCGATGTAGTTGCTATTAGTACCATTTGTACCAACTGTTTGAGCAGATGCCATACCAGCAGAAACGATAATAGAAGCAACAGTAAGGAAAGAAGCAGCTAAAGTTTTCAGTTTCATAAAGTTTCTCTTGACTAGAATCAAATAAATCAATACTTTCTAGTACTAGAGTCGCTTTTTTTCCTCAAGTTCACCCTCCTGCACTTGGTTCATCCAAAGAGTTGAAAATTTTTCACCTAGTTGGGTGAACCAATTATGTTTGTTGGGAATAGGGAATGGGGACGCGGGGAGGGGGGGACGCGGAGAAATTTTCTCCCTCATCTCCCTCCTCTTCCTTATTTCTTCAAGAAACGCTGACGCAGACGGAAAACAAAAATATTCACTTCTGGTATTCTCATCCATGCTGCAATCACTGCAAATACTCCCAGCCCTACTAACCCAGATACGCCCAACTCCAACAGTAGAATTAGTAAGCCTTCTTTACCCAAGAACATCTGACAAACCACAAGGGTGAGAAAGCTTGTGACTCCAGCAACGATGCTAGCTAAAGTTAAACCGAAAATCGGCACACTCCACTCACGCCAGGGTAAACCGTTGAGTTTGCGATCGAGTAAGAATAATAGCATCAACATTGAACTGCAATTGACGCCCACTGTTGCCAACACCAAACCAGGCGCACCGAAAGGCCCCACTAAAATCCAATCTAAGAAGGCGTTGAGGAAGATATTAAAAGTACTGATGCGAAAAGGTGTCTGTCCATCTCCCAAAGCATAAAATACCCGCACCAAAACATCACGCCCTAAATAGGCAAACATCCCAATCCCGTAAGCGATGAGTAACTCAGAAACTAGCTGTGTGGCGTTTTTGTTAAAAGCACCCCGCTCATATACTATTTTCACCATCGGTACAGCTAGCACCACCATTAGTGCCCCTAAAGGCAGCATGGTAAAGGCAGCAAGTAGCAATCCTTGGCGGATACGTAACTTGAGATCGTGCCAATGTTCTGGGGCAGCAAGCTGGGAAAAGATTGGTAGCAAAGGTAACAAAATAATGTTAGAGATAATGCCGAGGGGAGTCTGCACCAGCAAATTGGCATAGTTAAAACCAGCAGCAGCACCGGGAATTGGACTGGCGAAATAAAGGACAGTGGCAAAGTTAATCGGCATCATCCCTGAGGAAATGGTAGCCGGAGTCATAATTTTAATCGCTTCTTGGACGCCGGGGGATTTAAAATCAAATCGCAGCCGCAACGAACCAAGTCCTAAGCGCCACTGCACAACTAACTGCACCAACCATTGAAGCACAGCCCCCGCCAAGGTTCCCCAAGCCAACACCATGCCACCAATAAAAGCGTATTCTGGCTTGATAATATCCCCGCCATGTTGCCAAACCAAAAACCCAATACCGATGACAACGGTAATACTTGATAACAAAGGACTAATTGAAAGTAACCAATACTGATTAGCGGCGTTGAGGGTACCAAAGCCAATGCCAATCAAGCCAGAAAATAACGCCATCGGTGCCATAATCTGGATTTGTTGGACAGCGATCGCTCTTGTTGTCGCATCCAATCCATGCCCTACAATATCAATGATCGTATCTGCCAAAAAAATCTGAGCTAGTGTCACTATTAACAGCAATCCAGCCACTAGCGTAGTTACTGTTTCTACTAAAGCAGCCGCTTCTTCTCGCTTACGCTTCGCTAAAACGCTAACAATCGCACTGTGTATCGGCCCATTCACACCACCGAGAATTGTAAATAAAAAGCCGGGGATCACATAAGCATAACTATAAGCTGTTGCGGCCGCACCTACACCAAAAGCGGCTGCGATCGCTTGTTGTCTGATTAAACCAAAAATTTTACTAATTAACGTCGCTGCGGCAACAATGCCAGCAATCCCAGCGAAGGAACGAGAAGGTTTTTGCTCTTGATTAGTCACAAATAATACTCAACAACTCTTACACAGTGCATATCTCTGGAATATTTAACCTGAAATCCCGTAGTCTGTCAGGCAAATTTTGACAATTAGACTCATGGCAATTAGTGTAACGGCGATCGCTTCATATTTGATCGCTAAAAGTATAAGGGAAGAGAGATTTACTTTTTGGCACATACACCCTACCTGTGAAATTGATGCTTATGAAAGCATGACTCCATTGAGAAGATAGACACAGAAAGGGGAATCATAACCATAACTATCAACTTTGGAATAGTTGCATACTGCAAAATCTTGAATTTTACATTATTCAACCAAACAAAGTTTGATTTGAGAAATCTTGACAGTAAATTCCCTGAATTCAAAGCAATGGATATCAATTCAACAGTGACAGAAAATCAACTTTTATTATCAAGCGATCAACTTCAAGAACAACTAGAACAACAAAAAGCTCTAGCAAATGTAATTGTCAGAATCCGAGAGTCTCTTGAATTAGAAACGATTTTTCAAACAACTGTTACAGCAGTACGTCAATTACTCAATGCTGATCGAGTGGCAGTTTTCCAATTTGATCCTCATAAAGATTGGGAGGGAGAATTTATTTCTGAAGATGTTGCGCCTGGTTGGATGTCAACAATGACAGTAAAAGTTTATGATCACTGCTTTGGCGAAAAATTTGCTGTGTATTATCAACAAGGTCGAGTGCAAGCTGTTGCTGATATTTATCAGGCGGAACTAAGTGATTGCCATGTAGAAATTTTGAGTAAATTTCAAGTACGCGCCAACCTGATTGTTCCTCTCCTACGAGAGAAAGAATTATGGGGATTACTTTGCATTCATCAGTGTAGTGAACCTCGTAACTGGAAAGAATCAGAAATTGAATTTACTCGCCAAATTGCTGATCATTTAATCGTTGCCATTCAACAAGCAAAGCATCTTCGTGAAGTCCAGTTACAAGCCATACAATTAGCTCAAGCAGCTCAAAGAGATCAAGTAATTGCTCAGCTTGTCGATAAAATTCGCTCACCTCTTGATATTGATACTATCTTTAAAACAATAACTCAAGAAATACGCCAATTGCTACACGCGGATCGCGTTGCTATATTTCGCTTCAATAATGATTGGAGTGGTAATTTTGTGGCTGAATCATTTGCTGAACAATGGACTCCTTTTGTTGGTATTCAGCCGATGATCAATGATACTTACTTACAACAAACTCAAGGAGGACGTTACGTTAATAACGAGATATTTGCAATCGATGACATTTATCAAGCCAAGTTAACAGATTGTCACATTGCTTTATTAGAACAATTTCAAGCCAAAGCCTTTGCCACTGCCCCCATTCTCCAAGGAGAAAAACTGTGGGGAATTATCGCCGCATACCAAAATACTTCACCAAGACAATGGCAATCTTACGAAATTGAATCACTAACCCAAATTGGCACACAAATCGGTGTGGTGTTACGACATCATGAGTTACTATCACAAGCTCAATATCAAGCAGAACAACAAAAAACATTAACTAGTGTTATTATTCGCATTCGTGAATCTTTAGATTTAGATACTATCTTCCAAACTACTGTTAAAGAGATACGACAAATGCTGCAAGCAGACCGAGTTGCAGTTTTTCAGTTTGATACTCAAAATAAGTGGGAAGGAAAATTTATTTCTGAAGATGTTGCACAGGGTTGGGATTCAGTAGTAGCAGCAAAAATTGGCGATCATGATTTTGGGGAACAGTTTGCTGTGCATTATCAACAAGGTACAGTGCAAGCTGTTGCAGATATCTACGAAGCTGGATTAAGTAATTATCATTTAGAAATTTTAAGTAAGTTTCAAATACGAGCTATTTTGATAGTACCTCTATTAAAAGGAGGAAATTTATGGGGATTGCTGTGTGTTCATCAATGTAGTAACTCTCGAACTTGGCAACCTTCAGAAATTGAATTTGTCAGCCAGATTGCCGAGAATTTAGCAGTTGCTTTACAACATAACAAATTATTACTAGAAGCTAGATATCAAGCAGATCAACAAAAAACATTAACTGGGGTGATTGCCAGAATTCGGGATTCTTTAGACTTAGATACAATTCTACAAACTTCTGTGACAGAAGTGCGACAACTGCTAAAAGCCGACCGAGTGGGAGTCTTTCGTTTTGATCCTCAACAAGACTGGGAAGGAGAGTTTGTTCATGAAGACGTAGCCCCCGGTTGGACTTCGGCTATCGCTGAAAAAGTTTATGATTATTGCTTTAGTGAAAGCTTTGTACCACTATATATTCAAGGTCGAGTAAATGCGATCGCTGATATTTATCAAGGAAAACTTCAAGCTTGTTACGTCCAAATACTAGAAAGATTTCAAGTACGGGCGAATATTGTTGCACCTCTGCTCAAAGAAGGTGAACTGTGGGGATTATTGTGTATTCATCAATGTAATGCTCCCCGTCACTGGCAACATTCTGAAATTGAATTTGTCAGCCAAATAGCCGAACAGTTAGGAGTGGCACTAAAACAAGATTCCTATTTAAAACAAGTGCAATTGCAAGTTGTCCAATTAGCAGAAGCTACAGAACGTGAAAAAGCAATGGAAAGACAAGAACTACTTGCTGCAACTATTGATAAAATCCGCCAATCACTCGATATTAAAAATATTTTTAAAACCACTACTCAAGCTGTTAGAGAATTGCTAGAAGTTGAACGAGTAGCAATTTATCGCTTTAACTTAGATTGGAGTGGCAAATTCGTGGCAGACTCTTTTAAAGATGGTTGGAAACCCGTTGCTAAAGTCCAACCAATGATTATTAAAACCTTTGAAGACACAGACGATGATAATGAATTACCACGCAACGAAACTTTTGTTCCCATTCGTGAAGGCGAAAAATTATGGGGATTGTTAGTTGCTTATCAAAATTCGCAACCGCGCTATTGGAAAGATGAAGAAATTAATTTACTAGCTCAAGTAGGGGTGCAATTAGGAATTGCCATTCAGCAAGCAGAGTTACTCGAACAAACTAAGCGTCAAACTATGGAACTGACTCAAGCTTTACAAGAATTAAAACAAACTCAAGCTCGATTAATTCAGGGTGAGAAAATGGCTGGTTTAGGACAGCTAATTGCTGGGGTAGCACATGAAATAAATAACCCAGTCAGTTTTATTTTTGGTAATCTGATTCATTTAAATGAGTATACTCAAGAACTACTGAGTATCATAAAACTTTACCGTCAAAATGACTCTCTATTACCCGATATTCAAAAGCAAATCGACGATACAGATTTAGACTTTATCATCGAAGATTTACCCAAAACCCTTGAATCAATGAAAATAGGTACAGAGCGAATTCACCAAATTGTACTATCACTAAGAAATTTTTCTCGTACAGATGAGGCTGAATTGAAACTAGTAGATATTCATGAGGGATTGGATAGTACTTTATTAATTTTAGGACATCGATTCAAAAATACTGGCGATCGCCCAGCGATTGAGATTGTTAAACAATACAATACTTTACCTTTGCTGGAATGCTATCCTGCACAACTCAATCAGGTATTAATGAATATTTTAAGCAATTGTATTGATGCATTAGAAGAAAAATTTAATGCGATTCAGCGGAAGTATTTAAAATCATCAATCAACTGTCCCAGGATTCCTTTAACTATCTGGATTACTACCCAAACTATTAATAATCAAGTTGTAATTAAAATAGCAGATAATGGTTTAGGGATTCCCGAAGAAGTGCGATCGCACATTTTTGACCCCTTCTTCACCACTAAAGAACCAGGTAAAGGCACAGGCTTAGGATTATCTATCAGCTATCAAATAGTAGTTGAAAAACATCGCGGGCAAATTAAATGTTTCTCCACACCAGAACAGGGAACAGAGTTTGTCATCGAACTTCCTAGCAGTTAATACTTGATAGACAATAGCTCATCTTTGTGCTTTGAAATCGAGGATGAGCTAATCTAAATGCAGAGGACGCAGAGACAGAGATCACGAAGAACCAAGAGATGAAGAACGCCGGCTTATGGTTGATTAAACAGGTGCAAAAACTGTTGTTATTACAATATCTTCACACAATATTAAAGACTATTACTGATTTAAAAATACACATCTTTGAATGAAGCTAGAGGAGATGAGTTTTTCGTACATTTATGAAACTAAGCCAAATACTAAAATTAGCTGTTATTCCTGTTTTAACTACAATTAGCCTTACGTCTACATCAAATACAGCACTAGCTGACTACTTGAACAGTGAGGGAACAGGAGGCGATTACCGTTATCAATTATGGTCTAGCGATGATGGTAATTATTACTACTTGAAAATTTGGTCATATGAAGCAAATCCAGAAAATGACCCAAATACTATAACTAGAGCATTCACCTCCACTAGAGAAGCTCTAAATTATTTTGATTGCAACTACGCTCGTAAAAACTTACCAGAATGTTCTCAATAATAATTTTTAATTAATGTTCAATTAAAATGGGTGCGTTATGCTTCGCAATAACACACCCTACAAAAATGCTCAAAAAGCATTTGCTTAACGACACCCTAAACTATCCCGCGTAGAAACACCCGTAACCGGATTCAGACCATCAGCTTTTTCACACATTAGCGCGACTTGATAACGGTCAATTAAAGCGTCTGTAAAATCAGCGCCAGTGATATCGGCATCGTAAAAACGGCTACGGGTCATAGTTGCTTCTGTCAAAATAGCATTTCTCAGGTTAGCTCCATCCAATGTGACACGATCAACTAAAGCACCTGTGAGGTTTGCACCTTCCAGATTAGCCTTTAACAAAACTCCCTTAGTAAAAATAGCGTTTGTTAAATTTGCTCCTTGGAAATTTGTACCTCGCATTTCCGCAGCCACAAAAGTCACACCTGTTAAATCAGTGTTAGAAAAATCCTGATTTTCTAAATTGATATTGCTGTAATTGATTGTATTGATTTGAGCAAAAGCTGGCCGCGGATTAAGCATTATCCACAACCAGGCTAGAAGCAAAATCACAATTAAACTACACAATCGCCACAAAATCTTTTTCATATCTTTACTATTTGTCATTAGTCATTTGTCCTGTTTTGCTTGACTCATGACCAATGACCAGTGACTATTTCCAATCTTTCCCTATCCTGATTGTAAGGTCAGATTCTAAATCACCAGTTGCTGACACCTCAATTTGACCCAAGCCTATGACTTTTTGTAAGTCAATTCCTGGTTTGCGGTTGCCTTTCTGGACGAGAATCTGAGTCTGGCGTTGGGTATCAGGCCAGTCTGGGACAGTGTAAATATTTTTAAAGCCTTTCTGTTTGAGATAAGTGATAACTTTTTCGGTTAGCTGGGGTTGATTAGAAGCATTTTGAATAGCAATTTTGAGGTTAGGAACGGGTCGCAGGTCTTGTTTGAGACCAGGCACATTCACCCCAACATAATCATTCAATAGGCTTTGTTGTCCTGTCATATTCAGCCAATAGCTATTAGGGTCTTGGCTGAAGCGGCTGAAGCTACCAGGCAACACAGTCATTTGGAAATTATCTCGTTCTAGGTTGAGGCCAAAATTCACCAACGCCATCATTTCCTCCATCTTCAGGTTGGTGTCAAAATACTTCCGCATCAGGCGGGTTAATTGTGGCAACCTGGGTAAGACAGTGGGACTATTGAGGCGTCGTAGCAAAGCTGCCATTAGTGCTTGCTGACGCTGCACCCTTGAGAGATCCCCCAAACCGGGTTCGCGGAACCGTGCAAACTGTTCTGCTTGTTCACCGTTGAGGGTTTGCCAACCACTCACTAAACTAATTGCCAACTTCCCAGAGGCGTCTCTGTATTCCATTGATTTAGGAACAAACACCTCTACTCCTCCGAGTTGATCGACTAACTGCCGTAAGCCACTGGTAGAAATGCGAATATAGCGATCAATTGGCGCATTGTTTAAAGTACGGCTGACTACCCGCGCTGACAAAACTGGCCCGCCTTTGGCATTGGCATCTGAGACCTTAGTTAATCCCGCCTCTGGGAGTGCGATCATTGTATCTCTGGGAATCGACAACACCCGCAAAGATTTTTCGCCAGGATCAAGTCTAGCCAGGAGCATAGCATCACTTTTACCAGCAAAGCTTTCTGGTGAGCCATCAACAGTACCGCTGACTGGTTCAATTCCCATAATTAAAATGTTCATGGGCCGCGATAGCTGATATTGAGAGAGTTTGCTCCATAACTCCCCAGGTAATGGCATTTTTTGCTCATCTTTGCCAGATAAACCCAATTCTTCATCGGTTTTATCGAGATTACTCCACAGCGGAGTCCAGAGCGCTAGAGTTGAAACTAGTAGCCCAGATAAGACGACACCCAAGACAACTGTCAAGATCCACAATAGCCACCGAGGCATGGCTAAACCCATCTTTTCGTAAAGCTGATTGGGGATCGCACCCACAGACGCGGCATTACGAGAAGTATTTGCAGACTGGTTTGGTCTGACTTCTGGCTTTGAGTCTGGTGCTGATGTTACCTGGTTTTCTGTATGTTGAAGTTGTTGCGATCGCACCTCATTTTCAAAATCTGGCATTTGCTGAGGCGTGACCGGATTATCCGACCATTCGACTTGTTTTATCACAATTATCTCCCCACTCAACCACTCCCTAAAAGTATGTTAGTGCAAGCTACAAATCTTGCCAGCGTAAAAGCTCACTGTACACTTGTAATGTTCTTCAGTAGGTCTGTATGACAACATGAGTACTGCATTGTTCCCTGTAATCCTTGCTGGTGGCAAAGGTGAACGCTTTTGGCCCCTGAGTCGCAAAGACCGACCCAAGCAATTTTTAAGTCTTGATGGTAGCTCTAGAAGCCTACTACAAGCAACCGCCGATCGACTGGTATCACTCGCCAATGGGTGGGGTTCTCTGTGGGTAATAACTTCTAGTCAAGTAGCTGAAGGAGTACAACAACAACTACCCGACTTACCATCTGAGAATTTGCTGATTGAGTCTGAAGGAAGGGACACCGCCGCAGCCGTTGCTTGGACAAGTTTAGAAATCAAACGGCGCTATGGAGAAGACGCGATTATTGGCTTTTTTCCTGCTGACCACTGGATTGCTGATCAAAAGACGTTTGCACACACCTTAAATGCGGCTACGCAACTTGCACAAAGCAAAGCAGCGATCGTCACCTTGGGGATCAAGCCTACTTTTCCGTCAACGGGCTACGGTTACATTGAACAAGGTGAAAAAATAGGTAGCTTTAATGAGCTGCCAGCTTATCACGTCAACCGCTTTACTGAAAAGCCCAACCGTGAAACAGCAGAAACTTTTTTATCTACGGGGCGTTTTAGCTGGAATAGTGGCATGTTCGTGTTTCGGGCTGGGGTTGTTCTTGAGGAACTACATGCCCATGCTCCAGAAATTATCGAACCTTTGGAACAAGAGGGCCCTGATATTTACCCCCAGTTACCTAAGAAGAGTATAGACTACGCACTAATGGAAAAGACAAGTCTAGCATATGTCTTACCGGTAGAATTTGGCTGGGATGACTTAGGAGATTGGAATGCGATCGAACGTTTACTTAAAACACAAGAGACTCCCAATGTAGAACTCGCTACTCATGTGGGATTAGATACGCAGGGGGCGATTATTTATGCCTCAAATCCAGAAGATGTAATTGTTACCATTGGCTTAGAGGATGTGGTTATTGTGCGCGATCGCAATGTCACCCTTGTTGTCAACAAAGAACGCACTCAGGAAATCAAACAGATCCTCAAAACCCTCCAGAACGATCCCCGATTTGCTGACCTGCTATAGAAAGTTAGAACCCCTGACAGAGGCTGATAAGGAGATTTTTCTATTATAACTTAAATGTCAAACACGGATTATCAGGATTAACAGGATTTGCGGGATTAGGGAGATAAGGAGGATGTGGTTGGACTTCGCTCACCAACCAGGAGATGAGGGAGAAATAACTAACACCCATTCCCCAGTCCCCAATCCCCAATCCCCAATCCCCAATCCCCAGTCCCCAATCCCCAGTCCCCAATCCCCAGTCCCCAATCCCCAGTCCCCAATCCCCATTCCCCAGTCCCCAGTCCCCAGTCCCCAGTCCCCAATCCCCATTCCCCATCCCAACAATGTTCCTCACCCAAACTGTTCCCCGTCAACGAGAAATCCTCGAAGTATTCCTTCGCAATGGCTGGGACTATATGCGAAGGCTACTTACTGGTGGCAAAACTGATGAACCCCAGCTACCTACACCTGCGGTTTTAAAGAATATCTTGGTAGATTTAGGGCCGGTTTATGTCAAACTCGGTCAGCTAATGTCTACCCGTCCAGATTTACTTAGCGCCGCCTACATCGAGGAACTATCCACCCTGCAAGATGAAGTCCCGCCTGTTGCTTGGTCTGATGTAGAAGTGTTGATTCGTAAACAGCTCAAGCGCCCATTAGAAGAAACTTTTAGTAAAATCAATCCAACTCCTGTAGCAGCGGGATCAATTGCTCAGACACATCGAGCTACGTTAGTTAATGGTCGGGAAGTGGCGCTAAAAGTGCAGCGTCCGGGGATTGATATTACTGTTGCCCAAGATATCGCTTTAATTCAAGGTATTGCCGATTTAGTGGCACGTACAGATTTTGGGCAAACCTATGAAATTAAATCTATTGCCGAGGAATTTACCAAAGCACTAGAAGCAGAGTTAGATTTTACACGAGAAGCAGGTTACACAGACCAACTCCGCCGCAATTTGTCTCATAGTCGCTGGTTTGATCCCAAGCAAATTGTGGTAGCCGAAATTGATTGGGATTTGACTACAGAAAAGCTAATGGTGATGGAATGGTTAGATGGTGTGCCATTCCTGTCGGCAGATTTGAGCAGTGAAAATAATAGTAAAGACCCCGCCGTTGAACGTAAAGAAATAACTACGCTACTATTTCGTGCATTTTTTCAACAACTATATATAGATGGGTTTTTTCATGCCGACCCTCATCCAGGAAACTTGTTCTATCTTAAAGATGGTCGTGTTGCCCTTCTTGATTGTGGCATGGTGGGACGACTTGATCCCCGCACACAGCAGATATTAACAGAAATGCTATTAGCGATCGTTGATTTGGATGCTCAGCGGTGCGCTCAATTAACTTTACAGTTAGCAGATTCTGCTCAACCGGTGATTTTGTCGCGGTTGGAAAATGATTATGACCGAATGTTGCGAAAGTATTACAATATCAGCCTGACTGACATAAATTTTAGTCAAATAATTTACGAAATTTTACAAGTTGCCCGCAACAATAAGATTAGGCTACCCAGTAATATGGGGTTGTATGCTAAAACCCTGGCTAATTTGGAGGGCGTGGCGCGAACCTTTAACCCAGAGATTAATTTATTTGAAGAAATTCAACCATTAATTACAGATTTGTTTCGTCGCCAGTTACTCGGCGATAATCCTGTGCGATCGCTCCTCAGAACAGCTCTAGATATCAAAAGTCTCTCTTTACAATCTCCCCGCCAAATTGAACTTTTATTAGATAGAGTAACTTCTGAAACCTTGCAATGGAATTTATCGCTACGAGGTTTAGATGGTGTGCGTCGCACTATGGACGATGCAGCCAATAGACTCTCTTTTAGTATTCTAGTAGGTTCATTGATTATGGGAGCAGCAATTATTACTACAAAAGCACAGACATCCCAGCTATCTTTTTTAAGTAGCGCCTTGTTTGCTGCTGCTAGTTTATTGGGTTTGTGGTTAATTATTAGTACACTGCGATCGGGGCGTTTAAGGTAGAAAGTAGGGGCTAGATAGGGATGAGGAAGTAAAAAGGCAGGGGAGAAAGATAATTACAATTTCCCATGCATCCCCGAGTTCCCCATTCCCATATATTGAAAATCACTATAAACACAGATAAAGATTAATAATTTATCTGTGTTTACTTATGTTTTATGTGAGAATTATGTCAATTATCATTGTTGAAAATCTTAGTAAATTTTATCCAGTAGCTGTTAAGGAACCGGGCATAAAAGGGACAATTACTCACTTTTTTCGCCGCACTTACTGTTCAATTAAAGCAGTTGAGGATATTTCCTTTGAAATTGCGCCTGGTGAAATCGTAGGATTTTTGGGGCCAAATGGGGCTGGTAAAACTACTACACTCAAAATGCTTACGGGACTGATTCATCCTTCTAGCGGTAAAGTTAGAGTTGCTGGGCACGTTCCGTTTCGGCGTCAAGAAGCGTTTTTAGGGGCAATCACTTTGGTAATGGGGCAAAAACAGCAACTGCTTTGGGACTTACCAGCGCTGGATTCTTTGAGAATTAATGCTGCTGTGTACAACATCTCCGATAAAGATTTCCAGCGACGGGTGGGAGAATTGACAGAAATGCTTTCATTGGGAGGCAAGCTAACCCAACCAGTACGAAAGTTATCTTTGGGTGAACGGATGAAAGCAGAATTATTAGCAGCACTTTTGCATCATCCCCATGTCTTGTTTCTGGATGAACCAACGCTAGGACTAGATGTAAATGCTCAAGTAGGGGTGCGCGATTTTTTGCGTGAGTATAATCAGCGCTACCAGGCAACAGTGCTATTAACAAGCCATTACATGGCTGATATCACAGCTTTGTGTCAACGGGTGTTGTTAATTCATCAAGGAAAGCTGATGTATGACGGTAGCCTAGATGGACTGCTAGAACGTTTTGCCCCTTACCGAGAAATTTATCTAGAGTTAGCCCAACCACTACCAATAGAGAAACTTATGTCCTATGGTGACGTGCAATTTATGGAAGGGCGAGCAGTGCGTTTTATGGTGCCGCAAGAAGCGCTGACTCGCACCGTATCTAAGATTTTGGCAGATTTGGCGGTAATCGATTTAACAGTAACTGAACCGCCTGTAGAAGAGGTAATTGGGCGAGTTTTTCAGGCGGGAGTTGTGTAGATAGGTGATAATGAAGCACATTATTAGAAAAGCTCTAACTTTGCTATTGGTATACTACGCCTATATGGTTGAGTATCGAGCAGAGTTGATATTATGGGTTTTGTCAGGATCTTTACCGATTATCCTGATGGGTGTTTGGATAAAAGCGGCACAAGGCGGCAACTTTGGTTTGACACCAGTAGATTTTGCTCGTTACTTTCTGGTGGTTTTTGTTGTTAGACAAATATCAGTAGTTTGGGTGATTTGGGAATTTGAAAAAGATGTAATTGAAGGCAGACTTTCATCTAAATTATTACAACCACTTGATCCAGTATGGCATTATGTTGCATCCCATCTTTCTGAAAGAGTTGCTCGGATACCATTTGCGTTGCTACTAATTGCACTGTTTTTTATACTCTATCCTCAAGCTTTTTGGATACCCAAATTGCCAGAGTTATTGCTCTTTACTTTAGCAGTGATATTAACTTTTATTTTACGGTTTGTAATTCAGTATACCTTTGCTATCTTTGCTTTTTGGACAGAACGAGCTAGCGCTTTAGAAAATTTTTGGTTTTTGTTTTTTTTGTTTTTGTCTGGCTTAATTGCACCGTTAGAGGTTTTTCCTGAACCTGTACGGGCGGTAGTGATGTTTACACCTTTTCCTTACTTGATTGACTTTCCTGCAAGTATTTTAGTCGGGCTACCCGTCGATATTACAAGAGGATTTTTGTCAACAATAGGTTGGATATTGATATTTTTGGGTGCGAATCGCTTGCTGTGGCGTGCAGGATTAAAGCGATATTCTGGAATGGGGGCTTAAGTTTGAACTAAAGCACTGTCTAAGAGGTTGTTTTAAAAGTCTAAATTAATACTAACCCCGGCAATTGGAAATCGCGACTATACAGACAAAACCCACCTCCGTGGGTTTCAATTTTCACCAACAAATGCTAAAAATTACTGGATAGTGTTTTAAATTTTTCTGCTGCTCCCAAGGAATAATCTTCTAACCTAAAATCAGCAAAAGGTTTCTTTTCTAATCTATTTCTCAAGGCCTCATCTAGAATTACATCCTCTGATTGTTTTTCTACTCCAATAATAATTACACTTCTTTGATGTGCGGTTAAATCTTGATGATTTTGACAATTATTATTTTGAAATTGACCCAAGTTTAATAAACGATACTCTTTGGGGCTAGATATATTACTAAATAGTGTTTTTGCCAAAATTTGTGTTTGCTTGGAGCGTTCTAGAGCGATGCGTTCTGCAATTGCTGTATCACCTGAACAAGAAGCTAAACCTACAGAGATAATCTCATTGGCGTTTCCCATGAGCTTCTGGATATTTTCTTGTTCTATGTTCAAATTTAAAAGCTCAACACTAATAATTTCATCGTTATGTTTAACTTGAAATGTGCTATCTACAAGCCATTTATATTCCACAGATAAAACTGCTATGTTAAATTTCGCAATTCTCCCTTGACTATCTCTACCTTCTTCATAGGTAAAATAATCAATCTTTCCTTTTCTTTGAGGCGCTTGTCCATTATTAACTGTTATTGTTCGCGCAGTGTTTCCGTCGGGAGAAGATGCTTTAAAAGAAGCTTGCGTCCACAAAAATACTGTAGTTAGTGTTCCTAATGATATTAAAAATGCTGTAAACATTTCTAATAGGGGCACTTTTTCTAACTGCTGCTTGGACTGTAAAGTTTTAATAGTAATTGGGATGGAATTATCAGTTTTAGAACTAATAGCCAAATCTACAACTTTATC
Organism: Desmonostoc vinosum HA7617-LM4; assembly: GCA_019359515.1. Taxonomy (GTDB): domain Bacteria; phylum Cyanobacteriota; class Cyanobacteriia; order Cyanobacteriales; family Nostocaceae; genus Desmonostoc; species Desmonostoc vinosum. The sequence goes on along the minus strand of JAHHHC010000010.1, from coordinate 92,580 downwards.
CTGAGTTTCAGTTAATTGAGTTTCAACTTCTGCTAAACGCTGCAAAATTTCTTGGGCATTGACGGGACGCTTCTCTACTTCTGGTGCTGCCAACCAATCGATTATATCTAACAGCAAAGGTGAGATATGAGTAGCATAGTTTCGCCAGTGCCATAAATTGTGTTGAACATCGTACATATCTAGAGGATGGCATCTTGTGAGCAAAAACATCAAGGTGCGTCCCAAGGCAAAGAAATCTGATTGTGGTACGGCTTGACTATTCATCTGTTCTGGAGGGCTATAACCAGATGATATAATGGCTGTGCTGTTATTGATTTGTCCTAGATGGGGTTGAGTAATTTCTCTGGCAATGCCAAAGTCAATCAATACCAGTTCTCCCCAACCTCCTTGACGATGAGTGGCTATAGGAGAGCGAATCATAATGTTAGATGGTTTGATATCTTGATGTAGATATTGTTTGCCATGCACTACATCCAGTATTTCTGCCAACTGCCTTAACCAGGCTATAGCTTGTGCTTGATAAATGAAATAATTCTGCTGTTTAAGCCACTGTTCTAAACTGAATCCATCGATTTTTGCGATCGCAATACAGTGCAACATCATACCATTTCTGGTTTGATACTGGAAGTAGGTATCTGCTTGGGGAATACCAGGATGGTTGAACTTTTTGAGTACAGTTACTTCATGCTGAAATAGTTCAACCGCTTTTACATCGCTAGAAAGCTCCTGTTTGAGTACTTTAAGGATTTTCGGCGTGTCTTGTTCGTATGCATCATAAACTTTACTGAAGCCTGTTTTGTCACTCAACAAGCGTGTCACTCGATATCGCCCCAGCAATTCCATTTGAGAACCACAACTTTGACAAAAACGGTTTTGCTCATTCTCGTGGTGGTCTAATTTAGGGCAAACAGGATTTATACAAAGACTCATGGCTAGCTTAATTTGTTAAGGGAGCATGGGGGATGAGGGGGACGCGGGGACGCGAAGACGCGAAGACGCGGGGACGCAGGGACGCGGGGACGCAGGGACGCGGGGACGCGGGGACGCGGGGACGCGGGGACGCGGGGACGCGGGGACGCGGGGATGCGGGGATGCGGGGACGCGAAGACGCGGAGACGCGGAGAATAATCAATGACAATTCCCCAGTCCCCAGTCCCTAGTCCCCAATCCCCAGTCCCCAGTCCCCAATCCCCAATCCCCAGTCCCCAATCCCCAATTCCCAATCCCCAACTAAATATGCTCTTCTAGAAAAGCTGCTATAGTCCGGTTAAATGGCTCTGGTTGCGACAAAAAAGGCCAATGATTGCCGGGAACTTGGCAAATGCGTAGGTTTTTTAGATAGGTTTTATATGGTTTAATTTGCCAACTTTGGCGATTCAGACCTTGTTCTGGTTGAATGAAGAGGGCAGGAGTATCAAGGGGAATTGTAAAACCAGGTACTTGCATGACTTCTTCAAAAATCCCATCACGAGCCGCAACAGTAAACTTGCTGCCCCAACTGCCATCGGGTTTTTGTTCAATTCCTAACTGGAAAACTTGCTGCTGTAAGCTAGTCCATCCTTGGTATTGCTTGAGTTGGCGGGCTTGCTGTTCGGCTGCTTCGTAACTGGCAAATGGGCCCATGCTTTTGAGAAAAGGCAAAAAGCGATATAACATCGGAAAGGTAAATTGGAAAAAGCTGGGCATTTTCCAAATGAAAATCGGATCGACTAAAACTATGCTTCGCAACCGTTTAGGGTTTTTTCTTGCCCAAATAGCAACTAATTTCCCACTCCAAGAATGACTAACAACATGGGCAGAAGACCATCCTACACTATCTATGAGTGCTTCTAGGTCTGCGATCGCACTCTCAAAACTATAATCTTTCTCTGGCTTACTACTTTCACCATGACCACGCATATCTGGAGCTACTATGTGGTAGTTTATCGCTAAGTAATCTCCCAGACTAGACCAGACTAAAGCATGGTCGCCTAAACCATGTAACAACAGTACTGGTTCTTGTTCTTGACCTTGTTTCCACTCTAAATAAGAAAGTTGGATATCGGGCTTTGATAAAGTTTGACGTATTGGCATGAGTGCAGATTTATTTTTGGGACTGGGGATGTGGTTCGGCTTTGCTCAACTACCGCAGAGTCGAACCACATCCCCCTCATCTTCTCATCCCCATCTCACGCAATTCAGTACGTTGCTCATTACCATTTTGATAATTAAAGGATTGTACTAATTAATACGAAACAATGAGTCTGATGAATGCCAAGATCAAAATAAGATGACTCAAGTTTATTAAGTTTATTGAAACTACTATCTATGCCAGAACTACACCAATCAATTGCTCAACATTACCACAAACGTACTAAATACGACCCTGAAACTCTTGCTGGCAAACATCAGGGGTTAGATTGGTCTAAGCAGCCAGTGCCGTTTAAGGAGTACAAAATTGGCTCTACTTTTGACCTCAAACCTTATATTCAAGAAAAGCCAGAGACATTTACTAATAATCTGGATGCTAAATGGTGGCAGCGACTGTCACGGCTGTTGTTTCGTAGCTATGGACTAACGGCGAGAATACCTTCTATGGGAAGTACGGTGTATCTAAGAGCTGCTCCCAGTGCAGGTGGGCTATATCCTGCGGAGGTGTACGTAGTTTCTCGCGGCACTGCGTTATTACCACCAGGGCTGTATAACTATCAATGTCGGACTCATTCGCTAATGCATTACTGGGAAAGTGATGTTTGGCAAACTTTACAAGACGCTTGTTTCTGGCATCCGGCGCTGGAAAATACTCAATTAGCTATTATTCTGACTACGGTTTTCTATCGCTCTGCGTGGCGCTACGAGGATAGGGCTTATCGTCGGATTTTTCTTGATGCAGGACACTTGTTAGGTAATATTGAGTTAGCTGGCGCTCTTACTGACTATCGGCCACATTTAATTGGTGGGTTTGTGGATGAATCGGTAAACAATTTGCTTTATATCGATCCGCAACAAGAAGGAGCGATCGCTATCTTACCTCTAGCAGACCTATTGGATATCAACCAAAATTTACCATTAGGATGCACTGCTTTACCTTCTGCGACAGAAACTAATTATCCACAAATTCCTGATGGTGAATTGCTGACGTATTTTCATCGCCACACCCAAATTCAACCAGGGATAACTGGTAAACTCAATTTACCAGCAGTTAAACAAGAAAAATCTTTAGAAGATAAATACAATTTTCCTTTCTGTCTCAAAATCCCCACCCCTACTACTCCCATTGCTTGGAAAGAGGGACTGTCAGAATTGGAAAGCACAATGTACAGGCGACGTTCGACTCGTGCCTATAGCGGTGACGATTTAACCTTAGATGAACTCAAAGCTTTACTCGATTTCACTTACCAACCGCAAAATTACATCGACCAAGGTTTAGATAGGTCTCCAGATTATTTTGACCCAAATTTAATCGAAACTTTTATAGCTGTTTGTGGTGTCAAAGATTTAGAAGCGGGATGCTATTATTACGCACCAAAAGCTCAAGAGTTACGCCAAATCCGCTTTAAAAACTTCCGACGGGAGTTACATTTTCTTTGCTTAGGACAAGAGTTAGGGAGAGATGCAGCAGCAGTACTTTTTCATACAGCCGATTTAAAGTCGGCTATTGCTCAATATGGCGATCGCGTTTATCGTTACCTACATATGGATGCTGGTCATTTAGGGCAAAGACTTAATTTAGCGGCTATTCGCCTGAATTTAGGCGTCAGCGGTATCGGCGGCTTTTTTGATGACCAAGTAAATGAAGTTTTGGGTATACCTATTGATGAGGCTGTTCTTTATATCACTACGCTAGGACGACCTAGATAAAGGTGACGTACTCCACACTTAATTACGAATTACGCGCTTCGCAGCGGTAGCGAGTCCTCGATAGCGTTAGCGAAGCGGTAGCGATAGCGTAGCGTTAGCGAGTCATCGAGCGTCGGTACGAGCGTCAGCGTAAAGCCTACGGCATAGCTTCGCTTAGAGCGACGCAGGAGCGTCGCGTCATTACGAATTACGAATTATTTAAACCAATGCCTTTGCTGGCGAATTCTTCTACAGTTTTTTGAGAGAATTCATGAGTGGCGATCGCCTGTAACATTATCAAAGGTAAGGTTAAATGATTTGCTCCAGCTTGTAAGGAGGCGGCTGCTTCTTGAGGAGATTTGATACTGGCTGCTAAAATTTCTACATCACTGCCTTTGAGAACGCTAGCCATATCTTGTACTAAAGCAATACCATCGCCCAATAACCGGGTAGCGCGGTTGACATAAGCTATGGCAATTTTAGCACCCGCCTCTTTAGCCACCACCGCCTGTGCTGCACTGTAAATCGCTGTTACCGAACAAGTAATTTCCGGTGCCAGACTCGCCACCACCTCAAACCCTACAGGTGTCGCGGGAATTTTCAACACAGTTTGCGAACCAATGATTTCAAAAGCCTTTCTACCTTCAGCCAACATCCCCGCTTTATCGGAGGACATAAGTTGGTAATATAAAGGCCCTTCAGTTAAAGCAACCAGTTTCTTGAGTGTATCTTCTGGTGGAGTGTCGCTTTGAGCTAAAAGTGTCGGATTTGTAGTAATACCCTTTATCCATCCCCAAAGCTTGGTAATTTCAGCTTCCGATGCGATCGCGGAGTCTAAATAAATTGCCATAATCTTTCTCTATGTTTTTTGAGTACATGAAGCACAAAGAAAAACATTATTCTGGTTCAATCAGAGGTTTTCCCTGTTAAGCGTTCCCTGTTTACTATTCCCTCTAAAATGTGCAACTTAGACTTTTTTATTTAACAAAATATCCTACACCGTTTTCTAGCCCTTGGCATAATATTGATTCAGGACTGCCATCTGGAGGGAGTTCAATATCAGGCTATTTTCCAAATCTCTATCCCGAAGATATTCCTAATTATATTCGACGTCATGAGCTTTTCTTTGATGGCAATAAGTGGAGATATAAAACATTTCAAAATAAAGTATTTACACCTAATGGCGAATACAACTTCATTGTACAGGGAGGCAATATATATATAGCAAGGCAAAAGTTTGGTTTAGGTGATCATATTGATATCACCAAAGGTAACAACGTTGACTTTGCAGGTCAAATTCGCTTTGGACACAATAAAAAAAATAAAGGTCAAATTAAATACTGGAATAATGCTTCTGGTCACTACAAACCATCAGTTAATGAAGCAGGTAATGCTGGTTTGCCATTAGACCTTTTCATCCCACATGAGTTTTCATAATCCCTTATGAATGATAATATTCAAAATTTAATACAAACCAGTACCTATAGAGCCTTGTCTTCTAATGAAGAAAAGGTAATTTTGGATTATCTAAAATCAATACCTGAAGTAGAAGCATATGAAATCATTAAGAGCATGGTTGAACAAAAAAGCCTAATTTCTCTTGTAATTGCCAAGAGAGTTTTAAATCAAAGAGATTATGTCACAAAATTGTTCAAGTATGGAAGTGTAAATTCTAATGCTCAATCTATTAAATTATGGCTAGATTTTGCTATTCCTAAGCTGGGATTTAAGTCAGTAGCAAAATTGATTGAAGATTTGAATAATGATCAAAACAGATTAATAGAAAAAGCTGTGTATTGGTTTCCTTTGTTTATCTCAAAGAATGAAAAAAGGTCGTGGAACTTACTGGAAAAGTTAAGACAAAAAGTAACTATACACCCCTAAACCCTGACTAAGAAGACGCGGAAAAGGGGAGACGCAAAGAGCGACCCTTCTCAAGATTTAAGCACCTGGTTGCAAGAAAGCGACTTTAGTCGTAGAGACAAAAAAATCTGTTCCTTGTTTGAATCTCCTAGCTTTATGGGGTCTCCCGCGTCCTCGTGTCCTCTTCAAACCCTGCCTGTAGGGCATTGACTCAGCATTACTCAGAGACAGTGCAAATGACATCGCTTTCAGGGATAATTCCTATAAAACAGCCTGCATGGAGAAACCAGGATGACATCTCCAGAGATAGTAACTTGGCTACAAGAACGCACCACTTTAGGAATTCTCTCACCTGCGGTGTTAGATGCGATCGCTGTAATCATAGAAGAAAAAGTTATACCAGCAAACACCACCTTAGTCAGTGAAGGCACTTCTCCAAAAGCACTTTATATTTTGCAACAGGGGCAACTGGAAAGCAGTACTACCAATCAAACTAATCCAGCTTTAGCATATGGGTTGCTCCCTGGTTCGGTGATTCATCTTCAGGAATTGCTGTTAGATGAATTGACTCTAGTCACAATTACTACAGTCACAGAATGCCATTTGTGGGTTGTGCCTGCTGATCAGTTTCGTTCGTTGGCTAGTCAATATCCAGAAATTACTCAAGCCTTCTCTCGTCAATTAGCTCAAGAATTGGCTCAAGTGACATCCGCCCTTGGTTATGAACAAGAACGTTCTGTAGCCCTGCGACCATATTTAGTCACTAAAGCCCAACGTGGTATCGTTGGTACTAGTCGCTACGCTGTACGTCTACGGGAGCAAATTAGACAAGCAGCTAGCGATCGCAAATCAGTGGATATTTTCGGTGAACCGGGCTTAGAAAAAGATAACATAGCTGCTTTAATTCACTTTGGTTCTTCACAACGGCGAGAACCGATGATTAAAGTCAATTGCGGGATTCTCCAAACCAGCGGTGCAGATTTATTTGGCCGTGATGGAGGCAAACCAGGACTGCTGGAATGGTTAGGTGAAGGGACTCTACTCCTGAATAATATTCAAGAATTGCCCTCAGAGTTATTACCTGCTGTGGCGCAGTTACTGAAAAAAGGCACGTATAACCCCGTGACTCGTCCTGGCGAACCAAACGCTGAACCTCGCCCTAGCAAAGCCCGCATCCTAATTGTTTCCGAAAAAACTCTACCTACTATTGAACGCTGTGTTGGTCATGTAATTAAAGTGCCACCACTACGGGTGCGAAAAGCTGATATTCAAGCACAAGTAGAATATTACACTAGTCTCTACGTCCGGGCGAGAGGTGTTTCTAAACCGCACATTACCCCAGAAGCTGTGCGTCGCTTACAGTCTTATGATTTTCCTGGCAATTTCAAAGAGTTGAAAAATCTTGTAGAACGGGCAATAGTCCAAGCCGGAGAAGCCAGTGAATTGACAGAAGAAATATTTTGGTCAGCCGAAATTAAGAAAAAGCAATTTCGGGTTAATCTGTTAAATATTTATCCCAGTTTGCGGCGATTTTTACGCAGTGATTGGTGGCCTGACCGCATAAATTATGGCTTTACTGTAAGCGCTTTTGCCTTGATCGTGACAATTTTGTTTGTGGGGCCGCAAACACGCGATCGCAATTTTGCTCTCAATTTATTTTGGGCTTTCTGGTGGCCTTTCTTTTTATTTTTATTTCCCTTTTTAGGGCGTGTGTGGTGTGCAGTTTGTCCCTTTATGATTTATGGGGAAATTACACAAAAGCTTTCTTTATGGTTATGGCCCAGACAACTCAAACGCTGGCCAAGAGAGCAAGCTGAGAAATGGGGCGGCTGGTTTTTGTTTGGGCTATTTACCCTAATTTTCCTTTGGGAAGAACTCTGGAATTTAGAAAATACCGCCTATCTTTCCGCTTGTTTGTTGTTATTAATTACCGCTGGGGCAATGATTTTCTCAGCAATTTTTGAGCGGCGATTTTGGTGTCGATATCTCTGTCCCATTGGTGGCATGAATGGTTTATTTGCCAAACTCTCAATGACAGAACTTCGCGCACAGCAAGGTATTTGTTCTGCCACTTGTACCACTTATCAATGCTACAAAGGAGGGCCACAAAAAGGTGAAGGCATGGAAACCAATGGTTGTCCTTTATATTCTCACCCTGCACAGCTAGAAGATAACAGAGACTGTGTACTGTGCATGACTTGTCTTAAAGCTTGTCCCCATCGTTCGGTTGAGTTTAACTTGCGCCCTCCTGGGATTGAACTGTGGACAACTCACGTACCTCATACCTATGAGGTCGCATTATTACTTTTATTATTGGGTGGAGTATATCTGCATCGTTTACCAGAGTTACAGTCTTGGTTAGGGTTCCAAGTCGATTTGACTCAATTTTGGCTGCACCTGGGATTATCGCTGCTGGTATTGATTATCCCTGCTGCTGTCACCTTCGCGGCTCATGGATTGCTCAAACTGTTTAATTTACGCTGTAAATCTCAACGATTTGTAGAACTCGCTTATGGTTATCTACCATTAGTTTTGGGAGGTAACTTAGCTCATTATCTGCGTTTAGGTTTGGGTGAAGGTGGGCGAATTTTGCCTGTAACTTTTGCTACTTTTGGTTTAAATGGGGAAGGATTGCCAATATTGTTTACTCATCCTGCCGTAATTGAGTTTTTACAAGGAGCAACTTTAATTTTCTCAGTGTTATTAACGATATTGTTAACACAAAAAATTGCTCGGCAACCGCTGCGATCGCTACTTTGGCAACACCTAGCTGCGATCAGCTTAGGGGCGAGTATGTGGGCGATTATTGTGTTGTAAAAACAATACAAAATTGTTTGACTTTTGCCTGGTTTGGTGCTATTAGTTTTGCTACTCTAATGTATTAAACCACACTTGTAGATCGGCGATCGCCTGAAAATCTAACAAAGCTTCGCCGAGATTTTCTAATTGTTCTAAGGAGAGAGTTTCAATTCGCTCTATTACTTCTTGGGGTAATTCTCCCACCCGCCGAGTAAGTTGACGCACAATCAGCAATTGCCCTTCAGTTTTTCGTCCTTCTTCCCGTCCTCGTTGTTCTCCTCGGAGTTCTCCTCGTTGTTCGCCTTCTTTGAGAATTTCTTGATAAATCACTGACTCGCGCATCATACCCTCCCGAAACAGTTTTCGAATCAAGTCCTGATTGTATTTTAATCCCGCTAAGATTTGGGTGTAAGCCGAAATTTCTGTTCGTTGTCTGGGTTCAAGTTGATTAACTTTTCCTACAACTTGTTGTAACAAAGCTTGGGGTTGTGTAGTTGCAGCTAGTGGTGCTAATGGTAACAAAGCCACGTCATTAAGAAATGGTTCGGGATTTTCTAACCACATGCAAATCACGCGATATTCATGACGAGTATTTTCAACTACAAAGGCAGTTTCAATTACCGTTTCTGGTGCAGGCGGAAGTAATAACACCACAACTTGCGTTATTGGTAGGCGATACAAACGATACAACCGTACCCAATAATCGAGCATCCGCAATGGTAGTGGCGGTGTAGATTCGAGTTTGGTTTGAAATTCTAGGTGGAGAATACGCCCTTGTAGTTGTAAGAATGTCACATAATCAGCGCGAATTGGTTCAATGCTCAATTCGGTTTTCAGGACTTTGATATCAGTTTGGGGTGTACCCAAAACCCAACTGGCGAAAGGTTCTGGATATTTTTCCGACAGCAGTTTGCAGAGATTATCAAAGGACATTAACTACCCATACAGAGACTAGATTTAATCAGTTGCTACTCTAATGTATTAAACCACGCTTGTAGATCGGCGATCGCCTGAAAATCTAACAAAGCTTCGCCGAGATTTTCTAATTGTTCTAAGGAGAGAGTTTCAATTCGCTCTATTACTTCTTGGGGTAATTCTCCCACCCGCCGAGTAAGTTGACGCACAATCAGCAATTGCCCTTCAGTTTTTCGTCCTTCTTCCCGTCCTCGTTGTTCTCCTCGGAGTTCTCCTCGTTGTTCGCCTTCTTTGAGAATTTCTTGATAAATCACTGACTCGCGCATCATACCCTCCCGAAACAGTTTTCGAATCAAGTCCTGATTGTATTTTAATCCCGCTAAGATTTGGGTGTAAGCCGAAATTTCTGTTCGTTGTCTGGGTTCAAGTTGATTAACTTTTCCTACAACTTGTTGTAACAAAGCTTGGGGTTGTGTAGTTGCAGCTAGTGGTGCTAATGGTAACAAAGCCACGTCATTAAGAAATGGTTCGGGATTTTCTAACCACATGCAAATCACGCGATATTCATGACGAGTATTTTCAACTACAAAGGCAGTTTCAATTACCGTTTCTGGTGCAGGCGGAAGTAATAACACCACAACTTGCGTTATTGGTAGGCGATACAAACGATACAACCGTACCCAATAATCGAGCATCCGCAATGGTAGTGGCGGTGTAGATTCGAGTTTGGTTTGAAATTCTAGGTGGAGAATACGCCCTTGTAGTTGTAAGAATGTCACATAATCAGCGCGAATTGGTTCAATGCTCAATTCGGTTTTCAGGACTTTGATATCAGTTTGGGGTGTACCCAAAACCCAACTGGCGAAAGGTTCTGGATATTTTTCCGACAGCAGTTTGCAGAGATTATCAAAGGATATTGACGAATGACGACAAATGAACAAGGTATTGTTATTATCTCGTGCAATGGTTTGAGTAGGCGATCGCACCATCGGTGATTTTGGGCGTATCTTTTGAAATTCCGATAATATTTACATTTCATCCTCTTAAAATGAGCGAACGGAGTTATTAACGATTCGCTCTTAGGACTATGGCAAATTTTATCCAACCACCAAGGTTACGCATTGGTGAAGAGACTGAAGAAGAACGACGCGCCACTTGGCTAGAGCTTTTTTATGATTTAGTGTTTGTGGTTGCAGTTGCTCAACTTGCTCACTATCTCAAAGAACATATTTCGCTCTCTGGCTTGTTGGGGTTTGTATTTCTATTTATACCTGTTTGGTGGTCGTGGATTGGCACTACATTCTACGCTAACCGCTTTGATAGCGATGATCTGATCCGCCGATTGCTGGTTGGGTTACATATGCTGACGGCGGCAGCTATGGCTATCAACATTCATCATGGCTTAAATGATAGTTCGGTTGGCTTTGCCCTTGCTTATGCTCTCGGCCGTATTGTACTTGTGGTTGAATATCTCCGTGCTGGAATTCACATCCCCACTGCGCGTCCTTTGACAACTCGATACGCTATTGGTTTCGCGATCGCAGCTTTTGTCTGGATTATATCAGTGTTTGTACCCCTTCGTTGGCGGTTTGTCCTCTGGGCATTGGGAATTATTATTGATTTTGCTACACCCATAACCGCACGCAAATTACAATTAGGACTACTCCCTCATGCCTCCCACTTACCTGAGCGTTTTGGATTATTTACTATGATTGTCTTGGGTGAGGCAATTATTGCGGTGGTTAATGGAGTTTCTGAGCAGAAATGGGATATTTTCACAGTAATTTCTGCTGCGTTCGGTCTTTGTATCGCTTTTAGCTTATGGTGGATCTATTTTGATAACTTAGGCGGCACACCCATTCAAACAGCTCGCACACAAGGAAGCACTGGTGTGATTAATCTTTGGCTTTACACCCATTTACCGCTAGTGATTGGCATTGCTGCTACTGGGGTGGGCGTAGAAGAAGTTTTGTTAAGTAAGCCAACGCTAGCCTTACCAGATTCCTATCGGTGGCTAATTTGTGGTGCAGTTGCATTGTGTTTGCTAGCTATCGGTATTCTGCACAGATATGGAGTCATCCGTTATTGTAAAATTCGTTCCAAATACCGATTTGGGGCAGCGATTGTGTTGATAGCGATCGCAATTTTAGGCAAAGGTTTGTTACCAATAGCAGTCATCGCCCTTGTAGCTGTAGTTGCTATTGTGCAAGTTGTACAAGATTTATATCAAAGTCGCCCTACCACTCGCTTAGTTGATCCAGAGATTTAGGTACACTTAAAAATTAATGCGACGATAGATTTCGCTCAGGGGAATTTCTACGTTTAAACTGTGCAAAAAGATGGACTGCTCAAGATGAGAGTGAACTTGCCATAGCCAGCGATCGTTGTCGTTACGATCAAGATTATGAAACTGCTCAATGTAGGGTTCAGTTTGGCTCACAAGCAGATATTCACAAAAGCTAGTAACAGAGCGATATTTTCTAAACTTTTCGCCTCGATCATAGGCTTCGGTAGATGGCGATAGAACTTCGACAATAACTGAAGGATTGAGAATCTCATCATTGCGATCGCCATTGAATTCTGGTTTACTATTAACAACCATCAAATCGGCATAAGTACCACATTGATATTCAGGAATCCAAACTCGCAAGTCGCTATTATACAAACGAAAATCGGTGTCTCTGAGCAAAAAACCCAAATAAATTAATAAGTTGCTGGCGATCGCGCTGTGGGTTTCAGAACCTCCCGACATCGTAATAATCTCTCCATTGCGGTATTCATGGCGTTCTGGGTTGGTTTCTTCTATAGTCCGATACTCGTCTAATGTGAGCCGAGTTTTTATTGCATTTGGGGGGTTGGTTTGAGCAAAGACCACAATAAACCTCTGGAACAATTAGCCCTAAAACTATTATCTGCTTCAGCTTGAAGAGTTGCCAATCAGGCATCCCCAAGACTGAAGCAACAAATTTATGGTTAGGATAGCTCTGTACGGACATCAAATGTTGCATATTTTTCTCTCAATAGTATCAAAAACTTAGTCAGCGATCGCCCACCTCACATAAGGACGAGAAGCTGCAATAGTTTTATAGGTAATTAAGCTACTAGGTGCTTGTACTTTTCGCAAATCTACTCGAAAATATGCTTTTTTATTCTTAAATTTTACCTGATAAAAAGTATATTCTTGAGCGCGTGTTTGACCAACACAAGTTGCATAATCACTACGTAAAGGTGAGACAAATTCCACAAACTGTTTATTAGATGAAACTAGGTTAGTCAAGTCGGCAAATGCTCTAGTATCTGCCACTACTGTATGTTCAACGCCACCTTCATAGGGCAGTACAAACCACCACAAACCAACTGTTTGCGGACATGTACCTTTAGTGCGTTGAACATTCAGCATTACATTAGGCTCAGAAATTGGCCCTGGTGCTGTTTGCTGTTGTGCTTGCGCTGTAGTAGAAATTGTTCCTAGCAAAATTATCGTCAATAAAACTTTACTATTAGCTATTATTTGTACGCAATTTTTCATAAGCAAAAAATAATTATCAATTACAAAAACAGGGAGTAGGGAGTAGGGAGTAGGGAGTAGGGATACAAAAACATTAAAAACTGTCTTTTGTGGGTCATTGCCCACTGTTAGGAAAAGATTTGTGCCGAGATTGCTTGCAACGAGGCACAATGCGTCCTGACTTCAATCCCACGCCTTAAGGCGTGGGTTCCCTACTCCCTACTCCCACATTGGCATAGATTTAGAGGGATCTAAAATTTTGCGTAGGCGTAGCCCGTCTTAGACATCACCTTCGTGTTTTGGGAAGTGAATTCAGAATCAAATAGCAATGTCGTAGCAGCACAAATTGGCTTACTACGCCGCAAATTAACTAACAATGGTGGTGCTAATCCAAATGAAACACTACATAGTCTGGGATATAGACTCAATCTTGGCAATAATCAATCAAAATAAACTTTTTTACCTAAATCGTAGTTATTTAGCATAAGCTATTGTGTTATATTTTACAGCTTGCACCAATCCCGTTTCGCTTGACTAGTTTGGTTTATTAATGTATAAAAATAAGCTACTCCAACTTTATAACCTAACCTTAACAACATCCGAAATCCAGCATTTGTGAGAGTCAGTGCAGTTCGTCGTCAAGTTAGCTGTACATAAGAGTGTAGTGTGAGGAAAACAAAAAAATGTCTCATTTACTGTGGAAAACCCTAGTATTGAGTCCAGTAGTTTTAGCAACAACGATGTTGGTTGCGACTAAGGCAATGGCTACTGGAACAGTAGGTAAATCTGAAGGCGTAAAAGCACAAGTTGTTTCGTCAGAAACACCCGAAATTTTTCAAAGTTCTAAAATTTCAGCGGAGCAACTAAAACTCAACCGCCAACTAATTGCTCAAGTAAAAACCGATGAAAATAATGTTTTAGAACAAGTTAACCGCTATAGCAGTGAAGGACAAAAACAAAATTCACTGTCTCAAGTCACATCAGTTTCACAATTTTCTGACGTACAGCCAACAGACTGGGCGTTCCAAGCTCTGCAATCTTTGGTAGAACGCTACGGTTGTATTGCAGGATATCCTAATAGTACTTACCGGGGCAACCGGGCATTGACTCGTTATGAGTTTGCTGCTGGTTTAAATGCTTGTTTGGATAGAGTCAACGAACTCATTGCCACTGCAACTGCTGACTTGGTAACAAAAGCAGACTTAGCAACCCTACAGCGTTTACAAGAAGAATTTTCCGCAGAATTGGCAACTCTGCGTGGACGAGTAGATAACTTAGAAGCGCGGACTGCGGAACTTGAAGCTAATCAGTTTTCTACTACAACCAAGCTAGTTGGTGAAGTGATTTTTGCTGTCACCGACAGTTTTGGCGATGATGATAACAACAATACCGTCTTCCAAGATAGGGTGCGTCTAGACTTACAAACCAGCTTTACAGGCAAGGATGTACTGCACACTCGGATTGCTACTGGCAATGCTACCCCATTATCTTTTCCCAATGGTACAGCAGAGGGAACTCAAACTTTTAACTTATTCCTTGGTAGCAATAATAGTGCATTCGTAGATTGGTTATCTTATTACTTCCCTGTTGGTAACTCCCAAGTCTACTTGGCTGCAACCGGAGGTATTCAAAGCGATTACGTTCCTACTGTTAACCCATATTTTGAGGATTTTGATGGTGGTAACGGTGCTTTATCGACCTTTGCCTCTGAAAGCCCAATTTACCGGATTGGCGGCGGTGCTGGGATTGGTGTTAACTTAGCCTTTGGCGGCGGCAGTAGCTTTAAACCGTCATTAACATTAGGTTACTTAGCATCGGAAGCAAATAACCCTCTTGGCGGTTCTGGCTTATTTGACGGCAACTATGCGGCTCTGGCACAATTAAACCTGGGACTTGGCGATCGCATCACCCTAGCAGCAACCTATGTCCACGGTTATCATGGTGCTAATAGTGCTTTATTCGATGCCGGCTCAGTCACCACGGCTGTAGTTGGTACTCAACAAGCTAACTTTGTGGGTGGCGGCAATCCTTACGTGAGTAACTCTTACGGTCTGGCGGCAGCTTTCAAACCCAGCGACAAGCTATCGATTAGTGGCTTTATATCTTACAACGATATCACTGGTCTTGGTGCTGGTGATGACGGGGAAGTTTGGAGTTACGGGGTTGGGGTAGCTTTGCCAGACTTCGGCAAGAAAGGCAACGTTTTAGGAATTTTCGCAGGTGTGCAACCATACTTAGGAAGTGTTGATGGTGATAAACCATACCATTTTGAAGGTTTCTATAAATATCGCGTTACTGACAACATCTCCATCACACCTGGAGTAATTTGGTTGACCAATCCTGGCCAGCAAGCTGACAGCGAAAACGCAATCATTGGTACACTAAGAACCACCTTCAATTTCTAAGATTGCGATCGTCACGCCAGTATTGGCGTGACGATCGCAATAATACCAATTCTCTACAATTCGGCTACACATTCAAACTCCGAAACCCATACTAAATAAGAGTTTCTTAATTACGAATTACGTTAGCGTAGCGGTAGCGAGTCATCGATAGCGTTAGCGTAAAGCCTGCGGCATAGCTTCGCTTAGAGCGACAGAGGAGCGTCGCGTCATTACGAATTACGAATTGGTATAAGTTTTCTTGTGAAGCGGGCTTTTAAGCCCGCCAAAAGGGTTACTCAGCACCACCATTTGCCAAACCGTTATGTCTGAGTAAAGCACTTGTACTTGGTTCGCGTCCTCGGAAACTTTTGAACACCTCCATGGGATGCTTGCTACCGCCAAGTGCTAGCACTGTATCTCGGTAACGCTTGCCTGTGGCTTTGATAGCTGCTTCATCATCTAATCCAGCTTCTTCAAAAGCAGCAAAAGCATCAGCACTCAGTACTTCAGCCCACTTATAACTGTAGTAACCTGCTGCATAACCACCTTCAAAAATATGCCCAAAAGCGCATAAGAAGGCATCTTCTGGCAATGGTGGTAAGACGGTAGTAGTTTTGGCAATTTGCTGACGTATATCTGCTGGCGTTTCATTGCTACCAGGGCGATAGCGGTAGTGCAGTGCCATATCCACAATACTGAAGTGAATTTGCCGCAACATGCCACTACCACTCATATAGTTACGGGCTGCTAGTAGTTTTTGATAATAATGCTCTGGTAGAGGCTCACCAGTTTCGTAATGTTTAGCCATGCCAAATAACGTGGGTCGCTCATAACACCAGTTTTCCATAAATTGACTGGGTAATTCGACTGCATCCCATTCCACATTATTAATGCCTGCGGCTCCAGTGTAGTCAACCTTGGTAAGCATATGGTGCAATCCATGACCGAATTCATGGAATAAGGTTTCAACTTCGTAGAAAGTCATCAAACTAGGCTTCCCATCTATGGGAGGAGTTTGGTTACACACTAGATAAGCTACAGGTAAGCGGATGGTAGTTGTACCATTTTCGGTGATTTTGCCACGATTAATACATATATCCATCCAAGCACCACCGCGTTTTTCGGCTGGACGACTGTAAGGATCTAAGTAGAAGTAGGCTATGGGGGAACCTGTTTCATCAGCAATTTGGAAATAGCGAACATGCTCGTGCCATACTGGGGCTTGACCATCGGCAGGAGTAACTGTGACGCCAAATAGTCGTTTTACCAAGCTAAATAAGCCATCTAGCACTTGGGGTAGCGGGAAGTAAGGACGTAATTCTTCTGCGGTAAAGGCAAATTTTTCTTCTCTTTGGCGTTCTGCCCAAAAACTGATATCCCAATGCTTTAAATCTTCAGCTTCAGCTGCGCCCTTACTAGCAGCAAAGGTTTTCAGTGCTGCTAAATCTTTCATAGCAGCATCATAACTAGTGCTGCGTAGTTCTTCTAGTAGCGCTTCCACTGCCTCAACATTAGGAGCCATTTTACTAGCAAGACTCAATTGAGCAAAACTCTCAAAACCGAGTAAATCTGCGAGTTTTTGGCGTAACTCTAAAATGCGTTTAATTAGTGGGTTGTTATCTAAATCGCCACCAGAAGCACGAGTGATATATGCTTTGTAGAGCTTTTCCCGTAAATCACGACGGGTGCTGTGCTGCATAAAAGGGCCGTAACTGGGAAAGTCTAAAGTAACGCGCCAAGGGCCATTTTCTGATGTGGCATTTTCTGCTTGTGCAGCCCTAGCTGCTTGTGCCAATAAGCTTAGTAAGCTGGGAGGTAAGCCATCAATTTCTGCTTTTGTAGTCAAAGTTAAGCTGAAAGCTTTAGTCGCATCGAGTACATGGTTAGAGAACTTAGTCGAAAGTTCTGCCAACTCCATCTGAATAGCGTTGAAACGTTCCCTTGCCTCTCCTTGTAAACCAACACCAGACAGTTCTGCATCACGGATAGCAGCTTCTACGATACGTTGCTGGGCTGATTCTAAAGTTTCCCAAGTCTTGCTAGCGCGGAGTGCCTTAAAAGCATTGTAGATGGGTTGGCTCTGACCAAGCTTGTTGAGCAACTGTACTACCTGTGGTTGTACTGTTTCATGAGCTTGGCGTAGTTCAGGGCTGTTTTTGACACCCATCAAATGATTTACGATTCCCCAACTCCAGTAAAGCCGTTCTGTCAGCTTTTCTAGAGGTTCTACTAAACCCCCCCAAGTAGGCTGTACATTGGCCTCCAAAGTAGCAAGCTGTTGATTCAGTTCTGCCAGCATCTCATCGAAGGCTGGTACTACTTGCTCTGGTCGAATCTCTGGAAAGGGAGGTAAACCGTAGCCTTGGAGTAGGGGATTGGTAGAAATAATAGCACTTGCGCTCATAGTGTTGTTCTACGGATAAATGGCGATCAAGGATGATTTTTATTTATATATCTTTTAATGTAGCGATCGCTGTGTAATTTTGCCGACTAATACAACATTAGTAGGGAGTGGGGAGTAGGGAGTAGGGAGTAGGGGGAGAAATACTACTAATACTCATAATACTCAGCACTCAACATGGGCTGAACGCCCCGCTACAGCGCTTCAGTACTCCCCACTGCCTACTCCCCATGAAATATTGATGAAATTATTGTGAAGCTTATAAAAATATCCTGTTAACTATCTCAGTAGCGGCTACGCTCGTGTAATGCACGAGTATGTGTAGCTACGAATCATACTGAAGGTAATTAAAATTTATGACAAAGTTCAGTATATCCGTCACTTCTCGATTTTTAGTGTTTGGTTTGGCTACTGGGGCAATGGGTTTGATGTCCGCTCAAAGTGCCACAGCTGCAACAATAGATCTTGCTTTTACAAAGCTACCGGGCTTAACTGGTGGGAATCCGGCAAGAACTGCTGTTTATCGAGCGGATCTTTCTGGGGTGAATTTTAATAGTATTAATTCCATCTCTATTACTGACAGTGGCAGTGGTACAGGCGGCTCTGATGGCAAGTTCAGTGGCTTTGATTTAGACGGAATCAAGCTCAGCAAAACTTTGATTAAAAATGCTGCGGATATCAATAACATTGCGGGGCTGAATGTGTTTGATTTCAGCCCAACCGGAACCATGTATATCCCTGGAACCCAACGTTCTACTGGAGAGACAGCTTTGTTTGGCACATCTGATAGTAATATTGACGACTCAGTAGCGACACTCCAAAACTTTGATGCCAATTCTACAACTGGTTCTAATGCTGCTGGATTTGTGAGTTTAGGTGATAACGGCAAAGTAGGATTTAACTTTACCAGTCCTGTTACCATAACAGGCCCGCTATATCTTTACTTCGGAGAAGTAGGTGATAATGGTGAGGTTGCAAATGGTCAAATAACTATCTCAGACGAACCGATTGAGAAAGCTCCAGAGCCTGCTAGCTTATTCACTAGTTTATGTGGTTTCCTATTTCTGAGAATCTACTCTCAAGTACGTCGCAGCAAATGAGAGGGAATGGGGAACAGTGATAATTAAGTTGCCAACAAAGAGCATTAGCGAAGCGAAAGTTTAATATGGTGGGGCGAAGCCCAGTCCAGTTTTGAACATTTACGAAAAACAGTAAAAATCAGTTACCAGTTATTAGTTATCATATTTATCAAAAAATAAAGGTTTAAAACCTTGCTCCTTGTGACACTAAAGAATCCTTGTATTGTAAGGTAGGTTGAAACCTGTTCCCTGTTCTCTATCATTGATAACTAACAACTGTTCACTGATTTAATATACAAATTGAGACATAGGTAATTTACCTATGTTTTTTTGTCTATGAGTGGTAACACAGTTAGTTAAATTATATTTTGCATTTATGCAAAGGATTCTATGTCAGATTCGGTAGGTTATTCTGCTCCATTGTTAGAAGTTCAAAATGTCCATGCTGGATATATCAAAGATGTAGATATTTTACAAGGCGTAAATTTTCTGGTGGAATCAGGAGAACTAGTAACGGTGATTGGCCCCAATGGTGCTGGCAAATCAACTTTGGCAAAAACCATTTTTGGGCTTTTAGTTCCCCACACAGGCACAATTACCTTTAAAGGCGAGAAAATTGTAGGGCTAAAGTCAAATCAAATTGTCCAGCGAGGTATGTGCTATGTACCGCAAATTGCTAACGTTTTCCCATCGCTGAGTGTTGAAGAAAACTTAGAAATGGGTGCTTTTGTCCGTAATATTCCCCTCAAATCTTTAAAAGATCGGATATTTAGCATGTTTCCCCGGCTGAGCGATCGCCGTCGTCAACGTGCTGGTACACTCTCAGGAGGAGAACGCCAAATGTTGGCTATGGGCAAAGCTTTAATGTTGGAACCGAGTTTGCTGCTATTGGATGAACCTTCTGCTGCTTTGTCTCCTATACTGGTAACACAAGTATTCGAGCAGATTCAACAAATTAACCAAACGGGTACTGCGATCGTACTGGTAGAACAAAATGCCCGTAAGGCTTTAGAAATGGCCGATCGCGGTTATGTATTAGAATCTGGACGCGATGCTATCTCCGGGCCAGGTCAAGAATTGTTAAATGATCCCAAAGTAGGCGAACTGTATCTAGGTGCGGGTAGAAAGCATTAGACGCGGGGATGTGGTTCGACTTCACTCACCAACCGGGGGATGAGGGAGTGAACAGACGCGCTTACGCGGAGAATAATCAATGACAATTCCCCAATCCCCTTTCATCCTAATTTCATTTTTACCTGCAAAAATAGATGGTAGATGTAATTAACCTGCTGGTTAGTGTATGCGATTTCTTATTCTCAAAAACAGCTTTTTAGCATTTAGTATGATTGCGATCGCTTCTTTGTTTGGTAGCACCCTAACCGCATGTTCTACTAGTGCCTCCCAAAACCAAGCCTCAAATGTCAATGTCACCAATACTGCCAATAAGCAGCACATGCACCATGATGGCGCGATGGATTTAGGGCCAGCTGATGCTAACTATGATCTACGGTTCATTGACGCCATGATCCTACACCATCAGGGGGCTGTAGAAATGGCTGAAGCAGCCCAGGAGAAATCAAAACGTCCCCAAATGAAAAAACTAGCAGATGATATTATCAAAGCTCAAAATCGCGAAATCAAGCAGATGAGGCAATGGCGACAAGCTTGGTATCCCAAAGCAGGTGCTAAGCCTGTGGCTTATGATGCTCAGATGAAACACATGATGGAAATGTCATCTGAACAAATGCAGTCGATGATGATGAACATGGATTTGGGTGCAGCAGATGAAGAGTTTGATTTACGCTTTATTAATGCCATGATTCCTCACCATGAAGGAGCTGTAACTATGGCTAAAGATGTCTTAAGTAAGTCTCAACGTCCTGAAGTTAAGAACTTAGCCCAAGAAATTATTAAATCCCAAGATGCAGAGATTAAACAAATGCAGCAGTGGCGGAAGGCTTGGTATAACAAGTGAGATAAGCTGTTCCATATATAACTTGCATAATTAGGGCGGGCAAGATGCCCACCCCACAAGAGTTTTATTTAATTTGATTATGTAATTTAGATGTTTTTTAGCTTAGAGTTTATTATATAGCCCTACTTCTCGCAAATGTAACTGGTCAATATCAAGTGAAAGTCACTGCTGATATTAATGGCGAAAAAGTAAATGGACGTTTCAAGTTTAGTAAATAGATGTGTGATTTTTCGTACTCTCTAAACTTGTCAAATTCTGATATAGAAGAGAATTTAAAGTTTGCATGATGTTATTGAGAAAACAATAGCTGATTCAACTATAGCAATCCTCGATAAGTTCTAAGACAGTTATTGTAAGCGATCGCTATCCTAGATCCCTTCT
The DNA here is from genome assembly GCA_019359515.1 of Desmonostoc vinosum HA7617-LM4. GTDB lineage: Bacteria > Cyanobacteriota > Cyanobacteriia > Cyanobacteriales > Nostocaceae > Desmonostoc > Desmonostoc vinosum. Next base: position 71,456 of record JAHHHC010000010.1, on the reverse strand, counting down.
CTCAATCTGGATAACTCGCGCATGAAAGTTTTGGGATCGCAGGTTTACATATCAAAGCAATACTTTTGGTTGATTAGGATTATTTTGGGACACAAATAATCTAGCTATGCCCCTAAATTTATCAGCGAATCAAAGCGTGTTTATCATACTGTTTCTAAATTATAGCTTCTTGAATGCAAAGGTGCGCCGAGCATTCCTGAAGATAATTTGCTATGTTTTTAAAGCGATCGCCTAATCATGGAAATTTCTTGATTCCTTTGCAATTTGATTTTATTAACGATGATATTCAAGGAGATTTATAGAAGCAAAATTGTATTAATTATGTCCCAAAAAACAGAAAAATATTGTAGTTATAAGTATATTAATTATGCTTATAAAGGTTACATTGATAACACAACATTTAGGAGAATATTATGTCTAATATCAAAGTGGATAATTTAGACTCACAAGCAGTACCATTCTTTGCCCGTTTTTTAGAAGGACAGTCTTTGGAAGACTTATCCGAAGAAGAAATGGATAAAGTTGGAGGTGGTTGTAGAGTTATGACAAGGAAATATCCTTCCGATCAAGAAGATGGACATGGAAAGGGTGGAGTAACAGAAAAATTCCCATCAGATAATGAAGATGGGGGCGTAGTCACTCTCAAGTTCCCTTCAGATAATGAAGACCATTAAATAATTCGTAATTCGTAATGACGCTCGCGGACTCGCTACCGCTGCGCTAACGTAATTCGTAATTAATGAAAAACTGGATGGGATTTATCCTATCCAGTTTTTTTCTTCATATTAAATAGGGGAATTGTCATTGTCATTGATTATTCTCTGCGTCCCCGCGTCTCCGTGTCTCCGTGTCTTCTTCATCCCCAGTCCCAACCCCAGCTAGTATGATTGATTACACGGGCAGTAATACTACTACATTATCAAGATGTGAAGACCGATCCAGCTAGCCACCCGCATCTTTTTACAATGGCGATGTCGGAGTAAAACTGAATAAATTATCTAATTAGAAATTATTTTTGATTATGGAGTGGTTCGTTCCTCAGCAAGCCTATGCAACCTACTAATCCCAACCAATTTACCGAAAAAGCCTGGGAAGCTCTTGCCCACACCCCAGAAATTGCTAAACAATATCATCAACAGCAGATAGAAAGTGAACACCTGATGAAGGCACTGCTAGAACAAGATGGTCTATCTAGCAGTATTTTGACAAAAGCGGGTGTTAACTTGCAAAAAATCCGCGATCGCGCCGACCAATTTATCCAACGTCAACCAAGAGTATCTGGTAGTAGCAGTTCTGTTTACTTGGGACGTAGCTTAGATACACTTTTAGATAGGGCGGACGGTTATCGTAAGGATTTTAAAGACGAATTTATCTCAATCGAACACTTATTACTCGCTTACGCTAAAGATGACCGCTTCGGTAAAGGTTTATTCCAAGAATTTGGTTTAGACGAAAGTAAGCTGAAAAATATTATTAAGCAAGTGCGTGGGAATCAGAAAGTGACCGACCAAAACCCGGAGGGTAAATACGAAGCACTGGAAAAGTATGGGCGTGATCTCACTGAAGCTGCCCGTAAAGGTCAACTAGACCCGGTGATTGGGCGAGATGACGAGATTCGTCGCACAGTGCAAATTCTGTCTCGCCGTACCAAAAATAACCCTGTGTTGATTGGTGAACCTGGGGTTGGTAAAACAGCAATAGCCGAAGGACTAGCACAGCGAATCGTTGCTGGTGATGTTCCGCAATCTCTTAAAGACCGCAAGTTAATCGCCTTAGATATGGGTGCTTTGATTGCGGGGGCAAAATTCCGGGGCGAATTTGAAGAACGCCTGAAAGCAGTCTTAAAAGAAGTGACTGAATCTGGCGGCAACATTGTCTTATTTATAGATGAAATTCATACAGTCGTTGGTGCTGGTGCGACTCAAGGCGCAATGGATGCGGGTAACTTGCTAAAACCAATGTTGGCGCGGGGTGAATTACGCTGCATTGGGGCGACAACCTTGGATGAGTACCGCAAATATATTGAGAAAGACGCAGCACTAGAAAGACGTTTCCAACAGGTTTATGTAGATCAACCCAGTGTTGAAGATACAATTTCGATTTTGCGCGGGTTAAGAGAACGCTATGAAAACCATCACGGGGTCAAGATTTCTGATAGTGCTTTAGTAGCAGCAGCTACACTATCTAGCAGATATATCTCTGACCGCTTCTTACCAGACAAAGCGATCGACTTAGTAGACGAAGCTGCTGCCAGATTGAAAATGGAGATTACCTCCAAACCAGAAGAACTTGACGAAATCGATCGCAAGATTCTGCAATTAGAAATGGAGAAGCTATCTCTGCAAAAAGAAAGCGACGCAGTTTCCCGCGAACGGCTAGAAAGATTAGAAAAAGAAATCGCCGATCTCAAAGAGGAACAGAGAGCGTTGAGCGCTCAATGGCAGTCTGAAAAAGATATCATTGACAAAATTCAATCTATTAAAAAAGAGATTGAACGAGTCAACCTAGAGATTCAGCAAACAGAACGTAACTACGAACTCGAAAAAGCTGCCAAGTTGAAATATGGTACGTTAACTGACTTACATCGCGACTTAGAAGCAGCAGAAGCCGAACTAGCCAATGCCCAAAGAACAGGTAAATCTCTGTTGCGTGAGGAAGTCACAGAAGGTGACATCGCCGAAATTATTTCTAAGTGGACAGGAATTCCTATTAGTAAGCTAGTAGAGTCAGAGAAAGAGAAACTACTGCACCTAGAAAATGAACTGCACCGCCGCGTGGTTGGACAAGACGAAGCCGTCACAGCGGTAGCCGATGCCATTCAGCGATCGCGTGCTGGACTAGCTGATCCCAATCGTCCCATTGCTAGCTTCATTTTCCTTGGCCCTACAGGTGTAGGTAAAACCGAATTAGCCAAAGCCCTAGCATCATACATGTTCGACACCGAAGATGCACTAGTGCGGATTGATATGTCAGAGTACATGGAGAAACACGCCGTTTCTCGCTTAATTGGTGCGCCTCCAGGGTATGTAGGCTACGAAGAAGGCGGACAACTCACCGAAGCGATTCGCCGTCGTCCTTACGCCGTCATTCTCTTTGACGAAATCGAGAAGGCACACCCCGATGTTTTCAATATCTTTCTGCAAATTCTAGATGATGGTCGCGTTACTGATGCCCAAGGTCATACAGTGGACTTCAAAAATGCCATTATCATCATGACTAGTAACATCGGTTCGCAGTATATTCTCGATATCGCCGGGGATAACTCACGCTACGATGAAATGCGTCATCGAGTCATGGAAGCGATGCGGAATAGCTTCCGCCCAGAGTTCCTCAACCGAATTGACGAAGTTATCATTTTCCACAGCTTAGACAAACGAGAATTGCGACAAATTGTACTGTTGCAAGTGGATAGACTGCGGCAACGACTTAGCGATCGCAAAATGTCTCTGAAAATCTCTGATGCTGCACTTGACTTTTTAGCCGAAGTAGGATACGACCCGGTTTTCGGCGCCCGTCCATTAAAACGAGCAATTCAGCGAGAGTTAGAAACTCAAATTGCCAAAGCCATCTTGCGCGGTGAATTTAACGACGGTGACACCATCTTCGTTGATGTGCAAAATGAGCGTCTTGCTTTTAGCCGCTTACCAGCAGAAGTAGTCATTGGTTAGCTAAATAATTTAAAACTATTCCCCAACCCCCAATCCATTGTGGGGTGGGGATCACGAACTCTCGAGTTTCTATTAACCTAGATCGAAAAGCAAAATTTCTGCACCAACATTAGTGCTAATTTCTAGCTGTTCTTCACCTTGAATTTGCACCCCATCACCTGCTCTGAGTTCCTCACCATTTAAAATTGCTATACCTTGAGCAACTTGTATCCAGGTATAACGATGAGGTTGGGCGTGATAATTGACAACATCACCACTTTCTAAAATAGATGTATATAAATCAACATCTTGGTGAATTGTCACAGCACCATCGCGCCCATCTTTAGCAGCAATTAAGCGTAATTTGCCCCGCCTTTCTTCTATAGGAAAAGCTTTTTGTTCATATCTAGGTGCAAGTCCTTGTTGATCAGGAAGAATCCAGATTTGTAGAAGATGAACGGGTTCTGTTTTTGAGTGATTATATTCGCTGTGGGTGATACCAGTACCAGCACTCATCACTTGCGCTTCACCAGGAAGAATCACAGAACCAGTATTTAAACTATCCTTGTGTTCTAACGCACCTTCCAAAACATAGGTCAGGATTTCCATATCACGATGACCGTGGGTAGCAAAACCGGCACCAGGCACAACGCGATCGTCATTGATTACCCGTAGAGAACGAAATCCCATGCGGTTTGGATCTTGAAAACCTCCAAAAGAAAAAGTATGGTAGCTATCAAGCCAACCAATCTGAGTTCGACCACGGGCGTTTCTATCATGAATTAGGTGATTAATAGTATTTTGAGACATGATTTTACCTCACTGTTAAGAATTACCTATTTTTTGTTTTCTTTAAATCATCTCTTCCTCTGCATTCTTTGCTTCCTCTGTAGTTTGTTTAAAAAATAGAGATTTTAGGTAGGAAGAACAGAGAAATAACTTAGAACTTTTTTGAACTATTTAAATAGTAAAGTATATACATATAAAATGAAAAGTACGCACTAAAAAGTGGCGTACTTACCAAAAAGATACTATACAATTATCAGTTATCAATTACCAGTTTCACTGCTGAGAAAAACACCACACCATACTCCGTCAGGACTGTTGACTAATTTCATAACTGCCAACTTGATAACTGTTAATTGATTGCGATCGCAAAAGAGCCTATTTAGCAAGTTTCGTGGGTTTAAGTCCCCCGGTTCTATAACCGCCAAGTTTTGTGTTGGGGTCTGTCTTACAAAGTTGAGGCAGTATGATCTTGGGGAGCCACTGCGCCCTTCGGGTTTCCCGGCAGCCGCGCAAGTGGCGTGGTTTCCCCCATGAACAACTGCCGTCAGAGCGCAGGTTTCCCCTGGTGACTTTGCGCTCAATCCCCATTCCAAAACTTAATTACGCGCTTCGCAGCGGTAGCGAGTCCGCGATAGCGTTAGCGTTAGCGAAGCGGTAGCGAGGTACGACCGTCGCGTCATTACGAACTTGTACTGAGCGAAGTCAAAGTATTACGAATTACGAATTACGAATTATTTAACAGCCCCTACTTTCTGTTGAGTTTTAGTAGCACCTGCTGTGCCATTTTCTCCCTTAATTTCCGATACTTGCAGATGAGCCTCTAAGAACCAAAGTCGCTTATCAATAGTGCGAGAAATTTCGGTGTAGAGGTCAGCAGTATCAGCGTCGCCTAAATCATCAGTTTTGTCGATCGCTTCCCTAATATGTTTAGCATAGGGTGCGAAACGATCTGCCAGTGCTGTTACATGGTCTTTGCCATCTAAAATATCATAAGGATATTCTGGCAAAATCGAATTAGTAGCGGCGGCGCGGGCTGTTCCTAAAGCGTATCCACCCAAAGCGGTGACACGTTCAGCAACCATATCTACATACTCTTCCAATTCACCAGCAAGTTCATCAAACAATTCGTGTAACTGATAGAAATCAGTCCCTTTAACGTTCCAGTGGGCTTGTTTAGTCTGAGTTTTCAGATCTAAAGTAGCAGCCAAGGTTTGATTGAGAAGTGTGACAATTTTCACGCGCGCTTCGGCGGGAATGTCGATACGGGTGGGATATAAACGTGATGAAACTGTGTTCTCGCTCATAGTTGTAGCCAATGCCTTTTATATTTAACTCTACAGATACTAGCCTGCTGTGCGAAACTATCTGACGAGAGAGGGAATCAATGCCTGCATGTGTTACTGTTTAAGCATTTACAAAATGGCGCCTAAGTGCGATGGTTGTCTATGGCGTTGAATGTACCACCAAAAAGCCGATCGCGGATTGTGTCATTCTGCAAAAAGTCATGGGGAAAGCCCAATTCAATTTGACTCACTTCATTTAGCCGTTGCAGATGTTCTGGTGATAAGGTGACATTTAAAGCTGCTAAGTTGTCTTGGAACTGGCTTAGCTTGCGTGCGCCAATGATAGGGATAATTATACCGCTTTGAGCGCACAACCAAGCTATTGCTACCTGTGAAGGTGTGTGTCCAATTTCTGTAGCGACTTGACTGACAACATCAGCGATCGCTAAACTCTTCTCAGAAATAGTTCCCGCTGCTGAGTTTGCTAATCGCCCCTGTTCCTCGCCCGCTTGCAGAGGTTTATTATACTTACCCGTCAGGACACCAGCACCCAAGGGCGACCACGGCGTTATGGCTAAATCAAAGGCTTTCGCCATTGGCAGCAAGTCACGTTCTGGTGTTCGTTGAATCAAACTATACTCAACTTGCAGGGCAACAAACTGTGTCCATCCTTGATACTGAGCGATAGTATTAGCCTGAGCCACAATCCAAGCAGGAGTGTCAGAAATACCGATATACAGTACCTTGCCTTGACGTACCATATCATCAAGCGATCGCATCACCTCTTCAATCGGCGTTGTGAAATCCCAGGCGTGTAACCAGAACAAATCAATGTAGTCGGTATTAAGTCTTTTCAGGCTACCTTCTAAAGATTGCATCAAGTTCTTGCGATGATTACCACTAGCGTTAGGGTCGCCTTGACTCTCATTCATCCGTAAGGGAAAAGAATATTTCGTAGCAACTACAAAGCGTTCCCGATCTTTGGCGATTAACTCACCAACAATTTTTTCACTGCTACCATCGGTATAACCGTTGGCAGTATCAATAAAATTACCCCCAGCAGCTACAAAGGTATCAAAAATTTGATTACTTTCGTCTTTAGAAGCACCCCAACCCCAGTCTTCACCAAAGGTCATGGTTCCTAAACAGAGTTCAGAGACTCTTAACCCGCTTTTACCCAAGAGTTTGTATCTCATGAATATTTTCTCATTAAGCGAATGCTATCTCAATGGAATGATAACTGGTATTGGGGACGCGGAGACGGGGAGACGGGGAGACGCGGAGACGCGGAGAAATTTTCTCCCTCACTCCCTCACTCCCTCTTTCCCCGCGTCTTCCCCAGTCCCCAGTCCCCAGTCCCCAGTCCCCAGTCCCCACTTCACTCCATCGCCCGAATTTGCTTATTCGCTTCATTTTGCGCCCGCAACATTGCCTGTTTTAATGGTTGTTGTCCGAGTAAAGCGCTAATAAATTGGTTATCAAAATTATTCATAATCGCTGCTGGATACTGACCTGCTTGCCAAGGTGTGGCGTAATTAACCCCCGCAACAAATGGCGACCTGAAAGGGTCTTGGTCATAACCCAATTTTTCGGCTACTGATTTGCGTGTTGGTAATGTAAATCCTGTACCTGTCCATCTTTCCATGCCTTCTTTGCCTGTGAGATAAGAAATTAATTTCCAGGCTTGGGCTTTGTGTTGTGCTTGCTTGTTCATAACGTAGGCAACAGTAAAAACCATCGTGCCTTTTTTATTATTTATAGTAGGTATTTCTGCGGTAGCAAACTCCAGATTGGGAAAGGTTTCGTTAAGATAGGTAATTGCCCAATTACCTTCAACTACCATTGCAACTTTGCTCTGTCCAAACATTTCACTACCTGAGTTGGTGCCAACATCAGATTTTTGAGCAGAGGAGCGGTCTTTTTGATACTGGTCTACAACTAACTCTAAACCCTGTAAACCTGCTGTATTAGCAAAGGTAGCGTAACCCTTTTGGTCAACGAGTTGTCCACCAAAGGCTTTGATTTTGTAAACTTGACGCGCTAGTTCTGGAATTTCGCCAAAGCCGTATTTGTTGAGTTTACCTGTTAATTGTCGAGAGTAAGTAAGTAATTCGTCCCAAGTTGTTGGTGGATTGTTTAATCCTGCGGCAGCAAATGCTTTTTTGTTATACAAAAGAGCAAGGGTAGAATAATCTTTCGGCAGACCATAAATTTGGTTCTGGTATTTGAAGCTATCGAGTAGGTTTGCTTCAAAGTCTGCTAAGTCAAATTGGGGAGTGATGTAACTATCTAGTGGTTCCAGCACATTTTGACTCATCAACAAAGGCGCTTCTAGTGCATCTAGATAGAAAACATCAGGGGCTGCCTCTCCAACCAAGCGGGTTTTGATCACATCCATGTATTGGTCGGAGATGACCTCATACTTGACTTTGATATTGGGATGCTGTGCTTCAAAATCTTTCAACACCTGTTTCAAAAGATTTTGCTCAACTAGAGAACCTGCCCAACCACTAAGTTTGATAGTAACGGGGGTGGGTATTGATGGTTGAATTAATGGTTGTAAGCTATGACAAGCAATCACAGCGATCGCGATCGCAATTACCAACCCCAATAATCTTAAAAGCTTTGTTTTGCTCACAGACAGATGACAAAGTAATAGTCTTCCCCACTTACTTATATCTTCTGCTACCCAAGAATGATATTTTACTTGTCTAAATTTTTGTTGAGAAACGCAGGATAAAATAACGAAGAATTGTCAAAAATAACATGTATTTTAATTACACATACTTGACATTGAAGAGGGGAATGGGCTTCTCCTGTCGGAGACGCTGCGCGTAGCTTGCTTCCCGTAGGGTACGACTTCGCTCAGCCCACCGGGAATTGGGAGAAATAACTAATGAACAATGACAAATGACAAGCCTCATGAGTGACTGTGCAACACCATATGTATTCCAAATATGAATTCTGTTCCGATTGAAATAACTACTCCTGTAACTTTAGAAATTTCCCAGATTACTTCAACATCAGCAACGCTCTTTCCTACTGCCACACCCAGCCTACGATTCTCTAAGAGCGCTATCCGCACCAGTTTAAGAGCCTCTACTGTAGATGCTGTCTTAGCGGCAGTTTTCTCTATAGGTACCGGCGGGATTTTGCTGAGTAATTTTTTGGTAGAACTGGATGCTAGTCCAGTGGTATTTGGGATGCTCTCTTCTATTCCCATGTTGGTAAATCTGATTCAACCTTTGGGGGCTTACTTTTCGGAACTTACCACCAGCCGCTTTCAGTATTCACTCCACACTCATGGAATTGCTCGACTATTATGGCTAATTCTCGTTATAGGTATTGTCAGTTTTAGTTGGGGAGCAATTGATTCTCACCAGTTAGCTATATTAACCCTGTTGATTGTCCTATGCAGCCATCTTTTGGGAGGACTAGGGACTGCATCGTGGTTTAGTTGGATAGCAATTATAGTCCCTCGGCGACTGCGGGGTAGATATTTTGGCATACGTAACAGTGCTGCTAGCCTAGCCAATCTAATCTGTATGCCTTTGGCGGGTTTGGCTGTATCCCATTGGTATGGGGGAGCTTTACAAGGTTACGGGGTAGTGCTGTTGGTAAGTATTGTATTTGGGGTTGTGGGAATAGGGTGTCAATATTGCAAGATAGATATCAATCCGCAATTGCAAAATACCCACACAGGTGAGGTTCAATCAAACCCCACCAAAGATGAATTAATCTGTGCATCAGAGTTACCATCTGCACAAAACCAGTTAGTTAGCAGTATCTGGAAAAACTCTAACTTTTTGAAATTTTTACTTTATTTCAGCTGCTGGATGCTGGCTGTTAATCTCAGCGCTCCTTTTTTCAATCTCTACATGCTGGACAAGCTGGATTTAAATGTGAGTTGGGTGACTATCTACAGCAGCCTGCAAGCGGGAGCGAATATGCTGATGCTGATTTTTTGGGGCAAATTAGCAGATAAGATAGGCAATCGACCAATTTTAATTTCTATCGGGATTTTGGTTGCAATCACACCAATATTATGGTTAGGGATTGGTGCTAATCAGTTAGATTTATGGTTGTGGTTGCCATTGTTACACATCATTATGGGAGGAACCATAGCAGCAATTGACTTGTGTAATAACAACATCCAGTTAGGAATTGTACCAATTAAAAATCAGTCAATCTACTTTGCGATCGCAGCTGCTGTTGGTGGATTGAGTGGTGCTTTAGGTACAACCATAGGCAGTTTCATCATCCAATTTGCCGAATATGGAGGCTTAGGATTATTCGCTATCTCTACTTTATTGCGGCTAACAGCACTGGTTCCTTTGGTTTTCGTTCAGGAACCATCGCGGTGATAATTCGTAATTCGTAATTCGTAATGACGCGACGCTCCTCTGTCGCTCTAAGCGAAGCTATGCCGTAGGCTTTACGCTAACGCTATCGAGGACTCGCTACCGCTTCGCTAACGCTAACGTAATTCGTAATTAAAATTTCTGTGCGTCTCCCACTCCTCCTACGGGTTCGTCAGTCGCTCATGGCAAGACCGCAGTGGCTCCCCTACTCCCTTGTTGACCGAAAAGATGGGTACAAGCCCCGTGCTTCGTTTCCCGGCTTTTTGATAGACTAGAGAAATCCGCAACACAGGCAGAGGCTCGCACTTCGGTGGAGGAACCTGTCTCGCAACGGGCGGCAAATCCTGAGAAAGTTTTGGCTACTAGGGAGCGCACGGAATTTTCTCTACTCATCGGCGGGGCACGTCGAGGTGAAGCTTGGTGAGGGTAAAGTCGATGGACTCCCCGGGATCCAAGAATCCCCGAACTTCAGGACGGGGAGTGTCAAAAGTGTCGTTGCACTAAGGCTAGACACATTCTTCAATCACCTATATTTTGAATATATTCTTTCCTTACTGTAGGGTTCTCAATAAATAGCACTCCGTCTTGGTAAATTAAGTAGGCAAGGCGGAGTTTTTGTGATCAGTAATTAGCTCGCAGGGGCTAAGTAGAATATTCTTTAAGACGCGGGAGTAATCCAAGTAAAGTTAAAAGAGCGATCGCACTCATCGCCACTGGGGTAGTAATCTCGAAGCCATCTACATCTTGAAAGCCCTGTTTAATTGTCTTGTCGAAAGCTGCTAAATTAATATCCATGATTTTTTGATTAGCTTTTTTGAACTCATCAAACGCCCAAGTAGACTGTCCTGGTTTGTTACCGATACAAAGTGCGATCGCTTGTTGATGTTTGCCACTGCGTTCTAACTGGCGGATTGTTTGATCAATAGTTAGATAAGTACTCAAAGTAGAAAGGTTTGCCCTCAACGCTTCTCGTTCTCCGGCAAAGGTGATACTGTTTAACTCGTCAGCGAGATAGCCTGTGAAACCATCTATCTTTTTGCCCTCTATTCTGTAGTAAGCTGCTACTGTCTCGAAGGTTTGCCCACTGGGTAGTTGGGCGATTTTGGTGATATTTTTCAAAAAAGCTTGTTCGTAATTATTAGCAAAGGCAGGGTCAAGCAAATAGCGGCTGGCAGCAGCGTTGGCAATATAGGTTAAAGCACGAGCTTGGCGCAGTGAATGTATTGACATAAAGGCGTCTTCAGTGGCTACCTTTAGTTGTGCAGAAGCAGAAAGAAATGCAGCGGCGGTATAATTCAAAAAAGCAATTGCGATCGCCACTGCCGCTAACAACCAAGGATTTAAAGTACGGCGCATCCGTTGACTAAGAAATAGCTGGAGTGTCACCAAGACGATAATTAGTGCCACACCAGAAATAATAATGAATGCAAAAAACATACCAGAAGTAAACTTTTCTTGAGTGTATGTTCTTTCTATAGCTTGCAAGTTCACCTCATCCAAGGCATCAGCTGCTGGTAATAGCTTATTGTCCATAATTTCAGCAGCAGCTCGGTAAGCCACCAGAACTGCATTTGCATCGCTACGCGTATGAGCATCTCGTGCTTGCTGAAGTTTGGCAATGTAATCGCCAAATCCCAATTGCATCGTCTCAAGCGGTTTTCGCTCTTTATCGCCATAAGAGATATTTTCGGCAGCTGCAACTAACCTTTCACCGAGTTTCTGATATCGTTCTTCAAAACCTTTAACAGCATCTGGGTTTTGTCCAGGTGGAACTAGTAATTCTTTAACAGCATAAGCATCCATACCTGCAAGAGCATCCTTGAGGCGCTGAGCAGTGACAATACTTGGTGTTGAGTCTTCACCAACTGTTTTAATAGCCTGCCGTTGTCCTTGAATTCCGGTAATGGTAGCAATTAACATTAATATACTTGCTGTCCAAGTTAGGAATAAGCCACTCTTGAGGAGTTGAGGAGTGGTGAGTTGGCTAATTGCTTTTCTGGAGACTGCGATAATTTTACTCATAAGTTGTTCAAAATTTAAGCTTAATTGAACCTGGTGAGATAGCTTTGACTGTAATCCTCGTCCAGTGTCCAAGAGTAAATTCATCTCCATCTTGGAGTGGAGTATCTACCATAGGTTTTAATTCCACCCCATTTAATTGCGTACCGTTAGAAGATCCAATATCGCGCAGAGTCAACGTACCATCTGCTTGATGATTGAGTAAGGCGTGGCGGCTTGAAACAGCATGATCAAAGTCCAGGGGAATTTCTGGATAAATCGCTCTGGCTTGGCTATTACGCCCAATCAGGTTAACTGGCTTGTCTAGACGAAATGAAATCGCTGGTTGATTGCTTGGTGCTTCTGGACTGTCGGGATGTTTTAAGGAAGGGTCGATTGTGACTACAAGTTCCCAAGTTGGGGATTGGGGATTGGGGATTTCGGCTTCTGCTACGGTTGTGTTGACTACAGGCACTTCGCCATGCGCCCTGGTGACGAAGTTGTAGCCACAAATCTCGCAAAAGTCGCCACTGTCGGGTTCGCGGGGGGCGCTGCAAGCTGGACAAGTTTCGATGGTGGTTTGTGGCACTGTTACGGCGAGCTGCGCTAACGCATTTGTCACTAATGCTGGTTCAACCACACCCAGAATTTTAGCGCCACACTCCGAACAAAAATCTGGCTGGGTTGATTCATGACCTTTGGGACATTTATATTCTTTGTTATTTGTCATTTGTCCTTTGTCGTTTGTCATTTGTCATTCTCCGCGTCACCGCGTCCCCCCACTCTCCACCTTTCAAGGGTAGGTTTTTCATATTCAGTCTGAAAAAACCTATTTTTTCGTTCCGAAATCTTTCTTTGCGTCACCCTTCGGGTGACGCTCGCAAGCTCGCTAACGCAGTCGCCTGCGGAGGGAAACCCTCCTTTACTCGCTGTCTCACCGTGTAAGCGCGTAAGCGCGTCAACCAAAACGCGAAATCTAAAAAACCTACCCATAAGAGCCACTCCCCACTCCCCACTCCCCACTCCCTAATTTTTCGGAATACGAGTGGTTTTAGTAGAGCGAGTTTCCAAGGCCATTGCATCTTCTTTTGCTACTTCTCGTTTCAAGCGCACTGTACCTGTTGGCGCGTCCTCTATATCAACTACGGTTTTTAATAGTTTGGCTGTTGCTTCGTTACCAGATTCATGAGCAAGTTTAACTGCTTTGCCCAATTTGGCTGTGGCAACCTCAATATCACCTCTGGCACGGGCTTCTAACCCCTCTTGAATTGATTGAGCAAGTTCTGCCTGCCCAGTATAATGGGCTACTCGCCGATCAATTTTGGTGGATTTGGCATCATCATCTGTCCAAGTTGCTAAGATGCGTGCTTCGGCAATTTTAGTTTCTGTACCGTTGAGGGTATAAACTAAGCTGGCTCTACCTGCTAGCATCTCATCACCAACATTTCCTGGATTCACTTGGATACAAAAGTGGTAATCACGAGATTCTTTTTTGCCCCAAGCACCTGTGGGGTAGTCAACTATTTGGGGTTTGACGGGTTTGGCACGGTTGGTGAGGTCAACGATATCTGGACTCACTTGTTTGCAGTATAAAACTCTTGCTCCTTGTGGTGTCCACAAACGCATGGCAACGTCACTCACGTCTTTGCTCATGGCTTTTTCTAGAATCGCCTGGAAGTCGGCCTCAATCATTGAGGCATTGGGGATAATGTCGGTTGTACCCAGCAGCTTACCTGCTATTAATTGGAGTTGGGAGACTCGCCAATCTGTGCCGACTCCCCGACAGTCGCACTGAAAGATTCCTTCACATTGCTGTAAAACTGTTTGCAATTTTTGTTCGTCGGAGTCGTCGTTTTGCCCATCGGTGAGTAGTAATGCTTGACGAACGGCGTTAGGCATTTTTTTGAACTGTGTCAAGGCTTCGTTTAGCCAGGTTGACATGAGTGTGCCACCTGTGGCGGTGATGTTTCTCAAAGATGCGATCGCATTTTGCTTTTTCTCTGGTGTGGCTTGAGAAACGGGAAATACTACGGTGGCTCTACTGGCTCCAGTTACTATGAAGAAGTGAGCATTTTCTGGTAACAGGTTGACGACTTTGACGATCGCTTCTCTAGCTGAGAGGATCTTGCCACCTCCCATGGAACCGGAGGTGTCACAAATAATACCAAATAGTCTTTGACTGCTGGGTGTTACGGGTATGCTTTCACCTTCTTCGACGCTAACTGTCATGATGGCATGAACTTCTTTGGTGCCTTGAGGTAGGTATTGGTTTTGAAAGACTTCAGCTTTGAATTGGTTGGGCATTGTGCTTTTTGATGATAGTGTGGGTTGATCTCACGCAGAGACAAGGCAGTGCGTTGCTTTGGTTCCCAAAGTTTTAGCAACTGCCGTGCAGAGACGCAGAGAAAGAGAATCAGAGGTCAATACAGTTGTCATGTCCGCCGTTATTACGGGCAAATTCGATGAGTGAGTGGGAGATGGCGATCGCATTTTTTTGTGATGAGGGTTGTATTAGGCTGGTTAGTTTAGCGGTCGTGGGGGCAGGGTAATGGGGAATGCTGAGTGTTTTTTATTTCTCCCCCTGCCTCACTCTCAAACCCAAGTCCTCGGCCGTATCCGATTTGCTTGGTCAACTAGGCGAATTTTCTCGTTGCCGTTTGCTAGATGTGCCATGTCACGCAAGGCTTTTTCTAGCCCTTTTCTTAGATGTATTTCTTGTAGTGGCTGTCCCAGAATTGTTAAATCGGCGGTGGGTTGTAATGTCTGGGAGGTTAATAAGTTTAGTGCTGTTTCTAGAACTTGTTGTGTCAGTCGATAGCGATCTATGCCTTCTAGGGCTAGTGCTTCAATCGCTGCTGAAGCTGCTTGGAGTTCTGGGGTTCCGGGGGTAGAACGATCGCTATTAATCAAAGTGCGGGCAATTTCAATCTGCGATCGCGTAAACATGTTGGAGGTTGGAGGTACACGTTCTAGTGCAGCCACAGCACCGTTGCGATCGCCTGTGGTACGTAGGCAACGAGCTAAACCAAATGTTGCTGATACATAACTGGGATCAGTGCGAGATGCTAGGTCGTACATTTTAATGGCATAAGAGTAATTTTGTGCTTGTTCTGCTGCTAGTCCTAATGCCAGTTTGGGGGCTATCTCTCCCGGCAAGTTGGAATATACTCGGTCGAATGCTTGTTGTGCTTCTGAGAACTGACTCTGCGCCATCAATGCCCGGCCCCAATACCAAAAAATTCGCCAGTCCCAAGGGTCTTTGGTTTTGAGTGTGGTTAAAATCTGCTCTATCTGGCTGTGTTCATTCGTTTCAATGAGGGTGTTTACTAATCGCAGCCATACTTCAGTGGAATTAGGAACTTGTTGAGCGATCACTTCTAAGCTAACAGCCCGCTTGACTGGATCGGCGATCGCACTAGCATTTAATACAGCATTAAAACCAGGGTCGCTAGAATCTAGTATCGGTACAGGTAATTGCTGATAATCGGCTGGGATTGGCTCAAAGTCAATACTATTAGTTAGTGCAAGCATATCTCCGCTCAACAGATTACTGGTAGATGGACGGGGAATATTAGTGGCGATCGCTACTACTTCCCGTAATACACCCAGTAATTGGTCTGCCATTTCATCTGCTGATTGAAAACGGTCATCGGGATTTGTTGCGGTTGCTGTGAGCAAAAACCGATACAGCGACTCTTGCAAGGCAAATAAAGGTTCTTCGTGGGGCTGGGGTATTTTATAGAGGTTTTCTTTGCTAAAACCTCGAATGTCTGTGAGTAGTACCGCTAAAGTTCTACCGATAGTGTACAAATCTGAGGCAACAGTTGGCCCTTCACTTGCTTCAGGAGCGCTGTAGCCTACAGTACCGTAAATATCACCATCAGGATCATCAATACGACGGACACTGCCCAAGTCAATTAATTTCACATCACCGCCTTCAACCATGATATTGTCTGGCTTGAAGTCGCAGTATACCAACCCCAAAGAATGTAAGTAAGCAAATGCACTGAGGATACGGTGAGTATAGGCGATCGCTTCTGCTACAGGTAACGGCGCACGACTTTTGCGAATCTCTTTAAGGGTTTTACCACCAACATACTCCATGACGATAAAACCCTCACTATTGTGATTCACAAAGTTATAGATCCCAACGATATTGGGGTGTTTCACCGCTGCGAGAAACTGTCTTTCTGCCAAAGCCACAGCAGCACTGGACGCATCTTCAGTATTGAGTAATCCCTTCAGTACTACATAGCGAGACAGGGTTTTATCAAAACCTAAGTAAATCCAACCTAGACCACCATATGCGATCGCGCCTTTAACCTCATATTGCTCCACAACTAAATCACCAGGGTGCAAGGTAGGAATAAATGAAAACTTCTGTCCACACTTACTACAAAATCCCCTTTCCCGTCGTAGTGGGTTATTGCAATTCGAGCAAAAGCGTTTATTTTCCGACACTTGCGGATTAGAGATAATCGCTTTTTCCGGTTCAGTCGATGGCAAATCTGGTATGGATATGAGTCCTGCACCCAATTGCCTGCGACTACTGCGAGCAGATGTACTACCAGTACGTCGTGATCCTTGGGAACGATTGGTTAGAGGTGAGGAACCAGTACCTAAAGTAACGGGTAAATCTTTTTGTGTGATGGGTGCGCTTTGTTTTTGGCTGACCAACGAAGCTGGCATCGCCGCCAAACCGCAGATGTCACAATAACCATCCTCAACAGTACCAGTACATCCATTTCGCGTACAGCGTAAGCCTTGCATAAGTAGGAATGGGGATTGGGGAACTCGGGGCCCCCGCTCCCGCAGGGAGTGGGGATTAGGGGTAATGGGGAAGGTGGGCCCCCTCTGGGGATAAGGGGTAATGGGGATTGGGGACTGGGGAGTGCTGAGAGACGCGATTAATCGCGTCTGTACAACTGCTGAGTGCTGAGTGAGGAGTAAGTGTTTGTTATTTCTCCCCCTGCCCCCTGCTCCCTGCTCCCCACTCCCTACTCCCTACTCCCCACTCCCCATTATTCAACCGTTTTTCATACCGAGAAACTAGTTCAGTCGCTTTGTCTATAGGGGTTGGTTGGGTGTAGAGTAATTGCTTTGCTTGTTCTGCTAACTCGGCTAAGGTGACATCTTCTATCAATCCTCGTGCTAGTGCTTTGGCTTTGAGGGCTTCAAGGCGTCCGCGCAACTCTCGACGAGTTTCTAGGGGCGCGTTATTGACTGTGTATGCTTGTTCTACTGATTCTATGTATTCTTTGGCTTTGATTGTCCAATTTTCTAAACCAACCATAACCGGATTGACTAAACCTTCTGTTAATTTGGTTTCTAACTTTGTTAGCCATTGGCTGAGGGCGTCGATTTGTATCTGAGTTAATGGAGTTTTCAGCATTGAGTGATCCAAGACTTTTTCTTGGCATTCCGCAAAAGTGGTGACGGATTTAGTATTAATTTCTTTTAATTGCTGCAATAAATTGTGAGCGATCGCAAATTTTTCTTTGATTTGGGCTTGTTGTTTGGCTTTTTGCTGTAATGCTGATTGGAGTTGTGCTAATAATGGCTGAATTTGCTGCTCTAATTCTTGACTGACTCCCAAAGGATCTTGCTCGATGCGATCGCTTAAGGAGGCAATCTCAGCATTCGCTTGCACAAGTTCACTCAGGGCACTTTGATTTAGTGATGCAGCTAATTGTTGCAGTGAAATGATCTGTGCTTCTGCATTCACTAACATTGAATCCAAGTTTGTCCAAGCGCTATCAACAGATAAAATTGTGTCTTTAGCAATAGAGAAGGCATGTGTCATCACTTCGAGTAGCTGGGTGGGAGTAATCACTTTCGCTTTCTCAGCCCCGGTTAATAGTCCTCTTTGGGCCAGTGGTGTTTGCACAGCAGGCAAGTGAATGGAGGCTCCTGTTAGCAATTGTCTAATCTCGTCTATTTTCTGCTCTCCTGCTGCTAAAAAGCCAATTTTCTGTTTTCCCCCTAAAAAGCGCGGTAGTTGTTGTCTTAGCTGGGCGGCTTTATCTACTGTTTGCGCCAACAAGTCAAGATATTGAAATAAATCGTTAATTGCCGTCAACGCTGGAGTTACTTGCACCGCAGTGATTCCCGTCAAATCTGTTTTGGGAAAACCAAAGCTACCGCACAGACGTTGATATGTTGGCAGTTCTTCTAATTCAAGGAGATTGTGACTAGCAACTTTGACCTTGTTTTTCCAGTCGGCTAAAAGTTGATCGATATCAACTGTCATAGCGATCGCTCCTGTACAAAAGAGGCTGTCCCAGACATTAGCAAGCGGTCAGATAAATATAATATTTTGTGTATTTTTTAAATAAATTCTTAATTAAATATATTAGCTTTGATAACCATCAAATGATATTTATCTTATCTGTCTATAAAGCATAAAATAACATTTATAGTCCTTTTTTACATTTTGCATTCTCGATTTAAAGGAATTCCTTGAAGAAGGCAGAAGGCAGGAGGCAGAGGGCAGAAGGGACAATTAAGAAGGGGATTCAGACCCCTCCTTAATTGGGGCCACTGAACTTCGTTTCAGTGGGGGTCTTAAACCCTTACTCCCTCCGGTCGTGGCAGAGTGCAGAAAACAGTATTCCTTCTGCCTCCTGCCTTCTGCCCTCTGCCTTTCTTGATAAAAGAAATTATCAACCTTGAGAGCGAAGATGATTATAAGATTCTTCCTCGCCAGCTCCCCCAGCTCTCTTTTTTGACCAATCCTGCTAAAATTACAGATTGCTATTTTAGCTACATCTGTTGAGGTAATAGACATGACTATTTGGGTAAATGAGCAAATTGACCCATCGGGGATGATTCATGCTTGTATTGCTTGTTGTAATGAGTCTCAAGCCAAAGATTGTCATGATTCCTTTCAAGATAATTTGACCCAAACGCAAAAAGCAGCAGGTTGGGTAGCACGATTGCGAATAGTCGAGTCTTGGGATGATGTTCCAGTGAATGCTTTAAAACTTGATTAGTGGGGAATCGAGGAGATGTGGTTCGACTTTGCTCACCAACCGAGAGATGAGGGAGATGAGAGAGGGGGCAGGGGGAGAAATAACAAATACACCAATTCCCTGTAGGGCGTTGCTGAATCATAGGATGAAATATGATGGATTGAAATCTCAAACTCTTTATTCTCTCTGCGTCTGGTGCGCGGCAGTCGCTACAACGGGGGGAACCCCGACGCGAGTTGTTCATGGGGGAAACCACGCCACTCCCCTCAAGTCGGGAAACCCGCCCACGGGGGTGGCTCCCCAAGACCACACTCGCTCCGCAACGCGCTGCCTTGCCTCTGCGTGTTAGCGTAGCGGGGCGTAGCGGGGCGTAGCGGGGCGTAGCGGGGCGTAGCGGGGCGTAGCGGGGCGTAGCGGGGCGTAGCCCGATAAATCATCCCGCAATTATGCAACGCCCCCTGTGGGCTGAGCGAAGTCGTACCCCTACGCTTTAAGCAAGCTACGCGCATCGTCTCCGACAGGAAAAGCCCAATTCCCCCCATTTACACAGGTTAATAAAGGATAAAAATTGGATTAAAAGTTTACGAGTTATTAATAATATCTTAAATAAAATATTAGATGTTACGTTATTTTAATGATTTTTTGGAAGTTATAAGAGTTATTATTTATTACGAAGGATGAAATTAAACAACTTGCAAAAACCGAACAAATGTAGTGAACTACTCCAGAGTTTACACTTCGGGACAAGGCTGTCTCATTAACTTAGTTGGTAAAACGGGACAAGCGGCTCAAATTTCAATTCATGCCCCCAGCCAATATATCTGTACCAACCGCGAACGGATATTACCAGATTGGAAACAGCAACCATTTTTTTGGGTGGTGATTGTTTTACAGCAATCACGATATCAGTTAGTGGAAAGTACTTTAGAAATAGAGACAGAAAAAGAGCGCTTACGAGAGATTTTTATGCGATTTGGGTGCGATTTGGCGTTTAGTCTACGCGATCGCGGTTATTTAACAGACCTAATTGATCCTCGTACTGGCTATCCTTTACTTTCCCACCCTGGAGTAATTCCTCACGATGATACAGCTGTTGTTAAAGCTTTACTCAATTATCCAGTAATTAAAAATAAATGCTGTGTATTGGTGCATCCCAAATGGGGTACAGCAGTTTACCCCAGTGTTATCATCTCAACAGCTCCGTCAATCATGATTGAAAGCTCTGCTAAAGATATAGCGTTAGCATATGGATGGCAACAAATGAGCCAACAATCGGAATTTAATCAGCGAATAGCACTAGGTTAGCTTAAACAGCCATGTTGCTTCACACCTACTTGATAGGGAGTGTCGAGACGGCAGTCGCTACAAGTCGGGAAACCCGCCCAAATGTCAAGAGTTTTCTTGTGCTGATGTCCGCATTTAGGACAAGTTTGACTAGGCTTTACTTTTTTGGTTGGGACTTCTACAAACACACCACCAATCTGATCTATTTTGTATTTGATGGTGTTGCGAAGCATACCAAAACCAACATCAAGTATTGACTTATTTAGTCCAGCCTTCTGTTTCTTACAAACTTTGGCGAAGAGAAGTTGCCGGGGAGATGTTCTTTCCGGCAAACTTCGGGGACGGAAACCGACACCGCCAAGTTTGCGCTTTCTGCGCTTACCAATCTTCGCTTTAGCGGTCATGTTCTTGACTTCTAGTTTTTCAGTTGCAACGAAGCTATTACTGCTTACAATATCTGCTGCAATTTGATGTAGCCAATTTTGTCTTTGGTTAGCAACTCGTGCGATTAGCTTACTAACCTTTGCTTGGGCTTTTGGCAACTCCTCGGACATCCTCCGCTCTGTTAAACCGTAGGTTTGATTTGATTGAGGATGCCCTCGTCATTGCCCGCTATCCTTACCTACCATTAGAGTACTTTGAAGGTGGGGACTGCCGCGTTTTGTTCAACTCACAGACGATAATTGATAACTTGCTTGCTCTTTGTGTTGTGTCTGCTGTTGCTGTAAAACTACCAATTGTTTTTCTAATAACGCCTTCACCTCATGACGGAAAGTGAAAAAGTGTTCGCCAAAACTCAAAGCCACAAAGTAATCATAAAATAAATGGGGCTTTTGGAGAGCGATCGCCACCAATTGCCACCAAAAACGCCAACGAGTCGAACGCACTACACCCTGTCGCCAACAAATTGCCGGAAATAAGCGCACCTCATGCCAAGTCAGCTGCCGCTTGATTGCAGGACGCCGACCTGCCATCAAGGTAAAATGGCGATAAGTCCGCTTGAGATAAGATAGCGGTTCATACAAATTCCAAAAACAATTAATAAATTCCGTGACAATTTCTTCTAAAGGCCGAGTTGGCTGAAAGTTCATCAGCGTACCTTGATAGCCTGTTGCTAAACCATCTAATAATCGACCCTCTTGTTGCAGACGAGTCCACATCGATGTATTATGGAACGCCTGAAGCAAACTTAAATGGGCTTGCGGAATACCTGTATCTTCGATAAACTGTTGAATGCGATCGCCTGCACCAGTCCGTTCATTATCAAAGCCTAAAATAAAGCCAGCCATAATTTGTAACCCGGCGCGTGTAATCTTATGGCACGACTCCACAAGCGACAAGCGGGTATTTTGTTCTTTGTGAACTCCCATTAAACTATCTACATCAGGTGTTTCAATACCCATAAACACCATAGAAAAGCCAGCTTTCACCATCAGCTCTATCAATTCATCATCTTCTGCTAGATTTAGTGAAGCTTCCGTGAGTAGAGGGAAAGGATAGTTGCGTTCTTCCATCCAAGGAATCAATTCCCTTAGCAAAAGTTTAGCGTTGCGTTTGTTGCCAATAAAGTTATCATCAACGATAAACACATAGCGATACCAGCCCATTTGATAGAGTGCTTCTAATTCAGCTAGCATCTGTTCTGGTGTTTTCGTGCGCGGCTTGCGACCAAACAAAGTGATGATATCGCAAAATTCACACTGGAATGGACAGCCTCGTGAAAATTGCACAGTTACAGCCATGTAGGCGTCTAAGTTTAATAAATCGAAGCGGGGTATGGGAGTTTGAGTCACATCAGGTTTTTCTGTAGCGCGAAAAATACCGCGTTCTTCCCCCCGCGCCAAAGCCTCTAAAAACATGGGAATAGTGCATTCACCCTCATCTAAAATGAGATAATTGGCTCCTGCCTCCAAAGCGAACTCTGGTACTGAAGTGGCGAAAGGCCCACCCACAGCCACCTTTTTACCTAACGTCACCCCCTTTTGAATTAATTCACGGAAATCCTCTTTTTGGATAATCATTGCAGAGATGATTGCCAAATCACACCAATTCCAATCTTCATCTGTCTCTAGGCAGATATTACGATCAATTAATTTGATTTCCCAATCACTTGGCAGCATAGCTGCGACTGTAATTAAACCTAACGGCGGATTAGTGGAGCGTAAACCTGCCAAATCGAGTGTTTCCTGGTAAGACCAGAAAGAATTAGGCATTATCGGCCAGAGTAGTAAAGCTTTCATCAGCACACACCCCGGAGTACAAAAAATTATTAATTTTAACGTTACTGCTAATTTATCTAATCAAAACTTAAAATTTTGTCGCGTTTTGTAAACTATGAGGTATATGTATTCTTGTTGAGAAGAGATGCACTTCGACTTCGCTCAGTGATCGGGGGATGAGGGAGATGAGGGGGATGAGGGAGATGAGGGAGAAGTAACCAACACCAATTCCCAATTCCCAATTCCCCATTCCCCAATCCCCAATCCCCAATCCCCAATCCCCAGTCCCCAGTCCCCAGTCCCCAGTCCCCAATACCCATTCCCAATTCCCAAGAAAATGTCAAAATTAAATGAGTTTTTGACCGCTACTTTACATAGCGCAGATTTGAGATCACTGAGTTAAAATTTATGGGCAAACAGCGCGTTCTTTCTGGAGTTCAACCAACAGGCAATTACCATCTGGGCAATTATTTAGGAGCTATTCGTAACTGGGTAGAGGGTCAAAGCGAGTATGACAATTACCTCTTTGTGGCTGATTTGCACGCGATCACACTACCACATGATCCAAAACAATTAGCAAATAATACCTATACCCTCGTTGGTCTTTATCTAGCTTGTGGTCTTGATTTGAATCACTCCACTATTTTTGTGCAATCTCACGTTTCGGCGCATAGTGAACTAACTTGGTTGTTCAACTGCATTACACCCTTAAACTGGTTAGAAGATATGATCCAGTTTAAAGAGAAAGCTGTTAAGCAGGGAGAAAATGTAAATGTAGGTTTATTAGACTACCCCGTGCTGATGGCGGCTGATATCTTACTGTATCAAGCCGATAAAGTACCTGTGGGTGAAGACCAAAAGCAACACTTGGAATTGACACGGGATATTGCCGCCAGGTTAAATCATCAATTTGGCAAACCAGATCAGCCTGTGTTGAAGTTACCAGACCCCTTAATTCGCAAGGAAGGCGCGAGGGTAATGAGTTTGGCTGATGGCACACGCAAAATGTCGAAGTCTGATCCGTCGGAACTCAGCCGGATCAATTTACTAGATTCACCAGACCAAATTCAGTATAAAATAAAACGTTGTAAAACCGATCCCATTCGTGGTTTAACTTTCGATGATCCAGAACGTCCAGAATGTAACAACTT
This sequence comes from Desmonostoc vinosum HA7617-LM4, assembly GCA_019359515.1. Taxonomy (GTDB): domain Bacteria; phylum Cyanobacteriota; class Cyanobacteriia; order Cyanobacteriales; family Nostocaceae; genus Desmonostoc; species Desmonostoc vinosum. Next base: position 47,753 of record JAHHHC010000010.1, on the reverse strand, counting down.
GTTAGCACTGTACATGCTGCTTTCTGGCAAACCAAAACAAGCAGTTGCCGCAGAGTGCCAAGACATGGGCTGGGGACAATTTAAGCCGTTATTGACAGAAACAACAATTCATGCACTAAAACCAATCCAAGAAAAATATCAAGAAGTCATGGAGGACAAAGGATATCTAGAGTCTGTGTTGCGTGATGGCAGAGAAAAAGCACAAGCGATCGCCAACCAAACCCTTACACAAGTCAAAGCCGCTTTAGGCTTCTCTATACTCTAAATTAGGGAGTAGGGGCAGGTTATACATAGATTTCCTCTTGTTCTCTGCCTCTAATCAAGGCAAAAGGCACTAATTTCCTCACACTGATAACTGATAAATCTTGAGGTGCCTTATGCTAAAGCTATACTCAGAGTGAAAAAGACTCAATGTTATGCTTGATACGCAAAGCCAGACTTGTTTGACTTCATTCCGAACATGTGCTAGAGAAGGAAAATTCTTGATTACCGCTGAAGTGGCACCGCCTAAAGGTGGTAATCCAGCACACATGCTTGCAATGGCGGCGACTCTTAAGGGAAGGGTTCATGCCGTCAATATTACTGATGGTAGCCGCGCAGTATTACGGATGTCTTCGCTAGTAGCGTCGATTATTTTATTACAACATGGTATCGAACCGATTTGTCAAGTTGCTTGTCGCGATCGCAACCGCATTGGTTTACAAGCCGACCTCATGGGCGCTCATGCCTTGGGTGTGCGTAATATCTTAGCCCTGACTGGCGACCCAGTAAAAGCAGGCGATCATCCTGATGCTAAAGGTGTATTTGACTTAGAAGCTGTGCGATTGCTGCAACTAATTAGAAAAATGAATCAAGGCGTTGATTGCAACGATAAACCCTTGACAGACGGGGCGACAGATTTATTTGTTGGCGCAGCAGTAGATCCGCAATGCGCCAGTTGGTCGGGTTTGCAGAGTCGATTTGAACGCAAAATCGAAGCCGGAGCGCAATTTTTTCAAAGTCAATTAATCACTGATTTTGAGCGCCTAGAAAAATTTATGGACACAATTGCTGCTGGTTATAAAAAACCAATTTTGGCAGGAATTTTTCTGTTGAAATCGGCAAAAAATGCCCAGTTTATTAATAGGTGCGTTCCGGGTGTCAATATTCCCCAGCACATTATTGATAGATTAGCGAAAACTAAAGACCCGCTGGAAGAAGGCATGAAAATTGCCGCCGAACAAGTACAGATTGCCAAACAATTATGTCAAGGCGTCCATATGATGGCGGTAAAACGAGAAGATTTGATTGCCCCAATTTTAGATTTAGCTGGAGTTGCGCCAGTGAATCAGATGGTAACAATCTAGACCAAAAGGGCGATCGCATTTTTGATTAAAGCAGCTGGCACAAATCAGCTGCTTTGTTTATTGAGAATTTCTGATTAATTGCAGCAATATTGCTTCAAGGCTTTGCAAAGCTGCATTAGTTGTTCGCTGATGTTCTTCAAAGTTGCGCTGATGTTGTTCATGGCTATCGCGTAACTCTAGCAGTACATCATTTAGAATCGCATCTCTAGCAAATATGCTGTTGGCGGTTGATGCAAGGTCATCAAGTTGCTGCTGGGTATTTGCTTGTCTGGCACTTAAATCATCAAGCCTCACAGTAACGCGCTCTAGCAATGCTTCTATTGTGTCTAGTCTGTTTGGTTGGTGGGAAGTCATAAGTGAGGAACAGGGACTGGGAATTCGTAACTATTTATATGGTAAATAATGGGGTATTTTTGCATAAAATGGCACAAGTTGACACATGTCACCATTGCCCCAAAAATACCCCAGCTAGGGCTTTTTGCTTGCATTCCTTTAAAGGCGGCACCCGGATTTGAACCGGGGGATGATGGTTTTGCAGACCAGTGCCTTACCACTTGGCTATGCCGCCACACCCACAATTATCTATTATATCAGTATTTTTCATAAATTCGCATCCTCGTAGATGAGAAATTTTCTTGCGTTTCCTGAAGCTAAAACGCTTTCAAATTGCACATGAGCTTGGAATTACAACTGATTACCCTTCTGAATCAGAATGTCGTAAAATACTGCAAATCATAATTTATATCTTAAGATAGATGAAAAAATAACTTTATCTAAAAAAATGATTTTAGTGTAATTCTTAGCTTTATAATTGCGTAAAAACTAGGTTAACATTAGTCATTCAAAGCCTCAAACAAACGCAAATTGTCTAATCAATACCGTAAACATCAATTTACGAACAAGCTAATTTTGCTACTTGAGGTGCAATAGGCTACTTTACTGAGAGACAAATGAGAGATTAAGACGCATACACCCCGATTAGCAAAGATGAATCAAGTGTCACCCGTATCAATTGCTCAGGTAACAGATATACATCTGTTTGCTTCAGAAAATGACAAACTACTGGGAATGCCTACCGCAGAATCTTTTCAAGCAGTGATAGAACACTTAAAAACTCTGCAAACTGAAATTGATTTACTACTGCTGACGGGAGATTTATCTGGCGATAGTACGCCTGCATCCTATGAAAATTTACAAAACCTGCTGAGTTCACTCAAAATATCTACTTACTGGCTACCAGGAAATCATGACTGTGCGATCGCCATGGATAAAATTTTAAATCTAGGCATGGTTTCCCGACGTAAATCTTTTCAGCGTGGCAGTTGGAATTTTATTTTACTCAACTCTTCTGTACCTGGATATGTGCATGGTCATCTTTCAGAACCAACTCTAGATTGGCTAGATTGGGAATTAAAAATGATGGGTGAGAATCCCACTCTCGTGGCGCTACATCATCCGCCTTTTCTAGTCAATTCTGAGTGGTTGGATGCTAGCAGTCTCAAAAATTCTGAGGAACTGTTTGCTGTTCTAGATCGCCACCCACAAGTCAAGATAGTTTTATTTGGTCACATTCATCAAGAATGGGAGCATCAACGTCATCATGTACACTACTTTGGTAGTCCCTCAACTTCTATTCAGTTCTTGTCAGAGAGTCAATCTTTTGCCATTGACCGACAACCTCCCGGTTTTCGGATGCTAGAACTCTATCCCGATGGCACTTGGAAAACTTGGGTTGAGCGAGTTCGTTATTTTCATTCTCTAGAGTTAGCAGCGACAGGATATTAATACCAATTCGTAATTCGTAATGACGCGACGCTCCTGTGTCGCTCTAAGCGAAGCTATGCCGTAGGCTTTACGCTGACCCTATCGATGACTCGCTACCGCTACGCTAACGTAATTCGTAATACTTCGACTTCGCTCAGTACAAGTTCGTAATGACGCTCGAGGACTCGCTAACGCTGCGCTAACGTAATTAAGAAACTCTTATTTAGTAGGAGTTTCGGAGTTTGAATGTGTAGCCGAATTTTGGAGAATTGGTATTATATCATGTCCGGCTAATCACTTATCATAAAAATTTCTCCGCGTCCCCGCGTCTCCCTATCTCCGTGTCAGCCAAATCATAAGTCTTTAAACGGACATGGTATTACTCAGTGACTGGAAGCAGGGGGGAGAAATTTCGGTGTTTTTTAGAGCAAAATGGGGTGCGCTAGCTTTTGGCTAACACACCCCGTAAAAATATTTCACCTCAAGAGCATTTGCAGCTAAAGATAGACTCAGCTAGCTACTGCCTCAACTGGTGTTGCTTCAACTGCGGTAGCAGCTGCGTAAACGCTAACTTTTTTACGGGTTTTGCCTTTTCTTTCAAATGTGACAACGCCGTCAATTAAGGCAAACAAAGTATCATCGCTGCCAATACCGACATTATTACCTGGGTGAAATTTAGTGCCGCGCTGACGCACGAGAATGTTTCCTGCACGTACAGTTTGACCACCGTAACGTTTGACACCCAAACGTTGAGCATTAGAATCGCGACCGTTACGTGTACTACCTGTTCCTTTCTTATGAGCCATAATTTCCTCTTATATGTTTATTTCTCTTTATTCTTCGGTGGCGGGTTCAGTTTCTTGGGCAGCGAGATCATCAGCGACAGGTGTTGCACTTGTCTCAGTTTCAGCTGCTAAGACTGCACCATTGAGGATAATCGAATCAATCATCAATCTGGTAACTTCCTGACGATGCCCCCGCTTTTTACGGGTTTTCTTTTTCGGCTTCATCTTATATACCAGGACTTTTCGATCTCTAAAGTGTCGTAATACAGTCCCTTCTACAGTCGCACCTGCCACAAGGGGCTGCCCAATAGAGAGTTCGCCATCGTGATGCACAAGTAATACTGCTTCTATTGTAACTTTTTCGTCTGGTTCGGCAGTTAACAGTTCAATGTCGTAGAATCGGCCTGGCTCTACTCTTAATTGTTTGCCACCAGTTTCAATAATCGCGTAGGTCATGGAATTGTCCTTAAGTTTGCCGTACAGGTAGCTGGCTTTGATTCTGTCAGCTTTTGCAATATGTCTACCTGATCCGAGCGAGAATTAGACAGACAATCTCAAATCGTATCCTATTAAAAAGCGCTAAGTCAACCTATAATACTAAATTCCTAATTTCAGACAAAGAAGCGGAATGTTACTTGCTGGTTGTGTAGTTAACCAAGACACAGAACAGCAATAATCTGAGTAATGGTATTCGTTACTCAGATTTTCCCTGCTTTAATTATCTTGTCGTTTCCAATCCCTTTAACTTGTGAGTTAGGATGGCAATATTTTAAGCAGGTGTTATGAAAAGAATAGAAGTTGAACAAAGAGCGATTTTGATTGGGTTGGCAGGTAGCCACGGCTATGGTTTAAATCGTCCCGAATCTGACTTTGATTATCGGGGAGTGTTTATTGCACCTAAAAGGTATTACTTAGGATTTGACCATATAGAACAAAAAGATGCTGGTTGGGATGAACCAGGAAAATTTTCATTTTTAGATGGTAATAAAGACACAGTTATATATGAGTTAAAGAAAATTCTCCAGTTATTGGCGGGGGCAAATCCTAATATTTTAGAATTACTGTGGTTGAATAATTATCCTGTCTTAACTTCTGTGGGACAGCACTTGATTAGCCACAAAAAGATATTTCTAACTAAAAAAGTTAAGCATACTTATTCTGGTTATGCTTTTGCTCAAATTAAAAAGATGGAAACTCATCGTAAGTGGTTGTTAAATCCTCCGCAAAAGAAACCATTGCCTTTTGATTTTGCGATAGAAGACGAAACACCACTGACCAAAGATGAGCTTAACGCTTTTCTAGAATATCTTTATAACTTAATTAGAGGACGGATTGAGTTTTTAGAAGAAGCCGAACAATTGTACAAATTACTGACGGCAGATATTGACTTTAAAGGAGTGTTAAAACAATATACTTTATCTGATGAGACTTTAGATTATACTCAAAAGTTAACAAATAGTCGTAAAGACTTTATTCGCTTGCTGCAAAAAAGCCAAAATTATCAAATAGCTTTAAGAGAATGGCAGGCTTATTTAGCTTGGCAAAAAAATAGAAATCCAGCAAGAGCGGAGATGGAAAGAAAGTCAGGTTATGACCTCAAGCATGGAATGCATTGTATTCGATTATTACGCAGTGGTTTGGAAATATTGCGGCAAGGAGCAGTAATTGTTGATAGGAGAATAGCTGGAGACGTTGAAGATTTAAAAGCTATTTTAAAGGGTGAGTATTCATATGAACAATTGATGAAAATGGCAGAGGATTTAGTTGCAGAAATGGAAATTGTTTATGGGCAATCTACCTTACCTGCTAGACCAGATTTGGAACAAATTAATGAATTGTGTATGGAATTAGTAGAAATGCAAGGATGGTAATTAGGGAATGGGCGATTAGTAAACTGTATTCTTGCTGCCAATTTTTTACTTATATCGAGTTTAGTTAAAGAGTGTACATTAAGTCTGCGAAGCCGTATAGACTGATCAAAAGTAAAAGTAATGCTGTGAATTGGGTGATGCGTGTTTGGGGTGATGGGGCGATCGCTTCTCGTACTAAGATAGAGATAGATGCCCCAACTACTAAGCTCAAGCCCAGGATTAAATATGGTCTGTCTGGTAAAAAACTCGCTATTGCTAGCATAGCGATCGCTAGCACAAGCATCAATAATTCTATAAACCGGGGCGGGTTGTATTGGCTAGATAAAATACAAGTGTTAAACCAAAATTGCCAAAATCTCATAATTGGTAATGAGTTGAATTTTTTTGTTAGTTGTCATTTGTCCTCTCTTACAAAGTTCTGTTCGCCGGAAGCCGACGCTCAGACTTTGCGCTTCGTCATTTGTGAATAACCAATGACCAATGACAAACTTTAAATTAACGAACACTGGTTTTAACTTGACCTATGCCGTTTTTTTGGGCATTACCTTCTTCTGGTAGTTCTATACCGAAGACGCGACTAAAAGCTTTTGCAACTTTATAGCCAGAGTCAATCGATTCTAGAGGGTCTTTTCGCAGTCTGTGACGTAGGCATAGAGTCATGACACGACGGATATCATCAACTGTAACTTCGGTGCGTCCTTCAAATGCTGTTAATGCTTTAGCGGCACGGTTGGTAACGATGTCACCACGCAAGCCGTCTACGTCTAGTTCTGAACAAACTTCAGAAATTTTAACCCGTAGGTCATAATCAATTTTAACTGCTGGTAAAAGCTGCTGAGCATTAACGATTTGCTGTTGCAATGCTTCTTGCTGCGATTTGTGCTTTTCGAGGAATTCTAGGGGATTTTGGTCAAATTCGGCGCGCTGCTCTACGATTTCCACCCTTAAAGTAGGTTCTTTAACTGTGTGAATTTCGGCGTGCATTCCAAAGCGGTCGAGTAATTGGGGGCGAAGTTCGCCTTCTTCTGGGTTGCCAGAACCGACAAGTACGAAACGCGCCGGGTGACGGATAGAAATACCTTCCCGTTCTACGGTGTTCCAGCCGCTAGCGGCAGAGTCGAGTAGCACGTCTACGAGGTGATCATCTAGAAGGTTGACTTCATCTACGTAGAGGATACCTCGGTTAGCTTTGGCAAGTAGTCCTGGTTCAAAGGCTTTGACACCCTCAGACAAAGCTTTCTCAATGTCGATAGTGCCACAAACTCGGTCTTCTGTAGCTCCTAAAGGCAAGTCTACCATTTGGACTTTTTTGTAGACTACAGGAATTTCTGCTCCTTGTTCTAATTGTTTGCGGACTTCATCACTCATCAAATCTGAGTCTGTGGAGTCGCTGTTGAAAGGATCGTTGGCAACCACAGAAATTTCTGGTAGGAGATCTGCTAAAGCCCGGATAGTTGTAGTTTTGCCGGTGCCGCGATCGCCCATAATCATTACACCACCTATTTTGGGATCAATCACGTTTAACAGTAATGCCAGTTTCATCTCTTCCTGACCTACAATTGCTGTGAAAGGAAACACTACACGGCGCGTACTGGCTGGAGATTGAGCAGTTGGACTCACTATATTACCTTAACTATATTTTTCTTATTACAGTTTTTTATTGTGACACAGCAGGGGGACTGGAGGGTTTTTGCAGCTATTACTCATCTATAAACTGTTGAGAAACTTTCTGAGCAAGCAGTAAGTAAAGCTATTTAGTGTTGTACCCTGACATTAATATAAAGAAGTCAGTCTTAAGGGTAATGAAATTGCAAACCCCCAAAAATTTCGAGCAATCCTGGACTGTACGCTGTTTTGCCGCAGTGTTGCTTTTCGGTCAAGTTTGGCTGCATTTACTTCAAGGGAAAACGTACTACCGTAAAATTTTACAACATATGGTAACTGCTGGGCCAGCTTCTATTTCTCCAGTGCTGCTGGTGAGTGGTTTTGCAGGTATGATTTTTACTATTCAAACAGCTAGAGAATTAATACGATTTAATGCTGTGAATACTGTAGGAGGTGCTTTTGCCCTAGCTTTTTGTAGAGAATTAGCTCCAATTTTGACCGCCAGTATTTTAGCAGGTCAAGTTGGTTCGGCTTTTGCAGCCGAATTAGGTGCAATGCGCGTCACAGAGCAAATAGATGCTCTTTATATGCTTAAAACTGATCCAATTGATTATTTAGTACTTCCTAGAGTAATTGCTTGCTGTTTAATGTTGCCCTTCATGACTGTTTTTGCTTTAGTTACGGGCATTAGTGGTGGAGTTTTTGCCGCAGCCCAGTTTTATCAAATTGAGCCAGAAACATTTTTAGAGTCTGTCAGAGATTTTTTAGAGCCGGCAGATATGTATATTATTTTGCTCAAAGGATTTCTTTTTGGGCTACTAGTTGCTGTCATTGGTTGTAGTTGGGGATTAACTACTAAAGGAGGAGCAAAAGAAGTAGGAGAATCAGCAACAAAAGCAGTTGTGACCACTTGGGTATCAATTTTTATGATGGATTTTTTTCTATCTTTACTGCTGTTTCAAAAACCAACATTTTGAATCAGTTTTCAAAATTTAAAATTCAAAATAATGCTCGCGGACTCGCTACCGCTAAGCTAACAAAAAGAAATATTTTTTCCCTACTCCCCATTAAATAATTCGTAATGACGCTCGAGGACTCGCTAACGCTGCGCTAACGTAATTTGTAATGACGCGACGCTCCTGTGTCGCTCTAAGCGAAGCTATGCCGTAGGCTTTACGCTGACGCTATCGAGGACTCGCTACCGCTTCGCTAACGCTAACGTAATTAAGTTTTGTAATGGGGATTGAACCCCAATACAAAACTTGCCGATTATAGAACCGGGGGACTTAAACCCACGGAACTAGTTAAGAATTAGAAATATGTGCGTGTACTTCGCAAACTCGCTCATCACGCCACAATTGATATAGTCTAGTAGCGGGCATAGTCATATATAAGATATCACCGGCACTGAGTCTATTTTCTAGCAGTTCCCAGCCGTGAAGGGTTTGATAATCTGTTTCTAAGTATAAGGGTACAAAATCAGCAGACATTGCTACATCTTTTACCCACTGACCGCAAAAGGGATGTGTAGCTGTGATGACGGTTGCAAAAGCTACCCAAAGACTGTCTGCTGTAATGCCATTGCCCAGAATGCGTCCTCCAAGGGCGGCAGCAGCGAAAGCTGGGGCTGCTAGTTCAGCGGGACTGAGTACAGCCTCGAAGTCAAATACCTGTTGTGCCATGCCAGCAAAATCGGGATCGGCATAATTGACAATCACAGGGATTCTGGGTGATAGTCCTTTGGCTTTGAGGGCAATCTCTAAGTTGATGGCGTCGTTGTTAGTGACAGCCAGAACTGCGGCAGCGGTGTCTACATTACTAGCTTTGAGTGTAGCGCGGAAACTGGCATCACCTTGAATTACGGGAATACCAAGACCTCTGGCGGTGTTGACATATTTATTGTTAGAGTCAGTTTCAATGACTACTACTTCTTGACCGTTGGCATGGAGTTGCTGAATAATTCTCAGACCGATGCCACTCAAGCCACAAACAATATAATGATTGCGTTGGGGAATACGCGCCGCATCCCAAAATTGCTTGAAGCGGCTTCCTAAGACAAAATCGGTGAGCATTGCATACCAAATACCAATCACCACTGCTCCAACTAGCATCATGACGACGGTAAATATTTTAATGCTGTCAGGGGCATTTTCTACAACTTTGTCATTACCGCCTGCTCCAGTAATCATGCCTACGGAAAAGTATAGAGCATCGACAACAGACAAACTCAGCTTGGCTGACATGTAGGTAAGCGTGGCAATGACAATTATTGCTAGTAAGACGATCGCACCAACCAATACAGATCGCCCATGTTGCTGAAACTGCCGGAGATTTGTCACAACTTTCAGCAGTTTTCTAATCAACGATCGCCGCTGGGGACGAATTTGGGGTTGAGTACCAATAATTAAGCGATCGCCTACTTTAATCTCTTGTCCCGATATTACCGCCGATACTAAGTCTATTTCACCTTTCTCAGGTAAGTAATAAATTAGCATCCGCGATCGGTCTTCCCACAACTCACTCAGCTTGCGACCTCTCCACGGGTGGTGTTCATGAATGTATTCTTCATGAATTGGCCAAGTTTGCTGAAATAACTTGATTTGCCCAATGGCTTGGTTTCCTAAAGCTGCAAATGTAAAGACTGGTGCTGCCAAACCGACAACACTCATACTTAGATGATCTACCAAAGTTTGATCCAAGCGATCGCCCAGATTTGTATTATAGAAACGGTTAATAATCCGAATCTGGGGATTTAATACCCGCGCTTGCATCATAATCGACAAATTCAGCGCATCATCAGAGGTAGCAATTACTATAGTCTGCGCCTGTTCAATTCCGGCTGCTGTCAGGGTAGCAGCGACATGTAACTCACCAACAATTACATCTCCTGCGGTTTCACCAGGGATGATTTGCTGATGAATGCCAATCACAAATGCCCCCTGCTGTCTCAGCAAACGAAAGATTTTGTATCCGGTACGTCCTAAGCCACAAACGATAATTCGAGGTTTCATGAAACAGCAGCGTATTTTGAAGAGCTGCATTTCTAGTTATTTTTCTTATTGTTGCTCACTTTACTCAGGCATAACTGTAGCTGAAAACACGATTATTTTAAATTAAATGACATTTTTCAGTTGAGAATGAAAATTTGTCTTTTGTGCAAAATCATATACATAATGCTTTAGTTTACACTCAATAACTTGACTGTCTTTACAACAAAATTGCCCTATTTGATTACACTTTCAGTTTTTTTTAATTAATGAGTGACTTATCATGGCGAAATGTAAAGAACAACTTAAGAAACCTCAATTTGTTACAAAAAAAATTAAAAATTAACATTAATTCAAATTAAGCGTTATACAGAGCAATGCTGCATCAGAGGAGGACAGCACTACTAGTTTGATTTCTTTCTAATTAGACAGAAGTCGAATTTAATTATGATGAATTATGGAAAAAGAACAGTTTCAGACATTACTGAGATTTTTTAAAGCTTTGGCGGATGAAAGCCGATTAAAAATTGTAGGTATTCTAGCGAATCAGGAATGCAGCGTCGAAGAATTGGCGGTGTTACTGCAACTTAAGGAACCAACAGTATCTCATCATCTAGCGAAACTCAAGGAACTGAACTTAGTAACTATGCGCCCAGAGGGTAATAGCCGTCTGTACCAGTTAGATAGCGAAGCTTTACAAAGCATTAGCAAAGAAATTTTCACACCTGAGCAAATTGCATCTTTGATTGAGGATGTAGATACTGAAGCATGGGAGAGCAAAATATTGAAAAACTATTTTGAGGGTGATGTCTTTGACAGAGAATCTATTCAACGCCTTAAGGAAATTCCTGCTAGCCGCAAAAAACGCTTGGTAGTTCTCAAGTGGTTAGCAAGTCAATTTGAAGCAGGAATTCAGTATCCAGAACGCACAGTGAACGAAATTCTCAAGCGCTACCATCCTGACTGCGCTACTCTGCGGCGTGAATTGGTTGGTTATCAGTTAATGCAGCGAGAAAATGGGGTTTATTGGCGTGTAGGACAGATTTGAGTGGGGAATGGGGAGTGGGGAATGGGGAATGGGGAATGGGGACTTGTTAACCACCTCATATCATGTCTGGCTAATCACTTATCATAAAAATTTCTCCCTTGTCCCTGCGTCTCCCTATCTCCGCGTCAGCCAAATCATAAGTCTTTAAACGGACATGATATCACTCATAAGGGGATGGGTTTTTGCGTGCTATTCGTAAATAAATTTAGATATACTTCTAATTAGATGGATATCTAATTAGGATTAGTTATGCAAAAAGAGCAATTTAATGTCTTGCTGAGCTTTTTCAAGGCGTTAGCGGATGAGAGTCGATTAAAGATTGTGGGTATCTTGGCTAACCAAGAGTGCAGCGTTGAGGAATTGGCGATGCTACTGCGACTCAAAGAACCGACTGTTTCCCACCATTTGGCGAGATTGAAAAACATGAATTTGGTGAGTATGCGTCCTGAAGGTAATAGCCACCTCTACAGGCTAGATAGCGAGACGTTGCAAAGCATGAGCAAGGAAATTTTCACACCTGAGCAAATGGCATCTTTGATTGAGGATTTGGAAACTGAAGTGTGGTCTAGCAAAGTTCTGAAAAACTATATAGAAGGTAATGCTTTTGACAAGAATTCTGTGCAACGTCTCAAGGAAATTCCTGCTAGTCGCAAAAAGCGCTTAGTGATTTTAGAGTGGCTGGCAAGTCAGTTTGAGATGGGAGTCAACTATCCAGAACCCATGGTAAATGAAATTCTCAAGCGCTATCATCCTGATTGCGCTACACTACGACGAGAGTTGATTGGCTGCAAGTTAATGCAGCGAGAGAATGGGGTTTATTGGCGTTTATGACCAAGTTTTAACTAATCATTATCCCTTGCTTGGCAAAAAGCAAATCGTAGATTAACCCTGTTTTGTCAGTTTGGGAGAAGCCTATCGCTGAAAGCCTTTTGGAGCTTTAGTTTTAAGCTTTTGGTTATAAATTTTAGTTACTGTTAGAAAATAAAGGCTCAAAGCTAGATTGGATGAAAGTTTCAGAATCTTGCTTTGATTATTACTTTCCGAGAGTGACATAAAAGGGTTAAGCTAAAAAACATCTAAATTACATAATCAAATTAAATAAAACTCTTGTGGGGTGGGCATCTTGCCCGCCCTAATTATGTAAGTTATATATGGAACAGCTTAGCAAGCAGATAATAACCAAAATTAAAGCAATAAACCCAGCTAAGCCACTAATACCAACTGTCAAGTCATTTCCGCCTTTGACTAATATAATTGGTAGAGTTGCGATCGCATTCAATATTTTAGTATTAATGGTCTTACTTTCCAGTCTCAACCAATTTAATTCACATTAGGCATAACTCATAAAACTAATAGTCTGGGGCTTAAATTTGGCTCGACTATCCCAGTAATCAGCTTTACTGATATTTACTTTGAGTAAAGTAATATCGGGTTCATCTAATCCCTTCGGAAACCAAGTTTGCAGTTCTGGTTTCCATAATTCCCGCATTTTGTCGCGGTCTTTTATCTGTTGTGCTGTGCCTGATATAGAAATGTATCGTTCGCAATCAGGTGACGAGAAACTGACGTTTACCTGTTGATAGTGTTCAACCTCTTTCACTTTATGGGAACTGGCATAGATAAAAAACCAAAGTGTACCATCAGAATTAATCTCACTACTAATCGACATAGGACAACTATGTAAGCTTCCATCTTCATCGACTGTCGTAAACATACCATAATCAATACCTTGAAGTAGCTCACGCAGCTTGTGAATTTGTTGGTCGTAGTTTTTAGCAGTAGTCATTTCTATCACTCTTGGCCCTATTTCGTGTTCTTGACTGGAAATTGTTAATTACACCCAGTTTTATGAGTTAAAAAAGCTTATCTTTAGTGTTAACGTTTTTTTGCTGGCAATGACGTGAGCCTAGAGATGTAATTATCATTAAATTATTTTTCTTATTTATGCCTATAGAGATATTGATAAGAGGCCGGGAGTAGCTGACAGGTGTAGGTTTTTAATATTTTGCGTTTTAATCGACGCAAAGACGCGAGGACGCACAGAAAGATTTCGCAACGGAAAAATAGGCTTTTTCGGATTGAATGTGAAAAACCTACACTTGTGAGGGGGCAGGGGGTAGGGAAAAAGCACAAACTTTTAAGGCCCCATCTGTAAGTGGCAATGATAAGTTTTTAGCCGAACACCATATTATTTGTCTTTGTCTTTTGTAAATACAAATGACAAATAGACTTCTTGCAAAAATACTTGAACCGTCAGAGACTCAAGTCTCTGCCTAATAGCAAAAGTCCGTTGAAACGGACTAAAAATACTGTTATTAGTCGGTTGAAACCGACTTGAGTTATCAGCCAGAAAATTTATTTTCTGGCGAGTATCCGACTTTTGCAAGAGGTCTAATGACTAATGACAGTCTCAACCACAAAATATGTTACTTGAACACACGTTAGCTGAACAACTGAAAAGTATTAATTTTTATCACTCAATTGATTTAGAATGCTGATATTATGTTTTGGATTCCAGATCAAGTTTTAATCATCTCCCCAATATTCGTGATCGAGCAAATCAATAATTCTATCTCTGAGCAGAAACTCATTTTTTTCTAATTCAAGTTCAAAATAAACCCAGTCGCGGTCTGGGATATATTTACAGAGGACGTAAATTGGTTGCTGACGGTTAACAAGTCCCCTTTTTACAAGTTGACATGCTTCTGCTTTAATCAGCTCAATATCATATGTAACAGCAGCATCCATAGCTCGTTCCTTTGTTCGTATTTAAGGAATTAAGAGTCAATACAATAGCTGCTTTGGCTCTAATTTAAACTTATCAGAAAAATTGGAGTAAATTGTGAAGAATAAAAACATGGGTCTTTACAGTCGAACACATCATTTATATACTCTTTTGGTTTCTAAATATACTTGTTTTACAAGTAATTTTGCTGAGTAAATTATTAATTTATAATTTAGATGCATTCAAAAATACTTGCTCTTAGTATTTGCCGATACATTTTTTTAAAGAATGCATTATTAACCAATCTGTTATGATCAATGTTTACTGCTTTAACTTTTATAGGAAACTTTTACTATGCTCTTAAATATTGATAAAGTACGCCAATCTTTCCCGGCATTAGCAGGTCAATGGACTTTTTTTGATAATGCTGGCGGTTCTCAAACTCTCAAGAAAGTAGTAGACAGAATTAGTGAATTTCTTCTAACTTCTGATGTTCAGTTAGGAGCCTCTTATGCAGTTTCTCAACTTGCAGGAGAACGCTTAGCATTGGCAACAAAAGGAATGACTACTTTGATTAATGCCAAGTTTCCCCAAGAGGTAGTCATGGGCCCATCTACAACAATGATGTTAAAAGTTCTCTCAATTTGCTTAAGTCAAACTTTCGCCTCTGGTGATGAAATTATTGTGACTAATTGCGACCATGAAGCCAATATTGGTGCTTGGGTTGCTTTAGAAAAGCAAGGCATGAAGATTAAAGTTTGGAAAATTCGTTCAGATACTTTAGAACTGCATTTAGAAGATTTAGAGCCATTGATGAGTCAGCGTACAAAATTAGTAGCCTTGACTCATGCTTCTAATATACTGGGCACTATCAACCCTATCAAAGAAATTTCTGCATTTGTACATGCACGTGGAGCGATGATTTGTGTAGATGGCGTAGCTTATGCACCGCATAGATTAGTTGATGTTCAAGATTTAGATGTAGATTTCTATGCATTGAGCTTTTATAAAGTTTATGGGCCACACCATGCTTTACTTTATGGAAAAAAAGAGCATTTATTAAGATTACCTGGACTTAATCATTATTTTATTGAGCAAACAGATATTCCTTATAAATTCCAACTAGGAAATGTCAATTTTGAATTAAGTTATGGAATGCTAGGTTTGTGTGATTATCTGAGCGAACTAGCACAACTACATTATGGTAATCAAACTATATCTGATTTGCGAAGTCAAATGGTGCAGGCATTTGACCTAATTAGCATGTATGAAGAAAAAATTAGCGATCGCTTACTAAATTACCTTAACAGCAAGCCGCGTGTGCGAGTAATTGGGCACACAAAAGCTAATTGTGAACTCCGTGTGCCAACAATATCTTTTGTCGTAAATGGAATTGATAGCTCAACTATTCCCATCAAAATTGACCAACATCACATTGGGATTCGTTATGGAGATTTTTACGCCAAACGACTAATTGAATACTTAGGATTAGCTTCGCAAGCTGGGGTAGTGCGAGTAAGTATGGTACACTACAACACGTTTGCAGAAGTTGACAGACTCATTCAGGCTTTTGAGCAGGTATTTTAAGTGAGCTACTCCGCAATTGGGACATAGAAAAATACAGAAATCTGAGCGTAGGTTTCCTACGCTCAGAACTTCAAAGCAAAATCCCATAACAACAGCTTAGGGGAAGAAACTAGCTGTTGGGTTGGTTGCATACGTGTCTATCAGAGTCACCTTCGGCTTACCATTCACAATGGTTACTACATACACAGAACCGGCTTTTCTTGCACGTAAAGTCAGAGGGCCGAGTTTATAATCAATCGTGACTTTAATATCACGGTCTTCGCCCACATTTGCCCAAGCAGTAACTAGCCATCGGTCTTCACCACGAATTTTGCGCGCCAAAACCCGTGCCGTCGGGATAGTGATGGGGCCAAATGCGCCAGGTTGTTGTGCTGTTTCCCCCTCTACAGGAAACTCCATCGCCGGCAATGCTTTAGTACCATCTTTGCCTGAATAGGGATGTTGGTTAGGCCCAGGAAGCAGATCACCATTACGCAGATATTCTTCAAGGTGTGAGAAGAGGGCATGTATTCTGCCAGCGACCGCTAGGTGATTGATTAGTATGGGTGTTGTAGTACCTACTTGTTTGTTGATTTTCAGTGCTTCCCATAGAGGGCCACTACATACGAAATATCCAGTTGTAGAACCAATAGCCCCAGCAGTGTAGTACATCTTCAACATCCCGAAATATCTGTGAATGTCGGTGATAGGCTGACCATCCCATCCTTCCCAACCGCCACTAATCCAAGGATAAACAAGCGGTTGTCCCAGACTAATAGTTCCAGAGATATTGTTGAGTGCTTGAGTTAACGCATCCCACGGTACCATACTTCCCCAATGCACTCCAGACCAGCCGGAGTTGTGGAAGTTGTAGTACATTTCTGGTGCAGGGTAATCAGAGACTATTGGTTTACCAGAAGAGTTGAGAAAGTACTCATACAAAAACATCCATCCCTTCCAGTTGAACCATCGACCACGTTCAGTACCATATTGCTCTTGATACCAAGAATACGCCGGACGAGTGTTTAAGTACTTATACATGGTCTCTTTTAGTACTCCCTCCTGCCGGGCTTTGTTGCGCGAGACATAGGCGTACCAGTCTGTCAGACCAGATTTATTGAAATCGGCTACCACCGTGGGGTCTTTCTGCAAGTAAGCAGGGCCCCCATCACCAATGAGCCACAGCCCATATTCCCCACCGTTGAGAAATATTTTGATTGGCTGTCCAGCGAGTTTTTCTAGAGGGCCTAACGACTGACCAATAAAATTACCGATAATCTCGAATGTTTCATTGGGAGCCGCAGGACTGACTGTTGGCCGCCCATCGCTGAGAATAATTTTCCCTGATGAATCACGTAGCCAGGTCGTTGCGGGTAGTTTTGGCAGGTCGGGATGGCGTCCATCGTAGTTATCGAAGTAGGAATACATAGAACCCAATCCGACTGCAAGGCTGTATTTTCCCGGATTAGCCTTGATGAGTTTGACAAAGTTGTTTTGGTCAAAGCCGTAGTTAGGCCCATAGTCCAAATACCTTGCATCTGCGGCCCCTACCTGTAGTGCAAAACCCCAATTTTTAGCAAGTTCTACAGAGATATTCTCAGATAACCCACAACTGGAATGGGTCAAAGGTAGGAGAGTACTTCCTTGCTTATATACAGGTAGAATTTTAACTTTGAGATGATCAAGCGGTGTGGATGTTCCACTAATCACCACAGGGTTTGGATTCACCGTGATAGTGACTTCGTCAGTTTTTTTTGCCCCACCACTGGAAAGAGCCGTGAGCCGCATTACATACGTACCTGCCCTATCGAATTTGAACACGGTTGTTGCAGAAGCGGAGTTTTTAATTAATGCTTTTTTGGGGCCGCTGACTTGCGCCCATTGAGCTGTTCCACCTTGTACAACACCACTTACAGTAACAAACGTGTAGGGAAGTGTGACACTCTTATCTGGGCCTGCCTGTGCTGATAGTGTGGTACTCGTTTGAGCTAACAACGTACCTGAGGACATAGTGTAGGTGCTATGACCTAAATTTCCTTGCGCTTGCAGTGGGATGGCGAGAGAGGAAAAAGGCACGATACTCAAAACAGTTGTGAGCAACGGTCGATAGTACTTACCAAAAGACATAACGTGATCTGCACCTTTTCCTAATGAAAATTCCACTCTGCGTTTCTAGAAAGATTTTGATTTTTCTCAGAGATTCAGGTGGGTGGTTTTATCCATGGAAGACTCGCATCACCATCCAAATTATGCCTGAGTAGATATACTTAAATTCTTAACTGTTTACAGATGGTTCTGTTCCAATCAGAATTGTTGTATGGTTCCTCAAACTTTCTCATAGTCAACGTTTCACGCCTTCTACAATCTACGGATAGTGTTCTAGACTTCTTAAGAACGATTTTCAGATGGACATAACAAACTCAATTTCAAGGAGTCAGAGGTCAGAACATTGAAAACTCTTGTACAGAGAGGTTTAGCGAGACATAGCGTGTACGCTCACAAAATAGATTGGCTCAATCAGCTCTAACTCAAACCAATTGGAGTATGAATAGTATTATCTGTCAGGTTTAAATCAGCAAAATACGCTGGTTAAACAATTCAAACTCTAAAATTTCTACTCCAAAAGAGGCATGACTCCTCAAGCCAAGAGCGTATCATAGAAGGTAGAAAAGTGCCAGATTGTTGCGTTTATTGATGCCGTTGCCGTTTTTGGGAGATTTGCTGACCAAAAAACAACCCATTGACTCGCTTTATGTCTGCCATAGTTTGGGCAGAGTTTTCTCTGTTCAGCGCTAATTCAGAGCATAGTTCCCAGATCAGATTTTCCTTACCAGTCAAGGCATTGGGGAGATGCGATCGCAACTTCAAAAGCGATCTTCATATTGGCTAGCCCAACTGTTACCATGCTGATCAGAGATCTTAAAAAAGACAGCAAAGTTCATTGAAACGTTATAAAGTTATATGCGAATATACGAAAACGGAGTATACTTTGCAACGCCCACTCTGCAAGCTTCAAGAGAAAAATGTTAAGAATTGTAAAGTAAATATTAAGAATTATTAAGTTCGTCTTCCTGCTCTAGGATATATTTCGCCTGTAAAAGTTGCTGCCTATGCTCTTCACGAACTATGGGGTACTGCAAGTTAAGTTCTTGTAATTTTGTGCAGATAATGTCAGCAACTACTAAGCGTGTAAACCATTTGCGATCGGCAGGGATAATGTACCACGGTGCCCATTCAGTACTAGTGTGGTTAAAAACTGCTTCATAAGCATTTATGTAATCATCCCAAAAAGCTCGTTCGCGGACATCACTGACTGAAAACTTCCAATGCTTTTCGGATGATTCAATCCGCTCTAAAAAGCGTTTTTTTTGCTCTGATTTAGATACATTCAAAAAAAATTTGAGAACAATAATACCATTGTTAACTAAATATTTTTCTAAATTATTAATTTCTTCAAAGCGTTGTTTCCAGATTTGATTTCCTGGAGGAATTTGGGGTAATTGTTGGTTTTGCAGAATTTCTGGATGAACACGAGTCACTAAAACTTCTTCATAATATGAGCGGTTAAATATGCCAATTCGACCCCGTTCTGGCAAAGCCTTCATTGTACGCCATAGGTAGTCATGGTCTAATTCTTCCGTACTTGGGGCTTTGAAACTAAATACCTGGCATCCTTGCGGGTTTACACCAGACATCACATGTTTGATTGTGCTGTCTTTGCCAGCAGCATCCATTGCTTGAAAGATAATCAGTAAAGCATAGGTATTTTGAGCATAAAGAATATTTTGATAAATTGCTAATCGCTTAATATCTGTTTGCAATTTGACAGGTGCGTCAGTTTTTTCATGAAAGTTAGCTTTATAGGCTGAATCATAGTTTTTTCGCAAAGAAATTTTGGAACCAGGTGGAACAATAAAAGTATCATGATTCATCTTAAATACCTCGACAGTCAGGTTGCATAAAGACACGGGGATGCAGTTTAAATGATTGTTAGCTTACTGATACGCCTGCGTAAATCTACACAAAACGTCAAAGTTGAAGCCGAACTTCGTTCCGCTACGTACCGTTCGGGATCTTGCTTTGATAGGAGAAGATTGCCCCTTGTGGGCAGCATAGTATTCCCTGTTCCCTGTTTCCTGTTCTTTTTCATCGTCTCAATGACTTTTGCTGTTTTGGTATGGGGCGCATTGCTTCACGACCCAAGATAAACATCCCCGTGACACCTAAACTCACAAACCAGACATACAGATACCAGTATTGCCGAGTCTGTTGAACAGTACTGAGGTCAGGATGCAAAGTACTTAAGTAGAGTACCAGTACTAGTATCATTAGTGCCCCAAAACCGACACAGCTTAGACCAACACGAATTCGCACTGGTCGCAGTTCCAAATCACTGATATTGTCTAAATCAATTTCTGCCAGTTCTTTTAAAGAGTCATCTGCTAAAGATGAAGCCACCTGAAATCCATAACTCAGTTTTGGCGGCAAAACTGGTAGTAATGCCGCCACAGTCGGCCGCCTTAACAAAGCCTCAGTATCTCGTAGTAATTCTAGTGGCTTACGGGTAGTAATTGGTTGAGCAAATTCTATCTTGTCTGTCGCAGTTGGGGTGGTGGCTTCACCTTCAAAATCCATGGCACACCTTTAAGTAACCAAAGTATTAATAGCCTAGCGAATCAGTTAGCGGCTATGCAATGAGGAAGCATGGGGGCAGCGTTTTGATTGACGCGGGGACGGGGGGACGCGGTGAGACAGCGAGTAAAGGAGGGTTTCCCTCCGCAGGCGACTGCGTTAGCGCAGCGTTAGCGAGCTTGCGAGCGTCACCCGAAGGGGGACGCGGGGAAAGATTTCGGAACAGAAAAATAGGCTTTTTCAGACTGAATGTAAAATACCTACACTTGTCAGCAGGGGAGCAGGGGGAGAAATAACAAACACCAATTCCCCATTCCCCATTCCCCATTCCCCATCAATCATTCATTTCCTTCATTGTCGCCAATGCTGATGGAGATAAACGACTGAGATAGCGGAATATCCAGTATTTAAAGATAGTATCTAGAATTACAGGAAACGTAGCGATGAATAGAAATATTGCGTTTCTATTGGCTGGTAAACCTAAATGTTCTGTCAACCCCTCAAGAATTACCTCCCATCCATGTGGTGAATGAAATCCTACAAAAATGTCTGTGAATAAAATAATCAAAAAAGCCTTGGCGCTGTCACTAAGTCCATAAACAACATTGTCTATAAACGATTTGATTATGACAATTTCTTTTTTACTTAGAGCAACTACTATACTGAAAGCAATTAAAGATATGAAATCAGCAAAAACGTTACTAATAGCTGTAGAACTTTTAATGCGAAAATTTTCAGCTATTTCTATAGCTTTTTGTTTAATCTTGTCTCGCTCTAATTCTGAGGAAATTGATGGGGCTGGATTAAGTAAATATTCTAATCTTAATTTTCTTTCAAAAGTTTTTAGCTCATTAAGTGCTGCTTTCTCCATATCCGAATTGATAAATATTTCAATTGCGTTCTCACTTCTAATTCGCTCTACTATGGGGAATAACAAAATTTGTTTAGATAAATTTTGCACTAAAAGCGGTATAATAATTAAAATAATTAAAAACCTAATAGCAGTTATTGTTCGCTTGCGAGAAATACGATAGTTTTTGACGAACTCTTCTTCGGCTTGTGGCGAAAAATCTGCTTTGATTTTTTTTAATGTTATACCAATAGATCTGGGGAATACTCCTGTTTTTTGAAATATAGATGTAATTTTATTACCATTATTATGAGATATTTCTGGCTGTTTTTTAGGTTGATTAGGGTTGACTTGTAGCGGCTGAGAAGTTTGCAATAATTCAGCGTTATTATTTAGTTCAATTTTGATATTATATTTTTCAACAACTTCATCAATGAATTTTAATTTTTCTAACAAAATTGGATGAGAAATGTTGATAATTTCACGACTAAGTAGAAATTCTGCAAGCCTCACTTTGATAATAGTCAAGTTTTTATTAAGGCAAACTTGCCAATAAGACATGACACTTTCAGTATAAATTATTGATTGTGAAGATATTTTTTTGCTACCAAAATATTCAATTTCAATATCTCTAATTTTTTGAGCTGCGTGATAGGCTTCTAATAGCGCTCTTTCTGGCGTATCTGAGAACCACTGATTGAGCGATCGCAAGTATTTTTTCAGCTTATGCCGGAATAATCTAGTGTTTTTTTGGAAAAATGAAGCCTTCATCGCAGACATAACTGTTTTTGATGATTAACTAGACATTAAAAATGGGTAATAATTAATCAACATAATTAAATTACCCACTACTTATAATATAAATCTACTTCTATTTGACTGGAATTGTCTAACTTTGTGGTTGTACATTAGATCTGGCATGAGTTTTAAAGTTTACATTTGTCGCATTCTTTTTTCAAATTGGTAATAGTTATTAGTCATCGAAGAAGGAGAAGGGATGACTAATGACAACTCATTCTCGCCAAAAATCAGTGACATCGTATCCTAGTTCAGCTAGCATCTGTCGCAGTAAGGGTAAGCTGAGTCCAATGACGTTGCTGTGACATCCGGCAATTTTTTCTACGAAGAGACTACCAAAACCCTCAAGGGCAAAGGCTCCAGCACACTTGAGGGGTTCACCTGTAGCGACATAGGCACTGATGGCGCTATCGCTCATTTGTGCAAAGTAAACTCTCGTTACCTGGCACCTTACCAAAGTACGGTTTTGACAGAGGTCTATTAAGGCATGACCTGTGTACAGGTCGCCAAAATTACCTTGCATTATTTGCCAACGAGCGATCGCTTCAAAAGCGTCTGCTGGTTTGCCATAAATCTCACCATTCAATGCTAACACCGAATCACAACCCATAACCAAAGCCGATTCAAACTGTGGAGATACAGTCTCTGCCTTGCATCGAGCAAGAGTTTGCACTAGTTGTGCAGGCTCACTTAATTGGATTTGCGACTCATCAAAATCACTGACTCTAACTATCGGTTCAATCCCAACAGTTTGCAGCAAGCGACGCCGCGCCGGGGAAGCTGAAGCAAGTACAAAAGGTGGAATGCCCATAAATAGGGAGATGAGGGGGATGAGGGGGATGAGGGAGATGAGGAAGTAAAAAAGCTGGGGAAGCTCAGGGAGAAAGATAATTCCCAATTCTCAATTCCCTAGTCCCCATTCCAAATGACAAATGACTAGTACACAGAAAAAGAATTTATAACTTCATCGATAGTTCTTTTGAGTTTTGGCCAACGCTTTTCAGGTACTGATGCATTGAAGGTAAAAAGCTTACCACGGCTAACTGCGACACTGGCTATATTGTGACGTTGTTGTTGATTGGGAAGCTTAACTGCATACTCTAGTAGGTAATATGTTTTACCGTCAACTTCTTGCTGTGCAGCGTTAACTAATTCGGCTGAACGACCGGAATCAGGAGGAGCCAGTGCAGCTTTACCTAACTTATATCCTACTTCTGTCGGTGTTCCTAGTTCAGCTAAAGTTTTACCATCTGGAACAGGGCTAATCACTACAGAGACGTTTTCAGATACCTCTATCAAATCATGAAATACCACATCTGGGCCGTTAGCAACTTTAACCTGCAACCAGCCGTTAGGATATAAAAACTGATAGCCATCAGCAGTGTCCACAAAGCTTTTGAGTCCAGACGCAGCCGCTAAACCAGGATTACTCACGCTAAAGCTCAACACCAATAGCAAAATTAATACAATACGTTTCCACATTTCTAAATATTCCTTTGGGCTGGAGGCAACACAATGTAAGTGTTATTTCTCGTTTTTTATTCTCCCATTATCAGGGCCGCTTCGGCTAAATGAGGAGAACGCAGTGAGGCAGTCGCAGACAAGCGCAGTTTCTGTTGGTTGCGTTAGCGCTAGCGACGTACTCCTACAAAGAAGGAGCGTCAGCGTCACCCGTTCGCGCAGCGTCTCCGACAGAAGAAGGGGGACGCGGAGATACAAAGAAATGACCAATAACCAATGACAAATGACTACTAACGAATTACGCTGGTTTTACCCTGGTGCGATACCGGAAAATGTTCAAGTCTGGTTTGAACAAAATTGTTTGATTGACAAAAAGCAAGCTCCACAGGAACGGGAAGATTGGTATCTCTACAGCCCAGAGTGTGATTATTTGGGGATCAAATTGCGGCAAGGACGGCTGGAAGTTAAATGGCGTAAGGCAGAATTTGGTACGGTGCGTTTTGGGGAATTAGTAGAGGGTAAGGTTGAAAAATGGCACAAATGGCTATGCGAAGACTCCACAGGAGAAAGTTTTCAGCCTGCAATGGTTTTGGAAAATTCGGTTTGGGTAAATGTTCAAAAAGTTCGCCACTCGCAACTTTATCAAGTTTTACCTGATTTTTCTGCACAACCTGTTATAAGCAATGAGCAAATTGATAACGGTTGTAGTGTGGAAATTACTGAGCTAAGAGTTGAGAATCAAGCTTGGTGGAGTCTTGCTTTTGAAGCGTTTGGCGAAGATGCCCGTCTGCTGGAAAATCTACGCTTAACAACTAGCCGAGTATTTAATACTTATCGCTGGTCAAAATTACTAGCTGCGGATTCTTATGCTTATCCACATTGGCTGAAGGTAATTCGTAATTCGTAATGACGCGACGCTCCTGCGTCGCTAACGCTTCGCTATCGAGGACTCGCTAACGCTGCGCTAACGTAATTCGTAATTAATAGAACAAGAACGCCGTTTTTCCTCGCTCCACGCGTCTGGTAAAAACATCCTTTTGTTAGTTCGGTGGGCTTTTCGTCCTGCACCACAAGAAAATTTATTAGTGAGAACGAGTAAATTCTAAGTGATAGCGATAAAGAGCAACTGGGCGATCGCCAGCCTGAAAATAATCTGGATCTTGTGGTGAAAGATAGACAGCAGTAACTTGATCTGCCTCAATCGTAGGCTTTGATGTAGAAAGTTTTTGGTAAGCAGTAGTAGATTCAACAGAGTTTAAATAAGGGCGTGAACCACCTTTAAATAATTGTTGAAATACTTCTGAAGTAATAAATCTCCCATCAGGTGTAGTTTCTGTAGCGCGTGCAGTAACGATAGAAACTAGTTGGCGTTCTCCTCTTAAAAATGTAATTTGACGATTAGGTGAATCTGGGTCTAATTTCACTCCTAAAACAGCTTCATCTCCTAAATAAGCTCGTGCCAAATTCAAACTATTAAATGCTCTATCAGCTACTAATATTGATGATTTATCATCTCTAGTCGGGAAAAATTTTAACAGAGAAACAGGCGGTTTACCTTGAACAAATCTTACTAAAAAACTTACAGGCTGATTGAGTTGTCGGCGATTACCTTCAAACCCTGGTGTAACTATATATGGTGCTAAAGGTGCAGCCAAATCCACCAATTTACTTGTTATTTGCCAATAACCAGCCATCCACTCAGGGTAAACCAAATCCCCTGAAGCTGGTTGCACGGAAGTTAATTTTTCCCACTGCGGGAAATTTGCTAAGCGTTCAGATAATTCATTGGCAACAGCTTCTCCATGCCATAGTAGACACAGAACCATTAAACAAAAACTCCAAATCACCTTCATTACAGGCATCTGTTTGTTCATTGAAAAAATTAAATAGCAGCAGAATATACACCATCAACCTTAATAGTCGTGCCAGTAATAAACTTAGCATCATCAGAAATCAGAAAAGCAACTATCAGCAGCCTATTATTTAAACCTCTGTTGGTAAAGGTTGCCAAACATCCCCATACTGTTCTTTGAGAGTTTGCCAAGCTTCCACTTGCCCTGGTTCATATTCTCCCGGCTTACCCCATTGCAAAAATATACTCAAAGCCGCTTCCTGTTTTTCATCCAAAAACCGGATAGCATAAGTTGTAAAATTACCCCTTTTCGCTTCACCAGTCTCAAACTTCACCTGAGTAATCTTATCCATATTCAAGTGAAACTCAAACCCTTCAGTATGCATATTCGCATACTTTCCTTTCGGCAACTCTGCATAAAAAAGCTTTTCAATTTTGCCCCGTGCTTCTAAAACAGCAGCGCTACTAGTAACAATTAAACGCAAAGTTCCTAAAGTTTCACAAGCTTCCAAAAACTCTTTTAATGTTGTGGTCATTTGTCATTTGTCCTTTGTGAATTATTAATTATGTTTTTTACCATTAACCACTAAACTCATTGCAAAAATTCCACTCTTCAACTCTTTCTCTGTGTCTCTGCGCCTCTGCGTGAGAAAAATAAATACTTTATACAAGTCTACCGACTAACAATTAATCATTACTTCTCATATCTTTCGTAAGCAGCAACAATACGCTGCACTAGAGGATGGCGGACGACATCTTTTTGAGAAAACTCGCAAAAAGTAATCCCTTCAACATGTCTTAGAACTTGTATCGCCACTCCTAAACCTGATTGTTGATTGAGTGGTAAATCGGTTTGTGTCATATCACCCGTTATCACCATCCGCGAACGGAAACCCAAACGAGTTAAAACCATTTTCATTTGAGCAGGTGTAGTATTTTGCGCTTCATCCACAATCACAAAAGCATTGTTAAGGGTGCGTCCTCGCATATAAGCAAGGGGTGCAACTTCAATTACACCACGTTCCATTAAATTAGGAACTTTTTCCGGGTCGATGAATTCGTTGATAGCATCGTAAAGCGGACGGAGATAAGGATTAATTTTCTGCTGCAAATCTCCAGGTAAAAAGCCCAGTTTTTCACCAGCTTCGACGGCTGGACGAGTGAGAATTAATTTTTCAAATTGGTTAGCCAGGAGTGCTTGCACAGCCACAACAACGGCAAGGTAAGTTTTGCCAGTACCAGCCGGGCCTACACAAAATGTCAGGTCGCGTTTACGTATAGCGTCTACGTATTGACGCTGGCGAAAAGTTTTAGCACGGACTTCATCACCCCGGCGAGTTCTGGCGAGGACATCTCGCTGTAACTCTTGTAATTCTTCTTGCCGATCGCTATCTAAGGCTTGACGAGCTGTTAAAATGTCTGCACTGGAGATGTTGTTGCCTTTGATCCAGAGATATTCAAGCGATCGCACTATTTTAGCAGCCTGGTCAATTTGTTTCTCTGTGCCAGTAATGTATAATTCCTGTCCACGTAACACCAAACTGGCCCCTGTTTGCCGAGATAGAATTTTGAGATTTTCTTCTCCATCCCCCGCTAAAGCGATCGCACTAGCAACGTTAGGCAGCTGAATTGTTAAGGCATCTGCCATCATATTTTACAATTTGTGAAGGGCAAGTTTCGACAAAGGTCTTAGTGTTGGCTTTGCAGGGTAATTTTTCTTTAAATTTAATCTTAAATTTTTCAAAGACCACTAGTAGTTTGTTTCATTAATTTTCAGAGGCTGCAAGATTCCCGACTTTTTCCGAAAGTCGGGAATCTAACCATCGCTAACCACTCAAAATTCAGTGGGACAGACCACTTGTTGTTATCACTGAGATTTACCCCTTGATTAAATCTAGTGATAGCGGGGTTTGGCGACAGGTCGTGAGGGGCCGTTTCCACGTTTTTCTTTCGATTTAGGCAGCGGTAATCGTTGTTCTTGGTCTTCATCAAAAGACATACCTTCTCGATTAGAGGAGGTACTACCATAGATATCCAAGTATACCGATTGTCCAGCAGCTGAGGCTGCTGCTGCAATTACCGTCCGCATCGCTTGAATATTGCGTCCTCCCCGACCAAATACTTTGCCTTTATCTGCGCTTTCAAAGGCGATACGAATCCAGACCCGGTTTAGGGTATGAGAAATTTCACAATCAATGCTCAAAGACTCTGGAGATTCTAAAAATGGCTGCATCAAAAAGTTTACCAACCCAACATAGTTGGGTCTGGCTAGTGGGGACTGTGTTCCGACTTTAGGATACGGTTGTTGCACTGACCTGTTCAAAAACATTAGCTTTTACCAGGATGCGACGGACGGTGTCAGTGGGTTGAGCGCCTTGTTGTAGTCGCTTGACGATGCCGGGAATATTGAGCCGCACTTCATCGGTTCTAGGGTTGTAAAATCCCAATTCTTCTAGAGGGCGACCATCACGGCGAGCCAGGTTGTTTATAGCGACAATGCGGTAACTTGCTTCCCGCTTTTTTCCATATCGCTTCAAGCGCAGTTTGATCATAATTGAGGAACCATTCTCCTAAATTTGCATATACATATACCAGTTTGCAGCCAATTGATAGTGCTGAGATGATAATTTTAGCACTTGCTCGGCATTAACGGCTATTGGTCATTTGTTATTTGTCTAGTTGTCCTGATGTTAACCCTCTTTTGTCACTCTAGGCAGAGGAAAAGTGGAAATACGGGAGATTGCAGTTTTGAAAAATTGAAGAAGTGAGATTATTGACAAGCATTTTAAGTTTCAAAAAAACCTCAGAGAATTTAGTAACTGTAAAGACTTGTAGCCAAGATTTAATTAGGTTAAATAGTACAAATGGTTGAAGTATCAAACGTGCGATCGCCCTTAATTATACTTTACCCAGAGTAATAAAAGAGGGTTAAGAAACGGCTTCAAAATCAAGGCTGTCAATCGTTTGTAGTCAAGGTTTTCAGCCGCCACAGCTTAGCAACTTCCTTGTGCGGTCGAAGTAGGGGTGATCGGCTCAAAAAGCTCAAGAGTCTAAAAACCAATTATTAAGTATTTATTAAATATTTGCTTAACTGTCTTAACTGTCTTAACTGTCCTTGCATTTTCATTCAAATTTTGAAACATTGAAAACGCTCAAGTTTGCTGAGCTAAACTTTATCCATTTTTTGGCAACGCTCAAGCTGATGCTAAAAGCTTTTAAAATAACCTCTCACATGCATTTAAAGCTGATTTCAATCGCCAAGCGTTACTTTTTAAAAAATAACTAAAACAAGGATGAATTTGATGACATTTAAAGTTACTGGACGAATTTACGAAGCTGAAAGCGGTTTAGGAATTCCTAACTTAATAGTTGAAGCATTTGATAAAGATATTGCCAATAAAGATAAGTTAGGACAAGTTAAAACCAATAGTAATGGCGCTTTTGAAATTAATTATACTGAAGCTGATTTTAAAGGTAAATTGGAGAAATTTGAAGGTAATCCCGATTTATTTATTGTTGTCAAAACAGCAAACAGTTCAAAAATCTTGTTTTCCACAGAGAATAATATTCGTCCTGATGCCACTACAAATGAGCATTTTGAAGTACCAATTCCTCAAGCTGAAATAGTACATAAACCATCAAAAAATGCTAAAGATTTGTTAAAAATTCTCGTTGGTATTGCTTGGATTGATGGAGTACTAGAACCTGAAGAAAAAGAATTTTTACAGCGAGTTGCACAACAAAAAGGATTGACTGAAGATCCAGAAATTAAAACTCTATTGTCAAACAATCAACCTATCAAGCCAGAAGAGTGTCATAGCTGGCTTCAAGCCTATTTAGGAAATTATCCTGACGAAAAAGATTTTCAGGAGTTATACGAAGCTCTCAACTCGCTGATGTATATCGAGGGTGTGTTAAATGCAAAAGAAAAGGAACTCATACAAACCCTCGCGACTGCCACAGCAGCCCCAGCTGGTACTCGCCCTAGTACTTTGCAGCGGCGATTTATGACCACTTTGATGGATAGCAAATTCTTAGCTAATGTCTTACAGATGGAGCGGTCATCAGTAGTCAATAAAGGGCCTTCGGTCACTGGCTACTATGCACGTGTACCTTACCAAATTTTGAGCCGCCTCAGCACTACTGCCAGAGTTAATATCCTGGCAGAAGATATGGCAGATTTTTATTTGACTGATAATTTTGCCCCAGTCAAACAAGAAGTAACTGCTGATAACCTCACCGTCATCGGTGAACTACCCGAAGGACTCAATGGCATATTTCTCCGCAACGGCCCTAACCCCCAATTCGGCCCTATCGGACTCCATCACTGGTTAGATGGGGATGGAATGCTCCATGCAGTAAATATTAGCAATCGCAAAGCCAGCTATCGCAACCGCTACATTCGCACAGAGGGGTTTGAGATTGAGCGAAAACAAGGTAAGGCAATTTGGCCAGGTTTGCTGAACCTGCCTCGGTTTGATGCTCCTTATGGCTTGATGATGAAGAATACTGGTAACACCTCAACTATATGGCACGCGGGTAAACTGCTGGCACTATGGGAAGCTGGCGCACCTTATGAAATTCGTCTTCCCGACTTAGAAACTGTTGGCGTACATACCTTTAACAGTAAGCTTGCTTCTACCTTTACAGCTCACCCAAAAGTCGATGCCGAAACAGGTGAAATGATTGTGATTGGCTTTGCACCTATCGCTCCCCCTTATCTCGAATACAGCGTGGTATCCGCAGAGGGCGAAATGTTGCGAACCGTTCCTATCGATATACCTTCGCCAGTGATGATGCATGATTTTGCCATCACTCAACACTACACCCTGATTCTGGATATGCCGCTAGTCTTCAGTCCTATGCGGATTATGCAGGATCAATTACCTATTAAGTTTGAGAAGCAAAACCCCAGCCGTATCGGGGTTCTACCTCGCCACGGGGATAACCGAACTATCCGCTGGTTCAATATCTCGACCTGTATGCTCTACCATGTTGCTAACGCTTGGGAGGAAGGCAACGAAGTAGTACTTATCGCCACCAGGGCACCTGATACCTATCTGTTTATTCCTCAAAAAGACAATGGTGAGGGCGGAGATACTGAATTTGAACACTTCCGGCTGTATCTCTATCGGATCAACTTAGCAACGGGTGTTGTGAAAGAAGAATTGCTCAATAACTATGATACCGCCACGGAATTTCCTCGGATTAACGATAACCTAACTGGGCGAAAGACACGTTACGTCTACGCATCCCGACAGGCTACTTACATGAGACCTAGACTTTTGTTGGATGGTCTGCTCAAGTATGACTTGCAGACTGGTAGCACTCAAGTACATGAATTTGGTCGGGGACGCTTTGGTGGTGATAGTGTCTTTGCACCTCGTCCTGGTGCTACTTCTGAAGATGATGGCTGGTTGCTGACTATGGTTTGGGATGCACTAACGAAAAAGTCTGAGCTATTAGTCGTTGATGCTCGAAATATCACAGCTTTGCCTGTAGCGCGGATAATCATCCCACAGCGCGTTCCTTACGGCTTCCACGCTAATTGGGTTTCTGAGGCACAGATGGCAACTCGATAAGGTTAATAGTAGGTTTATTTAAGTAGTGTAGAGGGCATGGCATTATTTGTGCGATCGCCCTCTACACTTCTGTCGGCTCAAAATGACTAATAACTAAAGATTCCCAAAGCCTTTCTTCTTTTTATCTTTGTTCTTTTTCTTTTTCGTACCTGCGCCGCTATTGTAACCGCGCCAGCCGGGAGCGGGACGATTGCCGCCTGCGCCTGCGAAGGCGTTACCCATACCGCCACCAAACATCCCCGGCATTCCACCAGGTAAACGACCTTGACCCATTTGCTGCATGAGCGATCGCATTTTTTGGAAGTCTGCTACTAGCTTACTCACATCTGCTTCTTTATAACCAGAACCAGACGCAATCCGTCGCCGTCGGTTGGGAGAACTGGCCAATAAATCGGGGTCATGGCGTTCTTGACGGGTCATGGAATTGATCATTGCTTCACAGCGCTTGAGCTGGGTTTCACCTTGCTTGAGTTGGTCATCTGAGAGTTTGTTCATCCCTGGAATCATCTTTATGATGCCTCCAAGTGATCCCATGTTTTTCAGTAAGCGCAATTGTTTGAGAAAGTCGGTGAAGTCAAACTTGGCTGAGAGAATTTTCTCTTGCATTTTCTCAGCATCTGCAAGGTCAATCTCTTCTTGGGCTTTTTCTACCAGGGTGAGAACATCACCCATACCCAAAATTCGTGATGCCATGCGATCGGGATAAAATGGCTGGAGTGCCTCGACTTTCTCGCCCACACCCACAAATTTAATTGGCGCTCCCGAAATCTGTCTTACCGACAGTGCCGCGCCACCACGGCTATCACCATCTAATTTAGTGAGAATGGCTCCGGTGATCCCAATTTGATCGTGGAAAGTACGGGTAAGATTTGCTGCCTCTTGACCAGTCATGGCATCCACCACTAGCAGAGTTTCTTGTGGTTGGACGGTTTGTTTGATGCGGGATAACTCCGCCATCATCTCCTCGTCGATTTGCAAGCGACCAGCAGTATCAATAATTACCGTATTTACACCTTCTGCCTTGGCACGCTCAACGCCTTGACGGGCAATTTCTACTGGGTCGGCATCACTTCCCAGTTCAAAAACTGGGACATCAATTTGCTTACCCAATGTGATCAGCTGGTCAATGGCTGCTGGACGATATATATCTGTTGCCACTAATAAGCAACTGCGCTCTAATTTCCGCAGATGCAAGGCTAACTTAGCAGTCGCGGTAGTTTTACCAGTACCCTGCAATCCAGCCATTAGCACGATAGTGGGCTGTTCTTGTGCTTCTGCTAGGGGAACATTCTCTTCTCCCATCACCTGCACTAGTTCATCGTAAACAACTTTGATGAACTGTTGATCAGGTCGCACGCCCGCGATTACCTCGGCTCCCTGTGCTTTGGTTTCAACTTCGTTAATAAAATCTTTGACTACCTGGAGGTTAACATCTGCTTCCAACAAGGCACGGCGCACCTCCCGCAGAGCCTCTTGAATGTTGGACTGAGAAATTTTGTCCTGTCCTCGCAGTTTTTTCCAGGCAGCTTCTAAACGGTCAGATAGAGCATCAAACATATTTTAGTTACAGGTAGTTAGCCAATGGGAAACCGATAAAGTTTAAACGTGCTATATTACCAGCTTAGTAGTTTTCACCCCGACTGTAGCAATCAGCAAGAGGATTTTGGGATTGTGGCGATCGCTTGTCGGCGGAAAACCTGATTAACCTTTAACTACAGTTAATTGCTGAAGCCGAGTTCATCTTTGTTAAATCGCTAGTAAAGACGGCTGTGTATTTATAAGGTGAAGAACCAGAGCAAGTCATGGAATTTGTATTTGTACGGCGGGGAGTCCACCATGAATCTGCTTGCACAGTCAAATGTATTCCATTCCATGAGAGATTTTTGACCAATAAAGAGTTAGTTTTACCGTCATTCGCCTTTTTCGCAGAAATGAATGTAGCATAGTATACATTACCATTGGTTGAGTTCATCCGGGCTATGATTGCAACTTTGGGGCCGCCACCACTGCCATAGCTAGATAGCCAGCGTCCAGTGGCAAAGCGCCGAAAATCATTACCAGGTTGACTACCAGTAGCAGAAAAAACACCATATAAAATATTTCCTCCATCCCATAGCAAGCCATAGCCTGTACCATCGTCATTTGTTGTTTCGTAATCACTACGACACCATCTTTTGACACCATTATCAAAACGGATCATTACAGGGTTTTTGTTATTAGATGAAACTTGCTGATAACCAATGTAAATGGTTGATATTCTGTTACCTACTTTCGGGCCATTTTTAGCTTTAATTTTTGCTTCACTATCATTGCAACTAAACGTCACAGCATTACTAACAGATGAGTTGATGATGGTCTGGGCAAAAACAGAAGGAGCTTTTTCTGTAACTACTAAATCAGCTGCCAATACTACCGATAGGGAGAAACACGCTAGATACTTTTGCAATTTATGACCAGAAATCATGGTATTGGTTGCCAAAAAACTGTAAACTACACTACCATAAACTCTCACTGAGTATTTAGACAATTGCAAAGAACACGGGGAAACCTAAGCAATTATCAGGGTTATTGCAGGCTCAATAAACCTGAAATTATTGATGAACTGGAGCCATCTAAAAAAGTGATTGTAGAAGATTTTCGTCAAGCTTGGCATGAAGCTATGATCGGAGAAACGATTCCTGTAGCTCAAATTTGGCAAGGACTTGAAGGTGTCTGAGCAATCGTTATAGGGATTACACCCCTAGTTTCTGAGGAACTTTCAGCAAATAGTTTGTCAATGTCAACGCGTCTACGCCTAATTCAGTGCGATCGCCAGCTGCTAAAATACCTGCTTGTGAATGCCACCAAGCGGCGGTGGCAACAATATCTTCTACAGCAATTTGTTTAGCAATTGCCGGTGCTAATAATCCACCCAGCAAGCCAGTTAACACATCGCCACTACCGCCACGGGCCAAGGCTGGAGTACTTTCTGGGTTAATCCACAAAAAACCTTGGGGGTTGGCGATCGCAGTTCTGGCTCCTTTTAACAATACCACTGCCCCACTTTGGGCAGCAGCTTCTCGCACTGCTTGCAATCTGTTTTGTTTGGCATCATCAAGAAGATGGGGAAACAGCCGCTGGAATTCCCCAGTGTGGGGTGTGAGTACCGTTAGTGCTTGGCGTTTTTGTAATGTGGGGATAGTTCCCATCTGGGCTAAGATATTTAGACCGTCAGCATCAAGAATTAATGGGCGATCGCTTTTGATGACTGCTTGGACAACGGGAGTACTATCTTGAGTTAAACCGGGGCCACAGGCGATCGCATTAAAGGAACTAAGATCGGTTTTTTCTGGTAGTTGTAATTGAGCAATTGCCCCTGCTTGTGTCTCTGGACAGCCAACAATCAGCGCTTCTGGTAAATGTGAGACTAAAATCGGTTTTAAAGATTCAGGTACGGCGATTGAAAGCATCCCCACACCACTAGCCCGCGCCCCCAAACCAGTTAAAATTGCTCCACCAGCATAGCGCCGCGAACCACAAATCAACAGTAAATGACCTTCTTTATATTTGTGGGTAACTGGGGGACGGGGTAGCGGTAAAGTAGCAAGTGCCGTTACTGGGGTGATGCGTTTCATCTTTGGTGTATCTCCCAAAATAGCTTTGACATCAGCTAAGGGGATATCAAAATCGATTAACTCAGCTTTGCCGATATAATCTAAGGCTTGGTCTTGCAGAAAAGCCAACTTCCACAAACCAAGACAAAACGTGTGAGTAGAACGAATAGCGGTTCCTAATACCTCACCTGTATCAGTGTGCAAACCCGAAGGTAAATCAATACTAATAATCGGCTGATGCCATGTATTTAACTGATTAATTGCTGAGGCGATCGCGTCTTTTAGGGTTCTTTCTAAACCAAATCCAAACAACCCATCAATTAATAACTCACAATTTGCTAGTTGCTCAATTGCCTGATAACAAGGAATACCTAAACTCTGAGCGTACTGCAAATGCTGTGAAGTCAATTCCTTGAGCTTAGCAAAAGGAGAATATATCCAAACCTCATATCCACGAAAGTGTAATTCACGGGCTACTACCAAAGCATCCCCCCCATTATGACCAGGGCCGACAAGAATTCCAATTGCTTGTCTTTGGTTCGGGTAAATTTCTTGAATTCGATGGGTAATTAATCCTGCTACTTTTTCCATCAAAGCGATTACTGGCATTCCTGCTGTAAAAATACGCTCTTCAATTTGGCGCATTTGCTCAGCAGTCACTATCACTTGTGAAATTTGCTCTTGCCTATCTTGCATCAGTCCTTAAGTCCTATTTTTTTCCAAAATCAAATAGGATAGCTATATGAGGAGTATGGCATCGAAATTAAATAATTCGTAATGACGCGACGCTCCTGTGTCGCTCTAAGCGAAGCTATGCCGCAGGCTTTACGCTGACGCTCGTACCGACGCTCGAGGACTCGCTCTAAGCGAAGCTATGCCGTAGGCTTTACGCTACGCTACCGCTACGCTACCGCTTCGCTAACGCTAACGCTATCGAGGACTCGCTCTAAGCGAAGCTATGCCGTAGGCTTTACGCTACGAAGCGCGTAATTCGTAATTAAGTTTTGTAATGGGGATTTACTTATATTCCCACACCCCCACACCCTCATACTCCTATTTCTTGACAGTCAAAGGTCAATAAGCAGCAACTACATGCAAAATTTTTTAAATAGTCCACTATGTTTAGCATCCGAACTATACTAGCTTAAGTTCCATCTCAAAATCTAGATTTTCACTGGTAAAGACATTCCCGAATTGGCAATCTTAACTTTGGAAGACTAAATATTTTCCATTTTCTCAAGAAATCAACATTCTGTATTCCCTAGTAAGCTTGCAAATATCCAGCCTATCTATCAATGAATAAGATCGGTGTACCTAAAGTTCCCAGTTTTGTTACTACTAATAAAACATGGCCAGTCAAGCAAATAGCGGTAAACCTAACAGTAGATGAAGCTCAAAAATTAGAAAAGTACTGTGAGCAAACAGGAAGAAAATTGACTGACGTAATTAAAGAGCTAATTCAAGGATTGCCCAAGACCTGAGTTTGCAAGGGGGATTAGGGGCTTTTGGCCTAGGGAATCGCTATGCTTCAAAGCAAGATATTTATTTCATGACAAGATTCTCGGCTAATCACCTGATTAATGACTTGTTACAAGACAAAACACCAATGTTTGTCTTTTGGCATCTGATGATTAGTTGCTGATGTAAATTGATATGAAATTGAGGTGTTGATGTAACATTTCATCAACACCAGAGAATGAAGCAAGTTTTTATGCTACTCACTCTTTGTTGCTATCGGTAAACTTCGGATAAGTTCCCGAATCACGTCTGTGGCAGCTCTGCCTGTGTTTTCACAATAGTTTTCGAGCTTCATAACCTCGTTTGATGTCAGATTTACAGTAATCCGCTTGACTGCCCACTTTTTGTTCATGCTGAAACAGGTAATAGTTTAATAACATCTTCAAACCTTGATTCTACCTTCAGGACGGGAAATAAATTAACTTATGTTATGTAGGTATGCGATCGCATCTTATATTTTTTGGGTTGAATAATAGCAGGACAAAACGGTGATTGGCTAAGATATACAGCGCTCGGATGAGCTAGATTGAGCATACGCTATTTATTGATCTAGATGTTATTTAACTCACAGTCCAAAGAACTTACATAAAATATTTTGAAGACGCGGTGCGCTTTTGTTGATCTAGATGTTATTTAACTCGCAGCTGCGTGTATAGCAGTTGCGATCGCATTGTTCACCGCAATATCTTTTTTGGGCATAATGACGTTTTCAGTAACGGTACGCACAGCAACGACACCACAAACAGCAGCAGCGGCAAACCCGTATACGCCAGCCATTTTAAACAACGTGCCACATTCCATTTCGTAGTTCAAGATATTCAAGCGTCGATATTCTTCCGTGATCCCTTGTAGCGATCGCATTAAATTTGGATTTGCGGAATGACTGCGTTCTTGTCCTTCATAAAAAGTATCCACTGAAGCTGTAATACCTATGTAATGTTCAATCTCTAGTTCTCGTGCTGCTTTCACCAAAGCGACTGTGAGGAACGGATCGGCTGCGGCGGGATACTCTATAGGTGCAATGTCATTAGCTGCACCTTGTCGACACAATGCAGCATTGCTAATTACAATACTACCGACGGGTACATGGGGTTGAATAGAGCCGCAAGTTCCAATACGAATAATTTGTCGAATTCCTACCTGTACCAACTCATTGACTACAATACTCAATGAAGGCGCACCCATACCGCTAGTAGCAGATAAAATTGGGCGATGATTGGGCAAGTATCCTACATAGCTATTGAGTCCGCGATTTTCTGATAACAGGCGCACATCCTGCAAATAAGTTTGAGCAATTAGACGCGATCGCTCCGGATCGCCTGATAATAGAGCAATGCTGGGAGGTAATGAACCTAAATCATCATGTCCAAATCCGATGTGATAGAAGCGTTGAGCAGCCATAATACTAATTCATAATTGGAGTTAAGACTATTAGGAAAAATGCGATCGCATATATGATTTACAAAGGGTGCATTTTTACTAGAGACTATAAGCAATAAACAAAAAAAGCTTTTCCTACAAGGGTGATCGCAATATCAAAATCATCAAATTGGTAGATGAATCTACCACTAACTTGACCAATCATTTTATTCCTGGAATCATCTAACCTGGACATGTAGTATATTTGTAGTACATAAAACTATTACCATGTCAATGGTAATAGTTTGTCACTGAAACAAAAGGAAATATTATGATTCCCCGAAAACGCATCCGCAATATCGGTATCTCTGCTCACATCGACTCTGGTAAAACTACGTTATCCGAGCGAATTCTCTTCTACACGGGCAGAATCCACGCTATTGAAGAGGTGCGGGGAGGCGGTAAGGGTGCAACGATGGATTATATGCCAGAGGAAAAACTACATGGCATTACCATTACTGCTGCTGCTACTACCTGTCAATGGCATGATACCCAAATCAATCTTATTGATACACCTGGACATGTGGATTTTACAATTGAGGTAGAGCGTTCTCTAAGGGTACTGGATGGGGCAGTTATGGTACTGTGTGCCGTCGCGGGTGTGCAGTCGCAATCGATCACCGTGGATCGGCAAATGAAGCGCTACCGCGTGCCGCGTTTGGCATTCATCAACAAGATGGATCGCTTGGGGGCAAATCCGTTTCAGGTGATACAAGCAATGCGCGATCGCCTGCAACTCAATGCGGTGTTACTTCAGCATCCTATTGGTAGCGAAGAGCAATTCCAAGGGGTGATTGACCTAGTAGAGATGATGGCTCACTTTTTTGAGGGTGAGAACGGTGAAAACTGGGTCAAGCAGCCAATTCCTGACGCTCTGATGGAGGAGGCACAGCAGGCACGGGAGAAGTTGCTTGATGCTTTGTCGCTATTCTCAGAACCGATGACTGAGATGCTATTGGCAGGTGAGGAAATTCCCCAAGAATTGATTTGGGCAACCATCCGACAAGCGACTTTGAGCTTAGAACTGACACCTGTACTGCTGGGTTCGGCATTCAAAAACAAAGGAGTACAAAACTTATTGGATGCGATCGCTCTTTATTTACCATCACCGCTGGATAGGAAAGTTGAGGGACTGGGGAACTCGGGGCCCTCGCTCCTGGGGGGAGTGGGGATTAGGGGTAATGGGGACTGGAGAACAACTAATATCCAATCCCTAATCTCTGACCCTAATGCGAACTTGGTGGCTTTGGCGTTTAAACTCACCGTCGAGTCCTTTGGGCAATTGACTTACACTCGTATTTACTCTGGGACGTTAAAGCCGGGTGATACCGTCTACAACTCCCGTACTGAACAACGGGTGCAAATTGGGCGAATTGTGAGAATGCACGCCAACAAGCGCGAAGAGGTGAAGATGGCTGTGGCTGGGGATATCGTTGCCCTGTTGGGTGTTGATTGTGCCTCCGGCGATACTTTGTGTACTGGGGAACCACTAGTTTCCCTAGAGGGTATGTTTATACCGGAACCAGTGATTACTCTGGCGGTGACACCCAAGAAACAGGAAGATAGTGATCGCCTCTCGAAGGCACTCAATCGCTTCCAACGCGAAGATCCCACT
This sequence comes from Desmonostoc vinosum HA7617-LM4, assembly GCA_019359515.1. Classification (GTDB taxonomy): domain Bacteria; phylum Cyanobacteriota; class Cyanobacteriia; order Cyanobacteriales; family Nostocaceae; genus Desmonostoc; species Desmonostoc vinosum. Next base: position 8,736 of record JAHHHC010000010.1, on the reverse strand, counting down.
TTCCGGTTAAGCATTGACCCCGAATCAGGAGCAACTTTGATTTCTGGTATGGGTGAACTGCACCTAGAAATTTACCTTGAGCGGATTCAGCGGGAGTATAATGCCGAGGTCTACGTCGGCAAACCAGCTGTAGCATACCGGGAAACGATTGGGCAACGAGCGACCTTTAACTACCGACTCAAAAAACAGTCGGGTGGCCCTGGTCAGTACGCCCATATTACTGGGTGGATTGAACCCGCCGATGAGCCGTTTGTGTTTGAGAATCGGGTTGTGGGGGGTGCGATTCCCAAAGAATACATCCCTGCATGTGAGAAGGGTTTGCGCGAGGCGATGCAGTCAGGAATGCTAGAAGGCTATCCCGTGACTGGGATAAAAGTTGTTTTGGAGGGGGGTTCCTATCACCCAATCGATTCTTCAGAATTAGCCTTCCGGTCGGCAGCGCATCAAGCACTCTCAAATGCGATCGCCAAAGCCAAACCTTACATCCTCGAACCAATTATGCTAGTAGAGGTGGAAACACCCAACGAGTTTATGGGACGAGTTCAAGGCGACCTGTCATCCCGTCGGGGTTTGTTATTGGGTTCACAGACTATGCAAGGATACTCAGTGATTCGGGCACAAGTGCCACTGGCGCGGATGTTTGGCTATTCTTGTGACTTGCGATCGCTAACTTCTGGCATGGCAACCTTTACAATGGAGTTTGCTTGCTACAGACAGTCTCAAAGTTAGTTTTACCATACTCAGTATTAAGTACTGAGTATGGTACAAAATACTCAGTGTTTACTGGTTAAACTCCCATTAAAATTCGTTCCAGCGACGGGGGTAAAAAAGCAGCTATCGCTGGCATACAATGAAATTGGTTCAATGGGTTGATAGACGATGCCAACACGAGGGCTAAAGGCATCATCCGTTTGGCTAGTTTCGGTGTTAGCAAGCTCATCTGGATTCGTCTGCTTGGAGTAGTTCTATGTTGGTTGCCAATCCGCTTGTTTTAGATGCCAGCGCTACTTATACATTCCGCAGCTACTTTGAAATGCGCTTTTCTCCAATAGATATTTTAGGAGATTTAGGATGCAGCTTGAAGCGATCGCTACTCTCTCTACCTCGTTCCTTTTGGGATACGAGCGCATTACGACAGCGAATAGAAGCCTATTTACCCTACATTAGTTTGACTAGCGAAGCTGCTCGTCGTGAATCTTTAGTAGCTCCTATTTTATTAGAACTTGCACAAACCGTTAAAACCCCAGTACAAATTGAATATCCCCTTGAGGTCAATCAATACCTTAAAGGTGAACTCGATTACTACTTAAATAACCAATACAACCTAATTGTGATTGAAGCCAAGAACGCTGACCTTACCCGTGGAGCTGTTCAGCTTGCAGTCGAACTGATTGCTTTGAATCTATGGTTGGCGAAACGACAAGGTATCGCATCGTTAATTACTCCCCTAACTGGAGCTGTTACCACTGGCGATATTTGGCAGTTCAGTCAATACGATCCAAACCAACATCAAATTACTCAAGATTTATCACTCTATCGCATCCCTGAAGATTTAGAAGCCTTGACTCAAATTCTTAAAGGCATTCTTGATCAGACCCATTCCACTGAAACCTTAGCTACCTCTGAATTTTAGCGAAGACAAAGGATTGGGTTTTCAGCGGGAAAAATTATAAAAAATATGCCGAAAACCCTCTTTGAACAGCAACGTAGTTGCATCCAAGCGTACTTGAGGCAGGGGATGAAGGCTAATTAAGTCTTTGATTGTCTCAGCCATGTTAAAATATTCTAATCAGTACAAGATTTAAAAACCTACCCCCGGACTGGGGGAAAGTCTACGCCCGAAAAACCTTGAGGAGATATCACTACGCCCTATGGGGCAAACGTGGTGAGCCGCGCGTACCTGTATAAACAGGATATTAAGTCCGTGAGGTCTTAAGAATCTCCGCACCTTTAGGTCGGAGAGTGTCAAGGTTGAAGCTTCATTAGACTTCTTGCAAAAGTCTTAATTACAGTCGATAGTATTGTGCTGATGTAATTGTCTCCATAACAAGATGCGATCCTAATATCTTGCACCAGTCCCAAAAACAGCCATAGGTTAGAAACGAATGGCACTAAGAAAAGCTATAAGCTATGCAGAATAAGCACCAGAGCTTTTAACGTTCTTAAACGATGGATGTATGGCTCAGGAGATTGTGCTTGATGCAAAGTGCAAGAGTTGCGTTCACGAAGTGTGCCGCAGTATCGATTTGTTGAGAGAGCTTTTTGGGATCTTGTACCGACCCATAGTGCGATCGCTATGTCGGTAAAATGGAAGTCCCCAAGTATGTAGGGGGTGTGCAAAAATTTTTTTAGGTAGAAAAAGCTTACTCGTTCATGAAATACTTTCTTTGATACAAGTAAGCCAATACCATAACTAATACTGTGACACTAAGAGTACAAATCCTCAAGGATAAATTGAGTCAACGTCCTGCACGCAGCGAACCACGAGTCACCAAACGCCGCCCCAAAGCCTACCCCAGATTGACCAAACCCCGGCAAGAATTACGTAAACAATTGCAGACTGCTTAATCGATAAGCGTTTCCGCTTTTCTTAGTGCCATTCAATAGTAACACAAATTGTCAAGTGGGTCGTTGATGATGCCCACTTGATGAAAGAAGAAGCTGAGTTAGTACTGCAACACATAGACCGTACAAAAGCGATCGCCGCCTTGGTGCAACTGCTACGATCAAATCATTTAAAGGATCACACTTGTATCCAGATAGTATCTGGCTTAGGGAAAATCGGCACAAACAATGAAATTGCAATTGCAGCTTTGGTGCAACTACTCCAATCAACTAATTTAGATGACTACACTCGTATCCAGGTAGCATCTGGCTTAGGAAAAATTGACTCTGGCAATGAAATTGCAATTGCAACCTTGGTGGAACTGCTGTTATCACCTAAATTGGTTACTGTTGGTAATAATTATGAAATTCCTAGACGAGCAGCAGAAAGCTTAGGGTAAATTGGTACAGGCAATGAAATTGCGATCGCTGCCTTGGTGCAACTGCTGCTATCACCTGATTTAGAGTGGTACAACTTCACCTTTAGGCAGGCAGGAGAAAGCTTAAAGAAAATCGTCACAGGCAATGAAATTTTGAGCGAAAACTTGGTGCATTGCCTGCGATTTGATCATATTTATTTCGAGATTCGCAGGTTAGCAGGAGAAATCTTAAAGAAAATTGCTACAAGCAATGAAATGGCGATCTCCGCCTTGGTTCAATGCCTGCATTCAAATGAGGAGTCTTGGTACACTCGTAAGTTCGCAGCAGAAAGCTTATGGCAAATTGGTACAGATAATGAAATGGCGATCTCCGCCTTGGTTCAATTCCTGCAATCAACTAATACTACTTTCTGGGAAATAGAAGAAACCCGTCTAAAGGCAGCATATAGCTTAGGGAAAATCGACCCTGGCAACGAAATTGCAATCTCTACCTTGGTACAATTGCTGCAATCAACTTTGAATAATCAAGCAGCATATATCTTAGGGCAAATTGGTACAGATAATGAAATGGCGATGGCAGCTTTGACTTGATTCTTTAATTTCAAGAATCAAGTCAATAAAAAATTGATTATAAGTTGTTTTTTGAGATTGAAGTAAATTAATAATTGTTTCATAGTCAGTCATCAAACTATTTAAAGTCTTAATGCTTTCATCAAGACTAAGAGGCTTGCGGCTTAAACCTAGAAATGTTGGCTTACCCTCTTTTACTAATTGGCATCGCTGGCGGATATCTCGGTGTTGTTGCTCAAAACTATCATTTAACAACACTGGTAGCCGATATTCTCGACGATAGATTCGGACAATACGGGTTTGTGCCATGAGTCCTAAATTACTATATTGTTACAATTTTAATTTACCAGCTAGTTTCCGAGTTAGGAGAATGTATTGGAGTGGTGTTTAGTTCCTAAAGAAGAAATTAAACGCCGATTCCGTCAAAATGAAATCAAAATTCTCCTGTGTACTGAGTCTGCTTCTGAAGGGTTGAATTTACAAAATTGTGGGGTGTTGATTAATTATGATATGCCCTGGAATCCTATGCGAGTCGAACAGCGCATTGGCAGAATTGACCGCATTGGACAAAGGTATTCTACTGTGTGAATCCACAATTTTTACTATGATGGCACTGTAGAAGCGAAGGTTTATAAAAAATTGCGCGATCGCATCAATGCTATGCAGCAAGCTATTGCTAACAGTCAAAGCCAACAGGCAGTTCCTCAAATAATAGAGCTAAGGGAGCGATGCCTACGGCAACTCGAAGCGAGAATGCAAACAATTATCGCCACCGCCAACACCGCCCAACTACAGGCAGAAAGACGAGATTATATAGCTGAGAGTATTTCCCAAAGCTTACAGTCAATGGGTTTTAGTATCACTTTTCATCAACCAGAACACCCACAACATCCTGCCACAGCTGTTATTTTAGGAGCCACCAACAACACAGGTAAAGGTATTAGTGTTAGCGTTCCCATCACTGGACAGGTGTTTTATGACGTAAATGGCTATGTCAAGCACAGTATGGCTACTGTAGATGGAAATACGACTTCTGTTTGCGATGAAGCCGAACAGATACTCAATGAAATGCACGATGTTTTAGAAGGTAAATTTGGTGTGAAAATGGGGGAAGTATTGTGGCAAGGTAAAGACTCATAGTTACAAACAGCACATTTTGGTATTGTTAGTCGCGGTGATGCAAGGATTTTGGGCTATTCTACCGTCTTATCTTGCACCTGAATATACTTCTAGGGTCAGATAATCTATAGACTGCAAGCTTTTCTTTCTTCTTCAGCAAGTCCTAAGTAGAAAGTAGTAATAATCGAGACTTAGTAATAAGTCAATAAGCTATGCTTAATGCGATTATTTAAGAGTTTATTGATAATAGACTACTCTTATATGCAGTCCAGTGTAGGCATTAGTCGCACCGTTAATTGCTGTTTGTAAAACTTGTGGGTCTGTCATCTTGCAGTCGAATGTAGAAACCTTGTTTAAGTGGCTACATTCAATCTAAAGCTCTAGATTATCTTGTGCCGAGTGCCAAAATCTAGCAATGCTGATCCGCTTTTTCTCTTCTTCAACCCTGTAAACAACACGATAGGGTTTAAAAATAAGCTGACGAATATTCGGATCGTCAAATTCAAGTACTTTCTGACCCTTGAATGGAAACTGACTTAACTCCTTAGTCTTTTCTAGGAGTCGTTGACCCAACTTTCTTGCAGCTTCAGGGTTACTTGAAGCAATATACCTGACAATTGCCTCTAAATCACCCACAGCTTTAGGAGAGAGGATTACTTGGTAGTTGTCCATGCTTCAATCATCTGTTCAACAGATTCAATTGACACTCCTTGTCCTTGGTTAATCTCTTCTAAACCCTCTTTTACAGCCGCAATAAACTCAATTTCTCGAACAATCTCACGTAAAGACACATTTGGCGGTAATCGCTTCACAAGTTCAAGAACGGTTTCTCTATCGCTCATGGTAGTTTTCGCTTCTATGCAAATGACTACTGTAATCTTAACCCCGCTCCACACCCTCATCCAGCTATTTTTGTTTGGTCGAGAACTAAGGCTGTTACTAGGGGATATCTGCAATTGAAAGGAACCTTTACTAAGGCTGCTACTCATTTACCCTAATTTTATTTTCTCAACAGATGCGATCGCTGGCATTGCTACTTGTATAACTTAACTGAGAGCAAATTCCTCTAACGAAAGGCGATTGTTGTCTTGAGTTGTTGCATAGTAATACAAAGTTGATGACATGAACGGTCATGCCACCTCCCTGTAGGGTACTTTATTACTGCTTACAACAATAAACCTAAAATGTTATGCTGGCAAGTAGCAACGGCAAAAAAATTACTACGATGATAGATATTGAACATATTGCAACATTTAAGTGGAGTAATAAACAAGCTAAAAAATTAACAGAATTACGCGGAAATATGCCTCGACGCCAGCTTGAGCAAAAAACCAATGAGCTTGGCTTAAAGGTTGCACATCAATATATACAGCAGCTAGAACAGCCTGATTATTATGCCACTCGCCTCAAAAGTGGAACAATTACTGTCTCAACAGAAGTTGTTAATGTATTGTGCGAAGCACTAAATGCTGATATAACTGACTTCTTTGATACTGCTAAAATAATTACCGTTGTTGCTTGACGTTTGTCCGTTACCAACGGTAATATAGGGATATTAAAACAAAAGGCGACCGCACAAGTTACCAGGCTCAGCGATCACCCTTTGACCCTATTACAGGAGATTCTATTATGGCGCATCCAACTTACACTGCACAACAGCTGCAACGAGAAACAAGAGAGCGGCTTAAAGTCATTTATACGCAAATTGGCTCTACCGTCAAAGTTACAGACAAACGCTACAAGCACTCCTGGATACAAGCCATTCTCCTTCACCAGTCCGCCCAGCTTCAAAAGGTTAACGAACAAGCCACTGTCCAGGCAGAACTAGAACAGCACATTGCAACCCAAGCCAACGCGATCGCTCCCGAACCACTGACAACAGTAGAGATATCCTTTTACGATCACGAAATATATTCAGGCAATCATCTCATTGCCAGCATCACCCACGATGATGATCTAACCCAGCCTTGGGTAGTCATAGTGGAGGGTGTAGAGAAGTTCCGCGCTAACACTTGGGGCAGATGCTATCGCTTCATTCAATGGCATCTAAACAATTCGCAATTACCAAGTCGCAATTCGCAATTAAATTCCATACCTAAGAGTAGAGAGTTCGCGTCTTTGATGAATCAATCACCTGATCGCATAGATAATTGCGAATTGAGAACTGCGTTAGCGCAGCGTTAGCGAGTCTTCGAGCGTCATTGCGAATTGCTTCATGAACCCACTCAAACAGAAGCGCCATGCACCAGCGAAAACCGAATCATGGCGCATATCTTCAACGAGTGCCAGAAGTACGGGTTTGAAATTCTCGATGATGGGATTTACAACAGCAACGGCGTAAAGCTGGGACAAGTCGGATGCACTGACGGCAATTGGTGGGTAACTCTAAGTTCACAAGGTCAGCAGCAGTATTCTGACTCGGTGTTTGATGCAGTGCGTTTGCTGTCTATGGACGAAGTGTTGCCCACTCCTGACCCTGCCTCTTTTGAAGAATTGTTAGACCTCCCATTTGACGAGTTGACTGCCAGTGAATGGGAACGGTTACAGGAGTATGCGGCCTTCAGCGAAGAACCGGAGTTAGTCGCAGCTTAAAGCTTGGGCTTTGCCTGAAATGCATGTTAAAGGGAATTTTCTTCATTCCCTTATCCCCTTTCCCTAGTAATTCACACAAAGGCGATCGCACTGACATTTGCAATCAGAGGGCGATCGCCCTAACCCATCCAAAACCATCACTTATCACATCTATGCAACCCACAATATCCATTCCCAAGAACTGGGAGTATCCGCACTTTGTTCTAGGTCAGCGCACACAACAAGGCATAATTATAGGCTTTGAGTACTACGCCGAAGACAGTTTCCTCGCTGAAAGATATGGTAGCGGCTGGCGTTACTCTGTAATTCCTGACAAGAACTCTAATGAGTTGTTGCAGGCGATCGCAAATCATTTCCAGCGAAATACGACTACAGAAACATCATTACTAAATACTTCATCAAACATGAGTACTGAAATTAAATTAGGACTTTGTAATCCTCCCGAACCTATTTATCTCTACGTTAATCAGGGAGAAATAAATGGGGAATCTTTTGTTTGGTATCAGTTTAATATTGAACAGGATAAGAAAATACCAGTTTCTCAAAGGGCATTAACAGGTTATTTGTCAGAGCTACGATTGACAGCTAAAGAATTCAAAGGAAAGGACAACAGGAAACTTGATATTGTTGTCAGCGCCGATGAACTTTACGTTATCAGACCTGGGTTAGAAACCAACTTCGCTAAAAGCTTTCTTTTGGCTGCATCATTAGTCCAAGACTTTGATAAACCCCTGATTATTGCTGCTACTGCTGGTGAAGAAAACACGGTCTTCTGCAATCTTTACGATGCTGCAACCAAAACTAAGATTAAAAGGGAATGGAATAAAGATGTAGACTGGGCAAGCATCATCCATGACATCCAATCTCTTTTAGGTGGTACATCCTCAACTATTCCACCAACGCCGAAACTTAGTGGAGTAAATCAATCAATCCACCCACAAGATTTACGAATAAGAAATATTCGTACTTTACTTGATTATCCATTGGATTTAGTTAAAGAGTGGTTGCAGTTTCAAGATGTTGAACGTCCAAGCTTACTACCTGAAAGTAAGATTAATGAACTTATCAAGTCGATGTGTTTAGCTTGGGCATCTGATAAGTGTGACCATCCCAACTATGCCCAATCTTCCTATCAAAAGCAAGTAGTCGATGCTGTCGTGCAGGGGGCTGATGAATTAACCGCAATCAAGACATGGATGCAGCAGTTACAAGCAGTAAAAGCTGGGACAACGTAAAGTTTTTAGAAATCAAGAGTCAGAATAACTTTGTATCCTAGCTCTTGATTTATCTTCTCTAAATCAAATCTTTGGAAGTGATAAATGAATAAAAAATCAACCGATATAGCTGACGGGGCGACAAAAAAGCTAGGATACTGATAAAATAAGCTCCATAGCCCTGAGACCCCGTTGATAATACTTACATTTATTGCGACTTAATCTCATTAAATCCGTGAATAAATCTTGACATGGTT
>JAHHHC010000009.1 GCA_019359515.1 Desmonostoc vinosum HA7617-LM4 | reverse complement strand
TGAGCTAACACCTGAACTTGTTCATCGGTGGGGTATAGTCTGACTTTTACCGCTTGTCGCCTCATCTCGACTTCTCCAAATATCGACCTGTTACTATTATATACATATTTCAGTAACATGGTTCCGAGAATATTTGCCCGCCTTATATCCCACCACTGATTTGGAGTACCGAATTCAGTGGGGGACGAGGGCGCGAATTAGTTAAAATCTCAAACCGACGCCCCCTTGGACAGAGACAGCCGTACCACCACTATCACGGTAGGCATCAAAAGCAATGATCGCGTTGCCAAAAATTACAGTATTACTATTGGGAACGACATAATCAACTCCCGGCTGTAAAGCGAAACTAATTTTGTCGCCCACAGGAGAGGAGCTACCACCACCAGCTAATACTAACCCAGCCCCTAAGTAAGCATCAGTTTGCCAGTTAAGCGGGAGGTCATAAGAAACCGTTGGTACAATAGCCGTATTCTGGCCAATTAACGCTTGAGCGCGGAAAGAAATTGGTGCTTCCAAAAGCTTGTAGCGGACAGCTATCACCCCGCCAAATTGTACACCGTCAGTAATACCCACAGTTGGCCCAATACCAACATAGCTGCCATATGCTACCTGAGCCTGTGCTGGGCGAGTGCTAACAGCTAAACTCAACACTAAGCCAGCCCCTAAAGCCGAAACCAAACAAGAAAAATACCTCATTACCCTACTCCTCACACCATTTTGTCATTTGTCATTTGTCATTGGGAATTGGGAATTAGGAATTGATTATTCTCCCCGTCCCCGCGTCCCCCCGTCTCCCCCTGCCCCCTGCCCCCTGCCCCTGCCTCATCTTACGGGCAACGGGGATGCAGACCTCCTTGAGTACAAATGTAAGCTAGTTGCTTAGTATCTAAATTTTTGGCTTGACTAAAGTCAACTCCTTCTACTACAGCAGATTTTGAACCTAAATCGGGTGTTTGTACAAATTGATCAGCTGGATCTTGCTTACTAGGAGCAATAATTGTCCCTTGAAAGTCAGTTCCTGTCAGATTCGCTCCTCGTAAGTCTGCAAGACTCAGATCAGCATTTCGCAAGTTGGCGTTCTCTAGATTAGTCGATCGCAAAGTCGCACCAGTTAAGCGAGTAGCACTCAAGTTAGCATTACTGAGATTGGCATGTTCTAAATCAGCTCCTGATAAATCTGCACCTTCCCAATCGGTTTTGATCAGGTTAGCAAACGACAATTGTGTTCCTATGGCAGTGACACGACCTAGACGCGCCGCGTAGAGGTTGGCTTCATTCAATTTAGCATCACCTAAATCAGCCCCAGTCAAGCTAGCATTTTCTAAGATTGCTCTGTGCAGATCTGCTCCTACTAACTGAGTACTGCTAAGATTAGCGCCAAATAAACGTGCATCAGCTAAATTGGCTCGATTGAGAGTGGCACGGCTCAAATCGATACCGGTCATTAAAACACGGCTGAGATTGGCATCAGTGAGATTAGCTTGCCTTAACTGGGCTTGGCTTAAATTAGCGATAACATCGTCGTAGGTATCCCAGCGTCCATCTTCACCCGCATTGCGGAAGCGACTATCTTTAAAACTAGCTTGGTTCAGATTTGCGGATCTGAATTTAATTCCGGCTAAATCAATTTTTTCTAGCACCAAGTTGAAAGAGGAGCTTTCTTTTGACCCAGAACCGCTTTGACCTAATTGGCTACGACTGAGATCTAGATCGTCAACTTTACCGCTATTGACAGCAAGAATCTTGTTAATTGTCCTTTGATTAATTTGTAATCGCTTTTGTCGTAATTCTCGCTCTGGGGGTGGGCTGTTACCCGCAGATTCCAACTCACCAGCGAGGAACTGGTTTTTCTTTTTCAACTCAGGGATAGCGTCGATCCCAACAGTTACTAAAGCTTGTTGAATTGTATCTATAAGTGCAGGGTTAGTTTCTTTTGCTAAAAGATCCGCAAGAAATTGGGTTGCTTGCAGGTCATCAATACTGCCTATAGCGAGAATCGCACTCTGGCGTTCTTCTTCGCTAGCACCAGAGTTAGGAGTTAGACGATTTTCTAATGCCAGAAACTTTTGACTGTTAACTTGCTTATTTGTTCGCTCGGTTTGCTGAGTTTGAACATAAACTTGAGTACCTACTAAAGTTGCTAACACAGCAGTCATGCTCGCTAGCCCTACTCCAAATAAAGTTAAATTCGGATTTTGCCGTATTCGTTGCCACAAGCTAGGAGACTGGATAGTTTCAGTAGCGATCGCACCTCCATCATCAGTCGCGACTTGCTGATTTTCTTCCTGCCATTCCTCTGTTTCGTTAGCTTTGGACGCCTGCTGCTTTTGTGTATCACCTAACAACGACGCTGGTAAAGGACGAGTGGCATCGATAGTATATGTACCTGCTAACAGATCGTGCAGTGCGCGACGCCCCCGCCGTGACGATAAGCCTATGCCTTCTGCCAACACCATCAGCACAGCTAAAGATGTGAACAGCCCTAAATTAGGAAAAGCAAAGCTGTAGCGCCACAGAATATAAGCAATAGAAACAGGCACAGTCCAACGACCAATTCCTTCTCGCACCACAGCAGCCCCCAAACCGGGAGATTTTCCTTGCTTGTTGACTACTCGCACACCAAACCCCCGCTTAGGAATCGTGCTACCAGTCTTAGCTAGTAAGTATAATTGCCACCATGAGAGAGTCACGGGTGCGAACAAGGCTACTGTCCACAAAAAATTAGTCGGCCATGCCACGTTACGGATACCATAGCTGACAGGTAGAGCTAAAGGCCGGGCGATCGCTCTCTCCATCACTACCAACATAGGATTAAGCGGTACCCGATTAAGATCGCTTCTGGAATTGGCGTACACTCCAATGCCAAAGGGAATTAATCCACTAGCAACCACTATTGTAATTTCAGCTGCCCAAGCGGCAAAACGCCTAGTTACCAATGGCAGTGAATTGATTTTTCCCGGTTCTTTTGAACGACTAGATTGCTCTTCACTTCTCCTCACAATTGGGGTTGTCATCGTAATAATTCCCTTTGACTTTATTTTTACGCCTTCTTGGCACAGTTAAAATAGAAGACTACTGCTTACGCTGAAAGCTGTTAGACACAAAAAATTTGTATCCAAGATACACTAACACTGCCAACAGTGCCAGACTGAGAACAGATGCCACTAGTTTAAGCACTGTTTGTAATATCGCAAACCCTACTAAGACACTTACACCCGCAACTACCAGTTTTTTAGTTGTAGATAAGCTGTTGAACATGTTTTTAAATCGTTCTACTTGCAAGTTAAAACTGGCAAAACCAGACTGAGATCTCTGTTCTTGCTCCTGTGTTTGTGGCTCAACAACGGACGAGGAACGAATTTCTGCCTCTAGATTTTGCAGGCGACGCTGCAAGTCTTCATCAGGTTGAGGATTCATCAGTTTTTTTTACCTCAGCTAGGATACTTATTAAACAACAGGCTAACTAAATTTTATTTTTGATGGTTGTCCTTGTGATTTTAGCTAATGGCTGTATATACAAAACCTTTAGAGGCAGCCCAAATGAAAAAAGAACTAGGGACTGGGGGGCTGGTATTTTTTTTACTTGACATTTAGAACTTCTTCAATCAGCCAATCAGCAGAAAATCTTACAACCGACCATGAAAAAGGTGTCTCCCTTATTTAGTACACTCTTGTATTCATATACTTGATTAAGTAAAAAATAATATATGCACAACATCCATAGGAACAAATACGGATGAAAATCGTCTAAAAATTCAGACTTATGTATATAAATATCGCTCCAGCAGCGTTTAGGAGCATTAATTAATATGAAGACGCCTAGATTATTTCAGGTTGTTCCCGCAGCTTTGGCAATGAGTTTGATTCTTGCCGAAGCCAATTGGGCACAGACACCACCCCTCAAAATCAACCCGAATTTTCAGCCAGATCCACTGATTTTGAACGGTCAGTCAGGAGGAACTGTCAAAAGTAACTGTGGGAATCTTGCTAATGTCCCAAATCAGGTGATTGAAGTTACAGAATCATTACCATATTTGCGATTAACAGTTGAAAGCAAAGGACAGCCAACACTGTTGATTGATGGGCCTGGTGGGCGTTTCTGCGTCATGGCAGATAATTACTCTAAAAGCAACCCAGAACTTTCTGGTTACTGGCAGGCAGGTAAATACTTACTCTTTGTCGGCGAATTATCTCCACAGCAGCATAGCTATACACTCTCGATTTCAAAACAAAAGCAATAGTTATTTACAGCAGATCGCAGGTTTCCCCCTGGTGACTTTGCGCTAAATCCCTATTACAAAACTTAATTACGCGCTTCGTAGCGTAAAGCCTGCGGCATAGCTTCGCTTAGAGCGACACAGGAGCGTCGCGTCATTACGAATTACCCTTCGGGTTCGGGAGTGACGCTCCTTCTCCCAAGGGGAGACGCTGACGCGAACGTCGCTAACGCTAGCGCTAACGGACTCGACGGGAACCGCCAAGACTCCGACTCCCTCACGAATTACGAATTACGAATTATTTAACTTATTCATACTTATCAACTGCCAGCTATCCAAGCTATATTGCAGTTAATCAATGATTAGGAAAAACATCTGTGTTTCCCCTCTACGACCAAAACCCAACACGAATCACCCCATATTTCACTTACGGGTTGATTGGGATGAATATTTTAGTTTTTCTTCATGAAGTGAGTCTATCCAATGAACAATTAGAGCAATTTTTTCAGCTTTATGCAGTAGTACCACGAGAATTAACCACCAATGTATCCAGTGAATGGACAACGTTATTTACGTCGCAATTTTTACACGGTGGTTGGTGGCACTTAATATCAAATATGGTGTTTCTCTGGGTATTTGGTAACAACATTGAAGACCGCTTAGGTCATTTCAAATATCTAATTTTTTATTTGGCGTGTGGTGCTTTAGCAGCTTTGTGTCAATGGTTTATTGGCAGGAACTCTGATATTCCTTCCTTAGGGGCAAGTGGTGCCATCGCCGGAGTTCTAGGTGCTTATATTATTCGCTTTCCCCATGCCAGAATTACGACCTTGCTTTTCTTAGGTTTTTTTGTGACTACAATTAACGTTCCAGCATTGGTAGTCATAGGGATTTTCTTTATTCAGAATGTCATCTCAGGTCTTGCTAGTCTGCAAGCCGCTGCTAACATGAGCGTGCAAACAGGTGGAGTAGCTTACTGGGCACACATTGGTGGTTTTGTTTTTGGAGTGATTCTCGGCCCATTGTTTGGTTTGTTTAAGCGGGACGAATGGGAATAGAAGAGAGTTAAAAGAGGATGAGGGGGATGAGTTGCCGCTTACATCTACCTCAAAGACTCACGTTAGTTTTTACTGGCACCAGCTGAGATTTCTTCAATTTCTGATGCTGATTGATCAGATACAGGAGTTTCTGCAACTGGTTCGGGTAGAGAAACTATGATATCAGCACCATTGATTACTCCTCCTAGTAACCCCAGTTCCGATTCAACTAACTGATCAACAGCCTCACCTAACATGTTTTCTTGTGTATAGTTTGGTCGTGCTACCAATACCATCCCATCGCTATAGGGTTGAATCAACAAAGGATCATTAGATAGACTGAGAGGACAGGTATCTAATATTACTAAATCATAACGTTCGCGAGCATCCTCCATGAGTCGCCGGATTTCGCTTGATTCGATAATTGCAGCAGATTGACGCACGGGGCCACAGCTAGGAAGAATGTATAAATTTTCAACATCCGGGACTAAACGAATACATTCACTCAAGCTAGCGTAATAACGTAGGGGTTCGAGAATGGCGTCGGGGTCAGGAGTTACCCCCAGAGATTCACAACGCGAAGGCGATCGCAAATCGGTTTCGATAATCAAAGTTCTTTTGCCAGCACGGGCAGAAGCTATTCCTAAGTTATAAGCACTTGCCGTCTTACCTTCTTGACTGCTGGTGCTAGTGATTAACACTACCTTCAAGTTTTTCCCACCAATTCGCCGCAAATTACTGCGGAATTTTTCATAAAACTCTAAGTAAGGTGAATCAGGAGAAAGTACTACTGGTACTGCTTCTTGATTCAAACCATCCACTGGCATTAAAGGCAATTCTCCCAGCACTGCCACTTCCCGTTGCTTGAGACTTTCGCGGATATCCTCTCTGGTTTTGAAAATACCTTCTAGCGACCCTAACAGAAATATCACACCACCACCAATTACTAAACCCAAAAAGCCACCCACACCCAGCGTTATAGGTACACTCTTCGGAGGTTTGGCATCATTAATGACCGTGGGGAGTCTGGCAATACTAAGACTACTGATAGTTTCTGCTTCTGCGGTCTTAGAATCGGTAAGCTTTGTCTGCATTTGGTCATAAACAGCTTTTTTGAGTGCTACCTCCTGTTCCAAGCGCGATCGCTCCAATTGTTTATTAGGTATCAAAGAGTACTCTTGCCGTAACCGTGCCTCTTGTTGGATTTCTTGGGCTAGTTGTTGTTGTAGTGTCTCACGTTGGGTTTGCAAAGTCACCATTTGGTTTGCTAACTCCTGACGTGCCGGGTCTAAGCTGCTTTGAGTCCGAATACCTGCAATATCACCCCGTAGTGGGGATGCTATACCAGCACCGCCTAACACCTCATTCGCCCGCTGTTGTAGTAACTCCTCTGCCGCTTGTTTCTCACGCTGTAACTGAACCATATTGGGGTGTTCTGGTCGCAAATCTTTCCTGAGAAGGGCGATTTGGGATTCAGCTTGATAAATTCGCGATCGCAAAGTAGCAATAATCGGATCAGCACTCAAAGCAGAAGACACATAAGCTTGCCCAACATTTAATCCTAACTTGCCTTCTAGACTGCGAATTTGACCATCAATTCCAGCAATAGTTAATTGAATTTGTCGTTGCAGATTTTGACTAGCAGTAACTCCATTGAGCAAACTGCCGTTTTCGGCTGCTAAAATTGCTGTGCGTTCAACGCGATCGTATTTTTCTAATCTTGCCTCGGCTATTTGTAGTTCTCGCTTCGCCTGCGGCAACCGCTCCTCAATTTTTTGAATAATTGCTTTTAATCGTCCAGTATTAATCTCACCACTTAACTGGATCATGGCTTGCATCAATACCTCCAAGACCTCTGTGGCTCGCTTCGGGTCAGTGTCTTTATATCTCAAATCAAAAATCGTAGATTCGTATTCCCCTGTCCTGGGATTTTTTTTAGGTAAAGTGAGGGCGACACTTGTACCAAGCTTTTTAGGTTTGATATTTACTTTCTCTGCGACTGCTTCAATTAACGAGTCTGAGAGCAAAACTTGCTCGTTTAGTTCCTTGCCTTGTTGTTGGATTTCACTACCAGTTGCAGAAAAAGAAACTGGCGGCCCAGTATAGGTAAGTGCGCTATCTGCAATGTAGGTAGCAGGTGGTTCTGGTTGCACAGCCACAAACGTTGACCCCGCTACAACTAAAGCAAAACTAGCTAATCCAATCCATTTATATTTATCAAAAGCAATAAGATAGCGCTTAACAATTGGTGGGGTCATGGCAAATGCATTTAGTTAGTCAATGGTCATTGGAATTCGTAATTCGTAATTCGTGAGGGAGTCGGAGTCTTGGCGGTTCCCGTCGAGTCCGTTAGCGCTAGCGTTAACGACGTTCGCGTCAGCGTCTCCCCTTGGGAGAAGGAGCGTCACTCCCGAACCCGAAGGGTAATTCGTAATTATTTATTCTCCTCTTGCTCCTTGCCCCCTGATTTCTTTCCCCAAAGAGCTACTAATTAGACCCGCCGCCAAAGAATTCAAAGAAGCGGATAAAGCTTTGAATATTAAAAAATGGTTGAGTAATAGTACTGATAGCATTGGTAATCCTAGCGATGAGGTTACGGCCTACAACGATAACATCATTATCTTGAAGTGGTACATTTTGAGAAGCATCACCTGAGAGAGCCTTTTTAGCATCAAGTCGCCTAGTAATAGCTTTCCCTTGTTCAGGGTCGAAGCGGATGAGAGCAATGTCCCGTAGGTTAGCAGTGTCAAGATTAATACCTCCTAATGCATCTATAAACGTACTTCCATTAGGTAGTGCTTGTGTAGCAATTCCTCCAGCAGCATAATTCAAAACCCTAACTCGAATCTGCGGTATGGCTAGGGATGAACGTGCTACTAAATTGCGATCGTAACCGTCATCAGTGCCGACTTCACGACGAGGCACAACGACCGCATCTCCGTCTTGCAAGCGTAAATTAGGAATAGCACCACCATTTTGTAGCGCTGCATACAAATCTATGGTTTGTGCAACTACAGAACCATCCATCAACTTGCGACGTACTTGCACCTGTCGCAGATCTGCGGTTGATGTTGAACCACCAGCTATTAGTAAAGCATCAGCAACGCGGGGGGTTGCAGAGTTAACCGGATAAATCCCTGGTCGAAATACTTCACCGCTAATGGTTATTTGCACAGGCCGCGTTGCATTCAAAGACACTACTACAATCGGGTCTACCAAAATGCGACTCAAAGCTAAGCGGATTTTTTCTTGAGCTTCTTCCAAACTCAAGCCTTGTATAGATACAGTCCCTACTTGCGGTACTACGATGTTACCTTCAGGATTAATTACAGCTTGAAAATTAAATTCTGGACGTTGCCCTGCTAACGATAAAACTACGATTGGATCGATTACATAGCGATTTAAACCAGAGCGAATTTTGGCTTGAGCTTGTTCCAAAGTTAAACCTTGCAAGGGGACTGTGCCTAGCAGGGGCACAATAATGTTGCCTTCGGGATTAATTTGGGCTTGAAAGCTCAAATCTGGAAAGCGCTGAACTGCAACACTAACGATATCGCCTATTCCTAACTGATAAGGGCCAGGAGGACGCTGTAGCACAACTCCAATCACATCTCCTGGCCCCAAAAGATAGCGGCTAAGTTGGGGCGAAACTTGATCATTTGCAGCACTGGGTATAGTTTCAGTAGCTGGAGGAGGTGAGGGAGTTTGCCCAGGTGATTGAGTTTGCCCAGGTGATTGTCCTTGAGATGGTAGGGGTTGAGCAACAAGCTGGCTGGGTGCTGTGAAGAAAACGCCTACCTGAACACTGACAAAACAAAGGGTGCTAAATGCATGGATATGAGAATAGGTAGCTCTGAACATTTATGCAGTTAAAGCTTTGGTAAAAATCAGTCACGCCGAGTCGTTATTTTACTCTGTAAATACCTAAAATGTCTCTTAGTCTGTACTACACTGCGACTTTTTTGATCACAAATGCAGGTTTTGGCTCGAACTCTAAAATCTTAAAAACTGCTGCCATGCATCCTCCTAGAAATCGTCTAATTTTTCAATAATGAATTTGTTGCTGCCTACTCAAAAGCTATTTATCAACTTTTTGTGATGCGATCGCGCATCTACAAATTGTTTTTATTACTGCATCATACCTGAGAACCGACACCGCTCATAGAAATATCGACTCCATTCCCAATTGCCTCGATCTCTGCATCAGCCTAGCTGTAAAGTATTCTACAAAGCAGTTGCCATCAATGCAGTTTGTACGATTTCTCCAATAGACTGAGCTAGCGGCCAAGATTTTTCCACCTGCCCTAAAGGCTCTATTGGAATTACAATACTCACAGCTACCCAAGGAGTACGTTGTTTACGCCACTGTGCCAATTGATCTGATAAGAACCAATTAAAAGGTGATGTATTTCCACCATTTGGCATCGCGTACCATTGCAAAACCGCAAATGTTTGGTTTTTTGTGGAGGCACGAAAGAATCTAGCATCTACCTTAGTTTCAGCATTAGATTTGGCCCCTAAAGATTGTTTGACGATAAATTCAGCAGAACGAGATTGAGCTATGTCCCACTTGCCCCAACGCGACCTTCCCCAGCCGTTAATCTCTGTCCACTCCACTTCGGGTTGATCCATAGGCCCGTTTTGCGGTAACAAAAGTAAGATGGCTTGAGATTCTGAATCTACTTTTTTAATTACCTGCAAAGACCATTTGCGTTCACCAATTTGCTGCTGAGCTTGTTCAGTAGTTTGCCAACCAGGAAGGGTTAGTCCAGTCTTGCGTATTTGTTTCAATTCCTTGAGACTAGTAACAGGTGGCGGCTGTTTCCATTGCCATTGCCCTGTTAGGTATCCAGGAACTGCTCCTATTACCAACAGCAGTAGTAATAACACAAGTGCTGCTAACTCACTCCATTGGTTTTCCTTGAAAAACTTAGATAAGGAGATCATCAGTAAAATTTGCAATACTTAGGCAAAATTTTACTTTATCAAAAAACACTATGAGTTCAGTAATATTGACAATCTACTCTCATATTTTTCAAGTAGACAGGCTATTTTATTCATCAAAAATTTATATATCCCGAACGCAGGGTAGAAAGCTTTCTCAATCAGCAGCAGCATAATCGGGTAATGCTTTGAGTTCTGACTCAACAGCACTCAGATAGTTATGATCATTCAAAATTTGTGGTGGCAATTGCTTGGCATTCACCGCAGCCTTAACCAAATCAAGTGCTAAGATATCTTGGTTTTGGGTTTGAGAAACAAGCGCCTCTCCACTGGAAATGCCTTGCGGCTTGAGAACCCCCTGGTAAGCCAAACAAAGTAGATCTATTGGTTCAAGACGAGTGTTGATTGTATCAGAGCAATTATTGGTACTAGTACTAATAGCTATACTCGCTTGTTGAGCGATCGCTGCATCGTTAATATATTTATTATGCTCCACTGGTTGAGCGCTAGCAATTCCACTGAACAAAGCAATAGAACCAACAATTACTACAGAGTCCATCAAAATAGATAATTTCATATGTTTCTCCTCAAACCAAATTGAGTCCACAAACCACAAAAGTTAATATTATTTAGTCACTAAATATTCTTCAGACTGAGGTCAGTAATTTACGCAAAAAGTCTGATGAATCTATCCAAGCAATAGATTCGCTGTTTTCAGAAACTGTTGCTTCCTACAGTTAGCTCACCTGAACGGGTGATTTTTGTTTCACCCACTTTTGTGCTGTGTGTATCTACTGATTCTTCTTGCCGTTCCTAGCTCAATACAGTGCAAATAAATAAAGACGTAGCATTGCTACGTCTTTATTTAGTTAAGATTGGTTGAAACCCACTTTGAAAGTGGTCACTGAGCAAAGTCAAAGTGTGGGTGGCTTAGTTTTCCCCTACACCCTTTCATCGACTTGAGAGGTTGAAAAATAGTTGTTGAGCCAATTGAGCAAAGGTACTAACAACAGCAGCATACAAGCAGAGTAAAGATCACCACCCCAACCTTCATGCAGCCATTGAAAAGCAGCCTCTTGGCCTGTACCGTGAAAGAAAGTTAGTAAAGTGTTACGAACAATATTGGCGCTAACACTAATTAAGACAGCAATTGCTAAAAACCAAATACATGTGCGGCGTGAAGATAAAGCTCCTGTCCAATAAAGTAGCATGAGGCAGACATAGAGAGTGGTGAACAACATTTTCAATCCTGCACAATATGGGGCTACTTCCACAATCCGTCCCCCCACGTATAGGTTTATTTCATCAACTGTGACTTCCATACCAAACTGATTGAGAATAAAGCCAGCTGTACCAGCAATGAAACTTTGTAAGGGCAAGGTATAGGGAGCAATGAGATAAGGTACTGCTGTTGGAGTTGCCAAAAATACTAGCACTAGAGGAAATGCTTGCGATCGCAATCCTGCTATTCCCTTGAACCACAAGCATAATCCTGCAAGCATCACAGTCAATGAAAGGTTAACCCACTCTGTAACACCACTTAAATAAAATACACCCCCCAGTAACAAACAAACAGCACCCAAAGGATGGGTAATATTCGGCAAACGTTTCCACTTTTTCCGGTTCATCCAACCCAGGAAAGCGGCAAACGGTAAACCAATAATGCCATGACTAAAATATTCGTGTTCTGTACTGATATTTTTGTTTAGCCAACCATCAAACCAGTGTAGCAAGATCGGTGCATAAAGCAGCAGCAAAACCGCTGTGATAGCTATTTTTGTGATTTCTGGTACGTTTCTTTTATTGACTTGTTGCTGGAGAGCCATGATTTTAAGCTGTTTATAATCAAAAATTCACCGAAACAGTGCTGAGTAAAATAAATAATAGTTTAAATCCTCTTGAGAGAACTTAAACTATTAGTGATGCTAGTTCTATTTTTTACATCTATGTTTTTTGACTAAGCTCTTTTGGGGTTGGTTGCTGAGCGGAGTCGAAGCAAGAGTATTGAAGAAGAATCTAGCCCTCAATAAAAAGGATATGAGACCACATTTTTAAACATAGGTTCTCTGTTACCTTTGAATGATCGCAGCAGGTGATGGTATCTGTGAGTGAGAATCCATTGAGACTACACGAGCGATGGCTGCTACAACTTCTTTGACTTGGCTACTACTCAAACCAGGGTACATAGGTAGTGATAATATTTGCTTGGCCAGCTTTTCGGCTTGCGGAAAATCTCCTACTTGATAGCCTAAGTAAGTGAAAGCTGGCTGGAGATGGCAAGGAATTGGGTAATGAATCCCGGTTTGGATTCCGGCTGCTGTCAATTGCTCTTGTAATTCTTGACGTTCTAGAACACAAGTTTCATCAACTTTAATCACATAAAGATGATATACATGTCCGGTATCACTTTGATTGTCTATGGGGATAATACCAGCAGTTGCCAAGGGTGCTAGTTCCAGATCATATTGCTGGGCAATTTTTAGGCGATCGCTATTCCACTGTGGTAAATACGGTAATTTTTGGTATAAAACTGCTGCTTGCAAGGTATCCAGGCGGCTGTTAGTACCCGATTCAGTATGGAAATACTTTTGGGATGCACCGTAATTCCGCAGACGTACCATTTTCTGAGCAACATCTGGATCTGGTGTCAATAGCATCCCCCCGTCTCCAAATGCCCCTAAATTTTTACTAGGATAAAAACTAAAAGCCGCTGCTATCCCTACTGAACCAGCACAATACCCATCTCTTGTGGCTAGGTGTGCTTGTGCTGCATCTTCAAAAATTAGTAGTTTGTAGGTGTCGGCAAAGTCTAATAGCTGCCGGGATGATACCATCTGACCATAGAGATGCACTGGAATAATTGCTTTGGTGTTAGGTGTAATTACTTTTGCCGCTGCTTCTAGATCAATTAGAGCTGTTTGGGGATCGCAATCTACGAGTATTGGCTTGGCACCAGCACGTAAAACACCAATTAACGTAGCGACAAAGGTGTTAGCAGGTAAAATTACTTCATCACCAATACCAATATTACACGCTTGTAATCCCAAAGCGATCGCGTCAGTTCCTGATGCAACACCCACACCATATTTTGTTCCAGATGCTGCGGCAAATGCTGTTTCAAAATCCGAAAGTGCTTGCCCTAAAATAAAATCTCCCTTTTCTAATACTGCCTCGATTGCTTGTTGCAGTTGTGTTTGAATATATTGATGTTGCAATTTTAAATCTACAAACGGAACTTTAATAATCATTTTATTCATTACTGCTTGTCCTCAAAATTAAATCCTAAAATCCTATTTCACAAAATTTAATCTATCTTTGCCCTAGAGTAAACTTTTGCTCAGGCATTTTTATCAAAAAAATATCGTACTTTTATATTTTTTATTCGCATTTTCATGAATCGATCACAGCAAATTATTTCAACAGTAGCTAAACACCACTTTTTTTGTATGCTTTGTAAACTATTTCTAGAGATGCCTGTCTAGATAGTTTTGTTCACAAACTATCTGCGATCGCTATAGTCAATTAGTAGTATTTTCTCAAATTTTATTTGAATTTCCAGCAACCTTATAAGATAACGTTATTGAATATATTCATTGAAAAATTAGTGTATTGATAACAGCTAATCTCTATAAGTTTAAACTAATCAAAAATACCAAAACTAGTATTTTTTGAGATGGAACTAGATCAACTAACTAATATCTATAACTATGTGGAAAAATACAGCAACTAGACGATATTAGTAGCGTTAAAATACAATATATCTCTCCAAATATTTGTCATAGTCCTGAATTAAATCAGTATAATTCTTATTAGCGACTAAAGTTAACTGTTATTTAAAAAATAGCTATTGAAAATTTTCTAAATATTACTTTAAGCAAATTTATGTTGATTCTACTTAGAAAATTCTTCTCATCTTACATAATCATGACATCTCTTTATGTTGTATTCTTAACTTTATACTACCCTGGCTATATTTAAAACTAACGCTGTCTGGTGATAAAATCTAAAATAATAAAGATTACACCAGTGCTATGTATAACATTCAGTACCAGTAGCTAAAACTGGTGATAGTAAAATTATTACTTAGGGGAGAGGTAAAAAACTTTTACCTAAACTTGTTGATCACAGATGAAATTGGGGAATGCTTAACAATAGCAATTGATAACCCAAAAACAGTGGTTGTATCAATTACAGTATTGAGCAATTATCAAGGTAGCAGTGGCAATGATAGAGCCTGAAAACAAATTATTTGCCCTAAAGGATGGTTGGGCTTCTCAAGAGACAAGAGAACAACAACGCCTCAAAGCTTTGTCAGAATTAGGTCTGCGGCAACCGGAAACGATTCCAGTTTTTGAAGAAGCTACTCAAACCGCTGCTCACTTCTTGGAAGCTCCAATTTCCATTTTGGGATTTGTAGATCAAGAACGCCACTGGTTTAAGTCAGCAGTAGGTTTATCTCGGCTAGGGCTAATGAATCATTTAGCACAAAGCCGCCAACTTTTACGCCGAGAATCTTTCTGTACTCAAGTTGTAGAGAGTTTCCAAACATTTGTAATAAATGATACGCATAAGCTGACAGATCCAGTACTTGTTGGTAGCAAGTTAGTGCAAGATTATGGCATTCGCGCTTACCTGGGTGCGCCACTGATTGATGCTTCTGGGCATTGTTTAGGAGCATTGGCAGTCATGGATCTGGTGCCACGCAATTTTACAACCAGAGATCTTGAATTTTTACAAATTATCGCTCGTTGGAGTATGAGCGAATTTGAACGCAATCGGTTACTGCAAGGAAAAATAGAAACAAGCACTCCTATATTGTCGCTCAACGATGAGCGTACTCATGATCTCAGAATCACTCCAACTTCACCAGAAACAGATTCTGTTTCTACTAAACAGCTGAAGTTGGAACTTTTAGAGCAGCTGACTCAGGAGTTGCGTACACCCCTAACATCGGTACTAGGTATGGCTAGTGTTCTAGGGCGTGAAATTTATGGGCCTTTGACGACAAAACAAAGAGAATATTTAGAAATTATTCAACATAGTGGCCGTTACTTGCTTTCATTGGTAAATGAAATTACCGAACTCGGAGCAATAGACGAAAACTCAAATGTTTTAAATCTAGCCCCTATAGATATTGAAATGCTATGTCAACAAGCTATCAATACGCTAGAAGAAGCATCTCACCGTCGTGAGCAAGATATTCGCTTGTCTTTAGAACCGGGACGTAATCGCATTTGGCCTCTAGATAAAGACAAAGTGCGGCAAATTCTGTATCACCTAATTTTTAGCGTCATTCAACTTTCTGCCACAGGTAGCATTATTCGCATTCATGTCTCTTCTAAAGAAGATGTCCTGAACATTACTATCTGGGTTTCGCATCCCTGGTTGGGAGACGGTATTGCTGAAGTTGATCCCTACTTCCGTCTTAATCCCTTATCGCTGATGGAGATGACAGATGAGATAGCAACTTACAATATTCATACAGGGAGCCAACAGCAACTAGAGACTTTGGCGGTAACGGTAGACAAATCAAAAAATTTGAGTGATTCTCTCTCCAGCGTTTTTGCTGATAGTTCAGAGATAGATTTAGCTAAGCGCCAAGGGAGTGCATCTCGTGAGAGTTTAGGTCTTTTGCTCAGTTGTCAGTTAGCAGAGTTGCACGGCGGACAAATTTCAATTCAAGGTTCACCAGAATCAGGATACCGTTATGTACTTGCTTTGCCCTTGAAAGTGGCAAGTCCTTCGCAGGCAATTAGTGAAGTTTGATCAAAACTCCCATCGCTGTGTTCAAAATATTGAGTTAAAGGCTATTGATAAAAGATAGCATTATACGCAATTACCAATTTTCAATATACAATTATTATCTTTTTGTTGCTAGCCGCATTATGATTAAGTCCAAGTTATGTGCCAACATGCTAATTGAACACAGCGTTTTTTATGAATTTAGTCTGGCAAAGATTTACCTTATCGTCTTTACCATTTAGAGAATATTTTGCTACCAGTTACCTACATCGTTTTCTGGTAGGACTGTTTTCTTCCTGGCGGCAAACTAGTATCTTAATGCAGTGGGGAGACGCGATCGCAGCTGCCTTACTTAGTCTAGTTTATGCGCTTGCGCCTTTTGTTTCAACTACTTTGATCGGTTTGTTACTCATAGCTTGTATAGGATTTTGGTTGTTGTTGACTTTATCTGATGAAGCAACACCAACAGCGTCAATCACTCCTATACATTTGCTTGTATTGCTTTATTGGGCAATTGCCGCAGTCGCAACAGCGTTGTCACCAGTCAAAAAAGCAGCGCTCACAGATTTGGCAACTTTAACGCTGTATTTAATGCTGTTTGCTTTGTGCGCTAGGGTATTGCGATCGTCTCGCTTGCGATCTTGGATTATCATCCTCTACTTGCACGTATCGCTAATAGTCAGTGTATATGGATTGCGGCAATATTTTTTTGGTGCTGCACAATTGGCAACTTGGGTAGATCCTGAATCTTCTTTGTCGAAAACTGTCAGGGTTTACAGTTACTTAGGTAATCCCAACTTATTGGCTGGATATCTCATACCTGCGGTGGCTTTTAGCCTAGTAGCAATTTTGGCTTGGCAGAGTTGGCCGAAGAAAGCTTTAGCATTGACAATGTTTATTGTCAATACTGCTTGTCTAGTTTTAACTTATAGCCGTGGTGGTTGGATTGGATTAGTGGTCGCAGTTTTAGCTGCTGTGACATTACTAATTTATTGGCAAACTGTAGAAATGCCTGCTTTTTGGCGTACTTGGTCATTGCCGATTGTGTTAGGTGGTCTGATTGGAGTATTGTTACTAGCTGTGATTTTTGTCGAGCCAGTACGCCTGCGGGTATTGAGTATTTTTGCTGACCGTCAAGATAGCAGTAATAATTTTCGCCGGAATGTGTGGGATGCTGTATTTGAGATGATTCGCGATCGCCCCATTCTGGGTATTGGCCCTGGTCATAACTCATTCAACAAAGTTTATCCCCTTTACCAACGCCCTCGTTATACAGCTTTGAGTGCCTATTCGATTTTCCTAGAGGTGGCTGTAGAAACTGGGTTTATCGGTTTGGCTTGTTTTCTGTGGTTAATCATTGTCACAGTTAACACAGCTATAGTGCAAATCAACAGATTACGACACTCAAGAAGTATAGAGGGTTTCTGGTTAATAGGAGCGATCGCCACTTTGTTAGGGATGCTAACTCATGGCACTGTAGATACAGTCTGGTATCGTCCTGAAGTCAATACTCTTTGGTGGTTAATAGTTGCTTTAATTGCGAGTTACTGGAGACCTTTGAATAATCAACAGACATTAGAAGCCGACTCAAATTCATAGTCCGTTGTCAGCTACTAAATAACTAAATGATTGTTAAAGAGGAAACTCTTAACGGGCAACTTTTAATTTGAAAAGTGAACACTTTAGCAAACTTACAGTACATAGTAAGAAGTAGAAAAAACTGTTCCCTGTTCCCTTCTTAGATAAATTAATAGGTGTAGAGGAAATTTATGGATAGAATTCCTCTACACCCTTCTTTTTTGACTACTGCAAATGCCAACTGTGAATTTCTACTCTCTGTAACTAGTCGCGCCAGGAGCATTAGGATCGCGATAACGTGTTGGTTCATTGTCGCGTCTTTTGCCTGCTAAACCAGCTAAACCCAATAAACCAATCAATCCTAGCCAACCCCAATCAAAATCATTGCGCTCATTATAAGTAGTTGTTCTTGGAACTGTGTCTGTTCTTGGTTGGGTGGTTGTTTGAGCCTGCGCGGACACAGTCAAAGGCAAAATTGCCATACTCAAGGTGAGAACCCCAGTGCTAATAGCTTTGGTGAAATTGCGTTTCATGGTGAAAGTTCTTCCTCTGTTCTTAGTTATTCACCAATGTATCGAGTCTCAAGGTTAGCAAAATCAATCTCCGGCTATAGACTGAGTATTTTCTTGGCTCACGCTATGGACATACACTTTGTTTGGTGATCTTGCAATTTAGTGTTAGTGATACTCAATAACTTTTCATTGCTCGTTGCATATCGCGTTGATCTTGTCGTTTTTTCAAATCTTCTCGCTTATCGTGCAGCTTTTTACCTTTGCCAAGGGCAATACTCACCTTTACCCAGCCTCGTTTGAGATACATCTTTAAAGGAACCAAAGTTAAACCTTGCTGTTCAACCTTGCCAATTAGCTTGCGAATTTCCTGACGATGCATAAGTAGCTTGCGTGTACGGCGTGGTTCATGATTAAAATATTGCCCACTGGCGTTATAAGGGGAAATATGCACGTTAATTAACCATGCTTCGCCATCACGAATTAAAGCATAGCCATCTTGGAGATTGACTTTACCTGCACGAATCGACTTAACCTCTGTCCCTGTCAATTGAATTCCAGCTTCGTATGTCTCTAGGATTTCATACAGATAACGGGCTTGACGATTGTCGCTAATAACTTTGTAACTTTCGCTCTTGTCAGTCATTGATAATTTTGTATGCTTTAGATGTATCTCAAAAATTCTTCAGATTCACCTGTGAATCTATAGGGTATGCATTAAACCCCTAAAAATGCTTGTTCTCTACACCAAAAATCTCCATTACCCTGGTTTGTGGCAAGTTGCTACCTGTAGAAAGTTGCTCCGAACCAATACTGTTCGTAATTTTTACAACTCAGGTAGGATTACTATATTACTAATTTAGCTTTTTCTGCTTGTTAGTTGTCGATTTTAAGGCTGTTAATTGGTTACTGTTTAAATCTAGTATTTAAACTTATTAATGAGCGATTTATTTCACTTCAATAGATTATTAATTAATATAAATCAATATTTATTTACAAAAATGCGAGTGTTTACTAAATTTAATTGATGGTTTGTTACGAATTACAAAGCTCTTTATGGTATGTGGGCACAGAGAGGCGAAGGTAAGTTACACTTCGTTAAACTTCCTAAGGATTTTAAGATTTTCTTTATAAGAGAGATTCTTAGGCAGTCATTAGCTGGTAATCCTGTCATAGTATGAAACATAAGAACACTATTCTTGCTTGTGTTCATTGATAGCGCTCAGAAAAGCAAATTTATTAGTAAAAAAAATGCTAGGGGTGTACTGTCCATGCCCTTGACGATCCTTGTGGTGGATGACGATCTGGGCACTCGTTTGTCTATTAGCGATTATCTTGAACTGTCTGGCTACTGTGTGATTACGGCTAACGACGGTCAGGAAGCTCTGGTTTTGGTGGATGAGTACCACCCTGATTTAATTGTTACGGATATTGTCATGCCACAGATGAACGGCTATGAACTGGTGCGTCGAGTGCGTCAACAACCAGCGTTTCGTTTATTGCCTGTGATCTTGTTAACAGCGCGGACTAAGACTCAAGAAAGAATTCTAGGCTATCAGTCAGGATGCGATTTATACTTACCTAAGCCTTTTGAACTGGAAGAGTTAGCAGCAGCAATTCGTAATCTTCTGGAGCGATCGCAAATTATTCAATCTGAGTACCGTTTTTCGCATAAAGAAGATTTAGGCATTTCCACTTCAACAGCAGTGGATATACCTAATTCTTTATCCACGCAAATTCAAAAATCCCAACAGTTTTCATCTCTAACTCATCGGGAACAGCAAGTGTTAGAACTATTGACTCATGGACTTTCTAATGCCGAAATGGGTCATCAGCTCCACCTGAGTCCTCGAACAGTGGAAAAATACGTTAGTAGTTTATTGAGAAAAACTTCAACCAACAATCGAGCGGAATTAGTACGTTTTGCAATTAAGCATGGTCTGGTAGATTAATACTGTAGAGATGCTTTAAACAAAGCGTCTTTTAGTTTGTATAAACTAAAAATTGCTGTATGTAAATTCTTGCTAGTTTAGGCTATTTATTGTTGGTTAATCACATATGTGAGCAGACCTTCACAAGCATCGACGAGTAAATCAATTACTTGATTAAATCCATCTGGGCCACCGTAATAAGGGTCTGGAACTTCTTTGAGAGTGTGCCGAGAGCAAAACTCACACATCAAACGTACTTTGTGATCATAAATCTCTGTGCGAGCAACAGAGAGAATATCCTCATAATTGGCTCGATCCATCGCTAAAATTAAATCAAAGTCTTGAAAGTCTTGCTGGTGGAATTGGCGAGCTTGACCATGCAGTTTAATTCCCAGCTTTGTAGCCGCCGCCGCACTCATACGACGATCTGGTGAGCTACCAATGTGATAACTGGATGTTCCAGCAGAGTCACAAATGATGCGATCGCTCCACCCAGCCTGCTCAATTAAATAATTCATGATATTTTCTGCCGATGGCGATCGGCAGATGTTTCCCAAACAGACAAATAGTAGCTTGTAGGGCATAAGTATTCTTTGTCCTTTGTCATTAGTCATGAGTCCACAGTATTAACTAAGGACTAATGACCAATGACCAATGACGATTGACTAAAATCCCGGAAGCTCAAGTCCACTGGTTAATTCTTCCATGCGTTCGCGCATTGTAGTCGTGGACTTATTGTAAGCGTCTTTCATTGCTACTGTTATGAGATCGGAAAGTACTTCTGCACCTTCTGCTAAAGCATTTGGAGAAATTTCTACTCGTTTGGGTTCTTGGTTGCCGCTGACAATCACCTTAACTAGACCACCGCCAGACTCTCCTTGAATCTCCATTTGCTCCAATTCTTCTTGGAGTCGCTTTGCACCTTCTTGAACTTGCTGCGCTTTTTTGAAAGCTTCAGCCAATTCTTTCATTTTCCCTAAGCCAAAGCCAAATCCCTGTCCTTTTCCTGTCATAATCGATTGTCCGCGTGTGGGTTGAATTACAAATCAAATTCAATTATAGATGCGGTGGGTAATTTGCCTATTTTTTTACAATAATTAATACAGTGGTTGGGTACTGGGGATTGGGTATTAAGGATGGCTCTACAAGAGCTAGTCACATAGTTGAGTTTACTGGCTTAAACAAACTAGCGCTCAGTAGTTATTTGTTAGTTGTGATTTGTCACTGGTTAGTACTGGCAAGTAGTTATTTTTTGTTCGCCCTGGTGTTCTCCTAATCCCCAATACCCATTCTCTATCCACATGCTGCCTGAAACTCACCAATCATTTTGACTTCTGGCTCTAACAAAATAGACCAACGCTCTTGTACTTGGTGTTGGATATGACGAATTAGACAGAATATGTCACTAGCTTTGGCTCCGCCACGATTGACGATGAAATTGGCGTGGAGTTGGGCCACTTGTGCCCCACCGATTTGGTATCCTTTCAGACCAGTTTGTTCAATTAACCAGCCAGCAGCGTAAGGTTTAGGATTGCGAAACACGCTACCACAACTGGGAAAGTTATAAGGTTGAGTGGTTAGTCGATGTTTTTTGTGTTGCTTGGTGAGGGCTACAACTTGTGCTGGATCAGCGCCTGGTTTGAGTTGCAAGGTGGCTTGGGTGACTATGTAATCGCTACCTTGGAGTAATGAAGTCCGATAGCTATAACCTAACTGTTCAGGGGTGAGAGTTTTTAATGTACCATCGCTTAAAAGTACTTGGGCGCTAACTAGCATATCTGCAATACAGCTATTATGTGCCCCAGCA
This sequence comes from Desmonostoc vinosum HA7617-LM4, assembly GCA_019359515.1. Lineage (GTDB taxonomy): Bacteria > Cyanobacteriota > Cyanobacteriia > Cyanobacteriales > Nostocaceae > Desmonostoc > Desmonostoc vinosum. The sequence continues at coordinate 190,041 of JAHHHC010000009.1, read as the reverse complement.
TTCATCACAACAGCACCACCAGCGGTTCCAGGAATACCAACAGCCCATTCCAAACCTTGCCAACCCAGTTCTGCTGCTGACCATGCTATGCTAGGAATTGATTCGCCAGCTGCAACTGTTAATTGACCTGTTTGTGGATCAAAATAACTGTAGCGTAAGTGCCGAGTGGCAATAATTAAGCCCGGTAAACCGCGATCGCTCACTAACAAATTAGAACCTGCTCCCAAGATTGTTACTGGTAAATCGCGCTCCTTTGCATACTTAATACTTGCTTGCATTGCTTCTAAGTTTCGAGGAGCAACGTACCACTGGGCTGCTCCACCAACCCTATAGGATGTAAATGCTGATAAGGATGCTTGAGACTTAATTATACAATCAGTACCGGGTAAGAGAATCGTCCCACTCTCAATCGAATTAGTTGTTTCTTGTTTCTTTGTGTTCAAGGCAGATATTGTGCAGGCTTTTGTAGCTGCCTGGGAAATTGTCATTTTTAGTTTAATTTGTGAAACTTTACATTTTTTAACGGTAAAAATGCGGCAATCGCGTGAATCAGTGGAATTTTACCAGAAGAACGCTTTACCCAGAAATGAAACCTCGCCAAAGACATTTAAGATGTGGCTTTAGCTGGTTCGCGGAGTGTGGCGATTACTTCCGGAATTATCTGATTTAAGTTTCCCGCACCTAAAAATAGCGCTAGATCTCCGGGGCGCAGCGTTTGCAGTAAAAACTGACGCACAGAAGGTAAAGTTGGTTGATAAACCACTTGCGGGTGATATTTAGCAACTGCTGCTGCTAACTGTTCGCCGCTGACTTGCCCTAAATTTGGTTCGCCTGCACTGTAAATATCAGTCAGTACAACTAAATCAGCATGAGTAAAGGACTGAGCGAATTCTTCTAAAAAGGTAAGTGTACGGCTATAGCGATGGGGTTGGAAGATCGCAACCACTTTTTGATTTGGTCTTGCTTGGAGGCGTGCTGCGGCGAGAGTAGCGCGGATCTCACTGGGATGATGGGCATAGTCATCAATGAAGGTAGTGCCAGCGACTTCACCCCGGAACTCAAAGCGACGTCTTGCGCCTTCAAAGGTGGCAATTCCTTTGGCAATTTCTCCAAATTCTAGACCCAAGGCTCTGCCAACGGCTACTGCTGCTAGAGCATTGCTGAGATTGTGCCGACTGAGTAGTCGCAATTTCAGCACACCCAAGGCTTTGCCTCGTTCCCAAACAAGAGCTGTGGTGCCATCAGCACGATAATCAATATTAGTGACAGTGTAGTCAGCGTCGGTATCTGAGTGTAAGCTGTAGCTGATTGTTGGTTGTAGGCGATCGCGTACCGTCGCACAGTCAATACTACCGACCAAAGTTTTACAGCCTTTGGCGAATTTTTGGAAGATGTCAACCACTTCCTCTAGTGTATCGTAATGGTCGGGATGATCTAGTTCAATATTGGTAACAATACCAATTTCGGGAGCGTGCTTGACTAAAGAGCCGTCTGATTCATCTGCTTCGGCTACTAAATATCGGCTTTGACCTAGCCTAGCATTACCTTCCCAAGCATTTACTTCACCACCTACTAGAATTGTTGGGTCTAAACCTGCTTGCAAAAGCATGTAGCCAATCATGCAACTTGTGGTAGTTTTGCCATGAGTTCCTGCAACTGCAATACTGTGATAATCGGCAATCAATGCTGCTAGCAGATCCGAACGATGGAAAATTTGGCAGCCTAAATCTAAAGCGGCTTTGTATTCCAAATTACTTGTATTGATTGCTGTCGAACAAATTACTTGAGGTAGTTTTGCCGATGTTGTAGCAGGTAATTCTTGTTGAATGTTTAATCCTAGTTCCTTAGTCTTTGGTTGCGAGTCAAAGAATTCAAAATTGCTAGCTTCTTGTTTAGCAAATATATGAGCGCCGATGGATTCCAAATGTCGAGTAATATGGTTAGGACGAATATCTGAACCGGAAACTGGTAGATGACGTTTCACTAGTAGATAAGCCAGAGCGGACATACCTATACCGCCGATCCCGATGAAATGAAATGGTTTACCGCTAAAATCTACAGAATTACTCATTTATTACTCCTCTTGCACCACACCACACCATAAATCACAAATAACACGCGTATCATAACAGGAATTTGATTTTTACCGTAACTGTTTATGCATCTTTTGCACGTCTGATGTTTGGTTGATTTTTTTGTTTTGCTTTAGCAGGGTCAAAATGATTTTACCTTTGTTGGAGGTTTTTGCTATTTCCGAACTGTTTTTAAGATTATTCTGATAATTTCTGCTGCGTCGGGAAAGAAATTCTTGTGATGTCAAATACATATTTTGGCAACCTTACTGGAATTAGCTACTATGAGTACATCTTGAATGAAACTGAATTTAATTGCATGAAGCTAAAGCCGGAATTGACTACAATAGTACATTGGTAGTCAAACTTTTTTCATTGCATAGTAGCTTGGCGTAAGTAAATGCAGCAACTAGCAATTTTCGGTGGCACATTTGACCCAATTCATTGGGGACACTTATTTGTAGCTGAAGCAGCTTTACATCAAGTACCGCTAAAACAGGTAATTTGGGTGCCATCGCTCAATCCTCCTCAGAAACAAGCGGCTTTGTTTGAGCATCGGGTAACAATGCTACAACTAGCCACAGAAGATAACCCAGGGTTTACGGTCTCACTAGTAGAGGCAAATCGTTTTGGGACTTCTTACGCGATCAATACTTTGATTGATTTATCTGCTGTATATCCAAATACTCACTGGTACTGGATTTTGGGTTTGGATACTTTCCAAACCTTACCCCGTTGGTATCGTGGATGCGAATTAGCACAAATGTGTGATTGGTTAATTGCACCCCGACTCCTAGATGGTGAGACCATAGCTCAAAATGAGTTAATCTGCAAGCAAGTAGAGCAACAATTAAAACAGCAGTCTGTCATCATTCGTTGGCAATTCTTGGATATACCCTTGATAGGAGTTTCGTCAAGCTTGGTTCGCAAACTTTGCTGCGTCAGCCAGTCAATTCGTTATTTAGTTCCAGAAACGGTGAGATTTTACCTTACCGACAACAACCTCTACTCAAATAAATCTGAATAAATTATGTGTTTTTTTATTGATTCAACACTTTATGGTTATATTTAATCCCCCCCTTTGCGATATGATTGGGGTCAACGATATCAACTTATAGGCATAAATACAGAGGGCAAGATACTGTGATTAGAGTTGCAATCAACGGTTTCGGGCGTATTGGGCGGAACTTTGCGCGCTGCTGGTTGGGTAGAGAGAATAGCAAAATCGACCTTGTCGCTGTCAATGACACATCAGACCCTAGAACCAATGCTCACCTGCTAAAGTATGACTCGATGCTAGGGAAGTTAAAAGATGTTGACATTACTGCCGACGATAACTCTATCATCGTCAACGGTAAGACGATTAAGTGCGTATCGGATCGCAATCCAGAAAACTTGCCCTGGAAAGATTGGGAAATTGACCTGATTATCGAAGCAACTGGAGTATTTACCAGCAAAGAAGGGGCGCTAAAGCATGTGAATGCTGGAGCTAAGAAGGTTCTGATCACCGCTCCTGGTAAAAACGAGGATGGTACCTTTGTCATAGGCGTAAATCATCACGACTATGACCACAACAAACACCACGTTATCAGTAACGCCAGCTGTACTACCAACTGCTTGGCTCCCATCGCCAAGGTGTTGAATGATAAATTCGGCATCATTAAAGGTACGATGACCACCACCCACAGCTATACCGGCGACCAGCGTTTATTGGACGCTTCTCACCGAGATTTGCGACGGGCACGGGCCGCAGCCATCAACATTGTTCCCACCTCTACTGGTGCGGCAAAAGCAGTGGCGCTAGTCATCCCAGATCTTAAAGGCAAGCTGAATGGCGTTGCCTTGCGTGTACCTACCCCGAACGTTTCAATGGTAGATTTCGTAGTTCAGGTTGAGAAGCGTACTATTACTGAAGAAGTAAACCAAGCTCTCAAGGATGCTGCTGAGGGGCCACTCAAAGGCATTTTGGACTATAGTGAACTGCAATTGGTATCTTCTGATTATCAAGGTACTGATGCTTCTTCGATTATTGATGCTAACTTAACTTTGGTTATGGGCAATGACCTCGTAAAAGTCATGGCTTGGTATGACAATGAGTGGGGTTATAGCCAACGTGTTTTAGACTTGGCGGAATTAGTGGCACAGAAGTGGCAGTAATTGTCATTGGTCATTAGTTTGAGACAAATGACAAAGGACTATTGACCAAAATGTTGAAATCCCTGACTAAGATGCAAAACTTGGTCAGGGAATTTTTTTTGCTGGTCGTGCAATATTGCTGTTGTTCCTGGTGTAATTTTGCCGATAATAGCTGCACCATGACCCAGTTGTTGTACTAATCTATCGGCTGGCTCTTGTGGTAAGCATAGTACTAATTCAAAGTCTTCGCCGCCGTATAGGGCATATTTCAGTGCTTGCTCTGGTGTTAACCAGTGGTCAAAAGCTGCTGGTAAGGGTATTTGCTCACGTTCTAGTATCGCACCAACACCACTGGCCCGGCAAATTTGGATTACAGCGTCTGCTAAACCGTCGCTGCTATCCATGCCAGCGATCGCAATCGGGTATTGTAGAGATTGCCAAAGGATTGGTAAAATATCTAGTCTGGGTTGAGGTCGTTGGTGTGCGTGGATAAGAGCTGTTTTCTCCTCATCGTTGAGGTTTTGTGCTAATTCGGGATGCAAGAGCAATTCTAAGCCAGCACGGGAGGCTCCATGAATGCCCGTAACGACGATCGCATTCCCCACAACGGCAGCAGAACGGCGGATAATCAGATTGGGGTCAACTTGACCGAAAGCGGTAATTGCAAGAGTAATGATTGGCGATCGCACGAGATCACCACCGACGATTGGTGTATTGTATTGTTGCAGGCATTCTGTCATGCCCTGGTATAAGCGCTCAACCCAACTGACGCTAACTTCGCCAGGTAATCCCAGCCCCACAGTAATTCCTATGGGCGTAGCACCCATTGCCGCTAAATCTGATAAATTCGCCGCCGCCGCTCGCCAACCAGCATCCTCCGGCGAAGTGGTGGCATTGCTAAAATGTACACCATCAATGAGCATATCAGTAGTCACTACTAAAGATTGTTCTGGTGTAGTTACAAGTACCGCCGCGTCATCCCCAACAATTTCTGAAGGACAGAAGCGTTGCAATTTTTCTAACAGACCTTGTTCACCAATATCTTTGACTTTAGTCATTTGTTAATGGGGAATTGGAATTGGGAATGGGGAATGGGAAATTATCTTTCTTCCTCGGCCTCCTCATCTCCTGGTTGGTGAGCGGAGTCGAACCACATCCCCCTCATCTCCTTCAAGTTAGGATAATGATATCGTCTAGGGGTCTGCTAAGATGCTCACTTCGCCAGTCACAAAACTTACATTTGAAGAGTACTTAACTTATGATGATGGCAGTGGTTTTCACTACGAGCTAGTGGATGGCAAGCTGGAATTAATGAACCCCCCAACAATTGAACATTTCTTAATTGCTAAATTACTGGAGCAACTGTTTGATGCAGAAATCAAGCGGTTGAGTTTACCTTGGTTGACTTTTAAAGAAACTGGGACGAGGACAGGAAAAAATAAGTCTAGGTTGACTGATTTGTGTGTGGTGACGCAGGAGCAAGCAAGAGAATTGATCAATGCATCAGCAGTATTTGAGTCACCACCATTACTGATTGTAGAGGTAGTTAGTCCAGATTCAATTAAGCGGGACTATCGCTATAAGCGGTCTGAGTATGCGGCGGTTGAAGTACCGGAATATTGGATTGTAGACCCGTTAGAGGGGAAAATTTCGGTGCTGTTGTTGGAAGAGGGATTTTACGAAGAGACGGTGTTTACTGCTGACCAGAAGATTGTATCGCGGATGTTTCCAGAATTAGCGATCGCAGTTACAGAAGTGTTTAATGCTGGGAATTTGTGAGCTAAGAAATTTCTACTATATTCTCGATCACGTCCAAAAAGTTTTCCAAAATTACAGATACATGATCATTTCGCCAAACAGCAACTATTTCTAATACTGGGGATTGCTCTTGTATCTCACAATAGAATACACCACTCCGTTGCAGATTTGTGACGTTAGCTGGCAGTAGCGAAATCCCCATTCCGCCTGCAACTAAACTTAAAACAGTTGATATCCATGCTGCTTCTTGTCTCACTCTTGGCTGAAAACCTGCATTTGCACAAAGACTATTAATTTGCTCGCGTAAGTTATGTAACAGGTGATCTGGTGGCAAGATAAATTGTTCATTTCTTAATTCTTCCAATTTAATGCTAATTCGTTCTGCAAAACGATGGTTTTTCGGTAAAACAATGACTAATCGTTCTTGCAAAATGAGTTTAGAAGTCAAGACATCATTATCGTTGTTGTTATTGATATTGTTCAAGTTATGTAAATGAAAGAAACCTAAATCTATTTGTTGGTGTTGTAATTTCTCAATTTGGTCGTAGGAAGCCATTTCATATAACATCAGTTCTACTGTCGGAAACTGCTCACGAAATGCTCTGAGTATGTCGGGTAATATGCTGTTGGCGATGGAGGTATTGATTCCTATATTTAGTTGTTCCTTTTCAGCACGATTTAATCGTTGACCTAATTCTACTGTTTGTTTAAATTGATTTATAATTTGACGGGCTGCTTGTAAAAATTCACTGCCAGCATTTGTTAATTGTAATGGGCGCGCTCTGCGTTGAAATATGTTGAACTCTAATCTTTTTTCCAGTAACTTGATTTGTCTACTCAAAAAGCCCTGATCAATTCCCAGATATGCAGCAGCGTTGTTAAATCCCTGTTGGTCATATACAGCGATCGCATATTGCAATTGCAGTAATTCTATTTCATCCCATCTGGCCATTTGTGAGTGCCTAAAGATTCTGCTTTTTTTGAGTATTATATAGCAATCATAAATTGCTTGTGAGAAATCAAATCACCGAAAGAGTCATCAAATGTTGTCTAAATAAGGTGAGATAATCATGGTTTTTCTAGATATTGTTGATGACAACAAAACCAATTGTCATAGGAAAACCAGAAATGAAACTTAGTAATCGCATCAATCGCGTCTTGATCGTAGGTGGAACTCATGGTAACGAGTTCACAGGAGCATATTTAATCAAACTATTTGAGCAGTTTCCTGAGTTAATTCACAGAGACAGTTTTGAAACGCTGACGTTGTTGGCGAATCCTCAAGCCTTCGCAGTTGGAAGACGATACATTGACAAAGATTTAAATCGATGCTTTTTGCGCCAAAATTTAGACGATGCAATGCTGTGTAGTTATGAAGAGTTACTAGCTAGAAACATTGATGATCTTTATGGACAAAATAGTAAAAGTTCTGTGGATTTTATCTTGGATTTACATAGTACAACCGCCAACATGGGTGTAACTATTCTTATTGATAATGAAGAACCATTTAATCTGCAATTAGCTGCTTATTTAAGTGATGTTCATCCGGCAATAAAAATTTATAGTTCTGGGAACTCTGGGCGTAGTCAGAATGCGCTGCGATCGCTTGGTAAATTTGGCATTGGTATTGAGGTCGGCTCTATACCTCAAGGTGTTTTGAATGCAGATTTTTTCCTAAAAACTCAAAGCATAATTTACACAATTTTAGACTACTTGGAACTGTGTAACGAGGATAAACTACCTGCATTTTCAAATACTTTTATTTTATACAAATACATAGAAGCAATTGATTATATAAGAAATGAATATGGAGAGATTACAGCAATGATTCATCCGCAGCTTCAGTTTAAAGATTATGAAGCTTTAAATTCTGGTGATCCTATCTTTTTAAGATTTGATGGTCAAATAATACCTTATGTAGCCAAATTAACTACATATCCGGTTTTTATTAATGAAGCTGCCTATTATGAGCAAGGTACGGCGATGTGTTTAACCCAAAAACATCAAATCACTATCTAGAGAATGTTGAAAGATAAATTTAAGTGTCTAACGCAACTTCATGGTCTGTCCCATTAAATTTGCGGGGCTGCTAGATCCCCAACTTTTTCAAAAAGTCGGGGATCTAACCATCGCTAACCACTCAAAACTATTGATTACGCTGCTTGGGGTGCAACTAAATTTTCGATGCCTTGGACGACTGTGGCTGATTCAATTTTGTCGCCTGCCTTTAATTGATCCAAAACTTCTTTGCCCTCAGTTAGATAACCAAAAACGGCATAGCGACCATCTAATAGGTTGCGTCCTGCTGGGGTGAGTTCAGGCTCAAAGAGGAAGAAAAAGAATTGTGAAGAACCACCATTGACGTCACCTTCAGGACGAGCCAGCGCCAAAGCACCAAAAGCCGAGAAAGGCAAAACTGGCATATCAACATAACGACCAGCTTCTTCTAAAGTAATCCCGTAGGTGGGCTGCTTGTCGCCTTCCACTAGGACTTCCAGAGGTATAGCACGGTATTTGTCCGTTTTGGGGTCAATGAAACCCACCTCTTTTCCTGGTGGGTCTCCGGTTTGCAAAACGTAAGATTCTTCTGAACGGGTAAATTCTAGACCGTTGTAAAAACCCCGTTGTACTAAATCCACAAAGTTGCCAGCAGTCACAGGAGTGCTGTAACCATCCACCACAACGGTGAGATTGCCTTTGTTGGTTTTAAAATCCACAGTAGCACGCCCTTTGAGTTGGGGAAGATTACTGTACTGAGCAGGGACTTCAAAGGGAAATTCCTTCACCATTGACTCTTCAAGCTGAGTGACAAGGTTCAGCAGTTTAGCTCGCTCTTGCAGAATTTGTTCTTTATCTTTGGTTTTCACCAATTCTTGTAATTTATCCACGCCAGATTTTAACTCAGCAATCCAAGCTTCGGCTTGAGGTTGGCGTTCTTGGAGAACACTTGTTAAGATTTGGGAGGGTTTATCAAGAACGCGGGATGCTTTGCTGATGTCTTTGGATATAGCACCCCACCGCTTATTGGCCCGCAGTTGGTTAGAGATATCTTCTAAGCTAGCTTGCAGTTGTCGTACAGGTTGATTATCTATCGGGAGTGCATATCGCAGTAAAGCCTTGCCATCAGTAATTGCATTCCCAGCTGGCAGAGCAGCATGACTGGAGGTAGTCCACAAAGCTGTAGTCATGCCTAAAAATATTGTCACCAGCAATGTGATTTTTAGGCTGTTCTTTAGCCAGGATTTTATTAGGTTAAACATGGGATAGCTCAAACGCAGCATCAAATTGTTGACTGGACGTAACCCATCAATCATCTTCCCACAGTAACAGTGCCTAGTGATGAGTGCTGAGTGCTGAGTTTTGACTAGGGTGTTGGGGAGGTGTGGTTCGACTCCGCCAACTAGGGGATGAGGGGGATGAGGGGGATGAGGGAGAAATTTTCTCCGCGTCCCCGCGTCCCCATTACCCCTAATCCCCACTGGGCTTCGCTAACGTGGCGGCTCTGAGTTCCCCATTCGCAATTCCCAATGACAACTGATAATTGACAACTGACCAATTATCCCCCTTGAAGGGTACAATAAATGCCGATTGTCTTCAAAAATTTGAAAGCTTCATGATCTCCAGTAACGATTTTCGACCTGGTGTTTCAATTGTGTTAGATGGTTCTGTATGGCGTGTGGTTGAATTCCTCCACGTCAAGCCAGGCAAAGGCTCGGCTTTTGTCCGAACTAAATTGAAAAATGTCCAGAATGGGAACGTTGTCGAAAGAACGTTCCGAGCGGGTGAAACAGTACCGCAAGCTACTTTGGAAAAAAGCACGATGCAGCATACCTATAAAGAGGGTGATGAATACGTCTTTATGGATATGGAAACCTATGAAGAAGGTAGATTGAGTGCTGCACAGATTGGCGATCGCGTCAAATATCTCAAAGAAGGTATGGAAGCCAATGTCATTCGTTGGGGCGAACAAGTATTAGAAGTAGAACTGCCTAACTCCGTAGTTCTGGAGGTTGTACAAACAGATCCTGGTGTAAAGGGTGACACGGCTACAGGCGGTACAAAGCCAGCTATTGTAGAAACTGGGGCAAGTGTGATGGTTCCTTTGTTTATCTCTCAAGGAGAACGCATCCGTATTGATACCCGCGATGATAAATACATGGGCAGGGAGTAAATTTCGTCTCCATTGAGATGTAATTACCGATTTCAATCCCTATATAGGGATTAAATCCCTGCCACACATAAGATTTTAGTTTACGGAATAGGTCGAGGTAATAAAAACTGTGCCATTGGACTTTAATGAAATCCGCCAACTATTGGTAACTATCGCACAAACGGACATCGCAGAAGTCACGCTCAAAAGCGACGACTTTGAACTCACGGTACGTAAAGCTGTGAGTTTTGGCAATCATGCAGTGCCGGGAAACCAAACGACGTTAGGTGGTGTGGTTGGTTCGGGATTGACATCGGTTTCACCTATAGGAAACCAGACAACTGCAAATACAGTCACTGAGGTGGCAACAGCAGCTCGTGTTTTTGATAATGCTGCTGGTGGGGCACAATTGCAGTTGTCAGCAAATACCACCTCTACAATTGATAAGCGCTTAGTAGAGGTGGCTTCTCCTATGGTGGGAACATTTTATCGCGCTCCTGCTCCGGGTGAAGCACCATTTGTGGAAGTAGGCGATCGCGTCCGTAGTGATCAACCAGTCTGTATCATCGAAGCTATGAAGCTGATGAACGAAATTGAGGCAGAAGTCTCCGGACAAGTCATGGAAATTTTGGTGCAAAATGGCGAACCGGTAGAATATGGTCAGCCTTTGATGCGAATTAACCCTGATTAAGTATTAATCTATATATGAAATGAGTCATTGTTAAAATTGTCAGTTCTTGCGGGTCAATTCTGATGAAACAAGCGTTGCCTGTACCGGAGGAAGTGGTGCAACAAGTAGCTGAATACTTCAGCCTATTAAGCGAGCCGATGCGCCTGCGGTTGTTGCACCTACTGCGGGATGAGGAAAAATGCGTGCAAGAGTTGGTAGAAGCAACACAAACGTCTCAAGCGAATGTGTCAAAACACCTCAAGGTAATGTGGCAAGCCGGAATCCTTAGCCGTCGTAGTGAGGGGACTTGTGCTTACTACCGGGTAGAAGACCAAATGATTTTTGAATTGTGTAATCGGGTTTGCGATCGCCTTGCCACAAGGTTAGAACAGCAAGCCCGTAATTTTCGCATATTGAATGGTAAAAGGTAAGTTGGTTGTCATTTGTGCTTTGTCTTTGGTCATTTGTTAGATTTTACTCATTTACAACCAATAACCAATGACTAATGACCAATAACTAAAGCGGATAGTTTTGCTTAAAGCTTTCACGAGTTAGTGGTTGTTCTAAATCTACGCCTTCACCGCCTAAAACATCCAACTGTTTACCGTTGACTGCAATGTAAACTTTGGCTTTGGGATTTAAAGTTGTGGCGGTGTAAACAACTTGTCCGACTCTACCTACCATTGAGGTACTACCGCCGCCACTGGTAAAATCTTCAGATAAATCAACGTGAACCTCATCATTTTCTACTTTCAACCCCAGCAGTTTAGTTCCTTTGGGGATGGTGGTAGAGTCTGCTTCTGCTTTTGGGCCTGCTAATAAACTTTGAAAAGCTTTTTCTAAAACTTGGCTAGGCTGTACAGCCGCTACTTGAACTGGCTGAGGAACCAAATCCACAGTTGTTTGTCTTGGCCTGAGCCAATAAATATTGGCTGTTTGCTCATTACCTTGTTGTGCGGTTGATGGCTGCTTTGGTTGGCTAAGACTTTGCGAGGGGCTTGATGGTGTGGGGCTATTGTTGGAATTCAAAGTAAACCAAGCCACGCCGCCACCCGCCGCTACAACCGCAGCTGAGACAGCTCCAATCACAGCTGAAGAAATACGATTAGGGTTAGATCCTTGTTGGTCTTTCATATTCAAAACCTTCTATAAATGAGGGCTGAGATGTTATCTGTTTGAGGAGAAGCGTGGTTAAGGACGATACTTATGAGTGCAGAGTTTCCTGAAATGGGGAGTAGGGAGTGGGCTTCGACTCCGCTCAGCCCACGGGGAATGGGAATAAAGATTTTTATGGTCTGTTGCTTTAATTCTAGAATTTGTATTTCTAATGCGTCACCTGCCTAGTTATGTAAGTTTTGGGGAATGGGGACGCGGGGACGCGGAGAAAATTTCTCCCTCATCTCCCTCATCTCCCCCATCTCCCCCATCTCCCTCATCTCCCTAGTCTCTAGCTACTGCCGCTGTAATCCACTGCTTGATTGTAATTACAACTTGATCAATGGCAATTTCTTGAGATTTGCGAGTTGCTCTTTCTACAACTTCGACTTTGCCGTTGGCGATCGCTCGCCCTGTTACAATCCGATAGGGGATGCCTATCAAGTCGGCGTCTTTGAATTTTACTCCCGCTCGTTCGTCACGGTCATCAAGTAAAGTTTCAATTCCCGCTTGATTGAGTTCGACGTGGAGTTTTTCGGCTGTTGCCACTTGTTGAGCGTCGTTAATGTTAGGAATTGTAACTATGGTGTGGTAGGGTGCGATCGCCACTGGCCAAACAATCCCATCTTGATCGTAGGATTGCTCAACAGCTGATTGTGCTAATCGTGACACGCCAATACCGTAACAACCCATAATCAGTGGTTTTTCTTCACCCTGTTCGTTGGTATAAGTTGCTCCCATAGCTTGAGAATACTTGATACCTAGTTGGAAGATGTGACCTACTTCGATGCCACGGGCGCTTTGTAGGAGTTGTTCGGGGTTGTGGGTGGCGCGATCGCCTGGTCTTGCCTTACGTATATCTACTTTTAGCTCTGGTAGCTTAAATTGCTCACCCCAATTAGCGCCAACGACATGATAACCAGTCTCATTTGCACCTGTAACAAAGTTTTTTAAATCAATGGCTGTCTGATCCACCAATCGAATAAATTGAGCATGAATCTGTTTACCGCCAGCTATATATTCATCTGCGATGTCGGGTGCAATGTAGCCTAGAGGTAGAGATTTTGCTGTCCATGTTTGCTGTGTTTCTTGATTTGGCACACTCAAAGCAATAATAGTTTTGGCATCATAATTGGCGGCTAACTTGGTCAATTCGTTCTGCAACTTGACCTCATTTACTTCTTGATCGCCACGGATGCTTACCAAAACTAACACCGTCATGCCGTTATCATAAACTGTTTGGTAAAGGACATTTTTAACTAATTGAGTGGAAGAACATTTGAGGAGTTGACACACCTTTTCTATCGTCTCTGTTCCAGGTGTATCGCGTTTCTCATAGCTTGTAAACCGTGAGAGTTCGGCATCCGCTGGTAAAGAAACGGCTTTTTCGACATTGGCGGCATATTTGCCATCTTCGGTGTAGAGAACTTCGTCTTCTCCTGCGTCTGCTAACACCATAAATTCTTGAGAACCAGAACCGCCAATTGCGCCTGAGTCGGCTTCTACTGCCCGGAAAGCTAAACCAGAACGGCGCAGGATATTGCTGTAAGCCTGATACATATCTTGATAAGTTTTTTTCAGGCTGTCTTCATCGGCGTTGAAAGAATAGGCATCTTTCATGATAAATTCTCGTCCGCGCATCAACCCAAAGCGGGGGCGGATTTCATCGCGGAACTTGGTTTGAATTTGGTAGAGTGTTTGGGGTAGCTGACGATAGGAACGAATCATATCACGAGCGATCGCTGTAACCACTTCTTCGTGAGTCGGGCCTAATCCTAATTGTTGCTCGCGGCGGTCAATCAAGGAAAACATGATCCCTTCAGCTTTAGTATAAGTATCCCAGCGTCCCGATTCTTTCCACAAATCAGCGGGTTGTAATTGCGGTAAGAGACATTCTTGTGCGCCTATGGCGTTCATTTCCTCTCGCACGATTTGGGAAACTTTTTGCAGTACTCGCCACATCAATGGTAAGTATGCATAAACTCCGCTACCGATGCGACGGATGTAACCTGCACGGAGTAATAATTTATGGCTGGGAATTTCTGCATCTGCCGGATCATCCCGCAGTGTAATTAATAACATTTGTGATAGTCGCATCGTTTAGTCCTTTTCCAGAATTACTAATTTCTATATCAACTAAAATATCTTGAAAATGGGGGGTGGAGAGTGGAGAGTAGGGGAAGGTATTTTCATACTATTGTTGTGGGTTATTTTTAATAGCATTCAGAGGGAGTGGCGATGTGGGAGTAGGGAGTAGGGAACCCACGCCTTAAGGCGTGGGATTGAAGTAAGGACGCATTGTGTGCCTCGTTGCAAGCAATCTCAGCACAAATCTTTTCCTAACAGTGGGCAATCACCCACAAAAGACAGTTTTTAATGTTTTTGTATCCCTACTCCCTACTCCCTACTCCCTACTCCCTGTTTTTGTAATTTTAGGAGCAAACTATTTTGTCAGGTGTAATTTATCAAGCACAGCCACCTCTAGAATTTATTCCGCCATCGCTTAACCCCTGGTTTGTGCGAGTTTTTTATCTGTCTCTACCCAGTTGGATACGCTGGCAAACAGCTATTACTCAAATTGAGGCAGACAATGTAGAAATTTTGGTGGATTTATATCGTCAGTTTCAGGAGGGTAAGATTCGCTTTTTACTGGCATTTCGCCATCCTCAAACAGAAGATCCGCTGTGTTTAGGCTACTTGTTTTCTCAACTCGTGCCAAAGGTAGCACGAGAGCAAGGCACGAGGCTACAACTTCCTATTCATGCTCATTTTATCTACGATCGCGGCATTCCTTTATGGGCAGGTGCCCACATTGGTTGGATGGCTTCGCGTTTGGGTGGCACGTCAATTCAGCGGGGTAAGGCAGACTGGACGGGGTTACGTTCGGCGCGTGACTTGTTCGCCAATGGTAAATATCCAATAGCAGCAGCGCCGGAAGGTGCTACCAATGGTTTGTCAGAGATTATCAGTCCACTGGAACCTGGTATTGCTCAATTGGGCTTTTGGTGCGCTGAAGATTTGTTTAAGGCTGGACGTGCTGAACAAGTTTTTATTTTACCAGTTGGAATTAAATATAGTTATGTTAATGCTCCTTGGGGTGCGATCGCTAATCTTCTAAGTGAATTAGAAGCGGCTAGTGGTTTACTGATACAAGAACCAAATCAAGATTTTTCTTTAGAATCGCTTTACCCCAGGTTATTGAGTTTAGCGGAACATTTATTGTCGTTAATGGAGAAATTTTATACGAAGTTTTATCATCAAAAATTACCAGATGTTCAAATTATTGATGGAGAAATTAAAGATAGAAATGAGGCATTAGCACATCGCCTACAAGCTTTAATGAATGCGTCTTTATTCATATCAGAACAGTATTTTGATTTGCCATCAAAGGGGGAATGGAATGATCGTTGTCGGCGGGTAGAACAAGCAGGTTGGAATTATATATTTAGAGAAGAATTTAAGGATATAAAAGGAATATCTGCTGTAGAAAAAGCATTAGGCGATCGCGTTGCTGAAGAGGCATATTCTCGCATGTGGCATATGCGTTTAGTAGAAAGTTTTGTCGCAGTTTCCGGGAACTATATCAAAGAAAAACCCACAGTAGAAAGGTTTGCTGAGACAACTTTAATTTTATGGCAAATGATTGCTCAAATTAAAGGTTACAAAGCTATGCAGCGTCCGCAATTAGGTAAACAACGGGTAAAAATCACCATTGGTGAACCAATATCAGTTTCTGAACGTTACCCAGAATATAAAGCAAATCGCTTAGGTGCTAAGCAAGCTGTTGCTCAATTGACAAATGATTTACAACAGACACTAGAAGGGTTAATTTGATTTGTTATTAGCTTAGTATAATATTTCTATTGGTTAGTATTAAGCACTTTAGTGCTTAGAGGTTGTTTGAAAAGTCTAAATTAATACTAACCCCGGCGATTAGAAATCGCGACTATACAGACAAAACCCACCTCCGTGGGTTTCAAGAACTCGATTTTCCGTGTTTTCCAAAGGAGGTGGACTTCGCTTGTGTAGTAGCGAATTATATTCGCCCATGTCATTATAGGTTAAATAATTCGTAATTCGTAATTCGTAATGACGCGACGCTCCTGTGTCGCTCTAAGCGAAGCTATGCCGTAGGCTTTACGCTGACGCTCGTACCGACGCTCGATGACTCGCTAACGCTACTGCTGACGCTCGAGGACTCGCTACCGCTTCGCTAACGCTAACGCTATCGCGGACTCGCTACCGCTGCGCTAACGTAATTAAGTTTTGTAATGGGGATTTGACCCCAACCTCACATGTTGCACCTGCCAGTGTAAATAATGAGTCTGCCGCAATAAAGTTATAAAAATTACATATCTATTTGTCTCTGCATTTAGTCCATTTTAATGGACTTTTGCTATAAGACAGGGATTTACAATCCCTGGCGGTAGAGAGCGAAGCCGAACAATTAGGTAAGTTTTGCGACTGACAGTTTGAAAGGTGCAAGATCTGAGCAATACAAAACTTGCCGATTATAGAACCGGGGGACTTAAACCCACGGAACTAGTTAAAGTTTAGGAATGAGCAGCAATAGGTTGTATCAGCCATCCCATAGTTAACAGATAAACCAGTGGTTTTAGTAGATATTTTTGCTATATTTCAAAAATAGCTGAATTACGTCTGATGTGAATTAGGAATACCGTTGATGAATGCAACAATAGCCCTCATCTCCCAACCTCTTCTCCCAAGTGTGGGACAAGAGGAGCAATTTCAAAGTCCCTCTCCCAAACTGGGAGAGGGATTTAGGGTGAGGGCAAAGATTTATGACATCAGCAAGACCAATTTTTCCCAACTTAATTCACATTAAACGTGAATTACATTTTTTCATAACTAGTAAAGCTTTTGCCCCGGAACAAAATAAATAGTCTTTTATTTTGCGGTTTCTACCAAGAGTGGGATGTGATTAAGCGATAATAAATACATTTCCCCACAGAAGCACAGTTTATGATCTGCTGCCTGAATTCAACTTGCCACAATCCGCCCAATCCTGATAGCACAATGTTTTGCACAAACTGCGGCGTCGGATTGGTGGTGTTGAGAAACCGTTATCGCCCAATTAAATCATTAGGTGGTGGGGGATTTGGTAAAACTTATTTGGCAGAAGATATCGACAAACTCAATGAGCATTGTGTCATCAAGCAATTTGCACCGCAAGTACAGGGAACAGGCGCATTAAATAAAGCCACCGAACTATTTGAACAAGAAGCCAAGCGACTGCAACAGTTAGGCAGACATCCCCAAATCCCCACACTGTTAGCCTATTTTAACGAAGATAATCGCCTGTATTTGGTGCAGGAGTTTATTGAGGGGCAGAATTTATTAGTTGAATTACAACAGCAGGGAATTTTCAACCAGCAAAAAATCAAAGAATTATTACTCGATTTATTAGAAATTCTCAAGACAGTTCATCAACAGCAAGTCATTCACCGCGATATCAAACCAGAAAATATCATTCGTCATAGCGATGGCAAGTTGGTACTAATTGACTTTGGTGCATCCAAGCAACTGACCATGACAGCAATGCCTCGTTCAGGAACACTGATTGGTTCTTTGGGTTATGCACCAGTAGAACAAATGCAGAGAGGTGAAGCTTTCCGAGCGAGTGATTTATATAGTGTTGGTACAACTTGCTTTCATCTGTTGAGTGGAATTCACCCTTGGGAACTTTGGCAACAACATAATTACGGCTGGGTTGCTAATTGGCGACAACATTTACAGCAAAGCCTGAGTCAGGATTTGCGGCGAATACTGGATAGATTGTTGCAAGAAGAATACCAAAAGCGTTATCTGTCAGCCGAGGAAGTTTTACAAGATTTAAATCGTTTAAATCCCTTACCACGTTCGGCAAAGTCACCAGTAAAAGCAAAAGCATGGCCACAAAGATCACTCGCAGGTGTGGCTATTATTCTAGGGGGATTAGTATTAACCCAGTTGATTGGTTATGTTCGCTATGGCTTATTTCCAACTAATCCCATATCTGTAATTGCTAGCAAAGATAGCGATGTTTTCTTAACCCTCTTTTGTCACTATAGGCAGAGGAAAAGTAGAAATCAGGGTGACTCAGGGATATAAAAATTGAACTGGTGACAGGGTTAAAAAGAACTCTAACAGGGCATTCTAGCCCGGTTCATTCTCTCGCCATTAGCCCAGATGGCAAAACCCTTGCCAGTGGTAGTAATGACGATACCATCAAACTGTGGAATCTCTCAACAGGAGAACAAATCCGCACCCTCACAGGGCATTCTGGCTCGGTTAATTCTGTCGCCATTAGCCCAGATAGCAAAACCCTTGCCAGTGGTAGTGCTGACACCACTATCAAACTTTGGAATCTGACAACAGGAAAGCAAATCCGCACTCTTACAAGTCATTCTGACTCGGTTAGGTCTGTTGCCATCAGCCCAGATGGCAAAACCCTTGTCAGTGGTAGTGCTGACAACACCATCAAATTATGGAATCTCGCAACGGGAGAGCAAATCGGCACCCTCACTGGGCATTCTTCGCGGGTTCGTTCCATCGCCATCAGCCCGGATGGCAAAACCCTTGCCAGCGAGAGTCTTGACGGAACCACCAAATTGTGGAATCTGGCAACAGAAAAGCTAATCCACACCCTTGAAGGGTCTTCCAGCAATATTATCATCAGTCCAGATAGTAAAACCCTTGCCGAAGGTAGTGGTGAAACAATCAAACTGTGGAATGTGCAAACAGGAAAGCTAATCCGTACCCTCACTGGACATTCTAAATCGGTTGATTCCATCGCCTTCAGCCTAGCTATAATTAGATTTCCGGTTGAGATACCTGAAGTTAATCAAGTTTTTATTCCATTTCCCGGTGACATGCCTAAAGTTAATTATGTTCGTTCCGTCACTATCAGCCCAGATGGCAAAACCCTTGCCAGTGGTAGTGATGACAGCAGCATCAAACTTTGGAATCTGACAACAGGAAAGCTAATCCGCACTCTTACAGGTCATTCTGAGCAGGTTAATTCCGTTGTCATCAGCCCAGATGGCAAGACCCTTGTCAGTGGTGCTGGTGACGCGCTTGGCCGCACTGATGGTAGTGATGACAATACCATCAAAATTTGGCGGCTAAAGTAGTGAGTGCTGAGTTAGGAGTTTTGAATATTTAGCTAGACACAGAAAAAGTCACCTAAACTAAAATCAAAATGACCTGCTACTAAATCTGAAAACAAATGAACTGGAAACTTGACGAAGCACAACAAAAACTGCCCGAGGTAATTGATGCTATTGCATCGGAACCTCAATTAATCTTCAAGCAGGACAAATTAGTTGCTGCGATTGTAGAACCTAAACTTTTTCAAGACTTCCTTGCTTGGTATCAAAAACAAAAAGCCTCTTCCCTCGCAGATGCTTTTGTAGAACTACGTCAAATCTGTGCTGAAGAAAATTATATTTTAGAGACACCTGCACGATATAGCGATAATAGTATCCCATTTGCTGCGGAAATGAATGTAGAGACGCGAAATTTCGCGTCTCTACAAGGTTTTTGGGTTACGCACAGTTAATTTCACCAGATGTCTATGGGATAATTTATGCCATCAGAGAGCAGCACATTTTGATAGTTGCAGTCATGCATCTTCAGCGTCAGCCAAATTACCGGACTAATAAAATCTGATATGAGATAGTTCGTTTTTGTCAATTTAATTATCTTTAAGATTCATTTTCCTCGTGGCTATTTCCTGCATCAATTCTCTGTCTAATCGCTTCTTCAATTATGTGATGATTTTCTTCTATTGGTTGACCGTCTTCAGTAAACATTGACGGATATATAATTGCTTGAGAGTCAGGAGTACGCCGACTAAATAGAATTTCCAAAGCTTCTATATCTTGCCGATGAGCAAGCACATATGCTCTTAATTCTTTTGTGGACATTTGGGCAAAATTAGGTTTCATTGACAAATCTCCAAGTTCCATCACGAAATACAAGGATTTGCAGTTCATCACCTGCTAAAATAAACACATTGCCAGTTATGTCGCTAAAACGAAATAGCTGAATATCCCGGTAGAAATTAGATAAATACTGGCAAATAATAATACACATAAGTGCTTGCCGGGTTGTAGGATATATAGTGTTTTCCTCAATTGTGACATAAATAATATAAGTCCTACAGTGACACAAAAACCGAAGGTGAAAACCGACAGCATATTTTATCGCCTATTTCAAGAACTCCCCAGCATCTTTTTTGAACTGATTGGCAATGCTCCCGAAACTGCCAACATTTACCAATTTGCGTCAGTTGAAGTCAAGCAAACAGCTTTGAGAATTGATGGTGTATTTCTGCCCATCCAAGATCAACAAGTGCCGATTTATTTTGTCGAGGTTCAGTTTCAACCAGACACAGAGATTTACTGGTGCTTAGTCTCTGAAATTTCTTTATACTTACGCCAAAATAGACGCAAAAATCCTTGGCGAGGAGTGGTAATTTATCCCAGAAGAGATATAGATATAGGTGAAAAAGAAGATTTCATAGAATTCTTCCACAGCTAGCGAATCAGTAGAATTTACCTAGATAAATTAGTAGGACTTACGCACTGTACAAAATAACTATCTTGTGTATCAACGTAAATACGTTGTTTTAGGCTTTTGTCAATCACCCTTGATTGGGTGCGATCGCTAAAATTTCATTGAAAAATCTAGCTATAAGCCTTGAAAACTATACCTGTTATTTTGACTTTTCTGTGAATGCGTAAGTCCTAATTAGGTTCAGCTGCATCCTTACCAATAGGCATTGCTACGATAAAATTAGTAATAGAAGATGAAGACACAGCCATTAACAGCGCCAAGGAATTAATCAACCGCACTCAGCAAGCAGTAAATTTACAACTGCCACAACAACAATTACTAGAATTAATAGAGACAATTCTAGTTTATAAATTTCCGCAAATGAGTCGAGAGGAGATAGAAGCAATGTTTGGTTTAAGTGAATTGAAGCAAACGCGGGTTTATCAAGAAGCTAGAGAAGAAGGGGAACAAAAAGGTAAACAAGAAGGACGTTTAGAAGCAAAATTAGAAGCCATCCCGAAACTGTTAGCACTGGGTTTAACCCAAGAACAGGTAGCACAGGCTTTAGACTTAGATATTGCACAAGTTCAGCAAGTAGCACAGCAAAAATAGTCTTAAAATTAAAGAGAATAAAAGCTACTTTGACGTTCCAAATCTATATCCACACCAAATAGAGGAGAATTTTGGAATAATTCAACTAAATTTTTCGATTCTGTTTTGGGGTACTGCTTTTCTATTTGTCTAGTCAAATAATGGATTAATTGTATCTTTTCTTCTCTGCTTAAATTATCAATTTCTTTTAATAACATCTTCACGGGTAAATTGCTCATTTTAATATTTCTATTAATAAACAGATTTATTTACCGCTAATTATAGCATTACCAATTAGGATATATAATGTTTTCTTCAGAGTCGGCGTATTAGTATAATTTACTCAGATGAATTAGGCGAAGTTACTTTAATTCCTGGCGAACAGGTATTGCGAGAGCTACGTTCTCGGAGTAAGTAATGGCGTATGATTTTCATCCTGATGCCAAACAGGAATTAGATGATGCTGTTGCTTACTATGACAATATCAGCCGCGAGACGAGAGGCAAATTGGTACAAACTTAAGTTTATGATTCTTTCTCTACAATCCCAATCCTATAGCCTAGAGCATCTAAAAACTCAATTAAAGCCAAAATTTCCTGACCACCAGTTTCTACAAGCATTTTATCCAACTTTTCAAAATGCTGTTGTCCAACCTCTGAAAAATCACCTAATTGTTTTCTTGCTTCTACAACTTCTTCTAGTGTCAATCGCAATAAATTTGCATCATATCCTTCTTCATCCAATTCCAACATGACGCTAATATAACCAGCAGCACGTTCTGGGTTTTTCAAAGATTCAATTAAATATTCTCGATAATGCCTACTTCTTTGGGTTTTGACTTCGCTCATAATCTCTCCAATATTCCTTTGCTTTCTCAATATCTTCGTCTTGAGTGTTTTTTATACCATCACACAAAAGGAGTATAATTAAGTTTCCATCTTGTCCAAAATATACGCGATAACCAGGCCAGTATTGAATTCTTAGCGCAAAAACACCCTCTCCAACTGATTTATAATCTCCTAAATTCCCGGACTGTACTCTTGTAAGTCTTTTCTCCATTTTATCTATTGCCCTATGATCTCGTAAAGAATCAAGCCAGTTAGCAAAAGGTTCTTTTCCTTGTTCTGTTATATAGTTTTTAATTTCCCGTGGCTGCGCTTCCATACCTGAGTTTGGTATATTTTGTCCCCATTTCGATAATTTTACGATCATACTTCGTCTGAGACATCGTAGCGCGATGCCTGCGGCGGTAAACTCGTCAACGGCATTATGATATTTACCGCTCTTTAGTTGGCGTTGTAGCAGGGCTTCTACCTCTGGGGACAAAAAGATTTGCATGGAATTTTTTCAGAGTCAGGATTAACTCGATTGTAAGCGGTAAGCGCAGAACAGCAAAAATCGTCTTAAAATTAAAGGAACTAAAATCTTTATTCACGCAAATCATGACTGACCAAGAACTCAAGCAACTGATTGAAAGTAATGCCAGAACTGCTCAAGCAATGCTTGATTCTATGGTAGAAGCAAGGCTAGAACGGGAAGAATTGCGCGAGGGTATACAAGAACTTCGGTCAGGGTTTACACGATTAGAAGATATTGTTGCTAGGTTAACTACTGTTCAAGAGGGTATGACTAACTTGTTGGCATCCCTAGACAATGACCGTCCTACTATTTTGAGAAAGCTGAATACAATTGAGAATAAAGTTGATAGGTTGCTAGAAAAAAGTGAAGATAGTAATCTATAAATACCGTCAATTACAAACAGAAAAAGTAATTTAAACTGAAATTAAGATTATTTACTCTGGGAAAAAATATGGCTAACACCTATGACAAAATCTTCAACACTGCATTGTCTTTACCTCCAGGGTTAAGAGCAATGCTTGCTGAACATTTATTTAAAAGCCTCGATGCTGAAAATCAAGTAGAAATAGATGCTATTTGGGCAGAAGAAGCAGAGAACAGATTTCAGTCTGTTGAACAAGGCGAAGTTAATTTAATTCCTGGTGAACAAGTATTGCGAGAGCTACGTTCTAGGAATAAAGTTATAATTAATCATCTAACTTATAAAACAAATGAACTGGAAACTTGACGAAGCACAACAAAAACTGCCCGAGGTAATTGATGCTATTGCATCGGAACCTCAATTAATCTTCAAGCAGGACAAATTAGTTGCTGCGATTGTAGAACCTAAACTTTTTCAAGACTTCCTTGCTTGGTATCAAAAACAAAAAGCCTCTTCCCTCGCAGATGCTTTTGTAGAACTACGTCAAATCTGTGCTGAAGAAAATTATATTTTAGAGACACCTGCACGATATAGCGATAATAGTATCCCATTTGCTGCGGAATAGAGCTTTCTCTGCGATACTAACATGCCGCATAGCCAGTTTTCCTTATGGAATAATTTATGCCATCAGAGAGCAGCACATTTTGATAGTTGCAGTCATGCATCTTCAGCGTCAGCCAAATTACTGGACTAATAGAATCTGATACGAGATAGTTCATTTTTGTCAATTTAATTATTCTTAAGATTCATTTTCTACAAAGCTTTTCGTCAGAAGGTCAAGCAAATCGTCAACAACTCGAATTACGGCGCTCAGGTCAAAGCCCAAAAGCTTTCCCCGATAGTCAGAGGATGGAGGAATTACCACAAGTTCTGCAAGATGGATGGTTCACGCTTCTCGCTGTGGTTCCTATAATATTTCTATATACCTATCTGTGGCTTTTTTATGGTTTCCCTTCATCCTCTCATCTTTTAGGCTTTCCAGATTCTCTGGGTCTCCATGTACACACCAATATGATACTTTATTTAAAGAACAACCCAAAAATTCTGCTATGTTAGCTTGTGTTTTTCCATCATTAAGCAACAAGAGAATTAGTATTCTTTCTCTTATTTCTCCATTTTCTTCCAGTTTTAAAGCTTTTTGTAGCTTCTCTGTTTGCTGGGAAGTTAAATGATTTTTTGCTGGCATTATTCCATGTTTTGACTGAATTCGGCTTTCTATTATACCCTATTTAAATGCTGAACAGCTTAGTACTATGTTCCCCCTGCGGCGTTGGTTTTTGCGTAATTTTACTATCTATATACTCACTAGCAGGCTTGGTTTCTGGTAACTTAAGAAACTCTGCTAAAGTTATGTTTTTTAGTGGTGTTTGTACCATGCGATCGCCTCCCAAAAAAGTGCAATTTTATTCATTCAGACGCAATTTTACATCCTTTCTAATACCTGAATTCCTAATAACGATAATCCTAATTTCAAAGTTCTCGCTGTTAAATCACATAAAACTAAGCGAGATGTTCGCAGAGGTTCTTCTGCACTCAAAACTGGTACGCCTTGATTGCGGTCATAAAATACGTTAAACTTTTGGCTCAGTTGAAATAAGTAATCACAAAGCCGATTTGGTAGTAAATCTTGTTCTACAGTACTAATCACTTCGCCTAGCTGAAGTAAGCACTTTGCAAGTCCTAATTCTGTTTCATGTTCTAACAGAACTTTGGCATTATTTCCCAACTCTTCAAAATCAATCCCACCTTTGCGACTAATACCCTGAATCCTGGCATAGGCATACAACATATAAGGTGCAGTATTGCCTTTAAGATCGAGCATTTTGTCGTAGCTAAATATATAGTTACTAGTACGATTTTGGCTTAAGTCGGCATATTTGACCGCACTGATCCCAACCACCTCAGCAACATGTTGAATGAATTCTTCAGTTTCTTTGCGTTCTTCTTCCTTTAATCTTACTTCTAAATCTGCACGGGCACGAGCGATCGCTTCATCCAACAAATCCTGTAACCGCACCGTATCCCCAGAACGAGTTTTGAACTTTTTACCATCTTCCCCCAACACCAAGCCAAAGGGGACATGCACCAGTTCTACATCATCAGGCACCCATCCCGCTTTCCGCGCTACTTGAATGAATTGGGCAAAATGGTTAGCTTGTCCAGCATCTGTAACATAAATTATCCGCTTGGCTTCATCTTGCTGAATTCGGTAGCGCAAGGCTGCTAAATCTGTGGTGGCATAGTTATAGCCGCCATCAGATTTTTGTACAATCAAGGGTAGAGGTTCGCCTTCTCTGTTTGTAAACCCTTCTAAGAAAACACACTTTGCGCCCTGGCTTTCTACCAGCAACCCAGTTTTTTCTAAATCCTCTACAATTGTCGGCAGTAAAGGATTGTAAAAAGATTCGCCTCGTTCTGTGACTTTCACATCCAGCAGGTCATAAATTTTCTGGAACTCTTGCCGCGACTGTTCGCACAACAACTTCCAGGCGTGGAGTGTGTCTTCTGCACCTGCTTGTAAGCGGACGACTTCTTGCCGGGCCGTTTCTTGGAAAGCTTCATCCGCATCAAACCGCAGTTTGGCTTTGCGGTAAAAGGTAACTAAATCACCAATATCTAAAGCATTAGCGGTAGTTAGGGCTTCTGGGTAAACTTCTCGCAGATAAGCGATTAACATCCCAAATTGAGTACCCCAATCACCAACGTGATTTAATCTCAGAACATCGTGACCCTGAAATTCTAAAATTCGGGCGATGCTATCTCCAATAATTGTGGAACGCAAATGTCCGACGTGCATTTCTTTGGCGATATTCGGACTGGAGAAATCGACAATTTCCCGCTTTGGCATTTTCGCTGCTGGAATTCCTAAGCTGGAATCTGCTTGTATCGCTTTGATGTGTGCTTCCAGGTATGCTGTTTTCAGTTGCAAATTAATAAATCCAGGCCCGGCTATACTCGGCAGTTCGCAGATTTCTGAGACATCTAGATTTTCGACTATAGCAGAGGCGATCGCTCTTGGTTGTTTTCCTAACTTTTTACTTAATGACAAAGCAACATTCGCCTGATAATCACCGAATCTAGGATTGCTAGCAGTAACTAAAATCGGGTCTACCTCTGCAAAGTCAGCGCCAAAAGCAGCCACTAACGCCTGTTTAAATTGGAGTTTTAGTTGTTCTTGTGTAGCGTTCATACTATAAATGTTATCTGTTTGCGCGAGTAATGGGCTGCTTGAGGATTGAATATTCCCAAAGGCTTGATTATTTTAGCCTATTAGCTTTAGCGTGGAGCGATCGCACCGATTGATTTTTTTCTCAGAGGCTGCAAGATACCCGACTTTTGGAAAAAGTCGGGTATCTGACCATCGTTACTAGTTCCAGTGGTGAGGCCTGCGGGAACATTAGTGCAGCAATTTATTTTTCTGTTTTGTGGTAAATAATATACTTGGAATTACGATATACAATCGACAAATCTAATTCCTGTTTCACACTAGCTACAAAATATTCAGCTTGATACTTAGTCAATAAAAAATTCACCTGAGCAGTTGTTAAAGAGTAATACTCACTATCCAGTAATTTTGGCAGATCAAATCCTGCTTTGTTGATTTTAAACTCCTTATCCTTACTAAAAACTGGCAAAATAGAAGTATTATTACCACTCAAATCCCTCATGCGTTCATACCACTCAGGTATTCCCAACTTATTTTGAGGGATAAGTTTATATTTAGCTATAGTTGGACGCTCTGCTATCCATGTAAAACTATCAAAAGTACCTGGAGGAGTTATGACAATAGTATTTTGAGGGGTGTGGTTTTTAACCCAACTGTATAATGATTTTTGCTCAGGAAATACTTGTTGTGGTCTGCTGGGAAATTCATTTAAGCTAAATAGTTGGGCTTTAAATGTTTTGATTGGCTTGATAAGTAAAAGGCTCAACAGTAAGATACTTCCAAGTAATACTAATTTTCGTTTCTTGCTACCAAAACTATGCTCTAAAGCACATGCAAACAGTAAGCAAGTGTTAAGTGGCAACATCACACCACCTACGCGAAAGATATGGTATTGTAAAATACTACCAGAGGAGTTAAAAGGCGCGATCGCCACTCCTAGCATAAAAAGTACTAGGCTAATTAATGTAAACTCAGATAGTCGCACACACGCTATGTACTGCTCAGAAGTAAAGTTTTTATTTTCATCACTACTTTGAAAGACGCGTTTGAGTAGTTTAATACTGATAAATAGTACTGCTAAATATACAATCAGCCTTACCCACCAATCCCAAGACCAAGATAGAGGATTGAGATGGTGAGGTAATCGGACAAAAACATAAACTAAAGAAGCAGGGATAGAACCTTCAGAAGCAGGTATTAGTAATTGATCTAATACAGATTTAACAGAAAAAGAGCTAGTTATTAAGTAAATAAGAAAGATTGTTCCCAGAGTTCCGACATTCATCTTATGAGCATTCCATCTCAGAATCAGCAAACCTATGATAATGAGAAATGACCAGCCCCCTGCTAAGACATGAAATGAGGTAGCTAATCCCAACATCAGAGCCATCCAATAATAGCTTCTCTTTAACATGAAGCTAAGCGCTATTAATACAAAACCATAGCTAAGTACCTTGGGTTGAATTCCTGACACTATCAGTTCACCAGCCGCAAAGTTTTGACACGTCATGAACGCAAAAATAGCTAATAATAGCAACGGTAAACTAAGACCCAGTTTTCTTTTGATCAATATCAGTCCTAATGCAATCAAGCAGTAGCACAGTATTCGACCTACAATAGAAGTGATTAAAAAACCCCAAGCTACTATCATCTGACCTACCACAATCTGGAATAAGAGTCTATAACTTGGTGGCTGATTGAGATACCAATCTCCTAAAATCCAGTTAGAGGCGACGTATTGTTTAGCTGCTGGGAAGATATCAATTTCATTTGCTCTATAAACATTTTTATCTAGCAATTGCAAGATACACAAAAGTGCTACTACTGTCAGAATTTCTAGCCCTATCTTGTATATCTTTGACCTTGAATCAGAATTTAGCGGCTTCCAATTCAAAGATAATATCCAGTTTGGTATGAGCATTGTTTATGGGATAATGCAAGATTTTATATTTTTACATCACCCTGGTCTAATCATTAAGAGAACTGTGAAATTATGAAGCATTTACCCATTGCGATCGCGGTTATGGGGCGCATCAAAATCAATTAACGGGCCTTTTGGTACAATCCGGGTAGGATTAACCTTGGGATGGCTTCTGTAATAATGCCGTTTGATATGGTCAAGGTTACAAGTTTCTTTAACTCCCGGCAGTTGATAAAGTTCTTTGAGATAATTCCATAGATTAGGATAATCTATAATCCGGCGTAAGTTGCATTTGAAATGCACATAATAAACTGCATCGAAGCGAAACAAGGTAGTGAACATACACCAGTCTGCCTCGGTAATTTGGTCGCCACAAAGATAGCGTTGATTACTTAATACTTGCTCCCAATAATCAAGAGCCGTAAATAATTCCGTTACCGCTTCATCATAAGCTGATTGAGTTGTAGCAAATCCTGCACGGTATACACCATTATTAATTGGTTGGTAAATAGCATCAATTGTCTCATCAATTACTTGTTGCAAATCCTTTGGATAAAAGTTGATATCTTGTTTACTGAAAACATTGAATTCTGTATCTAACATCCGGATGATTTCGCGGGATTCATTATTAATAATTGTTTTTTTATGAATATCCCACAAAACCGGAACTGTTACCCGTCCGCTATAGTTGGGGTTAGCTTTGAGATAAATTTGCCAAAGATACTGGGCATCATTGATCGTATCAGGAATGCTCCCTGGTTCATCAGAAAATTCCCAACTATTTTGATCAATTTCCGCAGCAACTACCGACAAACCAATCACATCTTCTAGTCCTTTTAACTGCCGCATAATTGCTGTGCGACAAGCCCAAGGACAAGCCCAGGAAATGTATAAATGATAACGATCTGGCTCAGCTTTAAATCCACTAGAACCATCGGCTGTAATTCGATTGCGAAAAGTCGTTGATGGTCGGATAAATTTACCTTGTGAGTCTTCTTGATCCCGTTGAGATATCCACTGACCATCTTTTAGAATTCCTAAACCCATAGTTTTCTCCTTGGTTAAGGTGCATTAACGAATGACTAATGACCCTACGGATGACGCTCCTACGGACGCTCGTACCGACGCTCGTTCCTCGCTACCGCTGCAAAGATCGCTAGTCGCTCATGGAGGAAACCCGCCCACGGGGGTGGCTCCCCAAGACCGCATAGCTCAACAATGACGAATGACTAATGACTATTCAGCATTCAGAATTTTTGGTACTTTAAAAAATTCGCCTTCCTGTTCAGGTGCGCTGTTGAGGATATCTTCTCGGTCAGGATAGGGTTGTAGTTCATCCTCTCGCGTCACATTACTGACATCAATTGCCCGTGTGGTCGGAGATACATTGCTAACATCGAGTTCATTAAGTTGCTCGATATAGTCAAGAATATTTCCTAATTGGGTTGTAAACTGCTCCTCTTCTTCTGGAGTCAATTCTAAACGAGCAAGATTTGCTACTTTACGTACTTGTTCTTGGTCAATCATAAAATTGTCATTAGTCTATTGGTCATTGTTCATTAGTCATTAATCCTTAGCAAATGACAAAGGACTAATGAGGACTAAAAGAATACGTCAATTTGCGA
Organism: Desmonostoc vinosum HA7617-LM4; assembly: GCA_019359515.1. Lineage (GTDB taxonomy): Bacteria > Cyanobacteriota > Cyanobacteriia > Cyanobacteriales > Nostocaceae > Desmonostoc > Desmonostoc vinosum. The sequence goes on along the minus strand of JAHHHC010000009.1, from coordinate 160,458 downwards.
TCGCCCAGTTGTTTTTAACCAGTTTTGGGCTTCAATGTAGTTATTGGGAGCCATACGAATCGCTCTAATCCAATAGTCTGCTGCTTGGTCAAATAATGCTTCGCCACCGTCGTTATCGCCTGCCTCTTTCGCTTTTTCCCCTTTGTAGTGATAAATCACGGCAATATTATTCAAGGCTTGGGGTAAGCGTGGATTCAATTCAATCGCTTGGTGATACAGTTCTAAAGCTTTGTCATGGTCGCCGTTGCTGGCATAGATGAGTCCCATATTGTAGAAAATATAGCTCTTATCGTTGGTATCTTCCTCTAGTGTTAGGGCTTCCTCGTAATATTCCAAAGCTTCGGCATATTCACCTTCTGCCTGCGCCGACATGCCATCTCGGTAATAAACAAACGCTTCCTTGGCTTTTCTATTCGTTGGCAGAATCTTGAGGATAATGTCTGCCATGACTGTAAAGGATTTGTCAATGAAGTTATCGTTTTTTTGTGTTCTTGGCATATGTTTGGGGACTGGGGACTGGGGATTGGGGATTGGGGACTGGGGATTGGGGACTGGGGACTGGGGATTGGGGAATGGGGATTGGGGACTAGGAAAAACTTTTCTCTAGTCCATAGTATACAGTGCCAGTCCCTACTCCCGGTCACTGAGCGAAATCGAAGTGCTACTCCCCACTCCCCACTTGATAGGTGTAGATATTTTACATTCAGTCTGAAAAAGCCTAATTTTCTGTTCCGAAATCTTTCCCCGCGTCCCCGCGTCCCCGCGTCCCCGCCTCCCCGCGTCTCCGCGTCCCCGCGTCTCCGCGTCCCCGCGTCGTTCAAAGCGCAAAATATTAAAAACCTACACCTGTCAGCTACTCCCCACTCCCTATTCGCCAACAGGCACGATGCACTCCGGCTGGTTATGCCGAGGGCTATTCACCAAGGTGCTAACCGGGTGGGCTGCCATGGCTGGCGCTGGATAGGGACGCAATAGCGACTGTAGTACCTCGGCTGTTTTTACTTGCGGATCTAGCCATAAATCGTAATCTTGTGGCTGGAGAATTACAGGCATGCGATCGTGGATGGGTTGCAGTAACTCGTTAGCGGTTGTAGTCAAAATTGTACAAGAGGTTATTTCTTCGGTAGGAGATTGCCATTTCTCCCACAACCCTGCAAAGACAAATGGTTGCCCATCTTGAAGACGAAAATAAAACGGCTGCTTTTTACTTTGTTGTTTTTGCCATTCATAAAAGCCATCAGCCAGCACTAAACAGCGTCTTTGCTTGAAAGCTGATCGAAAAGCTGGTTTTTCAGCAACGGTTTCTGATCTGGCGTTGATTAGCTTCGCCGCTATCTTGGAATCTTTAGCCCAAGAGGGAATCAACCCCCAATATAAATGCCGAAATTCACGCTTGCCATGATCGGGATTATGTAACACTGTTGCTACTAATTGCGTAGGTGCAATGTTATATTCGGCAACAAAATCCGGAACTTCCTCAATATGAAAGAATTGAGCTATGGCGGTTGGTGGTTGGCTTAAAGTGAATCTTCCACACATACTTTTATTCTCGACCACTAACTAAAACTAACATCAAATACTAGGAATAAATAATACTTTAATAGCTTGATTTTTATTTTTTCAGATAATTCTGTGTTGCACTTAAACGCTCAATAAAAAAATATATATCCGGTTTGTAGAAAATCATTTGGTAAGATATTGTATTTTAAAGCCTCAATTTTCAACACATTCCTCACTATTTATTTGATATGGAAATGCTACGTTTGTACGATTTTTTACCCTCCGGCAATGGTTACAAGATACGTCTTTTATTGACACAGCTTGGTATGCCCTTTGAGCGAGTAGAGGTTAATATCTTAAAACAAGAGACTCGAACTCCAGATTTTTTAAGTAAAAATCCTCACGGTAAGATTCCAGTTTTGGAAATTGAACCAGGGAAATACTTAGCAGAATCTAATGCTATATTGGTGTATCTGAGTGAATGCACAGAATTCTTGCCATACGATCGCTTTTTACGAGCGCAAGTTCTGCAATGGTTATTTTTTGAACAATACAGCCATGAACCTTTTATTGCTACATCTAGATTTTGGATTTCTATTTTAGGGAAGTCTGAGGAATATCACGAAGCAATAAAGCATAAACGTGAACCCGGTTATGCAGCACTTAAGCTGATGGAAAAGCATTTAACCGCGCACACTTTTTTTGTGAATGAGCGTTATACAATTGCGGACATTGCTTTATTTGCTTACACCCACGTTGCCGATGAAGGTGGGTTTGATTTAACACAATTTCCTGCCATCCAAGCTTGGATAGAACGGGTCAAAGCTCAGCCAGGGTATATTAGCATCACACAAGAATCAACATTGTGCTTGACGAGTCTTTGATACTAGTATTGGGGAGTATATTCTTGAGAGTATGATTCTCATTCCTAAAAAATTCCAGTACTTTAAAAAGTATTACTGGTGAGTAGACTAGTAACCAGAAAAACATCAAACTTAAGCATTTGTATCAATCTCAATTAGTTTTTGTCGAGAGAATAAACCGGACTTAATTCTGATACAGGATTTGGATACATCAAATTTTTCAGCTAGTAGTTGAATTAACTCTTCATTAGCTTTGCCGTTTACAGGAGGCGATTTCAAATACACAGTCAAGCTACCATCAGGTTGTTCTGCAATCTTTTGCTGTTTTGAATTAGGTTTCACCTTGACTTTTTTTTGCATGACCTATTTTGTGCAATTGTTGCAACCACAACCAACCTAATACACAACCTAATGCGTAGTGAGGAAAATCCCACCAAGCAAAGGTGGTACCAAGTAACCATTTACCTATTAAAGTAGTGCGAATTTCTTTTAATAGTGGCGGATGCCAAAGTTGCAAAAACTCCAATATACAGGTAACGATAAAAACTCCTACTGGGATTTGGATGATCGCTGCTTGAGTTCTATTAAACCAGAATGCAAACAAGCACCAAAATATTTCATAAATTACAGCAGCGACGTAATTGTTAAACCATTGATGAGCAGGCCCAGTGTAATACTTAAATAAAAAGCCCATCGGCACTGTGATGAACACAGAGATGAGTATCAATATTGTTTGCTGACGATTGCGAGGCATTTAATCAAAGCTAAAGACTATGGAGATTTTAGCCTTTGGGAATGGGGAATTGGGAATCGAAACGCAAAGATACAGGGACGCGCAGACGCAAAGAAAATATCCCCCTCATCTCCCTCATCCCCCTCATCTCCCCAGTCCCCAACTTACGGATATCTTCTACTACCAGCGCCAACTACACCAATTTTGTGACGGTAGGAGAGTTCAGCACCAAACCAGCCGGAAACGCTAGTTAATGTACCGACAATGAGTGAGATTAGTAGCCCCCAAGGTAATATTCTTGATTCAGCGTTGCCCACACGCAAAAGAAAGTTAACGAGTGTCAAAGTTAGAATAGAAACGTTAAGAATTAAGTGCGCCCAGCCGGCGGTACGCTTGCGGACTCGTTCAATTTTTAAGAAGTCACTGATACCAATTAGGGAAGCGAGGATACCTCCTGCTAATCCCAGCCCGATTAGCCACAGGGAGGCCCTAGCCCAGAAGAAATCATTAGTTAACCAGTAACCAACATCGCTTCCCAAGGCGGCGGCTAAAAAGGCTATGGGGAAGATGACACTCAAAGGATGTAAGGGATGTCCCGCGATTGCAACTGTGCTTGGTACACCGGTATCAACATACTCTCTATCATCACTCTCAATAATTGGTGGGATATTTGGGAAAGGTGTTGAGGTTGTTTGTGAGGTTTCTGTAGTTTCCATAATTAGTGTTCTCTGTATTAAGCGGAAGAAATTTGTTGAAAATAAACTTCGGGTTGCAATGTTAATTTGAATTTTGAATTTTGAATTTTCTAATCAGCGCCTGTTCTCAAATTCCAAAGTTTTTTGGCATTATTACTTAATTTCCTAACTTTTACTATCTTTGAGATAATCTAAATAATTAATCATAAAATTTTATCTATCTGACGAGGGAGTCGCAGACTTGATATTTGTCTATCTAAAAGAGTAGATAAAAAATTAAAAATAAATATTCTATTTTTCTATCCTGAGTCACGAAGGCAATCGCTCAAAAGTATGAGGGAATATCACTAGTTATTGTGCCAATCTAAAAGAGGCAATAATTCCGAATACTTTTTCGAGGAGAACTAAAGATGGTATCTACTTTAGATGATACAAAACGTAACGCTATTGCCGTTAAATTGGCAGACATGAAAGCAATACAACAGTTGCTAATTAAAAATGAGCAGTTGTTTGCGAGAGAATCTAACGATTCAGAAATCTCTAAACGCTTTCAGGATATGCTCAATGACGATCAGAAAAACCTCGGTGTTTTAGAAACTGTAATCGTTCAGTATGGCATTCAAGGACAGCCTAAAAACACTCTTCAACAAATGGTTCAAAAGGTTCAGGAATTAATGCAAGGTTCTGAACTAAGTCTGTATGAAAAAGTATTTCAGCACGAATTGTTAAAGCATCAACAAGTGATGACTGGCTTGACAATTCACAAGGCAGCACAAAAAGTAGGTGCTGATGTGATGGCTGCTATTGGGCCTTTAAATACCATTAATTTTGAGAACCGTGCCCATCAAGAGCAACTCAAGGGTGTTTTAGAAATCTTGGGTGTTCGTGAACTAACCGGACAAGATGCAGACCAAGGAATTTGGGCACGAGTTCAGGATGCTATGGCAGCATTTAGTGGTGTAGTGGGTAGTGCCGTTACCCAAGGTGCTGACAAAAAGGATATGAATATTCAAGATGTCATCCGTTTGGATCACAATAAAGTGAATATTCTCTTCACCGAATTGCTGCAAAGCAACGACCAACAAAAGATTCAAGAATACTTCGGTCAAATCTATAAAGATTTGAGTGTTCATGCTGAAGCTGAAGAAGAAGTTGTTTACCCGAGAGTACGTTCTTTCTACGGTGAAAATGACACCCAAGAACTGTATGACGAACAAGCTGAAATGAAGCAGATGTTAGAGGAAATTAAGGCTATTAGTCCTTCTTCTTCTCAATTCAAAGATAAAGTCAGACAGTTAATGGATGCAGTTGGCGACCATATTCGTCAAGAAGAAAGCACCATGTTTGCTGCTATTCGTAATAATTTGAATACTCAGCAAACTGAGCAGTTGGCTACAGAATTCAAAGCTGCTAAGAGCAAGATTCAAGAAAGAATGGGCAAGCAAACTGAAGGTTCTTTGAGATAGGTTAATTAAAAGGGACTGGTGATTAGGTACTGGGTATTGGGTATTGGGTTAAAAACGGAAAGATTATAGTTACTGAGCGTAGCCATTCGCAAGGAACTATGAAAATATTTCTTTCCCACTCCGTACTCCCTATTCCCTACTTTCAAGAAAGGTCTAATGATTGAGGGGAGGATATGCGATCCTCTCCTCAATCAGTATTTTATTTAATTGCGAATTATGCCTCATTTAGCTGAATATATGATTCATCTACTTAGGTAACAATTATTGCATCATCTGTCTGTAGGTATCATCATTGAATAGGTTCAGGAAAAGCTGGAAACCTATTTTCAAGGCTCACAACTTTAAACCCCAAAACAAATTCGGCGTTGCATAATTGCGGGATGATTTATCGGGCTACGCCCCGCTACGCTAACACGCAGAGGCAAGGCAGCGCGTTGCTGGGGTTCCCCCCGTTGTAGCGACTGCCGCGCAGAGGCGCAGAGAGAATAAAGAGTTTGAGATTTCAATCCATCATATTTCATCCTATGATTCAGCAACGCCACAAATCCAGAATACAATTCAGCATATTTATGGTCTAGTTAGGTAGTCTTAGAGTGGGAACGGGTTATTGGTGACAGCGAATAAAGTGCAATAACTGGATGTGGGGACTGCCTTGTGCTTTATTAAATTGATCATCAAGCGCGCTAATACTGGTGAAAGTATACGTTCTTTGATAGACTTATATTGAATTGGCAAGCATACCAAGTAGTATTGAGCTGCATCTAGTTAATTCAAATTAAGAGCCTACGTATTACACTTAGCCGCGATCGCATCTATCTAATAAATTTTTTTGGCTAATCTTCCCTCAATTTGGCATGAAATGCAGTTGTGTCTCTAAAATAGTATTGCGTCTTAACTATAATCTATAGCTTCGATTGCAATTTATGAATTTGGGTGGATGAAGACGGCATCTTTTGAGTATCATATATTGGATGTCAGCTTATCCAAGCTCACATAACGCCTCACATTTACCGTTATTAGGGTCTGTGCTGTCATAGCAGTGTTTAAAAAACTCGCTTGCCAGAGTTTAGCTATTGCTAACAAAGTTTATAACAGCCAAACTTTCTGACTTCGGTTGCCAGTGACAACATTTTAAATATCGCCTTACCAGTCCTGATTTTTTGTGCAATTGGATCTGTGGTAAGTAGCGCTCAACAGTATGTAGTAATTACTGAGTTATCAGCATAATTACCATACTGCCATATTTCTGTAAAAAAATATTCAGTACTTTATAAAGGAAAACGTCAATAATGTTACTTAACTTTTGTACAAATCAGCAAATCTGGCACAAACTATCTCGTAAAAGCTTTAGTTTCTTGTTATACATATAATCATAGCCTATCTCCTTGCTACATAAATATTGCTCCTCCACAGCAACCCCCCTCTAGAGAGTCTACACATGCTTAAACCCCTTTTGCTGTCAGGCTGGTTCCGCGCGCGACCACTTTTTACTTACGCTGTCGTTATGATACTAATTGCACCCTTATTTGGGGCATCGAGTTATTCAAGTACAGCAAAAACTAAAGTAGCAAAAACAACTTCTACAGCGGAAGAATCTAATTCTGTTTCCCAAGAAGTTGTTGCGGTTGGGGAACCGAAAACAACCGAAATGACTAAAGCAGAGCAAGTCAACTCCTTAACAGCACAACTTGACTCTAATCTGAAGAAAATGCCTGTTGTTGAAGAACCACAGGTGTTACAAGCAGATAAAATTAAGTCTTTAGTAGAAAATAATTCTCTATCAAATAGTAATGTGTCTGTTAGCGACCAATTGAATGGTGTTGAATTGGCACCAGTAGTAGATGTACCTATTAGTCAATTTAAATTAGTACAAAAATTAAAAGCTGCCAGAGTCCAGTCTTTGAAAAGAGGAGAAAATATCCAGGTAAGAAAAGCTGTGGTGGCGAAATTATTAGCGACTGCTCAAGTTGCACCAAATGTAAGAATATCACAACCAAGCACGACCACAGAAATACCTGTTGAACAGCTTGACGAAGAAGCCCAAGCAGAACAAACAGATCCGATAGGAAGTCCTCATCCGATTCCTTGGAAGTGGATTACAGCTACTCAAGAGGCTATTGGTTCTCAAGGTGGTTCTGGAGTGCGCTACTACCGCAGCATTCCTGTGGTTTCTCCAGATGGCAAATATGCTGTTTATAGTCGAGTGCAGCTAGAAGTAAAACCAGAAATGTATAATAGCCGCGTCACCAGCGTTCTGTTTGTTCAAGATTTACAAACCAAGAAGTTGTGGGTGATGGCTTCAACTGCTGGTGATAAAGATCCGCTTTTAGAGACAAAGGTGGTGTCGTCGGAACCAACTGATGCCAAGGGTACAATTGGGGTGTTAGTTCCTGTAAGTTGGTCAGAAAAAGGCGATCGCTTTTTAGCACGCAAGTTTGAAGGTATATTTAACACTGGGGATGCTACAGATCATGCTGTCATCTGGGATCGGCAACAAAATCGCGCTAACACTGTCGCTCCTGCTCAGGTAGAAAATGACCATGAGAAGATTGCAGTATTGTTAGGTTGGAGTAAAAGTCAACCAGATCATGTACTTTTCCGTGCTGGAGAAATGGGTGAGGAAAACTGGCCTCTCGTAAAAGTTTCTAACAACGGTGAGACTGTAAATACAACTACAGATGCTGATCAGCCGATTACTTTTGGTAGAGAACTTACAGAAGTTTGGTCAGGGCCACAAGTTGCCTATCGATAGCATACAAGAAATAGGATATGGCTGAGTCATGGAATGATTGAGAGGGATGATTGTTGATGTAAATTCCCAAATCATCCCGCAATTATGCAACGCCAAAAATAGCATGTATTCCCGTTGTTACTAACGCTGACAACGGGAAATTTTTTTCTTAACTACTCTGTAATTTGGAATCTGGCTCGCTTTCTTGAGAAGCTTGACTCAAAATTAGTGCTGTTAAAACAAGAATAGCGCCAGCTAGACCACGTATTCCCAATTGTTCGCCAAGCAGCCAATATGAGAATATAGCTGCGAATAATGGCTCTATGGTGTAAATTAAAGCAGCGTCGCAGGCTGAAACCCATCGTTGTGCTTGGATCTGAAGCCAAGTTACAGCAGCAGTCGCAATCAGCGTTAGGTATACAATTCCTCTCCAGTGCTGTTCTATTGCCTCAAACTGGTTCAATATTTGCGAGTGACTCCAGAATGCGCCTAGCCCCCCAGTAAACAGTAATTGAATACCAGTGAGTGGTAAGGTGGGATGACGTAAAGCGACTCGCTCTATATACAATGTATAGACTGCATAAATAACTGCATCACAAAACATCAACACATCGCCAATTCCTAACTCCCCCTCTTCCCAAAACATCGCACCAATGCCAATTACAGCAATTACAGCTGCTAGGAGAGTTCTCAGCATTACACGCTGACCAATCAGCCATCCCAGCAGAGGTACAATGAGGGCGCTGAGGCTGACAATGAATACTGCTCGGTTTGCTGGTATTGTTCCAAGTGCGATCGTTTCGATCGCTAAGTAGAAAAATAACAAAAGTCCCAGTATTACACCATCACGGAGCAAAAGTAAATTTAGATTACGTAAGTGGATTGCAAAAAAAACTGACGCTATCATAAAGCGTGTGCCGATTAACACGCTTGGTGAAACGCTACTAACAATGTCTTTAGTCAATGGGAAAGTTGTCGCACTAATTAAATTAACAAGGATAAGCAGTGTTATTCCTTTTAAGTGCAAGGTATTTGCAGTCTGCATCAGATTATTGATTGAATAATGTTTTTTTACAAAAAAGGTATTAAAGTTTAAAGGCGAGTAGAATTGTGCAGCAATTGCGGTGAAGCAGTGCTTGGTTAAGCTTTAACTAAGTAGAGCAGTTGCTGTTGGCAACGCAGGAAAACTACACTTTAGGGCTTTAAAGTCTCACGCCAATCTTCTTAAATTGGGAGATCCATGGAGGATTTTCCAAGTAGAGTCAGCAGTATGCTCTTGGTGATTTTCCCTGTTGTAGTAGTTGTCGTCAAGTAATATGACAAAAAATCTTAAATTGCTAGGGCCAAAAACCCCGAAGTAAACCATTGTAGAGACGAGTCATGACGCGTCTCTACCAAAGGATTTATCACTACTTATATAACCATCAAAAATAAAGTAAATACTAGAATTAAACCTCTTGAGATGATCAATGCTTTCCTATTCAGAGGTTTCATCTTTGACTCGGCGGATGGGTAAATTAGCAATTAGGGCTGTTGTACGTTGGTTGCTTTCTAGCGAGAACTCCAAACCGTCTGTCTCAATTTCTACATAGCGACAGACTACATCTAGGATTTCTTGGCGCATTTTTTCTAACGTTTGCGGGGTGATGTCGGCACGATCATGAGCAATCACCAATTGTAGGCGACGCTTTACCTGAGTGCGACTGGTGTCAGGACTGCGAAAAAGTCGTTCTAGAAGTTCAATCATTGCAAATTAAGTCTGGGGCGGAGACTGGAAAATGAGTTAAACAATCTTTGTCCACAATAACCTTCGCAGACGGGCGAAGATGCTGTCATGGGATGAGTCGAGATCTAGAAACTCGACAGATTCTCCTTCCAATCTACGAGCAATGTTCTCAAAGGCTATGGCAGCTAAAGAGGGAGTATCCCCTAACACCAGAGGTTCGCCGCGATTGGTAGAGACGATTACGCGTTCATCGTCAGGGATCACCCCAATTAGGGGGATGGCGAGAAGTTCCTGAACATCTTGCACTGACATCATATCATTAGCACGTACCATTGTAGCTCTGATACGGTTAATTATTAAGTGAACACGCTTAACGCCTTGTGCTTCTAGCAACCCAACTACGCGGTCAGCATCCCGAACGGAAGAAATTTCTGGTGTGGTGACGATTAGGGCTTCTTTTGCCGGGGCGATCGCATTTTTAAATCCATTTTCAATTCCGGCGGGGCTGTCGATAATCACATACTGGTACTTTTGTGCCAGTGCATTCACCAATAATTTCATCTGTTCGGGGGTGACAGCATCTTTAGAACGGTTTTGTGCTGCTGGGAGGAGTACAAGATTGGTTTGCCGTTTATCTTTTACTAAAGCTTGTTCTAAGCGGCACTCTCTAGCTAGGACTTCTACCGCTGTATAAACGATGCGGTTTTCTAGTCCTAGCAGTAAGTCCAAATTTCTTAGACCAAAATCCGCATCAACTAGAGCAACTTGACGCCCCATTTTGGCTATAGCCATGCCCAAATTTGCCGAAACTGTGGTTTTACCCACTCCACCTTTGCCGGAGGTAATCACGATAATGCGAGTCATGATAGAAGTGCGCGCGATTAAGGTTCAAGAAATTTTACTAAGAATTTACGGCTCTTGATTGATTCTAGTTAATTGATTTCTGGAAAAATCAGTAGCCTTGGCGATGCGAATTCCTTTGGGTGTGATATGTGCCACTTCTGGAGAAAATCGCGTTGGCGATTTCTCTGGTGCCCTAGCTACAGCATCTGCGATCCGCAATTGGGTTGGTTCCATTTGCAGGGCCATAATCAGACACTCACGATTGCCGCCGGCACCGGCATGAGCGATTCCACGTAGACGACCCCAAATTAGAATATCTCCATCTGCAACTACAATACCACCTGGATTTAAATCTCCCAAGAGAATTACTGTTCCAGGATGACGAATTTCTACTCCAGAACGTACAGTCATTTCGAGATACAGTGCATCTGCTAAAGGTATGGGAATCTCTCTGGAGATAGAGTTGATTTTTGGTTGTAGTTGTTCTACAGAGTAACCAGATGTCACAGCGGCAATTGCGGTTTGCCGTCGGCTTGTGGCTACAGATGTCAGATGGAATTGAACTTTGTTTAAGGTTTCTGCCAGTTCTTGCAGTTGTCTGCTATCTAGTAAGCGGTCTTGTGCTAACAGATGCACTGCTGTGTTAGCTTTACGTAAGCGATCGCTAGCGTTGAGACGCTGCTTAATTTGTTGCCAAATCTCAGTCCAACCAACTTCCGAAGCCGGAACTTGAGATTCTGTTGGCAAAATTAATAACAGTCGCCCCTCTTCAGTTTTAAATTGGACTTGAATATTTTGATTGCTTTTTTGCTGTGCTAATTGTGACTCATTAGCATTAGCATTAGTCAGGATATAATCTGCATCTGAGTTAGCAGAAATTAAACCTTCATTAGCAGGAGTAGAATCAGATTCTTCTTCAACCAAGGTAGCATTTGATTTTAAATAGCGAAGAACAGATCTTAGCTCAGCTTCTGGGAAGATGGAATCTGATTCTCCATCAGAAACATGAGAATTTACCTGATCCTCAGCGGTAGTGGAATTTGATTCTGCATTAGGTAGTGCAGAATTTGACTTTAAATCAGGCATAGCAGAATCATAAGTCATGCAACACTAGCCAAAAGACAGTAGTCAGTGCTGAGTTAACCTACAATAGATTGTCCCCAAGGCATCAGCATCGCCGACATTACCCGGAAACAGCACTACAGGTAAGTTAGGAAACTGGGGATGATCTGGTGGTGTCAGCACCATTGAACACCCAGCTAAAATTTGACCGAGTAAACGCGCAGAAGTTAAGGCGAGTCCAGTACTTAAGACATCGTTTGAGGTGATGCCACCTTTTGTGATTAAAAATCCTATGCCAGATGGTAAACCGCGCACAATATCCATTAATAAACTTGAAACCTTTGTCCCAAACTCCAAACGTGTCTTTACATCCTGGAAAGTTAGTTCTTGGCGACTGGTAAAAATTACTGGTGTTTTACCAGCCTCGTGTACAACTTGGATACTTTCCTGGATATTGGTTAGCAGTGTAGCAGATTGATTCACATCATCACCAAGTAACTGCTCAACATTCACCTCAATACCGACTGTGCCCTCAACTTGCAACAGTGCTGCTAACTGCTGAGTCGTCTTTTTGACGTGCGAACCAACAATGACGGCACCTGGTTTACCTTGCTTGACATACTGTGCCATATTCTCGGCTGCGATCGGTTGGGGGGGTAAAGCTACCAAGGCGGTTAAAATACTGGCAGCGCTACGAAATAGAAAGCGTTTTCCTTGACTTGCTGCGGCTAATACGTCTACTGCAAAGCGGTTGAGATCTGCTTGAGTTTCACCATCGACAACAGCGCACTGATTACTAGAGAGTTTGAGTAGGCGTTCTAGACTACCGGCTTGAATATCAGCCAAGAGAAATCTTGTTACTGCCTGTGCTGGAATTTTACCTTGGGTTTTTTCTTCTACATATTTGGGTAAGTAACTGTGATGGTAGCCAAAGACCGAATCGCGAGCAAATTCAGTTTCATGGACTGGAGTGGGTGTACCATCAATAATCAAATAATGCACACTATCGCGGGTGATGCGTCCGCCCTCAAAAAATGCTGGGACGAGAAAATGAGCATCAAAGGGGCCGAGTTCAGTAGCGATCGCATCGGTTTCAATGGGATAATGTCCCCGTAATGTCGAATCAGAACGGCTGACAACCAGAAAATCTGTAATTTCTGTCGTATTCAAGGCTATTTTGAGGTTTTGACAGACTTCTCTAGTTACAGATGCGGCTGACTCTGGGGGTAGGGATCTGGTATTAGTCAGCACAAAGAAAATTGGTGAATCATCCCGTAACCCAGTGCATAAAGTATCCACATCCCATTGCATCAGCAGCAAGCAGCTGTGGACTGTTTGAGAACCTGTAGGGTCATCATCCAGGACGATTATCTTCGGTTTGTTGGTCATTTAAGTCACCGGGGGACTGTAGATACAGTAGGGAAAAGGGAATAGGGAACAGGGTTGAAAGTCTTTTTTATATAACTTTGTTCTGAAAATTTGTACCTCATTTACCTGCGATTTGCGGTATTTTTTGTTAAGACTGTCATTGGTCATTGGTTATTTGTCCTTTGTCTTTTGTAAATACAAATGACTAATGACAAAGAACAACCCTAACGAGTCAATATACAGTTAAAATGCGCCATACTTATTCTTTCTGCAATTTTCTGATTTCTGCTTGCACCTCAAGAGCAATCTGTAAAGATTGATTGAGCAGTTGACCGTATTCGCCTGCCTGACTACTAACTTCTAGAGCTTGCAGATTAGCTAAATTATTTATAAATAAATTTTGATTGTTGGCAAGCAGTTTTTTATTATCTCGTAAAACCCGCTCCGTTTTCAGAGCTTGCACTAAATCTTCTCTAATTAGTTGTAAGGCGGTAATTACTTGCTCACGATCATTAATGCTACTTTGAGAGTTTCCTGATGTTGCTAGTTGGTCATTAATATCGATCGCTTGCACGACGGCATGATATTTATCGACTTCATCTAAAAGTATAGTCAGCGCGTGGGGACAGGTAAAGCGCCGCCAAAGCCATCGCCCAACAAGCACAGCCACTGGGACTAAAATTAACAATAAAAGCCCCAATTTGATTGAAGAACCAATAGTTGGCAAAATCAGAAATGCATAAATAAAACCAACAATGATCGGAGTTAAGGCTAGCGCTACCAAGGCTTCATTCATCAAAAATCCTAATCGCTGTTCGCGATCTTTGATCATAGAAGGTCGGAAAACGTCTTCTGAATCGAAGCCAGTCAAACGTTTCAATTCTCCCTTGCTAATTTCCAAGCCTATTAAGTCCGGCTGCACAGCTCTGGATACTCCTATGGAAGCGCGATCGCGTGTTTATGCTATTGTAGTTGGGTTTTGCTGGTGAGTAACAACACTCTCGTCAATATCAATTGGCTGTAAGCTGTTTTAGGGCACTTGTAAAAATCTACATATGGCAACAATTAACGACAACTACCTCAAGCTAAAAGCAGGTTATCTGTTTCCGGAAATTGCTCGCCGGGTTAATGCCTTTGCTGAGGCTAATCCTGATGCTAAAATTATTAAGCTGGGCATCGGTGATGTTACTGAACCACTCCCAGAAGCTTGTCGCACAGCCATGATTGCAGCTGTCGAGGAGATGGGCGATCGCACCACTTTTAAAGGCTATGGCCCAGAACAAGGCTATGCTTGGTTACGCGAAAAAATTGCTACCCAAGATTTCCAAGCACGGGGAGCGAATGTGGATGCTGCGGAAATCTTCATCTCCGACGGTTCTAAATGTGACACAGGCAATATTCTAGAAATATTTGGTCACAACAATGTCATTGCTGTGACAGACCCCGTATATCCCGTATACGTAGACACTAATGTTATGGCGGGAAATACTGGAAGTGCTAACGAGCAAGGCGAGTTTGAAGGCTTAGTCTATCTACCAATTACCGCTGAAAACAACTTTACTGCCGAGATTCCCTCAAAGAAAGTCGATTTAATTTATCTCTGTTTCCCGAATAACCCCACCGGTGCAACTGCAACTAAAGAGCATTTAAAAGCCTGGGTAGAATATGCTAGAGCTAATCGCTCAATCATATTCTTTGATGCCGCTTACGAAGCTTACATCACCGATGCGGAGATTCCCCACTCAATTTATGAGATTGAAGGTGCGAGAGAGTGTGCGATCGAGTTTCGTTCTTTTTCTAAAAATGCAGGCTTTACAGGTACTCGCTGTGCGCTAACTGTCGTACCCAAAACACTCACAGCAAAAGCCGCCGATGGTTCCGATATGGAATTGTGGAAGTTGTGGAATCGTCGCCAATCAACTAAGTTCAATGGTGTATCTTACATCGTCCAACGGGGGGCCGAGGCAGTTTATTCGGCGGCAGGACAAGCACAAATCAAGACACTAGTCAATTTTTATTTAGAAAATGCCAAAATTATTCGGGAGAAACTCACAGCCGCTGGGTTGGCAGTGTCCGGTGGTGTGAATGCGCCTTATGTTTGGGTAAAAACACCGAATAGTTTATCGAGTTGGGAATTTTTTGATAAGCTGTTACAAACTGTAAATGTGGTAGGGACACCGGGGTCTGGATTTGGTGCTGCGGGTGAAGGTTACTTCCGCATTAGTGCGTTTAATAGTCGGGAGAATGTGGAAGAGGCGATGAAGCGAATTGCCGAGAAGTTTCAAGTGTAAAGCGATCGCTTGGAGTCACTTTTGTTAAACTCGTTCTATTGGTTTCGGTGGGCAGCATTACCCACCAACCTTTTAAATTTAAATGCAGAGGTTCGCAGAGGATGATGACAATCAAAGAACAAATTCTTCAAGAACTAGAGCAAGTACCAGAACCGACTTTACAAGAGATACTGGAGTTTGTGCGCTCTTTAAAAATTAAACAGCAACATGAGTTGCAGCAAAGTGATACGTGGAAAGCTTATCTAGCTTCTAAGCAAAAGAGAGAGGAGGTCTACCGTCGCCTTGCAAATTCCTAAATTTCTGATCATGGATGAGGTATTAGCTATTCACGCTGACCAAATTTCCAGCTTTGGCGGTAGTCATGGTGTCCGAGATGAAGGTTTGCTAGAATCTGCTCTTGCTCAACCCCAAGCTACATTTGCTGGAGAGCTTTTGCACGCTACAATGCATGAGCAAGCAGCAGCCTATCTTTACCACCTAGCCATGAATCATCCTTTTATTGACGGGAATAAAAGAACAGCATTCGCAGTGATGGATACCTTTATCAGGCTAAATGGCTATTCTCTGAATCTCACAGATGAGCAAGCTTATGACTTGGTAATGCAAATTGCTCAAGGTCAGATGAATAAATTAGAACTGGCAGATTATTTAGAGCAAGCGATCGCACCCATATAATAAAAAATACTTTTTTTGACTTTTGCAAATCATGATCAATCGCGGCTTTCTTCCATGATTATTTAGGGCGATCGCCTGTACCAAGAAACATTTGATACGCTGGGTTTTGATGCTCATCCCAATAGCGATAACCAAGCGTATCTAAAAAAGCTTGCCATTCTTGCATTTCATAAGGTGGAACTTGGATACCAACTACAATTCGACCGTAATCTGACCCATTGTTACGGTAATGAAACATACTAATATTCCAGTCTGGACTCATGGAACCAACGAATTTCATCAACGCGCCTGGACGTTCAGGAAACTCGAAACGGTAGAGTAATTCATTGTTGGCTAAATGAGAACGTCCACCAACCATGTGTCGCAAATGCAATTTTGTCAGTTCGTCATCTGTTAAATCAAGGGTTTTAAAACCACACGATTCAAAAATTGTCGCTATCTTTGTCGCATCGGCACGGTTTTGAATTTGCACGCCGATAAAAATATGTGCATCTTTGTCATCTGCGATCCGATAGTTAAACTCAGTCAAATTACGTCTGCCAATACATTCACAAAATTTACGCAGACTTCCGCGTTCTTCAGGAATTGTGACTGCAAAGATTGCTTCGCGGCGTTCACCAAACTCGGCTCTTTCTGCAACAAACCGCAGGCGATCAAAGTTCATGTTCGCACCGCAGGCAACAGCAATTAAAGTTTGTTCTTGGATTTGTTCTCGTTCTGAGTAGATTTTAGCAGCTGCGATCGCCAGTGCCCCCGCTGGTTCTAAAATTGAGCGTGTATCCTCGAACACATCTTTAATCGCTGCACAGGTATCATCTGTATCAACCAAAATAATATCGTCTACATACTGCTGGCATAAGCGGAAGGTTTCTTCGCCAACTTCCCGCACTGCCACCCCATCAGCAAACAAACCCACCTGAGACAAGCGTACCCGATGCCCAGCTTGCAGCGATTGACGCATAGCATCAGCATCTACTGGTTCAACCCCAATAATCTTAATTTCAGGACGCAACCGTTTGACATACGCGGCAATTCCCGAAATCAACCCACCCCCACCAATAGCTACAAAAATTGCATGGATAGGTTGCTGATATTGCCGCAGAATTTCCATACCAATAGTTCCTTGTCCGGCAATTACATATGGATCATCAAAGGGATGAATAAAAGTTAAACCTTTTTGCGCTTCTATTTGACGAGCATAGGCGTAGGCATCATCATAGGTATCTCCATGCAAAACTACCTCTCCCCCACGCGCTTTCACTGCGTCTACCTTTACCTGGGGTGTAGTAACAGGCATCACAATTACAGCTCGTGTTCCTAGACGACTCGCACCAAGGGCAACCCCTTGAGCATGGTTCCCAGCAGATGCAGCAATTACGCCCTGTGCTAACATATCTGGTGGCAAATTCACCATCTTATTATAAGCACCGCGCAGCTTGAAGGAAAATACTGATTGCATATCCTCTCGCTTGAGCAGCAGCTGATTATTTAGTCGCTTAGATAAATTTGGAGCATATTCTAAGGGTGTTTCCTGGGCAACATCATACACACGAGCCGTCAGGATTTGTACTAGATAGTCGCAAAGCATGGGCGTCAATGGAGTAGCAGATGGCTGATGGATGATAATTTTACGCCACTTGCGTGCCCATTTTGTACATAATAATCTGCGATCGCTCTCTTCACACAGTCTTTTTCGGGAATACTATCTAAAACCACCAATATCCCCAGTTGTCAACTAACTTGAGGAATATTTAACAATGTCTATTGAGCAACTACAGCCTGCTAATCAACAACAAGCTAGTGTTTATTTACCTTACATTCAAGGCGCTAAGCGGAATATTTTACCTTTTGCGATCAGTCTCTATCAAAAAGGCGTTCTAGAGGGACAGCGCAAAATCGAAGCTAGCGAGCATATTCCTTTTATTGTAACTTGGAATGTTGCAAGCTTACCTTCAGATCTCACGCGTTGTCGAGTACAGTTTGATGGCAACGCTGACCTCAGCTACGAGCTGATGATGGCCAGCTTTGAATTTATTAATTTTTTAATCGAACTGATGGAAAATTATAAGCGCTATCGCGTCACTGATTTCTCGCAAATATTTTACCGCAAACTGCTGCGAATAGATGAATAAGTCCCGGGGATGAGGGGGATGAGGGGGAAATTTTCTTTGCGTCCCCAATCCCCAATCCCCATTACCCACTCCCCACTCCCTAATCCCTACTCCCCACTCCCCACTCTTAATACAGCAGGCTTTTGCCAGAACCATCTAAAATTAGGAAACACCTAGCTTGGTTCTTCTGAGTTTTGAAATTAGGAGTGCATGTGTGCCAAAATCCCATAAGTATTTGCTGATTGGCTCAACCGAGACTTACAGTGGTAAATCGGCAACTGTTCTGGGTTTGTCTCATCAGCTACAACAAAAAGGACTGGATATTGCCTACGGTAAACCGCTGGGTACTTGTTTAACTACATGTGGTGAAACTGTAGTTGAAGAGGATGTCCAATTCGTCGCCCTAAGCCTCAATCTGCCAGAAAACCGCATTGCACCAACTTTGCTGACGTTAGATGAAGTCAATGTGCAAAAACGTCTGCGTAATCAAGACAACACTGATTATCATCAATCTTTGATACAGCAGTATCTGCAAGTATCCAGGGGAGATTTGGTATTACTAGAGGGGCCTGGTGATTTATCAGAAGGCAATTTATTTAATTTGTCTTTGCTACAAGTAGCTGAAGTCTTAGAAGCTGCTGTGCTACTAGTAGCCCGCTATAATTCGTTGCTTTCGGTTGAGGCGCTATTAGCTGCTAAACAACGTGTAGGCGATCGCTTGATTGGTGTTGTGATCAATGACATCCCTACTGAACAACTAACAGCAGTTGAGACTCTGTTACGTCCATTTCTAGAACAGCAGGATATTCCAGTACTAGCAGCACTACCAAAAAATGATTTACTCCGTAGTGTCAGTGTCGGGGAATTAGCCAATCAATTAAATGCCGAAGTCCTTTGTCGGAGCGATCGCTTAGATTTAATGGTCGAAAGTCTAGCGATTGGGGCGATGAATGTTAACTCCGCTGTCAAATATTTCCGCAAACGCCGAAATATGGCTGTGGTGACAGGAGGCGATCGCGTGGAAATTCAGCAAGCGGCTTTGGAAACCTCTACCCAATGTCTCATCCTGACTGGACAACTCCCACCTCCGGCTTTTATTCTCCATCGCGCTGAAGAGCTAGAAATTCCCATTTTATCGGTTGATCTCGATACCCTAACAACTGTAGAAATTGTTGACCGCACTTTTGGGCAAGTTCGCCTCCATGAACCGATTAAGGTTGAGTGTATTCGCCAATTGATGGCTGAGCATTTTGATATTGATCGATTGTTGTCTAAATTAGGGTTAACGCCAGCAACAACGTTGTCGTAATACTCACCACCGACGGGGATCGTCCTTTGTCATTGGTCATTAGTCATTTGTATCTATAAAGGACAAAGCGCAAAGTCTGAGCGCCGACTTCCGGCGCTCAGACTTTGTAAGAATTGATCTGTAAAATTAGTCATCAGCGAACAGAATTTTCTCTGCCAAACAAATTTGCGGTGCATTCACTTAATGAAAGTTCACCGCTATCAAGAGTGCCAGTTCGGTTGATTTTAGTCCACTACTTTTCTATTTTATTGACACTGCGGTATTCCCAAGGATTGACAAATTTCCTGTCACCCCAAACCCCCATTCTTTGTTGCCTCGCTTCCGCTTCAGCTTGTTGCACAACATCTCTACTGGGGCACTTATTTAAATAAGGACGATACACCTTTGCTAAGCCTTCTTGAACTAGAACTTGTTGGATGAAAGTGCCGTCCCTGAGACGAATTTCAGCGATTTTGCGTCCATAACGATCGCTATCGGTAACATTCAAAGTGACGCGATCGCCTCCTTGCCTGACCAGTTCCTCTACCCGTTCTTGCGCCTTTACGCCCCAATTAAATTGATTGCGATCGCTAGTACGTCTGCTTTGTCTTTCTTTGTTGGAATGAGCTATCTCCGGTGCATCGATACAAGCAAAGCGGACAGTGAGATTTTTGTTATTAGCATCTTTGACTACTAAAGTATCACCATCACTGACTCGCTCAACAGTATTTCCAGAAGCACTAGAGAGGCGATCGCAGCCCGCCAAAGCTAAACAGAAGATAATTGCATAAAGCCAAAAATGTGTTTGTTTAGTTAATTTCTCCATCCCGACTCACCAAAATACCTCTGAGGGATGATACTAACAAAATAACCATCATCAGAATGTGCAACAAGAGCAGTGCCAAAATTGTGTATTCAAGCTTAATTTTATGGCATAAATTTAGTGAAAGCGAGCGATATCTACATAGCAGCATTGATCACTGGGGATTTTATTTATGACTAACACCACCTATCAGCTAGATGATTTTGTACTAACATTGCCTATCTCTCAAACAGCTCGCGTCACTGCTGAGCAGTTTGCCAAAGAACAACCGACTCCCGAAAAAGCAGAGCAAGTCCGGCTAAATACGCTGGCTGTATGGGTGGTGAATGACTATTTGCAGATGATGGATATCCCTACTAACCTCGCAGCAAGTGACAGCTGGAACCCTATAATGCGCCTCTGTGCTAATGTAGCTGACTTAGAAGTCTCTTCACTTGGTCGTTTGGAATGTCGCCCTGTGCATTTGCACCAACAAACTTGTTCCATCCCCCCAGAAACTTGGGAAGAACGAGCAGGTTATGTAGTAGTTCAATTTGACGAATCACTCCAAGAAGCAAGAATGCTAGGGTTCATCCCTAATGTGGCAGTCGAAAAACTGCCTCTAACTCAACTACAACCCCTAGAAGATTTAATCGACCACATAGCACAATTGCAAGAATCTCCATTGACTCCATTGGTGAATTTAAGTCAGTGGCTAGCTGGTGTTTTTGAAACAGGTTGGCAAAATATCGAATCTTTATGGAATATGCCAGAACTCAGACCAGCTTATGCCTTTCGTAGTACTGAAACTATAGAAAGAAATGCTACCAATCAATCAGAAGCAGTTACTAGGCGTGCAAAATTGATTGATTTGGGAATCCAAATTCTCAATCAATTCGTCATGTTAATTGTAGAAATCACCCCAGAAACGAACCAACAAAATAGTATTCGCCTTCAGTTACACGCTGTCGGTGAGCAAATATATTTACCAGCCGGAGTCCATCTCACTGTTTTAGATAGTTCAGGAGCAGTTTTTTTAGAAGCTCAATCTCGCAAATCAGACAATTACATTCAATTACAGTTTCGCGGTGAAACTCTAGAGCGCTTTAGCGTTAGAGTAGCATTGAATGACACCAGTATTACAGAACATTTCATGATTTAAGGCATGTAACGTCTGTAATTGGTTATTGGAGAATTAAAAATTCATTAATTTTGAATTTTGTTAGCGTAGCGGTAGCGAGTCCGCAAGCCTTATTTTGAATTTTGTTAGCGCAACGGTAGCGAGTCCGCAAGCCTTATTTTGAATTTTGAATTCCCCAAAGGGGCAGCGACGGTCATGGGTAAGTTAGTAGTTCTAAAGTTCGGAGAGGGGAGTTTTGAGCAAGGGTTTGCTGTCACCCTGCAAATTGGTGAAGAACATGAGCGTCCTTCAACAGAAATAATTGGCAAGCTACCTCCATCAGCCGAGATGCCACTGTATTACAGCCACTGGCAGTCTAGCTATCGACAGTTGGGCAACCGCTATCGTTTACATGCTGATCGAGTACAAGTCACGAATGTCTCGATGACCCAAGACTGCGAAAGTACTGCCCATATTTTACGGGCACGCTTTAACACCTGGCTGCGAGCAGAAGAGTTTCGTCCTTTGCGAGAGAAATGGTTAGAAAGATTATTGCCCACAGAAGAAG
Source organism: Desmonostoc vinosum HA7617-LM4 (assembly GCA_019359515.1). Lineage (GTDB taxonomy): Bacteria > Cyanobacteriota > Cyanobacteriia > Cyanobacteriales > Nostocaceae > Desmonostoc > Desmonostoc vinosum. The sequence goes on along the minus strand of JAHHHC010000009.1, from coordinate 138,616 downwards.
TGAGGGTAATTCTGCAAACGGAAAATAGCCAATTGCAGCTATTACCATGGCATTTATGGGATTTGTTAGAACGCTATCCTAAAGCTGAAATTGCCCTTTCCTCACCAACTTACGATCGCATTCACAAGCCATCTACCCACAATCAAGTAGTCAATATTTTGGCGATTGTGGGCAACAGTATGGGAATTGACACTCAAGCTGATCAAGCTTTATTACAACAGTGTCCCAATGCTGAAATTAGCTTATTAATTGAACCTCAACGCAAGGAGTTAACCGAGCATCTCTGGGGGAAAAACTGGGATATCCTCTTCTTTGCTGGACATAGTTGTACTCAGGGGAATGGCGAAACCGGTCGGATATACATCAATCAAACCGATAGCCTCACCATTGGTGAGTTAAAGTACGCCCTGAAAAAAGCGATCGAGAATGGTTTGCAACTGGCTATTTTCAACTCTTGTGATGGCTTAGGATTGGCACGAGAATTGGCTGATTTGCAAATACCCCAGATCATCGTCATGCGCGAACCAGTCCCAGATTACGTTGCTCAAGAATTCTTGAAGTATTTTCTCCAAGGCTTCGCAGGTGGCCAATCTTTGTATCAGGCAGTCAGACAAGGACGAGAACGCTTACAAGGACTTGAAGATAGATTTCCCTGTGCAACTTGGCTACCAGTAATTTGTCAAAATCCAGCCCAGATACCACCCACTTGGGACGAACTGAGATCTACACAAAACGAAGAACTACCAACAAAGGTACAAATAACCCGCAAAAGCAAAATTCAACACGCTTTGCTCTCTGGTGTCATAGCGACAACTGTAGTTTGTGGGATGCGGCTTCTGGGACTGTTGCAAGGTTTAGAACTCACAGCCTATGACCAAATGATGCGATCGCGTCCTGACGAAGGTGTAGACTCACGTTTGTTGATAGTGACAATTGATGATGCTGACATAGCTAATCAACGACAAAATAACGAGTCCCTCAGAGGGACTTCTATCTCTGACAAATCTCTAGGTCAATTGCTAGCAAAACTAGAAAAATATCAACCACGAGCTATTGGCTTGGATATTTACCGTGATTTTCGTGGCGAAGACCGAGATTTAGTCACTCGTCTTCAACAAACTCAGAATTTAATTGGAGTGTGTAAAGGAAGTGATGCCACAGCGAATACAAAAGGCATTAAGCCACCACCAGAAATCCCCAAACAACGTTTAGGATTCAGCGATTTTGTGGCTGATAATGATGATGTTATACGTCGCCATCTTTTATTTATGAACCAAGAAGCAGCTTCCTTGTGTTCTACTCCCCATGCACTCAGTACACAATTAGCATTCCGTTATCTCTTACCAAAAATTACACCCAAGTTCACCCCGCAAGGCGATTTACAACTAGGTAATACAGTTTTCCCAACTCTTAAGTCTCCCACTGGTGTCTATCAAGGTATCAATACTAGTGGTCAAATCCTCCTTAACTATCGTTCCTCAAAAAAGATTGCTGAACAGGTGCCACTCACACAATTTTTATCTAATTCGGTTGACCCCAGTGCTGTCAAAGACCGAATTGTTCTCATTGGTGTGGTGGCTAAAGGAGATTTTCAAGATACTTGGTCTACGCCTTACGGAACCTCCTCTAGTAACCAAATACCAGGGGTATTAGTCCATGCACATATGGTCAGCCAAATCCTGAGTGCTGTATTAAATCAGCGTGCATTAATACGGGTTTGGTCAGTGTGGATTGAAATAATCTGGATTTTAGGCTGGTCAATGCTTGGGGGAGTGCTAGCTTGGCGGTGGCGATCGCTACCTTGGTTAGCATTGAGTGTTAGTGTTACCTCTAGTGTCTTATATTTAGCTTGCTTTGCTCTGTTGGTTGGTGGTGTTTGGGTGCCATTTGTACCATCAGCTTTGTCATTAGCAATGGCAGTTGGTTTAATGTCAATTTACAATTTCAAACTTAAAAACCAATATCAAATCTAACTTTTCCACAGCAGTAAACGTTAATTATGAAAAAATCTTTTTTACCCCACTCCCTATTGAAGCTAATTTGCATTTATCAGGAAAGATTGATATGAAATCAAATTCACAATCATTAAAACTGTTTTTAGTAATCGCTTTTAGCTGCATTAGTTTGTTGAGTAGCCTTACCTCAGTCTTGGCAAAACCAACCTCATCATCTCCAGGACGCTCACCCAACAGTTCTGATCGCAAACCAACCCGGTCACAAACTCCGCCTTTTAATCCCCCCTCACCCCCGCCAGGCCCCGCAGTTGGAGGTCGTCCTCGCGGGGGAGCTAGTCGTAATCCAGGTTTATGTAAATCTGTGAAGCCTGAACTCACCGCTTTAGTACATTATGAAGAAAAAGGCTCAGTGACAAATGTCTGGGGATTGACAACATTAGAACGTCCTAGTTGGTTGTTTTATGTGCCATACATCAAGGAATATGGCTATCCAGCTGAATTTGTGCTGCAAGATCAAAAATCAAATATTTATGAAACCGCGATCGCTTTACCGGCTCGACCAGGTATTGTCAGAGTCTCTTTACCTAGCACAGCCCCAGCGTTAGCAGTAAATAAACAATATCGCTGGTACTTCAATATTTACTGCGACCCTCAAAAGAATTCGCCCCCAATTTACGTTGAAGGGGTAATCCAAAGAGTTAACCTGAGTCAGACAATAGCTGAGCAACTAAAAACTGCTACACCAATCAAGCGCTTTGCCATCTATGCCCAAAATGGCATCTGGTACGAAGCAGTCACAACACTATTAGAACTACGGCAAAAAAATCTTCAAGACCCAGCACTTCAGGCTCAGTGGAGAGATTTGCTAACCAGCGCCCGCTTAGATAACGTCGCAACAGAACCGATTATTTCAGAATCTGGGAAGTAGGGACTGGGGAACTCGAGGCCCCCGCCTCTTATGGGTAGGTTTTTTAGATTTCGCGTTTTGGTTGACGCGGGGACGCGGGGACGCGGGGACGCGGAGAGTGTAAATTAAAATTTCTCCCCCTCATCCCCCTCATCCCCCCTAATCCCTACTCCCTACTCCCCACTCCCCACTCCCCACTCCCTACCTATGCAAATATTTATTAAAAAATTAGACATTAATCCTGGCTCAAAATCAGTGTGAATTTTGATCCCAAAGTTAAAAATTGATTAGCTATAAAAAGTCTACTTAATAACAGGAGTTTGCAGTCCTCAGTTTATAAGAGTTCTCAAAGAAAACCACACTGAGTTATGGAGAATTAATCTTATTTTCCGGTAATTATATCGAGATAGTAGGCTTATAAATTTGGTAAAAAATCTCCTATTGACTCTTTAAAAGAATCTGATTACTGTTGTAAGTAGTCCTACCTGGGACTTGCTTTATACATCAAAAAATCAGGAGGTATTTCCTATGATGATGATGATGACTGAAACCATGACAACTGAAATGCAAACCTGCATGAATGCTTGCATGGAATGCCAAAAAATGTGCATGGAAACCATGACTTATTGCATGGGTAAAGGCGGTAAGCACATGGACATGAGCATGATGAGCATGATGCATGATTGCGCGGAAATGTGCATGATGTGCATGAACATGATGATGGGTGGTTCTGAGTTTATGGGACGCACTTGTATGCTCTGTGCCGAAATGTGCGATCGCTGTGCGATGGCTTGCGAAAATATGAGTGATGACCCAAAAATGATGGAATGTGCTGCCGCTTGCCGCAAGTGTGCAGAAGCTTGCAGAGCTATGCAAATGATGCCTGCTTAATTCCACCACTCAGCAGAAGTTTCTCTGCAACCTAATATTCAAGCGCTCAGGCTCTTCGAGTCTGGGCGCTTGAAGTTTTTATGATTTGTAATTAAAGTACCATATTACAATTTAGAAATAGGAGTATAAAAGCTTGAAGCAAACAACACTTGACGCATTATTGTGGGTATATGTAAAACTTGAGGAAATAATAAGAGAACTATACAACTTAGCAGATGATGCTATAGACCAAGGAGATTATGACGACCTAGCTTACTCCAAGCTAGAGCAAATATACTTTATGAACAGATGGAAAATGTAGACGTTGTAATTTCAGAATTAGGAGGCTGACCTAAGATGCCATCAACAGTAGAGCATGAAGCACTCAAAGCCAGAATCAAAGAACTCAGCCTCAAAGCCGCTCAATTAAGCAATCAGTCAGTAGAAGTTTCTAAAGTGGATAGAAAACTTGGACTTGATTTAATGCGGCAAGCTAGAGACGCTAGTAAACAATGTCTTGCGTTGATACAAGAATTGAAACGGCTACAAGCAGCATAAACACCGTGTCTAATTAAAAGCGGCTCCAGATTAACCTGCTCTTGAGCGCAATGTACTATTGTTTAAATTCTTTGAGAATTCGCGCAAAGGGTTTGACTGCAACGAGTTAAAACGCGACAAAAAATTCTGTAACAAAGAAGTACAAAGCTTGGACTGACAGAATGCTAGCTTTTATGAAATACTGATCCTGCTGACGTGTGATAGCTAACGGCAGATGAAACACCTTAAATCCCGTTCTCAAGATTTGCGGAGTTTATTTGAGAACAATATCACGATTGAATATGTTGCAGAACCCCTAAAAGCTGTACCAGCAGCAGCAGAGGTAACAGAGGTGCTGCATTGGATGCAAGCACAGGATTTCGATGTGGTTGGCATTGAGACGGAAGATACTATCAGCGGCTATGTAGAACGCTCTAGTTTGACACAAGCGAAGTCTGGTAAGTGCAGTGACTATCAACGGGTGTTTCATCCCAAGGAATTAATTGCTATTTCCACTCCTTTGATGAAGTTGCTACCCATTTTGCAACAAACTCCCCGATTGTTTGTTTTGGACTGTAATCAAGTGAGTGGAATTATTACCTGTGGCGACTTGCAGAAAGCACCAGCACGAATGTTGCTGTTTGGTTTGGTGACACTGCTAGAAATGAATCTGCTGCGGCTAGTACGGCTTTATTACCCACAAGATTCTTGGCAAAAAGTTCTCAAACCTGAGCGCTTGATAGTTGCACAACGCCTATGGCGTGAGAGTCAAGAAAGAAATGAAGCGACGGATTTATTGGACTACTTACAATTTTGTGATAAGCGAGAATTGGTTTTGAATCAACCAGAACTTCTTCAGCAACTTGGGCTAAAATCAAAGCGATTTGGTGAACGTTTTCTAAAATCGGCCGAACAGTTACGCAACCGATTAGCTCACGCTCAAAATTTAGTTACTGGTTCCTCTTGGACAGAGTTAATTTCCTTAGCAGAAGCGATGGAAACGCTGTTAATTCGGTGTGAGGAAGTAGAATAAATTATCAGCTACTTGTACTGAGCAGAGTCGAAGCATCAGTTACTTACTTGTACTGAGCGTACCCTTTGGGATCTTGCTACGCGTAGCGTCTCCGACAGGAGAAGTCAAAGTATCACAGAAGCAAGAACAGAAAATAATCCCCCATTCCCAATTCCCCATTTCCCCCAACACCTTAACGCGGTTTGTTGAGCGAATCACTTAGTTGAGTTCCTGTATAAACGGGCATCCAACCTTCTACATGTGCGAAGTAGCGTACTGCTTTGAAATGCAACGATGCTGTTGGACTATTCCAATGCTCAACCCCGGCAGGAATATAGAGATAGTCTTGTGCCTGAACTAAAAGTTGTACTTGACTACCATCAGGTCGCACAAAGCCATAAATCATCTCTCCTGTCAAGACGTAGAGGGGTTCAGGGGCAGTATGAGTGTGGTAACGGCTGTAGGTTGTGATCAGATGATGGAGGTTAGGCGAACCTGCATGTATATTCAGCAAATCACACCACAAAGAGTCATTTTCTTGCTGGAGGAATTCAAAGATGGTGCTATGGAGTTCTATGATGTAGCGCTTTTCAGATTCGGTCACAACGTCTTGCTCTGCCAAACTGGGAAATAAAAGCGATGTTCCTGGATCGTAGTGTCTAAGTTGGATACCCAGGGGGGCAAGTTCACGAGCTATCTCGCCTAAGTCACTCTCGATTGTGCCGTCGTCAAGTAGTAAGGTAGCCATGACAAGAAAATTAATTATTAAAAAAAAGTATACTGAATTTTAAGTCAATAAGCCACTATTCCCGATAGGTAAACCGATGTTTTTTTGTGGGGACGCGGGGACGCGGGGACGCGGGGACGCGGAGAATAATCAATTCCCCATTCCCTATTCCCTATTTCCTATTCCCCATCAAGGATTGTCATATCACATAAATCACGCACATCATCATAGTAAAACTCATATAAAAACTCATATAAAAATTGTTTTTTTACTCATATAAAAACTATATTTAAAATGAATCTAACAAAAAATATATATTTTATCGGAATACCTATTGTGTAATTTTTCAAAAGCGATATTATGATCAATAGCCGAATAAATTTGATGTTTTAATATTTCTAAAAAGAATTATACTTTGCTAACAAAGCAAAGAAAGTTACTGTTAAGTATCTTTCTGTGAAGATGTTTAGAAATATAAAAACAGTAAAGTTATTTTTGGCAAAAGTCACTGGCAAGTATATCGTTTTTGTGTAAATAAATATCCCCAGAGAACATAAAAATAGATATTGAGCTAAGTGTTATGGTGCTGCTCAAAGTATTTACAAAGGAAAAAGAACTAATGGGAGTCTTAGCGAAAGAATGTGCAATTTAGACGCATATTAGCTAAATACATTTGTGTATTTATTTTGCTGATCGGATAAAAAAGACTCATAACCAGGCGAAACCCTCTTAAACAGAGGAGGAAATTAAAGTTGAAAGCTGGTTCGTTAACCGTTGTTGGCACAGGTATTCAATTAGTAGGTCATCTGACTTTGGCTGCAAAAGCCTGGATTGAACAAGCTGATAAAGTTTTGTTTGCTGTGGCTGACCCAGTGACAGCGAAGTGGCTGCGATCGCTCAATGCAACAGCTGAATCTCTGCCATACAATACCAACAATCAGCGCCGCCGAGAAACCTATTGTGAAATGACCGAGAAAATCTTGGCTGAAGTGCGCCAAGGATTGAATGTTTGTGCTGCTTTTTATGGTCATCCAGGCGTATTTGCAGACCCGGCACATGCGGCAATTAAACAAGCGCGTCAAGAAGGTTTTCGAGCGCGGATGCTACCAGGAATTTCAGCAGAAGATTGTTTATTTGCAGACCTTGGTCTTGACCCCGGTAAAAACGGTTGTCAGAGTTTTGAAGCAACAGATTTTTTAATCCGACAGCGTAAATTTGATCCCACGAGTGCATTGATTTTATGGCAGATTGCCATGGTGGGAAATCTCAGTTTTTATCAGCCAGGAGGAAACTTACATTCTCTGAAAATATTGACCGAAGTCCTCAACAGGTATTACGACTCTGAACATGAAGTAATTGTTTATGAGGCATCTGTTTATTATCCGGTTTGTGAACCTGTGATTTGTCGTGTGCCTTTGGCTAGGCTGCCAGAAACTGAGATGACAGAGGTTGCAACACTATATGTCCCACCCAAATCCCCAGCACCAATTGATAGGGAAATGTTGATGCGTCTGGGTATGTCTGTGTCTGTGGAACACAAGAAGGAAGAAACTAGCCAATGGAAAACTACCAACAAACTCTAATCAAATTGAATGGAGCAATTGAGAAAAATCCTCGTGATACTCAAGCGTTTGCCCACCGAGGAGAAACTTACCGCCTCATGGAGCGCTATCAAGAAGCCCTAGAAGATTTCCAGCAAGCGGTCAATCTCCAGCTAGATTATACTTGGGCGATCGCTCATCGAGGCGAAACCTACTATTTGATGAAGCGCTACCCAGCAGCCCTGGCAGATTTTAACCGCGCCATTGAGTTGAACCCTAACTATACTTGGGCGATCGCTCATCGGGGCGTCACCTATCGCTTTCTGGGAGAAGCACATTACACAATGGCACTAGCTGACTTGGATCTAGCTATTCAATTCAAACCGGATTACTATTGGGCGCTTGCTTATCGGTGTCGTGTGTATGAATTGATGAAGCACTACAAGAAAGCCCTCATCGACTTCGACCGAGCGATCGCTTTTGATAAAAATATTTTTGGGAAAAATTGGCTAATTGAGAAGGGGTTGATGCTTTGCTACGACGGTCAATATACTCAGGCGATCGCCTATTGTGAGCAGAGGTTGCAACAAGCCCCAGATGACACAACAGCTTTGTACTGCATAGCAGTATCCAAAGCATGTAGTCAAGGTTTATACCGCGCCAAAATAGAGATTGAGCAAGCCAGAACAGCATTGCACTCTCAACAGCAGACAAAAGACCAAGGAGATATTCTCTATCGTCTTAGCGGTTTGGCAATTTTAGAAAATAACTGCGAGCAAGCATGGCAATATCTCCGACAAGCTATTCCGATTAATGATGAAGCCATCGAGTTAGTTGGTCACGATCCAGCTTGGCTAGACTGGCGGTATAACCCCCAAACTCAGGCATTACTGATTAGTGGGGCGATTAATGCCGCCAACCTCGAAGAGTTAAGTTTCAAATAAATTTTTTAGGAGAATTTTATGCAGATTGATTGGAACGACCAATTTTTAGCTCAAAGAGGAGAAACCTTTCGCTTATCAGGGGCTTATGAACAAGCGATCAATATTTTTAATGAGTTCCTGCAAAAGGATGCAGACAATGCTTGGATTCATGCTCATATCGGCACAACTTACCGGCAGTTGATGGATTATGAGCAAGCAGAAGATCACTTAAAGCAAGCGACCGCCCAAAATGATGAGTATCTCTGGGCACATGCACAACTAGGTGAAACCTATCGCTTGCTGGCGATCGTCAATAATCGTCAAAAAGAATATATCGAACTAGCTATCAAACATTTTAAAAAAGCGTTTGATTCTCATAAACCAGAAAATAGTAATTATGCTTGGGCGTTAGCTCATTTAGGAGCAACCTACCGCCTGAGTATGGTTTGTTTTCAGCAGGAATCTTTGTGTATACAGATAGATCAAAATATTAAACAAGATGCTTTGAATTGCCTAAATAGAGCGATTGAACTCATCCCCACATATGCATGGGCGTGGGGTATGCGAGCAACGGTTTATAGATTAGCTCAAGAATATGAGAATTCATTTTGGGATTTAGGAGTAGAAACATTAATTGCACCAAATTCTGAGATTTTGCAAGGTTCTTCTTCGCCAGTTTCATCTTTGGAAAGTAGAAGAGTTAATCTGCATGAACATGCATTTTTATCTTTTTATTTAACTAAAAATGAAGCAGATAAAGAAGGAAAGCGCAAACATTATGAGCGAGCGATCGCTTATGCCTTGCAAGCTTTGATTATCAATCCAAATGACTTAATTGCTAAGCTGATTGTGATTGTAGTTAAAGCGAATCAAAAAAAAGAAGAACAAGATGGTTCTTTGTTAGAAATCAATGATATTAAAGAAGAAGTAGAGGAATTCTTGCAAGATGCAAGGCGAGATTTTTCTGAGGCTTGTCAGAAAGTATTACTATGTTTAGTTAAAGCCGAACGAATTAAAATCGAAGACTTGCAAAAAATTAAGAACAATGCTGGAGAGAAACATCCACTGACGCAACTTGTTTTAGAGGATGTCATCAATAACACTAGTTCAGATGTTGAAGAAGATCCGAAATTGTGGATACAGAAAAACTTTGCGCTCACAGAAACCTGTAGTAGCGTACTGACGCTATTTGGGAACTTAAGCCATATTCTCAACGGAGACCCTCTTCTTGGCAAAGCACAGCCCTATCGAGACCTTGCTGCAACAATCAATCCTATATATGCATTGGAGAGGATTTATCAAACTCCAGTACTTTCAGAAAGCGAGCGATCGCAAATCTTCAATCTTTTATCCGACTTAATCATATTATAGTTACACGTAACTAGCAATAAAATCTTTGCTCTGATAGCAAGGAAGGGTCAAAAATGAAGATTAGTTTGTATTCTTCATCAGTCACGACATCAAATCTTAGGAGAATATATCGTGAGTAACCTATTTCATCTACTAACTAACTTAGCAATTGAACCTAAAAAAGAAAGTGTTTTCATCAATAATCCTAAATTATTCATGGACGAGGTAGGCTTATCTGAAGCAGAGCAAGCTTTAATATTAAGTCAAGAAAGTACTAAAATTGCTGCATTGTTTGCAGATGAGCAAGTTGAACTTGCCATTAGTGCTGCTGACCCCGGCCCAGATCCCTTACCAGATCCAGACCCTTTTCCCATACCAGATCCAGGTCCTTCTCCTCCCACTGATGTGTATGCTTGATAAATATAATTAAGGTCAAATTGCTTATGACTCCCTAAAATTTTAATAGCGAATCAAGACTCCATTAACTGAAACCGCACTTGCTGCGGTTTTTTCCTAATAAAAACGCTTTAGAAGGAAGTAAAAATGCATAATTTTTCAGGTTATCAAATTACTGAAAAACTGCATGAGAGTAACAACTCGCTGGTTTATCGTGGCATTCGACTAGAAGATAGCCAGCCAGTTATCCTTAAAATACTCAAACAAGTCTATCCACCAACTGAAAAAATTGCTTGGTTTAAGAGAGAATATGAAACAACTCGAAGTATTAATATTCCAGGTGTCATAGATGTTTATAGTTTAGAAAATATAGAGAATCGCTGGGTAATTGTATTAGAAGATTTCGGTGGTGAATCTTTAAATAGGATAGTTACTTACAAGCAAATCACAATAGCCGAATTTCTCTATTTCGCAGTTGAAACTGTTGATATACTAGGTCAAATTCACCAGCAATATATTATTCACAAAGATATTAATCCATCAAACATTATTTTGAATCAAGAGACAGGAAAGCTGAAACTAATTGATTTTGGCATTTCGACAACGCTGTCACGGGAGAATACAACCTTTTGCAACCCGAATATTTTAGAAGGAACGTTAGCGTACATCTCGCCAGAACAAACTGGTCGAATGAATCGAGTAATTGATTATCGCACTGATTTCTACTCGCTAGGAGTGACCTTTTATGAATTGCTGACGAAGCAGTTACCTTTTCCTACAGATGATGTTTTGGGTTTAGTACATTGTCATATAGCTAAACAACCTATTCCTCCACACACTATTCAACCAGAAGTTCCATCAATTATTTCAGCAATTATTTTGAAATTAATGGCCAAAAATGCTGAAGATCGCTATTTGTCAGCATATACAATCAAGGCAGATTTAGAAGAATGTCTCAGACAATGGCAAAATAAAAAGCAAATTGACTCTTTCTTAATAGATCAACATAATGTTTGCGATCAATTTCAAATTACCCAAAAGCTGTATGGACGAGAACAAGAAATTTCTACCCTATTAGCTGCCTTTGAAAGAGTCAGTCAAGGCACTAGTGAAATGATGCTAGTTTTGGGATATTCTGGTATCGGTAAAACAGTGTTAATACAGGAAGTATATAAACCACTAACTTACCAGCGTGGCTATTTTATTTCTGGTAAGTTTGACCAGTTTCAACGAGATATTCCTTATGCCTCTCTAATCCAAGCATTTCGCTCATTAATACGGCAATTATTAACTGAAAGTGAAGCAGAAATTAACAAGTGGCGAGAAAAGTTACAAACGGAATTAGGAGAAAATGGACAGGTAATCATTCAAGTTATTCCTGAAATAGAACTAATTATTGGTTCACAACTACCCGTTCCAGATCTACCACCAGCAGAATTGCGAAATCGTTTTAATATTGTTTTTCAAAAATTTATTAAGGTATTTACTCAACCTGAACATCCATTAGTCATTTTCTTAGATGATTTACAGTGGGCAGATAAAGCTTCATTAGAATTAATTCAATTATTGATGACAGCAGTAAATAATAAATATTTGTTTTTCATTGGAGCATATCGGGATAATGAAGTTAACGAAGTACATCCATTGATTCAAAGTTTAGAAGCGATCGCCAAAGCAAAAGTAACTATTAATAGAATATTTCTTCCACCTTTAGCCTTAAATCAAGTTACAGAACTGATTAGTGATACGTTTTTTGTAAAATCAAGAACTGCCAAACCACTAGCGCAATTACTTTATGAAAAAACTGGCGGCAATCCATTTTTTATCAATGAGTTTCTTAAATCATTATACTCTGAAGAGTGGCTATATTTTAACTATGGTTTTCAAGAATGGCAGTGGAATTTAGACCAGATTAAAGCACAACCATTCACAGATAATGTTGTGGAACTGATGCTCAAAAAAGTAAAAAAAATGCCCACAAAAACTCAAGCAGTGTTAAAGTTAGCAGCCTGCATCGGCAACCAGTTTGATTTGAGAACGTTAGCAGCAATCTATGAAAAATCTACAAAAGAAACTGCAACAGATTTACGCTCAGCGCTCCGTTCTGGTCTAATTGTACCCCTTGATTATGCCTACCAATTGGTAGAACTTGATGTAGAAGGATTGTCAAATCAGTTAGTTGCAGAATACAAATTTGCTCATGATCGCATCCAACAAGCAGTATACTCTCTTATTCCTCAAGCAGATACACAAGCAGTACATTTACGTATTGGCAAGTTATTACTACAAAACACATCCTCTGAAGAACCTGAACAGAATTTATTTGAGATTGTTAATCATTTAAACAAAGGACGAGAGCTAATTAATCGACAAACAGAATTATATGATTTAGCTAAATTGAATTTACAAGCAGGTAAAAAAGCTAAATCTTCAGTGGCTCGTCAAGCAGCTTATAAATACCTCCAAACTGGCTTAAGCTTGTTGGGAAAAGAGAGTTGGTCGCAACAGTATCATATGACCTTAAATTTGTATGTAGAAGCAATAGAAGCAGCTTATACAATTGCTAACTATGATGAGATGGAATCATTGAGCCAAACAGTTTCACACAAAGCTCAAACACTATTAGATAAAATTAAAGTCTATGAAGTTAAAATGCAAGCTTATTGTGCCCAAATTAAATTTATTGAAGCGGTTAAGACTGGATTAGAAGTTTTGAATTTACTGGAAGTAGAATTACCTGAACAACCAAACCAATTAAATTTAACACAAGAGATAGAGCAGATAAAGTTAATGTTGGCAGGAAGAGAAGCCAAAGAATTAATCAGCTTACCACAAATGACCGATTTGCATAAATTAGCAGCAATGCGGGTGATGAATTATTTATTTGGCCCTGCATACATAGCAGTTAATCAACTCAGCTTAATAAATTGGTGCAAACAAGTGAATTTATCTATTCAATATGGTAATTCAGCTGATTCTGCTTTTCCCTATGCAGGTTATGGGCTAATTCTCTGCTTAACAGGAGAATTGGATAATGGCTATCAGTTTGGTCAGCTAGCTTTGAAGTTAATCGAACAATCTCAAGATAAAACATTTAAAGCCAGAACTTATGCAGCCTATAAATTCTTTCTTAAGCATTGGAATGAACCTTTAAGAGATACATCATCTTTTTGCATTGAAGCTTACCAAAGTGGCATAGAAACTGGAGATTTGGAGTATGCTGCTAGTGCAATTACAAGCTATGCCTATGCTTTATACCTCAGTGGCGCAGAACTGGTGGAGGTTAAGAAAGAGATGGAAAAAGCAATCGCTGCTACTCGTGAAACTCAGCAGAAAGCTTATCTTGATTGGGCACAAATTTACATGCAAGCTATCCTTAACTTGATAGAAAAAGCTGAAAACCCATGCCGTTTAATTGGTGAAATATACGACGAAGAAAAGATGATACCTGTTCATCTAGCAACTAATGATCGAACTGCAATGATGCACGCTTACTCACATAAACTTTCTCTATGTTATCTTTTTCAAGAATTTCAGCAAGCTGTAGAGAATGCAAACCAGTTTGAAGAATATGCAGCAAATGCAGGCTCATCATTTATTTTACCTACTGCTTACTTCTATGATGCACTATCTCGGTTAGCAGTCTACCCGAATAGCTCAGAGATTGAAAAAGAAGAAATTCTCAAAAATGTTAGTGCTAAACAAGCAAAAATGGAACTCTGGGCAAAGCAAGCCCCAATGAATTTTTTGCATAAATTTTATTTAATAGAAGCCGAACTTGCTCGTGTTTTAAATAAAGAACAAGATGCAAGAGAATATTACGATCGCACCATTACTTTAGCCAAAGAAAACGAATATCTCAATGAAGAAGCTCTTGCTTATGAACTAGCAGGTAAATTCTATTTAGCGAGAAATCAAAAACATATTGCTCGTTATTATCTACAAGATGCTCACTATGCTTATCAGCGTTGGGGAGCTATAGCTAAAGTCAAAGATTTAGAAACAAGATATCCCCAATTTATAGTCAATTCATCAACAGATAACTTTCCCACTCCATCGCATTCTTCAATAACCAACTCGGGTAAAACCACATCAAATGTTTTAGATATAAATAGCGTGATGCAAGCTTCGCAAGCCTTAGCTAGCGAAATTATGTTAGAAAAATTGCTAGAAAAGTTAATGAATATCGTAATTAAGAATGCAGGCGCACAAAAAGGCTTTCTGATTCTCAATCAAGCAGATAATTGGGTGATAGAAGCGGAAGGAACTATCAATTCTGGTAATGTTACTACACTACAGTCAATTCCTTTAGACTCAATAGATGCTCATAATCAAATCCCTCTGCTGTCAGTCTCCATTATTAATTATGTTGTGCGTACTCAAGAAAATGTAGTTTTAAATGATGCAACTCAAGAAGGACAATTTACTCGTGACGCTTACATCATTGCTACTCAACCCAAATCTATTCTTTGCACTCCTTTAATTCATCAAGGCAAACTCAGTGGTATTCTATATTTAGAAAATAATTTAACCACAGGTGCTTTTACAAGCGATCGCGTCGAAGTATTAAGAATCCTTTCTGCTCAAGCTGCCATCTCTATTGAAAATTCTCGCCTTTATGAACAATTAGAAGGCTATAACCGGAATTTGGAACAGAAAGTCAAAGCCAGAACTCAAGAATTAGAAGAAAAAAATCAACAGTTGGCCAGTCTTTTGCAAACGCTTAAAGCGACACAAACTCAAATTATTGCTCAAGAAAAATTAGCTTCTTTGGGAGCTTTAACGGCAGGTATTGCTCATGAGATCAAAAATCCCCTAAACTTTGTGAATAACTTTGCTGAGCTTTCTATCGAGTTAACTCAAGAACTAGAAGAAGAGATTGAGAATCAAAAAGATAGCTTAGAATCAGAAAGTAGAGAATATATTGCCGAAATTTTAAATGATCTCAAGCAAAACGCTCAAAAAATTTACGAACATGGTACAAGGTCTGACAATATTGTCAATGGAATGCTGATGCATTCGCGAGGGCAAATAGGCGAGCGAGAATTGACAGATATTAACGCTTTATTAAAAGAAGCTGTTGAGTTAGCTTATCATGGAATGCGTGCCAAGGAAAGCTCTTTTAATATAACTGTAACAATAGACTGCGATCGCAACCTCAGACAAATAATTGTCATACCACAAAATATTAGTCGTGCTTTTATCAATGTCATCAACAACGCTTGCTATGCAGCACATAAAAAGAAAATGCGTTTTTTAGCAGAACCACAACAAGAAAGGGAAATATTCTCACCTACACTTTCAGTCAGCACCAAAGATTTAGGAGAACAGATAGAAATCCGCATTCGTGATAATGGTGAAGGTATTTCTCACGAAGTATTAGATAAAATTTTTCATCCTTTTTTCACTACTAAACCTACTGGCGAAGGAACTGGTTTAGGCTTATCTATTACTCATGATATTATTGTCCAACAGCATCAAGGCAAAATTAAAGTAGACACAGAATTAGATAGCTACACAGAATTTATGATTAATTTACCTAAATTTCCATCTAAAAATAGCAATATGTAAATGTAAATCGCGCTCATGAAACTTTTGGTGCGTGACGCGTACCAGAGTTAAGAAAATATGTATTAGCACACCGTGATGATATGGAAGCTATGCGTGCGCTGTTTCATCATCCTAGTTTGAAGTGCAAAACTATGGCTCCACTCGCTATAGCAGATGAAACTCAAGTAGAGGAAAATATTCGCATCGCTGAGGAAGCAATTAAACACAGAGGGGAGTTTTTGTATTCGTACAACAGATTTAGTGATTTCAAGAATTATCTGAGCTTGATTTCATCCTAATTTCATCTGTGAATGAAAAACTAGTAAAAGAGTGCATTTATGAAACTGTTATCTCAATTCTCCAAAATTAGGAGACAAAAGCACTTTTAAGCGATCGCAATTCCCACTCAAGGACTTTGAATAGCGATGTCTAAATCTCTGCGTTCCCAAACACCTACAGCTATTAGTCGTGTTTCTGGCACATGCCTCAGCCTGCTGTTATTGGTAAGTCCTACAGTTGTTATGGCTCATGGTGGACATGGCGATGAATTTAAAGGAGCAACTGAAGCCACTACAACTAATAATTCTATTCGAGTTGATGCCGACACGTCTAAACGGTTAGGAATTAAAGTTGAGCCGGTTCAACGGCAAAAGTTAGCTATTGGCATCAAAACTACTGGACAAATCGAAACTCTTCCTAGTCAAAAAGTGGAAGTGACTACCCCAATTCAGGGGGCGAGAGTAGTTGAATTATTAGTAGAACCTGGTGCGTCAGTAACAAAAGGTCAGCCTGTTGCTGTTGTTACCAGTCCAGATTTAGTCACATTGCGCGTAGAATCTCAGGATAAACTAGCACAAGGTCAAGCTGATTTACAGCAGGCAGAAGCTGACTTGAGACTGGCTCAACAAAATTACCAAAGATATCAGCAAATAGCAAACTCTGAAATTGCCCAGGCACAGAGTCAGGTTGACTTTGCTCAAGAGAAGTACAACAAAGACAAGCAATTGGCTGATAGTGGTGCTTTGCCTCGTCGCAATGTTTTAGAATCTCAAACTCAGTTAGCACAAGCAAAAGCCGAACTCACTAAAGCCAAAAGCCGCCGGGATGTAATCGCAGCAGAAAATCAACTCAAACGCGCTCAAGCATCGGTTCAACTGGCAAAGTCAAATATTAATCGTAGTAATACTAGTTATCAAACTCGACTGGCTCAGTTAGGAAATCTGCCCAATTCTCAAGGACTAGTGACAGTAACTGCTCCCATCTCCGGCAAGGTTGCTAATAGAGAAGTAACTATTGGTCAAACTTTCAATGATGCAGGCGGCAAATTGATGACGATTGTCAATGACACTCAAGTGTTTGCTACAGCTAACATTTATGAAAAAGATTTAAGCAAAGTAAAAACTGGTCAAAGAATTATTTTAAAAGTTGCCAGTCTCAGCGATCGCACATTTTCAGGACGAATTTCCCGAATTGGAACGGCAGTAGAAGGAGAAACACGAGTTGTACCAGTACAAGCCCAGGTGAATAACTCTAGCGGTAAACTTAAACCTGGAATGTTTGCAGAACTAGAAGTTTTAACAAACCAAACATCAGCAGCTATTTTAGCTATTCCTACCTCAGCAGTGGTTGAAGTAAATGGTAAAAAACTTATCTATCTGCAAAATGGTAATGCTTTTCAGTCTACTGAAGTAACTTTAGGACAAACCTTTGGAGATCTGGTTGAGGTAAAAAGTGGTTTATTTGAAGGGGATATGATTGTCACTCAACGCGCACCACAACTTTATGCCCAATCATTGCGGGGTGGTAGCAAATCGGCATCTGGAGAAAAAAAGGAAGAAAATACTCATACAGAAGTCACCCCAACAAAAACAAACTTACCAATACCTTTATGGTTGTTTGCAACAGGAGGAGCAGTAATTGTTGGTGTTGCTGCTTTTGCGGCAGGTAGTTTTTGGTCAACTCGTCGAATACATCAGCATTTTGTCTCAGTTGGTCATCCTCAATATGATGGTTTTACTTATGAAAGTGAAACTCATATTGATAACCACAAGCAACCAACCACCTCAGATTCTACTCCTGTCTGTGATCAACCAGACAATCACATTTAATTATCTCAAATATCAAATCTCAAATGCTCAATAACATTGTCAGGTGGGTGATTGACCGACGTTGGCTCGTTGTCTTAGCTACAATTATCGCCGCCTTGTGGACATTCTACATCATTCCCCAAATGCCCTTGGATGTGCTACCACCCTTTGCACCACCTCAAGTAGAAATTCAAACCGAAGCACCGGGACTCGCACCGGAAGAAGTTGAATCTTTAGTTACTTTACCAATCGAAAGTGCAGTTAATGGGACACCAGGAGTAACCGCAGTGCGTTCATCCTCGGCGGCGGGAATTTCTGCCGTCAGGGTAGTATTCAACTGGGGGACAGAAATTTACCAAGCACGTCAATTAGTTACCGAACGACTGCAACAAGCTGCAAGCAAACTTCCCCCACAAGTGGAAACACCCCAAATTTCTCCCACTACTTCACCTGTGGGTTTAGTTGTTCAATACGCTTTTACAGTTGAGTCAGAAAATAATCATCCTCAACCGAAAATTGACTTGATGGAAGTTCGGCGAATTGTGGATTGGCAAGTCACAAATCGTCTTTTAGCTGTTCCAGGTGTGAGCCAAGTATTAGTTTTTGGTGGTGATTCTCGTCAATATCAAGTTTTAGTTTATCCAGCAAAATTAGCCGCTTTTAATATTTCTTTGGAGCAAGTTACCAACGCCACAAAAGCTGCTAATAGTAATGCACCTGGTGGTTATTTAATCACAGCAGATACAGAAAGAATAATTCGCGGTATTGGACGAATTGAATCAATTGAAGATTTAAAAAAATCAACTATTACTTCACGTAACGGAGTACCTGTTAGGCTGCAAGATGTAGCCCAAGTACAAATTGGTGGTGCAATTAAACGGGGCGATGCTAGTTTTAATGGCAAATCAGCGATTATTTTAATGGTTAATAAACAGCCGCTTGCGGATACTCCCAGTGTCTCTCGGGCAATAGAAGCGGTGATGCAAGAAATTAAAGCTGGTTTACCACCAGAAATTAAAGTTACTACGACATTTCGCCAAGATAGTTATATTAATTCTTCGGTGCAAAATGTCCGCTCATCATTAATTCAAGGTAGTATAATTGCCGGGATAATTCTCATTCCATTTTTAATGAATTGGCGAACTATCGCAGTCTGTTTACTGGATTTTTTCTTAACTTTATTATTTGGGTTGCTAGCCCTTTCTTTGTTAGGAATAGGGCTGAATACAATGACTTTAGGGGGTTTAGCAGTAGCGATTGGTACAGCGATTGACGATGCAATTGTTTATGGTGAAAATACTTATCGCAGGTTGCGAGAAAATAAAGTTTCTCCTAACCCATTACCACCATTAGAAATTATTTTTGAAGGTTCTGAAGAAGTACGAGAATCGCTGATTGGTGCAACAATTATTGGCATTATTGTTTTCTCACCAATTTTTACTCTACCAGGTGTAGAAGGTAGAATTTTTACACCGATGGGAATTTCTTATTTGGTAGTAGTTGTCATTTCTAGTTTAGAATCGCTGTTAGTTTCCCCGGCTTTATGTGCAATTTTATTACCTAACGTCAAGGTAATAAAACGAGAACCTTGGTTAGCGAGATTATGTAAGAAAATTTACAGTAGCTGTCTCAACTTTTCTTTTCGGAACGCCTTACTAATTATTGGTGTTATATTCGCTTTAACAGTAGCTGCTATTACTATTATTCCTTCATTTGGCAGGGCTTTTTTGCCAGAGTTCCAAGAACAAACGATGGTAAATACCTTAACTTTATATCCTGGTGTGTCTTTAGAAGCAACGACAAAAGCAGGTTATGTAGTAGAAGATGCACTGAAAGGTGACAATCGTTTTAAATTTATTCAAACACGATCAGGACGTGCTGAGGGAGATGCAGATGCTGCGGGTGTGAATATTGCACACGTTGATATTGAACTTAGTGAGGTAGGGATGAAAGACCGTGCGAAAACTTTAGCAAAGATACGTCAAGAGTTTGATAAAATACCCGGAGCAGCACCGAATATTGGTGGATTCATCTCTCACCGTATGGATGAGGTTTTGTCTGGAGTTAGAAGTGCGATCGCAGTCAAAATTTTTGGTTCTGACTTAGCAGAACTCCGTCAAATCGGGGAACAAGTAGAAGCACAAATGAAAACGATTGATGGTGTTGTAGATTTATTGCTAGAGCCGCAAATTCCCGTTCCGCAAATTCAAATCAAATTTGATCGAGATGCTGCTAGTCGCTATGGTCTTTCCGTCGGAGAAATTTCTAGCATTATTAAAACTGCACTCAATGGACAAGTTGTTTCTCAAGTTTTAGAAAATCAACAATTGTTTGACATTTTAGTGTGGTTGAAGCCAGATGCACGGCAAAATTTGTCAACGATTCGCAATTTATTAATTGATACCCCCAATGGACAGAAAATTCCTTTAGGCAATGTGGCAATAATTGACAATGGAACTGGGCCAAACACAATTAATCGTGAAAACGTTTCCCGTTTAATTGTCGTTTCAGCTAATGCTAAAGGTAGAGATTTACGCTCGATTGTTAATGAAATTGAAGCTAAAGTCAAAAGCAATGTCCAAGTGCCTGCGGGTTATTTTATTCAATACGCAGGTCAATTTGAAGCTGAAGAACGTGCGACTAATAATATTTTTGTATTCAGTGCGATCGCGTTTGTGATAATTACAATCCTCATGTATCTTTCAGTGAAATCTATACCCTCTACTATCATGATTATGATTAACTTGCCAATTGGTTTAGTAGGAGGTGTAATTGCGGTAGCGTTAACTGGAGGAGTTATTTCTGTTGCGTCTTTGGTAGGGTTTGTTTCCCTGTTTGGAGTGGCAACTCGCAATGGTTTGTTATTAGTGGATAACTATAATAGTAAATTTGCAGAAGGAATACCCTTAAAAGAAATTATTGTAAAAGGGTCAATGGAACGACTGAATGCTATTTTAATGACGGCTTTGACTTCTGCGTTAGGTCTAGCACCAATGGTGTTACAAGGCGGCCCAGGACAAGAACTTTTGCAACCACTTTCTATTGTTGTTTTTGGTGGTTTGTTTACTTCGACAGCGATAACTTTGGTAGTTTTACCTGCTTTGTATGTAAAGTTTGGTAATCATTTATTTCCCAAAAAAATAGAGAACATACAAGATAAAGATGAGAAATTTTTTATGCATATGTAGCTACTCATACCAATTCTATATGAGCCTGCACTTTATTTATAAACCCTCTCTTACTTGGCGTTCTTGGCAGTTAAATTTTTAAAACTATGAGAGTGCTGTTACTCGAAGATGAACCAGATTTAGGTGCCGCTATTAAACGTACCCTAAATCAACAAAAGTACTTAGTTGATTGGGTACTAGATGGTAATGAAGCATGGGCTTACTTAGAAAATAGTTCAGCACAATATACAGTAGCGATTTTTGATTGGATGCTTCCAGGAATTAGTGGTTTAGAGTTGTGCAAAAGACTGCGTTACAAAGGAAATCCTCTGCCTGTCTTGATGCTAACTGCTAGAGATAGAATGGAAGATAAAGTTGCCGGACTAGATGCAGGTGCTGATGACTACTTGGTGAAACCTTTTGGAATGGTGGAATTGCTGGCAAGATTGCGGGCTTTGCAGCGTCGTTCACCGCATTTTCAACCCCAACAATTGATTGTTGGTAACTTAACTCTAGATTATGGCAACAGTACAGTTGTCAGACAAAATACTATGGGTGAAAAGGAAAGGATTCCTTTAACAAATAAAGAATTCCAACTACTGGAATATTTTATGAAACACCCCAACCAGATTCTTACTACTGAGCAAATTCGCAATCAAATTTGGGAAGTTAATGCCGAATCTAGCAGCAATGTAGTAGCAGCGCAAATACGTTTATTACGTCGCAAACTCACAAGTATTAACTGTACTAACTCAACACTTCAGCTACACTCAGTAACCATTGAAACTTTGCACGGTATGGGATATCGTCTTCATTTCACTGATGAATCAAAATAAACTGTTTTGGCTTACGCGCATTCGTTTAGCTCTATATTATGCCATCGTTATGGGTTTAATTTTAAGCGTATGTGCCTTCGGTTTTTATCGAGCAGTGTTCCATGCTCATGTGGTGGCTTTAGACAGTGAAATAGAGTCTGTAGCGGGGACACTGCACGACAGTATCGAACTAAAACTACAATCACCTGGACGTTTGGAACCTTTGGCAAATAAGTTATTTCCAAATCTAGATAACTGTGGAACTGGAGAGAATAATTGTATTCCACAACAGCCACATTCTAAACGTCATCTTCTTGGTATCGTTACTAAAACTAGCTACTATATACGTTTTTTTGATACTTCAGGAAAATTAATTGCTAATGCTGGTTACTATCCAGAGGGATTACCTGATGTTTTTCATCAACAAACTTGGCAATTTCTCAAAGACAGTCAAGGCAAAGAATACCATCAAATTACTCTATCACTGCATACCCAAAATTATCAAGATTGGGGATATATGCAAGTAGGGCGAAGTCTAGAAGAATTTAATCATTACTTGGATAGTGTCAAACTAATTTTAGTATTAGGGCTACCGATGGCTATGGCTGTGATTGCTGGTGCTAGTTGGTGGTTATCTGGATTAGCTATGCAGCCAATTTATCAATCCTATCGACAAATTCAACAGTTTACAGCAGATGCCGCACATGAATTACGAACGCCTTTAGCTGCAACAGGCGCAACCGTAGAATCAGCACTTTTAATGCCACAAATGCATGAAGAGGAGACACGAGATATATTGCAAACTATACAGCGTCAAAATCAACGGTTAACAGCTTTAGTTGTTGATTTATTGATGTTAGCGCATATAGATAGACAAGTCCAAAAGTTACAACGTGAAACTTGTTCTCTGAATGATATTGTGAGCGATTTAGTTGAGGAGTTTGGAGCAATGGCAACTGCGGCAGGAATAAAGGTGACATCTTCAATACGGGTGCATCAACCCGTGAATATTATAGGTAATTCTGATCAGCTTTATAGATTATTTTCTAATTTAATTGTCAATGCAATTCTATACACAACTAAAGGAGGAGAGGTCACAGTTTTTTTAGATCGCAACGAACATAACGCCGTTATTAAAGTTCAAGATACAGGCATTGGTATCCCGAAACATGAACTTAAGCGGATTTTTGATCGCTTTTATCGAGTAAGTAGCGATCGCTCTCGTAGTACTGGTGGCTCTGGTTTAGGATTAGCTATTGTTCAAGCTATTGTTCTGGCGCATCAAGGTAAATTAAATGTACAAAGCGAATTAGGTAAAGGCAGCACTTTTACCGTTGAATTACCCTTCAATACCCCCTCACTTAAAAGTTTTTACTCAATGCAGTACTAAGACATCAAAAAAATTGCGATCGCAATTTTTTTGATGTGCTAACCTCAGTCTGAGCTAAGCAAAACTTAAAGGTACAGATTTTAGTGAAAGTAAGTAGTTAATTGAGAAGATAAAAGAACTAAAATCTCATATAATTTAGTAAATAAGATGCAATTTGTCTCAGCAATTGCTAGTGATGAATAAGCTGCTCTTTTAAATTAGACTTCTTGCACGAATATTAGAAAATAAAAACTTTTATTTTCATGCAGAGGAACCAATGCGTTACCCGGTTTACCCATGTTCTAGCGACTGGCGTCGCGCAGTGAGTATGAGTAATAAGAAAGCCTTGCGACGCAGGGGCCTATCTCTAGTGCATACTTCCTTTTTCCAGCTTAAACAAGTTGATTTTGGTAATTGAGAAAATGAGTTTCTCTATGTATTTTACAAAAGATAATGATCCGCTCCCAAAAATTAGCGAAGTAAATATTAATCACACTTTTGCTAAACAAGCTAACATTTTTGATAATTCTTCAAATTACTCTGATTTCACAGATAAGATTAATTTGAGTAATCGTAGTAGTTATACATCAAAAAGAATATCTGCTGTTGGAGACGATAATCGCACATCTCATACGTTAGAAGCTGCAAGCAGTCAAATTACTACCCAAACTCTTGCTGTTACTCCTACTCCTAAACCAGATTTGGTAATACAAAATGTCGCTGCTCCTAGTTCGGTACTAGTTGGTAGCAACATGCAAATAAACTATCAAATCAAAAACCAAGGTGGTAACAATGCCGCTGCTAACTACACCTTATTTTATCTATCTAAAGATCAGACTGTTAGCGATGATGATGTTTACTTAGGATCGAACTCTGTTAATAGTTTGGAAGCCGGCAAATACAATTCACAATCAGCTAAATTTAATCTAGGCACTGGTCTGGCTGTAGGTAGCTATTACTTAATATTTAAAACTGATGGTACTGGCGAGATTATTGAAAGCAATGAAAATAATAATCTCTTTGTCAAAGCTATTAATCTCACTCTCATTAAGGCAGATTTAATAGTCCAGAATGCTGCTATTCCTACATCGGTAACTGTTGGAGATACTATCAAAGTCAGCTATCAGATAAAAAACCAAGGCGTTGGTAATGCTATTTCTAGTTATACTAAGTTTTATCTGTCTAAAGACAAAGCTATCAGCAATGATGACACATACTTAGGTTACGACTCTGTTAATAGTGTGGCGGCAGGTGCTTATAGTTCAGAAACACGCTCACTAAGTATTGTTAAGAATATTGTGGCAGGTAGTTATTATTTTATATATCAAGCCGATGGCTATCAAAATGTCATTGAAAGTAATGAAAGTAATAATGTATTTTCTAAATATATAAATGTCAAAAATAACTATAGCTCTACAAATGGTTATGGCTTGATTAATGCAGCAGCAGCAGTGGCTAAAGCTATTAATCAAAATACATTTGTTGACGTTCCCAATCTTGGCGGTAATAATTGGGGAGCAGACCAAATCAAAGCTGCAGAAGTTTGGGCAAAGGGATATACAGGTAAGGGAATTACTGTTGCTGTTGTAGATTCTGGAGTCGATCGCAATCACCCAGACTTAAGCGCTAATATCTGGAAGAATACGAAGGAAATTTTTGGTAACGGTAAAGATGATGACGGCAACGGCTACGTTGATGACATCTATGGTTGGAATTTCCATGACAATAACAACAATATTTTAGATAAAAACGGTCATGGAACTCATGTTGCTGGCACCATTGCTGGAGTGAAGAATAGTTTCGGTGTTACTGGCATTGCCTATAGTGCCAAAATTATGCCAGTGAAAGTCTTGGGTGATGATAAAGTAGGTGACGATACTGCGGTTGCTAGTGGCATTCGCTATGCTGTCAACAATGGAGCTAATGTGATTAATCTCAGCTTAACTCAACAGCAGCCCAGCATTTACTTAGAGTCAGCGATTCAATATGCTAGCAGTAAAGGGGCGATCGTTGTGATGTCAGCTGGTAATAGGAGTAGCTTAAAACCTGATTATCCTGCTAACTATGCGAAGAGTTGGGGACTTGCAGTTGGAGCAGTAGATCAGTATGGTAAGATGGCTAATTTCTCTAACTTAGCAGGATCTGACCTATTAGCCTATGTCACATCTGGCGGAGTTAATATTTACTCTACACTTCCAGCTAATAAATATGGTTATCTAAGTGGAACCTCTATGGCCACTCCCCATGTTGCTGGTGCAATAGCTTTAATGCTTAGCGCTAACAAAAGTTTAACTGGTGCCCAAGTACGACAAATTATTACATCAACAGCAAGAAATACTTTGATAATCTAGTGGTCTGTCCCATTAATTTGATAGGTATGTAGTTGCGCTTTAGCACCTCTAAATTTGATGACTAAAAGAATTAAATCCTCATACTAGAAGCTTTAGTAAGTTTTTCAAGTCAGACTAAAGCTTCTTACCAATCATGAACTCTAGATAAGTAGCAAGTACAATTCTTCCATAGAAAAAGGGAACACAAACATATACTTCGTGTACTGTGCTGTTCGAGTTATAGATTGGTTTAGGATTGTTTTAAGCTAGCTGCTTGCTTTTTTCTCAGCCATACTCCTAGTAGTCCTGCAACTGCTGTGCCTCCTAAAGTGAATGGTTCTGGTACAGCTGCACCATCAATATCTTTAGTACGATAGACACTCACATCATCCAAGTTTAACCAGTCGTATCCAACCTTAGAGACAAACTTTAAATCTGTACGTTTTGAGGTGGCTGTAAAATCAACATCATATCGTGTGTAATCTTGGAGGGTGATATTTGTCAGACCAAAAACTTCGTCGCCATCGACAAATACTTTAAATTCGTTACCGAGGCGAGGCGCTTCTTCTGCTGATGCTAAGTAGAAGCTAAGTCTGTATTCCTTATTCTTTTTGGTTTTCAGAGTTTGTGACAGACTAGCAGATAGGTCATCAGGAGTGTAACCAAGACGTATACCTTGGATGCCACTGTTGGCATAACTGGACAGATATGTAGTGTAAACCCCAAAAAATTGACTATCATTAGTCCACCCTGTAAAGAAAGGATTGGGCCGGGTAGGATCGTAGTCTTCATTAATAAATGGGTCGTCTTCAAAACTACCATTTTCCACAAGATTTACTTTCGCTGCTTGCGCCTTGGGAATATAAGTACCCGTGATGATAGCGGTACTCACAAAAGCACTGGTTACACCACAAACAACGAGTCCTAATTTTTTAGCTGATTTCACGAAACTTCACTCCAAATAGTTGAATTTATTGAACCGCAAAGATGCCAAGAGCGCCAAGAATTCGTATAGCCTACGGTAAGCTTGTGTTAAGCAGGAACACCAAACCCACGACCATTGAATTTTGATTTAGCTGTAGTACTCTTCAGGTAGTTAGCAAAACTATTTGCTTTCGTACTGTTAGTAGTTCTTGTGAGTACGGCTGCTGGATACTCAATGGCTGTGTGACAACTTTGTGGTGCGGGTGAGCCGACTTGTTGTGTTTGTGTAGTACTGGAAACTGCTTGATCAGTAACGTAGACTATACCTGCATCGATAGTGTTACCGTTCAGGGTTTTAGTTTGAACTGCTGTTAAGACGTTACGGACATTGCTAGCAAATACTAGCTTGTTGGCAGTCGTGCTATTGAGGAGGGTGTTGTAAGTACCTCCTCCACAACCGCTACCGGTACTTTGCAAAACTTCTCTGGCATAAGCCCCGGCTGGAACTGTTGCAGGATCGCCAATGGCAATGCCTCTGATGCCGCTGCGAGGAGGACTACTAGTGGTACTGTTTGTGAGTTTACTAAAACCAGAAATAGCCGGACTAGGAGCAGGAGAAGTGGGCGTAGTCGGTCTAATTAAGACTAGACGATTAGTAGCAACTATCTTGGGCCAACCTGATTGTAATTTCCCTGCGCTCTGCAAGCTATTCATTTGGCTTCTAGCAGCAGATATGAAAATGTCTGGTATGCCTGCTGACTCATTTGCTGGTAGATTTATTTGGCTTAACAAAGCACCGGAAGAATCAAAAGTATTAACAAAGGTTATCGGCGGGTTAGCTGCGTTATACGCACTCTCAATCTCTGGTAGCACTTCTGTTAAGCTAACAGCAGCAAACACGCGCAGTGTAGTCGCCTGTGCCTGTGCTGTTTTGATTGTGGAATTTAAAAGCGGTAAGCCAATTACCAGCATTAAGCTAGCAACTGCTATACTCATCAAAGTGATAAATCGTCTTCTGTGACTGTGAAACATTTTGTAGATGAAATTGATAGAAGGCGTAATATTACCAACTGAAATGGTGTATACCAAAAATATTGGTAATAAGATTATCAGTAATATTACCAGTACCAGCCAAAATTACCAACATAATTGGTAATGAAATCTTGACATCTCTTCTCTGTTCCCTGTTGCCTATTTTTAAGGCAGGTCTATTGAGCGCATTGCAAAATTTTTGCTTGAGGATAGTCTTTTCGTAGTTGTAGTTGCCGTTGTCGCTGCGATCGCCCGTAAGTTGGTAACTGTTGTAATACTTCTGGCTTCGGTGGAATTAATGACTTTTCTTCTCCTAAACTGCTAAACATGATGACAGACTGTAATTGCAAACGACGTTGTTGATGCTGCTGGTATAGTTCAGTATAAGCTTGAACAACCTGCTGCCACTCTGCTGCTGGGCAATAGCTGCGATCAATCAGTACTGTGATTGCCGGAATTGCAAAGAACCAACCGATCAGCAATCCAGTAATTAAAAACACCAACCAACTAAATCCTAAAGTTTTGAGGAGTTGCATTTTTTTAATTCGTAATTCGTAATTTAAGTAGCCATCATGAACTGCGTATATCAATTCCCCATTCCTAACCTAAAGATTGGTCTGAAATAAGTCTTTGAGCAAAACTTGCACTCTTTCGGGTGTGCCTTCGTAAACACTACCTTCCCGAATTGCGGCGATCGCTTCTAATTCCTGTTGATTCACTTCACCGTAGGCAATGGGATATACTCTGACTCTGCTGTGCTTAATTACACCCTTAATTTTCTCAAAATCGATTCCGTTGGTTCGTTCTCCGTCGGTAAGCAGTAGTGCATAAAATCGCCCTGATGGATCGGTTTTCTGCTTTTCTATGAGGTCTGCTAGACCAACGGCGAGTCCGTCATAGAGAGCGGTTGCGCCATCAGGACGGAGTTGATCAATAGCGGCAAATAATCGCTTTTGTTCTAACTCGTTGAAGGGAGCTAGAGCAATGCGGCGAGTGGGGCGATCGCTAAATGTTACTAAACCAATCTGATTACCTCGGTTAATTTGTTCGCTGGCAAGTCGTAGAGCTTCTTGAACCGCTTTCAGGCGATTGTTCTCTTCCATCGAACCGCTTGTATCGACAATCAATTCCATGTATACGGTATGTCCACCATCCTTACGCTGTTTCCAGAATGATTGAGCCGCTTTTAAAACTTCACCAGATGGTACCGGTGGAAATTGAGCTTGCTTGAGATAATTGGTCTGTTCATATCCTTGTTGTTCTGCTAGCTTTTGCATTGGCGCAGAGGTGGCAAATGCTGCAAACTTTTCCAGAGCTGCTGTTTGAGAAGCACTATTCCACTTAAAACCAACCAATGGCGAATTTTCAGGAGTACCGAAAGGAATGTAAGCAAGCTGTTCAAATCCTGGTTGCTTTTTTAAATTGACATAGCTTTGGTAGGCCATGACGATCGCTTGAAACTTTTGAGGATCACGAATCCAAATTTGCTTTAAGTCCAGGTATGTCGGCGTTGTGAGGGCGATTTGTTTTTGGAAGGAGCTAAAGACGGAGTTGACTTGAGGAGATTCTAGTTCAGCGACAGTCAACGGTTTACCATCACGAGCATGGCCTGCTGAACGCCAAAGCAGTGTGTGCAGAAAATTTAACGCCGATGAGGCAATATAAGGATTGGAATAACCAACTTTGATTTTATCTGCGAGAATGGCACTCATCAGGCGATCAAACGTCACTTCTCCACCTTGAGCCAGTTCTTGATACGTCTGGGGTTGGATAGCAAAGATGGCTTGGTTGGGGATTAATGCAGGTGCGATCGCTTGTATTGGCAATCCTTCAGCTTTTAGTAGTTCCAACCACAAAGTTGTTGCTGGTGTGTAGCCTGCGGGTTTCGCTTTCTTGGCAGCTAAAATTTGTGCCCCCAATCCAGAGGGAATATTGCGAATCCCTACCTGAATGACTTTTCCAGATGCGAGGGTTTGTCGTTGCTGATTGAATTTTTCTACAACATCAATTAACCAGCGTTCATCTTTGCGTTCTCCATTGGCTTTTTCAGCCGAGCTGTAGATTTCGATATACACAATATTTGCATCGTTGCTGGGCTTTGCACCGTATAAAGGAAAGGTATTGGGATCGGGTACAGAATTAACTACTGGGGGAATCACGACATTATACGCAGTGGTATCAGATACTAGCTGTGAATCGACTTCAATACTAGGCAACAGATTTTGACGCAGATAGCGATCAGCACTTGCAAATGAATCGATTGTTGGTGTACAAGCCCACAAAAAACTCAGGCATAGTCCGATCGCTAGCCAAAATTTAAAACGCAACTTTTTCATATTCATTTAATCCCCTAAAATTCCTCTTTCGTTTTCAGCAATCAGGATTTGTAGTCGTTTTGAGATTACCGTAGGAACAGTGAGCGATCGCCGCTCTAGGTTTTCCAATGCAAATTGGTCGCGCAATTCCTGAAGTTGGTCATGGGTTTGCTGGAGGCGAGTCAAACTGCTTTGCAACTGTTGTTGTGCTAACTCTCGATAGTGTGGCGTTTGCATTTGTTGAGTAACCTGCAATGCTTGTACGAGTCGATCAACTAGATCTAGAACAGTGTGTAAGGTTTCTAGTAGATCTAAAGTGAAGGTTGATTCTTGCTGAGCAATTTGTGTTGCTATCTGCTGAATCGCTTGAGCTTGTTGCTTAACTGTTAGCCACAAAGTATGATCAGCATCAGGAATTTGCGGATCTAAACAGTTAATATGACTAAGAAAAATATCTATTTGTAGTAAATTTGCAGAGTTTGCCCAAGAGCTTGTTTTTTGGCGTTTGAGTTGGAGGTACCAAGAGGCGATCGCCAATACAACAATTACTGCACCGCTAAATAGAACAATCAAACGCACTCCTAACCACAAAATGAAGCCAACATAACCAATTAAGAGACCAGTTAGTAATAATTGAGTTTCAGATAGTCGAAAAGAATTGCGTTTAGTTTGAGTGGTCACGTCACTTTGCTCCAAATTCAAAATTAATGATTCCTCTATTTTGTAAAATGCTGTCGTAACTGCTGCAAAAACCATTCTTTTACTGTAAAAATAAAGTATGCAAAGAAGTAAATGGGGAGGAATAGTATGATGAATAAAAATAAGGAAATTATAAGTGGCTGCAACCAGTTATAGAAACATAGCAATGCTGCGTCTCTACAGGTTTGAATATGATAGGTAATCCGCTTCTGACTCTGCTAAAGGACTATCGGTGGCTAGAGTGAAAATCGCCGGGATATTTACTTAACTTTACAAATTGATTTATTTACGACAAGGAACATCTTTCACAAGTTCAAACTTTAAGTTATTATTCACAGTCACGATCGCACGGGTAGTAAATTCTCTGCGATCGCCTCTGGCATCAAAACTAATCGATAAGCCTTTGATAATCGTACTTGATGCTGCTATTCCCGGTCTAATTCCTGTTTCAGATAATTTTTGCTGGATATCTTGTCGATTTATAGGTGAATTTGATAGTTTAATAGCCTGTAAAATTGCTTGCACAGCGTCATCTGCTAGGGCTGTGCGTCGATTCAAATCACCACCCCAATATTCATTATTTTGTTGCCGATACTCTTGAGCGCCACATTGGTTTGGATGCCAATCAACTGCCAAAAATAAGCGATTTACTGTTGTATTTTTAGCCTGATTAATGACTTCTTGGAGATAGAGAGTATTTGCGCCTAAAATTGGTCTTTCTCCATTGTTCAATTTGATAATATCTACCGCTTTTTGAAATGCTAAAATATCATCAGTTCCGCCATCAGGTAATACCACTAGAGCATCCGCATCTTTAACTTGTGGCGGAAGGTGACTAGTATCAAAGTTTGAATCTGATATATCAAATGTAGCAATTACGCGTCCTTGAAACGCTTTGAGAACCCGAACAAACTCATTAGATAAATCCTTACTAAAAGATTCTTTACTGTTATAAAAAATTACCACTCCTGGCTGAGGTTTTTTGAGATCCTCAACTAAATATTTCACTAAACTATCAGCTTCAACTCTACTGGATGAAACGGTACGGAAAAATACTCGATTGGGGTCTTTACAGTCTTGATATGATTGCAAGTTGACAACAGTGCTAGTGGGAGAAATAACCACAAGTTCTTTGAGTGAATAAACCTTCAAAGCTGCACAAGTATTAGGAGAGGTATAGTGTCCTACCACAGCGATAATTTTGGGATCTTCTGTCAGAAATTTGGCAACCTTCTCAGCTTGAGCGCGGTTATTGCTATCGTTAGCGATCGCAACTTTTAAGTTGATTCCTTTGTTGATGGCTATATCTTGGGCTTGAGCAACTCCAAATACAATATGCAATCCCGAATCGAGATTCAATGGCCCAGCTACAGCAATGGTATAAATTGGCAAACTTTTATTTTGGCTATGTCGATGATTTAAAAAAGCATTATTACGATAAATCAGAATTTCTGGATCTTGTAGTGCTGCTAAAGCCACTTGACGGCGGTTAGGAACATCTTTATTTTGTTTTGCCTGAATGCGGATATTATCAAAAATCGTCACCGATTTGTCATATTTACCTTCAGAAAATGCTTTAATTCCTTGCTGCTTTAATGAGAGATATGGTTCACTGAGTTGCACTTTACTATTAGCTATTGGCTTTTCTCCATAGCTAATAAAGTTCTCTATATTATTAGCAACTGGCTTTTGAACCTCGCTGTGATTGATGCAAATTGAGCCAAAAAGCTGACAGCGATTAATTGTAATTACAGCAATTATGCCAACCAAGGCAACAAATCCAATCAGGAAATGAGGACGAAGCAGGTAAAATTGTGAACGGCACAATGATGATAAAAACTGTCGCTGGCGAGTTGGAGTAGGCCAGATAAACTCTGGCTGATTTGGATTCAAGCAAACAGCGGGTAGCCAGGAAGCGGCAGGAAAGTTGCTTTGTACAGATTCAAGGCGATCGCGGGCTTCACGAACTGCTAAACAAAGGGGTTTACCTTGAGAAAATTGCTCTAAAAAGTAGAGTAAGAATTTACAAGCAATCTGATCGGGTACAGGTTCCCGCATTACAATCATGGCTGGCACATTCAATTTTGCGAGGAAATCTGCAATCCCTAATCCATCACATGAATTGAAAATTGCCAACTTTAAACCATTCGTTACCGCTCTCGCTAAGCTCGGGCGTAACGTATTTAACGATAGAGAAATGTGCTGATTAATTTGAATTTGTCCACTTTCAACTTCGCTGGAACTATGTCCGGCAAAAAACAATATATCCCAAGTTTCATTAAATAATAAATCAGATAAAGTGTCTTCAGTTGGCTCTAATTGCTTAATAATTTGCGCTCCCCGCTGCTTTAGTATTTCTAGTGCGGCTTCATCTTTTTCTAGTTGCAAACCACCATGAGAACTGCCGAAAATAGCTAGAACTCTGATTGGTGCTTTCAAAGAGGGAACTCGCTGACTAAACTTAGTGAATAAGGCAAATTCAGCATGGGGAAGGTTAGTAAATAAATCCCAGAAATGCCAGGGTAGCCTACGCAAAAGTTCATTTTGCTGATGATCTCTTGTCTGAGTACGAATGATAATTGGTACAGATTGATCAGCATTCACCCTTTCATTGGCGCGGATGCGATCGCACAAACGCTCGAATGCTTGATCCCCAAACCAATTTCTACATAAAATTTCCAGCTTTTTAGTTTTTTGTCTCCAGTCTACTTTGGCTACATTTGTGACTTGCAGAGGAACCACTTGCAGTTGCCGACTGCCTTCGAGTGATATCTCTTTCCACTCCTGATAAAGCTTCGGCATTTCTGGCGCGGCAGGAATAGAAAGAAAATGATCATCTTCTTGAATAATTTGGCCATCTTCTAAAATCTGAAGCGTCACAGAGAATCCGTCAGCGAAGCTACCACCATTAATCTCAATCACGACAGCAACGTTTTGAGGGAGTTGAGGATTGGAGGGAGGCTTAGCCATAGGGGGCAGCTGACAGGTGTAGGTTTTTAATATTTTGCGTTTTGTATCGACGCACAGACGCAAAGAAAGATTTCGGAACGGAAAAATATATAGGCTTTTTCAGATTGAATGTGAAAAACCTACACTTGTGGGGTAGGAGGTAGAGGGCGACTGTCGTCTTGGGGTTTCAACCTACCTTCTTTAGCTTATCAAGACTAAACAACAAAACTCTCGCTAAAACTGGCATCATTAAGAACTACACGAATACTAAAGCGATCGCCTCCGTCCGCTGTAAATTTGAACTGCATATAGTGATCTTGCTGTCGTGATTCTACTTCAAAAAACGGATTTCCTCTTTCATCTAGTCCGATGAGCTTCAACCCCGATGGCAAGTGAGATAATTGTTTCAAAGAATACACTCTTGACAAAATTAGCATCTTGCTATCTGACTTCGGCAAAATACCGATCATTAGTACTATAGGATGTCCTGTAAGATAAATTCCTAAATCTTTCGCACTGATCACCGGACAAGCCACATGTTGTGGATTTAGTTCCCACAACAACTCGGCAGACTGCCAGCGAATTTCATCATCTTGAGTCGTTTGAATTAGCTTTACTAAGGTTTCTTGGAGATTTAGATTCACCGGAATAGGTTGCACTGATTCAGCAGATTGTCGGCGATAGAGTTGTTCGACTCGTTGGCGAATCGGCTCATCACCTCGTTGAGGCTGTAACTCGTAAAATTGTAGAATTGCTGCTCTCAAAGTGCTAAGCAAGTCTTGTGGGGGTTGCCAATCGGGTTCAAATATGCGTTGACGCCACTGATTGAGTTGCACGATTGGTTGCGGCGATCGCTCTAAAGTCAAGCGGTCAAGTAATATATCAAGCGGTTGAAAATAACTGCGTGGTAATTCCGGCACTGATATCGATTCTACAAATCCTAAAACTTGTCCCTCTTGATAGGGTTCATCGAGTTGAATCATCACATAGCCGATGCGTTCTGACCACACTTGTTGGGGAATTTTACACTTGCGATCGCTTTGCCGCAGTGAACGACACTCTAAAAAGCCTTGCAAACTAGGAATATACAAATCTGCAATATTTTCTAGCAGGCGCTCAAGGGGGTTCCAGCTATGACTTGCTTCTAAATCGGTATGAACGCCTAACAATTGCAAATAACGCTGAGTTACCAATACAGCTAGCGTATTACGATAAACTTGTTGCGATCGCTTTGGAGTTGGTTGTTGTTGGGCAAACTGGTAAGCTTGCTTGCGGTCGGTTGCCGTAATGGGAATTGCGATCGGCATAAATTTTGTAACAGTATCAATCATGATTCATGTTCAGAAAACTAGAAACTGTTGGGAATACTATTCAGACAACAACTGTTTGAAACGAGGGAAACATCGCGTTCGACAAAATCTTTTCAGTACCAATGGTTCGACTTCGTATTTTTGGGCGATCGTATTCCAAGAAAATTCCCCAGAATCGCCCAACACTGTCAAAATCTGAATTAACAAAACCTGACAGTTAAAATGGGGAGGACTCTGCATTCGACAATCTTTGAACAAATGCGAATGATTTTTGACTAACTCTAGCCATTCTTGGATCGTTTCATGCCAACGTTCTGGTTCTGGTGCAGGAGGATAAATCCACTCAGTATCCTCTTCACTCGCTGGAGGATGTAATTGTCTTCTGGCTTCATCAGCTTTTTCTCGAATCACATCCAGAATCACCCATCCCAGTTTTTGGTTAAACCAAGTAACAAAGCTTGCCTTTTGTGGGTTATATTGATCAAAATCTTCCACAAACCATACCCAGGTTCGTGATAAAGCTTCACCGTAGACATCCGGTGATATCCTGCCACCGTGCCGAAGCAGCCTGGAAGATTTGATCATTGCAGTGATCAAATCTATGCCTCGATTTGGGTAATCAGTCTGACATGCTTGCAGAAATAGCCATTGACGAGTAGGGATATCGTTCATGATTTCCCGGATTAGTTCTTGTTGCTGTAATAGCCTGCTCCTCTCAATTGGATTATTTAAAGCAGCCTGAAGCAAGCCAATCAAAGGAGGGGCGCTTAAGTCATTACACATAGAAGTTATCCAGGCCCAATCAATTGAGGTTTGAATATCATCACAGCACCCCACATTCTCTTAACTTGTCTTGATAGACTATCGGAATCAGAGATGAGGATAATCGAGATTATTTACAAAACTTTATTAAGGGAGTAGGGAGTAGGGAGTAGGGAGTAGGGAGTAGGGGGAGAGTAAAATAATTACGAATCCCAATTCCCCAGTCTCCATTCCCCAGTCTCCATTCCCCAATCCCCAATCCCCAGTCCCCAATCCCCAGTCTCCATTCCCCAGTCTCCAGTCCCCAATCCCCAATCCCCAGTCCCCAATCCCCAATCCCCAGTCCCCAATCCCCAGTTCCCACACCTAACGCAACGATTCGATTGTAGGCGAGCCGTCAGATTTAATCCAAGCTATTTGAGCAATACCGCGATCGCGTGCATATTGCCTGATGGCTTGTGCGTCTCTTCCCCCTAAATCCATTTCTACTCGCACTAGATGAGTTGAATCTCGCAGTTTTTGCGCGTAGGCAAAGGCAGTAGCGTTAGCACTTGCTGTCTCTGATACTACTAACCAATTACTCGCTGGGGTTGCTTGTGGTAATTGCTGAGTAGATAAGAGTATTTGGTATAAATCTTCTATATTGAGAACAAAACCAATACCGGGAATATTTGCTTTTTGGGGATGATATAGCCCTAAAAGTTGGTCGTAGCGACCACCCCGTCCTAAAACTCTGGCTTGCGACTCGGTATCACTAACTACTTCAAAGACAATGCCAGTATAGTAATCTATCGTTTGAATGAGGCTGAGGTCAAGAATTAGGGGAAAATCTTTACCAAATTCTAGTAAATCTACTAGGGATTTGAGGTGATTAAATGCTTGTTGCTGCTCTTGGTCTAAATCCAGGCTGCTGACTTTTTGCAAGACATCTGTACTTGTGCCACGCAAATCTAGCATCATTCTGGCGCGATCGCGCAGTTCTTCACTTAAAGGTAGAGTATCTATAGTAATGCGGTCAAGATTAGCGATCGCACTACGTATTTGATCTTGTAAATCGACAGGGAAAGCATTTAAAAGCGATCGGGTAATTCCTGCCTCACCTAAAATTAAATGCCATTTTTTTAAACCTAGTGCGGCTAAACAATCTGCTACTAGCAGTAGCACCTCTGCGTTTGCTAGCAATCCACCAGTACCCAATAACTCTACTCCAGCCTGATAAAACTCTTGCTGGCTATTATGCCTACTTTCCCAAGTGCGGCGGAATACATTAGCATTGTAGTACAAACGTTGTGGATAGGTAACACCGTCCATCCGAGTCACAACAGTACGAGCAATAGACGCGGTTAATTCTGGACGCAACCCTAACTCGTCACCTTCGCCATTTTGTAGTTGAATCACCATCTGGCGCTGAATTGCTTCCCCTGCCATCAGGGTATCCATTCGCTCTAGAGTAGAGGTGATAATTCTGTGATATCCCCAACGGTGAAACACCTGTTGTAATCTATCTTCAATCCAGCGTTTTTGAGCCACATCCAAAGGCAGCAAATCCCTGGCTCCCGCTGCTGGTTGATACACCATTCCATCCTCCGTAATCTCAGTCTCACCGTCACCTCAAGCTTATACTAAGTTGGGAATGGGGAATTAAGAGGACGCGGGAACGCAGGGACGCGGGGCGCGGGGAATGTACATGAAAGGACACGGGGACACGGGGATGCGGGGACGCGGGGCGCGGGGAATGTACATGAAAGGACACGGGGACACGGGGATGCGGGGACGCGGGGAATA
The DNA here is from genome assembly GCA_019359515.1 of Desmonostoc vinosum HA7617-LM4. Lineage (GTDB taxonomy): Bacteria > Cyanobacteriota > Cyanobacteriia > Cyanobacteriales > Nostocaceae > Desmonostoc > Desmonostoc vinosum. Next base: position 101,304 of record JAHHHC010000009.1, on the reverse strand, counting down.
GACCTCTTGCAAAAGTCGGATACTCGCCAGAAAATAAATTTTCTGGCTGATAACTCAAGTCGGTTTCAACCGACTAATAACAGTATTTTTAGTCCGTTTCAACGGACTTTTGCTATTAGGCAGAGACTTGAGTCTCTGACGGTTCAAGTATTTTTGCAAGAAGTCTAATGTACATGAAAGGACACGGGGACGCGGGGACGCGGGGAATGTACATGAAAGTTTCTCCGCGTCACCGTGTCTCCCTCTCTCCGCGTCATCTCTAGCCCCTATGCCTTTTTCTTTCCACCAAACAAACCACCAAATAAACCGCTACCCCCAGTTTTATCTGGTTGCTTAGATCCGGTAATGGCAGTTGAAGTGACTTTCTGCTCACTGGCTGATTGTCCCAAAAATTTATCTAGTTTGGGTTTCCATTGCAATGCTATTTGGTCGTTAGGGTCTAGTTTGAGAGCATTGTCAAAGTGAATTTTCGCCATTTTCAGCTGATTTTGCTTCAAATACACCATCGCTATTAAGCTATGACAGCGACTGTTCTTAGGTTCTAATTTGAGGGCATCTTGTAACTCTACTTTGGCTTGAGCAAATTGATTTTTTTCAATCAAAGTTTGAGCGCGACGGATGTACTGTTCTATAACCGAGTCTTCTTTGGCTGGCGCTGGTGCAGCTGTAGGTGTTGTATTTGGCTGAGGTGGGTTTGGGGTGGCTTTGGGTTGAGTCGGTGGCGGTGCTGATAACTTGCCTGCACTCCGCATCAAATAGACTAAATTTAATTCACTCACTTGAGCAATGATTTGCAGTGCTTGCTGTAAGGAATCATATTGGGTTTCAGCAATTTTTGCGATCGCACTTCGATAAAAATGATCAATGTTAGGGGCCCCGGCTAATTGTCTAGCTAAGTCAGTGGTCAATTCTACCGTAGCTGGTTCTTGTATCAACCTCCTGCCCATTTGCGACAACACTAGAATGTATTCTGTACGAGTGCGTTCTCCAGAAAGTTTTTCGTAAGCTGGATTAACCAACTTAGATAAAAATTCGTTAGCTAGCTGCTTTTGAGTAGCCGTTGCGGTAGCAATACTATCTGGATGTAGTAGGCGGGCAATCTTCAGATAGCGTTTGCGGATATCTCTGACACTCGCATCAACTGGCACACACAGAATTGCGTGGTGATCTATGAAATCATATTTAAAAAGTCCACGGTCTATTTTTAAAGACATAAAGCGGTTTCGCACCAAAAAACCAAAAGATTCCTTCTAGTTTACTTCGCTTATTTGGTGGTAGTCAGTAGCAATTTGTCAAGTGGCTATTGTCATAAGTTTGTCATAGCGCTTGAGCGGCTCAAAAATTTCTCTGGGTCAGAGCCACAAGCTCAACTACATATTAGAGGAATATAGGTATTAAAAGGCGATCGCTTACTTGGAGGATTTATGACAACTGTTGACCACTTGCTTTTTGTATTAAAACTTTTCACTGCTTTGGGCTGTGGACTGGTGGCAGGTGTTTTTTTTGCCTTCTCAACTTTTGTAATGAACGCTCTTACTAGACTTCAGGCGCGAGAAGGCATTATTGCCATGCAATCGATCAATATCACAGCGATCAATCCTTTGTTTATGGTAGCACTCTTTGGAACGGCTTTAGGCTGTCTATTTTTGGCGATCGCCTCGCTGTCAAAATGGGATCAACCTGTTGCGGTCTACTTGGTGACTGGTAGCTTGCTTTATCTCGTTGGCACTATTTTAGTGACAATTGTCTTCAATGTACCACTAAATAATGCTCTGGCGATCGCCAAACCAGATAGCCCTGAGGGTGTAGATCTCTGGGCTAGATATCTGACTAACTGGACACTCTGGAATCATGTTCGGACAATAGCAGCGTTGGGGGCAGCTACATTGCTGACAATTGCGCTTTGCAAGTAAACAGTGCAATAGGAATATTCTATTTAGCATCGTTCTGATTTATGGGCGATCGCTTCACCAATGATTTAACAATTAAGTATTTTGCATACAATCGCCTAGTTCACTGGTACTAACTATTGATATCCAATAATCCAGGGGGTGGGGTTATTTCAATGCGGCCTGCTTGTAAGTCTACTACTGGAGCGATCGCTTTGACGAAAGGAATTAATACTGTCTGTTTTTTGTCATTGGCGAATGATTCATCTAATTTCACTTCTAGTAAGTCATTGCCGGCAGGGATAATATCTACTACTGTGCCGACGAGTTCGCCGGATGTTTGCATGAAGACTTGTAAATCAATTAAGTCTAGGACATGATATTCATCTTCGCCTAGTTGGGGGCGATCGCTTGCTGGTACTATTAATTTACAACCACGCAATTCCTCTGCTTGGTTGCGATTTTCCACGCCAGCTAGTTGCAAAACATACAAGTTTTTGCCATTAATATAACGCCCTGACAATAATTCTATTGGTTGCGGTTCTTTCTGGTCTGGACGCAGTAACCAACGTTTTCCTGGCACCTCAAATCTTTCGGGGAAGTCTGACTCAGGATAAACCCGCACTTCCCCAGACAAACCTTGAGGGGCAACAATTTTACCGATTTCTAGCCATTCGTCATTTGTCATGGGGAATGGGGAATTGCCATTTGTCATTAGATTATTCTTTGCGTCCACGTGTCTTTTCACTCAGCACTCAACTACGCACTCACAGCCGCGCGTTGATAAGCTTGTTCGGCTACTTTTGCTAGGCGCTGCATTCCGATGGCAATTTCTTCATTGCTACCGGTAAGGCTGATACGGAAACATTGGTGTTTGTGGGGCCATTCTTGTTCTTGTAAACCTGGGAAGAAGGTACTACCAGGTACGATAATGACGCCTACTTGCTTTAATTGCTGGTACAGTTCCCAATCGCTGATGGGTAAATCTTCTAACCACAACCAAGCAAATATTGCCCCTTCACCACGATGCAAGAACCAAGGTAAATTTTTCGGCATTGCTTGCTCTAAATTAGTTTCCAAGACGGTAAACTTGTTCTGGTAAAATGGGCGGATGACTGTGTGAGATATCTCTACTAAAGCACCAGAGTTAATTGCATAGGCTGCGATCGCTTGTCCGTAACGTGAAGAGTGCAGACTGGCATTGGCTTGAAAACACTCTAGCACCTCTATCCACTTTTCATCTGCGATCGCAATCCCAATTCTTTCCCCTGGCAATCCCGCTTTTGATAAACTCATACAGTGCAAGATATTATTCCCAAACACTGGTGTCATATCGGTAAAATTCAATGCCGGAAATGGTGGTGCATAAGCCGAGTCAATTAATACTGGTACATCATAAGATGCAGCCAGAGCAGTAATTCTCTTCACCTCTTCATCGGTCAAAACATTACCCGTGGGATTACAGGGACGAGAGAAAATTACGCAACCAGTGCTTTCTGTAATCGATACTTGGCTAAAGTCTGGGCGATATTTAAATCTATGAGCAGCTACATCGATATCTAAAGTGGGTTTGTAGGCAACTAAGGCATCGGGAACTAAGCAGATACCACCGTATCCTGTATAGTCGGGACTTAAGGGTAAAACAATTTTTTTAACTTCGCCGCTGGGAGTATAACCACCGTATGCGTTAGCGGCGTAGAAATAGAGAGTTTGACTACCGGGGGTAATTAAAATATTGCGCTCAGTCAAATTTAGACCGTAGCGTTTGTTAAAATCATTAGCGATCGCCTCAATGAGTGGTGCATAACCCTGGCTTGAACCGTAGCGACAAACCACCTCACCATATTCTGAGCTAGCCAATAATTGTGCAGTACAATCTCGCCACAGCTGCTCTACCTCTGGCAAAATCAAAGGGTTGCCAGCACTCAAATTAATAAACTGCTGCCCCGCATCCGCTCGTAAGGTTTCGATAATGTCCTTCATAATTGCTCTTACGCCAGTTAAGTTGGACATTTGAGCGCCAATTTGAGTTAGGGCAGGGTTCATAAGCTGTGAAATTAATGTATTAATCAATAAGTGGACGAAATTACCAGGGATTCTGTTACTACAGAATTCACCTTGTTGCCTTTAATCAATCTAACTAGAGAATGTCATTTTAACAAAGCAAAATGATCGTTTTAAAAGTTCCTACACTGAGACAGATGGGGGATGGCAGAAACGCAGGGACACAAAGATGAGCCTTTGAGGTTGAGCCTTTGAGCCTGAAAGCGGATTCCTATATATGCTATTGGTGAAGGCAACTCAATTACAGGAGAGATGACATTGGAAGTTAAAGCAGCAGTTGCTTACAGCGCAGGTAAGCCGTTAACTATTGAAACCATTCAACTCTCAGCACCACAAGCTGGCGAAGTGTTAGTTGAGATTAAAGCCACTGGAGTTTGCCATACTGACGCTTACACCCTTTCTGGTGATGATCCTGAAGGTTTATTTCCTGCTATTTTAGGACATGAAGGGGCTGGTGTTGTGGTAGAGGTGGGTAGTGGCGTTACCAGTGTTAAACCAGGGGATCATGTAATCCCTTTGTATACCCCAGAATGTCGTCAGTGCGAATATTGTCTCAGCTTCAAAACCAATCTCTGTCAAGCTATTCGCCAAACTCAGGGGCGTGGTGTGATGCCTAATGGCACGAGTCGCTTTAGTATTGATGGACAGATGATTCATCATTATATGGGCACATCTACCTTTGCCAATTACACGGTTTTACCAGAAATCGCTGTGGCCAAAATTCGGGAAGATGCCCCTTTTGATAAGGTTTGTTACATTGGCTGTGGTGTGACAACGGGTATTGGTGCAGTCATCAATACAGCTAAAGTGGAACCAGGTGCAAATGTAGTGGTGTTTGGCTTGGGTGGTATCGGCTTAAATGTCATCCAAGGGGCGCGGATGGTGGGAGCAAATATGATTGTAGGAGTTGATATTAATCCCAGCAAACACGCTTTAGCTGAAAAGTTTGGCATGACACATTTTGTCAATCCTCAAGAAGTGGAGGGCGATTTAGTTCCTTACTTAGTTGATTTAACAAAAGGTGGTGCTGACTATAGTTTTGAATGTATTGGCAATGTCAAAGTGATGCGACAAGCATTAGAGTGTTGTCACAAAGGTTGGGGTGTAAGTGTAATTATTGGTGTCGCTGGTGCGGGACAGGAAATTAGTACTCGTCCCTTTCAACTTGTAACTGGGCGTGTTTGGAAAGGTTCAGCATTCGGTGGTGCTAGAGGGCGTACAGATGTACCGAAAATAGTTAATTGGTATATGGATGGCAAGATAAACATCGATGATTTAATTACTCATGTGATGCCTCTTGAGCAGATTAATGATGCTTTTGATTTAATGCACAAAGGTGAATCTATTCGCAGTGTGGTGACTTTTTAATTGTGAGTTGGGTGGGGTAATTCCCACCTATAGTAATCCTATCTGATTTATGAAAGGGAACTCTTAAATAATTCGTAATTCGTAATGACGCTCGAGGACTCGCTACCGCTTCGCTAACGCTAACGTAATTCGTAATGACGCTCGTACCGACGCTCGAGGACTCGCTAACGCTAACGTAATTCGTAATTAACTCACACTAGAATTAAGAAAAATTTATCTTTGAACCAATGACGCAGACACCACCAACGGAGCAAACAGCGAAAAGCCTGATGCTCAATCTCTACGAAACTGACTTTTATGCTTGGACTCAACAACAAGCTAATCTCCTTCGTTATCAGCAATGGAGTCAGCTTGATGTGTCTAATTTAGTTGAGGAAATTGAATCTTTGGGCAGAAAGGAACGCCAAGAATTAAGGAATCGTTTGAGTGTCTTGATTGGACATTTGTTAAAGTGGGAATATCAATCACAGTACAGAAATCGCAGTTGGTTAAATACAATTAGAGTCCAGCGTATAGATATATTAGAAACGCTAGAAGAAAATCCTAGTCTTAAGCCATATCTCCAAGAAGTTATTCAAAAAGCTTATATAAAAGGAATTGCATTGGCTGCCAAAGAAACAAATTTACCTGTGAAAACATTTCCACAAGATTGCCCTTATATGTTAGAAGAAATTATCAGCGATCGCTTTTATCCAGGTGAAGCTGTAACAGATGATTTAATCGAATGATCAAAGTAATGCAAAATCTCTACGAAACTGACTTTTATGCTTGGACTCAACAACAAGCTAATCTCCTTCGTCATCATCAATGGAGTCAGCTTGATGTGTCTAATTTAGTTGAGGAAATTGAATTTTTGGGCAGAAAGGAACGCCAAGAATTAAGGAATCGCCTGAGTATATTGATTGGACATTTGTTGAAGTGGGAATATCAATCACAGCAGAGAAGTCGCAGTTGGTTGGCAACAATTCGAGTCCAAAGGCGGGAGACTATTAAATTACTGAGCGAAAATCCTAGCCTGAAATCTTATCTTGAAGAAACACTCAAAGAAGCCTATGAAAACGCTAGAGATTTAGCATCGGGTGAAACAAATCTACCCCTTTCAGATTTTCCCATGCAATCTTTATATCAGTTAGAAGAAATTATTAGCGATCGCTTTTATCCAGGTGAACCCACAACAGATGATTTAATGAAATAATTGCTATGGGACTCATATTTGATTTGCTAAATTAATTACTAAATGACTAATCTCAACCTCATCAGTGAATATAAATGCTTTGATGGCAATCTCGGCTTTTACTCTCATGCCTCTACCACTTGTAACAGTGAAATGCGCTTTGCTGTCTACCTACCACCACAAGCCACTCAAAAACCAGTTCCCGTCCTCTATTTTCTCTCTGGTTTGACTTGCACTGAGGAAAACTTCATGGTGAAGGCAGGGGCGCAACGCTACGCAGCAAAATATGGTTTAATGCTAGTTGCACCAGATACTAGTCCTCGTAACACTGGTATTGCAGGTGAAGATGACGATTGGGATTTTGGCACGGGTGCGGGTTTTTATGTCGATGCCACAGAACAACCGTGGCGATCGCACTATCAAATGTATACTTATATTGTCCAAGAATTACCTGCTCTAATTACCACCAACTTTCCAGTACAACCCGAAAAACAAGGTATTTTTGGTCACTCAATGGGAGGACATGGGGCGCTGGTTTGTGCAATGAGAAATCCTCAGCTATACAAATCAGTATCAGCTTTTGCACCTATCACTGCACCTATGCAATGTCCTTGGGGACAAAAGGCTTTTAGTCGTTATCTTGGTAGTCAGCAAGAAAATTGGCGTGCCTATGATGCTAGTGAGTTAGTAAAACAACTGGGATATCACAGTCTAATTCTCATCGATCAAGGCACAACTGATAAATTTTTAACTGAACAATTACTACCAGAAGTATTTAAGCAAAGTTGTGTAGATGTTAACCAACCTCTCAACTTGCGTTACCAAGAAGGCTATGACCACAGTTACTATTTTATTTCTAGCTGGATAGCAGATCACATTCGTCATCATGCGATCGCTCTCATTTCTTGATGCTATAAATATAGCACTTCTCGTTATTTTAAATTTAGAGAATCATGCTGTGAAAGCAATTTCTCTACTTTGGCTTCGTCTATTCTAGCGGTTAATTTTTTATTTTCATGTAAGTCTCTAGTAGTTTTAGCCAAAGTAAAAGTTGAGCCAACAGAAAAAGCTAAACCCATACCCATAAAGCCTTTCACCCAACTATTTACAGGTAAATTAACAATTCCAAAAGTGGTCATAGAAATAGAAATTATAAAAGCAGCCCATGTTTGAATAATCCAAGCAGCGCTATCTTTTTGATGGCCAAACTGTTGCATATTCTTTGCCTTTTGATTTAAGTAATTTAACTGTAATTGTATTGATTAATATGTTTACAATTAACAGCAATATTACCAGTTTGGTAACTGGACTCAAAAAAGTTAGCTCAAGAGCAATCAGAGCAAATAAAAACTGGTACAAGGTTTGTACCAGTTTTACGAATGGCATTTTTTTGGGGACTGGGGAACTCAGGGCCCCCACTCCCGCAGGGACTGGGAATTAGTGTTTGTTATTTCTCCCCCTGTTCCCTGTTATTCAGACTCTGGCAGCGTCTGTACTTTCCCATCGGGAGTGAGAACAACTCGAATTCTGACATTTTGCCCGTATCTATTGGCAGAAACAAAGGGTTTACCAATATCAGGCATTCCAGTGCTATTAACAAATTCTCTTGCAGCTTTATTCAGAGGCAGAATTCGTTCAACTGTGCCATCAACACCTACTACCATGCTGTATTCTAGTGTCTGTGCCAATCCCCTCGGTGGTTGCCAGCGTTTTCTGAGATATTCTCTAGCTTCTGCTACTTGAGGGGTATCAAATAACGTACTACCCCTAGTGTTTCCATCTGGGGATGCAGAGGTTGTGTTACCATCCCGTAATCTATCGATAAATGGGTTTTTCTGAGTTGTCTCAGAAGAGGTACTTACAGGAGGTAATTCTGAGGGTTGTGCTTGAGCAGAAATTGTCCCTGAAGAATTGATTTTTTCCTGCAATTGTTGCTTTGGTGGTAAGCTCTGTCTTCGAGAAAGAGTAATCCTACCTTGGGAAATTGACGCGGTAGGGTTCTGTGGGAGGTTCGGTTGAATAGCAACTGGTTGTCCAGGAATGTTGGTGGATGCGGTGACTCCTGGAGTGTTAGCAAGAGTTGGCGTTTTTGTCTGAGTTCTGGCTAGTGGGTTTTTTGACCCCAATGGAGGTACTACGGGAAGACTGGAATTCGGAGATGTTTGTGGGGTCGTTGGTAAACCAGAACCAGGGGATATTTGAGGATTTGTTGGAGGCAGACCAGAAGTAGAAAGTGGTGAAGTAGAGCCTATGGGTGGCAAAGCTTGTAAATTCGCTGGGGCAGTAGGACTCGATTGAGGTGTGGGAAAGTTGAGTTCTGGTGAAGCATCAGCAACTCTCGCTTCTGTTGGGGCTGGTGCTTTGGCTGTTTGCTGTTGCTTTTGCCTAATGTTGTTGGCATACTGCCAAGTAAATGGTGTTAAACCAACGGCAAGTACCATGATGGCGGCAACAGGTGCCCATACAGGTAACTTGAGGCTCGAACTGCTGTCGTTGAGATTTGGTAATGCCAGGACATCAGTTGAGTATTCATCCAAGGCAGTTGCCAAGTCAAATAGTTGCAACAGACTCAATTGAACTACAGGGCCTGATGCTGGATTAGCGAGGGAACCTAGAAACAGTTTGTGAGTTAAATAGCTGCCTGGTTCTAAATATATCCTTGCTCCTCCTATCTGGGGATGCAAGGACTTTAGGGTTTTGGCTGCTAAAGGAGATGGTTGAAAATCTGTTATTTCTGGTTCGTCAAGCGTTTGACTTGACTCTTTAGTGCCAGATAAACTGAGTGAGAATTTTTCGGGGGACTGTTGGAGTAATTCTTGTACGTAGATGGTTACTGCATCACACAAAGCTTCGAGTTGGTCGCGATCGCCACGGATTGGTACTCGGCGTTCTTCTGGTAGTTGCGGAGCGTCAAAACGTAGTTGAAAGCTGAGTTTTTTTAGGACAGGTTTACCCATCCAAGCGGACAAAGGTGAGCTTTGCGCCAATACTTCTAGCGTACATGAGGGGGGTGTGTAGCGACGAATTACAGAATTTGATAGAGGCATGGCAGAAAATGCGAAGGAGTCTATTTAAAATTTTGTGAAAATGTTAAGCCTGTCGCGTCTGGGGTTTCCCGTTGAGTCAACTGGCTGCTAAGAGGAGACAGTATTTGCAAAAGGATAATGGGTTTCCTGTAGCAGACTGTCCAAGACGGATGTTGGGTGAGAAATTTCAAATCTAAAATTGTGTGGAACGGTCTATGAGTGCTAACCAGAGGCGACGATGTCCTCCCGGGGCACTATAAAAAAGTAAATCTACTAGTAGTTTTAGTGCCAGATTAGTGATTAAATCTGTCGATATTTGATCATCCTCTTCCATCCGCTCTTGGTAAGTATTACAAAAAGCATCTATGTAATCTCCAAGTAAAGCAGCCTGATGAGGTTCCCGTTGGCTTTCCGCCATTTGCTCCAACAAACCAACAGCACGACGAATTAATTCTTGGTGTTGTTTAGCGAGGTAGCAGGTGATGAGAACGAGCGATCGCGCTTCTTCTACATCGAGTTTTTTTCTTCCTCCTTGACCTTTACGTATGGGATTTGATTGGCGCAGTCGCCAAAGAGCTACGCGATCTGGCACTCTTGACTCTAAATTCAAACTGGTTGCCGCCGAGAGCATCGCCTCAGAACCATCGCCTGTTAAGGTTTCTAGTGCCAATAACACTAGGTCTAACTGGGTTTTGATATTGTCCCATTGAACCGTGTTCGGGGCTGGAAGCTTGATTAAATCCTCCCACTGAGAATTTGGAGTAGCTGAGTTGGCAACCGAGTGCATAACTTTTAGCATAGGTGATCGGGCTGATAGGGGCTGTTGCTGTTACCCATTTTGAAACCAGACTCTCAAAAATTGAGGTTAGTTTCCTGTAGCTATGAGCTAGAAGCTTCAGCTAGCTGTTTTTTATGGCGGTAAGCAGCTGAGATCTTTGTCCTACTCTAAATTAAAATTTATTTTCCACAAAATGGTAAGTTGACTGTGCCATTTTATTTCTATTTAGTCTGAATTGCTATTTCAGTAGTAAGGTATAAAATACATCGTTTATTATTGTTAATCTTGAACATTAATCGCTAGTCACAGCAAGGCAATGAGCAATTAGACGCATAGCTTACATACAAGACTTTTGTAAATAAATTATTTGTGAAATATGAAATGTAGTATTCGTAAGTCTTCTAAGAATGCATAAATCTTGTTATTTACTAAATAAATTTAAGATTTTCTTTATAAATTAACTCTCACCTTTTAAGTATTTAAGGCTTGACACCTGACTACAGTTTTTAGTTTCTTAACATAACTTAAAATATTAGTACCAACTTACTTAAATAATTCGTAATTCGTAATTACGCCTAATGTGAATTAGTAATTATGGGGTCAACCAGTAGGTGTTTTTCAAACAAAACAAAATTTTGCGCCTGAAAAGCTTATCCTCTCTAGCTTTGAATCCTCTTTGAGTGTTTTGGAGGTTGACACCACCCCCTCAAATCCTTATCACAATTGCTTTTGAGGTTATTTATTATTCTTGCGCTCTTGACAACCAAACGTCTGAAAAGGTATCTTAGCTACAGGTTGACACTTTTGAACCTTGAAAACCAAATATACCAAGGCTCGCAGACCCCGGCCGTTTTAATTAACCTAAATCCCTATTAGGGATTGAAACCTTGAGCAATATACCTTGGTTCCACGCTTAAGTTTTAATTAACCTAAATCCCTATTAGGGATTGAAACCACATTTACCAAAAGCAGGAATAAGCTCTTTTACTTGTTTTAATTAACCTAAATCCCTATTAGGGATTGAAACCAAACATTACTAGGAGCAATTAGTAACGTTTTTGTTTTAATTAACCTAAATCCCTATTAGGGATTGAAACCCAAACGTTAATTTTATCTTAAAACTATTAGTTGAAGTTTTAATTAACCTAAATCCCTATTAGGGATTGAAACTAATGTACTTCCTATTTCTGATTTAACCGCCGATTGTTTTAATTAACCTAAATCCCTATTAGGGATTGAAACCCGTATATTTACTAATTACATGTGCGATTTTCGAGGTTTTAATTAACCTAAATCCCTATTAGGGATTGAAACTTTGTAGATAAAATTGTTCCCGCCAGAAAGATGAGGTTTTAATTAACCTAAATCCCTATTAGGGATTGAAACTATGAAGATTCATTTTTAGGAATTGGGGAGGATAAGTTTTAATTAACCTAAATCCCTATTAGGGATTGAAACTTGACATTGGTGGTCTTGGGCAAAGATCCAAAAGTTTTAATTAACCTAAATCCCTATTAGGGATTGAAACACCAACTAATTTTTGAATTAACATTTTCTTTCTCCGTTTTAATTAACCTAAATCCCTATTAGGGATTGAAACTATTCTGAAGAAATTCACGAGGCAATCGACTCTTTCAGATTGCTCTTTTCACTGTTCCCCGTTCCCTGTTCCCTCTTAATAGAGTGTTTATTTAGCATAACAAGTACGATAGAGCCGTTTTTAATTCACATCAGACGTTAATTAAGTTTTATGGGGATTGAGCGCAAAGTCACCAGGGGGAAACCACGCCACTTGCTTCAATCCGGGAAACCCGTCCAACGCAATGGCTCCCTAAGATCACACTGCCTCAACTTTGTAAGACAGACGCCAACACAAAATTTGCCGATTATAAAACCGGGAGACTTAAACCCACGGAACTTGTTAATCTGCTCTAATTTTCTTCAAAATCTAGAGCATCTGCCAAATCTAATGTATCTTCAAAATCTGAGCTTTCATCCAAATCTAATGTCATTTGTTGTGGTGAAGCCTCTAATTTAACCTCTCCTTTTTTAGAAACATAATCTACAAGCTTAGCCCAATGTATTTGACCATTGTTCATAAAATACTGCATAAATTCAAAGGTCATTTCATTAACCTTTGTATTGTATGTAGTTTTAAAGAGTTCATCTTTATTTTTCGCTTCTTGATCAATTGGTACAATTATCTCTTGGTAGAGATTTTCGTCCTCAGAAATAAAATTCCAGAATTCCTGTCCAGCATACTTGTAATAAGACTTATCTGGATCTAAATCTTCTTTTAATGGATTTCGATCTTTTCCATACATACAACCATTGACAGCAATAATTGTATCTGTTATACCTTGGTTTCTCAAAGCTTGTTTAGCTTTTTTAAAATTGTCTTTCATTCTATTTATCTGGTCAGAGTTTCCCCAAAAAGTTCCAGATTTAATTCCTACCACATAGTAAATTTCATTTTTCTTAAACTCCAAATCAATACTATTGAGACTAGATTTAAAACCACCATATAAGTTTGCAGATATGTATATAGCAAATCCTTCTAATAAATTCCCAAAAATAGTTTCTTCTTGAGACGAAAGGAAAGCATCTACAATACTTTTGATAAAATCTTGAGCAAATTCTATATTTTTTGCTTTGAATAGGTAGGGATTTTTGCGTTTGAGAATATCTTTTAGTTTTAGTTTTCTTAGTTTTTCAAATCTTTTTTCATAAAAAGGTGTAAGAACATGCTGCACCAGATACTTATAGTATGCATCATAATCTGAATTAATGGATGAGTTTTCCATAGATTGTGTCAATGTTATTAGTTGAGTATTAAGTTTTGCTTTTTCAATATTTGAAACAGCTAATTCGCAATACTCTTTTTTAATTTCAATACCAATATAATTTCTGCCTAACTCTTTTGCTGCCACACATGTAGTCCCAGAACCAAGAAAAGGATCTAATATTGTGTCTCCCTGCTCAGTAAATAACTTAATGAACCATGATGGTAAAGATTTAGGAAATGCCGCACTATGATTTTTATTACTGCACTCCGTTGACAAATGTAGAACATTGGTTGGATAAGCCATTTTTCGTTGTAACCAATTTGAGATATTCTTACCAAAACCACTTTCAACTCTAGAATTATCTCTTCTTTTATCGGTGTCGCTTAAGTTCTTCAGTCTAGACTTGGCCCAATCCCCCATAGGAACCATGACACTTTCTTGATACATTTTGAATTTCTTTTGTTTATTAAACTGGATACAATGTTCCCAGTCGTCAGGCACTTCTTGTTCAAAATCCTGTTCTTTATTGAATTGAATACAACGTTCCCAAGAATCTCTAAAACGATTAGACCACTTACCAGGAAAACTATTTTTTTTATGCCAAATATATTCTTCAGTCCATAGCCAGCCTTGATTTTGCAGTTCTAATATTAGCTTAATTACATAGTTGTGCCTTTGCCCATTCACTACTTTTTCTTTAATGTTGAGTATGAATGTTCCACCCGGTTTTAAAACTCTTTTTAACTCTTGAGAAATTGGCAAAAACCAAGCAACATACTGATCTGGTGTAATGCCACCATATGTCTTTTTACGACTATCAGCATAGGGAGGAGATGTCACAATTAAGTCAACTATGCCCTCTGGCATCTGCTTTAAAACTTTTAAACAGTCACCTAGAATAACTTGACTCTGCCAATTTTGCAGATTAGCTGCTTCTATTTGCTGTAAGTCTGTAACTAGTTTTACCTCTGGTATCTGAACACTAAAATCTATGTCCGGCATGGGTTAAAATCCGTGAGGTGGTAATTCCTTGGTCTTTGAGATATTTGATTGCTAGATATGCAATGTTTTAGTTTAGCCCAAATTTATTTAGCGTCTCTCCAGCTTGAAAATAGGGAGTGGAGAGTAGGCAGTAGGGAAGAGATATTTTCCTGCACTAGTTGTGTGAAAAATCACATAGGTGTGTGGCTGATAAATGCCATACAAGGAAATTAAATAATTCGTAATTCGTAATTCGTAATGACGCGACGCTCCTGTGTCGCTCTAAGCGAAGCTATGCCGCAGGCTTTACGCTGACGCTCGTACCGACGCTCGTTCGCCTTTGGCGTCTCCCCTTGGGAGATGACTCGCTCTAAGCGAAGCTATGCCGCAGGCTTTACGCTACGCTATCGCTACCGCTACGAAGCGCGTAATTAAGTTTTGTAATAGAGATTTCACTCCAACACAAAACTTGCCGATTATAGAACCGGGGGACTTAAACCCACGGAACGTTTTAACTTGCATGTAAATTGCTTTACTTTTTTGATACCATGAGAGATCCGACTCCTTAAAGTATTGATTGACGTATGAGCAAAGGTACCCTGTTTGACAAAGTTTGGGACTTACATACCGTTGGTACACTTCCTTCAGGACTGACGCAATTATTTATCGGGCTACATCTAATTCATGAAGTTACTAGTCCCCAAGCCTTTGCTATGTTACGCGAGAGGGGTCTAAAAGTATTGTTTCCAGAACGGACGATCGCCACAGTAGATCATATTGTGCCTACAGAAAATCAAGCACGCCCGTTTACTGATAACATGGCGGAGGAAATGATCCAGGCGATTGAGCGCAACTGTCAAGAAAATAGCATAAAATTTTACAACATTGGTTCTGGTAGTCAAGGTATAGTCCACGTCATCGCCCCCGAACAAGGACTGACTCAGCCAGGAATGACGATCGCCTGCGGAGATAGCCATACTTCTAGTCATGGGGCATTTGGGGCGATCGCTTTTGGGATTGGTACTAGTCAAGTTAGGGATGTTCTCGCCTCCCAAACCCTCGCCCTTTCTAAATTGAAAGTCCGCAAAATTGAAGTTAACGGCAATCTTAACCCTGGTGTCTACGCCAAAGATGTTATTTTGCATATCATCCGCACCCTTGGTGTTAAAGGCGGTGTGGGCTACGCCTATGAATATGCAGGTACGACCTTTGAACAAATGAACATGGAAGAACGGATGACAGTCTGCAACATGGCGATAGAAGGTGGTGCGCGTTGTGGTTATGTCAACCCCGATCAAGTTACCTACGACTATTTAAAAGGTAGAGATTTTGCTCCCAAAGGCGCAGATTGGGACAAAGCCGTGGCTTGGTGGGAATCAATTCGTAGTAATGCTGATGCTGAGTACGATGATGTAGTAGTATTTGATGCTGCTGAGATTCCACCCACAGTTACCTGGGGAATTACACCTGGTCAAGGTATTGGTATTAACCAATTAGTACCATTACCAGAAGAACTGCCAGAAGAAGACCGCTTCGTTGCAGAAGAGGCTTATCAATACATGGATTTGTATCCTGGTCAACCCATTAAAGGCACGAAAATTGATGTTTGCTTTATTGGTAGTTGTACAAACGGTAGAATCAGCGATTTAAGGGAAGCTGCCAAAATTGCCCAAGGTCGCCACGTTGCTGAGGGCATCAAAGCTTTTGTTGTCCCTGGTTCTGAACGCGTCAAGCAAGAAGCAGAAGCCGAAGGACTCCACAGAATCTTTCAGGAAGCGGGGTTTGAGTGGCGTGAACCGGGATGTTCTATGTGCTTAGCGATGAACCCCGATAAGCTTCAAGGCAGACAGATTAGTGCTTCTTCCTCCAACCGCAACTTTAAAGGTCGGCAAGGTTCATCTTCTGGGCGTACACTGCTGATGAGTCCGGCGATGGTCGTGACTGCTGCAATTAAAGGTGAAGTATCTGATGTGCGTGAGTTGTTGTAGTTACGTTCGTAATTCGTAATGACGCTCGCGGACTCGCTACCGCTGCGCTAACGTAATTCGTAATTCGTAATTAAAACATCTAGAAAGAGCTTTCATTTAAAAGCTTTACAGCAAATAATGAATGACTAACCACTAATAAATAACTTATGGTCAGCGAAGTTAAAACAGTTTCAGGACGCGGTATACCTTTAGTAGGTAATGACATAGATACCGATCGCATTATTCCGGCACGTTATTTAAAAGCTGTCACGTTTGATGGTTTGGGCGAAGGCGTATTTATTGATGACCGCAAAGCATTAAAAGGTGAGCATCCTTTTGATCAACCCCAGTATCAAGGAGCAAAAGTTTTAATAGTTAACCGTAACTTTGGCTGTGGTTCATCGCGGGAACACGCACCCCAAGCGATCGCCAAATGGGGAATTCAAGCCCTCATTGGGGAAAGCTTTGCGGAAATCTTTTTCGGTAACTGCGTCGCTATGGGCATACCTTGTGTGACAGCTGATGCAGCTGTTGTCAAACAACTGCAAGAGTTAGTTACTGCCAATCCCCAAGCAACTGTGACAGTAAATCTAGAGACTTTACAAGTGCAAATTGCTGAATACACCGCTTCGGTTGCCATTGGTGAAGGTTCTAGAAATATGTTCGTTTCTGGTAGTTGGGATGCTTGTGGGCAGTTAGTAGCCAACGCTGACCAAATTCGGGCAACAGCCGCTAAACTGCCCTACGTGAATTGGGGCGAGTTAGCAGCAAGTTAGAAAGGGATTATGGTATCCGCTCGCCTGTTAACAGATATCGATTTCACATCGCGGGTAGTCGAATTATGGCGATTTTACCTACCAGCTCTTAACACCTGTTCAGCCGTCAGTTTTAAATCTGGGAAGGTTAGAGAGACGATGGTTTGATTACCCCGAAACTGCTGAATTTCATACTCCCCATTCACTAGTGTACAGATAGAGAGGATGGGTTGTTTGGGCTTGCCAATGTGTCGAGTACCACCATTACCTGCATAGTCTGCAATCCAATATTCGGGAATGCCTAAAACCGCGTAGTCTTCAACCTTACGGGCGTAATCATTTTGCCAGTTGCTACTAACAACTTCTGCCACAAATTTAATCGAACTGCCTAGCGTTAGGATTGACTGATCAGACCAAAGCAGTTCTTTAGTAAGTTGATCTCGATCAACAACTGCAACATCAGGTCGAAATGCTGTCATACCAATGTTAGAAGGGCGCAACAGTCCCCGCTGAAGGACAAACCAAGGCAAGTCTGTTGTGTTGATCAGGACACAGATCTTTGCGGTAATGAAGGCTGCAACCTCTTCATGCAGTTCTGTTGGTTCCAAGTCAAACACCTCTCCATCAATCAGTTCATAGCGGTTATTGCCACCATAACGGGTGAGAAACTCGTCAAAGCTGAGTGGCTTCTGTTGTATTGTTTGATCGATGGCAATGGTCATAGGTCAACTTAGCCAATCAATGCCTTAAGTCTACCAAATCGACGAACGTGGCGAGAACCAATGCGGACAATCCAAATCTGGGCATTTGGATGACGGGCTTCAAGGCGATCGCAGGCAACGATTTCGCTGTTGATCACCACAATTTTGCCTTCAACTTGAGGCGCACGTCATGGCTTAATCTGGTCTCATGATCACACTTCTTGAGTTTTGAAAACATCTAAAGATGGCTGGTAGTTCAATAGCCAATTTTGAAAGTCATCATAATTTATCTGCGGCTGTTGTTGTTGCCTAGCAGATTTTTCAGTTTCTGTCTCGTAGTAACGCATCTCACCCAAGGCACTGTGAGCTTGAATGACTTTTGTGCGCTCGATGCGACGTTTTTCGTAGTGTGTAAGAGCCGCCTGTAAAGTAGATGCTTGGGATAAGCACGCTTGCAACTCGTAAGCATCTTCAAAAGTGCAATTTGCTCCTTGTCCAGCGGCGGGTGCCATTGGATGAGCGGCATCGCCTAATAAAGTCACTCTGCCTTGACTCCAGTGATTTAAAGGTGGGCGATCGCAAATTGGCCCTTCCCAAATTTGTGCGGCTGGTGTGGCTTCCACTACAGCCCGAAAAGATGAATCCCAGTCAGTTAATTCATGGAGAATGCGAGACTTAACTTCATCAGCACTTGCACAAAGAGAGTAATCTGGCGAAAACTTGCGACTAATCCAACAAGTATATCCGTCGCCCACATTCAGCAGATACATGAACTGTTTATTGCCTTTGATGAAAACTAAATCATAATCATCAAATAATTCATGATGATACTTAATCACAGCACGCCAACACATACTACCTACATAATTGGGCTTGCCATCTCCTATTAAAGTTGCTCTAATGATGGAGTTAACGCCATCAGCACCAATCAGTAAATCTGCATCTATTGTTTCTCTGCCATCAAAATCTACTTTCACACCACTTTCATTTTGCTCAAAACCAATACAGCGATGGTTGAGGTGGATGATATCTGATGGTAATCTAGATGCTAAAACTTGCTGTAAGCGCCACCACCAAATAGTCAATAATGGTTGTCCGTATTTTTTGGTGTGTGTGGCGGAGTTAGTACGAATTGTTTCTCCAGTAAAATTTTTGAGAAGTATGTGGTGAACCTGGCAACCTGAACTTTTGAGAGTCTCGACTATTCCCGGCGCGATCGCTTCTAGGCAGTTTAAGCCATTGGGCACTAGTCCTAAACCAGTACCAGCGGGTTGAAATTCTTGGGCTTTTTCGTACACTTGCACATCAAACCCTTGATTTCGCAGTGCGATCGCTGTAGCCAAGCCACCAGGCCCAGCACCGATAATGGCAACTTTTTCTACTATAAGATCTGTTTTTGGCATGTTCACATCTTTTTGCAGGTGAGAACTATTTACATTGTGTTTATGACTGCTAATATGTAACACTGCCGTTGGAAGCATATCTGATGGTTACTGTAGTCAGAGAACAACCGCCAAGAACCCCAAAGTAAAGAGAAAATTGTCAAGGAAAGGATTGAATACCCCAGTCCCCAATCCCCAATCCCCAATCCCCAATCCCCAGTCCCCAATCCCCAATCCCCAGTCCCCAGTCCCCAGTCCCCAGTCCCCAATCCCCAGTCCCCAATCCCCAGTCCCCAATCCCCAGTCCCCAATCCCCAGTCCCCAATCCCCAGTCCCCAATCCCCAGTCCCCAGTCCCCAATGCGAACAATTGCAGAAATCAATGAGAAAATTAGCCGTCAACGTGCGGTAGTTTTGACGGCTGAGGAATTGAAAGCACGAGTTACGGAAGTTGGTGTTAGCAAGGCTGCTAAGGAAGTTGATATTATTACCACTGGCACTTTTGAGCCGATGGAATCGAGTGGTGCAATTATTAATCTTGGGCACACAGACCCCCCAATCAAAATTCGCCGTTGCTGGTTGGATGGTGTGCCAGCGTATTCGGGTTTTGGGGCTGTAGATTTATATTTGGGTGCGAGTTGTGCCGTGGAAGCTATGGATGGAGAGGAAGCTAGGGAACGCGGCGGTGGGCATGTTATAGAAGATTTGATCGCGGGTAAATCTGTCCATGTCAGGGCGCAAGGACAAGTTACAGATTGTTACCCCAGGGCGACATTTGAAACCACAATCACTAGTGACACAATTAATCAGTTTTATTTATTTAATCCGCGCAATCTTTATCAAAATTTTATTGTAGGTGTGAATGGAGGCGATCGCCCGCTTTTTACTTATCTTGGCCCATTACAACCGCGTCTAGGAAATGCCGTTTACTCAAATCCAGGTGCGATTTCTCCCCTACTCAATGATCCTGATTTGCAACTTATTGGTATTGGTACGCGAATTTTTTTAGGTGGTGGTATTGGCTATGTGGCTTGGGAAGGTACACAGCATTTTCCTTTACAAAAGCGCTTACCCAATCGCACACCTATAGGCCCGGCTGCAACTTTAGCTTTAATTGGTGATGCGAAACAAATGGATGCTCATTGGGTGCGGGGTTGTTATTTCAAAAGTTACGGCCCTTCATTGATGTTGGGCGTTGGTGTACCAATTCCTGTACTGAATGAACAAGTAGTTGAACACTGTGGGGTGCAAGACAAAGAACTGGTAGCCCCAATTGTAGATTTTTCGATTCCTCGTCGCGTTCGTCCTACCTTTGGTTTGGTGAGTTACGCCCAACTCAAATCTGGGCGCATCACCATTGAGGGCAAAGCAGTACGCGTTGCTCCTTTAGCCAGTTTGTTTTTCTCCAGGCAAGTCGCCCTAGAGTTAAAACAGTGGATTGAAGCAGGTAAATTTACCCTCACAGAACCAGTTTCTGCAATCCCGATGCAGCGGTCTTTTCTACCCCAAGACCGCTGGACGGATTTTTGAGAATGGGGATTGGGGATTGGGGACTGGGGATTGGGGACTGGGGATTGGGGATTGGGGATTGGGGGCTTCGACTTCGCTCAGCCCACGGGAATTGCTTATTTCTCCCCCACTCCCCACTCCCTACTCCCTACTCCCGGTCACTGAGCGCAGTCGAAGTGCTACTCCTGCGGTGGTTTCGGTCGCTTAACGGGCTTGGGAGTCGGTATTTTAGGTACAGGTTTTGATACTACCGAAGGGTCGCCAGCTGTTTTTTTGATGGGGCGTGGTGTTTCTCCATTGCGTCTGGGAGGGAATGGCTTTCTGCCACGGGGGCCGCCACCACCAGCGCCACCTCTTTGCGGTGGTCTGCGTTTTTTGGGCAAATCCGCGATCGCTTGAGCATTCTCTACCACCAAGGCGTCAGCTTCTCGCTTCACTTGAAAGTCCCAAAACTTACCTACAGCTTTGGTGCCAAGCACGCCCCTCAGTTTTAATTTAAAGTATTTGGGTTTATCAGTTGGTTTACGTGCAGCCTGCTTGATTTTGACCACTAAACTCTTAGCGTCAAAAGACTGATAGACTACCTCACCACGAACTGAAAAACCACCATCGTTAATTTCTGATGAAGGCGTTAGGGTAGTTATATTTTCTGGCGAACTCTCAGATAAGCTCTCATCAGATATTTCTAAATTTTCTGATTCTTGCTCTTGCTCGTCTTCGTCTATTGGTTGCTTAGCTAAATTTTCTGGCTCCCAAACTCCGACGATTTGCAGATGCAAGGTATCGTTTTCTTGCCTTGTGCGTGGATAAACCACCCACAGATGTTCTTTTTCTAGATCTAAGTGATTTTTGACTAAGCTCATAATCCGACCTAGAAGGACGGCATTTAGTTCTACGCCATCTGCTGTTAGCAGCATTCCTTGAGTAAATTGTTCGCTGCTTGCGAGGTAACGACCACGGACTAAGCCAATCGCTCGATATTGCATCGGTTCACTAGGAGGTGGAATCGGTTGCAGTCGATTGGCTAAGTTATCACTTGCAGCAGTTTCGCCAGCATCAACGGGCGAATTCTGTGGCTTAGGAGATGGAATTGGTGGGGCTATGTGATGAACATTAGTAGGCGTTTCTATAGTGGTTTGAGCCTGGTTAGAGGCTGGAGAATCGGAAGAGTTGGAGGATTCAGGCAACGGCATCAGGTCGGAATTCATAAAAACTCCTTGCGGCGGAGACACATCCCAATTGTGGGATTTTACTAAGGCAGCTGAAAAGAGCGTTTGTGCGGCTGCTGAAAGTATATTTTCTTTCAACAAAACCATACTAGAGCGCTCTGTAAGAAATCAAAAGACGCAAAATAGATCATTGTACACTAAATGTGTAATCAAGCGCCTTTACTCTAGTTTCGGAAGCATATCATAGCTACAATTCTTGTGGCTCCTCCTAAAGTCATCACTTACTTTAGCAGTGTAAATAGGTATTTGTTATAAAATTCACAGGCGAACGACGGTATTCCGCAAAGTTTTGGAAATTTTTAACTTTCGATTTGTGTAAATGTTAATCTCGTTAGAGTTTAAGATAAGGACAAAGTTGTGTCTCAACCACGCAATCGCTGGATAGTTAAGGTCGTGTTGGCTCTGGCAGTTCTCGCTTTTGTCGGGGTTTCAGTAATTCCCTTATTTGGTTCACCCAATCAGTCGGCACCACAGCAAAACTCGAAACTGGAAGACGAAGTTCGAGGTTTAGAAATAGTTTTGCAAAGGGAACCAGAAAATCAAACCGCACTCAAAGGTCTATTAAAAGCACGGTTGACTTTACTGAGTCAAAAAAGAAAAGAGGATATCAAACCAGCTGATTTTCAAGCAGTAATTGAACCGTTAGAAAAGCTAGCGAAGCTGAATCCTGAAGAGTCCGAGTATTCTGTGTTACTAGCACAAGCAAAACAGCAAATTGGTGATAAGGAAGGAGCAGCTCAAGCTTATCGCTCGATTTTGGCAACTAAACCGGGTGATTTAAACGCTTTGCGAGGAATGGTAGCTCTTTTAGAAAGCCAGCAACGTCCAGAGGCAGCCATTGGCTTGTTACAAGATACTCTTGCCAAAGCTCCCCAAGTAAATAAAATTCAGCCGGGCAGCGTGGATACAGTTGCTGTACAAACGCTGTTGGGTAATGTTTATGCTTTCCAGAAACGCTATACTCAAGCTTTCTCTGCATACGACCAAGCAATTAATAAAGACCCCAAGGACTTTCGCCCGGTTTTAGCAAAGGCGATGCTTTTGAAAAACCAAGGCAAAGTTACTGAAGCTAAACCATTATTTGATACAGCCTTAGCTCTAGCACCCGCTCAGTACAAAGATGGAATCAGTAAAGTAGCAGCTGCATCCCCCGCACCTTCACCGGAAATTACTCCTAAGTAATTGCTGGGATTTTCGCACTGTTCCCTGTTCTCTTTGAAATGAGTTAAAACATCTCAAAGAAAGCATCTTCTAATTCATAACCCAGCATTTGTGCCATGGATTTCAGGCGCGATAAGCTGGGGATATCTTGCTGTTTTAACCAATCACCCAAGATAAATATTTTATGCATCAAAAATATTTCTAAGGCTTCAGGATTATACTGAATGCCATCTTGGGAACTAAACTGATGTGGTACAAGCATGGCGGTGTAACGAGCAAATTCACCAACTTTCCAATCTAGTAAAAATGGCAACCAGGGATATTTGGCATCTAGACGAACAAACCATAATCGCACTTCTGGAATTTCTGAAAGCTCACGAGGATCGCTAGGTTCCAAATCGTAATTGATCTTAAAGCGCAACTGCTGTTCATGGGATGTAAGTGTACCTTCTTGCAGCAGTTGTTCAATCACCGTTGATGCAGGCGACAGATCCAGATTGTTAATGGAGTCATTATTGAGTGCGATCGCAATTGTTGTTGACTCAGCAGTCACTTTCTTTATGCTCAACTGTATGATCGATTGTTTACAGTAGCAGCTTTCTGGCATTAACGCTATATCTACTTTTGAAAATGAGGAGTCGGGAAAGAGGTATACTCATTCTCTGTTGTGTGATTTATTACAGTTTGTTGAAACTAATTAATCCCAGATCAATAACAAATTTTGTGATTTCCAGTTTGGAAACGAGAAAAAGACCTAGCACCCGCCTCAAAGTGGACATTTAGATTAATTTTAAGTTAAAGTTGTAATGAGTTTGTTTTAGATTAGGGTGTAAGAAGGCAGTCTGCAAGCAGCAAAAAAATCATTACCGTGACCTGTAATTTCGCAGCATCAAAAGCAAGAACCAAATTGTAGGTAAAGCAGCCGTGTGTAATAGCCTTGCATATACAAGATAGCTAGCAAACTTTGATCAGGGAAAATTATCCCAACGGTTAACAAATTGTCATATGCAAAAACAAGCAACTTCCACAAAACCAATTCGTTCTCTAGAAGATGCTCTTGAGCGGTGTCAAGTGTTAGGTATGCGTGTCAGCCGTCAGCGCCGCTTTATTCTAGAACTACTTTGGCAAGCCAATGAACACCTTTCTGCTAGGGAAATTTATGATCGCCTGAATCAGGAAGGTAAAGAAATCGGTCATACTTCTGTATATCAAAATTTAGAAGCTTTGTCTACTCAAGGCATCATTGAGTGTATTGAACGTTGTGACGGACGTTTATATGGCAATATCAGCGATTCACACAGTCACGTTAACTGTTTAGATACCAACCAAATTCTTGATATTCATATAGAACTACCAGAAGACTTTATCCGCCGAGTTGAAGAACAAACAGGAGTGCGGATTACTGAATACAGTATTAATTTTTACGGCTATCGCAACCCGCAATAAAGTAATGGCGGGACGTGTGGCAGTAACTACTCCAGAAGAATTGGAAACCGAGATGCGAAAGCGGATAGGGAAGCTTGCACAACAGTAAACTAAGGATAAGTTTATGCAAGAAGTTTCTAACTATACTCAAGAACTTACAAACCGCCTCTCACCAATTGTGAAGAATTTATTTAAAGGTAGTAGCTTGTACACAGTGAGATTAAACAAACAAGAAAGGATTAAACACTTGGTTAATCTTTTTGGGAAGTTTCTACCTGAAGAATTTAGAGCCATTTCTGATGATGAATTAACACGTAGAATTGACAAACTTTTAGTTTTAGAAGCAGTCTCAGGAACGCTCAACGATTTGACTCCAGAACAAATCAAAATTTTTGATGAGGCAGTGAAAGGAAGTTTCTAATGATTCTGATTTGCAGAGAGTAGAAGGATTAAGTTTAGAGAATTGGTTACAAGTTGATGCTTAAATGTCTGTATCACTTATTTACAACCATAGTACGAGAAAGTATATCATGTAAAGAACGCTTATCTTGACGGGATAATGCAAATATAAAATCAATTAAGCCGATTACATAGATAATAGATAAAAAAGTAAAAAGTACTTTCAATAAAAGTCTCCAAGTTGCTTGCCAAAAAGTAATTCGATTTCCTTGCAAATTAGTCACAATAATTTTAACTTTCTTTTTCCCTATAGTAGCTTGCTGAGATGATGATTCAGATAAAGCAAAGTAGAGCCAAACTCCAATAATCATTATAAAAAACAAAAGCATTAATATAGCATAATAACCAGATGTCAAGTAGTAAAAATCATATCTAATTGTATAAAATAACGTTGCCACACCAAAGCAAATACCTATCCAAACACCTACCAAGAATAAGTCAATTAAGTAAGCTAAAATACGCTTCCAAAGTATCTGATTAGTTGAACTAATTATTGTCCATGTATCCCGATTGATTCCTACCTGGTTTACTTGTGTATTAGTAGACGATGAGTTTTTCAAAACATACTCTGGTGTCTGCAAATTTGGATTTAATTCTACTATTTTTTGTAAAATCTCTTGAGTATTTTGAGGTCTATTACCCGGAAAAGGAGCCATCAAGTAATTAATCAAATCTGCAAATTTTGGTGAAATATTAGCACTACCTCGCCAAATTAATTCTCCTGTACGTGCATCTTCAGAAAAATCACTTGGTTGCTTCCCTGTTAATAAATAAACAAAAGTACGTCCCAAAGCAAAAAAATCTGATTGGGGTACTGCTTTACCGTGAATTTGTTCAGTTGGGGTGTAACCTGGGGAAATAATACCAGTTACTTGCTGTCCTTGCAATTTTTGCATGAATGTTTGCGTAACTTCCCGTGCTGTTCCAAAATCAATTAATGCTAATTGTCCATCGGGTTTGAGCATAATATTGGGTGGTTTTATATCCCGATGAAAGTATTGCTGTTGATGTATTGCTTGTAATATTTCTATTAGTTGTTTCAACCATCGTCTTGCTGTACGTTCCGGGATAGGTTGAAATCTCAGTTCTATGAGATATTCTTCTAAATTCAACCCCTCAATTTTTTCCATAACTAGACAATGGAGAGGGTTTTGACTATTTCTAGGAAAATAAGTAAAGTATCCATCATTTTCAATGGTGGGAATGCCTGGATGCTGCAAACGACTTAAAACTTCTGCTTCTTGTTGAAACAGTTCTACAGCTTTTGGATGGGTATTATGTAAAATTTTTAATATTTTCTTAGTACTAGCGTCTTCTACTTCGTAAATAGTTCCAAAACCACTTGGCTTATTGGGATTACTTAGTAAATGTGTAACTCTATAGCATCCCTGTAGAAGCATTTCCGAACCACAAGTTTGGCAAAAGATAAAATTGCCGCTATTTTGTGGCTTTGGGCAACTAGGATTAATGCAGTAGCTCATTCTTTCATTAGTCTAATATCTATTTATATTATCAGTAGAGTGATTGCCAAAAACTGTCTCATCGTCAGCACCATCATCTAAATCTAGCGGCAAAACTGGTACTCCTTCAGCGCTTTCAATTAATCTCATCTCAGAAGTTCCCTTCCAGTTAACATCGGTTTTTTGCATCGTTTTGAACATATTCGACAGAGGCGGTGGCAGATGCTGAAGATTTTGAAATTGTTCTAGAGAAAACAAAGCTCCATTGGCGATCGCAAATTCTTGGTCAACTTCTGCGAGAATAGCTTCAAATAGGCAAGCATTGGTGAGATTGGCCAAGTTGAGGTTTACTCCCATCAAGTTTGCTTGGTGTAGGTTTGCGCCTGTGAGATTTGCCTGTTGTAAGTTTGCGCCTGTGAGATTTGCCTGGTGCAGGTTTGCGCCTGCAAGGTTTGCCTGTTGGAGATTTGCACCGGCTAGATTTGCACCCATCAACTCCGCATTGGATAAGTTTGCCTGCTCAAGATTTACCCGATTTAACCCTACTTGTAACAAAGAAACTCCACAGAGGTTGATTCCAGCGAGGGATTTTGAACGCATTCGCATCGCAAAAGCATTCTTGTGCAAAACTGTTGTTCTACCAATCAACGCACTCAATGCTTCTGGATGGAATTCTGTTAAACTGGCTGGGTTGCCACAAGGCCAAAAAGGGACTTTGACTTCTCGATGGCAGGCACAAAGCAACAGAAACACGTTCATCCCCACCGCAGCATTTACCTGCTCGATATTAACGGGATTTTGTAGAGATTGAAAATAAGTTAAAGCTTTGTGGGCGACGCCTTCATCTAACCAACGACTTTGACAGTAAGCACGCCAGAAAAACAACAGACGTTGAAATAAAACTTCAAACGAAAACTTGTGCTTTTGTTCCCGTCGCAACCCCTCAAGCACAAGTTCTTCAATTTCTGGGCTAAGAATACCGTAACCAAGTAAATTGTAGAGATGCTGAGCTACGCTGCTGGGAGAGTCGAGGATGAATTTGAACGTACCGTAAGCGTCTTCTTGGCTTTGAGTTAATAGTTGCAATTGCATAGCAACAGCTTTGGCACAGAAATATTTCCCTAGTTTGGGGTGAGAGAATTCAGTGGGGAATGGGGAGTGGGGTAATGTTTTTTGTTTGTGAGGATTTTTGAAGTAGAAAGTAGGTAATGAGTCTACGTTTGATTCTGTAGGTTGGTTGAGTTGATGGCGTTGTGAGTGTAAGATTTTGAGAGCGATCGCTTGCATCTGTTCAAGTAAATCTTGAGGATGGCGACCAGCGAGTAAATTAGCGATCGCTTCTGGTGTACGGTGGATATGAGCGGAGCCTGAGCGTAAGAGCGTTGTTTTGATGCCGCTAGTTGAGGGATAACCCACTAACCAACGATTCAAGCGATCGTAAATCTCCCACACAAGAGGAGTACTGTTAGTTTGTTGAGTGTTAGCAAACAGCAATATTTCATTATCTAATAGTCCATCGCGGTGTAAAATGCCCAACAAATACAGCATCAAAGGCTGGCGAATCAGGACTGAAAGCTCTGGTAAATTAGATTTGTGATTAAATAATCCTGCCTGTTTTAAGAATGTAAAAAAGCTTTGGGCGATAGGCAATGATTGGACTGTTGCCCACTGCTGAAACCATTGCTTAAATTCACCTACCTCCAAAGGTTGGATAGTGATTCGTCGTAATAGCAACGGCAATTCTGGGATAATTTCTTGTAACGTCATTAACCGACTCGTTAACACAATCTTGTGCCGACGTTGAGACTGAAAATGCAGCAACTGCTGTATAAAAATTATCTTTTCTCTTGTACCATGACGAGAGGGGGGCAGTTCATCCAAACCATCCAGTAATAACAGACATCGAGGATGATCTTGTTCTAGCCAAGTTGCCAGGTTGGTATGCGAATTCAAAGGAAAAGCAGAATTCAGAGTTTGGGCTAGAGTTTTACCGTATGTAATATCTCGTAGCCTAATCAATATTGGCATCCAAGTAGGGTAGAGTTCTTGCGCTACTTGTGCTGCCCAAATTTGGCAAAAACTAGTTTTTCCATAACCCGGTTCTGATTCAATGACAGCAATAGTTTCTAAATCGGCTAGCTGCTGTTGTACCCATTCCCGCAAATCAACCGACTTGGCGATTTTTCTCTCTTGTTCCAGACTACTTTCTTCTTTTGGTAAACCTGTGAGTGGTACATAGATATCCTTAAGGGCAAAGGATTCCATGAACAAAGGCATACTAAGGTTTTGGATTAAACTGGCTCGGTAATATTCTCGATACAGGTCGATTTTCTCACCTACAGTAGAACCAGAAGGTGTTGCTGATAATCCAGTTTCGGAAGTTGTGACACTAGAAGAAAACGAGACGCCCAACCGCACAAATTTTTGTAATTGGGCTAAAGCAGCGGCATTTTCAGTCACAACTAGGAGGATGTTACCTGGAAGTGAGTGTGATAAACGCTGTATGAGCAATTTAGCTTCAGGTTCTTCTGTACCATTGGCGACTAGCCAAGCCACAGCAGCGTTGTTAAGCTGTTGCACTAGTAGCGAGTCTGCCACCAAAGACAAAGCTTGTTCGGCTTGAGTGTCAGTTAATTTACCTGGGCTAAGAGTTTTTAATAACCCTTGCAGTTGACTATCTTGCAGGGTAAACTTGCCTATCTGTTCTTGAAGTACTCGTGATTGGTTGGGTATCTTTGCTAAGTCTAACCAAGGTTTTTGCAAGCTTTCTTCTTGGGCTAAAACTTCTTGTAAAGCTTTTAGATAAGCAATTTGAAACGCTAGCCATGTACCTTCATTACGTTTTAGAGGTTTCTTTTGGCTGAAGCTACGTAATAGGTTTCCCGTTAATTGAGTCATGACATCAATTTCTGTCAAAACAATACTTAACGGCATTTCTAAAACTTCTACTAACGTACAGATATCAAAAGGTACAAGACTTTTGACTTCCATATCCTGAACAATACGGTAGGCAATACCTGCCAATTGTCCGGCTGAAAATCCTTTGATTTGATTGATTTCAATATAGCGTTCTGCCAACCAATGCCGGATACTGAAGTTCATTTAGTTACACGTTCAAGGCTGCCTGTAGCAGTGATGATAATTTATAAAGCCCCTTTGGGGCGGGAACAGGGAACAGCGGTTCATTTGTCTTGTTGCCCGTTGCCTGTTCCCTGTTTCCTTTTATTTAGTTAGCGAAAACAGGTAACAATGAGGAGGACTAAGCTTAGTAAGGAATGACGCAACTGGCACATATGCCTGATGTGATAAAAGTCAAGCATCAGGATCAAAAGTCAAGATGTAAGTTACTCTAAACCCTAGACAGCTTTGACACTTGCATAAATCTTGATGGTATCACAACTGCTTTTTGGCTAAGAAAAACAGTGTTTGTGCATTTGAGTAGACTATGAGCGATCGCCCTCTGAAATTATTATTAATCGATCAAGATCCTATTTTCCGCATAGGACTTCGGATAACTTTAGAAACAATTCCTAACTTGCAAGTGATAGCCGAGGTAGAAACTGATACTGCTGCCTTGCAGATTTTAGCAGAAATTGCCAACCAAGACCCCAACGAAGTCAGTCTAGTAATTTTAGAATTAGGTAATGGTCGCTCTAGCCTCCATCAGCAGCTAGGATTGGCATTTTGTCAGCAACTACGAAATTTATACCCTAACTTACCAATCTTACTTTTGAGTTCTGTTCAAGACCAAGGACTACTTGTGGCAGCTAAGGCTGTTGGTGTGAATGGCTACTGTCTCAAAGGTACACCCATTGCTGAATTAGTCACCGCTATCCAAGAAATTGCCGATGGTGGTTCTCATTGGTTCCGCACCAGGGAAGAAAGCAGCGAAAATATCTTATCACTCGCCACTCAGCACTCCCCTCTACCATTAACCAGGGTGCGAAATAACCTACGTTTGTCGGGAATTGGTTACATTGACGCCACTTTAGAGGCAGTAACAGCACAGTTGCGTGTACCTGGATTACCAATACTAGACCGGGCTATTTTAGCCGGTCAGCGGCGAGAATTGCTAGCAGCGCGTTGGTTAGTCAATAGGTTGTTAGTTTTGCCACAAGAAAGACAGGAAGAACAAAGGCAATTTATCCAAGTTGTACCCCCTCCTATTCCTGATCTAAGTAATAGTATTGCCCCATTAAACTCGCAACAAACGCAAACTCTACCACCTCTACATCATCCCAAGGCGCTACAATCTGCTTTATTCTCATCTTGCGTTACTAAACTCCAGTTTGCTTTACAAAATGTTACAGACACCCCTTTAGAAATAGATATTTTTCGGGAAGATAAAAAAAGAGAATTACTTTATCTAGTTCTACAAAAGCTAGCTCAACAACTGGATGAGATGCGCGTTTCTCAAGTTGAGATTAATCAACTACATGATTTAAAAACGACCTTGTTACGTGATTTATGGCGAGCCGCAGTTACAGATTTTTATGGTAAGTTTTATCGAGTCAAAGTTGGCGATCAAAGTATAGAAATTGTCAATTTTTTGCTGCAAAATGTAGAGATTGTCCAAACAGAAATTCTCAATAAAGTTCCGCTAGTTGTTGAGTTAATTTCTTATCTACTATTCTATACAGAAATCAACATTGATAACTCGTCTTATCCAGCTTTTAGTCCTGAAGCTAAATCACAAGCATTAATGATTTTAGAGAATTTGTTGATTCAAATAGCAAACGGTGTAGCCCAGCCATTACTAAATTCTTTTGCAGATGTAGAAGTGATTAAGCAAAATTTTTATGGACGCCAATTAATTTCAACCCGTGAAATTGAAAAATTTCGCAATAATTTGTCATGGAAGTATCGTTTAAATAACAATATAAAAGAAGCCCAAGCAATTTTTGAAAGTCGCTATGAATTATTCGTAATTATCCCTCGTGGAATTGCGAAAACTTCAGTTTATGCGCCTCGAAATCGAGAATTAGCACAACTATCAGGTATTCCTCTATTTGTAACTTTGTTATTGGAATTTAGAGATGCGATCGCACCTCGTTTAAAATCACTAGTAGCCTTTTTAGGTAACGGTATTGTTTTCATACTCACTCAAGTTATCGGTCGGGGTTTAGGTTTAATCGGTCGTGGTATTCTACAAGGTATTGGTAGCGTTTCATTACCAGAAAAAAACTTTAAACGTAGATCTAAGTGATTGGGGACTGGGGATTGGGGATTGGGGACTGGGGACTGGGGATTGGGGACTGGGGAAGATGAGGAAGTAATAAGCAGAAAAAGATAAACAGTTACGAATTACGAATTACGAATTACGAATGACAAATAACGATTTTCTAGGACTCATAGCCTCATACATTTACGCCACTAGTTTGCTGGTTATTGGTGAGATACTGCGTAGGCTGTTTGGTGTGAAGCCCGATATAACTCGTAAATTTATTCATATCGGTGCAGGAATGTGGGTTTTTGGTGTCTTGCTGCTATTTAAACACTGGGAAATCGGAATTATACCCTTTGCTACATTTATCGTCATTAATTACTTGTTGTACCGCGATCGCCTGATTGGTGCAATGGATACTGATGATAGTTCACCTGGTACAGTTTACTTCGCGCTTGCCGTTACCGTGTTGTTTGCGCTACTGTGGCGACCACAGGGCCCAATAGATAACGCTCCCATTGCTGTAGCTGGAGTCATGGCGATGACTTGGGGAGATGCACTAGCAGCAATAATTGGCAAGCGTTTTGGACAGCATAAATACCAGGTAGGTAATTCTGTACGTTCCTGGGAAGGTTCAGCCGCAATGTTTGTGGCAAGTACAGCAGCTATGTTTTTGGTGTTGCTGTTGTTACCTGACTCATTCTTGAGTCCTCTGGCAGTACCTTTAACCTCAGAACAAGCATTCTGGATAGCAGTATTAAGTGCAACTTTCGCAACCCTCGCTGAGGCAGTTTCACCCCACGGTACAGATAACCTGAGTGTGCCTTTTGTCGCCGCCGGAGTAATATGGGTTGTGATGCAAGTACATTAATTAAGCTAGATTTCTAAATGAAAAGATTTTTTAATCACTTTAATTTATCGATTTAAGTAAAAACAATATTTGATTTTCTTAAATAACTTTCCTAAAGTTAAATCAAAGCAATTTAGTAATGGCTTCATCAAAGAAAAGCCATCAGGTCAAATGAAGAAATTTAATTCAAAAAGAATAGCCCGCTGGTTTGTAACTACAGCATTTCTATTACTTGTAATAGGATTTTCTCTGCTAGATCAACCTAATGCTAAAGCTCAAACACAGCCACCATTGTTGGATACACAGTTTACACCTGCTCCTATTAATTC
The DNA here is from genome assembly GCA_019359515.1 of Desmonostoc vinosum HA7617-LM4. Classification (GTDB taxonomy): domain Bacteria; phylum Cyanobacteriota; class Cyanobacteriia; order Cyanobacteriales; family Nostocaceae; genus Desmonostoc; species Desmonostoc vinosum. The sequence continues at coordinate 68,848 of JAHHHC010000009.1, read as the reverse complement.
TGTAACAGCAAATGTTAGACATCTCTTAGAAACAAATGAGTGCGTCGGATGTGATTTGAGTAAAGCAAATTTACAATCAGTAAATTTACAAGCAGCAAACTTGGAGGGTGCTAACTTATATAAAGCAGATTTAGAAAAGGCCAATTTACAGAGTACAAATCTACAAGCAGTAAATCTCCAAGGTGCAGATTTAAGCGCGGCAAACATTGCAGGAGCGAATCTAGAAAGAGCAAATCTGTTTGATGCAGACTTAGAAAAGGCTAACCTGCAAGCCGCAAACCTACAAGGCGCAAATTTACAGAAAGCAGACTTACAAAAAACAAATCTCATCGATGCTAATATAGCAGGAGCAGACTTTCGAGGAACTGATATAGAAGAAGCAATCAGACCTCAAGGATTCATTGCTCAATAGACCTCTTGCAAAAGTCTTATTTGCGTTCTCTTCTCTGCGTCTGGGGCGCGGCAGTCGCTACAACGGGGGGAACCCCCGCAACGCGCTGCCTTGCCTCTGCGTGAAACAAAAAAAATATTTATGCAAGAGGTCTAATAATTAAAAATAGGGGAAGTGGGAATTGGGAATTGGGAATTGGTATTTATTCTTTATTTCTCACTCCCTCACTCTTCCCTTCATTCTTAGCCCCTAGCCCCTCATCCCTACTAAACTATTTATTACAATTGCGGCGAAAATGGAAGAATCCATCAAGAAAATCCTGCAAGGCGGTGTTACTATTTAACCTTTGCTTACCCCACTCTCTTGCTGTTTGTTCGAGAATTTCTGAGAAACTGGGATAGACAGGCGATAAATTTGCTAAATGCTTAACTTTTATATTTTGAGATATTGCTAAGGCTATCAAATTAATTAACTCTCTGGCTTCTGCTCCTAAGACTGTAGCTCCTAAAATTTTTCCGTTACGTAGCACAATCAATTTACAAGTCCCCGTAGTCTCATCCCGGAGCTGAGCTGCTGCTACTGTTTTATAATACTGTTGCAAAACTAAAATTTCGTCTTGATGAAATCGGCGTTTTGCTTGCGTTTCTGTTAAACCTACTTGTGCCAACATCGCCCCCGATAATACTGCCCAAGGAATAGACTGATAATTAACTTGAAGTCTAGGAAAAAAGAGTGCATTTTGTAGGGCGATTCTCGCTTCATAATTAGCAATGTTGGTAAAGTCATAACCACCAATCACATCACCGCAAGCGTAAATACGATGGTTTGTAGTTTGTAATTTATTATTTACTATCAAGCGATGCTGATGCCATTTCACACCTACTTCTGCCAAATTGAAAGATTCTAGATTTGGTTGTTGTCTAGTTGCTACTAAAATCTCATCAGTCTCAAGCGCTCTATCTCCTGCTTGAATCCACTTTTTATTATCTATTCGTTTAACCTGAGTTACTTGTGTTTCAGTGAGAATGTTTACACCATCGATTTCCAATTGTGCTTGAAGTAGTATGGCTACATCAGGATCAATATTTGGTAGTAAATAGCGATTTTTAATAATTAGTGTGACGTTAAAACCTAACCGCACTAAAGTTTGGGCTACTTCGATGCTTTGAGGAACCCCACCGATGATTATCCAGTTTTTAGGCGGTTTTTCTTGATTTAGCGATCGCCAAATATTAGCTAAAGTACAATACCCTGTAGTCTCCAATCCGTCAATCTCTGGGACTGCCGAAAGTGAACCACTAGCTAGCAAATAACTACGTCCCCTAAGCAACCGGGTATTACCTTGCTGTTGATGCTGTCCGTTGTCATTGACAGCAAAAGCTAATTGAGGTGAGGACTCAAAGTGGCCTTTACCAAAGATGACATCGACTCCCAGCGCCGCTAGGATGGCTGGAGAATTCTGTTCTTCAAAATTAGAAACGACCCCTTGAACATATAGCATCGCTTCTGGCCATGCTACGGATATTTGGCTGTCTGGAAGATGGGGAGTAGGGAGCTTGTACTGAGCGAAGTCGTTCGCGTAGCGTCTGTGACAGGAGAAGTATAGGGAGTGGGGAGTGGGGGAAGAGGTATTTTCATACCGTGGTGAGGTATTTGCCTGTGGGGGACTAGCTTGAAAAGTTTGCTCTTTGGGGAAACCTTCAAGCTGCAACTTTTCGCTTTTTTCTGCCGTATTGGCCTGCAAAAGATGAATACCAGAATTTAGCTTATCACCCAGATGCTGCGCCAACTTAGCAATTTCGCCCAGGGCTTGGTGAGGCATAAACCCGTAATTGATTTCGGGTTCTACCAAAGCAACTGTAGCGCGTAGTTGGATAGCAGCCAGGGCTGCATAGCGTCCAGCTAGACTGCCGCCAATAATTACAACATCATAGTCAATAGTCATTGGTTAATGGTCAGTGATTAATGGTCAGTGGCTAGTGCTTGGTGGTTACAACCAACAAATGACAAATGACAAATGACTAAAAAACTCAGTACAGGCTACGCTAATAGTATTCAGCGCTCACCACTGATTCTAGCGCTGTTAGTAAACGCTGGTTATCAGACTCAGAACGTACAGCAACCCGGAAAAAGCGATCGCCTAGTTCTTGAAAGCTGAGGCAATCGCGAATTAAAATCTGGTAGTGCTGGAGTAGTTGTTGCTGTAACTGCGAAGTAGATTGCTGTGACTCCACTAGTAAAAAGTTAACAGCACTTTGCCAAGGTTGCAATCCTGGAATTGTTGATAAACCCTCAAATAGTTGGCCACGCGCCGATGGTAGCCATGCCCAGGTTTGCTTTTGAAACTCTTGATCTTGCAGTGCTGCAATTGCCGCCGCCGCCGCCAGTGTGTTCACAGGCCAGGGGTCGCGCCATAACTGCCACTTAGCCAAACGCTCAGGGTGAGCGATCGCATATCCTAGTCTAAGTCCTGGGAGACTGTAGAATTTCGTTAGCGATCGCAATATCACCAAATTCGTATATTCCTGCACTAGCGAAATCAGGCTTTGTTCCTCATCAGGGGGCACAAAATCCATAAATGCCTCATCCACTACCACCAAAGCAAACTGCTCCAGGTAGGGCAGAATAGACTCGCACGAAAATAGCTTTCCCGTTGGGTTGTGGGGGTTATTTAGGAGTAGTCCCAGTTCATTTGTCTGTTGTTCTTCATCTAGGAAAAAGGACAAATCATCCAGACACCGTGATTGACTCCTGAGCTGAGCAGACTCGCCGACAGCACTGCCTTTTGAGGGCGACTTTCCCTGTGATGTGTCAACTGACGTGGACGCCACGCCAGTTGCCTGGGTCAGGAACACACTACTTGCCACCCTTGCCTGTAAAGCCGTCCTCTGGGCATCTACAAGCTCAAAGACCCGTTCATCATCAACACAGGGCTGATCCTCCTGCGGTGCTGGCTCACTATAGCGCTGCCTCTGGAGGGTGGTGGACTGTAGGGGATCACTCTTAACTCCCAAATCCAACGGAAACTCCAGTACTTTAGCGTTGTACGCCGTCAGGGTTCGGTAGTAATCACCAAAAGCTGGAGTTATTAATATTGTTGCGGCTAATTCTGCTAGTTCTCTACCTGCTAAGGTAAGTAATTCTGCTGAGCCATTACCCGGCAGAATCCACTCAGACGGCAGTTGATGAAAGTGACTGAGAGCTAGTCTCAGTTCACTGTAACTTGGGTCTGGATAGTGCTTAATATTACCAATTTGGGACTGGATAGCAGCGATCGCGCTGTTTGGCGGCCCCAACGGGCTGATGCTTGCAGAAAAATCCAGAATAGCATTAGGGAGACAGCCAGCCAGCGCTGCTGCCCAGGCTAAATTTCCCCCGTGTGCAGGTTGCCGCATTAAAACAAGATTCCCTGAGACAGAGTTTATGATTTTGGGGGTGCTACCCTTTCTCTAAACAGTTTCCCAGCAGAGAAAGCAGGAACCTTCGTCGCTGGGATTTCCATTTTTTCATTTGTTTTTGGGTTGCGACCTTCACGAGCTTTACGTTCCCGTGATTCAAATGAGCCAAATCCTACTAGTGTTACTTTATCACCAGAAGAAACGGCTTCAATAATCGTCTCTAGGGCCGCAGTTAAGACTGCATCTGCTTGTTTTTTGGTAACACTAGCCTTTTCAGCTACGGCATCAACTAATTCACCTTTATTCATGTCAAACTCCTTAGGTTTTTTGGAAATTTTTAAAGACGCACTCGAACGCATCTTTACTGAAATCTCTGTTAGGAGATATACAAAAGTCATCCTTTGGGAGCATTTTTACTCAAAATGGCTGCAAATCCCGTAGGCTCGACTTTTCAATGAATCATTCTAAGGTGTTGGAGCCTGATGTGGATAGATGAAACCATTAATTTATATAGATTTCAGGATTTTTTGTGTTTTTAGGGTGTTTGTTTCACTAAAAACCACCCCAAAAGTAGGAAAAAATACTTAGTAAATACCCTTGTTTCTTGGCGAACAGAGGAGTGGAGCAGATAGGAACAACAAGAAGATCAAGCAGTGTTATGAACGTTAGATTTGAGAGCAAAGTCTTACTACAAGCCACTTTGCGTTTATACTAAGTTAATTTTGATGATGGTGACAGTTGGTTGTAGGCGCTCTCAAGGACTCGAAAATTAGCTTTTAGAACCTATATAAAGTTACGATTTGTGACATTTTCAAAATTTAGCAGATTTGTAAAGGTTTTGTTTACTCTTTATTGCCTGAATGGGGGGTGGGGGGATGTGGTTCGACTTCGCTCACCAACCTGGGGATGAGGGGGACGCGGGGATGCGGGGACGCGGAGACACGGGGATGCGGAGACGCGAGGACACGGGGACGCGGAGAATAGACCTCTTGCAAAAGTCGGATACTCGCCAGAAAATAAATTTTCTGGCTGATAACTCAAGTCGGTTTCAACCGACTAATAACAGTATTTTTAGTCCGTTTCAACGGACTTTTGCTATTAGGCAGAGACTTGAGTCTCTGACGGTTCAAGTATTTTTGCAAGAAGTCTAATAATCAACACTCCTGCCCCAATCCCCAATCCCCAATCCCCAATCCCCAATCCCCAATCCCTAATCCCCAATCCCCAATCCCCAATCCCCAGTCCCTAATCCCCAATCCCCAAAAATGTTTGATCGCAGTCGCCGTAATCTTGCTCACTGGTTCGCCTTATCAATGGGTGGAATTTTGTTTGCGTTTGCAGGTGTGGGTTACTGTCTAAATGTGGAAGAACAACTACGTTTTTTTGATGAGGAACTTATTCAACAAGGTAAAACTCTTGCCACTAAAACCCAGTACTCGCTTTATCAAAGAAGACAAACTCCCACAAAAAATGGCATGTCTTTGAATGGCGGTCTGGTGTATGCCAGATGGTATGACGCTAACAAACAACTCATACAGTTTATCGGGTCATCGGGTACGAAACAGTTGACCGCAACACCTGGATTTCAAACAGTGCCAACCCAGTCACCTGCTAAAACTATCTGGGTTCGCCAACTGACTCTTCCTGTCTTACAAAATCAGGTGTTAATCGGCTATTTCCAAACTGCTACTCCCATGAACTCTCTACGCAACAGTTTAAATCAAGCTCGCTTGTTTTTAACTTTGGGTGTTCCCGTGACTTTTGGCATTATTGGGATTACGGGTTGGTTTTTAGGCGAATTGGCAATGCGACCAACCCATCGAGCTTATCAGCAATTGCAACGATTTACAGCCGATGCCTCTCATGAACTACGCACACCCGTAGCAACGGTTTTGAGTAATGCTCAAGTTGCCCTCATGCCGCCGGAAGATCCATCTGAGCAACGATTTCGGTTGCAAAAAATCGCGGAAACAGCTAAGTCTATGAGTACTTTGATCAACAATCTACTTTTTTTGTCGCGCCATGATGGTTCGCTGGCACAAACTATCTTAAAATCTGTAGATTTGAGCGAACTTTTGCGATTGCTTGCTGTGGAGTTTGCCGCCCAAGCCCCCACCCAAAACCTCAATTTCAGCACTCAATTGCCCCAGCACCCCATCATATTACAAGCTGACGCTGATTTGCTCAAACAAGCCGCGCTCAATCTCTTGAGTAATGCCTTCAAATACACGCCAGCAACCGGTAAGGTACAAATCCGACTGTTTACCCAATCTCATCACGCCCTCATTCAGGTAGAAGATAACGGTATTGGTATTCCCGCCACTGATTTACCCCATATATTTGACCGTTTTTACCGGGTAGATACTGTCCGTTCTCGCCAAACAGGCGGCTTTGGATTAGGACTGGCGATCGCTCAGCAAATTATACAAGCACATCAAGGTAAAATTACGGTTAAAAGTATTGTCGGGCAAGGCTCAACTTTTCAAATTGAACTACCACTCAATTAATACTCAAATCCCAATTCACGTCTGATGTGAATTACGAATACCGTTGATGAATGCAACAATAGCCCTCATCTCCCAACCTCTTCTCCCAAGCGTGGGAGAAGAGGAGCAATTTCAAAGTCCCTCTCCCAATTTGGGAGAGGGATTTAGGGTGAGGGCAAAGATTTATGACATCAGCAAGACCAATTTTTCGTAACTTAATTCACATTAAACGTAATTCTCAATTCCCAAATTGTTTGAATCATAATGTGTAAGGGCAGGAAAAATTAAAATAACAAAACCCGTGTTTATGAAGATAAGTCAGATAATATGAAATACTTAAGGCAAATATCGCAAAAATCAGAGGGATTATTTTACTGAATTCCAAGTTTTTTTTGCTGATCATTTCTAAAAAAGACATGGGAATTGCTATAGGCCAGAAGATAGTTGTGAGTAAAAGCATGACAAATGATAAAAACTTATCTTCTGGATCTGAAGCAGGATGACGCGAGGTAAACATGAGCCAATTGACTAAAAAATAACATGTCATTAGTGAATAACCAATAATCAAAGTTAGTTGTATTTGATTCATTGTCAATACCCCTTAAGTTATATAAAATGCCCTAACCTTATTTGTGTAATTTAGTTGATAAATATTCATCAGAAAATGTGGGTGGAAACCCCGTCCTTCTAGTACTGCAATGCAATTGTTTTTTGAATCTACTATCGCCTTGGGATTGGTTAGTTCGGTGTACTTTTGTGTTGCACTTTCAACGGGACAGTTACCCTTACGGGTTCGTCACTTCCTTCAACGGGGGAACCCCGCAACGGAGTGACTCACCGTTTCAAATCTCCCAATCCTGTACGCATAGTATTTTGCTATGCGCGAGCCTCCCTTGCGGGGTAATGTTAGCTGACGCTCGTGCCTCGCTAACGCTGCGCTAACGCCAATGTTTTAAGAGCTTGTTAGGCTTGCAACACTGTTCCAGTGACCTTAGAACTGTTTAATCACAAGCGACAGAGCAAGGGACTAGCTACGCATCCCGGGGTGTCGTGACTCAAAAAACGTTGTCAGTTAAGACTTAGGCTGGTCAGAATGGCTATCCGGATTTCTCTTTCAAGCCTCATGCCTTTAGGCTGAGGTTCCTGACAATTACAATATCTAGGAAATATTACTCAACCAGATAAATGCTAATCGAATTCTAAAACGGCATAAATCAGTATCTTCACTTAATTTAAATAGCTTAAATATCGTTATTGTTATACTTATTAAATACAGTCGTTGTTACTAGAGATATTTATTTACTCAACAAATTTAGCCAGAAGTACTATTATGTGGACACTGCCCATAACTTAAAAATCAGGGTTTAAGTGAAGTATAAACAGTGCCCACCTTACAAAAATTGCTATCAAGCAATTGTTAAAATGCGAATTAACAGCAGTATAAATTATGCTAAAACTACTTAGGTAAAACCTGTCGCAATGCTGCCAAAAGTTGATCAACACTTTCTTTGCGACTGTTAAAACCCATCAGACCGACGCGCCAAACTTGACCGGCGAGTTCACCAAGACCACCGCCAATTTCAATCCCATGTTCATTTAACAATTGTTTAGCGATCGCTTTACCATCCACTCCGGCTGGAATGCAGACAGTAGTGAGAGTTGGTAGTCGATATTGTTGCTCAACGTGTAAACTCAATCCTAAATCTTCCAACCCTTGCCATAGATACTCTACATTATTTTGATGACGCTGCCAGCAATTTACTAGTCCCTCTTCTGTAACCAAACGCAGTGCTTCTCGTAATGCATAGTACAGGTTTATTGGGGCTGTATGGTGATAGGTGCGTTCAGTGCCCCAATACTTGCTAAGCAATGACATATCCAAATACCAGTTTGCCACCTTAGTGCGACGTTGCTGCAATTTCTGGGCCGCACGCGGACTCATTGTAAATGGTGAAGCACCAGGCGGGCAACCCAACCCTTTTTGGCTACAGCTGTAGGCTAGGTCAACCCCCCAAGCATCTAAAAAGATGGGAACACCGCCTAAACTTGTCACTGTATCCACTAGTAATAGTGTGTTAAATTCACGACAAATCTCAGCAACTCCTTCTAAAGGTTGACGTGCGCCAGTAGAAGTTTCGGCATGAACCAAAGCCAAAATAGCCGGACGATGAGTTTCCATGGCTGTCCGTAGTTCTTCTAAACAGAAGACTTTTCCCCAAGGTTTGGTGATGGTTCGCACATCAGCACCATACCTTCCAGCCATATCTACGAGGCGATTACCGAAGTATCCAGCAACACCAATTAACACGACATCACCGGGTTCTATGGCATTGGCGATGGTTGCTTCCATAGCAGCTGAACCGGTACCACTAACGGCAATGGTCAGTGGGTTTTCTGTTTGCCAAACGTAGCGCAGCAACGATTGAATCTCATCCATGAGTTCCAAAAAAGCTGGGTCAAGATGTCCAACCGGTGAGGTGTTCATCGCTTGGAGAACTGTGGGATGAGCATTCGATGGGCCAGGCCCCAACAGTAGACGGTGTGGTATTGCTAAGGGTGTGAGTGATAAACGCTGAGTGTCGTTGATTGAGATTGTTTGCGTCATAATTCGACGATCACTTAAATAATACTGATCGCATAATAAGGCGATCGCATGGCCAATATTTTACTCAGCTAAAAACTATAGCCTGCTCTACATAAATCAAAGATGTGAAAGTTTAAGAGTCAGAGTTCTGATCCCATCCACCAAATTGCACCATTGAATTTCACATCTACCCCAGAATAAGCGATCGCAGTTCTTAAAGGTATCATTCAAAAGTGCTTTGATGGGATTTGTGGATGATGCCGAGCTCTATCTAGACCGGAATGCAAATGTAATTCAAGTTCGCTCAGCCTCGCACTGGGGTTACGGTGATTTAGGCGTTAATCGTCAACCCATAGAGACCATTAGAGCCAAGTTCAACGAGGTTCTGAACACCTAAATGCGGTTGTTTGCAATCCCAACCAAGCTACGGAAATGACCATTTTGAGCAAATCGGTCTGCTAAAATTTGTCGATATAGTGCCTCATAGCCATCGACCATTTGCTTGACGCTAAAACGGTTTTCAACATATTTCCGACAAGCATAACGGTCTAACTCTGATGCTTGCTCAATCGCACTGATGCACTCTTGAATGCTGTTGCATAACAAACCCGTCTTGCCATGGTCAATAATTTCCACAGTAGACCCTAGCTTCATCGCGATTACTGGCGTACCCGCAGCCATAGACTCAACCATCACTAACCCAAAGGGTTCGCGCCAAGTGATGGGGAAAAGAGTTGCCACTGCACCTCCCATGAGGGCATTTTTTTGAGCATGGTTAGCTTCACCGAGATACTCAATTTGCTTACCGTCGATGTGTGGTTTGATTTGTTGCTCATAATATTCCACATCAACAACGTCTACTTTCCCTGCCATTTTTAAATGCCAGCCAGATTTTTGAGCAATTTCTATTGCTAGGTGCGTTCCCTTTTCTGGAGATATCCTACCCAAGAACGCTAAGTAGGGAGGTTCTTCCGCTTGGGGATAAAATTTGTAACTGCTGACATCAATCCCATTGTAGACTGTGGCTGCATAGTTCAACCCTAATCTGGGTTCTCGTTGGGTATTGGAAATACTCACATAAGGCTGATTTTTGCCAAATTTAAAGATTTTTTCGTTGTCCGGGGTAAAAATACCGTGCAACGTATGAACAGTGGGAGTTGTCACCAGGTTTGTGTAAGGTAGTGTGATGTGTCCCACATGGGAGTGAATGATATCAAAATCTTCTGCATGTTCGTATACAGAAGCTAATTGCAGCATATCGTAAATGCTGTGATCTTTGATTGTCGAATCTAGTCTGAGGGCGCGGGGATGAACTGATAAGAGTTTTGCCAGACTGATAGAATCTCCCGATGCGAACAAAGTCACTTCATGTCCACGTTTAACTAATTCATCTGTTAGTAACCCTACAACAAGCTCGATACCTCCATAAGCTGGAGGTGGTACTCTCTCCCATAGTGGTGCTATTTGAGCAATTCGCATCATAAACCTCCTAAAAAATAAAACTAGAATTAAAAGTGTTTCCTTTTTGTTTCGATGTGCTTGTAAACGTTTATTTTTACTCTAGAAAAACAGACTTTACTTGATTAACGCATCAAGATTTTATGCGTTTATTTCTATATTGTTAGTCTATCTTAGGTAAGGAAACGTCCTTGACTAAAGAGGTATATTTCTTTTGCATTACTTAGAATGAGAAAAGTTTTTAGTAGTAAATATAAGCTAAAAATTAATTATTCGTCAACCCAGATTGATTGCTGTTTGTCATTCCATTTTTAGTTGGCAACGAGAATAGTTGTATTTATTCAAGGGGATGAATTCTAATCAACAAAATTTCTGATCGGTCGATGTCAAGTATTTAATTTTTCAATCCAAACTATAAGGATTTAGCGGATACTTAAGTAGGTGCAAATATTAAACTATACTTTTTAGATTTTATGCTCAAAATCTTTGCTAAAGAAACTGCCTGTATGCAAGCTAGAGACGGTGTTCGCCTAGATGCGGATATCTATCGTCCCGATGCGGATGGTGAGTTTCCGGTGTTATTAATGCGACAACCTTACGGCAAAGCGATCGCATCTACCGTTGTTTATGCCCATCCTAGTTGGTATGCTGCCCACGGCTATATTGTGGTGATTCAAGATGTGCGAGGCAGGGGCACTTCTGAAGGTGAATTTAAGTTATTTACTAATGAGATTACAGATGGTGAAGATACAGTCAATTGGGCAGCAAATCTATCTGGTAGTAATGGCAAAGTTGGCATGTATGGTTTTTCCTATCAAGGAATGACTCAGTTATATGCCGCAGCTACTAAACCAAGTGCCCTTGTCACAATTTGTCCCGCGATGATTGGCTATGATTTATACACAGATTGGGCTTATGAAGGAGGTGCATTTTGTTTACAAACTAATCTCGCTTGGGCAATTCAATTAGCAACGGAAACTGCTCGTTTACGTAAAGATAAAACAGCTTTTACAGGATTATCTGCCGCTAATGGCAATTTACCTCTAACTAATTCTGAAATTCTCCAGCAATTTGCACCTGACTCGTTCTATCACGAGTGGTTAATGCATTCCCAACCAAATGCATATTGGCAAGAAATATCACCCAAATGCCACCTACAAGGTATTGACTTGCCCATGTTACATATCGGTGGATGGTTTGATACTTATCTACGTGGTACTATGCATCTATACAAAGACATGGCAGCCCGTAGCAGGATGCCTCAACATTTATTAGTCGGGCCTTGGGCACATTTACCTTGGGGTCGTAAAGTTGGTGAGGTTGACTTTGGTGCTAAGGCGGTGAGTCCTGTAGATAAAATGCAAGTCCGTTGGTTTGATCAGTTTCTTAAAGGTGTAGATACAGGATTGCTTCGGGAATCGTCTGTTTGCCTGTTTGAAATGGGGAGTAATATTTGGCGCACTTTCCCTAATTTACCTATAGCAAACCAGAAATCTTACTTTTTGTCAACCACTGGGCTTGCTAGCATCAGAGAAGATTCAGGCACTCTCAGTACCCAAAACTCTCCACTTGGCACTCATGATGTATTAGTTCATGATCCTGGGCGACCAGTTCCGTCTCTGGGTGGACATGCGGCAATTCCAGCAGGTGTGTTTGAGCGATCGCATCTCGATTGTCGCAGTGACGTATTAACTTATACTAGCGAGCCATTAACAACTGACTTGCATTTGGTAGGGGATATAGCAGTAGAAATTTGCGCTCAAGCGGATCAGCCCAGTTATGATTTATGTGCTGTTTTGTCGCAAGTATATCCCGATGGACGCGTGTACAATGTGACCCAAGGTTATGCCCATTGTAGAGACGTGACATGTCACATCTCTATAACGAAAATTCAACTACAAACTACTTGTGTGCAAATTGCCAAAGGTAACGCCCTACGCTTGAGTTTAAGTGCGGCATGTTTTCCAGCTTATGCAATGAACTCTGGTAATAGTGCGGTGATTAGCAGCGAAAGTTTATTAGATGCTCAGATAATTACGCTGAGAGTGAGTTGTGGAGGCGAGGCGAATTCTCAAGTTTTGTTACCCGTGATTGTTTAAAATGAGTAGGGACATATTCAAACCTGTAATAAATATTTATGCCTCCTCGTTGGCCTCGTCAACCCGATCGCAAAGATCCAGCTTACCGTAAATTAGATGACCGGATGAATTTCGCCGTGCATGTAGCGATCGCTGCTACGATTAACTCTGGATTGTGGTTCTTCCATAACCTAAAAGCAACAACTTGGGAGTGGCTACCGTGGTTGACGGTGAGTTGGGTAGTAGTATTATTAGTGCATCTAATTTATATTACGGCGATCGCTAACTACACTGAAACCCCACCTAAATCCACCTGAAGATGGACTACTGTTGCTAGGGCGATTGTAACCTGTGGCAGTAGAGTTAGCCCGATTAATTAAGCGATAATATGAAATAGCCTAGAGTTGATACTCTTTATTAATGCAAGGTTATTTTTATGGCTAATACTAGCACCACAGAACTACTAGAAGCCCTAGCCGCTGAAATTGGCGAAAATGTCTACATAGATATTGCTAAATGGCATCTTTACTTATCTGATGCCAAATTGCATAAAGTTGTTGCGGAACAACTGTATCCTTTAATTACTTCCAATACCATCAACGAAGACAGAGTTATCCAAGTTTTAGAATCTATTCCAGTTAAAATCGGCGGTGGTAGACGGGAACTTGCCCTACTAGATTTACTGCCATTACAATGCCAAGTTAACCTAGTGGATATTTTAGAAAAATATCAACGCGAGATCTAACCCATCTACTATGCTTGTTCCATAATTTGCTTCTTTAGCAATCCTCCTATAGGAAGTGGAAAGCATGAATACTTATCAATTTCATGATGAATATACTTTAGCAGAGACAGCAGACAAACTGGGGAAAGTAGCTTTAAAGTTAGGTCTGATATCTAGCTTTGTCGTGCGTTATTTTCCTGATAATAGGCAATACTACATTCCCAACGAACAAGAATCTGAACCGCTGACACCAGAACAAGCATATATGCGGTTTAGAAAATTAATTGAAAATTCTGGGAAGTAAACACGCCCTCATACATCTTTATAATCTTTAGTGAGGTTAGTTATATGTTTTTACAAATCAAAGATAGCACCGACTTAATAAAAATCCTGGATATACAGGAATTACTTGATCCGAATAATGACATTATTCATGGGCAAGAACAAGAAGGTGAAGAAGAACAAGAAACTGATACTTTTAAGAAAGAAAATTTAGTTTTTCCGTCTGGCGAAAGTTTACCACGTTGTTGGCTAGATGCTGACTACAGAAAGGCAAAAGTATCGTAATTCTCTAATTATCAAAACAATCAGGTCTAAAACCGGACTTCGTCCAAAGTTTTTGTAGCGGGGTATAAATCCCCGTTACAAAAACGACCTGCGACCTGCTGTCTATGATATTGTGAGTTGATATTTATGCTTCTTCTGGTATATTCACCGCTTCATCTTGTTGTGACTTCGAGAAAAATTTCTTAGTAATCAAGTTAGTCAAGATGTGAGATAGTACTCCTAAAGGGCCAGCAAAAAAACATAAGGCAAGAGAGTGAATTGTCCAGACACCTGTTTTTTGTCCTTCCCAATATATCCAACGACCGACAAATAAATCCATAACTAAAAAATGAATCCAACCCGTAGCAGCGGCTTTTTCATCAGCAAAAAATCGCGCAATATCCGCTAATTGAGGATTAGATAAAGCTTGAGCAGTTTCTGGTGTCACACTGCTGATAAATAAATACAAATATACTCCAGCTAACACGATAAAAGGAAGAAATGATTCCATTAACCGCCTTGTAACTTGCCAATTTGGAAAAACAATCATCAATAACCAAAATGGCACAACGAAAAAATTAGCAATGTTGAAAATTTGAGAAATAATCATAATAGGGATGAAAGAGATTGTATAACTCACCACTCACAAATTATATAGGAATAGTATTTTATCTTTAAAAAAACTCCCTACTCCCCACTCCCTGTCTACGCAAATAATTTCATCAGCCAAGTTTAGATCCCTATAGCTTGATGAGTTGTGATTCTATTTCTGAGGATTTCAAATCACGACCGATAAAAACTAAGCGAGTTTGCCTAACTTCTTCTGGTTGCCAAAGACGATCGTAAAATTGATCAAATCGAGTCCCTACACCTTGCATAACTAAACGCATCGGTTTGTTAGGCACTGCAACAAAACCTTTAATGCGGTAAATCTCTTGTTGATTTGCTATTGCTTGTAACTGTCTTTGCAGTTTTTCTGGTTCAAAAGCACGGTCTAAAATCAGATGAGTTGAAGTAATTTCTTCATCATGATCATGGTCTTCTTCATGATCATGATGACTGGGACGGTTATCTAAATTATCTTCCACTGCCGCTTGAAATCCGAGTAATATAGATGGGTCTAGTTGACCGCGATCGCTCTCAATCATCTTCACCACTCTGGGCAACTCTTGTTTAATTAATTCCTCAACTTCAACTCGTGTTTTAGCATCTATCAAATCAATCTTACTCAACACCACCAAATCTGCACAAGCAAGTTGATCCTCAAACAATTCTTGCAAAGGTGTCTCATGTTCTAGACTATCATCAGCTTGTCGCTGTTGTGCGATCGCTTCAGGATCGCTGGCAAAAGTTCCCGCTGCTACCGCCGCACAATCTACCACAGTAATCACAGCATCCACAGTAGCAGCATTGCGGATTTCTTGCCAACGAAAAGCCTTAACTAGCGGTTTAGGTAAAGCTAAACCAGAAGTCTCAATCAAAATACAATCGATACTGTCTCGTCGCTTAATTAACTGTTGCATCGTCGGGAAAAACTCTTCCTGGACAGTGCAACACAAACACCCATTAGTTAACTCAAAAATATTACTTTCACCATCACCATCTTCAGGACAAATCTGACAAGATTTTAATAACTCACCATCAATACCAAGTTCGCCAAACTCATTAACTAAAACAGCAATCCGGCGTCCTTGATTATTTTGTAGCAAATGGCGAATTAAACTAGTTTTACCACTACCTAAAAAGCCCGTAATTACCGTAACAGGAATTTTTGTTGCCATAATAATAATTCGTAATTTGTAATTAAGACACAGTTTGAAAAGCTTGATACAAGATGTGTCCAATTTTTTATCCCGCACACATCATTGCTCAAAACTGAGGGGCAATTTCCCCATGCTTGCTTTCATCAATAAAAAGCATTCATAGGGCCATTGCCCCTAAATATGTTCAGTGCCTTACAAACACCCTAATTCATACAACCAACGCAAACCACCCTCTCACACTTTATTTTTTTGCGTCCTCTGCTCCTTAGGATGCTCGTACCTCGCTCTAAACGAGGCTATGCTGTAGGCTTTACGCTACCGCTTCGCTAATGCGTCTATGCTTCTCCTTAAAAAACCAAACTACTCAGCTGTAGCCAGCTCAGTACTACCACGAGTACGACGCCGTGTGAGGCTATTGTACAGCATGACACCGATCGCCTTAATCAAATTACCTTCCAACTCTTGGAACATCTTCATATTCATCCCAAAAGCGGCGTTAGCTTCATCAACAATGCGATCGCCCGTAGTATCATCAACAGGTAATTCATCCAAAGCTTGACGATACTTAACTTTAAATGCCTTCTCATCAGGAATTTCGTCAAATTCATAAAAAGCCGTACCTTGTCCATCAGACAAGTTCATCGCCGTTTGGGCAATATTTTTCAGGATTTGTCCCCCTGATAAGTCGCCAAGGTAACGAGTGTAAGAATGTGCTACCAATAATTCCGGTTCCTTTTGCGAAATTTCCCGGATACGCTGTACATAAGCTTCCCCAGCCGGAGATAATTTAATTTGCTCCCGCCAATTACCACCGTAGTAGTAAACTAAGTCTTGCTCTAGAGTATGCTTACGGTTAAGCTGGGGAAAATTAATTCGTGAAACAATCGGATGCTGACGAAGCTTTTCCATCTCCTCTTCCATCGCAGAGTAGATGAAGTAGAAGTTAGCAACTAGTTTCCGGTACGAGTTTTTCTCAACTACACCTTTTAAAAAGCACTTGACAAAACCTACATTTTCTGCCATTGTGTGGGCTTTCTTAGTACCTACACGTAATTTGGTTGCTAAATTGCTGCTCATGCTAAATTTCTCAACTTTAAAAAGTCAACTGCTGGAGTCTGGATTTACGAACGGCTAAAAAAGCCATTAAAACGTTACATTAGAACTATTTGATGAGAATTTATATTAATATTTCTTAAGCGTAGATGTTTTGTAAAATTTTACACAGCAAATTGGCTAGGAAATGGGGAACTCGGGGCCCCCGCTTCTGGAGGGAGTGGGGAATTGGGAATGTAAAGAACATTTAACCAATGACTAATGAATAATGACTAATGACTAATTGTGTGGAGTGTTTAAAAGATTATGGTTTCATCTATAACTAAGATTTCCGAGATTTCTGGGGATTCTGCTGCCGCAAGTGATGGATTGGGTAAAAGTATTGAGGATAGCTTTATGCTCAACTTAATGCCTCTACCAGCAACTCCTCTGTTTGGCACAGATGGCATTCGCGGACGAGTAGGAGAATTGCTGGGTGCGCCTTTGGCTTTACAAGTTGGTTTTTGGGCGGGTATTGTTTTGCGTAGCCATGCTACTCAAGTCGGGCCAGTGGTTTTGGGACAGGATTCTCGCAACTCCAGTGATATGCTGGCAATGGCTTTGAGTGCGGGCTTAACAGCAGCAGGGTTAGAAGTTTGGTATTTGGGATTGTGCCCTACTCCTTGCGTTGCTTATCTCACCAGCGTCAGTGATGCTATAGGTGGAGTAATGATTTCTGCTAGTCATAATCCTCCAGAAGACAACGGAATTAAAATCTTCGGTGCAAATGGTACAAAGTTACCCCAACCATTGCAAGCAGAAATTGAGGCTGGACTACGCGGTAACATCTCAGCAGCTATTAGCGGCAAGTGCGGACGGCATCACTCGCGTTTTGGGTTAATAGGGCGTTATGGCGAGGCGTTGCAAAAACCTTTACAAAATAAGATAACTCTTCAAGGAATGAAGATTGTCTTAGATTTAGCATGGGGGGCAGCAGTTGGTTTAGCACCAACAGTATTTACACAAATGGGTGCCGAAGTCATCTGTTTACATAACGAAGCAGATGGCGATCGCATCAACGTCAACTGCGGTTCCACTCACCTAGAAATCTTACAAGCTGCGGTAAAAGAACACAATGCCGATTTAGGCTTCGCTTTTGATGGCGATGCTGATCGCGTTTTAGCCGTAGATCATACTGGTAGGCAAGTAAACGGCGATTACATTCTCTATCTGTGGGGACGCGACTTACAACAACAGCAACTCCTACCAGATCAGCTGATTGTGTCTACGGTGATGGCCAACTTAGGCTTTGAAAGGGCTTGGCAGCGACAAGGAGGCAAATTGATTCGCACCGCCGTCGGTGATCAATACGTACAAGCCGAGATGCTGCGGACTGGGGGAATGTTAGGTGGTGAACAATCAGGACATATTTTGTGTTGTCACTATGGCATGACTGGAGATGGCTTGTTAACAGCCTTGCATTTAGCAGCCTTAGTGAAACAAGCGGGAGTTTCTCTAGCAGAATTGGTAGATCAAAGCTTTCAAACCTATCCACAACTACTGCAGAACGTGAGAGTATTAGATCGCGATCGCCGTTTAGCATGGAAAGATTGTCAACCTCTACAACAAGCGATCGAACTTGCTGAGGCCGCCATGGGTGACTCTGGTAGAATTTTAGTCCGCGCTTCAGGCACAGAACCAGTCATCAGAGTCATGGTAGAAGCCGCCGATGCAGAACTTGCCAACCACTGGACAAATGAGTTAGTCTCACAAGTCGAACAACACTTAGCGTAGAGAGTGCTGAGTAATCATGAACAACCCCTGACTAACATCGTTTGAGCCAGGGGTTTCTACATCCCGGCGTAGTTTGAGATTATCCCTGTTGTGTCGCTCTAGGCAGAAGAAAAATAAGTGATACTGGTAAAAATATTATGCTCAAAGGATTAAAACTTAGTGTATTAGTAGCAGTGCTGATGAATCTGGCATGGTCATTGCACGCCCAAGCAAACTTTAACGGCAAACTTACCGTAGAAATTGATGGATTAAAAAATAAACAAGGACAAATCTGCGTTAGTATTTTTGCTAACAGTCAAGGTTTTCCCAACAACCGCGATCGCGTCTTACAAAAGCAATGTACCAAGATTGGCGACACCCCTTTACTCGTTAGCTTTGACAACCTCAAAGCAGGTAACTACGCTGTTGCTGCAATCCACGATCAGAATAATGACCTTACCCTCAATCGTAACGACCTGGGGATGCCCATCGAAGGCTTCGGATTTTCTCGCAATCCCGAAGTTCGCACCAGCGCACCTAAATTCGGTGAAGCAGCTTTTTTAGTAGCAGGCCCAAACACAAATATCCAAATTCAGATGAAATACTTTTAAGGGGCCTGGGGACTGGATAATTATCTTTCTCCCTCGCTTCCTCATCTCCCGGTTGGTGAGCGAAGTCGAACCATATCTCCCCCAACTCCCCACCCTGTTCCTTATCTTCAATCTAGCCCACAATTAAACCATCCTGAACGCGGATAATTCTTCTAGTTTGGGCAGCAATATCTGACTCATGGGTGACAATCACAATTGTGATGCCTTGCTCATTTAGTTCTGTTAGCAAATTCATTACCTCACGGGAAGTTTCAGTATCTAAAGCACCCGTTGGTTCATCTGCTAAAACTAATGCAGGCCGATTTACCAAAGCACGAGCGATCGCTACCCGTTGTTGTTGTCCCCCAGACAGTTGACTGGGGCGGTTGGAGATGCGATCGCCTAGTCCTACTCTTTGCAAAGCTTCTAATGCTCTTTGACGACGTTTTGGTTTAGGCAAATTCGCATAAACCATCGGTAACATCACGTTTTCCAAAGCTGTTGACCGCGCCAATAGATTAAATTGTTGGAAAACAAAACCTATCCTTTGGTTGCGGATATAGGCTAATTCATCATCATCAAAAGTAGTCAGATTTCTACCTTCAAAAATATAATTTCCTGTCGTTGGACGATCCAGACATCCAACAATATTCATCAATGTAGATTTTCCCGAACCAGATGCACCCATAATAGCAACATATTCACCCTCTTCAATTGACAGTTGAATTCCTTTTAATATGGGTACATTCACCTCACCCAAACGGTAAGCTTTAGTAATAGATTCCATCCAAATCATGGTAGGCATAATCAGTAGTATTGAGTGTATTGAGAGTGCTGCTAGATTTAATCGCTACGCAATGCAGTAATTGGGTCTAATTTGGCGGCGTTTCTAGCTGGAATTACACCAGCAATTAAACCAACAGTTAAAGACAGTCCAAAGCCAGCAATAATTGATAATATAGAAATAACAAACGGAAACCTAAAAATATTTGCTGCGGCAAAAGCAATTACAACACCGCTTCCCATCCCAATGCACCCCCCAACAATTGAAATAACGATCGCTTCAGCTAAAAATTGATTTAATATTGCAGAATTAGTGGCTCCTACTGCTTTACGAATTCCGATTTCTCGTGTTCTTTCGACAACAGAAACTAGCATAATATTAGCAATACCAATTCCACCAACAACTAGAGAAATTCCCGCGATCGCTACTACCATGACTGTAAATAATCCGACTACATTAGTGAAGGTGCTGACGATATCGGCTTGGTTAGTGAGGCGAAAGTCATCAACTTGCGGCGGATAGATATTGTGTCGTAAACGTAATATATTAGTAACTTGAAATTGAGCAGCTTCTAATTTTTGCTGATTGCTAGCTTTAACCAAAACTCCACTCACAGAAATGCCAGTTAGGGCATTGTTACCAACTAATCTGCCGGACATACTCGTCAGGGGAATGAAAATTTGATCGTCTCTATCCATTGGCCCTTGAGAACCTTTAGGTTCCGTCACCCCAATTACCTTGTAAGCCTCTCCCTGAATCCGAATTGTTTCATCTATGGGGTTAACGCCATCACCAAAGAGTGTTTTTTGGACTGTTGGCCCTAGCACGGCAACTTGGGCAGCATTATCTAGTTCTTCTTGAGTAAAATATCTCCCTTCTTGGGGGTAAGTATTTCTGGCGTCTGGATAGTTCAAATCAGTACCGTAAATTGTAGTTGAGGTGTTTTGTTCCCCATACACAACTTGTGCATTCCTTTGCAGGTAAGCAGAAACAATTTCAGCCGATGGTGCTTCCTTGGCGATCGCTTTTGCATCTTCCCAGGTTAAGGTGCTAGTAGAACCCAGTCCTTGACTGATATTATTACCGCTTCTAGAGGCACCAGCTAAAACTTGCAGCACATCCGTACCCAACGCTTGGATTTGTTGCTCAACTCCTTTCTGTACTCCCTGGCCAACAGAGGTAATGGCAATGACTGAGGCAATACCAATAATCACACCCAGCATCGTTAGGCCTGTGCGTAATTTATTACTCCACAGCGTTTCTGCTGCCATTGACAGAATTTCCAATAGTGGCATTGTGCGAGTATTCTTAGCTTTAAACTTGTAAAATCCCTTCAGCATAATTGTTGTATTTAAAGCTAAGTTTAAGGAGAATTCCCACCAGAACGACGATTACCTCCTCCCGTACTAGGAAGAATACCGCCTCGTGGCCTTGATTGTGGTCGCATCCCTGGTGGGAAACTCAGCATGACTTTCTCAGTTCCCTGCAACCCAGATTTCACTTCCGTAAAATTATTGACAGTCGCGCCAGTCTCAATGCGCTTAAAAACAGGCTGACTATCTCCTTGGACTACAAACACACCCGTACCGCGTTCTCGACGAACAACTGCTGCTGTCGGCACTACCATCGCATTGTCTAATCGGCCGGCTTGAAAATCTACTTCTACATTCATGCCAGATCGTAGTATTCTTTGCGGATCTGATAAAGTTGCTTTTACTTGAAAGCTGGTGACATTTTGCTCTACTGTAGCTTGGGCAGCAACTTGACTAACTCGACCTGTAAAAGTTTTTCCTGGATGAGCATCTGCTCGAATTGTGACTTGTTGACCCAGACGAATTTTAGCAATGTTCGATTCAGCGACATTGGCTACAACTTGATTTGTCGAAGCCAAAGACAAGATGGAAGAAGAAGTTGCCGAAGAAACAGAACTCCCTGATGTTGTGGGAGTTACAAAAGCACCAGGATCGGCATACTTTTGGGTGACGATACTATCGAAAGGTGCGCGGAGTATAGTGTCATTGATTTGGGCTTGGATATTTTGTAATGAACCACGCGCAGACATGACTTGGGCACGGGCTGCTTCAATATCTTCTGTGCGCGTTCCGGCTTTTAGCAATGCCAAAGCTTGCTGTCTCTGTTTCACTACAGATCGTGCTTGTTCAATGTCTTCTGGACGTGACCCAGCTTTTTGCAAAGCTAATGCTTGCTGTGCTTCATTTACAGCAGCTTGGGCACTGTCGCGATCGCTGCGTTTTTGATTTACAGTCTGAAGAGAAATAGCCCCAGTATTATATAGTTGCTGGTTACGGCGAAAATCATCTTCTGCTTTACTCAAATTAGCTTGAGCGCTTTGTAGGCGTGCCTGCGCTTGGGCAATGTCTTGAGGACGATTGCCTGTTTGCGCCTTTTGTAGATTTGCTTGGGCTTCTTCTAATTGTGCCTGTGCCTGGCCAATATCTTGAGGACGGTTACCTGCTTGCGCCTTTTGCAGATTTGCCTCTGCTTGAGCTAGTTGTCCTCTTGCTTGGGTGAGTTGCCCTTGCAGATTAGAATCATCCATGTAAGCAAGCACTTGCCCCTGTTTGACAGTATCTCCCTCTTTTACCAGCAGTCTTTTCAATATGCCGGAATTTTTTGGGCTAACATTAATAGACCTTTCCGGCTTGACTGTACCGTTAGCTAAAACTGTGATTGGCATACTTTGCCTTTCTACTGACTGAGTGATCATCTGCTGTTTTGCTTCTTGCTTAGGAAGTACAGCTACTTGGTAGTAAACTGCATAACCAATTGCACCCACAAGACCAAACAGAAATAGCCAAGATAACCAATGATTCTTGCTCTTTTTTTTTGCTTGTGGAATCAAAGGTAGTGAATCTACAGAGTTTGATGTATCAACTGTCATATTTACTATCAATTTGGGAAAAATCGCCACCAAGCCATAGTCCAATACATTTAGTTAAAGGTTATTGGTGAAAGTATTGTTAGTAGAAAAGTGACAATGCAACATTTCTACATAAGTAAGCTGCCAACCGCGCTTGAACCATTGCACTCACCAAGGTTTTATCTGAACTGTATTGAACAATTGCCTGATGCATTTATCGTATAAATTCATGTAAGTAATTATCGATCAAAAAGCCGCTAATCAATGTATGACCAAAGTCACTAGTAATTTCAAATTGATGTATGACCTTGGTCATTAATTTATGAACAACTGAATTCCTTACTTTTCTAAAAAATGGTAACTTAAGTACTTTCACTTAAAATCTTCAATTTTATTTATTCAAGCTTATTAAGTGCTTATACTTAACAATAAGCAATATTTTATATTTAATAGAATTTTTAGTAAAAAATAGAGCTTTTTATAGACAGCATAGAAAACCTTACTTTAAGCTTGGGTTTGTAATTGATATGTTATTTGAGAGAGATAAAAATGCTGTCTTTAGGCAAATCTATAAATCAACACAAATCATTTCTAATTTTAGGTTTAGTAACACTGGGGTCATTTGCAGCAATCAACCCAGCCCAAGCGGTGACATTCGAGTCCAAAGCATGGACTACAGATACTGAATTTATATCGTTAGTGAATCGTAAAGAGTTTGAAGAATTGTTTGTTGCTGAAGGTCGGGTTGGTGACAGTGGAGGTATGGCACAGAAGGAAGTAAAGATTAATGGTGATGTTGTATTAGGCGCTCCG
This sequence comes from Desmonostoc vinosum HA7617-LM4, assembly GCA_019359515.1. GTDB lineage: Bacteria > Cyanobacteriota > Cyanobacteriia > Cyanobacteriales > Nostocaceae > Desmonostoc > Desmonostoc vinosum. Next base: position 45,547 of record JAHHHC010000009.1, on the reverse strand, counting down.
GTTCTTGACGAAAAGAACTTTAATTGGGGTAATAGTGGTACACTATGGGACTTTACCCTGGCATATACAGGAAGCGAAGTTAAATTCACCGTTGGTAACACACTCATAAGCACCACAAAAGTAGCAGCCAACAGTGAAATAGGTGATATCTTTATCCGTACTGCTGCTGTAAAAAACAGCAATACGACAGACAGCATTATGACGCTGAGTAACTTGCTGTTTAATGGTCAAGCAATAACGAATTCTTCAGGAGTGAGTAGCATCTCTTCTATAGGCTCTACAGGTACATCTAACGGTAGAGACATAGATTATTTACAAATTAAGGATGTGTCATCCACTAAATTTACAATCACTGGTAAAACATCTATGAGTTGGACGGGCACACGACCATCTAATTCTAATCTCGCTTTCCAAATCAAAGTGGGCAAGAAAAAAAGCGTACCAGAGCCTGGTATGGTCGCTGCAATCTTAGCAGTTGGAATCGTGGGTGCAACTGTTAGCAGAAGAAAGCAAGTAGTTATATAGGGAATGGGGAATGGGGAATTGGTTAAAAGTCAAGAATCAAGAGTTATTCCCTTACTTCCTCATACCCCGGTTGGTGAGCGGAGTCGAACCACATCCCCCTCATCTTCCCTCTAGCTTCTTACAGTTTGACAGTAACTGTCTTAACTTCGGTGTATTGCTGCAAGCCATATTCACCTAGTTCTCGACCGATACCAGATAGTACCAGCACGCACGTTATGAGCGATCGCATGTGCTTTGGTGATATCCTTTGTCCAGACTGCGGCGGCAAGTCCGTACATCGTACTATTAGCCCGTTGAATTGCTTCATCAATATCTTTAAATTTGATAATGCTCATCACTGGCCCAAAGATTTCCTTTTGGGCTATTTTCATGTCATCACGCACATCGGTTAAAACCCTACTTGTATAGTGAGTGGCTTAGTTTCCCCGTTCCCTTACTTAAATTACTACAGAAGTTGCCGGAACTCTTCAATAGTGTTTACAGTTTTGATAGCTTGTTGAATACTTTTTAATTGCTGTAAATCAGCAATTTGATAGATTGTAGGCATTAATTCCAAACCGGAGTTGCCAAATTTAATCTCTAATGCCAATTCAATACCTGAAAATAATTCCTCTCGCCGTCCACGTTCTTCCCCGCGTGCTTCCCCGCGTGCTTCCCCGCGTGCTTCTCCGCGTGCTTCCCCGCGTGCTTCTCCGCGTGCTTCTCCCTCGCGTAAAATTTCTTGATACCAAGGCGATTCACGTAACACAGTCATATCCCACCTCATAATTTCCTGAACTAACCCACTCTCTAAAACAAACGTAGCAAAAAAAGCTAATACCGTTTCCAGTTGGTTTAGTTGTTCATCTGCACGCAGAATTTGTAATGCTTCTCTAATGGTAGATTCATTTTCGCCACCTTTGAGAATGGGGACAAACGGCAGTAAGGATGGTAACGGTTGTTGAAAAGCAATATTGACATCAACTTCCCACAGGTTAATTACCCGATAATCTTGTATTGCCCGTAATCCTGCAAGATTGGAGATAAAGCTCGTGGGTATTTCGTTGTTGCCAGTTTTTAGAATGTTGATCAGAACAGGGTATATTGGTAAATAATATTTTTCTTCAGCAAGTGCTGCATATGCACGTATCCGGCGTGGTATTCTCGATTGATAGCGCAGTTGCACTTCATTGAGAACAAGAAATTCTCCATACTCAAGACTGTTGACACGGATTAAAACATCACTTTCTCGACTTATCCACTGAAATTCACCACTGAGAATTTCTCCAGCAACAATATCGGGGATTTGAGTCACCCATCTTACCCAGTTATCGGGCGCGAGACTGATTAATCTTTTGGTGCTAACATCAGCAGGTTTTGTCATTGAGTTGTAGACACACTTAGAAAATAAAGCTAATCGTAACCTAAAGGAGACAGAAACCGTAAACTACCATACAAATCGAAAAAATAGCTGTTTTTACTGGATTTTATGCAATTATTTGACCTAAGCACTAAGCAAACGCCAGTTCGCACAAAAATATAAAAAGATTTATGATCAGCGATAATGATTATCCATATGGTGAGAAAAGAGGCATGAGAGTATGGTGTCTGACGTAATCACAGATTCAGTTCCTGTTACTGTTTTAACTGGCTATCTGGGAGCAGGTAAAACAACTCTACTCAATCACATCCTCACCTACGAACATGGCAAAAAAGTAGCTGTGATCGTTAATGAATTTGGGGAAGTGGGCATTGATAACCAATTGATTATCGATGCAGATGAAGAAATATTTGAGATGAATAACGGCTGTATTTGTTGTACAGTGCGTGGTGATTTGATTCGCATCATTGGCAATTTGATGAAGCGACGTGATAAATTTGACCATTTAGTCATAGAAACTACTGGCTTAGCTGATCCTGCACCAGTGATTCAAACATTCTTTGTTGATGAAGATATGCAAAGTCAACTATCTTTAGATGCTGTGGTGACAGTGGTAGACGCTAAGCATATTCAACAGCACTGGGATGCAGATGAAGCGCAAGAACAAATTGCTTTTGCTGATGTGATTTTACTGAATAAAACTGATTTGGTAATACCGCAAGAATTAGATGAATTAGAAAAGCGGATTCGGTCGATGAATGCCATGGCAAAAATCTATCGGACACGTAATTCTGAACTCAAAATGGATGCCTTATTGGGCGTGAAAGCTTTTGATTTAGACCGCGCGTTAGAAGTTGACCCAAATTTTTTAGGCGAAGATACTCACGAACATGATGACAGTGTATTTTCTGTAGCTTTATTAGAAACGGGTGCGATTGACGGACAAAAACTAAACGCTTGGCTTTCTGAATTACTGCGTACTCAAGGGCCAGATATCTTTAGAATGAAAGGTATTTTAAACATTGCTGGAGAAGACAATAGATTTGTATTTCAAGGGGTGCATATGATATTTGATGGCAGATCTGATCGCCCCTGGAAACCAAATGAAACCCGTAAGAATGAGCTAGTTTTTATCGGACGCAATCTGGATGAAGCGCAACTTAAACAAGATTTTCGTGCTTGTTTAGCTTGAATAGAGAATAGGACGTGTTTTCAAACTGATATAGCAGATTGCAGGTAAATTTAGCAATGGACAGTTTGCTCCCGGTTGGAATCAGGCTGTATGCAACTGTCCTTACTTTTATGTCAAATCATTACAACGGGCGATAGACGCGGTAGTTGATGTTAGGGAAGATATTATCCATTAGCTCGACTTTTTCTAGCCAACCACTGTCTACTTTGCCAATTTTCAACTCCTCATAAAGCTTATTGAAGCGCATGAGGTGCGATCGCGTCCTTCTAACTGCATAGGGTACCATCGTTCCCGTCCGCATAATAAACGCCCAGTCAGAAGATTGAGCTAGTAGCAGTTCTCGCGCTGCTTGATTCAGCGCTCGCCACTGTAATTCATCCTCTGGCTCTAGGTGCGATATTTCAATCATCCGCTCTGCACCTTTGTGCAAATGTGGGTAAATCCACGCATTCGTTTCATTCAACCAATATTCGTGGAATCCCTTAAAACCCCAACTAGATTGCGAAGGACGACAAACTTGCTGAGTCGGTTCTGCTCGTAAATAATCCGCCAAGTGAGTCATTGCATAAGTTCCTTGGTCATGCCATGACTTACGGAATAGGTAATCGATGAACCATGGCCCCTCATACCACCAATGCCCAAATAATTCTGCGTCATAGGGCGAAACAATCACTGGCGGACGCTGCATGATCCCATGGAGATGCTCAACTTGCCGCTCTCGGTTATACATAAAGTTGCCAGCATGTTCTGCTGCTTTTTCTCTTGCCCAATAAGGATCGTAAAGTGCCTTATCAGATAAACCTAAACCACGACCTGTAATTTTATGATACTTAATACCCGTATTTTTACGCTGGCCATTAGGCATGATATAGGGCTTGATGTATTCATATTCAGCTTCCCAACCCAAATCTTTGTAAAATTCTCGATATTCTGCAGCGCCTGGATAGCCCACTTCAGAAGACCAAACTTGTTGCGAAGATTCATGATCTCGACCAAAGGCTGCGACACCAGTTTCAGTAAAAATCGGGGCATAGGTACCAAAACGCGGACGAGGACGGGCGTAAAGAATGCCATGCCCATCAGTGAGGAAGTAGCGTAAACCGGCATCTGCCAGCATTCGCTCTACACCCTCATAGTAAGCACATTCTGGCAACCAAATACCTCTAGGTGCCTGTCCAAAGGTTTCTTCGTAGTGTTCGCAAGCTACTTGTATTTGTGCCCACACTGCTTGTGGATACATTTTCATTAACGGTAGATAGCCGTGAGTAGCGCCGCAAGTGATGATTTCTAAATTGTTAGAGTCTTGAAACTGCTTAAAAGCTGTCACCAAGTCACCCTTGTTGCGTTCCCATATCTGACGCGCTTCGTTAAATTCAGTAGCGTAATGTTCAGCTAGATAAAGAATATGCCCATTGTGGAGATTACGCTCAGCCTCCATTTCTATAAGTTCTTCTAGTTGGGCTAAATGTGCGTCATAGCGTTCTTGCAGTAAGGGATCACGGAGCATCGACACTAAAGGCGGTGTCATGCTCATTGTGATTTTAAAGTCGATGCCGTCTCGCTTTAAGCCTTCAAATACTTTCAATAAAGGAATGTAGGTTTCGGTAATGGCTTCATAGAGCCATTCTTCCTCCAGCACATAGTCACTTTCTGGGTGACGAACGAAGGGCAGGTGTGCATGAAGTACAAGCGCGACGTAGCCAATAGCCATAGTGATTCTGGGGTGATACTTGTAAAGTGAAGTCGAGGGTTGGCAGAAATTAACAATATTTTAAGACTTTATCGTCCTTGTGATAGTAGTTTTGTCTCAAGTATTAGGAATCAAAGATAAATTCTTCCTAGTTCCCAGTCTCTAACCCAGTTCTCAAATACTCGCTCCAGATCAATACCTGCTGTTTGTCAACGTTTTGTCAAGATAATTGCGATCGCACTTTTTTGTTTCCATGTTAGCGTGAGTGAGCGGGCGCTCATAAGTAATTACAAGTGTTTATTTATACAAGTTTTAAATTTGTGATCAAGTAGGGATATATTCGGTGGATCGAATTACGTGAAGGATTAGGAATAGAAATTTTCGATTGTCGTTTGCGCGATCGCCTGCATTATACAAAACAGTTTTCCATCAATAATTTCATAGCGCTTCCATTCGTCAGTTGCGAGTAATTCTAGGTCTGAGGTTGTCCAACGAACTTGGTTAGAGATTATTTGATTCACAGCACTATATTGCCTGATGGAAAAATTCTACTTTCGGTGAACTCAGTTTGAAAGCAATGGCAACAGATTGAAACGTAGCGATGCCTACTGCGGTAGACTAGGCATTTTTTTGTCTCTATGCTAGCGGGACTGAGCAATCATAAATTTGTAGTTCTCTGTTCCCTTTATTTAGGTTGAGCAAATTATTGACTCGAAAAACCTTTTTATTCTTCACTATCCTGATATAAATCCTGCAAAGCTTGCTGTTGAGTTTTACGAGAAATACGGCGATATTTTTTACTTTCTAGTTTTGGTTCATACTGTTGTTGCCCTTTACCTTTAGTTTTCAACTTCATGCTAGATTCTGGATCGGCTTGTTGATGGAGCTGAGTTTGATGAGCGATCGCATCATCTAAAAATTCCAAATAATGTGGATATCGCTCCCAGTTTCCTCGCACAGCACACTCAGGTTCATCTCGGTGCAAACAATCATTAAACCGACAATTAGCAACAGCTAACCGTTCTCTGGCTTCTGGGAAATAATGTATTAATTCTTCTGGAGTAGCGTCAATATCAGGTTGATTAAAGCCGGGAGTGTCCGCCAGCAAGCCACCATCAGGTAACTCAAATAATTCTACATGGCGCGTAGTGTGGCGACCGCGAGCTAATTTCCCCGAAACTTCTCCTACACGCAGTTTAGCAGTGGGAATTAGCCCGTTAATCAAGCTAGATTTTCCCACACCGGAAGGCCCAGCAACTACAGTAATTTTATCGCTCAAATAATTAGCTACTTGGTCGATATTTACGCCATTCTTGACACTTATAAATAGCGGTTGATATCCCCAACCTCGTAGGCGATCGCTAATTTGCTGCTGCACCTGCAATGAAATTAAATCACTTTTATTGAGGCATAAAATCACATTTAAGCCAGTAAATTCAGCCTTTACTAAAAACCGACTTAGCTGATAAGGTTCCAAAGGTGGATCAGCGACGGCAAAAACCAACAGAATTTGGTTGACATTGGCAATGGGTGGACGATCTAGCTGAGTTTGACGCGATAAGACATCAGCGATCGCCCCTCTACCACCAGCCCAATCAGGTTCTTCAATGACGACGCGATCGCCCACCATCACCTGTTGCCCAATTTTTTTAAGGCGTGTTCTCCGAGTACACAGGAGAAATTGAAGCTGAGAAGGTTCTTGCTCCTTCTTCTCCCTGATTCCTCTCATCTGTTGTTGTTGATCTAGCTGTACTTGGTAAAAATTAGCCTGCACGGCCAGCACTGTACCAATTAACTGTTCAGATGCACTCAAGTTTTCCCCTCTCATTAGCCAGTAACTGGACGGCGTACTAACAGAGAAAAATAATCAGTGCAGTCTGTAATTTGTTCCACAAAATAGCCCGCCATTGCCAGACTATCAGGAACTTGCTCAATTGGCTCTCCAGAGTCTAGCCAGACTTCGAGCAAGCCACCTGGTTGCATCGTTTCCAAACGCAATTTTGTCCGCACAAAATTAATCGGGCAAGGGGTGCCACGCAAGTCGAGTTGAGCATCAGGAGTTGAAAGGGAGGAGGGCTTCATTACTTAAATAGATTTCCCAAGAATCCTTCTAGACCACCTTTACCAGTGCGGTCTCCCTTAATTTTAGCCAGTTTCTCTAATAGTTCCCTCTCCTCTGGAGTTACCTTTGTGGGAATATCAATTAATACTGTCAGCATATGGTCGCCCCTGCTTACAGGATTTCCCAAGCGTGGTACACCGCGATTTTCCAGTTTCATGATGGTATTTGGTTGAGTTCCGGCAGGAATTATCAGCTCCACTGGGCCGTCTACCGTATCTACTTCTAAACGACAACCTAGAATCGCTTGCAGGTAGCTGACTTTGATTTCCGAGAGAATGTTGATGCCGTCTCGATGGAATTCCTGATCTTCGTTGACAAACAAGTAAACATACAAATCTCCGGGAGGGCCACCACGTTGACCAGCATCCCCTTCTTGAGAGATTCGCAAGCGCGTACCATTATCTACCCCTGCTGGAATAGTAATTTTGAGTTTCTTGGTGACTTGATTTGCGCCTTTACCGTCACAGGCTTCACATTTGTCTTCAATGACTGTTCCCGTACCATTACAGGTGGGACATGTAGAAACTTGAGTGAAACTACCAAAGGGTGTTCTAGTGACACGGCGTACTTGACCCGATCCGCTACAAGTTGAACAAGTCCGAGGGCGCGTTCCTGGCTTAGCACCGGAACCATTACAGACTTCACAGTTTTCTAAATGTGAAATCCGAATTTCTTTTTCGCCGCCAAATACAGCTTCTCGAAAGTCTAACTTCAGGTCTAGGCGTAAATCATCACCTCGAACCGGCCCGCCACGTCGCCTTTGCTGCTGCGTTGGGCCACCCATACCACCAGCAAAGCCACTAAAAATACTTTCAAAAATATCAGCAAAGCCGCCCATATCGCCCATATCTTGGAAGCCACCGACACCAGCACCTGATACACCCTCTGGGCCAAAGCGATCGTAACGAGTGCGAGTTTCTGGCTCTGAGAGTACCTCATAAGCGCGGTTAATTTCTTTAAAGCGCTCTTCCGCTCCCGGTTCTTTGTTCACATCTGGGTGATACTTTCGGGCTAAGCGGCGATAGGCTTGTTTGATATCCTCTTTGTCGGCGTCGCGAGCGACACCCAGAATTTCATAATAGTCGCGGGCCATATAGCAAAGGTAAAAGTTAGAAGTAAGGAAGCAGAAAGCAGAAGGCAAAAGTTAACTTATATTAATAATTGATTGTACCTTTTACTTTTTACAAAAATCATCACCAAGTCTGGAGCAACAAGCGCTTTTTTCAAAGGAGACAACAAAAGCTAACGAAAGCTTATGTTCAGACTTTTTACTGCCTAAGACTGTCTCTTTTACAATTGTGCTACGTAGCAGGTTAAAATCTCGCCTATTAACTAGAGGAGCTAGCCGCACCATTAGGTGTGGAAAACCCCCATATGCATTGGATCGCATCTGTACTAAGACACTATGCCACAGATGGCAATTCGCTTCTACAATCTACCAAACCTTTGGGGAATGGGGGCAGGGGAGATGAGGGAGTTAACAATTCAAAATTCAAAATGACGCGACGCTCCTGTGTCGTTACCGCTGACACTCGTACCGACGCTCGATGACTCGCTACCGCTGCGAAGTGCAAAATTCGCCCATTAAAGACATTTTGAGTCGGGGATTTAAACCCCGACTCAAAATATGCTACGTGTAGACGTAGCGCAAAGTCTGAGCGCCAGCCTACGGCAACGTCTCCGACGAACAGAACTTTGTAACAGCCTAGTCTCAAACCCTTGAATGTACGATGAGGGAGAAATTTTCCGCGCGTCCCCGTGTCCCCGCGTCCCCGTGTCCCCGCGTCCTCTTGTCCATTCCCTAATCTATCGCTTCATAATCAGCCTGTGCGGTACTTTCTTCATCAAAATCAAAGTTGAACTGTGGGATTAAAGTGCCGTTCAGGGGTTGGTCTACTTCTGAAGGAAATGGATTAGCTGAAGCCTCATTACCGTCATCGTTTTGGCTGTTCGCGCGGTTGTAGACATCGGCACCGATGGCAAACAGAGTTTGTTGAAAGTCATCTAAGCGCTGCTTAAATTCTATAACAGAAATGCGATCACTTGTCATGGCGGCTTGGAGTTGCGAAACTTTTTCACTTGCCAAAACTTTCATTTGTTCACCAATCAATTCACCATTATCTTTTAAGGTAGATTCATAGCTGAACAATAGATTATCCCCTTGGTTTCTCAGTTCTACCAATTGTTTGCGTTGATCATCTTCTTCAGCAAATAATTCAGCTTCTTGCCGCATCCGTTCAACTTCGTTGGCACTCAGTCCACCTGTGTTAGTAATCCGGACACTCTGTTCTCTACCTGTCCCTTTATCTTGGGCAGAAACTTTAAGGATACCGTTGACATCGATTTCAAAACATACCTCAATTTGGGGAACACCACGGGGAGCTGGGGGAATTCCTGTGAGTAGAAACTTGCCGAGACTCTTGTTATCTCGTGCCATTGCGCGCTCACCTTGGAGAACATGAATCTCCACTGAGGTTTGCCCATCTACTGCTGTGGAAAAAACTTGTGACTTACTCGTGGGAATTGTGGTGTTACGTTCAATGATTTTAGTGAACACTTCTCCCAAAGTTTCGATTCCCAAAGATAGGGGAGTCACGTCTAATAGTAGAAGATTATCGACTTCTCCACCCAGCACTCCAGCTTGGATAGCAGCTCCCAGTGCTACGGCTTCATCAGGATTAATAGAACGATCAGGAGCTTTGCCGTTGAAAAACTTAATTAAAGCGTTTTGGACTGCGGGAATGCGCGTCGAACCACCTACCAAAATAATCCGATTGATGTCTTGAGGCTTGAGATCTGCATCTTTGAGTGCCTGGGCCATTGGTTCGATGGTAGCTTCAATTAAATGCCCTGAAAGCTCTTCAAATTTGGAGCGGCTAAGTTCCATCTCTAAATGTTTAGGGCCTGAGCTATCAGCGGTAATAAATGGCAAGTTAATGGAAGTACTCGCCATGTTGGAGAGTTCAATTTTTGCCTTTTCCGCTGCTTCCCGTAGGCGTTGCAGTGCCATTTTATCTGGGGAAAGGTCGAATTGCTCTTGTTTTTGGAAGCGTTCAATCATCCAACGCACAATGCAGTTATCAAAGTCGTCTCCACCTAAGTGATTGTTACCGCAAGTAGCTTTGACCTCAAAAACACCGTCTCCCAGTTGGAGGATAGAAACATCAAAAGTTCCACCTCCTAAGTCAAATACTAAAATTAGCTGTTCTTGGTCTTGTTTCTCCAAACCAAAGGCTAAAGCAGCAGCAGTTGGTTCATTGATAATTCGTAGAACTTCAAGCCCAGCAATTGTACCAGCATCTTTAGTTGCCTGCCGTTGCGCGTCTGTGAAATAGGCAGGTACGGTAATTACTGCCTTATCTACGGCTTCACCCAAGAAATTTTCCGCATCCTGTTTTAGCTTCTGGAGGATCATGGCGGATATTTCTTGTGGTGTGTAATTGCGTCCGCGAATCTGGACATCGACGGTATCGTCTCGACCCTTAACACAGTTATAGGGAACACGATCGCGTTCTATTTCGGTATCTTCCCAACGGCGACCGATGAATCTTTTGATACTATAAACTGTATTTTCGGCATTGGTGACAGCTTGGCGTTTTGCCAGTTGACCGACCAAGCGATCGCCGCTTTTGCCAAATCCTACAATACTAGGAGTAGTCCGTCCACCTTCGGTATTGGCAATTACAAGTGGTTGACCACCTTCCATAACTGCGACGCAACTGTTAGTAGTGCCTAAGTCGATCCCAATAACTTTTCCCATAGTTACCAGTATTTTTACTGAGTTCTTCTGCTGTATTTTACTGCGCGATATTTTTTTGGCGAAGAACCAAGGCTAGTGTAAACAGGCACTAAAAACGGGGAGTGGGAACTGGGGATTAGGGATTGGGGACTGGGGATTGGGGACTTGAATTATTTCTTCCCCTGCTCCCTCATCTCCCTTATCTCCCTCATCCCCCTCATCCCCCTCATCTGTTGATCAGCGAGGCGAGCAACTACAGGTTAACTGTCGGCTGGACTCGACTGATCTTCCTCCGTAGGAGGTGTGTCTTCCTTTGGAGCTGCTACTTTGACCATTGCATGGCGTAGTACGCGATCGCCCAAGTAATATCCGCGCACTAACTCTTCTAACACTGTTCCTTCAGGATGTTCATCCGTAGGTTCGCGCATTACGGCTTCATGGAGATTGGGATCAAATTCTTGACCTTCAGGACGCATCGGGGATACACCGAGACGCTTGAGACAGTCTACTAATTGTTTATAAACCCCTTGGTAACTTTTGTGGATGGTCATCTCGCCATCAGATTGCGGTTTGAGGTGCGATCGCGCCCGCTCAAAATTATCGACTACCGGCAACAACTCCGTAATCGTATTCCGCTTCACTAGCGCTTCTAGTTCTTCTTTTTCTTTGCTTGTGCGTTTCCGGTAATTCTCAAAATCAGCAGCAATTCGCATGTATTGAGTACTACGCTCGTCTAATTGCGCTTTTAGGGACTCGATTTGTTGAGTCAATTGTGCCAAAGCAGCCGCTTCCACTTCAGTCTTCTCAGTTGCAGCGACGCCATTGTCTTGTGGAATTGCAGAATCTCCAGATACATTAGCCTGGGTTGTTACTTGCTCAGTAACTTCGCTGCCAAATTCGTTAGAGTTGATTTCGGCTGGGGAGTCGCTCTTCATTGCTTGATTTACCTCTGTTGGTTCACCCAATTGCTGGCTTGTATAGTTTACCTGTTTATTTTCGTCCATCATTATCCACTCATCCCAGATACTTTTTACAGCATTGCATCGCCGGATATTGCGATCGTTGTGATTAACAACTAGCTATCGAGGCTGATTTTGTGCTGATATTTCCTGGATGTCATGTCACCGTCCTCTTATTGTGACAAATGCTGAACCTCATAGTGTAGGCTGAGAGCTAGGGGTTAGGGGTTAGAGAATTCAAAATTTCTTTTGAGAGCAAGGATTTAATAATTATTGATACCTGATGTTTGGGTGATATGTATTCTGCAAAGCAGAAATATAGGTAGTTTACCTCAATACCCTGTAAAGATTTAGCAATACTAAACCCCTTTCCCCATACTTCTCCTGTCAGAGACGCTACACGTAGCTTACTTAAGCATAAGGGTACGCTAAGTACAAGTTCCCTATTCCCCCTTCCCCGTTCCTAAATTATGAAGGGAGTATTAAATTTAATCAGTGTATATGAGAATTCTGCTTGTAAGGCTGGGAATACTCTAATGAGAGGTTTCCCCTACTCATTGCTCATCTATGACATCCTCTTCACCACAACGGCGCAGTACCGCTCTCACCACCAGAACAGAGTTGTCGCCCTTCGGCAACAAGCTAGTGCAATCTGGCTATGTCAATAGCGAACAGATGAAACAGGCACTGATTGAAAGCCGCAAGTCTGGCAGACCACTGACGGAAGTGCTAGAGTCAATCACTGGGCAACAACTGTCACCTGAGTTACTCAGGCAATATAAGAAACAGCAGCTATTTGAACTTAAAATACTCTACGGTGTTGAATTTCTTGATCCGGAAGTCAACCAAGTAGGTAACACGATGGTGGGGAACCTAATCGATACCCTCATCCCAGTGGATATTTGTCGTCGCCATCGCTTGGTGCCACTATCGAAAAATGAAGACCAAAACCCGCCCTCAGTATTAGTGGCGATGGTCGCGCCGGATAATTTAGAGGCTTCTGATGATCTAAACCGGATCTTACGCCCCCAAAACTTGGTTTTGCAGCGGATGGTGATTACCCAAGAGGATTACCAACAGCTAATCAACCAATATTTGGATGAAATGGCTGTCCGGCAGAAACATCTAGAACAAGAAAAGTTTACGGATATCAATCAGGATTTAGAAAATCTTGGAGGCCTTGACATCCAGGATGCGCCTGATGATATGGAGGCTGATTTAGGGGCAGCCATGAAGGGTGCGGAGGATGCACCAGTCATCAGCCTAGTCAACAGAATCCTAGCCAAAGCTTTGCATGAGAGGGTTTCTGATATCCACATTGAGCCTCAAGAGGAAAACTTACGAATTCGTTTTCGTAAGGATGGGGTGCTGCGTGAAGCTTTTGACCCTTTACCGAAAAAAATTATCCCGGCGGTGACAGCTCGGTTTAAAATCATCGCTAATTTAGACATTGCCGAACGGCGTCTGCCTCAAGATGGACGCATCCGCAGGATGTTTGAGGGACGGAAGGTGGACTTCCGTGTCAATACCTTGCCCAGTCGCTACGGGGAAAAGGTAGTACTGCGGATTTTGGATAACTCTGCAACGCAATTGGGATTGAATAAGTTAATTACTGATCCTGAAACTTTGCAGATTGTTCAGGATATGGTGGCCAAACCTTTCGGTTTGATTTTGGTAACGGGGCCAACTGGTTCGGGTAAAACAACCTCGCTGTATTCGGCACTATCAGAACGCAACTCTCCTGGAATTAATATCAGTACGGTAGAAGACCCGATTGAGTACAGTCTGCCAGGGATTACTCAAGTACAGGTAATTCGAGAAAAAGGGCTAGATTTCGCTACTGCATTGCGGGCTTTCTTGCGGCAAGATCCGGATGTGCTGCTAGTGGGTGAAACGCGGGATAAAGAGACGGCTAAAACAGCGATTGAGGCTGCTTTAACTGGTCACTTAGTATTAACAACCTTACACACTAATGATGCCCCAGGAGCGATCGCTCGTTTGGGCGAAATGGGTATTGAGCCTTTCATGGTTTCTAGTTCCTTAATTGGCGTTCTGGCTCAGCGTCTCGTCAGGCGTGTATGTACTGATTGTCGCATTCCTTACACACCCACATCTGAGGAACTCGCTCGTTATGGGATGTCAGCTTCCCAAGAAATAGGATTAACCTTCTATAAGGCTAACAGCTTGTCATTAGAAGCGATCGCCGAAGCTAAAGCCAAAAATCACCTTTGCCCGACATGTAACGGTGTTGGCTATAAGGGGCGTTGTGGTGTTTATGAAGTCATGCGAATTAGCGAAAACTTGCAAACTCTCATCAACGAAGAAGCACCAACGGAACGTATTAAAGAAGTTGCAGTTGAAGAAGGGATGAAAACCCTTCTGGCATACAGCTTAGATTTAGTTAAACAAGGTGCTACCACCCTAGAAGAAGTAGATCGAGTCACCTTTACTGATACAGGTTTAGAAGCAGAATTAAAAGCCAAACGTAAAAGCGGTCTTACCTGCCGGACTTGTAATGCTGAATTAAAACCAGAATGGCTAGATTGTCCGTATTGTATGACATCTCGTTTTCAAGATTAGTCAACCCCTGCGGGTAATTCAAAATTAATTTTTTGACTTTTGACAAATAACAAAGAACAAATAACAACTTACCTTGAGCAAAGTTGAAGGGATGACAAAGGATAAATATTTATGGAAATGATGATCGAAGACTTAATGGAGCAGATGATTGAAATGGGAGGCTCGGATTTACATTTATCCGCAGGTTTGCCTCCTTACTTTCGGATTAGTGGTAAACTCACTCCTATTGGCGAGGATGTATTAACTGCTGACCAGTGCCAAAGATTAATTTTTAGTATGCTCAATAATACCCAGCGTAAAACTTTAGAACAGACCTGGGAATTAGATTGTTCCTATGGTGTTAAAGGTTTGGCTCGCTTCCGGGTGAATGTTTATAAAGAGCGTGGTGCATACGCTGCTTGTTTACGGGCATTAAGTTCTAAGATTCCTAATTTTGAAAAATTAGGTTTGCCAGATGTGGTACGAGAAATGTCTGACAAGCCCAGAGGATTAATTTTGGTGACAGGCCCCACTGGTTCTGGTAAAACTACTACTCTAGCGGCCATGATCGACTTGATTAACCGCACTAAAGCAGAACATATTTTAACGGTAGAAGACCCAATCGAATTTGTTTATGAACCAATTAAAAGTTTGGTTCACCAACGACAACTAGGTGAAGATACCAAGAGTTTTGCTAATGCTTTGAAAGCAGCTTTACGGGAAGATCCAGATATTATTCTGGTAGGGGAAATGCGCGATTTAGAAACAATTTCTTTGGCCATTTCTGCTGCGGAAACAGGTCACTTAGTGTTTGGTACATTACACACCAGTTCAGCTGCACAAACTGTTGACCGGATTATTGATGTTTTCCCCCATGAAAGACAAACCCAAGTAAGAGTACAGTTGTCTAACTCACTAGTGGCTGTATTTAGCCAAACTTTGGTACCCAAGAAAAACCCTAAACCAGGTGAATATGGTCGGGTGATGGCTCAAGAAATTATGGTTGTTACTCCTGCTATTTCTAACTTAATTCGAGAAGGTAAAACATCACAAATTTATTCTGCTATTCAAACGGGTGGTAAATTAGGAATGCAAACTTTAGAGAAAGTTTTAGCTGACTTATACAAAGCAGGAACTATCTCATTTGAGGCAGCAATGTCTAAAACTTCCAAACCTGATGAAATTCAACGTCTTATCGGTACTACACCGCCGCCTGGAGGTGCAAAACCCGCTGCTAATGGAGCTGCTAGAGCGCATTAAAAAACAGGGTTAGGGGGAGAATTAAAAACTCTTGAATTTTGAATTTTGAATTGATTTATGCCAACTTTTGTTGCTCGTGTTAGAGACTCACAAGGAAAATCCAGAAAAGAAAAGATTGTAGCCAACTCCTTGGTGCAAGCCCGGACTAATTTGAGAGATCAGGGTTTTGTAGTTCAAGAACTTAAACAATCTTTGGGCTTTGAAACAAACTTTGACTTACAGAAAATCCAGAACTCTTTTGTCTCTGTTTCTGTAAAAGATAAAGCCGTTTTTTCTCGTCAATTTGCTGCTTTGGTAAATGCGGGAGTTGCGATCGTCAGAGGTTTAGGAGTACTCTCTGATCAGTGTACAAATCCTAAATTAAAACAAGCTTTGGTAGATATTAGCACTGATGTTCAAAGCGGAGTTAATCTTTCAGACTCTATGCGTAAACATCCAGATTGTTTTGATGGTTTGTATGTGAGTATGATTCAAGCTGGGGAGGTAGGCGGTGTATTAGATGAAGTGCTAAATCGGTTGGCTAAATTATTAGAAGATGTGGCGCGATTACAAAATCAAATTAAATCAGCTTTGGCTTACCCAGTTGTTGTAGGAATTTTAGCAACTGGTATTTTTGTGGGAATGACTGTTTTTTTAATTCCCATTTTTGCAAAGATTTTCCAAGATTTGGGAACTGAGTTACCTGCTCTCACTCAATTTTTGATGACTTGTAGTGAAATATTAAGAAGTTGGCGAGTTTTTGTGGTTATCGGTCTAATTGTAGGATTTACTATTGCCTATAAACAGTATTACAAAACTCGTGTCGGTCGTGAAACTATTGACCGTCTTTCCTTAAAAATGCCGCTATTTGGAGACTTAATTCAAAAGTCTTCAGTTGCTCGCTTTAGTCGGACTTTTGGAGCTTTGGCTCGTTCAGGTGTGCCAATTTTAACTTCTTTGGAAATTGTTCGCGATACATCAGGAAACCAAGTGGTTGCTAATGCTATAGATGCAGCACGCTTAGAAATTCAACAAGGAGGAATGATTAGTATAGCTTTGCAAAAAGACAAAGTTTTTCCTCCTATGGCAATTCAAATGATTAGTATCGGCGAAGAAACTGGAGAATTAGATGGTATGTTGATGAAAATTGCTGATTTCTATGAAGATGAAGTCGAGCAAGCAGTGAAAGCATTAACTAGTGTTTTAGAACCAATTATGATTTTAGTTCTAGGGGGTATGGTTGGTACGATTTTGTTAGCAATGTATCTACCCTTATTTAAGGTATTTGAAAAACTAGGCTAAAAAAAAGATGCAAACAGAAGGATCAAGAGTAGAAAATTTTATTCTTGATCCTTGATTTTTTATAATTAATACTTTAGAAGAAATATGCCTGTACAAAAATCTCACTATGAGGCTAGCTTGGCTGAGTATAGTAATCATCAGGCTGCGATCGCTCTACTCAAGCAGTACCGACCTTATCTAGAAATGATACCTAGTCTACGTCGTCCAGATGAAAGTATGATTACTATACCTTTACCAGTTGTGCGAATTCGCAAAACTGCAACGACAGAACTACAGGCGATTTCTTTATGCTGTGATGTGGCAATTTTAATGTGCGATCCGGAGTGGAAAATTAAAACTGGAGTTGAGATTTTAGTCTTTATTCATCGTCCTCATGAAGACTTTTCTGATTTGTTGGGACGTTGGCGACAAACCCAAGTTTGGTTAGATAAAGATTACGAATGGCTCATGCCCCCCCGTTACAATCATATTTTGAATGAGGGGGCTAATACTATATATCCTCTGTTCGTAGTTTTTGCAGAAACATCAGAACGTATTCAACGAGGCCTTATAGGTGCAGAACTTCCATTTATTATGGAAACAACTCAACTGGTACTTGAAGAGGTGGGAAGGGGTGAGGAGGGGCTAGCCCCTAGCCCCTAGCCCCTCACTTGACAAACTGAGGCATAATCTCAGCAGCGGTAAATATCCCGTAAATGCCGCGTTGGTGCAATTGCTTACCAGCTTTGAGATAGCCAAAAGCAGGGCCGCAGACATTCGCTGCCATGCTGGTGTCATCTCCTAATGTAAAAGTATGAGTGGAAATTTTGCCTTCAAAGGTGCGTCCTGTCACCTTAACATTGGTGCTGAGGGGCTTTTTGGGATTGCGAGTATCAACTACACCACCAACTGTAACGCGATCGCGCCCTACTATCCCTGCTATCTCTAACATGACATCATCGGCGTGTTCCATATTTTCTAAGGTAAGCACGCCATTGGTTTTATCTAGTAGTGCTTCTACCTCTGCATCAGTCATTGCCTTAGCAGTTTCTACTGTGTAACCAGGCATGTGACCAATATCTTCGCGGACGGTGGCGCGATAAGCTTCCCAGTTGGCAATGCCCACACCAAAGGTAATCTCTACCTTGTGAATTTCAGCATAACTTTGGGCGGCTAATGCAGCTGCTGCGGTTAATAGTCCTGGCGTCGCCCCACACCCTGTCATATAAGTAATTCCAGCTGCTTGCAGTTCCTCTTTCATCGTTAGTAATTGTTCTACTGCACTGGTGCGCTTAATTGCATCCACTAGCACACCCCGCCAACCGGATTTGATAAACTGCTTGGCAACTGAGGGAATAAAATCATTTGGTAGATTGGGTAAAGCCAGAAAATACCCATCTACAGGTTGACTTGTAGTGATTAAATCTTGAATACTGTTATTGCTTAATGTGCCAACTGGTTCTAGATAACCTACTGAGCCTTGAGATTGGTAGGTGGCGATGCATTCTGGAGTATTTAAACCTTCAGCGGCGTAAGCATAGCCTTTTTGATCTGCTGCTGCGACTAAAATCATTTCGCGTTTGCCAGTAAGTAGTTTAGTGGCGGCTTGTCCGAGTCCACCGAAACCCAGTACTCCGACGCAGATTGTTTTGTTCGCCTGTTCTGTATTCATAGTCAATTTGTTGAGTTGAATTAAAAGCCTTCAGTATTTGCCGTCTTAGATTCCGGCTTCTGGCTGATGGCTAAAAGCTATAAAGGTTAATTATGCTTTATTATCCTTGGTTCTTCGGCTGACCAATGCATTTTTTTTACAGGAAAGTTTTTGTTGATGATTTGAGATGCAGCGAAACTATATCAGTGTTAATACCTTAAAAGGAACTTTTGTTTTACCTTTGGCTGATGACTTTGACGAACCTCTCCCAGATTTTCACGAATATATGGAATGAGTAATTTTCTCTCAAATATTTGTGCAAAGGCATACTCTATAGTACTACTGCACTCACTCCCAAGGCTAAGAGAGGCGATCGCATACTCTACCATTTTGGGTTGAGCCATACTAATCTGAATTCCGCCTCGCCCATCGGTGAACTCAATCATAATGATATATTTTTTCAATAAATTTTATATTTTTGTAACCAACTTGGCTAGTTATGGTAACTGTAATGCTTATTTTTAGGGCTTTCGCTGCTTACGTAGCAAACTCAATTATTACCTTGACTAATCAATGAGGTTAAGAGACACTAACTAATGACAGACGTGTGTACTTACTAAGATTGATAATTTTTGTAAATATTCTGAGATATTTATTTTGAAAGATGAAACATTAGTTAAAAAATGGCAAGTTAGTATCTAAACACGATGTTTCAACGGCTATGTATTTAGCCATCAGATCAAGCAGTACAGTTCAAGCGTACTATAGTGGTTTGCCAAAAGCATGGAGACATTAGAGTTCATAATCTATCCAGATGGTCGGGTACAAGAGAAAGTTACTGGCATTACAGGCGCTTCTTGTGCTGAGGTTACAGCAGCGATAGAGGCGCAACTGGGGCAAGTACTTAATCAACAGACAACCTCAGAATACTTTGCCGCCCAGGTACAGCAACTTAGGGTGGTAAATACGCAAACCACTTTCAGCGATTGGTAAGTTTTCACAACAGTTTAGTGTTATTGATTCAGAACCACCATGTCACACTTTAGCCAAATTAAAACTCAAATCCGTAACCTTGACTCTCTCAAAGATGCTCTGACTGAGTTGGGTGTAGACTGGAAGCCAGGCCCACGCGAGGTACGGGGCTATCGCGGTCAAACCCATCCTGCGGAAATTACAATTGAACAGGAAAATGGCTATGATATCGGCTTCAGATGGAATGGCAAGGAATACGAATTGGTGGCTGACTTGCAATACTGGCAGCAAGATCTATCTGTAGATGGTTTCTTGCGCCAAGTAACCCAGCGCTATGCTTACCAAACAGTTGTTAAAGAAACTGCTCGTGTTGGTTTTCAAGTTGCCCAGCAACAACAAAATACAGATGGTTCGATTCGTCTAGTAGTACAGCGCTGGAGTGCGTGATGTCTGAGCTTCTGCCGTCGTCGGAAGAACAAGGAGAAAACCGCTCTGGTTTAGAGCCAGAGTTAGGGGGTTTTTTGCGGGATGCCCCTGAACGTTCTGGTTTGGAACCAGAATTAGGTGGAGTGCTACGTCAAAAGGGTGTTTATGTTGATGAAATCACCTGCATTGGTTGTAAGCACTGCGCTCATGTGGCGCGTAACACCTTTTATATTGAACCAGATTATGGGCGATCGCGCGTGGTTCGTCAAGATGGGGACGCGGAAGAAGTCATCCAAGAAGCAATCGATACTTGTCCGGTTGATTGTATTCATTGGGTTGATTACACTGAATTGAGAAAATTAGAATCAGAGCGTAAATATCAAGTAATCCCTGTAGTCGGTTATCCGGTTGAACATGCAGTTGCTTCTACAGAACGACGGCGCAAGAAGCAGAAGTTAAAGAGCAAAAAATCCCGTTATTAAAATAAAAAATTCAATAAATACAAATAATAAAGGACTGGTTTTATCCAGTCCTTTTGTTTTGTGTTTTTTACTTATTAGGCTGAGGAGTCATTCGCAGATAAGGTTTGACTTCTTCGTAGCCTTTGGGGAATTTCTCTTTAAGAACTTCGGGATCTTTCAGCGAGGGGACAATGACGACATCATCGCCGTCTTTCCAGTCAGCCGGAGTAGCTACGCTGTAATTATCAGTTAGTTGCAGTGAATCAATGACTCGCAAAAGTTCATCAAAGTTGCGTCCTGTGCTGGGGGGATATGTGAAACTCAGACGAAGTTTCTTGTTGGGGTCAATCACGAAAACCGATCGCACCGTTAACATTGCATTAGCATTAGGATGGATCATGTCGTAAAGATCAGAAACTTTCCGGTCTGCGTCTGCCAAAATTGGGTAGTTGAGAGTGGTGCTTTGAGTTTCTTCGATATCTCCCACCCATCCTTTGTGAGATTCTACATCATCAACGCTCAGAGCGATCGCTTTGACGTTACGCTTGTCAAATTCTGGCTTTAGTTTGGCAACCGTGCCTAATTCAGTCGTGCAAACAGGTGTAAAATCAGCTGGGTGAGAAAACAGCACTACCCAGCTGTCACCCGCCCATGCATAAAAATCGATATCGCCGTGTGTTGAGGTTTGCGTAAAGTTGGGTACTGTATCACCAAGACGGAGAGCCATGTGAGAATCCCTGTAGTTAAAAAGGCATAGTGTTCTACTTTGCCATCATGACACAAAACCCCGATTCCCCAATCGGGCTTGAGCTGTTTGAAACAAAATTTTAGAAATAATCAAAACCCCTGCTGAACAAGGCAGTGGCTACAGCAATACCTCGATTGATAAGTGTTAAAGCTTTTTATTAAAAATAATTTGATTGTAAGCTTGGATTGTTTGCCGAGCGATCGCATCCCAACTAAAATGTTGTAATGCATATTTTTGGGCATTTAATCCCCGGCGTTGGCGTTCTTGGGGGTTTTGCAAAGCTGTTTGTAGTAACTCAAAAAGTGCTTGCACATCTGTTGTTCCCACCCAGCCGGACTCGCTATCTTGCACCTGCTGATATATATGTACTTGGTCGGAAATTACCACAGGCGTTCCTGCTACCATGGCCTCAGCTACAGCAATACCAAAGTTTTCATAGTATGAAGGCAAGACAAATAAATCAGCAGCTTGCAGTAAACTAACTTTCAATTCACCTGTAACAAAGCCTGTAATTGTAGTGTGCGATCGCAACGGTGAATTTTGAATTTGGGATTTTATCTTTTGTTCATAATCTGGGTCTTGAGGATTTGTCCCAGCTAAAACAAAATGAAAGTTATAACCATTCGTTAATAGTTTTTCTAACGCCGGAATTAATAAATTTAACCCCTTTTTGGGGTCAATTCGTGACATAAATAATATCAAAGGTAAATCATTTGGTATTCCCAACTGTTTATAAAAAGAACTTCCACTATGTTCTTTTATGGGACTCACACCTACAGGAATTACTAAATCTAATGTTGCTACACCAAATCTTTCTGATATTTTAGCTTCTTGCTTGCTTGTAAAATGAATTGCTGCTGCACTAGCTAAATTTCGTCTTTCTAAAATTGCCACATAAAGTTGTTTTAACTGCTTTTTCTTGCGTAAATCCGCTGGGTCAAGAGTACCCAAAGGACGCAAAATATAAGGTAGCTTATACTGACGGCACACAGTCGCAGCAGCACTACTGATAGGAGAAAATAAAGCGTGAATATGTGCTATGTCAAAATCTTGCGCGTGATGTTTTAGCCACTGGAGTAAGTCTAACGAAAATTTGTAACGGCGAAATGGCGCACAACGAAAGTAAATTATTTCATAACCATCTTGTTTAATTGGGCGATTTAAAGGAACATCCAAGGGTTTTTGACCAGAATCGCCATTACTATCAGTTGTGAGAATTGTCACATCTACTCCC
The DNA here is from genome assembly GCA_019359515.1 of Desmonostoc vinosum HA7617-LM4. GTDB lineage: Bacteria > Cyanobacteriota > Cyanobacteriia > Cyanobacteriales > Nostocaceae > Desmonostoc > Desmonostoc vinosum. The sequence goes on along the minus strand of JAHHHC010000009.1, from coordinate 23,389 downwards.
TCTTTTGCCAACGCCGGAGCTAATTCTAGTACCATTTGACTAGGGCCACCGTAAATCAGAGAAATTGAGGGGACAATTTGTAATATTTTCATTTTTTTGTTATTTGTTATTTGTCATTAGTTATTTACTAACGACTAATGACCATTAACTAATTCTTGATAAAACTCTAATTGCTGCTTAGCTAAAGCTTTATTTGTGTATTTTATCATGGCTTTTTGATAGCCCATTTCACCTAAGCTTTGAGCAAAATCTGGTTTTTCGATTAATTGAGTTAAGCAATTAGCTAGGGCTTGGCGATCGCCTTCAGGAAATACTAATCCAGCGTCGCCGATTACATGAGGAATTTCACCGGAATCAGAACCAATTACAGGTACTTTACAGGCCATCGCTTCGATGATTACATGCCCAAATTGTTCTTTCCAACCAACTGAAGTTAAGGTTTTAAATTTATAAGTTGTTTCTGAGGGTAATACTAAAGTACTCATTAAGTTAATGTAGTTAGCAACTTCATGGTGAGAAACGCTTTCTACTAAAATTACCCGTTCTTGAAAAGAATTTTCTATTGCAAATTTGATTAACTCGGCTTGTAACTCTCCCCGTCCCAGCAACAGTAATTTCCAAGGTTGATCTTTTAAAGAAACTAAAGCTTGTAAAAGTGTTAGCAAACCCTTTTCTTGCACAAATCTGCCAACAAAACCCACGACAAAATCATCTTGTTTAATACCCAGCTTAGCTGCTAATTCTGGTTGTTTTTGGGGAGTAAACAGTTTTTCATCTATACCTAATTGTGGCATGACTTTAATTGGCCCTTGATATCCACGTTGGCGTAATATTTCGGCACCGTCCTGATTACCAGAAATGATACCGTGGCTGTGATTGAGATTATATTTCTCTAGTAAAGCAACTGGTAATTTGAGTTTATAAGGGAGATTCCACCAAGTAAAAAATACATTTTTGGCTTTGAGTCCCAGTAGCTGATTTAAAGCAATCATTTGAGTATAAGCCAGTCCTCTAGATCCTTGTTCGACTTGGATAATTTGAGGACGAAACTCTCGTAACAAAGATATTAAATCAGTGCCAAAAGTCAAAAGCCCTTGATGGTTTTGACTGAAGTTAGCAATTGGAACTATTTTAAATGCTCCTTCATCTCGATATTCAGTTTCGATAATTCTGTTTTGTACACCGCCTGGTTTCCAACGTTTTGGAACTACTACCGTTACCTCTATTCCTGGTTCTAACTTAGATAAAGCGCGTAACTTTTCACAGTTCAGGTCTACTATATAAGTATGACTAGCAACTAAAACTTTCATTGTTGTTATTTGTTATTTGTCATTTTTTTGCGTTCTTCTTTGCGTAGCAGTTACCAAAAGTTGGGGAACCCGATGACACTTGCTACAACGGGGCGGCACATTTTGGTGGGAAGCTTCCCCCCAAAAGCTGCCTTGTCTTTGCGCGAAACAAAAAAATATTTATGCAAGAAGTCCAATGACTCTTATTAAACTTGTTGATCTAACTGACTGTAAATTTGTCCATCATGCCAAATTGATTGGATGATAGTAACCAAGGCTTTGAGAAAACCCAAGGTGTAAAAAATGGCACGAGTAGCAATTTTGAGAAGAGAACCGCTTTTGTGACAAGGGGGACGCCCTAAGACGTGACAGTCGAATAGACGGGCGTATAGACGTAAAGCTTGAGTGATGGTAAGGTTTTTTAGCCCCATCAAGAAATGATTGTGGTAGAAGGTGAGTTGATATTTAAGCGATCGCATACTAATATCATGACAACCTCCTGTCTCTTCTCCTAAATGCACTAAGTAAGCTTCAGGGTCGTACCAAATCTTATATCCTGTTTGTCTGACTCGCAAACAAAAATCTGATTCTTCCCGCACAGCACTACCGCGAAATCTCTCATCAAATCTCAGTCCATGCTTGGTGAAAATTTCGCGGCGAAAAGACATATTGCAACCCCTAGCTGTTAAGACTTGTTGGGGTTTAGTTGTATGCACTAAATCAATATGATACCAAGCAATTCCTGGATCCATGGCTTGGGGAGGCAAATATTCAATCTGCAAATCCCCGCCAGAATCGCCTAATTTCATTCTGTCAAACACTCGTCCAGCAACAGCCCCTATCTCTGGATTTTGCGTATAGTTTTTGGCATGGGCTGCTAAAAATCCGGGGGTTAGCTGCACATCATCATCGATAAATAATATTATTTCACCAAGCGATCGCCGCACTGCATAATTCCGCGCCCCTGGTAAACTCGCCCAATCTAGGCGTAACCATTTAATTTTATTGGCTATTGCTACCTCTTCTAGGTAAGCTTGAATTTCTGGTTGATGTTTTGAGGTTTGGTCTACTACTAAAACTTCAAAATTCGGATACTCTTGCTTGAGAACATCTGCAATACTATCTCGTAGTGCTTCCTCCCGGTTATAAGTGGGAATAACTACGGTAATTAAAGGACAATCATTCATAATTTTTAATTATTTATCTAAATGCAGCTGCCGCGTAGAGGTTGTTGAATAACTCACTTTGTTTTTCGGAGTTATGCATATTCTGTGCTTGCGATAATGCACCTGCACTTAAATATTCATAATGTTCCTGTTTATCAACTCTATCAAGAAATTGGATGATTTGTTGTAATGCTTGTTCTGCTAAAGATTCATAGGTGCTGTTGACAATCTCCCAATATTCAGCAGTTTTAGTTTTTTCACCGTGTAACCAATTACTCCAATGACGAATTTCATTAATTGGTAATTCTAAAATATATCCATTTTCACCGTGACGAACAAACTCTGGTAAAGCACATACATTAGTTGTAATAGCTGGCGTAGCAACGGAAAAACCTTCGATAACGCTAAAGCCATAGGTATCGTGTAATGTTGCCATTAATTGAAAATGACTTTGCGATAGTAACTCGATGACTTTTTCGTTAGGAATATGTTTGTGAAAGACAACATTACTGAGATTTAGTAGCTTTAAATCCTCTGTATATTTATTGCGATCTGGAAAATCGGTGGGTATTGCACCATATTCTAGTCCAGATACTATATGTACAGTAAGAGGTAAACCTAATTTTTCTGCTTTTTTAGCTAGTCTTAAAGCAACAACTCCGCCTTTTCTGGCGAAATGGTTGCCAACAAATATTAACTGTAATTTTTGTGTATCTTGAAAAATCTTAGGTTGATTAACTCTAACAGGAAAACTCGGATGAATAACAGTTAATTTCTCAATAATTTCTTTTTCTATCTTCCAACCATTTACCCGGTTACAAAATCTCATTTTTGCATAGTCTGACATGGCTATGAGTTTTTGACAATTTTTGAGGGCTAAGCGATTATTCAATAGTTCGTAAATTATCGATTCTCCCTGATTTTGAGGGTTTCTGTATAAGACTCGATGGTCTTCAAAGGTGACAAACCAAGGTTTATTGGTATAGATAATTCTGTTAAAAGAATGAATAATTTGGTATCTTTCCCGTAAAGGTTGCCAAGCGAAAAAACTGCTCAAAGGATACCAAATTTTTTCTATAGGATATCTACCCGTAGGAAAAGGTTTAGGACGAATGATTTTATGACTAGAATTTCGTGGTAGATTAGGGGTACTGAGGTGTTTTTGACCTCCTACGATAACTTTGACCATTTTGCCTCGTTTAAAATTTGGTTTGTAGGCGTCTTTTTTTGGTTTTTTGTTGAGGATCGGTATCTTCTTTTTCTTGTTTATCCAATACTGGCAATTTGAAAAGAACTCCTGCAAAAAACCAATAGTAAACAGCAACTGGATCGACATCCAGAGGATAGTAGTAAGTGTTATAGCTAATAAACAATATAAACACCCATAAAGCAGCTCCGTAACTGCGGAAATTACGGTTTTTTATAGAACGATATGTCCGGAAGGCTGCGATTGTTAAAGTTGTGACTAAGCCTAAAAATGTCAGTACTCCTACTATTCCCACTTCATAGAGGACTTTGGGGTAGTATGTTTCTACTAATTTAGTTGCACCCATTGTCCTAGCTGAGTTAGTTGCCCTACCTAAACCACTTCCTAACGGGCCATCTACATTTTTCCAATTTTCTTCAAATTGTTGGACGATAAAATCTTGGGGTGGTGAAGCTGCCCAACGACTGGTAAAACTATCGGTTCTCTCTTGTACGACAGCTGGGTTAGTAATCATAGCAATTCCCAAAATTAAAGCCAGCCCAATACCAATAGGAATAAATCGTTTGAGGTTGCCAATTTGCCCAGTTAGCAATAATAAAATTCCAAAGCAAGTTGGGACTAAAGCTAGGGCAATTCTTTGTCCAGAAATGACGGCATTGATAAAGACTGATGCCATAGAACCTAAACCAATCAATCGCCATGTCATAGAAGGATCTGTAAAACCAGTAGCAAAAGCAAAGAAGGTGCTAGCTATTAAAAACCATGCCCATTGCCAAGGGGCGACAAAGGTTCCCGGTAAGCGAATTATTCCTTCTTGAGGGCTATAAACTAATGCACCACCAAAATAACATCGGGCTTCAAGAGATGCTGTAAATAAAGCATTTCCTTCGGCGTTTCTAGTGCCTTCGCAAACTCCAGTTAGTAGTAATAGGTATTGAATAAATCCTAAAGCGCAACAGATAATAATTAGAACAATTTGGATGCGAGACAATAATAAAAAATCTTGCTTATTACGGATTAAATAGTAAGCACAACTAATCAATGGCACGTAACCTAAAAACACTTTTAACCCTAGAATTCCCATACCTAAGGGAAATTCATTAGGTGGTTTTTCTAGAAGTCCAACGCTAGGGGGGTTGAACTGTTGCCCACCATTGACAAATAACACTGTGAGGATGCTAGTGGCTAATACAATGTATAGGGGAATTTTAATCGCTTGGGGAATGATAAAAGGTAGCCCCTGTTTGCGGCAACTTTGCCACAGTCCAATGACTGCGGGTAGGTAAAAAGCGTCTTTTGCTAGTTGCAGTATAGGACTATTGCCCAAATAGTAGGTAATAGTGCCGCCAAGGGGTACGTAGATAATAAAGGCATACAGGGCTTGGCGGGGATACTTAAAGGAAAAGGACATGATCAGTACCCCTAAGAGTCCGGGAACTGCTGCTTTAATTCCACCAATAAAAAATAGCAGAATACCTAAGAAGACACCGCCAAAGGTGGCGGTGGTAAGTAAGCTAGTAAGTTCTTTTCGCGCTAAGGTTGCTTTGCGCTTTTGGGCTAATCGTTCTTTGAGAGTGAGGGTAGGAGTTTCTTTTTGTGACTGCTTTTTGGAACGTCGGGATTTTTGCTTGGGTTTTACCATTAGTATTGAGTGATAAGTAGTAAGCTGTTACCATACTGAGTGCTGTAGACGCTTCTGCGGCTTCCGGCAGGGTGGAGTCAGTTGTGTACAGTTCCCCTTGTTGAGCGAACTGATGTTGCTGAGTCAAGTAAAAAATCTTGATATGTCTTTAGAGAACCCCAGCACCAATATACGCGATCGCCCAGTTGCAACCACCTGAGATTTTATATGGATAAGTTTTAAATTGGCATTCTGTGGTCTAAAGAAACGTAAGTCGTACCGTTAATTGCTGACGGACTTCAACTGCTTAGCTAGAATCTGGCATACTTTGCCAACAGGTTACTCTTTATACATTCCCATCAAACGAATAAAAATAATCCCCAGCAATGAAGAAATTAATTAAAGGTCTGCGCGAATTCAAATCTAGCTATTTTTCGACACATCAACAATTGTTTGAACAACTTTCACATGGTCAAAAGCCCAGGGTATTATTTATTACCTGTTCTGATTCACGTCTTGATCCAAATTTAATTACACAAGCCCAAGTTGGTGAATTATTTGTCATTCGCAACGCAGGTAACATCATCCCACCCTATGGCGCAACTAATGGTGGTGAAGGTGCAACAATTGAATACGCTGTCCAAGCTTTAGATATTCGTCAAATTATTATTTGTGGTCACTCTCATTGTGGTGCAATGAAAGGGCTAATGAAGTTACAGAGTCTCAGCGATGAGATGCCGCTAGTGCATGACTGGCTGAAATATGCAGAGGCAACTCGAAGGCTAGTTCTAGACCACTACAGTCACTACAACCAAGAAGAACTGCTAGAAATTATGATCGCTGAAAATGTTCTAACTCAAATTGAGAATTTGCGAACTTATCCAGTGATTCACTCTAAGCTCTATCAGGGAGAACTCAGCATCTATGCTTGGATTTATCACATTGAAACAGGAGAAGTTTTTGCATACGATCCTCAGAAGCACGCTTATGTTTTGCCTCAAACCCAGCTTCCAGAATCAGAGATAGATGAGTCGGTCTGGGGTCAGTTTCCAAATACCAATGTAGCAGTGCGTTCCCCTCAAAACCACCACAATGATATTAATTCTTCTGAGAAACCTCCTGTTACTGCATTTGAGTGGTTTCCAATGAAACGCCTCTCTCCAGAACAGATGGAGCGAATTTATCGAGGTTCAAATCATGGAAATTAAGAGTTGTGGTCAAGCCATTTTTGCCAAGATGCTATTTACAAAATGCAAATCTTGGCTAGGTATTCTTGCTAAAGAACAAAACTTGATTTGGGTATTGTTACGCGTTTGGCAAGGTCGAATCCCTTCCAAATCGCGTCCACTAACTCATCGAAAAAATGTGGGCTGAAGATTGCATTAAGTTTATTATCTCTTCAGATAAATAAATGTTATAAGATACCTATGATTGGTTTCGCTATCTATTAATGAGATACCACAAAATTGAGGAACTCTTGAAAAATAATCAAGATTGGGTTGCCCAAAAACTGGCTCTTAATCCGAATTATTTTAACGAATTATCTAGCGGACAAAAACCACCCTTTCTCTACATTGGTTGTTCTGATAGTCGTTTACCATTAACTAACTTTACCTGCACAGAACCTGGTGAATTATTTGTACATCGTAATATTGCTAATCAAGTTTCTCTGACAGATATTAACTTTCTCGCAGTATTGGAATATGCAATTTCTCATTTGCAAGTGGAACACATTATTGTTTGTGGTCACTATGATTGTGGTGGAATTAAGGCAGCATTGGAAAGTAGAACAACTGGAATTATTGATAACTGGGTAAACCCAATTCGAGAACTCTACTTGCAAAACCAATACGAAATTGATATCTTGCCAACAAGAGGAGAACGTCTAAATCGTTTGGCAGAAATTAATGTTTTGGCACAAGTAAAAAATCTTTACCAGACTTCCATTATGCGTCAGGCGCTGCACAATCAAAACGCGCCAATGGTACATGGCTGGGTATTAGATATTCATACTGGGCTGATCAAAGATTTGAATGTTGCAACTGTACAATGGCAATTGTACCCAGGTTGCTTACTTGAACAATCGCCTTTATTTTCTGTTGCTCATTTTCAGCCAACGGATGAGGTTACAGGTTGTTGCTGCGAAGAGGCAGAGCATGTAATTCGTAATTCGTAATTCGTAATTAATTCAGAGTTTTTACCAATCCCCATACTTCGACTCCGCTCAGTACAAGTTCCCAATTCTCCATTCCCAATTTCCTATCATTTGTGAAATACTGTACTTTTTAGTATTCGCACATTGATTAATGCAATCCAAAATCTTACCTCCACCCTTGAAACCCGGTGATTTGCTGCAAGTAATTGCTCCTAGTGGGGCTTTGCGAGAATTGGAGGCGTTTGAACGGGGTCTGGAAATTTGGCGATCGCGTGGTTATCAAGTAAAGGTCATCCCTAAGATAGATGACAGATGGGGTTATTTAGCCGATAAAGACGAAAATCGCCGCAATCAGCTAGCAACCGCATGGAAAGATATTGATTGTCGAGGTATTCTCTGTGCTAGAGGTGGTTTTGGTAGCACTCGTATTTTGGAAGACTGGACTTGGCCAATTGAGAATTGCAAGTGGTTAATTGGTTTTTCTGATATTACAGCTTTGCTATGGAGCTTGTATAAAGCGGGGATATCTGGTGTACATGGCCCTGTGATGACCACTTTAGCAGATGAGCCAGAGTGGTCAACAGAGCGATTGTTCGATTGGGTGGAAGGTCGTCCTCTCTCTCCTCTCAAAGGTTGTGGGTGGGGTGGCAGTGTTGCTAATGGCATTTTGTTGCCAGGTAATCTGACTGTGGCTACCCATCTTTTAGGTACACCATTGCAACCACATTTTGATGGTGTAATTTTGGCGTGGGAAGATGTGACAGAAGCACCCTACCGCATTGACCGAATGCTGACGCAGTGGCGCTTGAGTGGTGCTTTGGCTAAAGTTAGGGGTATTGCCTTGGGACGCTTTAGTCGATGTGAACCGCCGCAAAATATCCCTAGTTTTACTGTAGAAGAAGTTTTGCGCGATCGCTTGGGTGATTTAGGTATTCCGATTGTATCTGACCTGCCTTTTGGTCATGGCGGTATCAATGCAGCGTTACCAGTGGGTGTAGAGGTGAGTTTAGATGCAGATGAAGGTATCTTAGACATCAAGCATCAAGTGTAGTGAAATTCAAATCCACTTGCGGTAACAACGAGCTGTAATCAGGTAAGGCTGGAACATTTCTAAAAATTTACTCTGGAGTGTTTGAAAGAAGACATCAACTAGTTGCGGATCATCTAGATGGAAGGGAAACTCTTGATTAAAACCCTTAAAGAAATTCCAATTCATGATAATCTTACCTTCGGGTGTCAGAATTTGATGGAACTGGAGTAACTGTTGGCTAGGGTCTGGTATGTGTTCTAAAACGTCAAAGGTAATGATTGTTTCAAAAGTTTCTTGTGTAGGTATTTCAGCACACAAAATAATTTTTTTACTCAAACCTAGTTGCTCAGTTCTATAACGCACAAAATCACGATTAATCGGATTAATATCGCAATATACGACTTGCTCAACTTGCGGACAAAGAGCAGCACCAATAGCATGAGTTCCAATACCACCGCCAAAATCTAGCACTCGACCTTGAGCAAAATCTGCCACTAACCGCAGTGTATCCCCAATATAATCATGACTTGAAAGATGCCACGCTCCTAATTCAAATAAGTAAATTTCTCCTACTTTGTCGCTATAAAAAGCAGTTGCTGTTTCCCAATCAAAATCTTTATGACCTAATTCTGCCATCTGTTGCTGACCTGCCGCCAACTTCATCTCTAGTGTTTCTGTATCTATATGCAAAAAGTCTTGGATGTGCTGCTTTAAATTAAATGAATTTTGCCAATATTGGCTGAGAAAAGGTGGTATTGGTAATGTCTTCATCAAGTTTTTTCCAAAATTAACTCGAATTATATGATACTACGTCAAATGTGTGATTCTATTTTAGAATTAGCTCGCCGCAACATTTTTGGTTATTTATCTAACAATTAGATAGATATATAGAACTCCTATTTGATCTCTGAAAAAATTCAGTACCAATCGAAAAGGTTTTTCCCCACTCCCCACTCCCTACTCCCAGCCTGTCGCGCTTAGGGCACCAAAAGCGGATTACTATATTATTGTTTAGTGTTAATGAGAAATTTTAGGTAAGCAAAATATGTTCCGAAAAAAGTATGTAACTAACGCCTTTTTGAAAGTTGAAGATTCTCGATTATATGCAATTTTTGCCTGGAGTAAGAAGACAGCAGAAATCATCACTGCAAAATCATGGTTGATAATGCTAGAAATATTTGTCCATGAACATTCTCTAGAAAAAGCATACCAATTATTTCAAGAAATTAAATACGCTACAATTCCAGAAAAAGCCATTATCGAACTAGAACAATATCGTAATCTTAGCCAAGATTCTATAATTTTTTTAGCAGATGGCAACGTCACAATTTTTGGTAGAGGATTTCGGAGTTTTATTGAGAAAGACATGCAATTTGAACTAGGTTTATTAAGTCAAGCAACTTACCAAGTTCTTTTACAGCTATTTTCTCAATGTCAATTGAAAGATGACTTAGAATGTATTGAAAATATAGAAGATTTTAGTAAACTTGTAGAAGATTTAGAAAGAATTGGTTTGTTATCACCTGCTACAGGTTCTGTAGAATGGGGTGATCTGAAAAAAGCAGTTCCTATTTGTCAAGCATTTGGATTAACTAGAGGAACTCCTATTGATAGATATTATATTAATCAATTTATTGAAGAAATTCGCTCTCAAGTGTTTGGCAATCTTTTGGAGGTAGGTGGCACTCCCAAAGATAAAGATTTTTATCAAATTAATTCGAGTACATCATCTAAAATTCTTAACTTAGAAGCAGGTTTAGGGGTTGATATAGTTGGAGATGTTCATGATGTATCAATTATAGAGCCTGAGTCTTTTGATTCAGTTATTAGCGTGAATGTTCTAGAGCATTGTTACGCCCCTTGGATAGCAGTTGAAAACATTTACACTTGGCTAAAACCTGGTGGTAAATGTTTTATTACAGTGCCAAGTGCTATTAGAGTTCATACTACTCCTGGTGATTACTGGCGATTTTTACCTGATGGTGTGGGTTGGATATTTAAGAATTTCTCTCGGCAGCAATTATATGTTTATGGTAATCCGATAAGTGTCATAGCTAGCTATCATGGAATTGCAGCCGAAGAATTGACTATTGAAGAATTAGATGTTTTTCATCCAGATTACCCGGTTGTGACTTGTATTGTGGCTGAAAAATAATTATATAGTATTATACAGGCAGCACTAAGCTAAAAAACATCTAAATTACATAATCAAATTAAATAAAACTCTTGTGGGGTGGGCATCTTGCCCGCCCTAATTATGCAAGTTATATGTGGAACAGCTTAGTAGAAAAGTTACACCCAAAAAATGGTTCCAAGCTCCTATCGCTGGCAGTAATTGTGAAAAATGCTCCTAAAGATGCTTCAGTTAATGAAAACTATTAGATATAAGAATGAAGAAACATCAAAAATTTAATGCTTCTTGCAAAACTACTGTGACCAAATAATCTAGTTGTTTTTGAGTTATTGATGATGAGTAGTGTAATTTTTAAACAAACTCCAGAAATATCAATTGTCCTTTGTACATACAATCGAGCCAAATATCTAAATAATTGTATTGATAGCGTTATCGCTCAAAGTTTCTCAAATTGGGAGCTAGTGATAGTAGATGATGGTAGCCAAGATAATACTTTTGAAATAGTTAATCCTTATATTCAAAAATTCCAGAATATTCGTTATTTGAAACATCAAAATAGAAAACTTTGGTATGCAAAAAATGTGGGTATTCAAGCATCTTTTGGTAATTACATCACATTTATTGATAGCGATGATGCATATGCACCAAATCATTTGGATACACGATTTGAGTATATGATTGCTAATTCGGAAGTTGATTTAATAGAAGGTGGTTTTGCAACAGAAGAAGAGATTTGGGTAGCAGATTATTTTCAAGCAGGGGCAAAAATCAATTTGCGAGAATGCGTGTTAGGCCCAACATTTTTTGGAAAAAGGCAAGTCTTTTTTGAGTTACAAGGTTTTAATAATATTGCTTATGGCGAAGATACAGATTTTTGGCATCGGGCAGAAAAAGTTTTTAAAACTCAAAAATTCAAAGAACCGCAAACATATATCTACACAAGAGCAGAAACTAGTATTACCAAGAGTGTTTTAGAGAAGATTTCTTAATCTGGCTAACTACTTGGCATGAAAAATATACTTTTACTATCGCAACTCAAAAGTTATTTTTATCAGTTTGTCAATTCTATTTGGCAAATTCTCACATATCGACTTCGCTCAGCTTTAATTTTAGGCACTGTTCTCAGTTTGTGTTTAGTTTTATTTGGTTGTCAGGGAACGACGCAAAAAGATAACAATGTCATTCATCTAACACTTTGGCAAGGGATTAATCCGCCTGTCAATCGGGATGTATTTCAAAAATTGGTAGATAAGTTTAATCAAACTCATACTGATATTCAAGTAGAGTCTATATTTGCTGGTAGTCTTGACCAACAATTACCAAAAGTTTTGACAGCAGTTGTAGGTAAATCACCTCCCGATATTTTGTCATTCTACCCCCAAGTTACGGGTCAATTGATAGAGCTAGGGGCGATTTTACCTTTAGAAGATTGGTTAGAAAAATTGCCGATTAAATCAGAAATTAGCCCTAATCTTTTTGAGGAGTTGAAATTAGACAATCATCTTTGGTCAATTCCACTGTATACCAGCAACATGGGAATTTTTTACCGGCCTAAGCTTTTTCAAGCGGCGGGAATTACGCAAACGCCAAAGACTTGGTCAGAATTGCGACAAGTTGCGAAAAAACTGACCATAGACCGTAATGGCGACCATAGACCAGAACAGCACGGAATTTTATTGCCTTTGGGAAAGGGAGAATGGACAGTTTTTAGTTGGTTCCCTTTTTTACTTAGTGCTGGCGGTGAGGTAGTGACAAATGACAAACCGAATTTAACGAACGCTGGAGCGATCGCGGCCTTACAATTTTGGCAAGAGTTACTCAAAGATGGTTCAGCAACGCTGTCTTTGCCAGAACGAGGTTATGAAGAAGATGGCTTCATTGCTGGCAGGGTGGCGATGCAAATCACTGGCCCTTGGTCTTACATCACCAAATCTGACATTGATTATGAAGTTTTTCCTATACCTGCAAGCGTTGGACAAGTGACGGTGACAGGTACTGGAAATATATATTTGATGAAAACTACACCAGCGAGGGAGCAAGCCGCACTCAAATTTTTAGAATATATTTTGAGTGAAGAATTTCAAACAGAATGGAGTATTGGCACAGGTTTTTTACCTGTTAATTTGAAATCTACTCAAAGTGCAGCTTATCAAAAATTTGTTCAGCAAAGACCTTGGTTAAAAGTGTTTATAGAACAAATGCCTGAAGCACGCGCTCGACCAATTATAGCTGGATATAATCGTCTTTCTGATAACCTTGGTAGAGCGATTGAGGCTACATTATTGGGTGAGTCTCCCCAAAAAGCTCTAAAAGTAGCTCAACAGCGTTTAGAACTAATTTGGAACAGTAAGTAATTCGTTAGATACAAATTACGCGCTTCGCAGCGGTAGCGTAAAGCCTGCGGCATAGCTTCGCTTAGAGCGAGTCATCAAGCGTCGGTACGAGCGTTATTACCAATTAGTATTACCATTGACCTGAACTGTCTTGTTGTTGCAGACCGATAAACTGTCGCCGTTTCCAAGCAAAACTTAAAATATTAGTTCCTAATTCCTGAGCTGTACGAATTGTTAAACGAGGTAGATTAAATTCTCTATCTAGTCCCCAAGCTGTTGCTAAATCACCAATTACCAAAATAATTCCGCCACCTACTAATAGTCGAATTAATTGTTGGTTAACTATTGGCATTGCTGCAAATAAAAAAGGTTTAGTCCTTAAAGGATGGCTGCGTTGTAATTCTTCTAGAGGTTTTAAAGGACTTTCTAATTGTTGTGCTAAGGCTTGGGTACTTTCTATTAGCGGGTTAGCATCTATTGGTGCATCAACTAAAAGTACACCACCTGTATTTAAATAAATCTTTAGTGATTCAAATTCAAGACTATTTAAAGATAATGCTTCTCTACCTGTCAAATAAAGTATGTCATATTCTTGAATATTGTCAGCCAAAGAAACCTGACCTGGTTCATCAGCTCCCCGCAAAGTAGAGTATAGGGGTTCTACTGCTTGTAATAAATATGAAAGACTAAAGAAATTACGGGCACATTCTGCATCGCTGTGGTTGATTTGTGCCATCCGCACAATTGCTTGGGGACGCATTTGTGCCTGACGACGATAACGCAAATCTATATTGTTATAACCAGGAAAGAAAACATCAGTTGGCTGGTTAATTGTAGTTTGCCCTGGTTGTAAAAGTATACGGCAAATTTCTATAGCAAAACTTTCTGGTGAAGAGTTTACTTGATCTATACGATAAGTTTCTTGAACAATATCTTTTTTCTGTGTACGTCGCAGTTCATCAGGGTCTACATAGCCAGCTACTAAGTAGATCATAATTGGTTCAGAAGTGGCTACTTCTACGTCAATGGGAAAGTCGTAAGGGTTGGGTACAATAATTAGATTACCTGCCAAATCAATGGCAATTCCTGGCTGAATTTGCACCCAACGTCCGTCACGAAACTTAGCTTCTACTTGCCGAGGTGCAGGAATATCTCGGACACCTAAACCACAGACAATTCCTGGCTGATTTAAACATTGATATTGAGCATTTTGTCGCAGACGGTGGTATTCATGTGCCGCCCGCCAGCGTTCGGCATTAATGAGTAAACCGTCTGAAGCTTGCAGACGTTCAAAGGTTTTGATGGGTGGTGTTGGAAAAGGGTGTGTCATATTCTTTGCGCCTTTGCGCCTTTGCGTGAGATAAATTTATATTTTCAGCAACGCCAGAATTAATTACGAATTACGAATTACGAATTACGAATTATTTAATGTAGTTAGGTATTAGATGGATTTTCAATCATTAATTCGTATGTGCAAAAAGCAGGTTTTTCTTGTTCAATGATGCGTCTGACAAGTTGTTCGTTGATGCCGTTATGAGGACGGTCTGGACGTAAACGGACTATAAAGTGATATGGTTGTCCACCTGATAAAGTTGCATTACCTAGTTGAGCTTCTCCGATGATAAAGCTAGGGCCAAAAGGTTCTGTGATACTAATATGTTTATCAGATTCATTGGGTAAATTTTCGTCTAAGGGTAAACCTGTATAAAGATGTAAATAAAGGCGCAATCCTTTACGAGTTCCTCGCCAGCGATACAGCTCTACTGCGCGACGAATTAGCCGACGTTGTTGTTGGAGATCCCAAATTGGGTCTATTTCCCAAGCAACCCAGTGGGCAACGAAGGGTAATAATGCCCGTGGTGATGTTAAAGGATCGAGGTTGGCCCACATGACGTCGAAGCTATCAACGACTGGTTGAAAGGCTTGCTCAAATATTTTCATGAACCGACTCATGAAGTCTATCTCGCGATACATGACTGGTAGAAACTTCATGTAGTCGGTGTAGGGACGGATGTATAAGTTAAAGTCCTGGCTTTTATAAATTTGTTCTTGGTCAGTCTCTGGGTCTACGTGGATGTTAACTAGGCAGCGAAAGTCTAGATTTAATCTGGTTTGTTGATCAGGGGCGATCGCTTGCTGATCTTCAAAAAATGTTGCGGGTACTACAAAATACAGTACAGCATCCATCTGTCCTAGTGGCGGAATTTCACTACCTTCTGTACCAATTTGATACCACTGAGTAGGAAAGTTACCTTCGATATGCAAGCTGATTCTGATGGAACGCTGTTCTAAGTTTTGCACTTGCACAATCATCTCGCTGGCGTACCCAGGATGCAAAAGCAAGCTATTTCCTGTCACATCCATGCTATCTGCACCAGCAAATGCTGCTAAACCCTTACCGGGTATAGCTTCGGGGATTTGCATCGGCGTTAAGTGAATGCGGATAGCGGAACTAGAACGACTTTGAACCATAAAATTTTGCCTCAGCGACTAACAATCTGAATATCGTGACTTGACCGCAGAGTATTATCAGCCCAAGAACAGATTAAACCTTGTGGGCCTGGGTCTATTAGTTGTTCTGGTGACGGCTGGCGTCTCCAAACTTCGCCTTGCTTGCGGATGGGAAATAGCAAGACTGGGCCTAAATAACGCACTCCTGGAGTTTGTTGCATCAATGCCACAATATCTGATGTGTAGACGGGTCGCCCCAATGGCCAGCCTTTACCATCTGTGCCGCCAATCAAGGGATTTAAATATTTATACAGTGACACCCTTAATTGACGGAGAATTTCTTCTTTGGCTTGGGGGTTGTCGTAAACGGCTTCTACTGCAACCTCGGATTGTACGGAAACTCCCACATAATCTGGTTCTTGTAAATATACTTGGACTCCTAATAATTTTCGGTCATTTAAGTAGTTGAGGATTTGGTCTTGGAGGGCTGCGCTGAGGGCAAATTTATCTGGTGAAATGCCTTCGCCTTGGGCAATTCCATCTGTATTGGCTTGGGGGACAATTAGTAAACCAACCATACCCGCTTGAGTTTGAGATGTGGCTGGTAAACAGCGTACACGAGCGATCGCTCCACCACTAGCTTGCTGTGCTAAAACTTCAAAGTCTTCAGCAGTCACCGCCCGGTCACGGGTGCGTAGAATGCGGGGTGCTTTGATTACTGCTTGTTCTAGTGATTCCGCATCTGCACCATTGATACCTTCTTTGTAGTTGATTACACTTTCAACATACGGAAATGCTGATTTTAAAAACTGGATTGTGCCAACTTGCACATTCCCCTCTCTACCGCCACCTGTACGGTAAGCAACCATCCGAATTTCCGAACCGCGTGGGGGAACTGCCCCGTACTGATGTTCGTGTTGGTCGGCAAGGTCACTCACTTGTACTATAGTTTGTTCTAATTGTGATGGTTTTTGGATGCGCGATCGCAATACTGTTTGTTGTTTGAGTTGGCTGGGTTCACGAATTAGCGGCCCAAATTGGACTATGCCGGTCAGCGAATCGAGGGTGTAATGTAAGTCTTGGGCACGAGATTCCGCAAAATCTCTCACCTCTTGCCATCTTTGTGGCAAGCCACTAGGGGGAGTCACTAAGATATATTCTTCTTCTGTACGTTCTAAAATCGGCGTTTGTTGTAGGTTAAAAGTTTGACCTGGTTTTCCATCACTGATGCCTAAACGCTCATCTTCAATTAAGGTGCTGTGACTAGCCCTCACTGTACCGCCAATTGACCGCATTGCTAGACCAGTAATACGCGGTGGACGATTATAACCAGATTGATTTGTTTCTAGGGGTGACAAGACACAGCGCAGCCAACGCCCGCGATAGGCGGTAAAGTTAGTTACAGGCCATTTTTGCGGTAAATGCAGACGAATATCTGCTCCTTGGGCCGGATTACCGCCCTGTTGAACGATTTCATAGAAACTGAAACCTCGCGTCTCATCGTCTGCTTCTTTAAGTAAAATCGGTTGCCAATTTTCCCCATTCCAGGCTTCCCACTGACGCGGTGGTTGATTGGGGTTAATACCCGCAGGTGTCGCCGCAGCCCCTTGGAAGGTAATTTCTAAGACATTAGCATCTAATGGATCATCAGAATTAACTACCAAGTAAAAGCAGTTACCGGGCTGGGGTTGTTCTTCAAATATTGGTTGTTCATTGCCTGACCAATAACCGTCAGATTGACGAGTCCACGAACTTGTGACTCTTTCGCGTAGAGACTGGGGAATATCTTCGACGGTTTGGGCGGTTAAAAAGTGTTGGATGTGGGGTGTGCCAATAATTAAAGGATAATCTGTGCTAAAAGTAATCGCTTCTGTTGTCTCGGTGCGGATAGTAGAAACTTCTATTCCTGCCGGGATAGTATAACTTTCCGATAGGTCAGTACTTAAATAAAAAGTTAATTCGGTACGTGCTGGGGCAGCTGGTTGGAGACGAATACCTAGTAATTCGAGAAAAGCTACATAATTTTTACGCGGTACTTGGTTAAATCTGAGTAACATCTGGTCAGTTAACCAAGCAAATAATTCAATCAGCGTAATTCCTGGGTCGCTGAGGTTATGGTCTGTCCACTCTGGACAGTAGCGAGGAATACGCATAATACACTCTTCTACCAATTCATCAAAAGTGCGATCGTCTAAATTGGAAGAAGGTAATTGTGGTAAAAAATCAAATTTCATAAATTATGTATGTCTTAATTACGAATTACGAATTACGAATTACGAATTACGAATTACGAATTACGAATTACCATTACTCCTCTGGAGCAAGTAAGTAAAAAGGATAAACTAAGCTATAAGTATCTGGATAATCTTTAAGTCGATAAATAATATTGATGTCTACTCTGCCACGGATGGGATCAGGATCAATTATTACTTCTTCAAGTGTGATTCGTGGTTCCCAAACCTCCAAAGCCTCAGTGACATAGAAGCGAATTAGCAATAACGTTTCACTGTTTAATGGTGCAAACGCCAGTTCTGACAAACGCGAGCCAAAATTAGGTCGATAGACTCGCTCACCCACGCTAGTACGAAGGATAATCCAAATAGATTCTCGGACTTTTTTTTCTTCAGAACTAAGCTGTATCCCTCCCTGCAAGCTTAAACGCAGTGGGTAAGCCAAGCCTTTGCCTAAATAAGCCTGTTGTTGACTGTAAACCATATGGGGAATTGGGAATGGGGAACTCGGGGCCGCCGGGAGCGGGGATTAGGGGTAATGGGCTTCTCCTGTCGGAGACGCTCTCGATAGCTTGCTTAAGCGTAGGGGTACGACTTCGCTCAGCCCACAGGAAACGGGGAATGGGTGTTGATTATTTCTCTCACATCTCCCGGTTGGTGAGCGGAGTCGAACCACATCCCTAGTTCCTAGTTTGATGATGAATACTAGTCAGCTTTTATCTTCAAAGATATCGATCTAGAAGATTTAAGCATATTCGCCAAAGGTCGAGGATGAGGGGAAGAAATAACAATTCTCAATTAATTCCCCACTCCCCACTCCCGACTCCCGACTCCCTAATTCAAATTGATTATCCTACCCTTAACTGTTACCAGGCCAGTAGCATTAATATCTATATTTCTCCGAGCTTTGAGTGTAATATCACCTGTGGAGTCGATGGAAATTGAACGAGTTTTATCGTCCATATTAATTTTTTGACCGCGTTTGGTTTTAATCTCTATCTCTTTTTGAGTGTCATTGAGATAAATTCGGTGGCCATATTTAGTTTCAATCACAATACCTACTTCGCTACGACCTTTGACTTCTTCTATAAACTGTAGAGTGTGCCCTACACGAGTTTTAAAGGTGCGTAATCTTACTCCTTTAGCACCAACCGCATCAGTTACCAATTCTGGTGGTGCATCTTTGCCATTCCATACTCCACCAAGTATATATGGACGGTGAATATCGCCATGTTCAAAACCTACTAAAACTTCGTCGCCAACCTCTGGCAAACAATCAAAACCCCGCTTTGCTCCTGCTCCTGTAGCTACAATTCTCGCCCAATAGCTTTCATCTTTATCTGCTAAGGTCGGGAACTCAACCTTGACTCTACCCCATTTATTTGGGTCTTTATTATTAGTGACAATTCCTACTAAAAAAGTCTGACCTGGTTGTAAATGTAACTGTGATGCTAGGGTTGTAAATAAGTTACCAGCACGCAGTCCCCGCACACTGAAATCAGTTGTATAGTTGCGTCGAGTAAAGAAATGACGTGTTTCTGTAACGTAATACTTACCACTATAGTTTTTGCCTAAGTTCTTAATATTAACAACCTTTCCGGCTCTAATTTTAGGATTACCCTCTGATTTAGCATCTGCATAAACAAATTCTCCTCCCAACTCATCACACACAGCCTTAGCAATTGCCTCCGCTTCTTTTTCCATTCTCGGAGTCTGTTCATCGGTAACGGGTTGATCTACAACAACCATTTTGGGAGCTGGCTTAATTTGGAATTTACTGCTAGTACTACTTCCTTGACCATTTGGTGTAGTAGTTATTACTTTTTCTTTAGTAGCTGTTTTTTTAATTAGTTTTTTCTTGGTATAGTCCCAGCTACGCACTTCTACAGAATTCACCTGCTCAGCACTAGTGACGCGGGTACTAAAGCTGTTAATATCAACACCCCAAACTAGTTCTTCAATACCTCGATTTGCTGGCTTGCAAAAATTTATCTTGCCATTTTCAATAAATAGTTCAAATCCCACACGGGCAGCTCGCTCTCGCAAAAACTCCATGTTAGTTTGGTTTTCTTGAAAGACATATGTATGGGGTTGACCACTCGGTTCTATTTTACTAACTGGTATACCTACTTCTGCTGCTATTTTACGTACTATATCGCTGTCAGTTTGATTTTGAAAAGAACGATTGTGGCGACCTCTGTGCAGACGATGGGAAAAATCATAGCCGCGAACAATAATAGGTGCTTCATTTTTTTTATCGAAGTGAATTTCAATCGCTGTAATTTCACCTTGAATCAAAAAATCTTTTTTTTGTTCACGGAATTCTGGGTCTCCAGTAGTACTGGATTTAAAACCTAGTCTGATTTTCTTACCAATTTCAAAAATCTTTTCATGAAGCCCAGGTTTGTCGCGATCGCTAGTAGGATTATAGGTATTTCGTACTACCAATGTAAACATTGCTGGCAAGTGCAAACTCTCTTCTACAGTGATTTGCAATAAATCCTTGACTAATTCTCCAGCAGCAGCAGACCAGGCTCCACCACCACCAGAAGAAAATTCGATTTGCAGTTCGTTTAAATAATCTACAGGAGGCATATTTAGCAGCTTAAAAGTATTAAAAGTAATTGGAAATTAAGGATTGGAATTTAACACAACTGGCTTGCCATTACCCTAATAAACTAGTAGTTATTCAAATTATATTTTTGAATTTTTACTTTTTTTATGCAAGCACTTTGATCAAAATACTAATTACCCCGGACGCGCAACTTTAGGGTCTGGCAAGCGCTGCGTACCAGCAGAAGCCGAAGCTGGTGTCCCAGGAAGCATACTTTTATCTACTTCCTGTAAGGAAATATCTACCAATGCTCTCACTGGTGTGCCATCAGAGAGAAACATATTTAAGGTATAGGTTAAACTCGTCATGACACATAAAAAATATTCTTTATCCCAAATAAACTTATAAACAGGTGGACGGGAGTCAGGTTGCTGTTTTATAGTTTCCACACCCTGCTTAATAATGTCTATGTGCTTCATTACAGACTCTTTAGTTTCATAAGTATCAAAGAGTAATTGTTTCAGTGTAAATTTATAAGGATCAACACTAGAAAAACTAATTTTAGGTAAAAGAGTAGTTCCTCTGTTACCATCATTTTTTGTCCAACTAATAGTTCGAGTAAAACTAATGTCCGTGGGGTTGAACATTAATTTAATATCTTGTCCGCCATCCATATTTTTAAGTATGGCTTTTTTTAAGTTGGAACTCTTTTTAGCGGGGACAATAAAACTAGCTACCATTTTGAGTATTTCTCCTAATATTTCGAGTTGTTTAATGTGGTTTACCACGGTAAACGACTAAAGTGCATACCATGACGCTCTCGCTCAATTTCTATGCGTTGTCGTAATCTGCTATAAATTTCATGGGCAAGTTGTTCCAAATCATGATCATCATCTTTTTCATCCAATAAATAGGGATTTTCTATAGTTTCGGTTATTGGTTCTGACTCTCTTGCAAATGTATTGCTTTCAGCTACAGGTGAAGAAGTTGGCTTAGTAAAAATTTGTGGTAATTCCGATGAAGATTGTGAAACAGGTGACGAAAACTTAGAACTCTGCCAATTAGATTCTATATTACTAGAGTTAAAACTATTAAATTCATCATCACTATCATTACTACCATTCATTAATTCTTCCAGACTTGACCATTGCGAAGGTATATTAGACCACTGAGAAGATGTATTTGAAGTTTGTGGATGATGGGTATCATTAGTAGAATTTGTTTTTCGGAAAACTAGTGTTGGTGACGAGTAATGAGGTGAAGATTTATTTGTATCAGTTGTTTTATTTTCAAAAGTATGCTGTTGTGAAGAACTCAGCACTGAAAGCCTATTTTGTCCGACTTCTAACCCTAAAGAAGAAGGAATTAACGATTGAGAAATCTGCGATGATTGAGTGTCAAGACCTTTTCGCTGCAATGAAGTGTCTGCAAAAGAATCGACTTTAGTCGGATTTTCTGAAGAATCTGTTTGTTCTTGTTTCTGAAAATGGGGTGTTTGTAGTTTTGCCAGGATAATGTCTTGCTGTTTATTTGTTACTTTTTGTGAAATATCAGGAGTATCAGCCTGAGTTGCAGGTGTTGATGGTAAATCTGGTTCTATTGGCTGTTGTTCATCAACTTGCTGGAAAATGCTTGGTAAAGATTCTATTTCCGACGATGCTGGGTTAACTTCGGTTTGTCTGTTGACTGTATTTGGAACATCTGAAGTTTCAGCCTGAGTTGATGATAAATCTGATTCTATTGGCTGTTGTTCATCAGTTTGCCGGAAAATGCTTGGTAAAGATTCTACTTCCGACGATGCTGAGGTGACTTCGATTTGTCTATTGACTGTATTTGGAACATCTGAAGTTTCAGCTTGAGTTGATGATAAATCTGATTCTATTGGCTGTTGTTCATCAGTTTGCCGGAAAATGCTTGGTAAAGATTCTACTTCCGACGATGCTGAGGTGACTTCGGATTGTCTGTTGACTGTATTTGGAACATCTGAAGTTTCAGCTTGAGTTGATGATAAATCTGATTCTATTGGCTGTTGTTCATCAACTTGTCGGAAAATGCTTGGTAAAGATTCAACTTGCGATGCTGAGGTGACTTCGGATTGCCTATTAGTTGTACTTTGTTGAACATCAGAAGTTTCAACCTGAGTTGATGATAAATCTGGTTCTATTGGCTGTTGTTCATCAACTTGTCGGAAAATGCTTGGTAAAGATTCTACTTGCGATACTGAAGTGACTTCGGATTGTCTGTTGACTGTATTTGGAACATCTGAAGTTTCAGCTTGAGTTGATGATAAATCTGATTCTATTGGCTGTTGTTCATCAACTTGTCGGAAAATGCTTGGTAAAGATTCTACTTCCGACGATGCTGAGGTGACTTCGATTTGTCTATTGACTGTATTTGGAACATCTGAAGTTTCAGCTTGAGTTGATGATAAATCTGATTCTATTGGCTGTTGTTCATCAACTTGTCGGAAAATGCTTGGTAAAGATTCAACTTGCGACGCTGAGGTGACTTCGGATTGCCTATTAGTTGTACTTTGTTGAACATCAGAAGTTTCAACCTGAGTTGATGGTAAATCTGGTTCTATTGGCTGTTGTTCATCAACTTGCCGGAAAATGCTTGGTAAAGATTCTACTTCCGACGATGCTGGGTTAACTTCGGTTTGTCTGTTGATTGTATTTGGAATATCTGAAGTTTCAGCCTGAGTTGATGGTAAATCTGATGTTATAGGTTGTTGTTCATCAACTTGTCGGAAAATGCTTGATAAAGATTCTACTTGCGATGCTGGGGTGACTTCGGTTTGTCTATTGACTGTATTTGGAATATCAGAAGTTTCAGCCTGAGTTAATGATAAATCTGGTTCTATTGGCTGTTGTTCATCAACTTGCCGGAAAATGCTTGGTAAAGATTCTACTTCCGACGATGCTGGGTTAACTTCGGTTTGTCTGTTGATTGTATTTGGAATATCTGAAGTTTCAGCCTGAGTTGATGGTAAATCTGATGTTATAGGTTGTTGTTCATCAACTTGTCGGAAAATGCTTGGTAAAGATTCTATTTCCGACGATGCTGGGTTAACTTCGGTTTGTCTGTTGACTGTATTTGGAATATCTGAAGTTTCAGCCTGAGTTGATGGTAAATCTGATGTTATAGGTTGTTGTTCATCAACTTGTCGGAAAATGCTTGGTAAAGATTCTATTTCCGACGATGCTGGGTTAACTTCG
>JAHHHC010000008.1 GCA_019359515.1 Desmonostoc vinosum HA7617-LM4 | reverse complement strand
TGAAACTTTCTATACCAAAAACATTTTGCTGAATGAGGGTATCCGCGCTTGGATGGCTCCTCAAGATCAGCCTCACGAACAATTTGTATTCCCTGAAGAGGTACTACCACGTGGTAACGCTCTCTAATAGACCTTCGGTAATGGGCGGCGGACGCGACCAAGAATCCACAGGTTTTGCTTGGTGGTCTGGCAACGCTCGTTTAATCAACCTATCTGGTAAACTGCTGGGCGCTCACGTTGCCCATGCTGGTTTGATTGTATTCTGGGCTGGAGCAATGACTTTGTTTGAAGTCGCTCACTTTGTTCCTGAAAAGCCCATGTATGAGCAGGGCTTGATCCTGCTACCTCACCTCGCGACTTTAGGCTGGGGTGTCGGCCCCGGTGGTGAAGTTATCGATACCTTCCCCTACTTCGTTGTTGGTGTACTTCACTTAATTTCCTCAGCTGTCTTAGGATTCGGCGGTATTTATCATGCCGTTCGTGGCCCAGAAACCTTAGAAGAATACTCTTCTTTCTTTGGTTACGACTGGAAAGACAAGAACAAAATGACCAACATCATCGGTTTCCACCTAATCATTTTGGGATGTGGTGCGTTGCTGTTGGTGTTAAAAGCCATGTTCTTCGGTGGTATATATGACACCTGGGCACCTGGCGGTGGTGATGTTCGCGTCATTACCAACCCGACACTTAATCCAGCAGTTATCTTCGGTTATCTAACCAGGTCTCCCTTTGGTGGCGAAGGCTGGATTGTCGGCGTCAATAACCTAGAAGATGTTATCGGCGGTCACATTTGGATTGCTTTCATCTGTATTGCTGGCGGTATTTGGCACATTTTCACTAAGCCTTTTGCTTGGTCTCGTCGCGCATCCATCTGGTCTGGTGAGGCTTATCTCTCCTATAGCTTAGGCGCTCTCTCCTTGATGGGCTTTATTGCTTCTTGCATGGTATGGTTCAACAACACCGTTTATCCTAGCGAATTCTATGGGCCTACTGGTCCTGAAGCTTCTCAAGCCCAAGCTTTGACCTTTTTGATTCGTGACCAACGTTTAGGTGCTAACGTCGGTTCTGCACAAGGCCCCACAGGTCTAGGTAAATATCTGATGCGCTCTCCCACTGGTGAAATTATCTTTGGTGGAGAAACCATGCGCTTCTGGGATTTCCGTGGCCCTTGGTTAGAGCCTCTACGTGGCCCCAACGGTCTTGACCTGGAAAAAATCAAGAATGATATTCAGCCTTGGCAAGCTCGCCGTGCTGCTGAATACATGACTCACGCTCCTCTGGGTTCTCTGAACTCTGTGGGTGGGGTAGCGACTGAAATCAACTCGTTCAACTACGTATCTCCTCGTGCTTGGTTGGCGACTTCTCACTTCGTACTAGGCTTCTTCTTCCTAATAGGTCACTTGTGGCACGCTGGTCGTGCTAGAGCCGCTGCTGGTGGTTTCGAGAAAGGTATCAACCGTGATACTGAACCAGTGTTGTTTATGAACGACCTCGACTAGGTTACAAGTTTACTTTCATTACTGACAATCGAATAGCTTAATGGCTCTTGTGTAAAAGCGAGAGCCTTTTT
Organism: Desmonostoc vinosum HA7617-LM4; assembly: GCA_019359515.1. Lineage (GTDB taxonomy): Bacteria > Cyanobacteriota > Cyanobacteriia > Cyanobacteriales > Nostocaceae > Desmonostoc > Desmonostoc vinosum. The sequence goes on along the minus strand of JAHHHC010000008.1, from coordinate 229,338 downwards.
TTGATGCCTTGGGAATAGGGAGTAGGGGAGTGGGGAGTGGGGAGTGGGGAGTAGGGGAAGAAAAAGAGTTTCTTTATCCTGTTCCCTATTTTCAAGCTAAACACTAGACTTCTTGCAAAAATACTTGAACCGTCAGAGACTCAAGTCTCTGCCTAATAGCAAAAGTCCGTTGAAACGGACTAACAATACTGTTATTAGTCGGTTGAAACCGACTTGAGTTATCAGCCAGAAAATTTATTTTCTGGCGAGTATCTGACTTTTGCAAGAGGTCTACTCATGTGATTTTCACATAACAGGGGCATGAAAATACATCTTTCCCCACTCCCCATTTCTCGGCTATACAAAAAACCTCGACTGTCAAGTCGAGGTTTATGGGAGAAGTCCAAATGTCGATAAGAGAAAGCGATACCAAGATTAATTTTGCTGGGCTAATGTCCAAGGCGAACAGGTTTGGAGTGGCAATCAAGCTTATTGCTTTGTTTATTAACTTATGTAAATTAATCTAACAAAATTGTTATACATAGTCAACAAAATTGGACAAAAAAATTGGCTGATATATATCTAGCCTTTGATAAATTTCCATTCCAGCGATTTGATTGGTGCTTTCTGTAGTGCTTGGGCTAATTCGGTGCTACTGTTGAACTTTACTTGGTGGAGTTCACTAGCTTCGACATTGACTGTGAATTGATTATCCTCAAAAGGCCAAGGTTGAACTATAACCAGTTGATCACGGCGTTGCATGATGTCATAACGCTCACCGTCAGGGCCCTTGCTAATTTCCAACAATCGCTCATCTGCGGGTAGTTCTTGTTGACAGAGGATAAGTGAGAGGCGATCGCACCATTGCATAAAAGCGTAGGCCGCGTCAACTTCCTCTTTTTCAATACCTAGTTCCTTGCGTAAATGCTGCTGGTTTTGCAGTTGCCCATCCAAAAATTGATTTATTTCTGAAGACTGACCCCGTTTTGGCTCATTTAAACGGCTGATGTGCATAGAAATTAATAAAGCCACCCACCGTCCTCGGTAAAGCGCATTCTTTGCTAATTCAGCTAATTTCTCATAACCCTCTTTACCACCTTCTGGACTGAAGGTAAAATCCATTGGCGTACCCGCTTCGGTAAGAATTTTTTCTTCCCATTCTTTCTCTAAATCATCGTGATGGGAAATAGCAGCTAGCGTTTCATATAACCGTGCTGGAGCGTTTTTGCGTTGCCATTGTCCTGCTAGTTGAGCTGCCAACAAAGCATGAGCGCGATGATAAATAATTTCCCAACCATTTTGTGTAGCATTAACAATCACAAATTAATCTCCTAAAACTAGATTTTGATTCTCAAATAACTTCCGAGAATTGATTTTTTGCAAAAACGCTACTAAAAAAGTTAGGATGACTAAATAATTCGTAATTCGTAATGACGCGACGCTCCTGTGTCGCTAACGCTATCGATGACTCGCTACCGCTGCGCTAACGTAATTCGTAATTTGTGGTTTCAAGCTCAAGTTTTGGACGAATATAATTCGCTACTACACAAGTGAAGTCCACCTCCTTTGGAAAACACGGAAAATCGAGTTATTGAAACCCACGAAGGTGGGTTTTGTCTGTATAGTCGCGATTTCTAATCGCCGGGGTTAGTATTAATTTAGACTTTTCAAACATCCTCTAAGGCTAAACACGCCACTACAGCTATTACTGTTAAGTAAGGTGGGCAATACCCACCTTGTTATTGGGAGTTTTCAAAAGCTTTTTGACAAATTTTAAGCTAAGAATGGCTTTCTAGCGGGTTAGCAATGTATTCAAATGTTGGCTCAGAATTCCAAGGGCCACGCTCATCTTTGCCATTACCATTTGTAGACAAATTGTAGTAGAGAGCAACAGTTTCATCAGGCTTAATGTTACCAAAGAATGGATCGGTCAATTTACCCAATGAATCTAGAGCTTTCATAAACATTTGGGTATGAGAAATTTCCCGCGTGAGCAAATGTACCAAAGTCTCTTTTGTTGCTTCGTCAGTTGCTAGCTTAATCAGTTCTTCGTAAGTTTGACGAGCGCCAGCCTCAGCGGCAATATTGGCTCTCAAATCACGAACTACATCTCCACCTTCATTCAAGTAACTTGCAGTCCAAGCACTACCTTGACTATCTAGAAAATGAGGCCCAACTCCTCTGATAGCAAAAAGAGTACTTTTATAAGCATCTGTTTGATCTGTATTTTTGGTATGAGCCTCGATGAGTTTACCGACCATTTCTAGATGGCTAAATTCCTCGAGCGCAATATCTTGGAGCATATCTTTAATGCCAGCATTCTCAACATGAAACGATTGCACCCAATACTGCAAAGCAGCTGTTAATTCTCCGGTTGCTCCACCAAATTGTTCTAGAAGTAGTTGAGCAAAGCGAGGGTTTGCTTCTTTAACATCTACAACATGAATAGGTTCTTTTTTGTGAAAAAACATTTCTCTCTCTTTTAGAAACGACGTGATTACAAAAGGGGGTAGAGTGTTAGTGTCTTCTATGATTTTTTTACTTCCATCTCATGTGTTTAAGATGCTAGTAAAAATCTAGCCATTTTGATGTTTGTTGGCTCTGCAAACTCGTAAATAGAAGACCGATGAATTATTGCGCTTTTGAGCCAGGAGCTAATAAAAGCACCGAAATATCCAAAATCATAGTTGAGAGAATTCCACCACCTTGATATCCAGGATAAATAGCTTTGGCGATCGCACCAGCTAAAAATTCTAATCTTTCTCTTCAAACTTGATTTGCTTTTAATTTATCAATTCTTATTTACACTTATTTCTACCGGATGAGATAAACAATGCAGCCAAAAGTAAGAGAAATTGTTTATTTCTAATTGATATAAAATCTCAAAGTTTAAATACTTATTTTGTCATATGCAATAATATATGCAAGTAGCAAATTGTTTATTGCAATAATCTTTTTAAAACTGAAATTTTTGTGAAATCAAAACTATATTTATTCGTCTCTACCTAAAGAAATAATTATATGATCTGACTTATTGAAGATGTACTCAAAGTATCTATTATAAAAATGATAACTAACACCATATTGTCCAAGAGAGTTACTGTTAATTATGCTGAGTAATAAAAAATACTGGTAATATATATGACAGAATTTTAGTACTGTTATAGATAGCCTAGATATCTATAACAGTACTATTGTTCTACTATAAACATAAATTAGATAGTATTATTAAGGACTGTTTCGTAAGAAGCTCCTTACCAGCCGATCAACATGTCAGACAAACAGCTAGCACCATCCCCAAAGTTCGGATTGGAAGAAAATGACTCTCAGCCCTCTGTGTTAAATGGGCATCTTCCGCACCCCAGCCAAAATAACCAAAATACTATCCGTATTCGGGGTGCTAGACAGCACAATCTGAAAAATATTGATTTGGAACTACCGCGCGATCGCCTGATTGTTTTCACTGGCGTTTCTGGTTCGGGTAAGTCTTCTCTGGCATTTGATACGATTTTTGCAGAAGGACAACGGCGTTATGTGGAATCTCTCAGCGCCTACGCACGGCAATTTTTAGGGCAGTTAGATAAGCCGGATGTCGAAGCAATTGAAGGCTTGAGTCCAGCGATTTCCATTGACCAAAAATCAACGTCTCACAATCCCCGTTCGACTGTGGGTACGGTAACGGAGATTTATGACTATTTACGATTGCTATTTGGTCGTGCAGGTGAACCCCATTGTCCGATATGCGATCGCTGTATTTCACCCCAAACCATCGATGAAATGTGCGATCGCATCATGGAATTACCAGATCGCACCCGGTTCCAAATTCTTGCCCCCGTGGTTCGGGGTAAAAAAGGCACTCACCGGAAATTATTATCGAGTTTGGCATCTCAAGGCTTTGTCCGTGTGCGCGTCGATGGCGAAGTGCGAGATTTGTCAGACTCTATCGAGTTAGATAAAAATTTAACTCACACAATTGAAGTGGTAATCGACCGTCTGGTGAAAAAGCCTGGTATACAAGAGCGTTTGGTTGATTCACTAGCTACGTGTCTTAAACAATCTGGTGGCATTGCTAACATTGTGATTGGTAGTCATGAAGAACAAACGACTAATGACAAAGAAGAAGAATTAGTCTTTTCGGAGAATTTTGCTTGTCCAGAACACGGGGCGGTAATGGAGGAATTATCGCCCCGGTTATTCTCGTTTAATTCACCTTATGGTGCATGTCCTCATTGTCATGGTATAGGAACTCTCAGAAGATTTTCGCCTGATTTGGTCATACCTGATTCTGAAGCACCGGTGTATGCGGCGATCGCCCCTTGGTCAGAGAAAGATAATTCTTATTATTTGGAATTACTTTATAGCTTAGGACAAGCTCATGGGTTTGAGTTAAAAACATCTTGGAATCAGCTAACAGATGAACAAAAACAGACAATTTTATATGGAGAAGAACAAACTAAATCAGCTGAAAAGAAGCAAAATTTTAAAGGGGTAATCCCCATATTGCAAAGACAATATGAGGGAAGTTCGGAGTTACTTAAGCAAAAATTAGAAGATTATTTAATCGATCAGCCATGTGAAGTCTGTCGTGGAAAACGGTTAAAATCAGAAGCATTAGCAGTCAGATTGGGACAGTATGGAATTTTAGATTTAACTGGGGTATCAATTCGCGATTGTCGCCAGAAAATTGAGCAGTTAAAAATGAGCGATCGCCAGATCCAAATTGCTGATTTAGTACTTCGAGAAATTAAATCTAGATTGCAATTTCTGTTAGATGTGGGTCTAGATTATTTAACTCTTGATCGTCCAGCAATGACACTTTCTGGGGGAGAAGCCCAACGAATTCGCCTAGCAACACAAATTGGTTCTGGCTTAACAGGAGTTCTCTACGTTTTAGATGAACCAAGTATTGGTTTACATCAACGCGATAATGGACGGTTGCTAAAAACTTTAACTAAATTGCGCGATTTAGGTAACACATTAATTGTAGTTGAGCATGATGAAGAAACAATTCGTGCAGCTAACCATATTGTTGATATTGGCCCTGGCGCGGGCATTCATGGTGGCAATATTATTGCCCAAGGTGACTTACAAGCATTACTAACAGCAGAAAATTCTTTAACAGGTGCATACTTGTCAGGAAGAAGAGTCATCACCACCCCAACAGAACGCCGAGAAGGTAACGGGCGCAGTTTGATAATTAAAAACGCCCATCGCAACAATCTACAAAACATAGACGTAGAAATTCCACTGGGTAAACTCGTTGCTGTCACTGGTGTTTCTGGTTCTGGGAAATCTACCTTAATTAACGAATTACTCTACCCATCACTACAACACCATTTAACAAAGAGAGTTCCTCTACCTAAAGATTTAGATAAAATCCAGGGATTGAATGCTGTTGATAAAGCAATTGTGATTGATCAATCTCCGATTGGACGCACACCGCGTTCTAACCCTGCAACATATACAGGCGTTTTCGATGTCATTCGTGATGTATTTTCACAAACAGTAGAAGCTAAAGCTAGAGGTTACAAACCAGGACAATTTTCTTTTAATGTCAAAGGTGGACGTTGCGAAGCCTGTAGTGGACAAGGTGTAAATGTCATTGAAATGAACTTTCTTCCTGATGTTTACGTGCAATGTGAAATTTGTAAAGGTGCAAGATATAACCGCGAAACTTTGCAAGTAAAGTACAAAGATAAATCGATTTCTGATGTTCTCAACATGACAGTTGAAGAAAGTTTAGAATTTTGTCAAAACATACCTAAAGCTGTGACTCGCTTACAGACATTAGTTGATGTTGGATTAGGTTATATTCAACTAGGACAACCTGCAACTACTCTATCTGGTGGTGAAGCGCAGCGGGTGAAATTGGCAACAGAATTATCTCGTCGTGCGACTGGCAAGACACTTTATTTAATAGATGAACCAACGACAGGTTTATCTTTTTATGATGTCCACAAATTATTAGATGTATTGCAACGCTTGGTAGATAAAAGCAACTCAATTTTAGTGATTGAACATAATTTAGATGTGATTCGTTGCGCCGACTGGGTGATAGATTTAGGCCCGGAAGGCGGTGATAAAGGTGGAGAAGTAATTGCTGTAGGAACGCCAGAGGAAGTAGCAAGTAATTCTCGGTCTTATACTGGGCAATATTTGCAACAAGTTTTGCAGCAGTATTCAGCGATGAAAAGGTAGTATTAGTAAGCTAAAATGGTGTGTTAGTGAAACATAAAACACCATTAATGCACCACACCTCTAATTCAGATATTTAACACTCTCTACTTCTGTAGATAATACTTTCCATTTACCATCAGACTTATTTAAGGTATTGATAGCCACCAATATATTATCTCTGAATGCAGGGCCACTAACTTTTTTAGTTGTTTGAGTAATCCTTACTTTAGCAGAGTTTTGTGATACTTCAATCACCTCAAAATTGTTAATTTCGTATTTTAAATCATAGGTGTCAAAAAGTTTTTGAGTTAGTTGTCTAGTTTGTTCATAGACAGAAGAATTTTTTTCAATTGCAGTCATTGCAACTTCTAAATTTTCTTCGTTCAAACCTCTGAGGTTCTCATCGAAAACAGCTTTAATTTCTTCATTAGTATTCTGGTCTTTGGTTTCAGAGGTTACTGGGCTTGATTCTACAGTTTTTGAAGCTTGTACATTACTAATGGGTGTTGCAGTTTTGATATTTTTTTCATCAGTGCTAGCATTACAACTTGCAATTAGTAAGCTTAACAAAGCGACACAAAAAGGATTTTTGAAGATTTGTATATTAACGACAAACATTATGCCCCAAAGTATTAGTTAAGTAAAAGATGATTGAATTAAATATAATCATTATTCAATTTCATAGCAAGCAAGCGATCGCATTCCTTTACTTACTTGGAGATTGCGATCGCTTCCAAGCGCTATCAAAACTCTAAAAATTATGCCAATATCGAATTTCTTGCAAATATCTGCAAGTTGATAGTGGCGATCGCACCCTCAATATATCTGAATAATTAAGATGTAAATTATTTTACGCCGAGCGGGCCATAGCTAAGTCGCGAATTAATGGAACTCTGGAACGAAGATAAGCTCTTGTAGTGTTGATTTCTTCGCCACTGAGTAGTCTGTCTCTCTCTAGTTGTTTCAGTAACTGCTGAACCAGATCTGCATCGTTAAACCCTAAAAGGATACTAGTTTGGGTTTGTTCAATCACAAACCAGAGCTGACGTAATGTTGAAGAATTCATGGACTTGCCCCTATAGCAACAGCTTGGTTTCGCCCTATCATAGCAGGGCTTATATGAATATAAAGAAAATCTTAAAATATAAAACCTCCAAAAATCCTAAAGTTGGTAAAACTTAACCAATTAGATCAAGATCTAATAAATTTGTTACAAAATATATTCTGAACTAGGATTCAGGCGTCTTCTAGAGCTTTTTAGCAGAGTCGAACTTGATTATTTGTCGCCGGAATTACCAAATAAGAAAATTTATCAAATACTTTCTCCCTTTTGCCAAAACTGCTGTAAAATCTCTTTTGGCGGACGATCCCAAGTATCGATATGCTCGTAGATCAAGTTATTTTGATTGAATTTGTACGTTGAATAACCATTGAAAAATATCTTGGCTTTCCAGGGAACCCGCAAAACTCCGCGAACTGTCCACTTTGCCAAAATGATATTTTGAGCAGACTGACTGATTTCATGTACATCAAAATAAATTTGACTAAAAAATAGTCGCGCGTGAAATCGCAATGTCCAAAATATGATGCGATAGTTAAATTTGCCTTTAAATGTATTTACTGGGTCTCGAAAATAGATACTCTGTGTGTAAATGTCGTAGGAGATGTCTTTTTCAAAAAGCGTCGGTAAATCTTTTTGCAGAGTCTCAATTACTTGTTGCACTTGCATTATCATGCACAGCCTTTGGGGATAAAATTACTTGGTAGTCCATGAAAAAGCTATCACAAAGTTCACAACGACCTATAAAAATATCTCTTCACCACTCCCTACTCCCTACTCCCTACTCCCTATGATCATGATAAAAAATACCCTGTTGTCTTTTGCACAAACTGTACAACTTTTTGATAGGAATCAGGATTATTGGCTGGGTTGATAATGATGGGAATTGTGCCGTCTGGCAACCAAAAGGTGACTCTGCCGTTTGGTTCGTGACAAAAGGAACTGATGCAGTTGAGGTTGATGATATATTCGTTTTTTTCGTAAATTATTTTTACCCAGTGGGCGTTATCTATTTCTAAGCGGGTGACGCATTCTAAATAATCTAAAATTTTTTGATAGTCTTTTAGGTTACTCTGGGGATTAATTGTGATGGGGATGGCACTATCGGGCAACCAAAAAGTTACCCTGCCGTTTTTTTCGTAACAAAAAGCATGGACGCGTTCAAAATTGACTACATATTCTTTCCTCTCGTAAAGGATTTTCACCCAGTACGCCACAACATCTCCTCAAAGTCCCACTTTTATGAATGATGTCACCCTGTATCTCAAAATTTGCTCAATCTAGGTAAATGTTGCTGTGCGCTAGATCACAATCATCAAAAATCTATTTTGATTTTCTATGATACTTCTAATGGTGTTGGTGCTTTGGAGTTGGAAAGAGAAAGGGCGATCGCAGCTTGGATAAGTCCTTTAAATAAAGGATGGGGGTTGCTGGGGCGCGATTGAAATTCGGGATGGAATTGACAAGCTAAAAAGAATGGATGTTTGGGCAATTCAATAATTTCAACTAGCCTACCATCGGGAGATGTGCCACTAATCACATAGCCTGACTCTAACAGCAGGGTGCGGTAAACATTGTTAAATTCATAACGATGCCGATGTCGTTCGTAAATCACTTCTTCTTGATAAAGTGTGTGGGCGAGAGTGTTGGGGAGAACCCGACAAGGATACAGCCCTAAGCGCATTGTGCCGCCTAAGTCAACTACATCCTGCTGTTCTGGTAATAGGTTAATAACTGGATCGGTTGTATAGGCGTCAAATTCCGCACTATTGGCGTCTTTTAAGCCCATTATATGGCGTGCCCATTCGATGACAGAGCATTGCATTCCTAAACATAATCCTAAAAAGGGAATTTGGCGATCGCGGGCATATTTAATGGCTGCAATTTTGCCATCTACTCCCCGCACCCCAAAACCTCCCGGCACAACTATGCCATCAACACCTGCAAGATAGGTTTCGGCAGGTTCGGTTTCTAAATCTTCTGAGTTCACCCAACGCAGGCGTAGTTTGCCATAGGTAGAGATTGCGGCGTGATGCAAGGCTTCGACGACTGATAAATAGGCATCACTTAACTGCACATATTTACCAACGATCGCAATTTCTACTTCTTGTTTAGGACTGTGTAATTTTTTGACTAGGGTTTGCCACTGTGACAAATCTGGTTGACTTTGTTCCATTTGCAACAAGTCTAATACTTGCTGTGCCAATCCTTCCCGTTCTAAATTTAGCGGTACTTCATAGATGCTTTTGGCATCTTGGGAGGTGATTACACATGCTTCTGGGACATCGCAAAACTCTGATAATTTCTGTTTTAATCCTTTGGGTAGAGGACGTTCGGAACGACAAACTAAGATATCTGGTTGAATGCCAATTGATCGCAGTTCTTTGACTGAATGCTGTGTAGGCTTAGTTTTCATTTCACCTGCAGAGGCAATCCACGGTACCAGCGTGACATGCACATACAATACATTCTGGCGTCCTACCTCTTTGCGAAACTGGCGAATTGCTTCCAAAAATGGCAGCGACTCGATATCCCCGACTGTGCCACCGATTTCTGTAATTACTACTGCTGGGTTTGTACTTCTGCCGACTCGCAGAATTCGGTCTTTAATTTCGTTGGTGATGTGAGGAATGACTTGCACAGTACCGCCATTGTAGTCGCCGCGCCGCTCTTTATTGATGACTGCTTGGTAAATTGAGCCTGTGGTGACGCTATTCAAGCGCGACATTGAGGTGTCGGTAAAGCGTTCGTAATGCCCCAAATCTAGATCTGTTTCGGCACCGTCTTGGGTAACAAACACTTCCCCATGCTGAAACGGACTCATTGTACCTGGATCGACGTTAATATAGGGGTCTAGTTTGAGAATCGACACAGAATAATCGCGCGATTTGAGCAAACGCCCCAGACTTGCTGCTACAATGCCTTTGCCGATACTGGAAACTACACCTCCAGTTACAAAGATAAACTTAGTCATAGTAGTTTGAATTTCTAGTAACTTCTAAAAATACATCCCATCATCTAAAGGATGAATCCGGGGTTTACATCTAAGTTTTTACCCTTTTTTACATCCTCTAGCCTATCTTGGTCATTGTGCCACAGTCGCTGTGGCGAAATCTTCTGTGATCCTGCTGTGAAAAAATTCTTAAGTTTAGTATTATTAAGCTTGATTGTCACCTCCTCTGTGGCATTGGCACAGCCTACTCTTAATGTCGTTTTTCCTCGGACAAACCATCAAACAAGCGCAGAAAAAATCTTCTTTATTGGTACAGCGCCACCCAATGGACAAGTTTTAATCAATAGTAAGCCAATTACCCGCAGCAAAGCTGGCCATTTTGCACCAAGTTTCCCATTGCAAGTGGGCGAGAATCTGTTTACTGTGCGTCACAATAATCAAGAACTCCAAATTAAGGTGACAAGGCTAACCACTCAGCCTCAGTTACCACAAGGGTTAGGTTTTGCTCAAGATTCCCTCACTCCCGCAGTTGACATCGCCAGGTTACCAGGTGAATTAATTTGTTATGGTGCGATCGCACCACCCAATGCTAACGTCTCTGTGAAGCTGGCTAATCAAACTGTTATACTTTCTCCTCAACCACAACAGGCACAACTGCCTAGTAATTTAGCTGCCCTCATCGGACGAAATCAACCTACTGCCCAGTCTATCGCAGGAAAGTATGAGGGTTGTATGACAGCTTTGCAAATTGGTTCCCTAATTTACGGTAACAATATTATGTCTGGTGCTGTTGTTCCAGATTTAAGCAAAGATATAGATTTGGGTAAACCGGAGTTCCAACTGACGCTGAATGGTAAGACAATTACTCAACCGGGATCTGGTAAAGTTCAAATTATCTCACCCGCTAAGTTGCAAGTTTTTGAGGTAACGGCAGATTCAGGTGTTGCTCGCACTGGCCCAAGTACAGATCATTCTCGACTCACTCCATTACCCAAGGGAACACGGGCAACGGTTACAGGTAAGGAAGGTGAATGGCTACGCTTGGACTACGGCGCTTGGATTAATAGCAAGGAAACCCGCTTGTTAGTTGGCGCTATTCCCACACGCACAATCATTCGTAGTGTCAGAAGTCGCCAAGTTAAGAGTGCAACAGAGATCCTATTTCCGTTACAAGTTCCTGTACCAGTGAGTGTACAACAAAGCGATCGCTCTTTTGTCCTGACTCTTCATAACACCACAGCCCAAACAGACATTATTCGCCTGGATGATAACCCCCTAATTAATCGTTTAGATTGGCAACAAGTGGCTCCAGGACGGGTACAATACACCTTCAACCTCAAAAAAGCTCAACAGTGGGGATATAGATTAAAATACGACGGTACAACCCTAGTTTTGACTTTACGTCATTCACCTGCGATCGGGCACAAAGGACGCAAGTCTTTAGCTGACATCAAGATTGTACTAGATCCGGGACATGGCGGTAAAGAATCTGGTGCGAGTGGCCCGACTGGGTATCTAGAAAAAGATGCAAATTTAGTCATATCCAAGTTGCTGCGTGACGAGTTAGTCAAGCGCGGGGCAATTGTGACAATGACACGGGAAGACGATCGCGATGTCTCGTTGATTGAACGTCAGGTTTTCATTGCTCAACAAGAAAGCGCGATCGCGCTTTCGATACATCACAACTCTTTACCTGATGATGGCGACGCCGAAAATACCAAGGGATTTGGTGCTTTTTGGTATCAAACTCAAGCGCATAACTTAGGCATATTTTTACACAACTATGTCGTCAAATCTATTGGTAGACCTTCCTATGGTGTGTTCTGGAATAACCTAGCACTGACACGTCCAACAGAAGCTCCATCAGTGTTGCTGGAATTGGGTTTTATGAGCAATCCCAACGAATTTGAGGAAATAGTCAACCCAGACAAGCAAAAGCAAATGGCACAAGCGATCGCTCAAGGAATTACTGAATGGTTTCAAAGTGTACGATGATATGGGGAAGTGGGGACGCGGGGACACGGGGACGCGGTGACGCGGGGACACGGTGACACGGGGACGCGGAGAGTTTTGAATCAGAAGTGATTAGACAAACTTGATAAAATTCAAAATTTAATTTTAAATTTTTCAAGTATATTAATTACGAATTACGCGCTTCGCAGCGGTAGCGTTAGCGAGGTACGAGCGTCCGAAGGAGCGTCATTACGAATTATTATGTTGCGCCATCAGTCAGCAAGTCCGTTTTCGCTTGCCAATTTAACAACGAATCGTGCATTGCTGATTCCCCTATTATTGAGCTTGGGCTTGATAGTATTTTTAGCAATACATTTAATTATTAGACCTTTTGCAAAAGTCGGATACTCGCCAGAAAATAAATTTTCTGGCTGATAACTCAAGTCGGTTTCAACCGACTAATAACAGTATTTTTAGTCTGTTTCAACGGACTTTTGCTATTAGGCAGAGACTTGAGTCTCTGACGGTTCAAGTATTTTTGCAAGAAGTCTATTGATGTTAACCAAGTACACCGCCTGACGATCGCGACTGGCTCACGACAGGGTGAAAGCTATATATTAAGTCAGGCGATCGCGCAAGTCATCGCCAAGAGTTAGCAAAGCTGATGCCTTTGGCAGTAAATATTAGTCCTCCCGATACAGTTGTGGAACTGGTTTACCACTCCACAAGGGTGCTGCTGCTTATTATGACCGAGAAAAACCTAACTTTATTCAAGAAAATGCGGATTATCCCGCTTTGTGATCACTATGGAAACTCTTTGCTGACATCTGCACTTAAAGCTTCTTGAAGTATCTAGCAACTGGGAACAGATCAAAACCTACCTTTTCATAGGTATGACGTGCTGGGGCATGACCTGGATCACCCCCGGTCTCAACCATCACAATAGACATGCCAGCATCTTTCATCCGTAAGAGAGCGAATTCTATCAAAGCGCTGCCAATGCCTTGACCTTGAAAGTCTGGATCAACAGCAACCATATAGATTTCACCCATGTTGTCTTCTGAATGCAGTTTCACGGCTACAAAGCCCACAATAGAATCTGCATTGGTAGCAACCCATACATTTGTGTCTTCCGCAGCGCAGACATCCTCGACAGCCTTTTGCTGGCTTACACGCCAATGTTCTGGGTAGAACGCCCGGTACACATCAGCGTTCATTGCTTTTTGAATTGAATCAAAAACTGGAGTCCATGCCCGAAGCGAAAGCCGAATCACAGCATCAAGGTGGTAGGGGTTGTATGGTTCAATTTGCATTTCCATCTGAATTAGTGTTGTAGTCGCTGACTTTATGTAATATCATGTCCAGCTAATCACTTATCATAAAAGTTTCTCCGTGTCCCCCTTCGGGTGACGCTCGCAAGCTCGCTAACGCTGCGCTAACGCAGTCGCCTGCGGAGGGAAACCCTCCTGCAGCGCTGTCTCACCGCGTCTCCCTATCTCCGCGTCAGCCAAATCATAAGTCTTTAAACGGACATGATATAAAAGGTCTCATTACCAGACCAATATCATCATTATCTCCAGCTTGGATATAAAAAAGCCCCCTATTTTAGGAGGCTGGGATAAACAAACACAGTGGGAGGGCAAACTTTTATCTATAATCCTGACGTTGAATACTCCCTAAACGGGCAGCATCGCGCATGTTGTACTCAGGTCGAGTGAAGCGATTGATTTGCATTTCAAAGAAATCACGATTTGCTTGCAAATGTTTAGGATTTGGGTCATCCAAAGGATATAAAAGTGCGGCTCGCAAAGCTTGAATTACCGCAGAAGTAACATTGTACATTGACCTTTGAAAACTAACACCCAATTGAATCAACATATCTTCTTCACCACGGCAATGCTTGCTGTAATATTCAACAAGATATGGTGGAAGAAAATGCAACATATCCTGCATTAAAAGTGTGGGTGGAATGCCAGCTGTACCTACAGGAAAAACATCTGCGTAGAGAATACCATAGTGGAAGTCTTTTTGATCATCAGGCACTTGACCGGCTTGAGCATTATAAGATTTTGTTCCCCGGAAGGGTGCAGTGCGGTAGAAAACAGCTTCGACGTAGGGTAGTGCCGCTTCATATAACCACATGAAACCTTTGGATTTGGGGATGATTTCGTAGCATTCGCCACGAATATAAACGTGGTGGTAAATTGGACGACCTGCGATCGCAAATATACCATTAACCAGAAAATTCATCGCCTCTGGGACGCTGGTGATTGTACCCTCGTCATAGCGGTCGGACATTTCAAAAAACACTGGTGCCATGATTTCCCAGAACAAGCCCAGATTAGCGTAGTAAGACATCTGGCGGCACTGTTCTAAGAACATATCTGGGAAAAGTTTATACATTCCCAGCATCACTGGGTTGCCTTGGAAGTAAGCTTTAATTGCTCTATCAGCGTTGGCTTTATATTCTTCGGAGTCTAGGTAAGGGTCAAATTGCCCGCCCATACCTCTGTGCCACAGCATTGCCCGCATACATGCTTCTGCGAATTCCATGTTAATGCGATCGTGCAACAGATGATGCAATAATTTTGGCATTTTAAAAGTTTCACCCTTCTCAATAAATGCCAAAAGTTCTGGATGGGCTGTGGCTTCACCGCGCCAAATTCGCAAATCAGCATCATCACCAGCGTAATGATTATGCCGCTCTAAATACTCTTTGGGCAAGAAGTATTTAAAGAAAGGAAACGGGTCTAAAAATACTTGTTCCGCAATATAAAGTAGGTCGCGCCAATAAAAGTCCATCGGCACAGCATAAGCTTTGTATAAACCGATGATTTGCATCAAATTTTCTGGTGTATCTGGCAACATTCCACCGCCTGCTTCTAGGCGATGAATGACATCAGCAAATTCATGCTTGGAAGGAGGGAGTTTAGTTACTGTTTGAGTTGCGGTCATGGTAGTTGGGGAATGGGGAACTCGGGGCCCCCGCTCCGGGAGGGAGTGGGGAGATGCACTTCGACTTCTGGTGTCAAAGACGCTACGCTTAGCAAGCGCTCAGTGACAGAATGACAAATGACTACTTCATTATTGCTACTTGAGGGGTTGCGGTTGGTTGTGGGGAGGGAATTATAGATACCATTGCGGTGGTTGTTGGTTCACTCCAACGCACTAGCCAAGTGGGTTGTACTCCCAAAAAGATAATTATGGCTGCCAAAATTAAGGCTGGCATTTTCTCAGACCACAACACTTTAGGATAGTAGGCGAGATTGTCGAGTTTGCCAAAACAGGTACGGTTGAGCAAGATGACGAAGTACACTGCGGTTAAACCACTAGCCACTACACATAACAGAGTTGGTAGAGGAAATACGGAAAAACTGCCTTGAAAGACGATAAATTCAGCAATAAATCCTGTTAAACCGGGAATACCTGCGCTAGCCATACCACTCAAAACTAGTAAAGCGCTAATTAGGGGTAAACCACGGATGGGACTCATTAAGCCGTTGAGTTTGTCTAATTCACGAGTACCAACTTTCGCTTCCACAACACCTACTAAATGAAAGAGGATAGCGAGGATGATACCGTGGCTGAACATTTGGGCAACAGCCCCAACTAACGCCAAAGGAGTGCTAGCAGCACCTGCTAATACTATGTAGCCCATGTGACCGATAGAACTGTATGCTACCATGCGCTTGATATCTTTTTGGGCGATCGCCACTACTGCCCCATAGATGGTACTCACTGCTCCCCAAATTGCTAAAGTTGGTGCAAACATACTCCAAGCTTCGGGAAACATGCCCATTCCAAACCGCAAAAGTCCATAGGTTCCCAGTTTTGCTAACACGCCACCCAGAAGAATAGCGATAGGTGCTGAAGCCTCAACATAAGCATCTGGCAACCAAGTATGGAAGGGAATTAAAGGAATTTTAATTCCAAAACCTAGCACTATTCCCGCAAGTAGGAGAGCTTGCAGTCCTGTGGAAAGGGTTTGTGTGGAGACTGCATCAAAAGCAAAACTACTAGAACCAGTTAGCCACACTGTACCTAAAAATGTTGCTAGAATTAAGGCTCCAGAAACAGCGGTGTAAATCAAAAATTTGATTCCAGCATAAGCCCGTTTTTCTCCTCCCCAAATAGAAATTAGTAAATAAAAGGGGATTAATTCTAGTTCATAGAACAAGAAAAATAGCAGTAAATTTTCTGCCAAAAAAGCACCTGCAACTCCACCACTCACTAATAAAACTAGGGAGTAAAAAAGCCGAGGACGTTCTGTTTGTTTACTAGTACTGTAAATAGCAATCCAGGTAAGCAAGCTATTCAATACCAGCATTAATACAGAAAGTCCATCAATTCCTAATTGATAGCTCAAACCGAGGGTTTCATTCCAAGGTAAATATTCTTGAAATTGCATTCCTGGATTGTGGATATCAAATTTTAACAGGATAAAAAGATTCCAAAAAAATACTATCCCAGAAAGAAATAATGCTCCTAAACGAACTCCGCTAGCAGGGATGCTTTTCGGCACTAAAGTTATAATTGCTGCTGCAACAATTGGTAGCCAAATTAAAACACTTAACATGGTATTTTTGTCCTTTGTTCTCTCTGACAAAGTTCTGTTCGCCCTTGACGTTGGCGAAGCCTCTCGAAGAGAAGGCTTGACGCTACACTAACGCTGGAAGCCGGCGCTCAGACTTTGCGAATAACTAATCCCGGATTTCTCACCCCTTATTTTCAAAGGGGCGGGTTCAATAAGATATTTGTGAATGATTGAAGCATATTTGTGAACCCGTCCCTACCTTCAATTTTGGTAATTGTGCGAAATGTTGGGTAATGACTAATGACAAAAAAGCTAACTAACTATGCTCACTTTGCCAGTATCTAAATCGTAATAACCACCGATTATTTTCAGCTTATTTGTCTTAATTAATTCTGATAAAACTGGCGATTTCTTTAAATTCTCAATTTGGACTAGGATGTTTGCTTTGATAGCATTTTCTAACTTATCTCCTGGTTGATCTTTTGACTGTTCTACACCGGGTTTAATTGCTTCTATTAAGCTACCTATTTGTCCTGGTACTTCGGCACCTTTAATGGTGGCTTCTACTGCACCACATCGTTCATGTCCTAACAACATAATCACCTTAGAACCTAAGACTAAGCTGCCAAATTCTAAACTACCAATTTCTTCTGGTGTGGCTATATTACCCGCTATCCGGCAGACAAATAAATCTCCTAAACCTTGGTCAAAGATAATTTCTGATGGAACTCGTGAATCTGCACAACCTAAGATAGAAGCAAATGGACTTTGACCTTTGGCCACTTCTTGCAAACGTGTATAACTTTGGTTAGGGTTTTTACGCTTTCTAGATATAAACCTTTGATTTCCATTCAATAATTCTTTCAGTGCTTGTTCGGGGGTAATATCATTCTTAGCTAGAACTTTTTCAGGTGTAGCTAAGTTAGAGCCTACTCCAGCTGCTACAACTCCTGTACCGATCGCACCTGCACTTAACTTGAATAAATTTCTTCTGGAAAGATTTTGGAAAGTATGTTTTTTATGCATCAGATTCTCCTCACAAGATTAAAATTTGAGTTGTAGCCAGGAATTCCAAATCGAGCAGTTTCTACTAGAAAGTCGATGATTAAAACATCAAATTTAAAAATTGAACTCCCCAGAAAGGCCAAGTTATCCACATTCCTAAAACACTGACTCCCAAAAGTACAGTGAAGGCGTAGAACTGTGTCTGACCAGAGGTACTGTATTTAAGACCCTCTCCACCTAACAGCGAAAATAAGCCAACAAAGTTAACGATTCCATCGACTACAAAGCGGTCAATCATATCAGCAAACTTAGAAATTTGATCGACGCTGAAAATAATACTCATCCGGTACAATTTGGGAGTGTAAAAGTCGTAGGAAATCAAATCTTGTAAACCTTTCCAAGGCAAACGAATAGGTTTAGGAATGTTGCCTAAATAAATTACGCCACTGATACTGCAACCGAAAATACTCGACCAAATTAAAAGTAGTGCAACATCTTTATTTAAAGTTGCCCAATCAGGTAATAGTGATAAGCTTTGCAACACTAAAGGCAGATGTAAGGCAAAGCCAAGTAAAATTACCATTGGCAAAACCATCGGCCAGTGGACTTCTGGCGATCGCTCGCTCATCTGTTTGGGTTTCCCACCAAAAATTAAACAGAATTCTCTACCTAAACTAAAGGCTGTCAAAGCATTTACTGCGATTACTATTCCCACTAACCAAGGTCGAGTTGTCCATAATCCATCGGCTAATTTCATCAACGCCCAAAAGCTACCTAAAGGCGGAAAGCCAATTAACCCCAAAGTCCCAACGATAAACGCTAACCCGGAAATGGGACGGCGTGACCACAGTCCACTGAGTTGAGTAACGTCTTGAGTAATGCTGTTCCAAACTATGCCACCAGTACTCATTACCAACAGTGCTGATGCGATCGCATTACTGAGTACCAACAATAGCGCTGCTTCATCTTGTTGTGTACCGACAGCGATGAACACCAAGCCCATGTAAGCACTAACAGAATAGGATTGACAGCGCTTGATATCAATTTGAGCGATCGCAATCAACGAAGCACCCACCGCCGTAACTGCGCCAATCGCCACCATCACAGAAGAAACTATAGGCGATAAAGTCAACACAGGTTGCAGTTTGATTAACACCCATGCACCACTAGCAACTACTACCGAGTTCCGTAAAATTGTGCTGGGAACAGGGCCTTCCATAGCCTCATCTAACCACAGATGTAGAGGAAATTGGGCGCATTTGCCCATTGGCCCAGCAATTAAAGCCAAACCTACTAATGTGATTGCTGTCTGGTTAACATTGGCTGTAGCTGCCCACTGCGCTAGTTCTGTATAATCCCAAGTTCCAGCTAGAGGCCATAATGCCAGTACACCCATCAGCAAAAACAGGTCACCTACCCGCTTTGTTAAAAAAGCATCTCTCGCACCCGTAATTACTAAAGGCTGGCTAAACCATAAACCCACAAGCAGATAGGTTCCTAAAGTCAGGATTTCCAGAATTACATAGCTGAAAAACAAGTTGTTACACAAGCTTAGGGCACACAATCCGGCTTCAAATAATCCCAACAAAGAATAGAAGCGTCCCCAACCCCAGTCCATTTCCATGTAACCAATGGCAAAAATCTGTGCTAGCAAATTCAAGCCACTAATCACAACTATTGCACCGACACTCACCGAGGAAATTTTGATCGCAATGGTGAGATTCAAACCAGCAGTAGATAGCCAAGGAATAAATACTGATTGGGGCGGATGATTCCAGGTTGCCTGTAATGCGATCGCGCCATGAACAAACGCCAAAAATGTCATCACCAAATTGACGTAACCCGCCGGTCTTGGCCCGGTGTGACGAATAATCCCCGGCGACCAAGGTAAAGCGAATAGACCACCCATTAAGGCATACAAAGGAACTAGCCACACAGTCTCAAGCAGAAACTGAGCCATGAACTTACCTCTAGATTTTTAGCAAAACTCTGGGATTTTGAACCAACTAGCGTTGATCCCTCAAAATCTAATTATTAAAGATAATGAAGGTTTATCTTTATTTAATTTCATTAAAAATAGCTTACCTTTATATATGCCAAAAGGGAATTACTATACCTAACAAATTCGCAATACCTTCTCTAATTAATTTTTATCGGACTCCAATTCACAGATAATAACTATTAAGAATAGCAACCATAAGTTTTTATCTATGAATTTTAATCATTTAGTTTTTATCTCTCTATAACTTAGAGCCTTAAATACTACGCGTCCCCCGGTTGGTGAGTTTCGGCTACGCGGTAATCGAGCGAAGTCAAGATTCAACTACCGCAGAGTCGAACCACATCCCCATAGCAAAAGAAGCGTTGCAAGATGATTACGCAACGCTTCTTCTATCAAATCGGCTGAGATTTGCCTAGAAATTAATTGACATTCAAAGTATTTATACTTATACTCTCCTAAGAGGAGGAGTTTTGTGCTAGGCAACACAGATTTTATCTACAAAAATTATCTCAAAATCTGCTTTCTCCTTTTTTGAGCTTCTCCTGCCAGTGCGGTTTTGCTTAGAACTTTCATTAATCTTCGCTGCTTTGCAGGTTATAGATGAGAGGTGGCTGAGGATTTTGAACAGTCGGTGAAGAATAGTGAGCAATGACAAATACGGGTAGGGTAAGAGTCAATAAAGCGATCGCAGTTCCTGCAATCTCTGCCAAACGATGGGGATATATGTCGGCAGAATTGCCAGACTGGCTATTTGAATTCATAAAAAATTGAAGTTCGTCAACTCGCTTGTTAAGATAACTCTCTTGATGAGAGCCTTTATGCTATTTTAGCTATTTTCTAACTGCAAACTGTATATAAGTCAAGAAGCTTAACCAGTTGTGCAAGTGTCATAACAGTGTTTTTATACCTGAAAATGTTGATGCTAATCAGTAATTTAACCAATTTAGTTTTATTTTATGACTAATATTTTTCTCAACTTTTCTATGTTGGATGATGGATTGTTTACGCATAGCTAATTTTTGCCGCATTAGAAATTACATTTTTCATCTGAAAAAAGATTAATTGACACAACGTATTTGTCTGATATTTAGTAATTTTAGCGTCTTGAAATGCTTTTAATAACGTCTTTTTCCAGGAATTGCTTGTGAGTGCTTTTTTGGATAAAGACCGAAAAAACACTGATTTTTTTCAGTATATTTGATCGTCGTACAGTATTTACACCCAAATATATTTGAGACTTGGAACAAATTGCCAATAATGGTTATTTAAACCAAAAATGACAACAGAGTAAATACAGATATTTAACTATTTTGTACAGAATTAATTCAGTAAGATCACCAAATAAATATTTTATAAATTTAATTTCCATTGCAGATTATAAAACTGCTATTTTGTCAATCTATATATGGATATATCACTAAAAAAACCGCCACTTAAGTAGGGCGGTCTGGTTAAGCAATCGGAGGGTAATTACAGCTTACTTTCCTAGTTTTCAAATTTTTGTAGCTAAGTTTGCACTTGTTTCTCGCTTCAGAATGGGGAGTAGGGACTGGGGAAGAGGACGCGGGGACGGGGATAAAATTACCAAGAAGACGCGGAGACGCGGGGACGCGGGGAAGGGGAGACGCGGATAAAATTACTCCCTCATCTCCCTCATCTCTAACCCCTTCTACCATATACACTTATTGGTTCTTTGATAAAACGGGTGTAGAGATGCTTGAAGGTGGATTTAATGACGCGAGGCATTCCAAAATCAATGGGCATCAATTTGTCTGGAAGTTGCCAGTCTTCTATCTTTAGCAAGTCAGGCTGCAAATTCGGAAACTCTATATCAGTGAGTTCTGGACAAATCCCCAGTCTTTGAGAAGCTGCAACAGTAGGTATTTGATGAGGTAGTACATTAAGAATCTCTATCATTGCCCGATCTAAAGCAAATACATTTGCTGCTGCTGCTAAAATTCCCAATTGACGAGGTTCACCGCCACTAGGGCCATTACCTTCATGACCAATAATTCCATCCAAAATGGTTAAATTAGGGTTAATTGCTCTGGCGGTTTCAACTAACATTTCACCAAATCGGTTTGCATCTTTCCCGGCTTCCATGTGCCACCAAGCTTTCATTTTGCCAGGAACGCAACCAAACAAGTTTTTTACACCCAGCGTCAATGTCAACTGCATATGTGATTTGAGTTTTGGTAGGTTAATTACCACATCTGCCTCCATTGCTTCTTTAGACAGCCGTAGGTGATTAAAATCTTCGTTGACAGTTTGGTAACGTTTGCCCTGAAACTCGATAATCGGTAAATTCAGTTCTTCTAAAATAGCCTGATAGCCATTTGCGATCGCTACTCCCTTGGCACTACCAAAAGCTGGACTATCTCCTAAAAACGGCTTGCCACCAACCTCGATAACCATTTTGGCAACTTCGTACACCAGTTCAGGGCGAGTTGTACACTCTTTAGTTGGACGTGCCCCTGTCAGAAGATTGGGTTTGAGTAAAACGCGATCGCCTTTACTAACAAAAGCTGCCATTCCTCCTAAAGGTTCTAGGAGTGTCTCTAAAGATTCACGTAAGACCTCTGAATTGTAGGAGGTAGCCCTGACTAAACTGACAGATGGTTTTTGAGTCTGCATGGAGTGGGGAGTGGGGAGTGGGGAGTATGGAGTGGGGAGTGGGGAGTGGGGAGTGGGGAATTGCTATTGATTATTCTCCGTGTCCCTGCGTCCCCCTCATCTTTGCCACTCCCTCCTATAAAATACTGCTCATTTGCTCTAAATTTAACACTGTGGCTAATTCTGCTTGAGTCATTAATCCTCGTTCTAGGACAATCTGCCGTAGAGATTTGCCGGTTTCTAGGGATTCTTTGGCTACTTCTGCTGCTTTTAAATAACCAATGTGGAGATTGAGCGCGGTAACTAAAGCTAAACTGCCCTCAGCATAAGCTAAACAACGTTCTCGGTTGGCAGTGATTCCTATTATGCAATTTTGCGCGAGTGCAGCGATGGTATTACCGAGAATTTCGATACTGTGAATCAAGTCATAGGCAATCAGTGGCATCATCACGTTTAGTTCTAATTGTCCTGCTTGGGCTGATAGGGCGATCGCATTGTCGTAACCCATTACCTGAAAACATACCATTGATGTCATCTCTGCCATTACTGGGTTATATTTGCCTGGCATGATCGATGAACCCGGTTGTACTGGCGGTAGTTGAATTTCTTTGAAACCAGTTTTTGGCCCCGAATCCATCAGCCGTAAATCGTGAGATATTTTAACTAGATCCTGTGCTAAGTTGCGTAAAGCACCAGAAACATTGACAAATGGTGCCATACTCTGCATGGCTGCCATCAAGTGAGATGCAGGTTCTAGGGGACACTCAATCAATTCTGACAGTACCTCTACCACACGGGCCCGATATTGAGGATGAGTGTTTAATCCTGTTCCAACCGCGCTACCTCCTAAACCCAGTACCATCAAATCCCCAGAGGCGGTATAAATGCGGTTTTGGTGTTCTGTAAGGATTTGCGCCCAAGCCCGAAAATTCTCACCCAAGCGCACAGGTACGGCGTCTTGCATGTGAGTTCTACCGGATTTGACGATATTTTGAAATTCTACAGCTTTGTCTGCCAAGGCGGCGATCGCTTTCTCTAAAGCTGGGTGTAATGTCTTTGTTAGCGCTAACAAGCCACCAATCCGAATCGCTGTCGGAATTACATCATTTGTCGATTGACCGTAGTTAACATGGTCGTTGGGATTAACGCGCTTGTAATTGCCTTTTTCTTCGCCTAAAATTTCTAATGCTCGATTTGCCAGCACCTCATTAACATTCATGTGGTGCGAAGTTCCCGCACCCGCTTGATAAATATCTACTACAAACTGATCGCGAAACTTCCCTGCGAGGATTTCATCAGCAGCTTGGGCGATCGCTTTACTGATATCTTGAGAGATACAACCTAGTTCACCATTGACTATTGCTGTAGCTTTTTTAATTAAAATGCAAGCATCTACGTAAGTAGATAAAGGCTTGATACCGCTAATAGGAAAGTTTTCTATTGCTCGTAGCGTTTGAATACCGTAGTAAACGTTACTAGAAATTTGGCGATCGCCCATCGAATCGCGTTCAACCCGAAATTGAGAATCTGTTTGTTTATTCATAAGCTAAAAAACATCTAAATTACATAATCAAATTAAATAAAACTCTTGTGGGGTGGGCATCTTGCCCGCCCTAATTATGCAAGTTATATATGGAACAGCTTACTATTGTTCTATTGTTTTAAGAAATATCAAACAACAGATTGTCCCATGCCTGCGGGAAAATTGGGAAAATGAAGGGACACAAAGACATGCAGACGCAAAGAATAATCAATGACAATTCCCCATACTTCTCCTGTCGGAGACGCTACGCGTAGCAAGATCTCGCAGGGTACGACTTCGCTCAGTACAAGTTCTTGAGTTCCCCATTCCCCAATTCCATGACCCTACCCAACTGGATTACTTTCTCTCGCCTTCTAGGTGTACCATTTCTACTTTACGGCTTATACAACCCCACGCCACAAGCTAGGTGGGTGTGCTTGGCAATTTTTCTGATTGCCGCATTAACTGATTGGTTGGATGGCTATTTAGCACGGAAACTCAATCAAGTAAGTGAATTGGGAAAGTTTCTTGATCCTTTAGTAGATAAATTTTTGGTACTTGCACCGTTAATGGTGTTGATTGAGTTAGGAAAAGTCCCGACTTGGGGAGTGTTTTTGATTTTAGCGCGGGAATTAGCGATCGCTGGTTGGCGAGTTAATCAAGCGACAATTTCGGGGGCAAATATTTGGGGTAAATTAAAAACTGTTAGTCAAATAGTAGCGATCGCTCTTTTGATTGCGCCTTTATCTTCAGAGTGGCAAATCCCATCTTTGATCGCTTTTTGGTTTTCTGTTGCTATGACATTAATATCTGGAGGTATTTATCTTTGGCCACAAACTCAACCTTCAGACCAAAATCATACTTAGGGGGTAGTTAGAAGCAAGAATTGCTCTTGATGTAGCAATTTTGTTAGAACCTAGATAAAAGCAGCCTCTAAACTTTTTGATGACATTCGCGCCAAGTGTAAATTAGTAGCTAGTTTCCCCATTCGGACATAAAAACTTTCAAGAAGGCACGTTCCTTATTAGCAAGCGATCGCTTGCGGGTTAATCTGGCGCTGAATGCTTTACTGTAAGCGTTTTTAGCTTGATGTCGTCATAATTAAGTTTCCCGCCAATTAATCTTTTCTAAAATTGCAAATAGTCTGCTCACTCTACTGACAACTCACCCACCACCAAAATCCTCAACTCCGTCACCCGCTTAAAAGCTGCATCATTGGTCAAAAACGCCTCACAACCAGCAATTATTGCCGCCGCCACCTGCAACGCATCGGGTAACTGAAGGTTATAACGCACCCGAATTTTCGCAGCTTCTCGCGCAATAGCAGCATTAATTTCCACAAAAACTACTTGTTCTTGTTGCAACGCATCGACAAAAGCCTGCTCTAAATCCACTAACCCCAGACGGATAGCGCCCACCAAACACTCTGATAACGTTATTCCAGATGCTACTGCTGTAATGTCAGCTTCTAACCGATCAAAAATTGGATCGACTAAATCCACAAACTGCGGATTGCGTTCTACAAAATAAATTACGGGTGCTGTATCGAGAAATAAGCGTGAAACTCGAGCTAACGCATCACTAATCCTCATTCCTCTCCTTGCAATAACCGTTCTCGATGCTCATCTGCTTCCCGTCGAGTTCGCGAAACCCATTCCTGAGCATCTTCACCTAATAACGGATAGGGTGCCATACCCTTCAAATCGCTCCACTTGCGTTTTGGTTGCGCTTGAGTAATATGTTTCTTAACACGCTCCACTAAATGCCCCATCACCGTCAATTGCTCCTCTGGAGTCAGTTGCTCAATTTCGCTTAAAATTTTTTCAAGTGACGGACTCATCAACCTAACTCTTATCAACTGCTGTGAATCTTAGTTTAACAAATCAAAAGTAAACAAAAAGACCAGCTTATAGACTGGTCTTTTTGTTTATTCGGATACTTGACTTTGTTCCGGTGTATTGGGATTAGACTTCTTGCAAAAATACTTGAACCGTCAGAGACTCAAGTCTCTGCCTAACAGCAAAAGTCCGTTGAAACGGACTAAAAATACTGTTATTAGTCGGTTTCAACCGACTTGAGTTATCAGCCAGAAAATTTATTTTCTGGCGAGTATCCGACTTTTGCAAGAGGTCTATTATTATGTTTCTTCGGCTTCCATACTCTGCTAGGCAAAAAGTCCGTGCTATCTGTACGAATTTACTTGAGGGGAAGAAACACATCGATAATTGCCTCATGCTCAGGCACATCAGGAAAAAACTTGACTCTTTGTAAAAACAGAGGAAAGTCCCGCAGGTCTTCTCCACTCGACGGAAGCCAGTTCGCGTAAAGATAAGTAATGCTTTCACTAAGATTCGCATCGTCTCCGATATGTCGCAATACGGCACAGCGACCACCAGGAATCGTTTTTTCTACAACTCCAAACGAATTCTCAGGCACATTCCGTTCTGTTGATGCACAGATATCCAAACGAAAATTTTCAGGCGAAGTTTCGGATGGATTGTCATAGAGGATGTTGAAAGTATCACTGGCTTGGGGTGAAAGATGGTTTTGCTTTCGCCATTCGATAAATTTGCGAATTGAATTCCCGATGGAATGAGGATCACCACGGTACTCAAACACCGCAACTTTGGTTTCTTTAAACAGGATTACCTTGACTCGATCCTGTTGATGGTCTGATTTCATATGCTTGATCCTTAAGTTATGCACTGATTGATAAATTAAGTGCCAAGGGTTCCACTGCGGAAGCTCTCTGAACTCGGAAGGAGTTTGTCTAATACTTTTCTTGAACGCACGAGAAAACGACTCATGATTTTCGTAGCCACTCGCCAGTGCAATATCGACAATCGGCATCTGACTGCGAAAAGCAAGTTGATAAGAAGCGCGTTTCAAACGAGTGAGTTGAATGTACTTATATACGCTAATTCCAAAAAGTTCAGAGAACTGCCTGTGAAAATGATGCTTCGAGAATGCAGCAACGTTGCTGAGACAATCGACAGTCAAATCGTCATCCAGATGAGTATCAACGTACTCAAGTACCTTGCGAAATCTAAAGTGATAAGTGTCAACAAGAGATTCATTCAATGAAGTATCCTCCTTGGCTATTAATAGCCTACTCCCTTGGAATCTATGAAGCTTGACAGAAATTGCTCAGTCTACAAATGCTTGCTGTGAAAAATTATTAAACCAGGTACTTCATACACTAGAGCTAGGACTAAATGATTTAGTTGAGGAAGTTACAAGATATCAAAAATCTGATGAGAGTTAAAATATCCTCTTAGTCAGAACTTAATTAGCGGATTTTATCCGCTAATTAAGTTCTCTTTTCCACACCTTTTTTCGTTTACACATGCTCAAATTGCACGAGAGAATTTTGTCTGTTTTGTTCTGGTATGAGTGTCAAAAATCACAGCGATGTTTCTTACTAGTAATCGACCAATATCTGTAATCTCAATGTAGTTTGTTGATAAACTCACTAATCCATCAGATTCTAGAGGTTTTAAGGCTTCTAATTCTTCAGCAAAATATTTATTAAATTTGATGTGATATCTATCTTCAATATCTTGCTTACTTAACTGAAAATGAGACATGATTCCCATAATTACATCACGTCTAATAATATCGTTTTGATTGAGTTTGATACCTTTACTAATTGGTAAAACACCCGCTGCGATTGCCCGATAATAATCTTGTAATTCTTTGTGGTTTTGAACATAAGCATCTTCTAGCATACTGATAGATGTAGAACCAAAACCAAAAAGTTCTGTTTCAGCATGGGTAGTGTAGCCTTGGAAGTTACGTTTGAGGGTAGAATTGCGTTGAGCGATCGCTAATTCATCGTTAGTTTTAGCAAAATGATCCATTCCAATAAACAAATATTGGTTATTCGTCAATTCCTCGATGGTCATTTTGAGGATTTCTAATTTTTCCTGCGGTAAAGGTAGAGCATCTTGGGGAATATTTTTTTGTACTGGTTTTAGCCAAGGCACATAAGCAAAGTTAAAGACAACAATTCGGTCAGGATCTAATTCAATAGTCTTTTTGATAGTTTCCCGAAACGTATCGTGGGTTTGATAAGGCAGACCATAAATCAGATCTACATTCACACTGTCAAATTTAGCTTCTCTAATCCAACTCATGACATCAAATAACATCTCTTCTGGTTGGATACGATTAACTGCGACTTGAACCTGGCGATTAAAATCTTGGATGCCAAAACTGATACGGTTAAACCCAATTTGCCTAAGAAATAAAATGTAGTTCCTGTCAATATATCGAGGATTAATTTCAATTGAAACCTCAGCTTTTTCATCAATACTGAAGTAGCGATTGATGTTTTTCCACAAAAATTCTATTTGGTCACGCTCTAAGTAGTTAGGCGTACCCCCACCCCAGTGAATTTGCAAAACTTTTCTTTCTGGATTAATGAAGGCTGCTGTATGCTTAATTTCTTGAGCTAAATACTCAACGTAGGGTTTAGCAATCCTCTTATTATTAGAGATTACCGTATTACAACCACAGAAATAACAAGCACTCTGACAAAAGGGTATATGAAAATATAAAGACAGAGGAGTATTGCGTTGATTTGATGCCGCGATCGCAGTTTTAAAATCAGTTTCAGTGAATGTTTCGTTTAACTCTGTAGCGGGTGGATAACTAGTATATCTAGGTGCGCGAGTGTCATACTTTTGGATCATTGCCAAATCAAACTTCACACTAGGTAATAGAAAAACCATCAAAATCTCCTAGAGAACTGGGGACTGGGGATTGGGGACTGGGGATTGGGGATTGGGGACTGGGGACTGGGGATTGGGGATTGGGGACTGGGGATTGGGGACTGGAGACTGGAGACTGGAGACTGGGATTAGGGACTAGGGAATTTGTACTGTGCCGTACCCCAAAGGGGAAGCAAGCTAGCAAGAGCGTCGTCTTTGACAACAAAAGTATGGGAATGGAAAATTTTGTTCTACCCAATCCCCAATCCCCAGTACCCGATCCCCAATCCCCAATCCCTCAAGTAGTCGCTGCCTCGGTGCTGCCAGGGTTATGGGAGCGAGTTAGACTGTTAAATAAGACTTGACCGAGTGCTTTGATTAAATTTCCGTCTAGCTCTTGAGCCATTTGCAAGTTGAAGGCAAAGGCTTTATTTGCTTCTGCTACAATTCGTTCTGCGGTTGCATCGTCGATGGGTAATGCATCTAATGCTTGACGGTATTTGTCTTTGAATGCCTTTTTATCAGGAATTTGCTCAAAATTATAAAAAGATGTTCCTTGGTAGTGGTGAAGTTTCAAGGCCGACTGAGCAATTTTTTGGAACATTTGACCCCCAGAGAGATCGCCCATGTAGCGGGTATAGGCATGACCTAATAATAAGGCAGGTTCACTAGCAGAAATTTCCCGAATGTGAGTAATGTACTTTTGGGTAGCGGCTGAGGGCGTGATTTGCGATCGCCATCCTTCTCCATAGTAGAACAGCATGTCTTTTTCTATCGCGGTTTGGCGATTGAGTTCAAGAAAGTACATCCCCCTAATCACAGGATGGTCTACATGGCTCACCATTGCCGTCTCTAATTCGCTGTAGATGTAATACAAGTTGCTCAAAAACTTGGCGAAGCAGTCTTTATCTACAACCCCTTTGAGAAAACACTTCATGAATCCTACGTTTTCTGCTGCTGTGTGAGCCTGCTGTGTTCCAGAGCGCAGTTTCGCGGCTAGATTACTACTCATTTTTGCTTCCTTGGTGTTCAAGTGCAAGTTCTCCAGCAGTCACCGACTCAAGATGACTGCCAGTTCACTGTCAATGCCAGAGTTAAAAGATTGTTATTTTTAGTTCAAATAGGATCTACATCTCTCTATGCAGCAAGTATTATGCCGATGCAGATCTCAGCGACTTTTCTTCCCCTAAAGTTATTTAACTATTAATGTTTGTATAACTATGCAGCTATTAAAATTTCTTTATATTTGGTTAAGTCAGGAGTTTTGATATACCAACCTCCTGACGACTGACGCTTTTCAATTAGACAAGATTTGAATAAACTCTTCTAAAGAACTAACTGCGATCGCATTATCTATAAGACTTTCTAGCTGTTCTACACTTTCACTCTCAAGCCTTGCTTGTAGCGCGGGTGGAACTTCACCGAAGCGTTTTTGCAAGACCCTGATTAACTGCCGTGCCGCACCTTGCTGGAGACCTTGCTGGAGACCTATTTGCTCACCTTCAGTAAGGATTTGTTGATACCAAGGCGATTCTTGCAATACTGCCATATCCCACCTCATGATTTGTTGCACTAATGGCGTGTCTAACACAAAGCTAGCAAAAAATGCTAGCAATGATTCCAACTGGTTCATCTGTATATCTGCTCGCAGTACCTTTACTGCCTGCCGAATCACGGACGCTTCATTACCTCCTCGCAGGACTGGCACAAATGGTAGCAACGAGGGTATTGGTTGCCGAAACACGATCTCAGCATCGATTTCCCATAAATTAATGACGCGATAATCTTGGATAGCACGCAATCCCATAAATTCTTGCTCGTAACTGTTGACAACAGTTAAGGTAGGAGGGGGCGGTAAAATGTTGATCAGTACTGGATAAATCGGCAGTTTATAGCGTTCTTGAGCTAGTGCTGTATATGCTCTCATACGTAGAGGCATATATTTTGTGTAACGCAACTGTAGTTCGTTAAGCACCAAAAAATCCCCGTGGTTAGCGCTGTATGCTTTAACTAACACATCTGTTTCGCGGCTAATCCACTGAAACTCGGAACCGAGAATTTCTTTCGCTACAACATCAGGATGTTGTGTTACCCATTGCACCCAAGCATCAGGAGCTAGACTAATAAGTCTCTTACCACCGATATCTGCTGCTTTTACCACAGAATTTTTGCTAATAGTAATAGTCTTAAATAATACATTATAAATTTGCCTTTTTAATACAGATAAAACCTAGCTTAGGCGCTAGGGTTATTTCTCACAATTTGCTTTCAATAATTTAACTGATGTCCATTAATAACTATTTATGGTTATATAACTTTTAAAGGATGAAATAATCAAAGGATTCTCATGGTCAAGTCTTTGGATACCCCGCAAGCTGAGTTACTGAAACCAGGTGTGAAAACGCCTGTACAGGAAACATTATTAACACCAAGGTTTTATACAACCGATTTTGATGCTGTGGCGCAATTAGATATTTCGGCACAGGATAGTGAGTTACAGGCAATTGTAGAGGAACTTAGAGCAGATTATAATCGCCATCACTTTGTACGAGATGAAGAGTTTCAGCAGTGTTGGGATCACATTGATGGAGAAACACGCCTCGCTTTTATTGACTTTTTAGAACGTTCCTGTACTTCAGAGTTTTCAGGTTTTCTATTGTTCAAAGAGTTATCGCGCCGCCTAAAGAATCGTAACCCAATTTTGGCGGAAGCCTTTAATTTTATGGCTAGGGATGAGGCACGCCACGCGGGATTTTTGAATAAAGCAATGGCAGATTTTAATCTTTCCCTAGACTTAAGTTATTTAACTAAAAATCGTACTTATACATTCTTTCCGCCAGAGTGGATTATTTACACGGTTTATCTATCTGAGAAAATTGGCTACTGGCGCTATATTTTGGTATATCGTCACATGGAAAAACATCCAGAACATCAAATTTATCCCTTGTTTCGCAAGTTTGAGAGTTGGTGTCAGGATGAGAATCGACATGGGGATTTCTTCAATGCACTTTTGCGATCGCAACCTCAACTATGGAATAATTGGCAAGCACGATTATGGGTGCGTTTCTTTTTGCTGAGTGTGTTTGCTACCCATACGTTGACAGTATTTGAGCGAGCAAAGTTTTATCAGTCGATTGGTATAGATCCGCGTGAGTACAATACCAGAGTGATTGAAGAGACAAATAATACCGCTGCACGGGCGTTTCCTTTGAATTTGAATACAAGTCACCCTGAGTTTTTCCAACGGTTAGAGCAGTGTTCAGATCTTAATGTGAAACTGGCAGAAATTAATCAGAGCGATCGCCCCAAAGCTATCAAGTTCTGCCAAAAATTGCCCATCATTGCATCGATAATTGGGCATCTATTGCGGGTTTACCTCATTAAACCCATTGATGCCGAATCATTAAGAGGTGCAGTTCATTAATTTTGAGCAATAAATGAATAAATCGCTCCAGGTGCAGAGAACGCAGAGGAACACGGGGACTTCCAAATAAAAAAATATCCAAAAAACTGACGCAAAAACCCTCTCTCTTTCTCATGACTCTGTGGTTAGAGTTTGGTAGGGTGCGTTATGGACGGCAGTCTAACGCACCGTAAATCTTTGGTGGTGTGTTATCGCGCCAGCGTAACGCACCCTACTGGCGTGGCACTGTGGTTAGTTTATTTGGATAGTTTACTTGTTGAAAATCTCAGGAAAACAAAACAGAGACGAAAATCTTTAACCAAATTCCGCAACCAAATCATAGAATTTTGGTGTCCTAGTAATCCGTAAGGTTATGCGGTTTTTGACACACAATCGTTTTTGGTTACTTCTAGCTCTTTGCGTCATTGTAGTTGTAGCATGTACACCATTTTTAGAAAAACGTCCTCAGGAAACTACTTTACACAATGCGATCATCTTTGTTGCTGATGGGCTGCGTCCAACATCAATCAATGCCACTGATACTCCGATGTTGCAGGAAATTAGAGACAAGGGTGTAACTTTTGTCAATAGCCACTCTTTATTTCCTACTTTTACAACTGCTAATGCATCCGCGATCGCTACTGGCCACTATCTAGGCGATACAGGAGACTTTAGCAATACTATCAAAGTTAATGCTCCCGTCAAAAGTGCCAAAAATAGCTTAGTCCCCTTCCTAGAAAATAATGCCGTTCTCAAGGAGGTGAACAAACAGTTTGGTGCTAATTATCTTAACGAAACCAGCTTACTAGCGATCGCCAAAAACAAAGGTTTCAGCACAGCAGCAGTCGGAAAAATCGGCCCAGTTTTGATTCAAGATGTGACTCAAGACAAAGGCGAACCAACCATCATCTTTGATGATGCCACTGGCACACCGACAGGAATTGCTCTCAGTCAAGAAATTACTACACTACTAAGCAAAAATTCACTACCCCTAACAACACCATCGCGGGGAGACAATGGCAAAGCCGGCGACAGCAAGATCCCAGGGACAAAAGTTGCTAATGTAGCGCAGCAGCAATATTTTGCTGATGTCACCAATCAGGTAATTTTGCCATTATTCAAACAGCGACAAAAACCATTTGTATTGGTTTATTGGTCTCGTGACCCTGATGGTACACAGCACAACCACGGCGACAGCCTAAACAAACTCGTTCCTGGCATCAACGGCCCCACAGTTCAAGCAGCGCGTCAAAATGTTGACAAGAACTTGGCACAAATTCGTACCACACTCAAAAAATTAGGCTTAGAAGCAACCACCAATATATTTGTTACTGCTGACCACGGCTTCTCGACTATCAGTAAAGAAAGTAAAACTAGTTATGCAGCTACCCTAAGTTATGCAGATGTGCCAAAAGGGTTTTTACCTCCGGGTTTTGTGGCGATAGATTTAGCACATGATTTGCAATTGTCTTTATTTGACCCAGATAACCAAAATGCCCCTGTTAATCCAACTCAGGGGCATTTTTCTAGAAACGGTGTTATCGGTAAAGACCCCAGAAAGCCTGATGTAATTGTCGCTGCTAATGGTGGATCTGATTTGCTCTACTTGCTGAATAAGACTAAAAACAAAGCTGGTACTCAAAAGATTGTTAATTTGTTGCTCAAGCAAGATTATGTCAGCGGCTTGTTTGTAGATGATAATTTGGGTGCGATTCCTGGGACTTTACCATTGAGTGCAATTAAGCTTAGGGGAACTGCGCGAACGCCAATACCTTCAATTGTGGTTAACTTCCGCTCCTTTGATACAGGTTGCGGTAATCCTACGGCATGTGGGATAGAAGTGGCAGATACGGGATTGCAACAAGGTCAAGGAATCCACGGTAGTTTTAGTCGTGCTGATACATATAATACAATGGCTGCGATCGGCCCTGATTTCAAGCAGGGGTATCAAGACCAAGCCGCGGTGAGCAATGCAGATGTCATGCCGACTTTGGCACAGGTGCTGAAATTAAAGTTAACTGCACAAGGTAAGTTAGTTGGGCGGGTATTGAGTGAAGCTTTAGTTGGTGGAGCTGATAATCTGAAGTCTCAAGCTCAAACTTTAGAGTCTCAACCTGCTGCTAACGGTATCAAAACTATCCTCAAATATCAAACAGTGGGGGAAACTCGCTATTTTGATACAGCAGGATTTCCTGGTCGGACTCTAGGACTGTGAACTACGGTCAAGACATTAACTAGTACCCGAAAAAATTGGGTATTCGTCATCCATCCCCATCGAATGAGTACCTTGAAGATGGGGACTTCCGCGAAGCGTTAATGACATCGGGAGTGGGAAACTCTGTGGGCTTAAATTTCTCAGCTTCATGTGTTAGGAATTAACATAAAGCAGTCATCAGCTTTGCTCAGAGGCAGGAAAGGGTGGGTGGTTTTTCTCGCCTGCTCCCTGCTCCCCTGATTTTTCACAATTACGGCTGGGTATAGGGGTGGATAAGAAGAACAATGAGGACTTACACATGAAATTTGCTTTTCGTCTCCAGGAAAGATCGTTTAAGCTATCTGAAAGATTATTTAATTTGTGGTTAAGAGGCGGTAGTGTGCCTAAACATATTAGTTTAATTTCTCTTCTAGTTGTCTGTAGTTTGTGGAGTACGCCACAAGCAGCGCACGCACAGGCATTAATTCCTCATACTCTGCAACTTGATGCAGCGAAGTTAGAAAAGCAAGGATTGAGTTTGGCGCAAGAAGCAGCTCAATTAGCTCAGTTTCAGCAGGTGGAGTTAGCTATACCACGAGCGCGGTTAGCTACTCAACTGGCCCCGAAAATTGATAAGGTGTGGCTGCTGTTAGGTGGATTGCAATTGCAAACTAAAGAGTATGATGCTGCGATCGCTTCTTTAAAACAAGCACAATCCCTAAATCCCAAAAATGCTGATATTCTGTTTGCTTTGGGTTCAGTTAATTTTCAACAAAAAAATTATCAAGCAGCTATTGCCAACTATCAAGAGGGTTTAAAGTTAAAACCCAACGACCCAGAGGCATTGTTTGATGTCGGAAATGCTTACTTTGTTCTCGGTAAATTACCAGAGGCGATCGCACAATACAATCAGGCTGTTTCTCAAAATAAAAAATTCTGGCCGGCAATTAATAACATTGGCTTAATTAACTATGAACAGGGTGATGTCGCCGGAGCAATTAAGCAATGGCAAACTGCGCTCACTCTTGAGAAACAAGCCGCAGAGCCTTTATTGGCTTTGGGAGTAGCACTGTATACAAAAGGCGATCAAAAACAAGGTTTGGCAATGGGAGAAGCCGCACTCCGCATCGATCAACGCTATGCTAGTTTAGATTTTCTCAAACAAAATCTCTGGGGCGATCGCTTACTATCTGATACGAAAAAATTCCTCGAATTACCTCGTATTCAAGCGGCTTTACAGCAACCACAGAACTCATCAGCTCCGAGTCAACAGCCCACTCAGTAAGAGTAAAATTTTACTCAACACACTGCTATGCTCACAGCACTCTCATAACTCTACTCTTGCTACTTGCCGAAAACACCACTTTTATAGTACATATATACTGGTAACACAGGAATTAGTACCAAGAGGTGGAAGTAACACCAATTCGCAATTTAGAAATCTAGATACCGCAAGACAACCTTTTTGGAGAATTGGTATAACCAGTATCGTTAGCAGCCAGAGAAAAGTTAGAGTTCACAAGCGCCATAGCTTTCTGCTCGAACGGTTGAGTAATCGTCAATGCTAATGCAGTTGATGGCAGTTGTCATAACTTGAGCGATCAAAGTTATGCACTGCCTGCTTTGTCAATGGTCGTTTGTGGGTAGAAGTGCCAGAATCTGGTCAACAAACTGTTGGTGGTCAACAACTGGTTTAGAAATGTAGCCATCAGCACCGCTTTGCTTGAGAAAGTTCTCGCGATCGCCTTCCATAGCATGTGCTGTCACCAAAATCACAGGTAAGTTTGCTGTTTTTGGATCAGATTTCAACATTTGTGTAATTTTGATGCCATCAACAGATTTACCTTGATAAACACTTCTAGAAAGAGAAACATCCATTAAAATGAGGTCTGCTTCACCTGATTGGGCGATTTCTATCACTTCTTCGACATTTTCAGTGTGTTTCACATCCAAACCACCGCGCTTGGACAAAATCTTGGAAAAAACCCGCGCATTAATCAGATCATCTTCGACAATCAAAACTGTTTTCATGAGAATTTTACATATAAGGGTGAGGGGGATTCAATGAATTTAAAGAATTTAAAATTCATCTGGGAAAGTTCTGAGTAGAAAAAACCAACTCTTAGACTTTCCCCAAAGGTCAAAATTAGAAAACATAACCATGGGAAGTATCCTACTAGCTACTGAAGTGTATGCAAACTCAAGTAAGAGCAGATTACCATCAGATTACAAAAGCTAGCTGCCTCCTTTTTAGTCGTCAATGTGCATCCCCGTCATCAAGGATAATACTACTGCTCCTTAGCTAGCGACTAACAAGATTTTGTTAGTAATCCCATTTCATCCGTTATGCTGTGTTTGCTACAGTGTCCACTTTCGGCGGTTTTTGTGTAATTGAAATTCAGGGAAAAAACTCATGGCAAAACAGTTAAACCTTCTCTCGACGGGACAGGTAATTACAACAGCCTTGCATACAGAGATGCAACGGTCGTACTTGGAATATGCCATGAGCGTAATTGTCGGGCGAGCATTACCAGACGTGCGCGATGGCTTAAAACCAGTTCATCGTCGTATTTTATACGCAATGCATGAACTCGGTTTAACACCAGATAGACCTTATCGTAAGTGCGCCCGTGTGGTGGGAGATGTACTCGGTAAGTATCATCCGCACGGTGATCAAGCAGTTTATGATGCTTTGGTGAGGCTGGTGCAAGAATTTTCTAGCCGCTATCCTTTGCTTGCCGGACATGGTAACTTTGGCAGCGTTGATAATGATCCACCAGCGGCGATGCGCTACACAGAAACGCGTCTTGCAGCCATCAGCCACGAGGGAATGCTGACGGAAATTGGTGATGAAACTGTGGAATTTGCGGGTAACTTCGATAATTCTCAGCAAGAACCAACAGTGCTACCTGCTCAATTACCGTTCCTGCTGCTCAATGGCTGCACTGGAATCGCGGTGGGGATGGCGACAAATATTCCCCCACACAACTTAGGGGAAGTAGTTGATGGGTTGATTGCTTTAATTGATCAGCCAGATTTACCAGATGAAAAGTTATTCGGGTTAATTTCCGGGCCAGATTTTCCTACTGGTGGTGAGATTGTGGGTGACTCAGGAATACGAGAGGCTTACACCACAGGTAAAGGCGGAATTTTGCTGCGGGGAGTCGCCCAACTCGAAGAGATTGCACCTGTGAGGGGGAGTAAGCGGCGGACAGCAATTATTGTTACAGAGTTGCCTTATCAAGTTAATAAAGCGGGTTGGATTGAGAAAGTAGCAGATTTAGTCAATCAAGGTCGCTTACAAGGAATTTCTGATATTCGGGATGAAAGCGATCGCGACGGGATGCGGGTAGTAATTGAACTCAAACGCGATACCAATCCGCAAGAAATTCTTGGGCATTTATATCATTTAACTGCCTTACAAACAACCTTTGGGGCAATTTTGTTGTGTTTGGTGGATGGACAACCTCGCCAATTAAGCTTACGTCAATTGCTGCAAGAGTTTTTAAATTTCCGAGAACAGACGCTCAATCGTCGCTACAGTTATGAATTGGGCAAGGCGGAAAGTCGGTTGCAGATAGTAGAAGGTTTGCTGAAGGCTTTATCCCATTTAGACGAGGTAATTGAAATTTTGCGGCATTCTCCCGATGGGAGTACGGCAAAAATTACTCTTTGTAGCCGACTTGATTTGAATGAAGTCCAAGCGGATGCGATTCTGTCTATGCCGTTACGCCGGCTGACAAGTTTAGAACAACAAAACTTACAGCAGGAGTTTGCCCAACTCACCGAGCAAATCGATTTGTTGCGGCGATTACTCAGCGATCGCCGGGAATTACTCAAGGGGCTGAAAAAAGATTTGCGATCGCTCAAGCGCAAATACAGCGATTCACGGCGGACAAAAATTATCGAGGAGCAGAAGATAGAGGAGCAAAAAAGCAGAGGATCAGAAAAAGAGGAACGCTCCAAGTCTCCAACTCCAGATCCAAAATCAGAACAGCCACCAGAAGAGGTAGTATTAGAATTTACTCAGCGTGGGTATGTGCGCCGTCTTCAGGCTTCAGGGAAAAAACCGAAAGCAGAAAACGGTTTACACGATCATGACTTCATCATCCAGAGCGAGTCAACTGCCACAGATAAGGAGCTGTTCGTACTAACCAGTGGTGGTAAAGTCTATCCAATTCAGGTAGGCGATATTCCCCCAACTACTGGACGTTCGCCACGAGGAACACCACTGATAACGATGCTTAGTAATACTGCTCAAGGCGCTCAAGAAGCTGTGATTAGACGCTTTTTACTGCCAGAGGATTTAGAAACTACTCAAATGATTCTCTTGACAAGGCAGGGAAGAATTAAGCGCTTGGCTTTGGAGGAATTTGCTGGCTTGAGTCGTCGCGGTATCACAATTTTGAAGCTCAAAGATGATGATGAATTGTTATTTACTCAGTTTGCTACTGCCAAAGAACACCTAATTTTAGCGAGTTCCGGTGGACGCTTATTGAGGTTTGCGGTCAATGACCAAGAATTGCCAGTGATGGGGCGAACTGCGATGGGACTGCAAGCATTAAGACTAGGTAAACAGCAGCAAATGGTTGGCTGTTTAGCTGTGAGTGCAGGAGATAATTTATTGCTAGTGACTGAAGAAGGATATGCCAAGCGTTTGCCAGTGAGTCAGTTAAAACCAGCTAGCCGCGATAATTTCGGCATTCAAGCGCTCAAATTTGTTAGCAAAACCGACAACCTCGCAGCTATGGTCATGGCGAATGGTGAGGTAGCTCTTGTAACTAATAAAGAGCGGGTAGTCCGCTTATTTGTGGAAACAGTGCCGATTTTAGGCAGAGATGGTAAGGGAGAAAGCATCATCCAACTCAACCGTGATGAAAAAATTATCACTGTCGCTGATGTGCGATCGCAATCAAGTTAATGTTCAACTTGCGACCAGCCACAATCCAAGACTTAGAGGTGCTTGTGCAACTGCGCCTTGAACTTCTCAGTGAAGTTGAGGACATCAAAGACGAGACTGATACCATAGCATTAGCAGCAGCAATCCGCAGTTATTTGGCCCAAAAAATACCATCGGATGATTTTCTTGCTTGGATAGCTGAGGTAAATAAACAAGTTGTTGCCACTGGCGGTTTAGTATTTTTCACACGACCCCCTTACAACGGCAATTTTTTAGGTTTAGAAGCTTATTTAATGAATGTCTACACAATTCCAGCATGGCGAAGACAGGGAATTGCTACAGCACTATTAAAAGAAATTCTAAGTTTTGTCAAAACAACTGAGGTCAGACGCCTATGGCTTCACGCCACCGAAGATGGGCAATATCTCTATAAAAAGCTTGGGTTTATCTCAACAACAAAAGAGATGGAAATTCTCTTTATGCTAAAATAATTGATATAAACTCTCATTAAGTAATTCGTAATTCGTAATTCAGTTTTGTAATGGGGCACTCTTACCCAGTCCCCAATCCACTAGGTCTATCTCAGGGTAGATGTTTTATATTGGCTTTTATCAGTTATTTATTTTTAAGTCAAGCTCCGTTAATAAAATTACAAATAACTTGTTGCATTTATGAAAAAATTGTTATATTTAATTTACATAAGACAATAAAACTTAGCAAACATTTTTGGGAGTGCGAACCATGACAAACGCAACCACTGCAAGAGTAACTACACCTGTAGTTGAGGATCGTAACGCTTGGCGTTGGGGCTTTACCCCCCAAGCAGAGATATGGAACGGTCGCCTAGCAATGATTGGCTTTTTAGCAGCAGCTTTGATTGAATTGTTTTCTGGTGAAGGCTTCCTACATTTTTGGGGCATTTTATAAGCATTAGGATACAAAATGACCCATAAACAGAAAAACCTGGAGTGACTATCTACTACCAGGTTTTTTACTTAAGGTTGCTTTGCATTAATTTTTAATTTTCAGTTTTTACCGTTTGCTGTGCTTCTTCTATAATTTTGCGGGCTTTGTCAACACACTCTTCACAAATATGTATATTGTTTGGCCCAGCAACTAAATATTTGACTTCCTCGCTACTTTTACGGCAGAAAGAGCAGTGAAGCTTTTTTTGACTGACACTTGGGGTAGTTGTAGTAGCAGACACATCAAACTCCTAATCTTAACGATTCGGTAAAAATAATAATTGGTGAGAACATGACATGAGCATATCCCCACCAACTAAAATTAATGATTACCGAATATATTCCTTGAGGACGCTGTTACGATTTGGGTGGCGTAACTTGCGGAGTGCTTTCGCCTCAATTTGCCGAATCCGTTCGCGGGTGACGTTGAAAATTTGTCCTATTTCCTCTAAGGTCTTCATGCGACCGTCATCTAAGCCGTAGCGGAGTCGGAGTACATCGCGTTCGCGGGGGCTGAGACTGTCGAGAACTTTTTCTAGGTCTTCACGCAGCAGGTTTTTAGAAACTTGATCTTCTGGGGTTTCGCCATCGGACTCAATAAAATCGCCTAAGCGCGAGTCTTCTTCTTTCCCAATAGGCGTTTCTAATGAAATAGGTAACTGGGCGGATTTAGCAATGAACCGCAATTTCTCGATGGTCATTTCCATGCGAGTAGCGATTTCTTCTTCGGTAGGTTTGCGCCCCATTTCTTGAGACAGCAACTTGGTAGTTTTCTTGATCCGCGAGATAGTTTCGTAGAGGTGAACTGGTAGGCGGATGGTGCGGGATTGATCAGCGATCGCTCGTGTAATTGCTTGACGAATCCACCATGTAGCGTATGTAGAGAATTTATAACCTTTTTCGTGGTCAAATTTTTCAGCAGCACGAATCAAACCTAAACTGCCTTCTTGAATTAAGTCTTGGAAGGACAAGCCGCGATTCATGTACTTCTTAGCAATTGAAACCACAAGTCGCAGGTTGGACTGCACCATCTTATCTTTCGCCCTGCGACCTACATGCAGACGATAACGAAAAGCTGGTAAAGGCAGCTGCACCGCTTCCGCCCATTCACTGTCTTGAGGATCGCGTTCTAACTGCTCATAAAGTCTTTCACGCACCCTTTCTAATTCAAGTAAATCAGCGATTTTTCGCGCTAATTCAATTTCTTCGTCTGCCCGCAACAGCCGAATTCTACCAATTTCTTGTAAGTAAAGCCGAATCGAGTCTTCAGTGTAATGCTTTTTCTTGCTTTGTGTCCGACGACGCGATTTAGCGGCTTTTCCAGACTTTGCGTCGTCCTCATCAGACTGAGGCTCTAAAAACTCATCAATTTCACCTTCATCGCTAATCAGCAAGTCCTCTTCATCTCCGATTAAGAGTTCTTCCAACTCGAGCTCAGGCTGATTTATCATTTCTAGGTCAGGCTGATATATGCTTTCGAGTACGTTGTTAGCCTGGTTCATGC
The DNA here is from genome assembly GCA_019359515.1 of Desmonostoc vinosum HA7617-LM4. Taxonomy (GTDB): domain Bacteria; phylum Cyanobacteriota; class Cyanobacteriia; order Cyanobacteriales; family Nostocaceae; genus Desmonostoc; species Desmonostoc vinosum. The sequence goes on along the minus strand of JAHHHC010000008.1, from coordinate 187,862 downwards.
CGCGTTCCTCATGCTCCTTGCAGAATCAATTACTCAAGATGTGTTTACTGCTCTTATATGCGAGCTAATTACCAACCGAAAACAAAGTTTTTAGCTTTTTTGCTAATTATATTCTCGGAAGTTTTGTACCTCTTGAATGAGGTATTTCTTACTTTAGTGTAAGCCACCACTTAAGGTTACTCGCTCACTTTAGTAAAGGCTTCATGTGTTTATTGCACACAAATTTTAGCTGATTGGTCTCAAAAAAGACTCGTCTTACATCGAAAAAATTATTACTTCATACAAACAGATTAAGAGTACTAGTAGATTTTCCTGTAAAGACTGTTCCGATTGTAGCCTGTTTCACAGAAATTGCACTCTTTTGGTGTGTTAATCATGAAGTCATTAAGTAGGTTAAAGCCACTTGTACCAAAAAGACATTAGCAACGGTAGTTGTACCCTTAAATTTTTCTCAAACTTTCCCTAATTGTGGCAGCGTTGTCATTAAATTAAAAGGTAGAACTGCACTTGCATGATTTTAGGTATTATAAAAAACATTTATTACCTAGACCCCATGCACTTTATGTTAATTCAGCTAAGAACTATTAATCCATTTATTTTTACATTTCCTTCATAAATTATTCAGCCCATAGGGCAAAACGTTGCTTTAGCGTTGTTTAGATACAACAAAAGCGTTGGTAGTTGCTATGGTTGACAGTCAACTTTTGCTGTGCCAGTCACCTTAACTAGGGAGCTGAGGCTATGGCAGCATCGGTCTGAATAAAGAGCAGTTGAGATTTAACTAGTCCAGTCTTATTCACACATTAGCGCACTGTTGAGATTTCAACCCTATGAAACTTGACAAACTGTTTTTATTGTATACAACGATATTTTAATCAATACAAAAAGAATTGGGCAGTAGAGATTATTGATGTTATCCTACTGAAAAAAAGTACATTTGATACATACAACATCATCAGCGTTAATGCAGCATTACATGAAGATATTAGCAAGTTTTTAGCCGCTTTGTAGCTATAAGTATTAAAGTCACAACTTTAAATACAAATAATTTAGAGGCTTGGTTTATAAACTTACCCTGAAGTTTTTACGCGTGATTTTGTAAAAACTAGTACTTAGTATTTCAGTATTTTTTATTTTTTTAGGAAAGTGAAAAATTCTAGGCATACACACTTAAGTGCCATTTGGTAGATGACATTGAGCTTTGCTCTCCAAGCATAACAAATACATTTATCACTGGTGGGCAAGATTGATGAAACTAAAATTAGGTTGAATAATTAATTGTTTAAAAGCTTGACAATATGCAAATTATATGAATGCTTATATAGCTATATTTGTGCAAAGGGTGTCAGGGAAAGGTGGGTGATTTTTCTCCCTTACTCCCCTGCTTGTTTATTTTGGGGTAGCGTTGAGACTGGCGGCAAAATTGGGTGGCAGAATCACCTGGTCATTGCTGGCTGGGATATCAGGCTGAGTTACCCTAGCATTGTTAAGTGTAATTGCATTTGCGGCGCTATCAACCGTTATTTTGGCGGAACTACCTTCAAGAGTTTTGACTTGTCCAGATGTCAATTGTTTGGAGGTAATTCGACCAGGTATGACGTGGTAGGCAAGAAGTTTGCTATGTACGGGGATGTATGAAAGACAAAAAAGGTAATGGATAAAAGGTTTTTACCTAATTACTCATTACCTATTATCAACCTCATAATTCATCAGGTATTGATATTAAATGTCTAAATCGGTGAAGTTGAGTTTAGAACCGTAGGTTTCGATAAATTCGCGTCTAGGTGCGACACGATCGCCCATTAAAATGGTAAAAATGCGATCGGCTTCTGCGGCATCTTCAATTTCTACTTGCTTGAGGGTGCGCCTTGCTGGATCCATTGTGGTTTCCCAGAGTTGTACAGGCATCATTTCACCCAAGCCTTTGAAGCGCTGGATGTTGTAGTTGGCGTTGCTGGGAAACTTGGCTATTTCTTGTTGCAATTCGCGGTCATCATAGCAATATTTTGGTTCACTACGTCCTCGTTCTAATTTGTATAGTGGGGGACAAGCAATATATATAAAGCCTTGTTCGATGAGCGATCGCTGATAGCGATAAAAGAATGTTAACAGCAGTGTGCGAATGTGTGCCCCATCGACATCGGCGTCGGTCATGATGACTATGCGGTGATAGCGGAGTTGGGAAGCATCAAATTCTTCACCCTTAACACCCAAACCAAGTGCTGTAATTAAGGCTTGCACCTCGTTATTTTTGTAGATTTTGGCGTCGTCGGTTTTTTCAATGTTAAGGATTTTACCACGTAGGGGCAAAATAGCTTGAGTGCGGCGATCGCGTCCTTGTTTGGCACTCCCACCTGCGGAGTCGCCTTCTACAATATAGATTTCTGATTCGCTGGGGTCACGAGAACTACAATCAGCCAATTTACCAGGTAATGGCGAAGATTCCAGTACTGATTTTCGCCGCACTAACTCTCGTGCATGACGAGCTGCTTCTGCGGCTTTGAAAGCTTGGATGGCTTTATCTAAAATAGAATCAGCAATGCCGGGGTGAAATTCTAGGTATTCGGTAAGCACTTCTCCCACTAGAGAATCGACAATCCCTCTAACTTCAGTGTTACCGAGTTTAGTCTTGGTTTGTCCTTCAAATTCTGGGTCGGGGACTTTGACGGAAATAACGGCTGTCAAACCTTCGCGGACGTGTTCACCGCTGAGGTTGGGTTCATTGTCTTTGATTTTATTGCGTTTGCGGGCGATCGCATTTAATGTTCGAGTCAGAACCGCTTTCAAACCTTCTAGGTGCGTTCCACCATCAACGGTACGAATATTATTGGCAAAGCCCAACACATTATCTGTGTAAGCGTCAGTACACCATTGTAAAGATACCTCTATTTGAACGTTGTTGCGTTCTCCTTGGACATAAATAATTTCCTCATGCAGCGGTTGCTTTTCGCGGTTCATGTAGGCAATATATTCGCGAATACCACCCTTGTATTCATAGGATTCTACCTTGGGCGTATCGCTTTTGAGTACTTCTAGACGATGGTCTGTAAAAGTAATTTTGACTCCAGCATTTAAATATGCTAATTCTCGGAGACGACTTGATAAAGTAATGTAATCAAACTCAGTACCAGTCGTGAAGATTTGCACATCTGGCTTGAAGGTGACTGAAGTTCCGGTTCTGGCTTCTTTGTCAGGCTTGGCTTGTAGTTCAGTAACTGGGACACCCCGCTCATAACGCTGGGTATGAACTTTTTTATCTCGCCAAACAGTAACTTCTACAATCTCAGATAGGGCGTTAACTACGGAAATACCAACCCCGTGTAATCCTCCAGAAACTTTGTAGCCGCCGCCGCCAAACTTACCACCAGCGTGCAATACGGTTAAGACAGTTTCCAAAGCCGATTTCCCCGTGCGCGAGTGAGTATCGGTGGGAATGCCCCGACCATCATCTGTTACGGTTACAGAACCATCGGCGTTGAGATCTACTTCTATGTGAGTGCAGTAACCTGCTAAAGCCTCATCAATAGAATTGTCTACCACCTCGTAAACTAAATGGTGGAGTCCTCTAGGGCCAGTGGAACCGATGTACATCCCTGGTCGTTTGCGGACGGCTTCCAGACCTTCCAGAACTTGAATCTGATCGGCACTGTAACTGCTCGTCATGAAAATTCTCCTGCTGCGTCGTGGGGTTAAAATCGCCCAAAGGCAAATAAAAGTCAAATCACTCCAAAATTGTAGCACAAAAGCCTTGGTGGCGTCTGTAGGGCAATTTTATGGGAGGTTTATGTGGGGGTTGGAGTGGAGGAGTAGGGAGGAGCCACTGCGGTCTTGGGGTCTCCCCAAGTGGAGCAACTGCCGTCAAGTGGCGTTAGGGAGTAGGGAAATAACCATTAATAACTAAACAAATGACCAATGATTAAACTAATTGTGATTTGTGGGGCAACGGCGACGGGGAAATCGGGGTTGGCTTTGGCTTTGGCGATGCGGTTGGGTTGTGTGATTTTGAGTGCTGATTCCCGTCAAGTGTACCGCAAGTTTAATATTGGTACAGCAAAACCAACCATAACTGAACAAAAATTAGTACCGCACTATTTAATAGATATCTGCGATCCTAGAGACACGATGACGGTAGCAGACTACCAAGAGCAAGCACAAGCCTTAATCGCATCTATTCCTGTGTCGCCTCTGTTTTTAGTTGGGGGTACTGGTTTATACATACGTTCGATTGTTCAAGGCATGAAGATCCCTAGAGTTGCACCACAGATGGAATTGCGATCGCAACTCGAATCTTTAGATCAAATTCAACTCTACGCAATGTTACAACAAGTTGATCCCGTTGCAACACAAAAAATTCATCCTCACGATTCTGTGCGGACTTTGCGGGCGTTGGAGGTATTTTATGTAACGGGATATTCTATTTCTCAACAGCAAGGGGAAAATCCACCAAATTACCCAATTTTGCAAATTGGCTTGGATTGTGATGTTGCCAAGTTAGGCGAGCTTATTCACAAGCGCACTGAGCAAATGATAGCAAATGGTTTAGTTGCTGAGGTGGAATATATTTACCAAGAATATGGTGCTGATTTGCCTTTATTAAATACCTTGGGTTATCAAGAAATCAAGCAATATTTAGCAGGGGATATTTCTTTAAATCAGGCAAAAGAATTAATCGTTTTACATACACGGCAATTTGCTAAGCGACAGCGTACTTGGTTTCGAGCATATCCACAAATTGAGTGGTTTGATGCAGATAATTCTGATTTATTAAATCAAGTTTGGCAAAGAATAAATGAGTTTATCGGTTGCCCTAGCGCATGACAATTTTTTGCTCACGCCAAGACGCAAAGGTAAAAAGTTATTTGCGTCTTGATAAGTGTTTTAAATAATTCGTAATGACGCGACGCTCCTATGTCGCTCTAAGCGAAGCTATGCCGTAGGCTTTACGCTAACGCTATCGAGGACTCGCTACCGCTACGCTAACGTAATTCGTAATTAAAGAGTATCGGGATCAATGCCCATAGCTCGTAATCTTTGTGCGAGTAATTGGGTACGTTGTTCTGCCTGTTCGGCACGCTGGCGTTCCTGTTCGGCACGTTCATCTCCAGTTGACAAAACAGTATTATCTTGGTAGCACCAGCGCAACCAAGTATCTTGCCTGCCTTCAAATTCACCTTGCCACAGAGTTATACCCAAACCAACTTGTTCTAACCAAGTTTCCGAAGTTTCAAAGTAGCGTCTTCCCCTAAGTTCATAGACACGCAGTACTTTTTCTCCTAATTGCTGATTTGGGTCATATACGATATAGTAACTAGCGCGCATGTGTTCATAAATTTGCAGTTTTTTTCCTAGTTCATCACCTTCTTGATTAGAAACAATTTCGATGACAACTTCTGGAGGTTTGCCAAACCGCCAAACCATATAACAACGATTTTGTTTTGCCCACCAATTTTCAGGCGCTTGGACATCTAAGCTGAGAAAAATATCAGGCACAATTGCAGGCTGTTCGTCTGCATGATAAACACCAACATTAGCTGCTGCTAAAAATATCTGGTTTTTTAAAGAACTGTAAAGAGAACCAACTAACAGACGTTGTTGTTTTTCAGATGCAAAATTGTCCACAGGTGTATCGTCTTCGGTGACTAGCTGGTTGGCATCTGGTACATAGTAATCATCATCATTGATTAAAAGTTGCTCAACCATGATTTTATCCAGTATTTGAGGGCGTTATTTTTATATTAGTTTAAATTTATTTATTACTTGAGAGTCTGATTGAGTGGGAAATCAAAGGATGCGATCGCCTAGTCATGGCATAGTAGCAAAGTCGAGATAATGCGACAATAGTAATCACAATGATTAACCATACCTGTAACAAAACTATGACAGACGCAAACAAAAATTAATCCCTTACTTGTACTGGATTTCAGAAATTTGTGATCATCTACCTTAACTATAAAAAACTATGCTTACCCAAGATAAAAAACAACGCAACTGGCAACCAATAATTAAAGCATTCGAGGCTGTACTTGGCAAAAATGGTGTAGTGCAACGTCGTGAAGAATTAATTACTTACGAATGTGATGGTTTAACTAGCTATCGCCAACGTCCAGCTGTGGTGGTGTTACCTAGAACTACAGAACAAGTTGCCCAAGTGGTAAAAATATGCAACCAATATTCTGTCCCTTTCATCGCCCGTGGTTCTGGTACTGGCTTATCTGGCGGTGCGTTGCCATTAGAAGATTCTGTTTTAATTGTGACTTCCTTGATGCGGCAAATCCTGAATGTTGATTTGGACAATCAGCGTGTTATAGTCCAACCAGGAGTAATTAATAGTTGGGTAACACAAACTGTTAGTGGTGCTGGATTTTACTACGCACCCGACCCCTCTAGTCAGATTATTTGTTCTATTGGGGGCAACATTGCCGAAAATTCTGGTGGAGTACATTGTCTGAAATATGGTGTTACTACTAACCACGTTTTAGGATTGAAAATTGTCACACCTGAAGGAGAAATTGTTGATTTGGGTGGACAAATACCGGAAATGCCGGGTTATGACTTAACAGGTATTTTCGTAGGTTCTGAAGGGACTTTAGGTATTGCGACAGAAATTACTTTGCGAATTCTCAGAAGCGCAGAATCAATTTGCGTACTGTTGGCAGATTTTACTAGTATTGAAGCTGCTGGAGCGAGTGTTTCGGATATCATCAGCGCTGGGATTATTCCTGGTGGTATGGAAATGATGGATAACATTAGCATTAATGCTGTTGAAGATGTTGTTGCAACTAATTGTTATCCCCGCGATGCGACTGCGATTTTATTAGTAGAAATCGATGGCTTAGAAGTAGAAGTTGCCGTCAATAAACAACGTATTACTAAAATTTGTAAAGAAAATGGAGCGCGTAATATCACCAGTGCTAGTGATCCAGAAACTAGATTGAAATTGTGGAAAGGACGCAAAGCTGCGTTTGCAGCTGCGGGACATTTGAGTCCAGATTATTATGTGCAAGATGGTGTTATTCCTCGGACTCAATTACCTTATGTTCTGCAAGAAATTGAAAATCTCAGTCAAAAATATGGTTATGCGATCGCTAATGTTTTTCATGCTGGCGATGGCAATCTTCACCCCCTAATTCTTTTTGACAATTCTGTACCTGGGGCATTAGAAAAAGTCGAAGAAGTTGGTGGAGAAATTCTCAAACTTTGTGTAAAAGTCGGTGGCAGTATTTCTGGTGAACACGGCATTGGTGCCGATAAAAAGTGCTACATGCCAAATATGTTTAGCCCTGCTGATTTAGAAACTATGCAATGGGTGCGGCAAGTATTTAATCCCAAAGGTTTGGCAAACCCAGAAAAGATATTTCCTACTCCACGGACTTGTGGTGAATCAGCAAATGCATTAAGTGTCAAGCAGTTTGAAGGAGTAGAAAGATTTTAAGCAATAAAAATGCCAGATAAGTAGAGACGCGCCATGGCATGTTTCTACTTATCAAAACCTATTGGTCTAAATAGTGGTATCGCGGCGATCAATAATAGTTACTGGTGAGTTATTTTCAGCTGTCCTAGCAGGGTTATTGTGATTAATTTCAGCAGCATTGGGTGAGTCAAAAATACTAAACTGCTGAATATCCCGATTTCTCAAAATAGTTTCAGCACGTCGTACTTCTTCATTGGTACCTTTGATAATTACTAAATAATCACCACGGGATAATCCCTCATTGTAAACTCTGGCTTGTTCTTCAGACATTTCTAAACCCGTCAGCCCACCCAACAACCCACCAGCCGCTGCGCCAATACCGGCACCAGCAGCGGTTGTAGCCAGGGTAGAGGCTATTTCACCAGCGAATAGTATCGGCCCTACACCAGGAATCGCTAAGGTACTTAAACCCACAATTAAACCAGTTATACCTCCTAATACAGTACCTGTAACGGCTCCAGTAGCAGCTTTTTCATCGGCTGGATTAGTGAACTCTGGTGAGGAAACATCACGATTCTTAGCAATTACAGAAACTCTATCCATCGGAAAACTAGCATCTTTGAGCGCGGAGAGTACATACTCTACATCACTACGTTGAGAAAATAAGCCAACTGCTCGCTGACGATCGCTCACAACCATTTTTTTCGCCTTTGTTTAGAGAAAACAATCAAGAAAGCACAAAATAAATACTTTTCCTTCTTTACTATTTGCGTCTAAATTTGTTTAACTTTCATCGACCGCAGGTGTAAGCTATGTATCTATCGGTAGATGGTTTATGTGAGAAACTGGTTAGTAGAAATTGGAAATTGGGAATTAAGAGAACGCGAGGAGTGTAAATGAAAGTTTCTCCGCGTCCCCGCGTCTTCCCCCGATATCAGGGGAAATTGCCCCTAAAATGTTCGGTTCTACGCCTGTCACTAGTACACAAATAACTATAACCTCGTATTAGTAGCAAAATGCCTACCTTAAATGCTGTTAGTCGCTCTTCAATTAAGGGGTAAAAACCTGTGTACGAATGGATATTGCCAAGTTTGAGCGAAATTTTAGCTGAAAGTCAAGCAAGTGTGACTGAATGTTTACCTGTCAAAGCAGAGCGACAGTGGCGTGTAAGTCTGGCAGCTACAGAGCATCTGCTACTGAATACTTTAGCAACTGATTCAGCCGATACAACTCAGGGGTTAGTCTTAACTGCACCAGCACCATTATTTAGTCAGCCAGAACTAACTCAAAGTTTACAAACAGTAACTTTTACAGCCAAACCATTTAACCCGTTGGCACTGATGCCTTTTCAGATGCCAACAGCGATCGCTACAGCAGATGATATTCCCCAAGAGTCGGTACTGCCTTTACTACCTGCCGATCCTCTGGCGTCTGAACAGTTTTGCTTGGTGTTCACAAATAAATTTAGATTAGTGCTAGTTTTAGCAGAACACAAGAACGGTAAAAAAGTATTTTCATTTTCCTTTGAGCCGGAAGTAGTTCAGCAAGCATGGCGATCGCTTGGCGCACGCGTTATACTAACTAACCCAGAATATTTTGCTGAACTGGATACATTAATACAAAATTATTGTCCAGTAGCACCAGATTACCGTATAGTCATGCAGTTTAGCCGACTACTCCTTGAGGAAGTATCAGAGGACTGGGGACTAGGGACTGGGGATTGGGGACTAGGAAGAGGTAGAGCGGAAGGAAACAGGGAGCAGGGAGCAGAGAATTATGTTCTATCACCTACTACTGCTAGTTACTCTGTTTGTTCCCCAATTCTCCATGAGCTGAGCGAAGTTGTACCCCTACGGGGAAGCAAGCTACGTGAAGCGTCTGCGACAGGAGAAGCCCAATCCTCAGTACCCGATGTAGAATTACTCCAAGCTTTTGCTCACGAAGTTCGCACTCCTCTAACAACGATTCGGACTATGACTCGCCTACTCCTGAAACGAAGAGATTTGCCTGCAAATGTGATTAGTCGTTTAGAAATTATCGATCACGAGTGTACCGAGCAAATTGATCGCATGGAGTTGCTGTTTAAAGCGGCGGAACTGGAAACTAGCGCTGCTGTTAAATCTTCAAAAACTCAACTCACACCGATGTCTTTAGATCAAGTGTTGCAACAAAGCATTCCTCGTTGGCAGCAAGCAGCACAGCGGCGGAACCTGACGCTGGATGTTGTTTTACCTCAACAACTGCCCACGGTAGTGAGCAACCCCACTATGCTAGATCGGGTATTAACGGGTTTGATGGAGAATTTTACCCGCAGTTTACCCTCTGGTAGCCACATTCAAGTCCAGGTTATCCCAGCAGGCGATCAACTCAAGTTACAGTTATCGCCCCAGCCTCACTGCAAAGACACAAGCAAAACGTCCACATCTGCAACACCAATTCGCAAAGCCCTTGGTCAATTACTGATGTTCCAACCAGAAACAGGTACGATTAGTTTAAATATCTCTGCAACCAAGCATCTATTTCAAGCGATCGGTGGGAAGTTGATTGTACGTCAACGTCCACACAATGGTGAGGTATTAACTATTTTCCTACCTTTAGAAGTTAACAATTAAGTAATTCGTAATGACGCTCGAGGACTCGCTACCGCTGACGCTTGAGGACTCGCTAACGCTAACGTAATTCGTAATTAAATTTTGTAATGGGGATGGACTTTTGCAAGAAGTCTACTGACAGATTATTGCTTTGAAATGAAGGTACAGATTTTGGTGAGTAAAACCACAGGCGATCGCCACCTCACTCTGTATCAACAAAACGACTAGTGGTAGTTTGGAGTTATCTACCATCGCTGACTTGTGTCGTTGGCTATTCTTGACAAGTTAGCTGTTCTTGAATTGAAGCACAACGAAATGTCAGCCACACGTCAGTCCTGGTCTAACCTTCAGCCTATGCCTGCTCAACGCTCTGCGCTTTCCCTACAACGAGAATTTACAGAGCAGGAGTATGAACTTATCTGCCGTGGCTTGATTCCAGAGCGTATGGAAGATAAGTGGTTTATCTTCGTTGAGGGGGATACCCTTTACATGCATCGAAGTTGGACAGGATATTGTATTTATCGACTCAGTTTCATCAGAGATGACACAATATACGTAGTAGGCGATGCCTTCGTCAATCGCGATACCAGCCAGTATTCTGGAATTGACGATCGCTACGATGAAAGATTGGTGATGTTTCTCATTGATAGCTTGCTGCTTGGAGAACACTCCCCGTTACCGATCACGGCTCATGTGCCAGCAGGCATTGCTACAGAACTGCATCTTCACCATGTTGTAGGGGCGGGGCAAAGAGCAGAAGAAATACCAAAGGAGATCACAATCTTGGGAATACTGGGGTGGTTGTGGCGGTGGCTGCTATGGCTCGTCAAGAACTGATTACTCAATAATTCGTAATTCGTAATTCATAATTCGTAATTAAAAAAGGAATCGCAAAATGTCCTCTTTATGTGAATGGTATGCTGTTGGCTTTGATGACAGTGCGATCGCGTTGCAAGTGAATCCACCAAACGGTATCGCTTGGCAAGAGACGATTCAATGGGAGCGAATTATCCGGGTCTGCTTTCAGACTGGAGACTGGTCAGAGTCGGATGTCATTTATATCTTCACAGACGAGCGACCAGAAAGTTATGTCATTCCAACTGAAGCCCAGGGTGGACAAGCATTATGGTACAAAATCCTAGAGCGAAAGTTATTTGATGCCGAACTGGCTATTGAGGCAGCGACAACGACAAACGAGCTGTTTTGTTATCCACTTTTCACATTACCCACGTTAGAGAATCGCTAAGGCATCAAGTAAAAATAAGTAGTGCGAGCATCTTGCTCGCGCGGGCAAGATGCCCGCACTACAAATATTAAATTGTTCAACTTATTTTTACACGAATCCTAAGCGAGTAAAACCAGGGAGATGACTATGAATCCTGATCAAAGGCTTTCTGACATCCGTTACGACCTCAAGACTGCACTGGATAGCGAGGAAGAATATCTCGAAGAGGGTGCGATGGGTACTTATTGGCCGAAGTCATACGCTACGTATGCAGCCGAACAACTCAAAAGTTTGTTCAAAGCTTCTGAGCCAACCACCGCAGAAATTGCTTGTTGTGTGGAAGCGATCTCTGATCCTGAACGAATCAGCAAAGGCAGATCTAAAAAATTGCTGCTCCAGCTTGGAGAACAAAGCCGCCCCATTCTCGATGCACTTGCCAATTCAACCGACCCTCAACTCCGCATTTTTGCCGTCGAAACTGCCAATACATCCGTCAATCCGTCATACTTCAATCCTCTGTACTGGGGTATAAATTTAGAGCAGCAGCTACTCAACGACCCAGACGAAAATGTCCGAATTGCCACAATCTTAGCTTTGAAGCCGGCGATCGCTCATAATGCCAGATATATACAAATGAGTCTTCAAAAACGTATCAACAATGGGATGACCAATTTATTTCACCAGCTTCTTGCTCGACTGAATGATACTTCAGCAAAGGTGCGTACCGCAGCAGCAGAAGTTCTGTGTGTTTGGAAAACTGCTATATAAACCCTAAAAAAGTCTAGACATTTACAGGACTTACTTCAATGGGAGCATGGGAGCGGTTATCCCTCAGTAAGCTTTCACGATCAAGCCATATCAACTTAGAACAACCTCCACAATGGTTGTGTTGCGTTCTTAGAGGTTGTTTGAAAAGTCTAAATTAATACTAACCCCGGCGATTAGAAATCGCGACTATACAGACAAAACCCACCTCCGTGTTTTCTACGGAGGTGGACTTCGCTTGTGTAGTAGCGAATTATATTCACCCAAAACTTTTAAAACATCCTCTTAATTACGAATTACGTTAGCGTTAGCGTTAGCGAAGCGGTAGCGAGTCCTCGAGCGTCAGCGGTAGCGAGGTACGAGCGTCATTACGAATTACGAATTACGAATTATTCATTGTCGCTCCTTGAGTGTCTTTAATACTTGGCAATTGCACTGTAAAACTAGAGCCTTCATGTAGTTTACTCTTAACAAAAATAGAACCACCACAACGTAAAAGTACCTGCTGTACTATGGTTAATCCCAAGCCAGCACCGCCATGATCTTCTGTTACACCTGTACGTACTCGGTAAAAGCGGTCAAAAATTTTGGGAATTTCGTTTTCGGCAATGCCTATGCCCGTGTCGCGAAATTCCAATTGAACATAATCGCCATGAACGCGGGCACGCACCCATACTTGACCACCGTTAGGGGTAAATTTAATACTGTTGTGCAATAAATTAATGACAATTTGCCGCAGTCCGCCACTGATACACTGAACGGCAGGAAGTTCTGTGGGTACAGTGTAGGCTAGCATAATTCCTTTTTCTTGAGCTACAGGTTGGTAAGTGCTGACTACTCCAGGTACAATATCGCAAAGACGTACTGACTCTAAGGTTGTCTCATCTAAACTACGCTCTAACTGTACTAAATCCAATAAACCCGTAATCAAAGAATTTTGGCGATCGCACTGAGTATTTAGCATCTGTAAATAACGCTGTCGCTGTGGGGGTTTAAGATTAGGAGAATTCAACAACGAGAGCGCTGTCTTCATGTGGGTTATGGGTGTACGCAGTTCCTGACAGACATTTTTTAAGTACTCATCTTTGATTTGCTCTTTATTTTGTAAGTCTTGATTTTTTTGCTCCAATTTAGTAATCCGTGCGGTCATGATTTGACGATTAATTTCGTCTTGTCGCTGGAGTTGTTTTGCTAACAATTGAGTTATTAATGCTGGTTCTGGCGCACTAGGGCAAATAAAATCAGCAGGTACGATTGGGGATGCCGCTGGTACAGTTGCTTGTTGCATACCATTTAGTACTTGCTGAATTATTCTGCCATCAACGGTCGTAAGCATCAGCAATTTTTGGGTTTGATTATTTCCCTCTTCAACGGGTTGGTTTTTATTTTTTTTCGACGGCCGATGAGCTAAAATTAAACTGCTAAATTGTGGCGACAACACCATCAAAAAGTATTCCCGCTGTAATTGACTTTGTTGTGGTAAAAGAATGTGGACATAAGGAAGAGATGAAGGGGATAAAGCAGATGAGGAAGTATTTTCTTCCCTTGCTTGTTGATCCTCTACCGCTTCCTTATCTTCCTCTTTCTGAGTTTCTTCAACTTGACAACTATAAATCAGGCTAGACACACCAACTGAGAGTTTATAGCGTGTTAGTTCTGATTGCCAAATTTTTTCTGGTGGTAGCTTCACCCACAAAGTTGCTGCAATCTGCTGTTCAATGAGTAAATCAATATGAACTCTCAGCAGCGATAGCAGAGTAGGAAGACTGACAGACAGTGGTTGAGGAGGCGCTTGCACTCCCAAAGCCAACTGATAAATTGACAGATCCTTAGCCAGAGTAAAATTCATGATTCCAGCAAAATAAGGAACATAGAGAAGGATGAAGCAAGAAAGGTGCTGATTTAGATTTTCACCTGTATGTGTGTATTTTTTCCAAAATATCCATGTAAATACACATGGGGAATTGGGAATGGGGAATTGGGAATAGTCATTTGTCATTGTTTATTCTCCGCGTCCCCGCGTCCCCGCGTCCCCCTCATTTTTGAATTTTGAATTGTTACCCCCTCACTCCTAACCCTTAGCCTGTAGGGCATCACGCGCATGTTCTCGGTCGTCGAAGTGGATTTTTTCGGTACCAAGAATTTGGTAGTCTTCGTGACCTTTGCCGGCAAGTAATACGCCATCACCGGGTTGTGCTTGGAGGATGGCGGTACGAATGGCGGTAGCGCGATCGCCGATCACAATCGGCTGTATTGTTGTGGGTATTCCTGCTAAAATGTCCTCTAAAATTCGTTCTGGGTTTTCTGTGCGGGGATTATCTGATGTGACAACTGCTACATCAGCTAATTCGGCGGCGATTTTACCCATTTTCGGGCGTTTGGTGCGATCGCGATCGCCACCACACCCAAACACGCAGATCATCCTACCAGGAATAAACGGACGTGCAGCTTTGAGCAAGTTCTCCAAACTATCCGGGGTATGAGCATAATCTACAATCACGCTGATATTTTGCTCAGAACTAATTTGTACCCGTTCCATGCGTCCGGGAACTCCCGGAAACTCAGGTATCACAGATGCTACTAACTGCAAATCTAGCCCTAAGTGTAAAACTGCTCCTACCGCCGCTAAGAGATTTTCTAGATTATACTGCCCTACCAGGGGTGAGCGAAAAGCTACATCACCTTTTGGTGTATGCAATTTACCGCTGACACCATGAGGTTGATAATTCAAGTCACTCATCCATAAATCAGCACTGGCATCATTGACGCTGTAACTCCAAACCCGTTCTGAATCTAAAGATGCAATCAATCGCTTGCCGTAAGAGTCATCAGCATTAATGATTGCCCGTCCTTTAAGATAGTCAGGACTAAACAACAGCGCTTTGGCATGAAAATAATCTTCCATGTTGTGGTGATAATCCAAATGGTCTTGGGTGAGATTGCTAAACACCCCCACCTCAAACTCACATCCGAAAATTCGGCCCTGTGCCAAAGCATGAGAACTGACTTCCATCACCCCAAACTCACAACCAGCACTCACAGCCTCCGCTAGTTGCTGTTGTAGTTCCACAGCAAACGGCGTAGTGTGAATAGCAGTTTGTTCAAAACCAGCCCAACGAGTATAAAGAGTTCCCATCAAAGCTGTAGATTGATTGGCTTTGTTAAGCAGAAATTCAATTAAGTGAGTAGTTGTAGTTTTGCCATTAGTTCCAGTTACCCCCACCAGTTGGAGTTTTCGCCCTGGATAATCGTAAAAAGCAGATGCAATCTGGGCACAAGCTTTAGTCATGTTACTGGCGCTGACCACAACAGCCTCAGATGTGGGAGGATGTTTTTGGATGGCATCAGGAGAAACGATCGCCGCTACAGCACCGGATGCGATCGCACTTTGCCAAAATTCTCCACCATCTACCCGTGTTCCTGGCATCCCAATAAATAAATCTCCCACACCACAAGCATGGGAATTCGTCTTCAAACCCTTAACTTCCGTATCTGCCAAAGCCAACTGGTTAGGCAATTGCTCAACACTGTCTACTACTGCTAGTAATTCCCGCAATTTCATCTTGTGAACCTCGTCACACGCTTCTCTTGCGCCTATTCTGCATTATTTTTTTATTCTTGGATATATTTACATAGCATTTGCTCCAACTGTTGCACGCTAGCACGCGGAGAAGGACGCGGCAAAAGTATTTCCCTCACCTCCTCCTTGGCGTCCTCCGTGCCTTGGTGAGTCCAGCCCCCGTCTTGGCGGTTTCCGTCACGATAGCGCAGCGTTAGCGAGTCATCGAGCGTCTGGGGGACTGGTGTTAGCGTAGCGTTAGCGACCTTAGGAGCGTCACCCGTTCGCGTAGCGTCTCCGACAGGAGAAGGGCGGTTCGATAAATAAACTACAGGCACCTCATACTGATACATTTGAAACCAATCTTCACGAGTCGTAATATCTCTAACTTCTAACCCTAGAGACTCAAAACTTCCCATCTCAATAATTTTTTCTAGCTTTTCCTGCAACCCTTCGCACAAATGACATCCAGGTTTACTGTATAAAATTAACTGCATTTTCTCAAGACCAATACTGCCATGTTCAAAAGACCTAATACATATCATCCTTGCAAGTCATAATAATATGCATAATTCTAGTTATAAGGTTGCTAATTTTAAATTGGAGCGAAGCGACCATGACTCAAGTTAAATCTCAAATCACGCTACAAGAATTTCTTGCCCTACCAGACGGGGATATCACCTACGAATTAGTCGATGGCCAGCTCAAACCCAAAATGGCACCAAAAAGATTTCATTCCAGGCTAATAGGCACAATTTATACACTTGTAACACCGTGGGCGCAAAATCGCGGTGAAGTTGGTATCGAGTGGGCAGTCACTTCAAAACGTAAAGGTCGAGATTGGGTACCAGTGCCAGATTTACTTTATGTTTCCTACTCTCGATTCAAGAGTGATGTCATTGAGGACGAAGCTTGTTCGATACCTCCAGACTTAGTGATTAAAATTATCTCTTTTGATCAAAGCTTCGGAGAAATGAGCGCCAAAGCCACAGACTATCTCAATGCAGGCGTAATGAGAGTTTGGGTTGTAGATCCAAAATCTAAAACAGTGACTATTTTTTATCCTGATGCACCACCTCAAACAAAAAGTGATGTAGATAGTTTAGAAGATTCCTTACTTGAAGGATTGCAAATTACACCACAACAAATTTTTCAACAAGCAGGAATTCCTTAACAAGGCTGATTTTATTTTCTGATTATAGGAGCGATCGCCTGATGTATCTTTTGTAAAGGCTGACCGATTGAAGAAGACCAAACGCAACTTTGTAGAGATGGTTCCCGACTTAATGGTTAAGGTTAAATCTAAAACAGACAGAATCAAACCACTTGAAGAAAAGATTCAGCTATTCTTGCAACTTGGGTCTGTAGTCGGTATGCTGATTGACCCTGATAAATTGACAGTTACGGTTTATCGGTTAAGCAATATTGCAGAATGGCGACACACTTGCATTACCTGACTTGCTACCAGGTTGGGAACTGGCAGTATTAGAACTATGGCCACCTGAATTTGAATAAGTTACTCTGACAATGAAATTGCAAATTTAGCCCTTGGTGTTGATCAGGGGCTTAGTTATGTTTGTGACATTTTTGAGTGCAATAATTTTGGATTATACAATCTTTTATTGTTTCGGTAATTACGTAGATAAACATAAGCTAGAAAGATTTTTTACCGGGGTGATAGGTCAGCATTAGAGAGTGGGTAAGTTACATCTAGAACTCAGCAAGTCACTTTTACATCCCGAATTTACCGGAGAGACCCATCATGCTTAAGCCAGAATTACAAGCCAAATTTCTAAATCACCTCAGCAATCGTAAGAATAAGAACGAAGAAGGTTTTACACTAATTGAACTACTGGTTGTAGTAATTATTATCGGTGTATTAGCTGCGATCGCGCTGCCTTCACTATTAGGTCAAGTTAACAAAGCCAAGCAATCAGAAGCAAGAAACTACACTGGTACAGCTAACCGTTCTCAACAAGCCTTCTTCCTAGAATATCAAAGGTTTGCCACTGACCTTTCTGAATTACAAGTAGGAATTAAAACACCATCTGATAATTACACTTATGATATCAAAACTGCTAATGGCAGTGGTAGTGTCGCTAGTGTTGCACAATTTAGAGGAATAGCTAGTAAAGCTGCACTTAAATCTTATTATGGATTAGTAGGTACGCAACTAGGAGATAGTGCTACTTCTGAGGCATTAACAGTAGCAATAGCTTGTGAGTCGAAAGCTCCTTCTCAGTCTGTAGATCCAATCAGTACATTTTCTTCAGTTTGTGACTCGACAGGTTATGTTTCTCTGTCTAGGTAAAAAAATACAAGAGTTTTGCTGCTCATAAGTGTGAGCAGCATCGCATCAAAAGTTTTGTTTAATTGGGTAATGTTTTTAAACATTGCCCAATTTTTGCAATTTCCTGAAATTGAGATTATCTATCTGACAACTTTCTCACATCTCCCTAATATTTGAAATTTAACTATGCTCTCTTTAACCTCCTCAAGCCAATGGCATCTGCGTACTGAAAAATATTTACTAGCAGGAAATTACAACCAAGCTGCTAGTCTTTATGAAGAAGCAATTACCATAGAGCCTGATGTTAAATCATACTATTGGTATTTAGGATTAATGTTACTCTTGCAAGGGCAAGATGTAGAAGCCCAAACAACTTGGTTAATGGCAATAATGGCAGGAGAGCCAGAACAAGTTGAAGTTTGGAATACCGAATTAGTTGAGGTTTTACAAACAGAAGCTCAACGCCAGGAAAAGTTAGAAGAATATTTTACAGCTGAGAAAATTCGCCAAAATATTAAAGAAATTTTTCCTCAAGATATTCACAATCTATTGCATCTACTACAACTAGCTATCAAGTTAGAAATTTATACAGGTCAAAATTTACAAGAACTAGGGATAATTGAAATTCTCAAATCTGAGTCAAGGGTCGAAGTTAACTTAAAACTTTTGATGGAAGCTCTGAATACCGTTTTAGATTATGCACCAGCTCATCCCTCAACCCTAGATTTTGTCGAAGCTTGTTTACCATATTGCAAAAACAACACACAAGCTTTACTAATTACTTTATTGCCTGCTGCCTTAGAAATTGGTTATTCTCAAAAGCAATTTGGTATTGCAGTACAGTTATGTGAGCTTTATTTAAAAATAAGTCCTCAGAATACAGAAGTTATCGGTCATTTAGCTAGTTTTTATCAAAATGCGGCTGAATATGAAAAAGGTATAGAAACTGCTAAATTATTCTTTTCACTAGTACAGGAATTAGCTGATCAAGTTTTTGCTAATCGTCAAATTCTCCGTGGATTAATGACAGCAGGTGGACATTGGGAAGAATCTTGCTCTGTGCATAAAAAGCAAGAATCATTGGTAAAATTGCTCATAGATGAAAAATCTACACAACTTGATACAGCTAAAATATCCAGATTATTTAATGCTAATTTCTTCACTCCATATATTGAGGACGACCCTTTAAAAAACCGTAGTATTCAAAATCAGTTAATGCAGCTTTGCCAAGCAAATATAGTTCAGAATGAACAAGAAACAATAAATCGATATTTTCAAGGTAATTTAGAAAGAAAAAAACACATTAAGTCGGCAAAACAATTAAAGATAGGATATCTATCACATTGCTTGAGGAGTCATTCTGTAGGTTGGCTAGCGCGATGGTTATTTCAGCATCATGACCGAGATAAATTTCAAGTTAATGGTTATTTTATTAATACCAATCCGGTCTGCGACCCTTTGCATGAATGGTATCTTACCAAAGTTGATAAGATTTACAAATCAAATGAGTCTTTGCAACTTGCTGAAGAAATTTATCAGGATGAAATTGATATTTTAATTGATTTGGATAGTATTACTCTAGATACTACCTGTGATGTTATATCTCTCAAACCTGCACCTGTTCAAGTTACTTGGTTGGGTTGGGATGCTTCAGGAATTCCAGCAGTAGATTATTTTATTGCTGACCCCTATGTTTTACCAGACTCAGCGCCAGAATACTACAAAGAAAAAATTTGGCGTTTACCTCAAACCTATATAGGTGTAGATGGTTTTGAAGTGAGTGTGCCTACAGTCCGTCGTGATCAATTAGATATTCCTGATGATGCAGTAGTCTATTTCTGTGGACAAAGAGGCTTTAAGCGACACCCAGATATTACCAGACTGCAATTGAAGATTCTTAAAGAGGTTCCTAATAGCTACTTATTAATTAAAGGAATATCTGACGAAGAATCTATTAAAAACTTTTTTGAAGAATTAACAGAAGAAGAAGGTATAAATTATTCAAAACTGCGATTTCTTCCCATCGTTATGTCTGAATCAATTCACCGAGCTAATTTAGGTATTGTCGATATAGTATTAGATACCTATCCCTACAATGGAGCTACAACAACCCTAGAAACATTGTGGATGTGTATTCCTATGGTGACGCGAGTAGGCGAACAATTCGCTGCGCGTAATAGCTACACCATGATGATGAATGCAGGCGTTACAGAAGGCATTGCTTGGACAGATGAAGAATATGTAGAATGGGGTGTGCGTTTAGGGAAAAATGCTGCTTTAAGACAACAAGTGGCTTTTAAGCTAAAAGCATCGCGGCAAACTGCGCCTTTATGGAATGGCAAACAATTTACTCGTGAAATGGAGAACGCTTACGAGCAAATGTGGCATAAGTATATTAGTGACAGTTAAAAATGAATATGGAGAAACAGAAATGTTTTTTAGGAAAGGGATAAGACTTAGCTTGTTTACTTGCAGAAGTAAGGTAATGTGTCAGCAGAAAGCATCGTAATATAAAAATAAGAAATATAATTATGGCTAGATATGTCTGCTAAAGATATTTTCCATGAAGTTGTTAAAACAGCTTTACGGAAGGATGGTTGGTATATTACTCATGACCCACTCTCAATTAGCGTAGGTGGCGTGAATGTATCTATTGATTTAGCGGCAGAAAGACTGATTGCGGCAGAACGGGAAGGAGAAAAAATTGCTGTTGAAGTTAAAAGTTTTTTGGAGAATTCATCTGCAATCTCAGAATTTCATACAGCATTAGGACAGTTTATCAACTATAGAGGTGCATTAAAACGACGACAGCCAGAGCGTGTTTTATATTTAGCAGTACCTTTAACAACTTACAAAACATTTTTTCAACTTGATTTTCCTCAAGCCATGCTCGAAGAGAATACAGTCAAAATGATTATTTATGATATAGAACAAGAGGTAATTGTCAAATGGAGAAATTAGCTCGATATCGCCAGATTATACAGCAGATATTAAAGGAATATACTAAGCAAAAACCCGCTAATGGAAATATAGAAGTTGAAAATATTTTTGACACAGAACGTGACCATTATCAAATAGTCCATGTAGGCTGGGAGGGACAGGATTGGGTACATAGTTGTATCATCCATATAGATATTAAAGGTGAAAAAGTTTGGCTCCAATGGAATGGCACAGAGGATGATGTTGCAGCAGATTTAGTTAATATGGGAGTACCTAAAGAAGATATTGTGCTAGGTTTTCAGTCTCCTTTTATGAGGAAATTTACAGAATATGCAGTGGGTTAATTTCAGATAATTTGTAAGTCTAAAGTAAAATCAACTAATAGGTCTTCTCCAGATAAACTTGTTGGAGACTCTAATACTTCTTTTAGTTGTCCTTGTCAATAAATTTCGACAAGACGTGTTTTTCTGTCTATAAGCCAACCTAGCTTGACTTCAGCATTCATACAGTTTGACGATATTGTTAAAGTTAATAGTGATAGCAGTCACGACAATAGAAGATATAAATGTGATCTTAAGATAGTAGCAATTATAGCTATGGTTTTATTGTGGCGATCGCTCATTACTATCTTACTGCAAGCGATAACTGCTTACTCAAGTTCAAAAAACTATATTATCCCTAACTTAGCTAAAACTATCTATTTTGTAGGCTGTTAGATGTTCAGCTTTTAAGTGAGCAATTATTTCTTTATTTTCAATTGCTAAAATAATTCGAGCATCGATTTTTGGTAAAATAATTTTCCATTGCTTCTCAGTTATCTGTCCTAGCAGAGATATTTGTGGGCCCTCTGTGATGTCTATATCTTCTTCCATTATCAAACTCATGGTTAAAGAAGACAAAAGCAAATTAGCTTCCTCTTCTGAAATATTGTGTATATCTATTAGAAGAGTTGTATGATTTTTATTTGGATGCGTAGCAAGAGTGGAAATCACGCTTGCTAGCTCTTGATATAGTAAATCTTCTGGCTGTGACCAGTCAGGGAAAATAATTAAATTAGTATTTCCTAAGCATAAATTTGGACTTAGGGAATCTATAAGATAGTTATTAAATATTTCTTGAAATAAGCTGCCTATTTTATCTGAGTAAGAACGGCTATCTAGAAAACTAGGATTACCCTGCATTTTATCTTTGATTTCGGCGCTCTTTTGTTGACGTAGCTCAGGGTTAGTACCAAGTGCGATCGCAAGTTTAATATAATCTTCTTCATTATTGGTAATTAAATCATATCTACCAAGCTCTCGTAAAAGTGATGCTCCTTTGCGAGAACGAGAAGTTTCTGTTTCCATTACCACCGTTGGTAAACCTACTTCTAAAGGATCTACCAGCGAAGTCATACCAGAATAAGGATAAGAATCTAAGTAGATATCGCTCAGTTTCAAATGTTCTTTAACATCTTCACGATTTGGTACTGGTTCAAGAATAAGCAACCTATCTTCATTAAGACCATATTGAGCAAAAGTATTAAGTATACGCTTACGAAATGCAATGCAGGGATAGGATGATGACCAATTAGGATTAAACGGATAAAGTAACAATAAAGAATTAGGTACACTAGCGATTATCTTTGCCCAAGTTACTTCTTGCTCTGGGATTATTTTGTAGTAATTAGCTCCCGAAGCATAAACTATTATATTATCATTAATTCCTAAACTTTGTCGACAAATATTTTTTGTAGCAAGTATTTGTTTTTCGGTTGCAAAATTAAAGCATTGGGGAGGACTATCTAATGTAATTAATTTTTCCGTGTAATGCTGTTGTGCATTACCTTCAATTTCAGAAAGCTTACTCGAAATATAATAATCTATGTGACGCATACCTGTTGTTACAGGCGAATTAGCATCAACTATCTGGATTCGAGCTAGCCTGTGCAAGGAAAGCAAAGTAATTTGATGAGTGACTGCGGTAATGTTTGTAGCAATAAACAGGATATCAAGGTCTACTTCTCGGATAGCTTGCACTTGAGCTATTAAATCTGCTGACAATTTAATAACGGTGTCAGCATGACCAACACAATACCGTTCTAAACGATGATTAGTCATGATAAATGTAAAAAACACTACCTCAAATAAATCTCTATTTAAATGTTCATACACAGACAAAGCAGCAAAAGTTTCCGTCTGTGGCAAAAAATGGCTAGCAAGAATTCCTACCTTAATTTTCGTTCTTTCAGGCGATCTTTCTGAAAAAGAATACTCAATATTATTAATAGTTTGTCGTAAGTATGATTCTATAATGTCTGCACGTTTAGTATAAATATCTTTGACATTTTCTTGATTAAAATATAAAGGAATAAAATTAGCTATTTGGGTAAAACATTCAGCAACATTACGCCACAATTCAACATGAGTATTATTGATAATATTCGTATGTAGATAGTTAATCCAATCTTCCATATACTTATAGTAACTATCTACTTCACCTCTCTCCTGAAAATAAAGAGGAGATTTTAAATTAAATTCGAGATAATCGTATAGTAGCCAGTTAGGAATTTGAGTCAAATCATACACTGGCGGTAACTGGTGAGGACGACAATATAGCATTGCTACTAACAGATATTGAATTGCATTCGATTCATCAAATCCTTTAGCAACTTTGGCTAATACTTCAGTAACAAAGCTTTGCTCGCTTTTTGTTAGTGATTCATACTTAATTCCAGTATTAAGTATTGCTTTGTAAGCTTCACCATATTTTGTCACATATAGCTTTTCAATCTGATTTTTTTCTGTAATTAGCAATATTTCAGCCATTTGCCTTCTTAAAGAACCTAATTCCTCTAGGTCAGATTGGGAAGTTTTGTTATTGTGATATTTTTCTAAAAGATTATTTAAATTATTAATTAATTGATAAGTTGTGATAAAATTATCTATTTTTACTTCTTCTATTAAAATATTTGATTTAGTTTCACTCTCAATAATCTGTTTCCAATTTGTTATTGCCTGTTTATTTTCGTATTCTAAAATAATTCTTGCTGTGAGCTTAGATAGTAAGGCTATCCACTGAATACTAGATAAAGAGCCTAATAAAGAAATTTCTAATCCTTCATTAATATCTATATCTTCTTGCATCAGCAAATTCATAGTTACACTAGATAGCAAGATTGCAGCGTCCTCGCTATTAGTATCGCTTGTATCGATAATTAATGTAATTTTTTGTTCATTTGAAGATGCTGCTAATTTTTTAATTACTTCTTGCAAATCTAAACTAATTAACTCTTCTGACTGTGACCAATCTGGGAAAATAATTAAATTAATCTCATTTAAATTTAGATATAGTATAGAAGCATCAATGAGAGTAGCACTTACAGTATTAGCCATTACTGACCAAGAAAACTTTTTCGCTTGTGCTAAACCCGCAGAAATTAATGATTGACGAACATTTGGTTTTTGTACTTCGCACAGTGCATTTGCTAGCCCATTTACATCATTATGATTGATATATATAGCTGCTTCGCCAGCTACTTCTGGAATTGAAGAATTAGGACAAGTAATTACAGGGCAGCCACAAGCCATTGCTTCAATTAAAGGCATTCCAAAACCTTCATATATAGAAGGATAAACTAGTGCAATAGCACCAGAGTAAGCTATTGCTAATTCTTCATCACTGAGTTGTAGTGTATGAACAGTACTGTCTGATGTGTAAGTTCTCACTTCAGGTGTTAATATACTACTACTTCCTGTTAAGATAATCTCAAACCCATAGCTGTTAGCAAGTTGTGCAAAAGCTTGGAAGAATAAAATAATATTTTTATTACGACCGCTAGTACCAACTAATAAGAAGTAAGGTTTAGTGATACCATACTTATTTTTGAAAGCATTAATAGTTGAAGTGTTAGCAGGTGACAGTGAGCTTTTAACTCCACAATAGGCTCTAGTTATAGATTCTATAGGTATGTGAGTAAAACATTTTGCTAGGTCACATGCCGTATTTTCTGATACTGCTATATAAGCAGATGCATGTTTAATACCATAATGTTTTGCTTGCCACATGGGATTACTTATATCCCATCCTAAGACTTCTGGAATCATGTCATGAGCCATGAACACAGAAGGCGTTGTAATTGGGGTAGTGTAATAAGAAGAAATAAATACATCTGCATCTTCTTCATCACATACTTTCTGTAATATTGCTCGATCAGCATCAAGGTTACTGTAATCATAAGTTGGTACAGTACGGTATTTAATGCCAGGAACTTTGGGAGCAGTTCCAGCACGATCAAGTACGATAATATGCTTGCTAAATCCGTTTTTCGCCCATTCTTCTAATAAGGATGTCCAGACGCGCGCAATACCACTTTGGTAAAGCTGAAAGAACACCCCGTCAATAATAATTATTGGTGATAATTGTTCTTGTTTGGTAATAGTATTATTTTTTAAAGGTGCATTAGCTATTTTTTTGAGAAACCCATTTGTACACCAAGTAAGATTATATCCAAAGAAGTCACAAAAGTTTCCGTCAATTTCGTATTCATCTGGATGAGCTGATAAAAACTCTTTTAAAGCCATATGTGGCCCACTATTATATCCAGAATCTTGTGTTAAATCAGATATAATTCCATCTTCAATTACAATATATTCTCCCGTTTTAATATACGGATGAAAAAACTCTAATACATGACGACTGGTTTCATAAACATGGTCTGCATCTTCTATCACAAGTAGAGGACGTGGTAATGAATTTATGAAATCTGGTGTGAGTATGTCTGATAATACTCGACCATTACCTTCCATATAAGTCACACGAGAATGTTTAACTGAAGTAACTTTGACTATATCAATAGAATAAATGTGACCATCAATACTAAAATTATTGAGCATATCTCCAAACCATAAGGCACTTCCACCATCTTTAGAACCAATTTCAATAATTGTGCGTGGTTTTAACTTCCAAAATAAGAGTGGATATAGTGCAAAATCGAAAGGGTTTTTAATCATTGGTACCCCTCGATAGGAATAGTTATGACCAGCATGTTGAATCGACAGCATCGTTTCACGTGGAAGAGTTGTGTGCCACGGACGTTGATGTGTCGGGATTTTAGTTGTAACTGGTTTAGAAAGTACACTGGCTAAAACTTTGTACTGTTCTTGGGCTTGGTGATTTGTTGGGTTTAGTTCTAGTTCAGCTTTTATTGCTTCAAATCCTTCTTCATTTCTGCCTACATTACATAAACAAATACACCTGATATAATGCATTCCTGGTACATAGATGCCCTGTCTTGCAGATTTCTCAG
The DNA here is from genome assembly GCA_019359515.1 of Desmonostoc vinosum HA7617-LM4. Classification (GTDB taxonomy): domain Bacteria; phylum Cyanobacteriota; class Cyanobacteriia; order Cyanobacteriales; family Nostocaceae; genus Desmonostoc; species Desmonostoc vinosum. The sequence goes on along the minus strand of JAHHHC010000008.1, from coordinate 161,794 downwards.
CCATTCGTAATGCTTCGACTATTTTACCGCCGTTGAACAAAGCGATCGCTTCTTGCAGCATTGCCTGTACTTGTTGAAAATCTACTACCTGATTTGATAAACCACTCACGTGATAGTTTTGCAGATGCTTTGGTAAATTCCAATTAACTTTTGGATCGGGCTGGTGTTGCACTGGCTCAATATTTCCGCGCCAAGCAACTCCCATAATTTGCATAGTTTGGTAGACCATTGTATTCCACCCTTTTTGCTTTAGATAGTCTAAACCTTGAGCAACATCAGGGGAATTCAAATCATGAAATAAAATTAAAGCATCTGCTTCTGCTAATTGTTCACAAACAATTGCGTCATTGAGTGGCCCTGGTGCTTCATGATTACCATCAATAAAAATTAAAGACCACTTACGTTGTAATTGTTTGGCTAGCTCACCCACTTTTTGTGGGCTATAACCAGCAACAAGATTCACTGAGTTGAGAACACCAGCAGTTTTTAAAGAATTACTTACACTTTCATAAATATTTTCTGTAGCTAGTAAAGGATCAATTACATCTAATTCAACTCCAGCCAGAGCCATATGACAAGCAGACCAACCAAGCCAACAACCAACTTCTAATGCTGTTTTGCCCTTGAATTTAAGAGCAGTGTTGTAAAGAATATGAGCTTCATCTCGACTGAGAAATCCAATACCTTGCTGTCTTTGATCGATGTACCAGTTATGAGGAACTTCACGACGTAGATAAGGCCAACTAGAAATATTTGTATCTCCTACAATCATGTTAGGAAAAGATTGGTCTGGTTGAATGATTTCAAACCCAGGTGAAACATAATCTCCATTTGGTAGTAAAGCATGTTCAATCACTACCATTGTTTGTTTAATCATCCGTTCTTCCCTAAACATGTTTTCTGCTCTTTGCTTGCAATCTTCCCCAATAGACAGACGTAACTGAGGATTGTTTACCCACTCTTCAATGGTTTCTACTAATTCTTTAACTGTGGCTTGTGGATTAAGCTTAGGGTCGGGAAGTAACTTGCCAGTCTCTCCTAATTCTTCAGGAATTCCACTGACTGCTGAAGCAATGACTGGTAATCCTTTTGCCATTGCTTCCATAACACATAAAGGCATACCTTCTAACATAGAAGGAAACACAAAAATATCAGCAGCATTCAACAAATCTAAAATATCAGAACGCTGTCCTAAAAAAATCACTTTTTGACTAATTTCTAATTGCTCAATAGCTTTTTGTAATTCCGTTTCTAGTTGAGGTTCAAAAATTCCAGCACCTGCCCAAACAAAGTAAAGTTTAGACCACACGGGACTAAACATAAGTTGCCGGATTGCTTCTAATTGATATTGGTATCCTTTTCGCGATTCTATACGCGCGGAAGTAAAGCAAACTACAGCATCTGAAGGTATATTTAATGCTTGTCGCAAGCGTTCACGCACATGTGAATTATGTTCGGTGAAAAATTCATAAGGTCTGCCATTATAAATTACCTGACCTTTATCTTTAGGAAGGTTAAATATTTGATGTAATAATCTCAGATTTTCAGATGAAACTGCAATGACTGCCTTAGCTTCTATATATTGATACGATAACTCATCTAAGTATGCAGCGAAGCGCTCTGCTAGATATGGCTCGACAAGATGCTCAACAATAATGTATGGTATACCAAGCCTAAGCGCAATTTGCTTAACAGCTAAATTAGAGAAAGGATTAGAATTACTGCAAATAATTAGATCTGGTTTATTACCTGGTATTGAAAAAATATGTGGTAAATTATTTAAGGTATTTTTGTCCATCCATAGATGCTCAATACCTAAATCTTTTTGATGAGTAATTAACTTATCGTTAGATGCTAAAGGTTGTAGGCTAGTCACTCGATAGCTTGATTTTATCAATCCGTATAAAATTGAATTATTGTATTGTGCAACTCCACCAACGCCTGGATCATCTGTAGATAATAATATATATTGACTCATATTTACTAATTAGTTTTGATTAATTTAAATCAAATAACAATTTTATTTTTTGATGATAGTAAAATTTTATCGATCGCCTCCACTTTCTCCACTCTCTATCTTCTTCACCTGCTCCAAAACAACTTTGTAATCTTTCCTTTCAGGATGCAATTTCACCAATTTTTCTAAAAGCGGAATAGCACCCTTGCCATCCTTTAATTGCAACCGCAACAAAGACAGTTTTTCCAAAGCAAGTTGGTTTTCTGGTTCGCGTTGTAAAACTAACTCATAACCCCACATTTGTTGCTGCAACGAAGGGTCAACAGATGCGGCTGCTGACTTGGGACTGGGATTGTGAATCGCCCGTTGTATTGCTGGAACCGCTGCAAAGGCTGTGGAACCAACGAAAGACACTATTGACACGATCGCTAATATCTTTTTTTTCCGCTCAATCTGTTTATTGCGGGAAACTAGGTAATCATCCCCTGAACTAGCCATGTATTAATAATTGCTGCGTTAAATACTTAGGTATCAGCAATCCTCCCGTTTAGAGGATACCCACTTGTTTACCAAAAACTAACATCTAGTCCACAAATTTTTTACATGAACTTTAAAAAGAGACTGGAGACAGTTACTATCTCTGACTGCAACTTGGTATGAGAGGCATTTTTATTACGTCCCAAGAGGGCAATGAAGTATTAGACGCAGAAGCCCCTCGTATCAACACGAAGTAAGTTTGAAGTTTTATAAACGCCAAGAACGCCAAGAATTTGTAGAGTGTGTAAGTACTAAGCTAATCTTCATTCAAATTACATCTCTGTGTCCCCGTGTCCTATTCTTTGTGGTGATGAAATCTGATTCCTAAGAAAATATCATAAACAAACTCAAAGAAGTCTTTTCTTTCTAGTAATCCTGAAGTCTGATAACAGCCTTTTTCATCTAAAAGAGGCTTCATTAAATAATATGTTGGCTGATAATTATACCAGGGAATAGAAGGCCACAAATGATGAATTAAGTGGTAGTTTTGTCCTAATATTAAAATATTGAGAATTCGACCAGGATAGACGCGGGCATTTTTCCAGCGATCGCGCTCTGCAAAGGGACGATGAGGTAAGTAGTCAAAAAATAATCCCAATGCTATGCCTACCACAAACGCCGGGATGAACCAAAAGTTGAGAATATATCCCAAAAAGTGGTATTGGACGGAAATGTAAACAATTGTAACGACAATTAAGCGACTAATAAACCATTCCAGTAGCTCATATTTACGCCATAGTTGCCGCTGAAAGAAAAATACCTCGTGGTACAAGAACCTAACCGCAATTAGCCATAGCGGCCCACCTGTGGAGACGTAATGATCTGGGTCGTCTTTGGGATGGTTGACATGACCATGATGCTGCAAGTGTACCCGTGTGAAGACTGGAAAGGCAAAAGCTAGCATCAATGCACTACCATGCCCTAACATGGCATTGATCACCCGGTTGCGATGGGCAGATTGGTGACAAGCATCGTGAATTACAGTCCCAGCACAATGCAAGGCTAGAGTATTAACGCTAAAACATAGCCAGTGCGGCCACTCCCAAATCCAGTAACCAAAGTTAGATAACACCAGCATTGCCACAGTTGCTAAAAATAACAATTGTGTGGGATTAAGATCACCGGGGGGCGCTAAATATTCCTTAGGCGGGATTGTCAGTGGCTTTTGTGCCTCCGACGTCAGCATTCTCGACTCCTTTTTTATCAAATATTAAGAATATACGATAAACATGAGGAAATATAAACTTTTGTTTACCAAGATTTATCCACAGCTTTGCTTATCAGCTGGCGAATAGCGCTATGATTCCAAACGAGACTTAAGTCTTTGCTGATAGGTTGAGTGTGGCAAATACCAAGTGGTTGCTCAGATAAACTCCTTTTTAGAGAGAATGAGGGGGACGCGGGGACGCGAGGACGCGGAGAATAACCAATGACAAAGGACAAATGACAATTCCCCATTCCCAATTCCCATTCCCAATTCCCCAATTTCTCGATATGCCAGTGACTGAAAAGGAGATGCCACTTCAAGTTACGATGACTCCCTAGGTAGCTCCTTAGTTTCAGCCCTTATGCAATTAATATGCAATTAAGAGATTCTCTACGTCGGACAAAAATTGTCGCTACTATCGGCCCCGCAACTAGCAGCCCAGAAATGCTCAGGGCGATTATTGAAGCGGGAGCAACGACACTACGTTTAAATTTTTCCCATGGAACTCATGCAGATCATCAGCGTAATATTCGCCTGATTCGGCAAACTGCTTTTGAGCTAAATCAGCCAGTGGCGATTTTGCAAGACTTGCAGGGCCCAAAAATTCGCTTGGGGAAATTTGAGAATGGGTCTATAGTGGTGGCAAAAGGCGATCGCTTCACCTTGACTAATCGCCCGGTTATTGGCACGCAAGAAATTAGCTGTGTGACTTACGATTATTTGGCTGATGAGGTTCCAGTTGGGGCTAAAATCCTCCTCGATGATGGGCGAGTCGAAATGCTTGTGGAGGATATTAACCGCGACAAAGGTGATTTGCATTGTCGCATTACTGTGGCTGGTAAACTCTCTAACAATAAAGGGGTGAACTTTCCAGGAGTTTACTTATCAATTAAAGCCATGACCGACAAAGACCGCGAGGATTTGATGTTCGGTCTCGACCAAGGTGTCGATTGGGTAGCGCTTTCTTTTGTCCGCAACCCCATGGATTTGATCGAAATTAAAGAGCTAATTTCGAGTACTGGCAAACAAGTACCTGTCATCGCCAAAATTGAAAAGCATGAAGCTATTGAGCAAATGGAGGCAGTTCTGGCTTTATGTGATGGGGTAATGGTGGCTAGAGGCGACTTAGGTGTAGAGTTGCCAGCGGAGGATGTGCCGGTGCTGCAAAAGCGGCTGATTGCCACGGCGAACCGCTTGGGAATTCCCATCATCACTGCAACTCAGATGTTAGATAGCATGGTGAGTAATCCCCGTCCCACTCGCGCGGAAGTGTCGGATGTGGCAAACGCGATTTTAGATGGTACGGATGCGGTGATGCTTTCTAATGAAACTGCTGTGGGTAATTACCCAGTAGAAGCAGTGGCAACGATGGCGCGAATTGCGGAACGTATTGAGCAAGAAGAGTCACACAACCCTAACTCACGTTCTGTGAGAGATACTAGGCGATCAATTCCCAATGCTATTAGTCAAGCTGTAGGTCAAATTGCAGAGCAATTGGGAGCATCGGCAATTATGACTCTAACGCAAACTGGGGCAACAGCTCGTAATGTTTCTAAGTTCCGTCCCCAGACACCGATTTTGGCAGTGACACCCCATGTCAATGTTGCACGACAGTTACAGATGGTATGGGGAGTAAAACCTTTGTTGGTACTAGGACTGCCTTCTACGGGACAGACGTTTCAAGCTGCTATCAATGTGGCTCAAGAAAATCAGCTACTCTCTGAGGGGGATTTAGTGGTGATGACTGCTGGTACACTCCAAGGGATTTCTGGTTCGACGGATTTGATTAAGGTGGAAGTGGTAACGGCGGTGCTTGGCCATGGAATTGGTTTAGGACAGGGTTCTATCAGTGGTCGGGCCCGTGTGGCTCACACTGGTATGGAAGTTGGTAATTTTAATCCTGGTGATATTTTAGTTGCCCCCCGCACTAATGCTGATTTTGTGGATGCAATTCGCAAGGCTGGCGGGATTATTACTGAGGAGGAAAGTCTCACTAGCCATGCGGCGGTGATTGGTTTACGTCTCGGTGTACCTGTGATTGTTGGTGTAGAAAAGGCAACGCAGGTAATTCGGGATGGGGCAATTCTGACGCTGGATTTGCAACGGGGTTTGGTTTACTCTGGGGCAGTGGGAACTCCTTAAACAATTCGCAATCAGGAAAACGAGGGTTTTATAGTGGGGTGGGTTGATGTTAACTTGCCCCTGTTAAATTTATTTTTATCTCACGCAGAGGAGGACACTTGCGTGCGGGGGTTCCCCTCGTTGAGCAAAGTGTCCGTCGCGCAGAGAGTATGAGGAGTTCTAAATTTCAAGACGCTAAGAAACTGATGGTAACTATTAGAAATAAATATACATACGTTTAACTTATTGAGATTAGAAGAAATATAAAAGCTGGATTTAACCCATGAGAGTAAATATGCTTCAAACTAAGAAATAGTGAACACCAATTTTTTCATGGGGGAATTATTTATGAGTTTGATTGATGGTGTATTGCTAACTCTGCTAAGTACTGGTGCATGTTTGACTTTGCCTAAGTTGCTATCTTTAATATCTGCAAAAAGCAGAAATAGTGTAGCATTATAGGCTGATAGACTTCTTGCAAAATTCATGCAAGGGGTCTAATGTTCTATTTACGATTTTCACGTCGCCACTTTCCCCGCACTAAGCGAATTTCATCATAGGTATAGCTTTCACCTAGCTGTTCTTTAATTGGGGTGAGGGAAATATCACCCAGAACTTCTAGGAGTTGCCAAATTTTCTGCTGACGTTCGAGCGGTACTAACTGATTTAAATCTATGGATTGGTTCTTCTCGATTAAGTCTGCAAGATGACGAATAATTGTCGTAGGACGAATGTTACGCTTCTCGGCAATTTCCTTCACACTCAAACCTTGTTGATGTAACTGTAATGTAAATAGTTCTGTGTCGGAAGGTAAGTTGAGGGAAGGTGTGGAATTAACTGGTTGTTCTATGACTCCTGGTTGACGATAAGCACGAATTTCGGCAAGGAATTTTTCACCATACTGGGATAGTTTGTGGCTACCAACACCAGAAAGTTTGGCGAACTCTGCTAATGTCTGAGGTTGTACCTGTGCCATTAATTTCAAGGTTGAATCATGGAAGATTACATAGGGTGGCACAGACTGTTCATCGGCTAATTGTTTGCGGAGCGATCGCAATCTCTGCAATAATATTTCTGACTCGGTGGCTTTTTGATTATTCTCTGTCAAGGTAATCTTTTGAGCTACAGGAACAGCAAGCGAAACGGTACGCTGTCGCCGCATCACTTCCCAACTTAAGGCATTAAGTTTTAATACAGAGTAACCGTCAGCAGTTTGTTCTAATAATCCTTGATGTAAAAGTGATCGCCCCAATATTCGCCACTCATCTAAAGTTTTATCTTTGCCTATGCCGTAAGTAGATAGTTTATCGTGTTCATATTGGGTAATCTTCTGATTTTTAGATCCCCGCAAAACATCGATAATGTGTAACATCCCAAATCTTTCTTTACAACGAGCCACACAAGATAAAAACTTCATGGCTTCAATTGTCCAGTCTTGCATTGGTTTGGGATGACGGCAATTGTCACAGTTACTGCAATCACCTGCAAAACGTTCGCCAAAATATCCTAACTGAATTGTCCGCCGACAATCTGTACCTTCGGCATAATCTATCATCTGTCGCAGTTGTTGCTTAGCAATTAACTGTTCTTGCGGATCAGTTTTTTGATTAATACTCCATTCAATAGTTTTAATATCACCAAAGCTGAAAAAAATTGTACAGCGAGACGTCTCTCCATCTCTGCCGGCCCTGCCTGATTCTTGATAGTAACTCTCGATGTTTCGTGGAATGTCAAAGTGAACTACTAGCCGCACATCTGGTTTATTAATACCCATGCCAAAGGCAATTGTTGCTACCATAAAACGCACATCGTCACGAATAAATCGAGTTTGATTATTGGTGCGTTCTTCGTCAGTTAATCCGGCATGATAAGGCAAGACGGAAATCTGATCGTTTTGCAATTTAAAGGTGAGTTCATCAACTTTTTTACGAGTCAGACAATAGATGATTCCTGAACCTTCGGTTTCTCGAATTAGTTCCAACAGTTCAGCGTATGCATATTTTGTCTTGGAACGAACTTCGTAATAGAGGTTTTGGCGATTGAAACTGGCAATGTGGATGCTAGGTTGCTTTAGTCCCAGTTGTTGAATGATATCAGAACGGACGCGATCGGTTGCTGTAGCTGTGAGGGCAACTGTAGGTATGTCTGGGAAACGTTTTCGCAGAGATTTCAATTGGCGGTATTCTGGGCGAAAGTCGTGTCCCCATTCAGAGACGCAATGCGCTTCGTCAATGGCAAAGGTAGAAATACCAATTTTTTCGTGTACTAAATCTAGAAATGGCAGGAACCTTTCACTGAGAAGACGTTCGGGGGCGACGTATAGTAGTCTAACTTTACCATTGAGAATGGCTTCTTCACGCGATCGCACTTTATAAGCGTTGAGGCTGCTATTGAGAAATGTGGCGCTAATATTATTATTTCGCAGTGCTTCTACTTGGTCTTGCATCAAAGCGATTAACGGTGATACCACCACAGTTAATCCTTTTTTGATTAAAGCAGGTAGCTGAAAGCACAGAGATTTTCCTCCACCCGTAGGCATCACAACCAATAAATCCCGATTTTGCAAGGCATCTTCGATAATTTGCCGCTGTCCAGGGCGAAACCTGTCGTAACCGAAGTGATATTTTAGCGCTTGTTCCAAATTGGGATACTGAAGCATAGCGATCGCTTTTCAGTGTTATCTGTGTGAGTGGTTATTGAAGATATCAGGATTTTAACTCAGATAATCGGTAACTTTGGTAAGACTTAGGTATTTAGATGAATAATTGACAGTCCTAGATTGTTTAGGAATGCTAGCATTTCATTATAGAATCTTGAGTTAACAATGACACAGGAACTAATAGATTTAAAGCAAAGTATCTTAGAAGGTCGTTATCATGACGCCTTAGAGATTATTGATGATTTAGAGGAGATGAGTAAGCAGGCGACTCTCCGAAAAATAGAAGCATTTTTAGTTAGATTATGTATTCATCTCATGAAAAATCAAATTGAACAGCGTTTAACCAACTCTGGGATTGCTTCTATCTCTGACTCAGTAATTCAAATTGCTAAATTAAATGTTAAATCCAATCAAAAATCTTATTTTATTCAAGCTGATGAATGGCAAGAATATTTAGAAGAAGCAATAGAAATAGCAATTAGGCCAGCTAGTGTGGAAATTTTTGAGGGTAGTTTAAAACCTAGTCAAGTTTCACAAAGACTGAATCGAGAAGTATTGATTGATTATACTCAAAATCTTTTGCAATTAACTTATAAATATCAGCCTAAAACATTACCAGATATGATGGATAATTATTTAGCAGAATTACCCGGAGGGAAAGATTGGTTTGAGCAAATTTAAACATATAAAATTGGAGCGATCGCTTAATATTATTAAATACTAATACTGCCCGTAAAAATCCTCATCTAGAATTTGTTCAACCGAAAAAGGACAAACAATTGGATACTCGCTTTCCTCTGGGACACAAACCCCAAATTTAGCTAGCTTACTTTCTTTTATCGCTAGCTTTCGACCATCTGGATAAGCTTTTTCTATTGCTTCTAGCAAAAAACTTTTGAGAGAAGGAGTATCTGCCAAATTATTCAGAACTCGTTGACGATGTTCGAGTATCGAACTGTACCAACTTCCTTTCATCATCTCAGGCGTATCATGTTGAACCATTAACTTTAATAAATGTGCCAACAAAATAGTCAAATTACTCTTGAGAGCATTTTTCTCCGCCTTTCCCAAATCAACTAACTCCTCAATCAAATGCTCAATGTCAAGCGATTCAAATTCCCGATTTCGTAACTGTCTAATTGTTTGCTCAATCCAATATTGCAAATCGCGCTCGTATAGGTTATTAGACATTTTTCAAATTCACTCCATCTGATTGCAATAATATTTCTACATCATAAGAAAAAGGGCAATCATCAGGAAATTTAGCTGCATATTCCTTACTCATGTTTTTCCGTGCATTTTGATAACATTTATTATATATAGTTAAGAAATAATTACGCAGACTAGGAGAGTCTTGAAGAATCAAGCTTAATTCCTGTTGTGTGCGGCTAATTGTTGCTTCCCAACCACCATAGCATTCTGGTAAATTTACATACTTGCGTTTTAAAGCGTGTTCAAATAGAGTTGTAAAACGACTTTCTAATTCTCGTTTATCTCTTTTACCCAATGCTTCTATTTCCTCAATTAAGTTTTCCCAATCTACATTGCTATAATCTTGGGATTTTAAGCTGCTGACAGTATGCTCAATCCACAAAGCAAAGTCTGTTGCATAAAGAGTTTTTACTGGTGATTGAGTCATGATGAATTAAAAAACGTGGGTGATTTAGTAATAGTTTAACCCAAAGGGTAAAAGGGGCTGGAGATTAAAATGGAAAATGCTTCAGTATGAAGAAGGTGTCGCCAATGACTTGGTAGCTGCTGGAATTCCCAAACAGCAGATCGTTCTTGGCTTTAGACCGCCTGAACAGCGAAAATTTACAGAATTTGCTATTTTTTAAGTCAGTTTTATGAACTAAATTTTTGTTGGTTTTAGCCATGCAAAAACCTCTGTAACTGTTAAATTCAGTTGTAAAAATTCAGGTACAGGCAATACTTCATCCCCAGTCATCTCTAGAGGTTGCTGTCCTGGCAAAAATACCAGTACTAAGCGTTCATCTGCATCTATTAACCATCCTAATTGAGTGCCGTGTTTTAAACAGTGGAGAATATTTCTAATTACTTTAGTTGTATTCTGTTCTGGTGAAAGAATTTCAATTGTCCAGTCAGGGTAAATTTCAAAGGTATTTGCAAATTCCCCATTACTATCAAAGGGAATTCGTTCCCAAGCAAATACACTCACGTCTGGGACAATCGAACGTCCGCCAAATGTACAGCGTAATTCTGGAAAAGCTAAGGCAATTTCTTGTGGTTCAGCAATTTGGTTAATTGCATGACAAAGTTTTAGTTGTAGGCGGGAGTGTTTGCCTTGTGGCATTGGTTTTTGGTAGATACGACCATCGATAAATTCACTAGCAGGTTTTGTTTCTGGTAGTTTGAGGAACTCTGCTAAAGAAATTGGTTTATGCAGCGTGGTTGTCATAGCCGTGCAAATGCCATATCTTAGTTGAAATCAAAGTTACTTGACTACAATTTTAAAATAAGCTCAGATAGATTTAGACCAATTTTTATAACTGTTGTAACCTATGACTACAAACATACACTTTAATGCTAGGGTCAATAATGGCACAATTGAAATTCCCATCGAGTACCAGGATGAAATACGCAGCGCTGAAATAGTGCAAATCGTTATTTTAAAAACCTCGCCAAAAAAGAAACACTTTTTGCAAACGGGTATTATTGCCCAGTTAACCGCGAATCCTATTCAGATAGCAGGTTTTAAACCATTCCCTAGAGAAGAATGACAACCAACCTATACATCGGTTGTACTTGGGTTATTAAGATATTCTCTTAATTCTTGAATTGCTTCGGTAGCAGTCTGAACTTTGAGCCTACCTGCTTGAAATTCAGCAATTGAAGCTGCTGCATCTGACGCAATTTCATCTCCCCGACTTTCAATAATTCGGTTTTTGAGAATTTGTACCAACATTTCTTGCTGCTCTAAAGGCAGTTCTATTGCCGCATCTAAAACTCTATCTAAATTACTCAATTGCTTCATCCTTTTAATATTAGTGCCGTACTTTTTAACGTAGCTACAATAATGGCGATCGCAGATGGGGCGATCGCCTATTATTCTGGATATTGCTGCTTAAAATCAGCTAATATTTGTTGAATTTCTTCTGCTGAGATGTCTTCTTGTTCAGACTTGGAATAGATGGTTACTAAAATAATATTTGTATCTGTCTTTAAATAATAAATTACTCGATACCCACCACTTTTACCCTTTTGAACATCACTATTTTTGACCCGTAGCTTAAAAATTGTATATCCAACTCCGGGTATCTTGTCTCCTGGTAATTCTCCTGATTGCAGTTGTTCTATTATTGGTTGAATATCATTACTAATATTCCGGTATTTTTTGGCTAAAATATGCAAATTACGTTTAAATTTAGCGGTGGCTTCGACTTGAATCAAAGGTGGTTCACTCTGCATCAATACCTTCCCACAGTTGAGATACAGGTATAGTATTTCCGGTCATCACATCGTACCAACCTTGACGAAAACTTTCACTGGCAGACTCAACAAGTTCATCATCCTCTTCATTCTCTTCCATGATTAGGACAATGACTCGTACGCGGCTGTGTTTTGCTATAGTCAACGGTTTGTCTAAAGAAATTTGACCCCATTCGTTCACGGTTCCTTTGACTTCAATTGCTTTCATTGTCATGAATCTAAGTTGTGTTGTTAATAGTATAGGACTATAATCTAATCGCTGCGGTTCATTTCCCTCAACAGCACTAGTGAGTAATGGCGACTTCTTCTTTTTGCGGAGTAATTCTATAAACTTGTCGCCTAGAGTCCATGTAGCATCACCAATATTTTCGCCGATTTTCTCCTGCGCTTTAGTCAAAAGTGTAGTAGCGATCGCAGTAGCCACAGCGGTCAAGCTCACAGTTATCATAAATCCACTACAAATAATGTCAAGGTCTAGTTTACTCGTAAACTCACTGATCATGCAGGCGATCGCATTCAGCACTATAATTAGCGTTGCATTACAGCTTTCGTCTAAATTGATATTTTCAGAATACTAAAAATTTTCAGTCAATAATATGTCTACATCATTAGAAAAAGGGCAATCATCTGGGAATTTTGCTGCATATTCCTGACTCATATTTTTCCGTGCATTTTGATAGCATTCATCATATATAGTTAAAAAATAATTACGCAGACTGGGAGAGTCTCGAAGAATACGGCTTAATCTCTGTTGTGTACGGCTAATTGTTGCTTCCCAACCGCCATAGCATTCGGGTAAATCTACATACTTTCGTTTTAAGACGTGTTCAAATAAAGTTGTCAACCGATTTTCTAATTCTCGCTTATCTCTTTTACCCAATGCTTCTATTTCCTCAATTAAATTTTCCCAATCTACATTGTTATAATCTTGGGATTTTAAGCTACTGACAGTTTGCTCAATCCATAATGCAAAATCTGTTGTATAAAGAGTTTTTACTGGTGATTGAGTCATAATGAATAAAACTTAAGAGCAATTTAGAAATAGTTTAACGCACGAGCATCATTAATAAGTTTTACTTAAGTGTTGTAACAAATACATAAACATTTGCCACAAATAAACAAGCATTCGTAACGATTACGAGTTATATGATAAGGAATGCACGAGTATTTGTAACGATTACGAGTTGTGTGGTAAGGAATGCATAAATTTTACTTTTCAGACATCCTTTTACAACTAACCGTCTGATTGACTCAGTGCTGTCCAACACTTAAAACCGTACAAGTGTCAAAATATTATGTGTAAACTTTATTCACAAACTCACTTATGCCGAAAGCAATTTGGAATGGCACAGTTTTAGCCGAAAGCGATAACACCGTAGTTGTGGAAGGCAACCATTATTTCCCGGCTGACGCTATTAATAAGCAATACTTTCAAGAAAGTGGCACTCATACTACTTGTCCTTGGAAAGGTGTTGCTAGTTATTACAGTATCGAAGTTGATGGGCAAGTCAATAAGGACGCTGCATGGTACTATCCCACTGCTAAGGAAAAGGCTAAAAATATTGAAGGCTATATAGCTTTCTGGAAGGGTGTTAAGGTTGAGGCTGATTAGATGTTTTTTTGGCAATCTTGAATAAATTGCGAATTTATAATTTGGGTATTAAGAGTTAGGTTAATTCTTAATACCTATTTTATTTTTGCGCCTTTGCGCCTTTGCGCGAAACAAAAAAAATTCCATAACGAACCGCCAAGATGAGCCAGTCGCGTGAGCGGGTTTCCCGACTTGAGCGAACTGGCGTGCCAAGAGCGCCAAGGAAGAAATGAGAGATTAAAATAGTTTGAGATAGTTTTAATAGAGAAGTAACTGATTAATTGTTGTTTGCAGTTTTTCTCGTAGTTGTTGTGCGCGTTGATAGGCGGCTGTGCGTCCTTCTACTTTGGCAGCGGCTTCTAAGGGTTGAATGAAGTAATATAGTCTAGTTCTATTTGCCCAAACTCCCATTGAGGGAAATAGAACTAAAAGAATCATTAAGGGTGATATGGGTAAAAATGGTAATTTAAATATTTGTTGCAATCTCTTAAGATTAATAGTCCAAGGATGTAGAGATTCGCTACCGATGCAAGCAACTGGGAGAATTGGTATATGATAGCGATCGCTTAACTGCATGAAGCTGCCATCGAATTTTTGCAGTTGATAGCGTTTACCCCAACCTTTCAAGGGGCCGCGTAAACCTTCGGGTGCATATAAAAGAGTTGTACCTTGAGCAAGTGCTGCTTCAAAGTCATCTAATTCTGCACGCACAGCACCTAATACTTGTAGCCATTTAGGTGGTAGCCACCAAATCATCCAAGGATGTTCAAATAATGATACGCTTGCTAGAGGTTGGGCTACCCATCCTTGTGTTTTACCTAATAGATAACCCAAGCTCATAAAGTCCCAAGGAAAACACATTCCCGCATGGTTCATCGCCACAATCATTGAACCTGTTTGCGGTAAGTTTTCAACTTGTTGTAATTCTCCACGAAAATAATACTTAACTATCGGCGCAAGAACTTCTTCACGAAAAACTTGTTGATATTGTGGATCAAATTCACCAACATCTTTTCTTGGTGAACGACAACCAAGACGTAGCCAACGAATGATTAATGCTAAATAAAATCCACCAGGAAATAAAAATAAACCGTATTCCAGCCAATTCCAACCATCAGGATCGGCTTGATAATGTTGCCAGTGACGATTAAATATAATTAACCATCCTGGAGGATACCACAAGCAAAACCAATCAAACCAGCTAAATTTATAGCCTTCATCTGATGCTTGTTTTAATTCAGTGTTTAGGAGGTTTTCAGAGTGTTGATTAATCACAACAGCAATGCAGATTAGGCAAAAATTCGTGTTGAGTTATCATAGCTTCCCATTAATGCTGTTTGCATCCCACTCTAGGCGTAAAATTAGTCACGTTCTTAATTAGTAAGATTTACTCTAAGCTAAAAAACATCTAAATTACATAATCAAATTAAATAAAACTCTTGTGGGGTGGGCATCTTGCCCGCCCTAATTATGCAAGTTATATGTGGAACAGCTTATCCCCTGTCCTGACACTTCCCGCCTGACAATCGCGTAACCAAGCCTTAATTCCTTGGGCAACAGTACCATTACTGCTATCGCGTGGCGGAGATGGCGGTTGTTTGGCTGGATAAGAACCTGTTTGGGAAAACATCATTACCAGACGCCAACCACTGTTAGTTTTTGTTAACAATAGCCGATGGAATTGTTGTAATTCTAGTACTTTCTGATTGATATACTGCCGTTCTAAAGTAGTAAAAAACACCTGCTTAACTTCTGATGCAGGTCTTTCAGGAGCATTCGCAGAATATCCTTCCACACTTAGAGGTAAAGGTGTAAACTCCGGTTTTCCTGCTGCTAGCATATAGCTATAAGTGTCACTCCTTCTTTGAAGGCGGCGGGCGCGTTGACTAGCACGGTTGGCATAGTTAGGTAAATCGCGCAATAACTGAGTTGTTAATATTTCTAGCTTTTGCTGAGAACATAAAGACCTTACCCCATTTTTTCCATCTTGTTTTTGTGCTGACACAGTAGGGGTAAGGTTTTTTGAAAATGCCGGATACTCAAGGCTATTTAAGATGAAAAGCCAAAAGCCGCAAACTAAAAGCCATAAGCGATAATGTTTGTCCTTAACCTTTGCCTTCATGCCAATGTAGTTCAATAATTCGTAATTCGTAATTCGTAATTCGTAATGACGCGACGCTCCTGCGTCGCTAACGCTGACGCTCGTACCTCGCTAACGCTATCGAGGACTCGCTACCGCTGCGAAGTGCGTAATTAAGTTTTGTAATGGGGATTTGACCCCAACACAAAACTTAAAGGTTATAGAACCGGGGAACTTAAACCCACGGAACTTGTTAACTCGTCAGAAATTCTCTTCCAGGCTAACTCAGGATCGGGGGCGGCGGTGATGGGACGCCCAATTACCAGATAGTCTGCGCCTGCTTTGATGGCTTGCGCTGGAGTAAGCGATCGCTTTTGATCTGTTTGATCTGCCCAAGTTGGCCTAACACCAGGACAAACCAGCAAAAAATTATCCCCACATATTTGCCGTAGCTGTGACGCCTCAACAGGTGAACAAACCGCCCCATCCAAGCCCGACTCTTGAGCTAATAGTGCCATTTGTAGAGCATATTCTGGCAATTCTAGAGGAATTTTTAAATCAAACGCCAACTGCCTAGCCGAGATACTGGTTAACAGTGTAATGGCTATTAATTGCGGCGGTTTGACACCTGCTTGTGCAGCACCTTCTTTTGCCGCCTCAGTAGCAGCTTTGAGTGCATCTCGACCACATGTAGCATGGATAGTCAATAAATCTACACCATAACGAGCGGCACTACGACAAGCGCCAGCGACAGTATTGGGAATGTCATCAAACTTCAAATCTAGGAAAATCCGCTTTTGTTTAGATTTGAGTTCTTGTAGAATTTTCGGCCCAGTGCTGGTAAACAACTCCAAACCGACTTTCCAGAAACTGACATGCGCCAATTGATCTACAAGAGCGATCGCCCTCTCCTCATCAGCCACATCCAAAGCTACAATAACCCTTTGTTCCACTTTCATTATCCTTACTCCCGGTCACTGAGCGTAGTCGAAGTGCCATTCCCCATTAATTCACCAACCGCATAAACTTATTTTTGCCAACTTGCAAAACTCGCCCGTACAACTCATCAGCAGAGGCAAAAGTAGCATCAACATCGGTAATGCGATCGCCATCTAAGCGCACTCCTCCCTCTTGAATTTTGCGCCTACCTTCCCCAGTACTTTTACACAAGCCACTGGCGTTGAGGATATAAGCTAATTTAGCGGGGAACTGTGGCACATTCACCAGAGAAAATTCAGGAACTGCCCCTTCTTTACCGCCACTTTTCGCGGCTTCTTTAGCCTCATTGGCTGCGGTTTCACCGTGGTATTGTTTGACAATTTCCCATGCTAAAAGCATTTGGCGATCGCGGGGATTTTCTGGCAATTTATCCAAAGATAAATCTGTCAACAGTTCAAAATACTGTTCTAATAGATTGTCTGGCACTCCTTGCAACTTCTGATACTTTTGTCCTGGATGTTCTAACAATCCAATATAATTACCTAGAGACTTAGACATTTTTTGCACTCCATCCGTGCCAATCAAAATCGGCAACAGCACCCCAAACTGGGGTTTTTGTCCAAAATGGCGTTGCAAATCTCTGCCTACAGCAATGTTAAACTTCTGATCAGTCCCTCCCAATTCCACATCTGCCTCAATCGCCACCGAATCAAAACCTTGCATTAACGGATAGAGGAACTCATGGATAAAAATTGGATTCTCTTTTTTATAACGTTCGGCAAATCCTTCCTTGGCCAACATTTGTCCCACTGTCATCGTGGAGAGTAACTCTAAAACTTTACCTAAGTCGAGTTGAGAAAGCCATTGCGAGTTATAACGCACCTCCAACCTACCTGGTGTGTCAAAATCCAAAATAGGACGTACTTGGTCAAGATAAGTTTGGGCATTCTGCGCCACATCGGCTTGTGTCAGTTGGCGACGCACCTCAGACTTACCAGTCGGATCGCCAATGCGTGCTGTAAAATCACCAATTATTAAAACTGCCGTATGACCTGCATCTTGAAAAGCTCGCAGTTTCCGCATTGGTATGCTATGACCAAGATGGATTTCTGCACCTGTAGGATCAATACCATATTTGACCCTTAATGGTTTGTTTGTAGTTACCAAACGTTTTTCTAAACTTTCATTTTCACTGTCAGCATCAATTGGTTGTGGGAAGACTTCTGCTGTCCCACGATGCAGCCAAGCAAAATTTTGCGTCATACTAGGAGATTCACTGTTAGCTATGCTTTGTACTTTAGAAGTTAAGTCGGTTATATTCACTAGCAATTTCTGATCCGCTTTCTCATCTGCCAAACTACTATAATTGCAAAAAATTAACCGCCTTGTTTCGTCCAATGAATTACAGTTATATTTACAAGTGAGGAAGTGAAACCGCCGTGTCGTCGTCTAGGACTTTTGAAGATAAGCAGCCGCAACGTAAGGCTTCATCAGGTTTCGAGTTTTTGAAAGGAGTAGGTCAGATCACTGGCGGTACTCTCCTATCAATTACTATGCTGGCAAGTTCTATTGTAGCCGGAGGACTGGTTGGTTTAGCCATTAGTTTTCGTAACTTGCCAGATGTCAGACAATTACGTAATTTCTTTCCCTCAGAAACTACTTACATCTATGATGTCAAAGGCAAACTACTAACGAGCATTCACGGTGAAGCCAATCGAGAAGTAATATCCCTAGATAGGATTTCCCCGAATTTAAAACGGGCAGTATTAGCAAGCGAAGATGGTCACTTTTATAATCATCACGGTATTAATCCTACAGGCGTTGGCCGTGCTGTAGTAGTTAACTGGGTAGCAGGTGGAGTTAAAGAAGGTGGCTCTACTGTTACTATGCAGTTGGTGAAAAATCTGTTTTTGACTCGCAAGCGTGCCTTTACCCGCAAGTTAGCCGAGGGAGTATTGGCAATTCGCTTAGAGCAAATTCTCAGCAAAGACCAAATTTTAGAAATGTACCTCAATCAGGTTTATTGGGGACATAACAATTATGGGGTACAGACAGCAGCCCGCAGTTACTTTAATAAATCATCAGAATACTTAACTCTAGGTGAGTCAGCAATGATGGCGGGTTTGATTCAAGCACCAGAAGAATTCAGCCCGTTTATCAGCATGAAGGCAGCAAAACAGAAGCAAAAAGAAGTTCTGGGGCGGATGCTGGAATTAAACTGGATCACCCAGCAAGAATATGATAATGCCCTCAAGCAAGAAATCAAACTTGGTAAAATTAAGTCCTTCCAGGGTAGTGCCCTACCTTATGTCACCAATGCCGTAGCCCAAGAGTTGGCTAAAAAGTTTGGCCGTGAAGCACTGCTAAAAGGCGGGATGCGCGTGCAAACTACTGTGGATGCCGATTTTCAAGTCATGGCAGAGCAAACAGTTAGTAAGTGGCATAAAACACTTTTAGGGCAGGGATTATCGAAAAATCAAATGGCTCTGGTGGCCATAGATCCACGCACACATTATATTAAAGCATTGGTGGGTGGTGTCGATTCTAAAACTAGCGAATTCAACCGCGCCACTCAAGCCCAGCGCCAGCCGGGTTCTTCTTTCAAACCATTTGTGTATTATGCTGCTTTTGCTACTGGTAAATATGCACCAGACACAACGGTAGTAGATGCTCCAGTGAGTTACCGAGATGGTGACGGTTGGTATTATCCCAAAAACTATGACGGTGGCTTTAGTGGTGCGATGTCAATTCGCACTGCACTGGCACAATCACGCAATATTCCTGTCATCAAGATTGGCAAATCTATAGGTATGAATAAGGTTGTAGAAACCTGCCGTACCTTGGGAATTATGAGTCCAATGGAACCTGTGACATCGCTACCGCTGGGTGCAATTGGTGTTACACCTCTAGAAATGGCTAGCGCTTACGCTACCTTTGCTAATTATGGCTGGCAGTCGCCACCAACGGTAATTGTTCGTGTCACCGATAGCAGTGGTAATACATTACTAGATAATACACCCAAACCTCAGCAAGTTCTTGACCCTTGGGCATCCGCAGCAATTATTAATGTGATGCAATCGGTAATTACTGATGGTACAGGTAAGAGTGCTGCGATCGGTCGTCCAGCTGCTGGCAAGACGGGAACAACCTCCTCTGAAAAAGATATTTGGTTTGTCGGAACTGTACCACAGTTAACAACTGCTGTGTGGGTGGGGAGGGACGACAACAGACAATTAGCTAGCGGTGCAACTGGTGGTGTGATGGTGGCTCCCATCTGGCGCGATTTTATGCAAAAAGCACTCAAGAACACAAAAGTAGAAAGCTTTAAGCCACCTTCTCAATTTCCTCGCCCGAAATCTAATTAGAGGGACTGGGGACTGGGGATTGGGGACTGGGGACTGGGGATTGGGGATTGGGGACTGGGGATTGGGGACTGGGGATTGGGGATTGGGGACTGGGGACTGGGGATTGGGGACTGGGGATTGGGGACTGGGGACTGGGGACTGGGGATTGGGGATTGGGGACTGGGGACTGGGGATTGGGGACTGGGGATTGGGGACTGGGGACTGGGGAAGAGTTTTTTAAGTACTCAATCACTGATCACCAATTCCTGATCCCCAATCACTTAATCGAGTGCCGTATTCTTCTTTGCCTTGTTGCTGAGAACGAATGAAACGACAGTAACCGTTAAGACCTTTTTCAATACCATCTTTTAGCTGACTGACCCAGTTTAATTGTTCTGTATTGCAGTATCCTAAGCTTTCAGCAATAATGAAGGCGCTTTTGGTTTCAGCTAAGGAGCCACGAGCAATGTACATGAAACGCAATCTATCCAGGTAGTGATAGCGTCCATAGCCTTCAGCTATATTTAGCAACACGCTGCAAGCAGATCTGCGTAATTGATCGCTTAAGTTGTAACGCTCACAATCTGGCAAACTATTTGCCAATCGATAAGCCGCTTTTACGAGCTTGAGGCTATCTTGATAGAAGTCCAAAAACTCAAAACCTCTATCTCTCATACGACTTGAATCTAAAGTCCTTCAATTTTATGAGAGATTTTACCCAGTCCCCAATCCCCAATCCCCAGTCCCCAATCCCCAGTCCCCAATCCCCAATCCCCAGTCCCCAATCCCCAATCCCCAGTCCCCAATCCCCAATCCCCAATTGTTACTTGTATATTAGCGAGTAACTTGAAGAAGCGATCGCATCACTCAAACAATGCTAGTAGCAATCGGCACTCATAACTTTTCATTCACCTGCGGAACGTGGGACTCAACAAACGACTCTACAACTTGCAAATATTTCTGTTGAGCAACCACTGCTGCATCATTATGATTTGCATCTGGAACCAGAAACAATTTTTTCGGTTCAGGTGCAGCAGCATAGAGTTTTTGGCTCATGAAAGCAGGTACAGTTGTATCAGCAGTGCCATGAATGAATAAAACTGGCATTTTTAAATGTGGTATTTTTTTGATTGATTCAAAGCGTTGCGTCAGCAGTAAATTAACAGGAAACATCCAAAACATATTACGGTAAGCTAGCATTTCTCGGACGGAGGTAAAAGAACTTTCAACAATCAACCCAGCAGCATCCGAATGCTTCAGCGCTAAATCGATAGCTATTGCGCCTCCTAGAGAATGTCCATAAATATAAATTTGTTTAGGTAAAATTTTTTGCTGTTGTACTAAATAATTCCACGCTATAGTTGCATCTTCATAAACCTGCATTTCGTTAGGAAACATACCTTCACTGCGACCATAACCCCGATAATCAATCAACAACACCGAAAATCCTAGTTGATAAAACCGATTAGCATGGGCTATGTTTGCGCCAATATTGATGCCGTTACCATGCAAATACAACAAAGCTTTAGCATCAGGTTGTTTAGCCTGAATCCACCAACCATGGATGCGTTCTACTTTGCCAGTTTTATTGTGTACGGGTAGCCAGACCTCTTTGTAAGGAAGATTAAAAAACTCTGGTGTCTTTTCAATGACAGCAGAGGGAAAAAAAATAAATCGTGGTTGTTGAACAAAGAGAAACAGACAAATGGTACAGTAAGCGATCGCTGTAACTATTCCTACCGGAAGTAACAATCTAAACAATACCTGTATTGGAAGTTGCAGCTTATTATTACCCATATATTTGATTTTTTGCGTTTAAGAGTATCCATCATAACAAAGATACTACTTATTACTACTTATATAATTTCACAAAATATCTGATACAAATGGTTTGTCTGTAATTCTTTCCCCCTGCTGCCTGCTTTCTATTCGTATCAATTTTAAAGTGAAACGGTATTACAGGTGAGCGAATGGAGTTCTCTGAGCTGTTCCACATTTAACTTGCATATACTGGGTGGGCTTTCCGGCCCACCCTACAAGAGTTTAATCAAATTTAGCCATGTAAACTAAATGTGTTTGAGCTTATCCCAGACGAGGTGATGAGTATTTTAGTCCGTCAGATTTTGATGCAATAACCGAGCTATAACTCTAAAATTAAGTTATTATAATTTTTTAGTAAATTTACGTATGCACTTTTGCATAACTTCACTATATGAATAGTAAAAGTGGATAATTAGGAGAAAACGGTGACACTTTTAAGTGAGGTTCAACTAGAGCAGCTAAAGCAAATAGGTACATATTTACGACAAGCAAGACAAGAAAAATCAATTCTTATAGAAAAAATAGCCGCTCAAATACTTATTAGATCAACATTATTGCAAGCTTTAGAAGAGGCACAGTTAGAAGAATTACCCGAACCTATTTTTATTCAAGGATTTATCCGCCGCTATGCAGATGCTCTCGGACTCGATGGTAACACTTTAGCAAACACATTTGTTACCAATACTTTTCATCAAAGCTCAAGTCACAATGATAAAAATTTAGGTAAAAGAACAAATATTTTCACACCTATTTTTATTATCTATATGCTATTACTAGCATCTGCCTCTTTTGGACTATTTTATATACTTAATTCTCAGCCTACATCTGAATCTATAGCTGAAGGAGAAAAGTTAACAATTAATAGTCAGTAGTCAATTTTGGTTAATTAGATCGTCGCCTCATTAGACCTCTTGCAAAAGTCCTTCTTTGCGTTCTCTTCTCTGCGTCTGGGGTGCCTCTGCGTGTTAGCGTTCGCGAAGCGTCTCGTAGAGAAGCGGGGCGTAGCCCAACAAAAAAATATTTATGCAAGAGGTCTATTCTAGAGAATTGATCTAAACCATCTTGAACTCAAGAGTTCAACGCTGAGTCATTGTGATTGTAAACACCTAAAAAGGTGGTGACAAAGATTTTAATGATGTAATTGTGCGAGTTAATTTTAGTATTGCCTAGATTGGGTATTGAGGATTGGGTACTGACAATCAACAAAATTATTCCCCAGTCCCCAGTCCCTTTTACGATATTTGTGGTGTTTGCAAATGCCAAGTAGTAGATTGCTCATAAGCATAAGCTACTTGAAAAAGCTGGTCTTCTCGCAGTACTTTACCAATTAGCTGTAATCCAATTGGTAATCCCTTATCATCAAAACCACATGGCACGCTTAAGCCTGGTAAACCAGCAAGATTGGCAGGAATTGTCATCAAGTCGAGTAAATACATACTTAAGGGGTCACTATTTTTTTCCCCTGCTTTAAAAGCTGTCGTAGGAACAGTAGGACAGGCTAACACATCAACTTGATCAAAAGCTTTTTCAAAATCTTGCTTAATCAAGGTGCGGACTTTTTGCGCTTTTAGGTAATAGGCATCATAATAGCCAGCAGAAAGGGCATAAGTTCCAATCATAATCCGGCGCTTGACTTCTGCACCAAAACCACTGGAACGGGTGCGAGTGTACATTGATAGTAGATTATCGGCACCAGGAGCGCGATAACCATACTTAACGCCATCATAACGAGCTAAGTTAGCTGATGCTTCAGATGGAGCGATAATGTAGTAGCTGGGCACGCCATAGCGGAAGTTAGGACAGGAAACTATATGAATTTCAGCTCCCAAATTTTGTAAGCGATCGATTGCTTTGGTCACAGCTTTTTCTACAGCAGAGTCTAAGCCTTCACCAAAAGTTTCTTTAATCACACCAATTCGCAGCTTGCCTCTGGCTTTAAGGTCTGGTTTGAAGCCACTGGCATAGTCAGGAATTTGCACTTTAAGACTGGTGGAATCTTTGGGATCGTAACCTGCGATCGCATTTAATAATATTGCCGCATCCTCTACTGAACGCCCAAATGGGCCAATTTGATCCAAAGACGAAGCGAAAGCCACCAAACCATAGCGGGAAACCAACCCATAGGTGGGTTTCATTCCTACCACGCCACAAAAAGATGCCGGTTGACGAATTGAACCGCCAGTATCAGAACCAAGTGCTACAACACATTCATCTGCTGCTACAGCCGCAGCCGAACCCCCAGAAGAACCACCAGGAACCCGCGATAAATCCCAAGGATTGGCTGTAACTTGGAAAGCAGAGTTTTCTGTAGAACTACCCATAGCAAACTCATCTAAATTTGCCTTGCCTACCATTACAGCCCCAGCATCTGCCAGCTTTTGCGTAACTGTTGATTCATAAGGTGGCACGAAATTTTCTAAGATCCGAGAAGCACAGGTTGTGAGAATACCTTTTGTGCAGAGATTATCCTTAATGCCAACAGGAATCCCCGCCAGGATACCAATTTCTTCTCCCGCAGCGATTTTGGCATCCACAGCACGCGCCTGCTCTAATGCTTGTTGTGCCGTCACATGTAAGAAACTGTGTAACTTCGGCTCTAACGCTTGAATGCGGTCTAAAGCCTCTTGAGTAATTTCAACGGCAGAACGTTCTTTTTTGACTAACTGTTCATGCAACTCGCGGATGGATGCCATGATTGCTCCCTTTTTGACTCAAGTCCTTGATTTTAGTACATATTGCCAATTTCTGTGCAGGTTGTCTCTAACCACACCTGTAGTCTGCTTTGTTGCATTACCCATGGTGTAAGGGATTTGATTAGTATACATATCGAGAAGGCTGATTCCCTACTCCCTGCTTACGCAAATAATTTTATAAAAAAGGGAGTTAGAGACTCCTACTTCTATAAGTAGCCTTTTAAAATTAAAGTATAGATAACTCCTTAAATACTCCGTTGCCCGTTAAGCGTTCCCTATTTCAGAATTAAGCTAGATTCCTAAAAACTAATTTAATAAACTTTCATAACCGAAAAAACTATGAAGTATACTTGATGCTTCCTAACTGGTGCAACAATGGTAAATTGATTTATACACAATAGCCAAGGAAAGTCCTCCGTTAAATCACAAAGCGAATTTATTCTTTGGAGCTTTGTTTTGATCTTTTATATCTTTAACCTTTGTTTAGCAGCAAATAGCTGTTTATCAACTGGACTTGTATTAATTTACCAAAATTTGCAAAGCTTGACTATTGTTGTGTGAGAGTATAACAGTGTTTACTCTCATTAAACCTCTGGATTATGGTCATTAGCCAATCTATAAATTCTCAACAATCTGATCAATTACTTAATTCAACAGAGTTGGTTTCGGAGGTAGGGTGAAGATGGTCAAGATAATCACACGTAAATATATAGGCAAGCAAAATGTCTATGATATTGGGGTTGAGCGCGACCATAATTTTGCCATCAAAAATGGGTTAATAGCTGCCAATTGTTTTAATAAATCCCATTCTACAGCCTATGGATATGTAACTTATCAAACAGCATATTTAAAAGCTAATTACCCATTAGAATACATGGCGGCACTGTTAACAGCTAACAGTGGCGACACAGACAAGGTACAGAAATATATTACTAACTGTACCAATATGGGTATTCAGATAGATCCACCAGATATTAATCGTTCTGGTGTGGATTTTACGCCAACGGCAGGCAAGATATTATTTGGATTTTCGGCGGTGCGGAATGTGGGGCAAAATGCGATCGCCTGCATTTTAGAAGCTAGAAACGAGGCAGAGGAGTTTAAATCTCTGGCTAATTTTTGCGATCGCATAGATTTACGTGCTGTTAACCGTCGTACCCTAGAATCGTTAATTAAATGCGGAGCCTTTGACAGTATAGAACCCAATCGCCAGCAATTAATCCACGACTTGGAGCTAGTATATGACTGGGCACAATCACGCGCTAAAGATAGAGCCACTGGGCAAGGAAATCTCTTTGATTTATTAGGTGGGTTTTCTACAACTACAAATAAAACAGCCAATAATGCCTTTGAAACTGCCCCTAAAGCTAAACCTGTGATCGATTTTCCCCCCCAAGAAAAGTTGCGGATGGAAAAAGAATTATTGGGCTTTTATGTATCAGATCACCCGCTCAAATCTTTGGGGCAAATAGTACCACTCTTAACTCCTATTAACCTGTCACAACTTGGTGAACAAAGAGAAGAAACAAAACTCTGTGCAGTTGTCATGTTAAATGGAGTCAAAAAAGTGGTGACTAAAAAAGGCGACCCGATGGCAATTTTGCAAATAGAAGACTTAACTACACAAACAGAAGCTGTAGTTTTTCCCAAAATCTATGAACGGATTAGTTCTTTACTGCAAGTAGATACTAGATTGATTATTTGGGGTAAAGTAGACCGACGCGATGAGCAAACTCAATTTATTATTGAAGATGCAGAACCTGTAGAAACAGTACAAATGGTGATGGTAGAGTTAAATCCTCAACAAGCAGCCAACATCGAAGAATTGCATCGTTTGAAAACAGTTTTGCAAGATCACTCAGGAGATAAAGAAAAAGCCAAAATGCCAGTGATTGGTATTATACAAACAGAAAATTCCCGTAAACTTGTGCGTTTAGGTTGGCAATTTTGCGTACAAGATACCAGAATTGCTGTACAAGCTTTGCAAAACGCTAGATTTCCTGCACACATAAAACCATTAATTGGTAACTGATACTGAGAGATGAAAATTTATCAGTAGTATGATGTATTAAATTATCAGTTAACTTCAGTGTCAACAGTGAATTATCGTAATTATTAAGGAATTGTATCGTTTTTTTAGTCACTTATGCGGATGATACTTTCCTTGAGGACGTAGTATCTTTTTATGCTATGCCCATGAGGCTGCAACCGGGGGAAGGAGCTAGGATTTGATGATCACGAATGAATTAAGTAAATTTGTTTCATATTGTAGAAGAATTCAACCCCAGACTCAGGAGGATATTAAAAAATTTTTTGAGGGTGTTATTCTTTTTCCTTATGATAAGGAACTCCTGTTGCAGGCTTATTTGTTTTTGAATATTCAAGATTTATTTCCCACATGCGCTGAATTATTATTATTTGAAAAATCCCCGATCGCAGATTACACAGATTTGGGTAAATGCGACTTTGTTTACCTCACATTTAAAGGAAATTTATTCTTAATAGAAACTAAATTTATTGATACAGAAGCCACAGGAGCCACAGAAAGAAAAAGACGAAATAAACACAGAAATAAAGTATTTGAACAAGTTACTACATTAAAAAGCCGATTTGGTGAATATTGGAATATTAAAATTGAGCAACTAGAGTGTGGAGTTTTCACAACAGATCCGGAAGTTGCTTGGCGAGGTAATGATGTAAATGTTATAGCTAAATCAATATCTATAAATTATCTTGAACAATGGCGCAAAAACTATTACAGTCTTGATAAAAGTTACAGTGTCAGCAAACAAATTAATCCCAGCAATTGTTAAGTGGGGAGTGGGGAGTGGCTCTTATGGGTAGGTTTTTTAGATTTCGCGTTTTGGTTGACGCGCTTACGCGGGGACAGGGGGACGCGGAGAAAGATTTCGGAACGAAAAAATAGGTTTTTTCAGACTGAATATGAAAAACCTACCCTTGAAAGAGTGGGGAGTGGGGAGTGGGGAAGAAGGAATTTTTATGTATCCATTGTTTCATTAGACCTCTTGCAAAAGTCGGATACTCGCCAGAAAATAAATTTTCTGGCTGATAACTTAAGTCGGTTGAAACCGACTAATAACAGTATTTTTAGTCCGTTTCAACGGACTTTTGCTATTAGGCAGAGACTTGAGTCTCTGACGGTTCAAGTATTTTTGCAAGAAGTCTATTGTCTAGTTTGAAAATATGCCCTAAGCGCAGAATATCTTAGTATTCACAACTCTCCACGTCTAGTGTTTTGCCCCTACGCTAACTTTTGTACGAAAGCTTTATGTGCTAGCGACTTCAACCCCTCTTGCAACACCGAAAGCACTCGTGTCATGTCACCTGTGAGTAAATCTGCAACCGATAGCCACAACCCAGGAAATACTTGACTTTGGATAATACCATTTGCGTCTGCTGCTAATGATATATAGTCGCCTTGTTGTAGACAGAACCAATCCAATTTATTCTCGAAGGTTTGCCAAACAATATACTCTTGCACACCATTACGACGATAGGCTTTCTTTTTATCGTTCAAATCAATGGCAACGCTAGAGGCTGCTATCTCCGCTACAAGTTCAGGCGCACCCTCAATATAATCATCTTCAGAAAGGCGAGATTGTCCCCCAGCATTTTGAGGAATCAGCAATACTGCGTCTGGTTGCGGTTCATTATCCTGATCTAAGCGCACAGTTGGCTCAATACCCAACTTGATACCAGGTGTTGATGCTTCATAAACTCCTAACCAGGTGATTAAATGACCATGTGGTTGAGCATGACTGACAAAACGTAATGGAGATGCCACGTAAACGATTCCCTCGATCAGTTCTGCTTTTTTAATATGAGTAGCTGCTTTATAACGTTGCTCAAATTCATAGCGTGTCAAATGATCGCCACTTTCTAATAGCGGAACCCGATTATGTGTAGTTTTTGAGGCATCCATTCCGGTATCTGAGAGATTGACCATAATTTTAGGCGATCTTCTTAATTATGACTTGACCTTTATAGGCAGGGGGAGGATTTAAAATTCCCCTGTTCTTTTCCCTAATTATATCCAGAGACATGGGAGTTTATAGTACAAATATACTAATTTACTGCTAAAATGACCTACGAGTCAGGTAGCCTTGCAAGAGGGACTATGAAACAAATCCAAGATAGTTACAAAAATCACATCTCGCTGAAAGTTACTCTGTTACAGCCCACACCCACGGCTAATGGTATAGTGCCACTACAACCCCAAAAGGAAAAAATTCTCAGTGGATGGGAGCGTTTAGCAGCGCAAGCCGAACGCATCAATCAGATAGCAAAGCAGTTAGAATTGGCAATACTAGAGTTTAGAGCCATAGCCAGCACATTAAATAACCCACCTCTAAAACAGAAGCCATCCAAAAGCATTGATCAGAATTTTGCTGTTAGCGTTCCTTGGATAAGACAAAAGTCAGATAAATCATTGCTGTTGACAACGCGAAAAGTTGATTTGTACCAAGCAGAAAAGGAAGCCGCACTGTTAGCGCAGCAACTTCGTCAGCAAACCAAAAAAAGGTTAGCATCACAGCAACACAGAAAAAATGAGAATAAAGTCGAGTACTACACAAAACGTTAAATTATGAACCTTTAACGACAGTTCACCCCTTAGGTCGTAAAAGTTATGCTGATTGAAGTGGCAGAAGGTATTTTTTCTGTTGAACTGCCAGATGCCACATTTTTATTGCTATTTGCAACCGCTGTTGGCAGCAAAATAGTGAACAGCACTGAGTTTTTTAAACAACCGGAATGCATTGCGAGAAAAGTTCAATCAGCGCATAAAAGAGGTGAAATAAGGTGCTAAGGACACTTTTGGTAATTGCCGTTGGTTTTTTACCGTCTCTATTTTCCCTGTGGATCATCCGTAAAACCCAATTACGAACGCGTTCACGAATCAGACAAGCAACCATGAACCTTCCAGTAATGCGAGTACGGCAAAGCATTAGATCTGTTGAAGGCGATCGCTATTATTTAGAAGGGGTAGGTTATCTCATTGGTGATATTAGTTGCAAATTTAATGCTAGATCTGGCTATATTCGCTGTGCAGTGAACCCCGATGGCCCTTGTAATGGTTGCCGTCATTATGAGCCTAAAGAACTAGTCAGTAGCGAAAAAAGAGCTTAATCTTGAAACTAAAGTAAAATTCGATGACAATTTATTTTTATAGCACTCGTGAACAGTACGGCTGTTTCTCCAACTTTTCGCCTCATGGCTTTGAATTGGATGGCTTATATTGGTATACCAGCGAACACTACTTTCAAGCTCAAAAATTCGTCGGTACACCTCATGTCGAACAAATTCGCTTAGTCAAACAACCTAAAGAAGCAGCGAGAATGGGACGTGAAAGAACCCGTCCCTTACGTCAAGATTGGAAACAAGTCAAAGACGACATCATGCGACAAGCAGTATTACGCAAATTTGAAACTCACGCAGATATCAGAGAGATATTAATTTCTACAGGCAATGTAGAAATCGTGGAAAACTCACCCATCGATTTTTACTGGGGTTGTGGAGCTGATGGCAGTGGCAAAAACATGCTAGGAATTATCTTGATGGAGGTGCGAGATATACTGCGCCATAGATAGACCCAGAGATTAGTAATAGTGCTGTAAAATAATATTGTTACTGTTAATGCTGAGATCATCTGACTCTTAAAATAAGAATTCTGAGCTAGACAATTTCAAAACGATACAAGACTTAAATTCATAGGCTCTAGCCTTTGGTAGTAGGTTGCCTAAAAACAATAGTTTTGTATATTCAAACTTTCAAAGTACCTTACCTTAACCTACAACATTTATATTTGCAGATGGTAACTTAAAAGCAGCAATCTCTCAAAGGAGAAAAAATCATGTCTCTATCAACAAAAGTCAAGAAATATTGTAAGTGGTTTTGGGATGAATCACTCGGAGGTAAGTTTGATACTTGGGGTACTAGCACCTATTTTATGGAGATAGGTAATAATTCACATCCAGTTAGACAAATAGAAGTTTACGAAAACGGGAATGTCTTATTTTATGATCGCAACCACTTTGCCGATAGTTATGGAATGTTATGCGATCAACCAATAGGTGAAGAAGACATCCGAGAATTTGAAATTACAAAAGCAGAATTTGAACAAGTGTGGAATACAAAAGTTCCAATAAATAGATAAATATTCCTGAATAAAGACTTGTGCAAGCAGTTGACCTAATGAAATATGCATTCTGGTTTTGGGAATACTAGACCTACTACCAGACTTAGCAGGAAGGGGTCGATGACAAAGGGCGGATGGAACAATAGCTCAAAAAATACAGTTCCCTTGCAGTTACCTACAGCATACCTCAAACCAGTAAAGCGCAATACGATCACTCATGAATTTGATGCTGGTTCACAGGCAGAAATATCACTTTTGCAAGAAACTGATGACCAATTATCAGAAGCATCCAAGCTAATGCGTCACGGGATTCAACAGCAGCAGGCTGGTGAATATGCAGCAGCGATAAATTACTTTCAAAAATCTCTAGGGCTATTTCAGACACTTGGAGATTTGCCCAAACAAGCGCAGGTGCTTTCTTTGTTGGGATTAGTTGCTTACACCGGAGGAGATTACAAAGGTGCTATTGCCTACTCTGAGCAATGTTTAGCTTTGAGTAAGGCTAACTCAGATTTGGTTATGCAGATGCAAGCACTTTCTCATTTAGGAAATGCTTATCGTCACCTGAATGCTCATAAAGAAGCAATTGAATATTTGGAAAAATGTTTGCGAATCACACAGCAGCTGCAAGATCAACGAAGTCAAGTAGCCGCACTGAATAATTTAGGACTGGTGTATAAAGCTTCAGGCAACTTTGCACAAGCAATTGAGTATCAGCAGCAAAGCCTAGAAATTGTCAGAGAACTTAAAGACAATTGGGGCGAGGAACAAGTACTCAAGAATCTAGGCAATGCTTGGTATGCTTTAGATGATTACCCCAAAGCGATCGCTTACTACGAGCAGTGTGTGGTATTGTCGCGTTCTTTAAACAATGTTCGCAGTGCTTCTCAAGTTCTCAAAAACTTAGGTAATGCTTGCTATGCTCTAGGAAATTATTCTAAAGCTATTGAATACTACCAAGAGCGTCTGCAATTAGCTAGGGTCATTGCAGACAAGCGTAGCGAAGAACAATCTCTAGGTAGTTTAGGAGTTGCTTGTGAAGCTTTGGGTGACTATACCCAAGCAATTTCATATTACGAAGAACGTTTGTTGTTAGCTAGAACTATGAAAGATCGCCGCAGCGAAGAACAAACACTTGCCAGTTTAAGAGTCGCTTGCTACGCCTTGGGCGATTATGCCAAAGCCATACAATATCAACAGGGAATAGAGAATAGGGAATAGTCCTAGACTTTTCGTTCTAAATCTTTCCCCGCGTCAACCAAAATGCGAAAGCGAAAAAACCTACCCATAAGAGCTGTTCCCTGTTTCTTCTTTCCTCTGTTCTTGAAGATACATAATAGCTTCTAATGTGTCTACTTGGGGAAACTCAGTGTAAAAATTACTTACACTCCTAAAGGGTTCTGGTGTCTCTAAAATGATCAGGCGATCGCCCCACTGATGCAACCAAGGTAGTAAACTTTGAGGTGCCACTGGAGTGCATAGCCAAATCGCCGCAGGAGACAGCGCCCTAAGAGCAATTGCTGCTACTGCTATTGTCATTCCTGTAGCAATGCCATCATCAACTAAGATGAGCGTAGCACCTTCAGCATTCACCTCTGGACAAGTGGGAAGTAATTGTGCCTCAAGAGACTTGGCTTTGTTGATTGCCTTATTGAAAGCTATTTCTCGCCAGCGTGAATTGTATTTGGGACGTGTTGGCTTTTGTTGAGTCCAGAGAACGTTTCCTGAAGCAGTCACCGCACCAATTGCTAACTCTGGATTTTCTGGATGGCTAATCTTTTTCGCCACAACTATTGTGAGTGGACAACCTAAAAGGCGGGCTATCGGTACTGCTACTGGTATACCTCCTCTGGGCAAGGCGTAGACAATTGGTACAGGCTTGACTTTTGCATCGATAGCTTGCTGAATCAAAACATGATGAATAACTCGCGCCAATTCCTCACCCGCGTGAGTGCGATCGGCAAAAAGTGGGGTATGTGACACAATTTTCCCCAGCATTTGAAGACGGCATTGCTTTTATCATGACTGAATTTTGGCTCAAATTAACTGATATAATAAAGATTATGTAAAATACTAAGTATTTCAGTAAAAATTTGTTGCTGAAAAATACTTAACTACAGCTATACTCAACTTCCATCAATTTAGACAGCTGGTGCTGACGCCAATATCCTGATTTTCATGAGCAGCGAAACTCAACTCAGCCTCTTCGGGGACTCAAGCTCTAATCAAAAAGATTTGATTCCTACAGACGGCAAAATTCCTATCCCTCCCGGAACTTATTCCAGCATTACCGAGCTGGCACAGCATTGCAATCAATGCCATCGCTGTGTGTTGGGAAACACTCGTACCCATGCTGTTGTCGGACGTGGCAACCTTAAAGCACCGATTATGGTTGTGGGAGAAGCGCCAGGTCAAAACGAAGACGAAACAGGTTTACCATTTGTCGGCAAATCAGGACAGTTGCTAGAGAAAATACTGGCATCTGTGAATCTAAGTACTGACGAGGATGTATATATTGCTAACATCAACAAATGCCGCCCACCGGAGAATCGAGTTCCCACGACTGAGGAAATGACAGCTTGCAAACCTTATTTATTAGAACAAATTCGCCTAGTTGACCCAAAGATAATTTTATTAACAGGTGCAACTGCCCTGAAAGGTTTAACTGGCGATAAACGAGGGATTACAAAAATCCGTGGACAATGGTTGGAGTGGGAAGGACGTTTGTGTATGCCAATTTTCCACCCTTCCTACTTGTTACGCAACCCTTCCCGCGAAGTTGGGGGGCCTAAATGGTTGATGTGGAAAGATATCCAAGCAGTGCGCGTCAAGTTAGATGAAATTAGGGAATAGGGTACTGTGATGCGGAGTAAGCTGTTCCATATATAACTTGCATAATTAGGGCGGGCAAGATGCCCACCCCACAAGAGTTTTATTTAATTTGATTATGTAATTTAGATGTTTTTTAGCTTACTATCTCTATTCTGATACAGACACTACAGCTTCAGGGCAATAACGGATACCAGCTTGCTTGAAGCGACGTAAAACTTCACCCAAGCGATCGCAGTCTGCAATTAAACTTATCCGCACATACCCTTCACCTGCAACCCCAAAGGCGTTACCAGGGGTGAGGACAACACCAGTTTGTTGCAATACATTAAGAGCAAAATCTGTAGAACCCATACCCACAGGACACTTAACCCAGAGATACATCGTTGCCTTGGTTTTGGGAACATCCCACCCCAACTTTGCTAACCCTTGAATTAAAAAATCGCGGCGGGTACGGTAACGTTGCTGTACTTCATGCAAATATACATCTGGTAGTTGTAAGGCGGTTTCGGCTGCTGTTTGCAAGGCGGCAAAAATGCCATAATCCAAGTTAGTTTTTAGCGTCCGCAAACCTTGAATGATATGGCGATTTCCAACTACAAACCCGACACGCCAGCCAGCCATATTATAGGTTTTAGATAAGGTGTGAAATTCTACGCCAATTTCTTTTGCACCAGGGATTTCTAGCAAGCTAGTGGGTTGATAACCATCAAAAGCTAACTCGGCGTAACATAAATCATGCACTAAGAGAATTTCATGCTTGCGGGCAAAGGCGACGATTTCCTCAAAAAATTCGCGGGGTGCGGTGGCGGCGGTGGGATTACTAGGATAATTAAAATAAAGAATTTTGGCTTGTTGGGCCACTTCATCAGCAATAGCAGCTAAATCAATCAACCAGTCGTTTTCTGGTTTGAGAATCAAGCTGTGGACTTTGCCGCCTGCAATCACAGGGCCACGAAAATGGGCAGGATAGGCGGGAGAAGGAACCAGAACTAAATCGCCAGGGTTGATATAAGCTATTGCTAGATGGCTCAATCCCTCCTTAGAACCGAGTAGAGGCAAGGCCTCGCTGTCGGGATCGAGAACAACATCATAACGGCGACGATACCAGTTAGTGATTGCCCGTCGGAAACTCGCAGTACCTTCAAAGGGTGGATAACCGTGATTGGCGGGATTTTGCAAAGCAGCAATTGCCGCCTCTACCACTGGTTGCGGTGTCGCACCATCAGGATTTCCCATGCCCAAATCAATTAAATCCAACCCTTGATCCCGTGCCTTAGCTTTTAACTCATCTAAACGAGCAAACACATAGGGAGGCAGTTTTTGTATACGTTCTGCTGGGACGATCCAATCCAAACTCATTGAGACCCTACTTTCCTGATACGGTTAACTTATATATCAAAATCATGCTACTTAAAACATCAAGCAATTTATTCTTTGATTTCATCACTAATTACTTGATTCGAGACTCGATTGATCGGATCTCGGCTTTCTATTGGTGCAGTGGTAGAAACCATTGCTGCCATCAATTGCTCTAGTGCAACTCTAAATGGTAGTCGATGGATATCAGAATTGGGAGCTAAAGCGATTTGGGCGGCTGTTTGCAACTCACTTAAAGTTATGTTGTCCATCCCTAAATCGCTTAATTTTTGTGGCAGTCCAATCTCTGCGTAGAACTTTAATAGCTGTTGCCGTGCCGATGCTGCTAATTGATTGCCTTGGATCATTTCTTCTAAACGCAGTTGTACCAAGATGCCAAAAGCGACTTTCTCACCATGGATACTGCCGTGTCCGCAAATGTGAGTTAAACCATTATGTACGGCGTGGGCGGCAACGGTGCGGCACTGCGCCCCTCCCAGTCCCCCGATGACTCCGGCGAGTAGGACGGTAGCATCCACTACTTCTTGCCAAACTTCGCCGCCTGGTTCGCTCAAGGCGGCTGCTGATTTTTGCAGTAGGATATCCCGTAAAACTCGTGCTTGTTGCACTGCGGCAATGGTTAGGGTTTGTTGCAAGTGTCCGCTGCTAACTGAGGCTTCATACCACTTAGCGATCGCATCCCCAATTCCGGCGATTAAAGTATGTTGTGGTGCTGTTTGAATTAACTCATAATCGAGTATCACTAAATTGGGGCACTGAGATAGCGTCACATCGTAAAGAAATGCTCCTGCCTGGGAATAAACATTTGACAGGGCAGTCCAAGCCGCACAAGTAGCACCCGAAGTAGGAATTGTCACTACTGGTAACTGCAACTGATGCGCGACTAATTTAGCTGTATCCAGCGCTTTACCGCCACCAACACCGATAATCACATCAGCTTTATGTTCTTTAGCTGCCTTCTTTAAAGATTTCAGACTGGCTTCGCTGCAATCTGCACCATAGGAAGCTAAAGATGTATGTAATTGTGACGTTTCTAGAGCAGGTTGCAAACTCTCTGTGGCGATCGCCAGAGTGCGATCACCTGCCACAATTAGAGGACGACTCCCCAAACGAGCAATCTCTCCTGTGGCTGCTTGTAACACACCAGAACCACGGATTACCTTTGCTGGGGCAACCGTAAAGACAGATAATAAACTAGGGGTTTGAGTAGGAAATTTATTAGGCATATCATCTAGTTTGCCAAAAATCTTGACATTTCTTAATCAAATTAGACTGATAGTGAGGAATTCTTGTTGCCACAGTAATTTTTGGATGGCTAGACTTTCAAGGCGGCTGTCAGCTTGCTGACCATTAGCCTTAAATTCCGAACTATCAAAATTTTAAATAACCGTATAATCAAATCAGATTACCACTCTTAGATTTCTCAGGCAAAGCTATCGATGGTTGATGGATAGTCATTTGTCAATCGTCTTTTGCGAGTTGTTTTTCCATTGACCACTGACAACTGAAGTTAACCATTACCGACATGCTTGTGGAATCGTGAAAGTTTTAATATCTTAATCTAAAGATAGCATTTACTGTATCTGTAAATACAAAAAAAATTGTTGTGCTGGTATATGGGGAATTGGGAATGGTTATTTCTCCCTCATCCCCCTCATCCCCTCCTAAGCAGTAGGCTTTGGCAGTTGAGCAAACTTGTCAGGATAAATTTCAATGGACATTTGAGCATCTTCACGGGCAATGAGCGATCGCTTCACTTGGCCCAGGTAAACTGGTATAGAAATCCCTGGTTCTGGGTGAGTAATGGCACGGGCACGAATTGTTAATTGATTGTCGCCGCGCATACCTAAACGGCCAGGAGAATAGAGATTAATGGCTGCTTGCCGCAGAGTTGCTTCTAACTGTGTGGGAGTAATTGTTGGTGCTATGGCAATTACTGTTTGTGTAGAACCATTATCATAAACTCGTGTAAACTTCACAGCTCCTGGAACCACAGTACGGCTCAAAGGAACCAAAGACAGTGCAAATAAACCACTTGTTAAAACCACCATAAAGCCTGTCGTACCCACTAGCCGAAAGCGGATACCCCACTTAAGAATAAAACCCAAGACTGCCAGGGCTGCAAGTACCAAGGTAGCGATACCAGACCATTGGGTGTATTGAATAAAGTCAGCTGTTGTGAGCATAAAGTTTGACTACTGAGGCGTTTTTTTATTACCGACACACTCATTTTACCGACTGCTTAGGGACTTCTAAATAAACATACCATCGCTTTTAGGGCAGGGCTGACAGGTGTAGGTTTTTAATATTTTGCGTTTTGATTGACGCGGGGACGGGGGGACGTGGGGACGCACAGAAAGATTTCGGAACGGAAAAATAGGCTTTTTCGGATTGAATGTAAAATACCTACACCTGTGAGGGCAGGGGGCAGGGGAAGCAGAGGGAAAAATAACAAACACCAATTCCCAATTCCCCATTCCCCATTCCCTTTCATTGATTTTGGAAAATGTACATTGAAGAGATTACATCCAAATCTACTTTTTCGCCTTCATTTTCATCAGTATTTTTCAACAGCACTGTAAATGCACCAGCACCTAATCTATCTTGAGGAAACATGCGATAACAGGGTATTTTAGTTAAATGCGATTGATATTTTGACAAATAACTAATTTCTATAGCTTGAAAATGAGGAAATCGTTCTAAAAGCCATTCACAAACTTGCTCATTCTCTTCCGGTGAATAAGTACAGGTCATATAAGCTAGATAGCTTTGTGGTGCAACAATTTTTGCAGAGTTAGCTATGATCCTTTTTTGCCGATTTGCACTCTTATTAATCGCGATTGGATGAAAACATCCAGGTGCTTTTTCACCTTTGGCTAGTAAAGATTGTCCTGTACAAGGAGCATCTACTATTACTAGATTACTTGAAAATGATATCAGCTCTCCAAAAACGCTTGAGTCTCGATTCACTACAACACTAGGGGCAATATGGCAACGCTTCAAGTTGGAAATTAGCATTCCTAAACGTTTACCAATTACTTCATTACTAATAAGTAAATCAGGTTGTAAAGCTTTCCAAGCAAAGACACTTTTTCCTCCTGGGGCTGCACACATATCAAAAGCTAAGCTGATTTGGTGAGGAATTGTTAACAATGTCGCAGCCGCAAACACGGAAGAAAAATCCAAACAATAGAAATATCCTTGTTCATGTAGGGGATGCTGACCGGGTTTTTCGCCAAATTGAAGACGGTCTATAAATGGCGGTTGCCAAGATGTTGGTATTTCTACTAAAAAAGGCGAAATATCTGGCTTTTGTTTACACCAAAGAATACAAGGTTGAAAAGGCTGGGGATGTATTAAAGCCTGAATAAATATTTCTTGTTCCTCTGAATTTGTAAATAAGCGCCGCGAAAGTTTAAGTAATAAATTAGAAGGTTTTTCCATATAGATATGTAAATATTTCTGTTGTATCAAAATACAAATAAAACTGTTACACAAGAACAATGCAATCTAGGCTTTTGGCTGCATACTAAAAACACAATCACCAAAATACAGCAAGGTAACGCTTAACAGGGAACAGGATTAAAAGTCTTTTTTTACATGACTTTGTTCTTAAAACTTCTACCTCATTCACTCGCAATCTGCTGTAAGTTTGAAGTTTAAAAAGATTACAGTCTTTTTGGTGAGTCAAGAGTCAACAAAACTCTCAATTTGAGAATGCTGACTTTTGATTTTATACAGTGAGGCGGAGTGAGAGTTGAAATTTTACCCATTATCCTGCAAACGATCGCCAAACTACTAGCCTACCAAGTTAAAACTAACGCAGGGAATTTTTAGACTCTCCTGGTGTCTTTGCGTCAATCCCAAATCACGCACCGGAGAAGGTCATGAACTCAGATAATTTTCGCCAGAAGTTACGCCAAGAATCACAACTTTGGCGCGATGAAGGACTCATCAGTTCATCGCAATATCAACAAATAGCAGATCGTTATCAATTTAATAGCCTGGAAGCTGCTGCACGCGATCGCTTTATTGTCATCGTCACAGCTGTAGGCAGCATACTTTTGTGCTTGGGCATAACTACCTTTGTAGCAGCAAACTGGCAAGCATGGTCACGAGAAGTTAAGTTTATCCTGCTCATGAGTTTGTTTTTCTCGATTACCATCACTGGTTTTTACACCTGGCGCAACTCTGCACCAGGTAATAGCGAAGGCAAAAAGCCACAAAAAAGCCAAAGGCTACTAGGAGAAGGATTGCTCATTTTAAGCGCTTTTATTTTAGGTGCAAATTTAGCGCTGATGGCTCAAATGTTCAATATTGAGGGTTCTACCTCCCCACTATTTCTGGCTTGGGGATTAGGTGTTTTGGTCATGGCGTACAGTTTGGGCTTAAATTCTTTAGGGATTTTAGCAATTATCCTTGTAGAAATTGGTTATTGGACAGGACTAGGAGACTTGTGGTACTCTTCTGGTGAAGCAAATTGGGCACGACTAGTGGTGCAACACATGCCCTTGCTGTCATGGCTGTTGTTTGTACCCTTAGCATATTTTTGTCGATCGCGTTGGATTTTTGGTCTAGCAGCATTTGTATTTGCTAGTTCTCTGCAAGCCAATCTTAATCCTCTACCACTTTTGAACTACGCTAATGTAGCGCCTTGGGTGGCATCTTTTGCATTTGCACTCCCACCTGCATTATTCTGGAGTTATGATGACTTGCTGTTTCCAACCATAAATTACAGGTTGTTTCAATTCTTGGCTCGTAATTTAGCGTTGGT
Source organism: Desmonostoc vinosum HA7617-LM4 (assembly GCA_019359515.1). Taxonomy (GTDB): domain Bacteria; phylum Cyanobacteriota; class Cyanobacteriia; order Cyanobacteriales; family Nostocaceae; genus Desmonostoc; species Desmonostoc vinosum. The sequence continues at coordinate 122,255 of JAHHHC010000008.1, read as the reverse complement.
AAGTTTTGGGCTAGTCTTCTATATCCTGTCTTTTCGTTGGGTTTGGCAATCTCCAGATTATGCTTATAATCAGCCAGCAACTCTAACGAACTTATTCCAGTCTCTGCCGATTATTGATTTGGGAATTCTCAGCGGTTTGGCAGTCTTGCAGTGGTTGTATCTGCTGCGTCACAGGAATAACCCTCCACGCCGAGAAGTAGTTTTCACGACAGCTCTCATTACTGCGTTTCTATTCATCATCGTCTTAGTACCTTTTTGGCATCAAGCTGTTAGCCGCATTGATGAACTTGGCATTTTTAGCTTCAACATACTTTTGGCAACATTATCCTGGGGATTAATTCAAGAAGGATTGAAGTTAAGCAACAGACGCTCATTTTGGGGTGGGATGTTACTGTTTAACCTACAAATTATCAGTCGAATACTAGAATACGACACAGACCTACTTTTCAAATCCCTAGTTTTTGTCTTGTGTGGTTCTGGTTTAATCAGTGCTGGACTTTGGTTTGAACGCCGCCTGTCTGCCGCTGCAAGCAAGAAATAGGAGTGGGGGCAGGGGGAGAAATAACAAACACCAATTCCCCACTCCCCGCTCCTTTCAAGGGTAGGTTTTTCATATTCAGTCTGAAAAAACCTATTTTTTCGTTCCGAAATCTTTCTCCGCGTCCCCGCGTCCCCGCGTCCCCACGTCAACCAAAACGCGAAATCTAAAAAACCTACCCATAAGAGACTCCCCACTCCCCACTCTCTGCGTCAGTCCTAAACGATTACGATTCTCTACTTTTGACTAGGACTACGCTCATGACTAATAAATCCTCAGAACCTCAAAAGAAAACCTTGACTCCCGAAGCTGAATTTTCGGAAAAGCTGACTTTTCGGGATTACTTAATTGCCACTGAACAGAAAGCAAATAAGCCTCTACCATTTTGGCGGCTAACAGTTCCGTTAATGATTCAAACGGGTCTGATTATGGCAGTACCGACTCAGGCTATGTATACAGACGTGACTGGTAGGACGGTAATTTTGCAAACTGTACCTATGGTTCCCAACCAAGTTCTGCAAGGCAACTCTTTATCGTTAGATTACAACATATCGCGTGTCTCAACTTTGAGAAGACTATCCGGTTGGGAAGCATGGGCAAGAAGCCATCGCGGTAGCGGTAGACGATTAATTGAAGGAAGCAACTTGTATGTGATTTTACAAGAACAACAATCTTTTAGTCGTGGTGTTCCTAGAGCTTGGAGACCATTACGAGTAACTAGCGATCGCCCTACTTCTCTAGCTGCTAATCAGGTAGCTTTAAAAGGCGTTTACGAGAATGGCTCTATCAACTACGGCTTAGATACATATTACATGTCAGAAAACCAACGGCAGCAAATTAGTAACGATATTTCACGAGCTAGGCAAAACCGTAGAGGACAATTACCACCCATGGTGGTGAAGGTAAAAGTAGACCCACAGGGTAACGCTGTACCCATGAGTATGTGGGTGCGCGATCGCAATTATCGTTTCTAACCAATTCGTAATTTTGGGATTTAAGTCCCCCACCAATGGTTAAATTTAGTGGTTTTAAATTAGTTAGGGTTTAAATCCCCAACTAATTTAATTACGAATTACTTTAATCTTCTTGCCGTAAATGCCATGCGGCACCGCAAGCGGCACCAGTTCCAGCTAGCAAACCAGTACTCATTCCTTGAAAAGTTTTTTCTATGGGGTCTTGAGTTAGACACTCATTAGTCACTTTGCTATCTTGCAAACAGAGATTGCTTTCTGCCCAACCAGCAGTACCCCCTAAAATTACACCAGTCACACTACAAGAAACAACAAGCAACAGAAGACGTTGAATTTTTCTATCCATAGATGGATGTGTCAAGTATGAGAGTAGTAATTGATTCTCAACTACTTTACACATCTTGGCTGCAAATGTCAGCATCATATGAAATTTTGCTAATCTACCGGGTCATTTCCTCAACCACATGATCAAGGAGATAGGGGAAATAGATGTAGGTTTTTGAAATTTGAGGTTTTGATTGACGGGGAGACGCGCTTAGAGACTTCCAACTAAAAAAATATCCTATCGCTTTGGGGAGCAGGGGAGGAAGAATCTTATAATCATCTTCGCTCTCAAAATTGGCTAATTTATTTTCTGGAATTCCCTTAAAGATTTCAAAATGAAAAAATAGGCTTTTTCGAGTGAATGTGAAAAACTACACTTGTGAGTCTCAAAATTAAGAATGTATCGCACGCGACTGAAAACTGTTAAATATTTCAGTCAATAGTTTCTACTTTTTTATACACGAAAAAGCACTTGAGAATTTTGCCTGCTCAAGTGCTTCCCCGTACATTTTTATACCAATCCACTAGTTTGCTGCAATACTTTAAATCTGCAATACTTCCTGAGGAGGAGTACAGCAAGGCTAATTTGTAACAAACATTTGGTGAAATGGTATCACTCCTTGCACTAACTTAGAATATCTCTTTGGTAATAAAATAATAAATCTAGTGAGTGACAGTTTGTTAACTGACCTAGTTACAAACAACTCACTAAAGATGGTAATGAACAAGACTGACTAGAACTGTAGCAGAATCAGGACTGTAGTATAAAAAAATATAATATTTCACTAATTGCCTACGTCTTATGAACAAAAGGGTCAACGGAGCAATAAGCAAAATATTGTAGTATGAGCTACTAAGCTTCTTTGGTAAATACACCACGCTGGGAATTAGGAATTGGCTTCTCCTGTCGGAGACGCTACGCGTAGCAAGATCCCGTTCGCGTTAGCGCCTCCAAAGGAGAAAGGTACGACTTCGCTCAGCCTCATTGAACTTGCAACGCCATCTTATAGTTGACTTGGTTGAGATAAATCGGTATTTTAGTAGATGCTGAAATTAGTTTGTAGTATTCTAAATATTGATTTGAGCGAAAAGCGATCGCCAATTCACATTTCCTACTGCGATTCTGATGAATCGGCAGTTTGGCAACTATTGAAAAAATAATTTTGTTATCTTGAACCTTATACAAGGTGTATTTGCACTTTCAAGCTATCTGGACGGGCTTCAACCCGTCTTTATTTATCACTATGCTGTTGGGCAGGGAACATCTGGGAAACCAAAACTAAAAAGCGAAACGCAGCGGCTTTAGAATCCCCGCCATAAATGAGCGGGGAGAGGTCAAATTCCCCAGAAAATACCCGTATTGTGCAAATCCCGCAAAGCGGTGTGTATGTTTTGTCGTTAGAAGCTTCTATTCAATTGACCAATAATAAAGGACAATCATCATGAGTGATTGTGCAGTTTACATGTGTTTTAGCTGACTATAAAATCGGGTGCAGTATTGTTAAATGAAAGCTATGTCTAGTATCTGCTTTCAAATAGCGCTCTTGCAAGGGTTGCCACTGCTGCCACATTTGATAACGATTTTCGGCTAACAAATTAGCAAGCGTTGGTAACTGAGTGTGAATTTCTGAGTCGAAGACATCCATCAGCCACTCAGCTAAAACTACACTATCTTGCATCGTACCCAAAATCTCTTGGATATTTTTTATCTCTGTAATGTAAGCTGCGTAAGACTCACCGTATAAGTCAGTGAATAACTCCATTTGATAACGTATACGTTTGGCCTGTTTTCGCAAACTATGAAGAATTTCACCTTCTTTTGTCAATTCTGCTTCTAGTTTTTCCTGTTGCCAGTTTCTCTGGATTTTGACTTCAGATTCTTCTATATAAGTACCAACTAGCCAACCTGGATGTAGCAGGAAATTGCTGACTTCTGGCAAAAGTAAATCTGGTAGTACTTTCCCAATATCAACAGATGCTAGCTGTCGATAGCTAGGTTTTTCTAACCAATCCTTCAACGCCTCTTTTAAAGATTTGTAAGGTTCATCCTTTAAGGTTTTTTGCACACTAGAAAGTACATCTTCACGTTGTTTAGTTAAAGCGGCAAAAGCTGTTTGTAAAGAGTCTTGTTCTTTATGAGATAAATGTGGTTTGTAATTAGTTTGCAAACTTTCTTTCAGCACATCTAAATCTCGGAGATTACCAAGACGACGGGCTATTTTACCGATATTTTTATCAGTGACTGGCTTAGGAAAATCCAAAGCTATTTCAAATCTACTGACAGCTGTACGTAGACGACGCATTCCCACTCGCATTTGATGCAGCGCTTCTGGATCTTCATCTTTCTTTACTGATTTTTCCCATTTCAAGGTTTTCTTAAAATGTTTTTGAATCGCTTGGCAGGCGTAGTCTCCTAGAGTTTTTATTGTAGGCTCTGTGGCTAATTTCATAATCGTAAGTAATGACTTGCTATCATCAGGTCATTGCATAATAACATTAGTTAAAAGCATATATCTATATATCTTTTTATTTTTAATTCACCAATTATTAATTGATATTATTATAATAATTAATACTTGTTAAATTGAGAGAGATGCAAGAACTGTTAAAGGTATAAATCTTGTATTTTTTGTATAAAATTGCATATATCTGAAGATTTTGCAAGATTATTTGCTATCTAGTATTAAATCACACTTTAGAATAACATAATTAACGTCTTCTTAACCAGAGAGATAATGTAAAATGCTGAATTCATCCTTGCTCAATCAAGTTATTTTAACATTTGTCAACAATTTTAAAGAACATAGAGAAGACCTATCGACAGTGTTACTAACACACCAGAAGTATTTGTGGTTAGCATCGGATGAAACTTCAACTATTGAACGTCTGTCTTTAATTGAGGGTAATAAATTTACAGAACATCAACAATTTCGAGTAGCAGAATTTATCAGTTTACCCGGCTCAGAAGAGGAAGAAATTGATATTGAAGGGCTTGCATACGCTGATTATTACTTATGGTTTATTGGTTCTCATAGCTACAAACGTAAAAAATCTAAACCGGATAATACTGATATCAAAAATTTGAAAAGACTGGCAAAAATTGAATCGGAAGCTAACCGTTACCTCTTAGGACGGATTCCGCTGATCGATGGTAAATTATTGTCATCTTGTCAACACCCGGAAAATCCAAATGTAAAGTTAAATGCAGCTAAACTCGAAGTGATCAACCAAGGTAACTTACTGATGACTGCCTTGGCAAATGATCCTCATTTAGGCTTTTTTGTGAAAGCAGCAATTCCTGGAAAAGAAAACGGCTTTGATATTGAAGGAATAGCCATCTATCAAAACCGGATTTTTTTAGGTTTGCGTGGCCCTGTATTACGGGGTTGGGCTATGATGCTAGAAATCGAATTAAAGGATTCTACCGCCGGATTGTTGACACTACGCCCAATTGGCAACGAAAAAGAACTGTATAAAAAGCATTTTCTCTGGTTGAATGGTTTAGGAATTCGGGATTTGTGTGTAGATGGCGAAAATTTATTAATTCTAGCTGGGCCGACGATGGATTTAGATGGGCCAGTGCAGGTCTATTGTTTGAAAAATGGTGTCAATATACGAGAGAATGTCTTCAGCAATCCTGAGTTTGTGCAAGATATTCCTTATGGAAATCGAGACGACCATGCTGAGGGAATTACGCTATTTCAGGATGTAGTTGGTGTACCTTCGTTATTAGTAGTGTATGACTCTCCAGCAAAATCTCGCTTGGTGGATGATGACAGCGTGATAGCGGACGTCTTTAAGCTGAGTCAGTGCCAATCTTGAACAGCTTTCGCTATATGTCTTAGCTCCCTTCCCACTCTAAGATTACCTAACTAGACCATAAATATTTATTTATTCCCTTTCTTTATGAACAAATGTAAAGAGAATAAATATAAACTTGACCAAAAATTAGGCGATCGCCATCAAGTACGTACCTCACTGCGGTAGTCTAGATGAGAGTGAAATTATCGCCCGGTTTGACATATTGTTTTATGACTTCAGTTGTTTCTAGTCCCCCGCGCACTATTCGCATTGGTTCACGCAAAAGCCAGCTAGCTCTTGTTCAGACACATTGGGTAAAAGAGCAGCTCCAGAAAAGCTTTCCTAATATCACTTTTGAAGTCCACACGATGTCTACCCAAGGCGACAAAATCCTGGATGTAGCATTAGCGAAGATTGGGGATAAAGGATTATTTACTAAAGAATTGGAAGTTGGAATGCTCAATCAAGAGATTGACTTTGCAGTTCATTCCCTCAAAGATTTACCAACTAACTTACCCCCAGGTTTAACACTAGCAGCAATCACAGAACGGGAAAATCCCGCAGATGCACTGGTGTTGCACGAAAAGTATAAAGGTCAACAAATCGATACTCTACCAGCAGGGGCGGTCATCGGTACATCTTCCTTACGGCGACTAGCACAGCTACGTCACCAATTCCCCCACTTCACCTTTAAAGATGTGCGGGGAAACTTGAACACACGCATGTCCAAGCTGGATGCAGGTGAGTACGACGCCTTAATTTTAGCAGTAGCAGGCCTAGAACGATTAGGGATGAGCGATCGCGTTCATCAAATTTTACCCAAAGAAGTTTCGCTTCATGCCGTTGGTCAAGGAGCATTAGGTATAGAATGCCGTGCTGATGATACTGAGTTAATCTCTTTACTCAAAGCCATCGAACATCCCGAAACACGCGATTGCTGTCTTGCCGAAAGATCCTTCTTGCGCGATTTAGAAGGAGGCTGTCAAGTACCCATCGGTGTTAATACGGAAATTAGTGGTAATAATTTAACCTTAACGGGGATAGTCGCCAGCGTTGATGGTCAACACCTAGTTAAAGATACCGTGACTGGTGCAGCCAGAGATGCTGAAGCACTGGGTACAGAACTAGCAGATCGTCTACGGCAACAAGGAGCGCAGGAAATTTTAGATAAAATCTTTACTGAGATCCAACGTGGTTCTTAAACTTTTGAACAAGTAGATGTGATTAGATAAGTAATCAGTGAGCAGTAATTCAGTAAATCGAGAAAAACTGATAACTGATAACTGATAACTGTATAAGCAGAACCGGGGAAGCAAAAATTACCATGCGGATTCTATTTGTTGCAGCAGAAGCAGCTCCCATTGCAAAAGTAGGGGGAATGGGTGATGTTGTCGGAGCGTTGCCTAAAGTATTGAGAGAAATGGGGCATGATGTGCGGATATTCCTGCCTTATTACGGCTTCCTGCCAGACAAAATGGAAGTGCCTCAAGAACCCATCTGGCGGGGATATGCCATGTTCCAGGACTTTGCAGTCTACGAAACTGTTCTGCCTGGTAGTGATGTTCCCTTGTATCTATTTGGACATCCTGCTTTTATACCCCGTCGCATCTACTCTGGAGAAGACGAAGATTGGCGATTTACCTTGTTTGCCAACGGTGCAGCCGAATTTTGCTGGAACTACTGGAAACCAGAAATTGTCCACTGTCACGATTGGCATACCGGAATGATTCCCGTGTGGATGCATCAAGATCCAGATATCACCTGTGTATTTACCATTCATAACCTGGCTTATCAAGGGCCGTGGCGTTGGTATTTGGAGAAAATTACCTGGTGTCCTTGGTATATGCAAGGACACAACACCATGGCAGCAGCAGTACAATATGCTGACAGAGTAAACACAGTTTCTCCCACTTATGCCGAGCAAATCAAAACACCTGCTTACGGTGAACAAATAGAAGGGTTACTATCTTTTATCAGCGGTAAATTATCTGGGATTATCAACGGAATCGATACCGAAGTATATAACCCAGCAAATGATAAATATATTGCTCAAACCTTCACTAGCGATACCTTAGAGAAACGCAAAGCTAACAAAATCGCTTTACAAGAAGAAGTAGGATTAGAAGTAAATTCCAGTGCCTTTTTAATTGGCATGGTGACACGGCTAGTAGAGCAAAAAGGCTTGGATTTAGTCATACAAATCCTGGATCGTTTTATGTCTTATACAGATGCACAGTTTGTATTGTTAGGGACAGGCGATCGCTACTACGAAACCCAAATGTGGCAATTAGCATCCCGCTTTCCTGGACGCATGGCAACTTACTTACTGTATAACGATCCCCTGTCACGTCGCATCTACGCTGGCACTGACGCCTTCTTGATGCCCAGCCGTTTTGAACCCTGCGGTATCAGCCAAATGATGGCTTTGCGTTACGGTTCTGTACCAATCGTTCGTCGTACAGGCGGATTAGTTGATACCGTATCACATCACGACCCCGTAAACGCAGCAGGTACTGGTTATTGCTTTGATCGCTACGAGCCACTAGATTTATTTACCTGCATGATCAGGGCTTGGGAAGGCTTCCGCTACAAACCCCAATGGCAGGAACTACAAAAACGTGGCATGAGTCAAGACTTCAGCTGGTATCAATCTGCCAAGCAGTATGTCAAGCTATATCGGTCACTCTATGGTTTGCCAGAAGAAGAACATACTCCACAACCAGAGTTAGTCTTAGAAACCTCCACAGCCGCTACATAACAACAAATGCAACAGTGCTGAGTAAGCTAGAAAGTACTCAGCACTGTTTGAGCGATCGCCAAGACCATACTGGTAAAGTTTTAGATTAAGATGAAAAATTAACAGGCAGATAAAACAACTTTAAGAAAAAGTCAATAAGTCTTTATTTTCGCTAGAGTGGGATAACAATCAAAGTGTGAGGATTGATACTAAATGCGAGTTTTGTTAGTATATCCAATATTTCCCAAAACCTTTTGGTCATACGAGAAAATCTTGGCATTAGTGAATCGCAAGGTTTTGTTACCGCCTTTAGGTTTAGTCACAGTAGCAGCAATCTTACCCCAAGAATGGGAATTCAAGCTGGTAGATCGCAACATTCGCCCAGCCACTGAAGCAGAATGGGCATGGGCAGATGTGGTAATTTTCTCTGCCATGATTGTCCAAAAACAAGATTTACTTGAGCAAATCCAAGAAGCCAAAAGACGTGGTAAGTTAGTCGCTGTTGGTGGCCCCTACCCCACATCAACACCTAACAACGTTCAAGATGTCGGTGCTGATTTTCTAATTCTGGATGAAGGGGAAATCACCCTGCCCATGTTTGTTGAAGCGATTCAACGGGGAGAAACCTCTGGCACATTCCGCACCACAGAAAAACCCGATGTCACAAACACACCAATACCCCGCTTTGATTTATTGGAATTTGACGCCTACGATATGATGTCGGTGCAATTTTCTCGTGGGTGTCCATTTCAATGCGAATTTTGCGACATTATTGTCCTGTATGGGCGTAAACCCCGTACCAAAACCCCAGCACAACTGTTGGCAGAGTTAGATTATCTCTACGAATTGGGTTGGCGGCGGGGCGTGTTCATGGTAGACGACAACTTTATTGGCAACAAACGTAACGTGAAGTTGTTACTCAAAGAGTTGAAAGTCTGGATGGCAGAACACAAATATCCCTTCCGATTTGACACCGAAGCATCGATTGATTTAGCCCAAGATCCAGAATTAATGGAGTTGATGGTTGAGTCTGGTTTCGCGGCGGTGTTTTTAGGAATTGAAACACCGGATGAGGATAGTTTGCAACTGACTAAAAAGTTTCAAAACACCCGTAGTTCTCTAACTGACGCCGTGCAAACCATCATCAAAGCTGGATTGCGCCCCATGGCTGGGTTTATTATTGGCTTTGATGGCGAAAAAGCCGGCGCAGGCGATCGCATCGTTCGCTTTGCCGAACAAGCCGCTATTCCCTCTACTACCTTTGCCATGTTGCAAGCATTACCCAACACTGCATTGTGGCATCGTCTGAAAAAAGAAGGACGACTGCGAGAAAATCAAGACGGTAACATCAACCAAACAACGTTGATGAACTTCATCGCCACACGTCCTTTGGAAGATATTGCTAGAGAATATGTTGAAGCTTTTTGTGCTTTATATGACCCAGTGTGCTATTTAGATCGTACCTATCGCTGCTTCATGATGATGGGTTCACCAAACTGGAAAGCACCATTCAAAATGCCAGAGTGGGTAGTTGTTAAAGCATTACTAATTGTTATTTGGCGACAAGGCATTAAACGAGAAACCCGTTGGAAATTCTGGCATCATTTGTTTAGCATTATTAAGCATAATCCAGGAGTTGCAGAGCATTACCTCTCAAGTTGCGCTCATAATGAGCATTTTCTAGAATATCGCCAAATAGTGCGCGATCAAATAGAAAGTCAGCTAGCTGAATATTTAGCCCAGGGTGCAGAAAAACCATATGTACTAGTGGAAGCGAAAGCAGAAGCATTAGGGGTGTAGGGGAGATGAGGGGGATGAGGGGGATGAGGGGGATGAGGGAGATGAGGGAGTAATTTTCTACGCGTCCCCGCGTCCCCGCGTCCCCGCGTCCCCGCGTCCATTCCCAATTCCCAATTCCCCATTCCCAACCTACGCGACAGTATAGTATTCAAGCGAACAAGATATCATTTTTTATAAATCAAAAACACCGAACCAATTGACCCCAAATTTTCCACATAAATTTTATTGTTGTAATACAATCCTGGAGACATCCCACCATCAAATAACATTCCTTCTTGAATGTTTCCCAAACAGTTATTACGAGCAATACCATTCAGCACATCATCAAACATTTCTGGTAATAACTCTTGATTAATAGAAGATGACTCTATCTCAGAATTCGCTTTCGCATCATTTACTAACAGTATTACATATCCTTGATTTGTCACAGCTACCATCGAGCGATTAGTCGCACTTTTACAAGCAAACTCACCCAAATCTTGACAAATATCTTTAAATTTACCCTGACGATAAAACCTGCCATTACCTCCTACTAAATTGTAGTTAAGAATATTATTTTTTCTTCTTCCAGCTTGGATTGTAGCTTGCCGCTGCTGCGGTGTACCTCCAGATATCCCAAACGAAGAACGCTTATTTCTAAAGTCTCCTGAATACTCCACTCCCCGCGAAATATTTAATCCTTGTGGTTGATCATCTGTATCTATATAGTCAGCATTAATCGCTGCGATCGCGGCTTGTCCATTTAATTTGGAATTCCCATCACTGATGAGTTCACGAAACTGTTTTGGGACATATTCTTTACGCAGCCTGCCTCTAGCATCTTTAGCGTATAACTTGTGAGCTAAACCAACATTAACTTTAAAATCTAATGCTGGGGATTGAGGATTAAAAATAATTACATGGTTGATACCTTTTTTACTTTTTTCACCTCGGTTATTGGTTTTAAAAAATTCAAGGCTGAATTTAGCATCTTTACCAGAACAACTTTTAGATGCTTGGGCGATAGAATTTGCTTTTATTGCTTGACATCCTGATAATAAGCTGCCTGTCACTATCAAGATAAATAATAAAATTAACTTTTTTGTGGACATGTGTGAATAAATTAGAATTCCAAACGCTACCAAGATCCAGTCCTGCGATCGATTTTCGGATGCTAGATTACTATACGCGACTCAAGCGAGAATATAAATGCCAAATTGAGCAGGTTGTAATTTTTTTACAGCAAACTACCTCAGAAATCGTCTTTAAGCAAGAGTATATAGATACCAACACTAAACATAGCTATCGAGTCATCCGGTTATGGGAGCAAGATCCGACAATACTTCTAGCTCACCCTGCTCTTTTACCACTAGTTACCTTGGCTCGTAATGACTCACCCAACATTTTGTTAGAACAAGTCGCAGAGCAGATCGATATGATTGAAGAAACAATAGAGCGACAAAATATATCAGCTTGTACACAAATCCTGGCTGGTTTGCGGTTCAACAAAAATTTAATTCAACAATTATTAGCTTGAATTTTGTAGTGGCGTGTTTAGCCTGAAATGATGCAATAAACTCTGTAGTGGCGTGTCTAGCCTTAAATGTTGCAAAAAAATTGTAGGTTGGATTGAGGAACGAAACCTAACATGGATATAGGTGTTGGGTTTGACTCCGTACCCTATGGGATCTTGCTACAACCCAACCTACATCTATTAAATCTAATACACCAAAATAGCTAAAACAGTCCACTAGCTATTTACAGTAGATCGCAGGTAACTGAGGTACAAGTGTTAAGAACAAATTCATATAAAAAAAGACTTTTAACCCGTTCCGTGGGTTTAAGTCCCTATTACAAAACTTAATCACGAATTACGTTAGCGTTAGCGAAGCGGTAGCGATAGCGTAGCGTAAAGCCTGCGGCATAGCTTCGCTTAGAGCGAGTCATCGAGCGTCGGTACGAGCGTCAGCGGTAGCGACGAAGGAGCGTCATTACGAATTACGAATTATTTAACCCTATTCCCTGCTGTATATTTTTAATTTACTTTTTATAGCTTATTAGTTAATGACAACCTCAAGTAATAAATTATAGAAATTTTATTTATTTTTTTAATTAGCCTTTGGTTTTCTGATAAATTTAATGGAAGTAGATTTTCACATTTTCTTAGTGTTTGTCTATCTTGTTACTTTTTGTGATTGCCGCAGTATTTCCTAGACCTTCTAATTGAGAACTGAGGCATGGAACCTAGTATATTTTTGGATGTCTTAGCGAGTCTACAAAGATTATTTGTAGGCTATGTCCCAGCTGCTGTTTTAGGTAGTTTCGTTGGATATTTAATAGGTATAAATGACACAATTTATCAAGCATTTAGACGGATATTTCAAATTCCGCATAGTTTCCCTCCCATAGCATTATTACCTATTACACTCACAGCATTTAGAGAAAACGAACCTGCCGCCATCATCATAGTTTTTCTGGGAACTCTCTGGACAATTATTATTAATACGGCGATAGGTATGCGACATTTTCGTAGACAAGAAAATAACTTTCGAGTAGCTATTTTTCATACATTTCATGCTCTGAAAGTTGGTATTTGGGTAGCATGGTTTACAGTAATTGCTACGGAAATGTTGATAGGCCCAAAAGGATTAGGTTTTCTCGCCTGGGATGGTTATAAATCTGGCAATGCTAATAACGTCCTTGAGGCAATACTTTATATTGGTATTATTGGTTTTTCGTTGGATCAGTTATTAGATGTTACTGGAAACATTCTGTCGCAAATGGTCTCAGATGGGAAAAAATAGATGTGTTTTGGAAATTGGGAGAATTGAATATTAAGCTGATGTACTTTTAAGTTGCATTATTCGGATTGCTAGAAAGCAGCAAAGACGCGGAGATTTACATCTTGCATCTAGCAGTTAACGTTGATTGAATTTACCATCTGTAGCATTTGTAATTGGTATAAAATTAATATGGTAAGCTAGTAAAATCTAATTAAAATTATGCAGTAAAAAACCTTGTACTTAGTGACGCAAAATTTTACAAATGCTGTTAAATAATCGCTACCGAGTGATTCAGGCGTTGGGAAGCGGTGGATTTGGTGAGACTTTCCTCGCAGAAGATACTCAAATGCCCTCCAGTCGGCGCTGCGTCATTAAACAGCTTAAACCAATTCAAAATAACACTCAGATATACCAACTGGTGCAAGAACGGTTTCAGCGAGAAGCAGCTATTTTAGAAGATTTAAGCGGTTCTACTGACCAGATTCCCTCATTGTATGCCTATTTTCAGTCAGAAGGTCAGTTCTACGTGGTGCAAGAGTGGGTTGAAGGTGACACCCTGACAGCCAAAATTCAACAACAAGGATTATTGAGTGAAAGTGCAGTTCGGAAAATATTAGTTAGCTTATTACCAGTTTTGGGGTATGTCCACTCTCAGCGGATTGTTCACCGTGACATCAAGCCAGATAACATTATTTTGCGCCGTCGCGATGGCAAACCAGTGCTGATAGATTTCGGTGCAGTGCGGGAATCAATGGGAACAGTGGTGAATTCTCAAGGATTACCTACTAGTTCAATTGTGATTGGCACGCCGGGATATATGCCTAGTGAACAAGCCGCAGGTAGACCAGTTTATTCGAGTGATTTATATAGTTTAGGCATGACTGCCATTTATCTCCTAACGGGGAGACAACCACAGGAAATTGAGACAGATCCCCGAACCGGAGAAATTGTTTGGCGTCAACACGCTTTGAATGTTAGCCCTACATTAGCAATGGTAATTGACCGAGCGATCGCCTATCATCCACGCGATCGCTACCCTACAGCCAAAGAAATGCTAGAAGCCTTGCAAAATGAACCTCCATCAGTAGCAACACCCCAAAACATAGTTTCTGTTAGTTCACCGACTTCCCCTCAAAGAGCAAATCAAAGCAATCGACGTAGAATCTTTGTAGGTAGTTTAATGACTGGTTGTTTGATTGGTGCTGGGGTAATTATTGGTTTGGCTATCAACAACAACCAACAACTACAACCAGTAGCACAGTCCACACCTACATCTAGTAAACAAGCCACAATTGCTCAAGAACCCCAAGACACTGCACCAATAGTCACACCCCAACCAACTCCGAGTTTTTCTAATTCTTCTCCCACAGCAATTTCTAGCGAAACCCCTGCCGCTGAACAACCAACATCAACACAAGCTGGCAAACCTTATTTGGGTATTCAGATGGTGACGCTGACACCAGAAGTTAAAGAAAAAATCAATAAACAATTTGGCGATCGCATTCAGATTACAACAGATAGTGGAGTTTTATTAGTTCAGATTGTCCCCAACTCTCCAGCATCTATCGCCGGATTACAACCTGGTGACGTGATTCGCAGTATTAATAATCAATCTGTTACTAAACTTGAAGAAATAATCAAGTTAATTGAAAACAGTACAATTGGCAGCCCTTTACTAATCGAAATAGAACGTAATAGGCAGCTTTTCAAAGTGACAGTTACTCCTACATCATTGCCAGCACAAAGCGAGCCAACACAAACTGGTAAACCTTATTTGGGTATTCAGATGGTGACGCTGACACCAGAAGTTAAAGAAAAAATCAATAAACAATTTGGCGATCGCATCAATATTACAACAGATAGTGGAGTTTTATTAGTTCAGATTGTCCCCAACTCTCCAGCATCTATCGCCGGATTACAACCTGGTGACGTGATTCGCAGTATTAATAATCAACCTGTTACTAAACTTGAAGAAATAATCAAGTTAATTGAAAACAGTACAATTGGCAGCCCTTTACTAATCGAAATAGAACGTAGTAGGCAGCTTTTCAAAGTGACAGTTACTCCTACATCATTGCCAACACAAACTGATAAACCATCACCATAAGCGGCTATTTAAATAATTCGTAATTCGTAATTCGTAATTCGTAATGACGCGACGCTCCTGTGTCGCTCTAAGCGAAGCTATGCCGCAGGCTTTACGCTGACGCTCGTACCTCGCTAACGCTATCGAGGACTCGCTCTAAGCGAAGCTATGCCGCAGGCTTTACGCTACGCTAACGTAATTAAGTTTTGTAATGGGGACTTAAACCCACGGAACTAGTTAAAAGTCAAAAGTAACCCTGAGCGGAGTCGAAGGGTTACTTTTTAACTCATCTAGGCTTGCGAATAGCACCTTCCCACCTAATAGTTTGCTTCGTAGAACGCCCTCCTAAAGAACGAGTTGCTACAACTTCCAGCTCCACATTGGCACCAGGGCGTAGGGCGTCATTGGAGATTTTGAGCTTGCCTAAAGCCAGAATAAAACGGTTGTAGTCACGAGTCACTAGCTCACTGGGAATATCTCCTTCGTATTCGGTCTTGTAGCCTGAGCCACCATAGTTATCGCGTGCCCTGTATTTAACGCGAAACTGAGTACTGATAGCATCAGATTTTGCAGCCAAATCGACTATTTTTAGGTTTAGATCTTGTCCAGCCCCAGCAAACTCTGCTACTGCCAAGCGAGTAACATCTTTCTTGACAATCACGTTTTTAACAGTAAAGCTCGTCAAATTTCCTTCAGTCTGGGCGCTGCCTTCAATCCATAAATCTTCTGGAAAGTTAACTTCTATTTGCTTGTTATCATTTAAATTTAGTGTTGCAGTTTGATTGGCAAAATTGGTAATGGGTTGTTTCTCTTGCCAAACTAATTGAAAAGTTTCTTCTAGACGCTGCTCAAACTCTCGGTACTCATCAGCAATTACAGAGCCAGGAGCAAGTAGTGAAACTGCCCCGGTGCGAAGATTCCACTTATTTTTCGAGAGATTAATCTGTTTACCTGCCAGTTCAGAAATTGGTAGCTTTACAGTTGGCATATCATTTGCCAAGGGTTCCTTGCTGTTAACAATAGTTAAAATCCCTAAGCGCCCTCGTTTACCATCACTACCATAATTGCCATCCTGCCCGTCGTTACCATCGGTACATCTATATGTTTTAGTATCACACTTATAATCTGAACTACCAGGAGTTCCTTTGCAGGTTTTCACCTCCCAACTGCGTACACGACAGTTACAACCTGCTGTACCATTGCCACCTCGACCACCACGCGCGCCTTCTCCAGCAGGGGCACGGACTAAAACGTTCCGTAAGTCAGCCATATTGGTGTAATAAATCGTGAGGGAGCCACCATTGCCGCCGTCTCCTCCTTTACCACCGTCACCACCCTTACCACCATTGGGCGCATTGATGTTGTGACTTACTTTCTCAGATTGGTTTTGGCAGTCAGGTCGATAACCATGTTGCCCATTTTCTCCGTCCTCACCATCTCGACCCGATAGATCAAGATTTACAGGTGAACCATTGACAAAAATGCTTTGGTCTTGACCACTACGACCATCTCTACCAGCTCGTCCATTACTTCCTGTATTGCCATTGCTACCATAGTTGTTGGCGTATACTGCGGCATCTGCTGAACATAAAACTGAACCAGACGCAGGCATAAATCCAGTAACTAAGCAAAATGTCAAGAGTAGTGGCAACTTACTGATAAAACTACTGTGCATTTTAGTACACCAAACACTTCTTTTCTCTATTCGTAATGACACTTAGCAACTCGCTAAGGTTAGATATTTCTTGTAAATTTCTTAGGTAAGTATTTTACCTGCTTTTGCTTGCTTTTATTCAATAAATCTCTTGAAGAGTCCAGATTTTAGACTTTTTCTTGGGAATTGGTATTTCTCCCCCTGTTCTCCTGCTTCTTTTCAGAAGACCCAATAAAAAACCGAGTGCCTCTAATACACCCGGTTTACTTATGCAATATTAAAATTCTTCAGTTTTGTAAGAGTCAGACCTTCGTTAATTCTTTGACAGAATTAAACTTTTGCGGTTGTCTTGCTAACAACATTGAGTTCGCCTTTGGCATACTTAGCAGCAAAATCTTCCAGAGAAACCTGCTTAATTTTGCTAGCGTTACCAGCAGTGCTAAATTGCTGATAGCGATCGGCACACACTTTTTGCATATATTTGATAGAAGGCTTGAGGAAGTGACGGGGGTCAAATTCCTTGGGATTTGCTGCTAAAGCTTCACGTACAGCAGCAGTAATCGCTAAACGGTTATCGGTGTCAATATTTACTTTACGTACACCGCTCTTGATGCCTTTTTGGATTTCTTCTACAGGTACACCGTAGGTTTCGGGAATTGCGCCACCATACTGGTTAATTAGTGCGAGTAAATCTTCAGGCACAGAGGAAGAACCGTGCATTACCAAGTGGGTGTTAGGTAAACGGCGGTGAATTTCTTCAATGCGGCTGATTGCCAAAATTTCCCCAGTCGGCTTGCGGGTAAACTTGTAAGCACCGTGGCTAGTGCCAATAGCAACAGCCAAAGCATCTACTTGAGTTTGCTCAACAAAGTCAACTGCTTGGTCTGGGTCGGTTAATAGCTGATCATGAGAAAGTGTTCCTTCAAAACCATGACCATCTTCAGCTTCACCAGCACCAGTTTCCAAAGAGCCTAAGCAGCCGAGTTCGCCTTCCACACTAACGCCTAGAGCGTGAGCTACATTCACCACTTCACGGGTGACATTGACGTTGTACTCGTAGCTAGAGGGGGTCTTGGCATCAGCTTCCAGCGAACCATCCATCATCACGCTGGTAAAGCCGTTTTTAATCGCTGAGTAGCAAGTAGCAGGTGCATTACCATGATCTTGGTGCATGGCGATGGGCAGTTGAGGATAGGTTTCTGCTGCTGCCAAAATCAAATGGCGCAGGAAATTCTCTCCAGCATAAGCACGAGCGCCACGAGAAGCTTGTAAGATTACGGGGCTATCTGTCTCTAGAGCAGCCTTCAGAATCGCCTGAATCTGTTCCAAGTTGTTAACGTTAAAAGCTGGGATGCCATAACCGTTTTCAGCTGCGTGATCCAACAGCAGCCGCATTGGTACCAGCGCCATAGATAGTCCTCCTAATGTGGTTGTCAGCTAGTCGGTGTGAGACAAGCGTAGTCACTACGCTAAATCTTAAGAGTTTTTTCAACTTATAGGAAATTATAACTAGTGTCGGGGTGTTTATGTTGAAAAACTTTACGGTATTACTAATCAAAGATGCCTTATGCTGAAGCGAAACTACTGTTAAGTGGGTTACGTCTGTGTTAAAGGATTTGGTAGTGTATTATCCCAGATGCTAGTCGCTGCTCTCAAGAAATATGGGTGTAGGGGAGGAAAAAGTGTTTATGGCTTTCGTGAACGCTAAGTAGCAGGCATTTGGCTAATATCTGCGATCGCCCCTACATATTCAACAAAGACGTGATTGCACCAACAATTGAAATTGGTATTATTTTAGGTGCGATCGCTCATCTTCCCAGACTGAACAAGTATTTTTCCTTAAAATATGGGTCGCCCGGGATTCGAACCCGGAACTAATCGGTTAAAAGCCGAGTACTCTACCGTTGAGTTAGCGACCCTTGCATTACATTTCGCAACTTTGCTATTTTAGCATAAAGTCTAGAGATTTGTAAAGAGGTTTAGAAAAAATTTGCCGTTAACCTTACAGATGCTGTATGACTAGCTTCTGGCTGTAACACAGTCAGATTTTTACCAGTATTTAGAGCATTCCGAGGGGCACTCCACGGTTCTAGACAGTAAAATTCTTTGCCCTTCACTGTCCAAAACACCAGTGTGGAATAGCTATTGTCGTAGTCTAGGGTGAGTTTTAACTTCCGGCTATGATCCGTCACAGCGGCAGATTGACTAGTTAGTTGACCGAAGGCAAAATCAATTTCATCACGATTAAAGTCAAAATTACCACTAAAAGGATAAATTTGCTGATCTTGATTGTCTTGATACTGCCCAGAGGGAATTTCAACCTCTAGCTGAGTTTTATCATTCACCAGAAAATAGGGATGGAAACCTACAGAAAAAGGCATTGGGGACGATGAGAAATTTTGATACTGCTGCCTAATTTCTAAAGTATTGCCTTGCAACTCATAAGTAAAAGTCACTTGAAAGTCGAAAGGGTAAACAGCCAGTGTTTGCTCATTGCTTTTGAGAACAAGGGTTAAGCTAGCTTGATTATCAGTTGCTTGGTCAGTCACTTCCCAAGGTAAGTTACGAGCGAAACCGTGCTGTTTGAGAGTGTAGCGCTGATCATTGTAAGTGTAAGTATCTGCCGGTAAATTGCCGCAGATGGGAAACAGAATGGGATTCCCACCTCTAACACTCAACTCAGGATGAGTAAACCTTTCCACATCAAGGTAAAAAATTTCTTGACCTTGAGTGCGCCAGCGAGTGATGATGCCACCGCGTTCTGGAACCACTTCGACTTGAGAGCCAGCGGACTCATCAGTCAGGATGTAAGTTTTGTATTGTTGCTGTTGGAGTGTAATGGTAAACACGAGTTTATTTTTGAGGGAGTGGGGAGTGGGGAGTGGGGAGTAGGGAGTGGGGAGTGGGGAGTGGGGAGATGGGGGAGATGGGGGAGATGAGGGAGATGGGGGAGATGAGGGAGATGGGGGAGATGGGGGAGATGAGGGAGATGAGGGAGATGGGGGAGATGGGGGAGATGAGGGAGATGAGGGAGATGAGGAAAAGTCAATAATTACGAATTCCCTACTCCCCACTCCCTACTCCCCACTCCCCATTCCTATTCGTCTTCTGCAAATACGAAGCGATATAACTCGCTGGGGTCGGGTTCTGGGCTGCTTTCGGCAAACTTCACTGCTTCGTCAATTTCATCTTGAATTTGACGCTCAATGTCTTTGAGTTCTTGCTCGTCTGCTAAATTTTGCTCTAGCATATGAACTGCTAACTTTTTAATTGGGTCGCGAGCAAACCAAAATTCTTTCTCTGTTTTGCTGCGTAATTCGTCAGGATCAGCTAGGGAGTGACCACGGAAACGGTAGGTGAGTGCTTCGATGAGTGTTGGCCCTTCACCTGCACGGGCACGGGCTACAGCCTCTTGAGCAACGGCTCGCACAGCTAGTACATCCATACCATCTACTTCCACGCCTGCCATGTTAAACACGCTGGCTTTTTTGTAAATTTCTGGCTGGGAAGTCGCACGTTCATGGGCCATACCAATTGCCCACTTGTTGTTTTCTACCACAAACAGAATTGGTAGTTTCCAGAGGGCTGCCATGTTCAAAGTCTCAAAAAATTGACCGTTGTTAGCCGCACCATCGCCAAAAAAGCAAGCGGTTACTTGGTCGGCGTTTTGATCTCGCAATACTTCGCGACGGTATTTGCTTTGGAAAGCTGCCCCAGCAGCGACGGGGATGCCTTCAGCGACAAAAGCGTAGCCACCTAATAAGCGATGTTCCGCAGAGAACATGTGCATGGAACCACCACGCCCTTTGCTACAGCCTGTGGCTTTACCAAATAACTCCGCCATGACTTCCTTTGCTGGTACACCCGCACTCAAAGCATGAACGTGGTCGCGGTAGGTACTGCAAACGTAGTCTTCACCTGGACGCATTGCTTGAATTACACCGGTGGAAACAGCTTCTTGACCATTGTACAGGTGGACAAAACCGAACATTTTGCCCCTGTAGTACATTTCAGCGCATTTGTCTTCAAATAAGCGCCCTAACGTCATGTCTTTGTACAACAGCAGCCCTTCTTCTCTGGTAATCTGGGCTGTGGCAGCATTAAATTTAGGTAACGTGCGTTCTTGAACCATTATCTTTGAGTATTCCTGTTGTGTGACTTGGCGTTATAGGCTTAAATATGTTGATTTCATACCGCCTCAGATTTTAACAGGCCGGAGTTGACAATTTTAGATTGTTTTTAAGTTGGTCAATCAGGATGGTAAATTTCATGTCCAAGCCGTTACATTTATTGCAAAATAGCTAAATTTTTAGTTTTTCCGCCTATGTTACGTGAGAACATAAATTCTAAGAGCGAGTATTGGCATTTTTAGTTTCCTGTGTTTACTACTCTGTTGATAGGCTAGCAATCACAATTGATAGCTTTCTGCATATCCATTAACAATTTAAAAAAAATGGAGAAAAATTCATTCTACCTAGCGGGATACTTGTAATTAAAGTTAAATCATGATAGCATTTTGCTCTCTTGCTATCAGGGTCAA
This sequence comes from Desmonostoc vinosum HA7617-LM4, assembly GCA_019359515.1. Taxonomy (GTDB): domain Bacteria; phylum Cyanobacteriota; class Cyanobacteriia; order Cyanobacteriales; family Nostocaceae; genus Desmonostoc; species Desmonostoc vinosum. The sequence continues at coordinate 101,042 of JAHHHC010000008.1, read as the reverse complement.
CCCTCGAAAGCGGTATTTATGCAAGCCGCAAATCAGGGAAATTTACAAAAATCAAACAAATAGCTCCTGCAAACACAACATTTATGCCGTTACCAAAATCGGCGATCGCATTTTACGCTATTGAAGGCTGATAATGGTATCCAACCCAAAATACTAAGAATTAAGACAAAAAGCTGACGCTTTCTAGGCGAAAGCAAAAAATTAATACTAGAATGTGACTCAAATTTCGGGAAGGTATAAAGTAATTTGTTGCAATATATACTTGTAGTGTAAATTTTACACGGCATTAGTATGGCACGGTTTTACATGCCTGGAAAGCTCTAGGTGAATTATGTTGATCACGGTGCAGGGGAAGTAGGCTGTGCGAATCCCGCTAGATTACTACCGAATTTTAGGACTACCGTTAGCGGCAAGTGAGGAACAATTGCGGCAAGCATATAGCGATCGCATTGTACAACTGCCGCGACGTGAGTATTCTCAAGCAGCAATTTCTTCTCGCAAACAACTTATAGAAGAAGCTTACGTGGTTTTATCAGATCCAAAACAACGCAGCACCTACGATCAGCTTTATCTGGCTCACGCCTATGACCCTGATAATGCTGCCTCTGCCACAGCGGCAGTAGAAAATTTTTCTGAAAGCACTAAAAGAGGGCTTGATACTCACAATCTCAGTATCGAGATTTCTCAAGATGAATTAGTTGGTGCTTTATTAATTCTGCAAGAACTAGGGGAATATGAACTTGTACTGAAACTAGGTCGCCCATATGTAAATAAAAATAGCACCACTAATGGCAGTACAAATCATCTAACCAGCGAAGAAATATACGAAAGCGCCGAACGCCCAGACGTTGTTCTCACTGTTGCGCTTGCTTGCTTAGAATTAGGGCGAGAGCAATGGCAGCAAGGCCACTACGAAAATGCCGCCATCTCCCTAGAAACTGGCGAGGAGTTATTATTACGCGAGGAATTATTTTCCAGTGTTCAGGCAGAAATTCGCTTGGATCTTTACAAATTGCGACCATATAGAATTTTAGAGTTACTGGCCCTACCACTACAAAAGGCTGCTGAACGACGCCAGGGTTTAGAATTATTACAAGGTGTCCTAGAAGACCGGGGCGGCATTGATGGTACTGGCAACGACGAATCTGGCTTAAACATCGATGATTTTCTGCGATTTATTCAGCAGTTGCGTAACCACTTGACAGTCGCAGAACAGCACAAGTTGTTTGAAGCAGAAAGTAAACGCCCCTCTCCTGTTGCCACTTATTTAGCTGTATATTCCTTAATTGCACGGGGCTTTGCTCAACGTCAACCAGCTTTGATTCGTCAAGCTAGACAGATGCTGATGCGTTTGAGTAAACGTCAAGACGTACATTTAGAACAATCGCTATGTGCGCTACTGCTAGGACAAACTGAAGAAGCGACTCGTGTTTTAGAACTTTCTCAAGAGTATGAAGCTTTAGCTTTTATTCGAGAAAAATCACGAGATTCGCCAGATTTACTACCGGGGCTATGTTTATATGGAGAGCAGTGGTTACAGCACGAAGTATTTCCCCACTTTCGAGATTTAGCAACCCAGCAAGCTTCTTTAAAGGATTACTTTGCCAATCAACAGGTGCAAGCGTATCTAGAAGCCCTACCAACAGATGCAGAAACAACTAATGAATGGGCTGTAATTAACCGTCAGCCTTTTGGCGGGGGGGCACAGAATAATCCGCGTCGTCGCAGCGATGTAACTGGAGTTTCTCAACAATTTAATCATCCTAAAACACCAGACCCGGAGTTACCAGACACATTCATCAGAGAAAAACCTGCATATTCAAACTCCTCCTTGCCACCCAGATGGAACTCGACTGGGAGTAAACAACCAGAAGTACCTGCGGGACAAATTTCTGCCGCCGAACGTATGCCTAGAGGCGCTAGGGGAAACTTGAATGGTGCAAGTAGACCAGTTGCGCCTAGCCCAAATCCCAAGCGCAGAAAGCGAAAGCCGACTCAATCTGTCAATCGAGAACGTGTTGCAAGTAATCATCGTCCTCCTCGACGACGGCGGACTTTTGCCAATACTGTAGAAGGCAAAACCCGGCTGGTGTGGAGGGTGCTGATCTCTTTAGTTGGTATATTAGTTCTTTGGTTATTAGTGACAACTGCTTTTGGGTGGTTAAAAAATCTGTTTGCCCCTACATCATCTTTACAAGGTGAACAATTATTCGTACAAATCAATCAAGCACCGATATCAATTCCTGATCCTAAGACCGAACTAGAATTAACGGATGGACAACTAACACAGACAGCCGCAGAGGAAATTGTTCGGGCTTGGTTATCCACTAAAGCCGCTGCTTTGGGGGTGAATCATGAAATTGATAACTTAGACAAGATTTTAGCTGGTTCAGCTTTATCTCAATGGCGATTAATCGTCCAGCAGGATATTGCAGATAATCGCTACCGGAAATATAGTCACAATCTCAAGGTGGAATCTGTAAATAAAGTTGGCTTTTATCGCGATCGCGCCACAGTGGAAGCTACGGTAAAAGAAGTTACGCAATTTTATGAATATGGTCAGTTTAGAAAATCTTCTAACGAAAGTTTACGAGTCCGTTATGAGTTGATTCGCCAAGAAGGGGTGTGGCGGATTCAGAATATGTCAGTTATTTAAAATATCCATCTTGCGAACTGCCTAAATTAATTATTTACCAAAAACATGGGTTTAAAGCCTCGCCCTTCAAGGGCGACTTTGCTTAATTGAAAAATAATTTGAGTTTTTAGCTTCATATTTTTGGTAAAATACTAATATGAAAACACTGAAGTTTAAGCTATATCAACACAAAACAAACAGATACCTCAAGCGCATAATAAATGCTGCCGGGGTAATTTATAATCATTGCATTGCTCTACACAAACGCTACTATCGGATGTGGGGCAAGCATTTAAGTTGTGCAAAACTTCAGTCTCACATTGCCAAGTTGAGAAAGCGTAATTCATTCTGGCAATTAGTAGGTTCTCAAGCAGTGCAAGATATCTGTCAACGCATCGAGAAAGCCTACCAATTGTTTTTTAAACATCACAAGCGCAAAGTCCGAGCGGAGGCTTCCTCCGATCGGAACTTTGCAAGAGGAGGAGTAAAACCACCAGGATTTAAAAAAGTTAAAAAATACAAATCCTTCACCCTCAAGCAAGCAGGCTATAAATTTTTGGGGGGCAACAGGGTAAAAATGGGGCAGAAAGTTTATCAATTTTGGAAATCCAGGGAGATTGAAGGAACAGTCAAAACTCTAACCATTAAACGTACACCATTAGGTGAATTGTTTATGGTTGTGGTTGTTGATAATGCCAGTCAAGCAGAAGTTGAAGTTAAGACGGGTAAAATCGCTGGCTTTGATTTTGGTTTGAAAACATTTCTCACCCTTTGGGTTCGGGAGTTCGCAATCGACGGGAACCGCCAAGACTGCGACTCCCTCACTTGCTCAGATGGTACTAAAATTGAATCACCCCAATTTTTTAAGCAATCCCTAAACGCTATCAAAAAAGCTAGTAGACAGCATTCTAAGAAATTAAAAGGTTCAGTTAATCGAGAAAGAGCTAGAAAGAATTTGGTATGCAGATACGAGGCTATTTCTCATCGTCGGCGTGATTGGTTTTGGAAATTAGCGCATGAACTAACTGATAAGTTTGATGTGCTGTGTTTTGAAACACTAAAACTCAAAGGAATGCAGCGTCTTTGGGGTCGAAAGATATCAGATTTGGCTTTTGGTGAGTTTATACAAATATTGGAATGGATTGCCAAAAAGAAGAATAAATTTGTTGTTTTCATCGACCAGTGGTATCCCAGTACGAAGACTTGCTCTTGCTGTGGTCATGTTTTAGAAAGTCTTGATTTGTCTATCAGAGAATGGCGTTGTTCGGGTTGTCAGTCAATTAATGGTAGGGATGAAAACGCTGCACTCAATATTCAAATGGTTGGGGCATCAACCATTGGGTTAGGTGATCTAAGTCGGGCTTTGCCTGCAATTGCTGTTTGAGCCTAGAATCCCCACCATTGAATGGTGGGGAGTATGTCAACATTTGACTCTGCACTGTTTCAATTGCTTTTTTCAACTCGTCAATAAATTCCTGTTCTGTTGTTTTGGCTAAAACGGTTTTCAGGGCAGCTAAAATGAGCCGTTTTAAGTGCATGTTCAGCAGCAACTTTCACATCTGGCTCAATACCTGTTCCTTCCCAATTTGTCTTGGATATGGGATTAATTGCCTGACCTGTTGGTACGAATATAGCGAAATGATCATTGATAATTTGCAGGCGTCCAGGGTTTGCTCCTCCTGCTGTGGTTTCACCGATGATTGTGATTCGCTTGAGTTGTTTTAAGTTGTAAACAAATTCTTCAGATGCAGAAAATGTATTTTTGCTAGTTAATACGTAAACCTTTTTATTCAGGTAGCGTTTACCAGGAATAGATGGCAGCGTCCAATATTGTTCAATTCGTTCACGATACTTTCCTGACGCGTCTTTTTCTCGCCAATACAAGTCATTGAGATGGACAGGATAGTCATCAAATAAATAAGTTGAGTTTTTTGTGCCACGTCTGGAAAAACATAGTCACCTAATTTCTCAATCACGGACTCAATCACTTGCGATCGCACAACTGAACCAACCGTTAACTCAGGTTGTTTTGACTGAGATAAAGCACTAGTTGACCATAATAAAGCTAAGGTAAGAGCGATCGCAACCCCAATTAGTCGAACTATCCACTTGTGCATAGCTACTCTCTAGCAACTTCAGACAGTTTACCTTTGTTAACCTCTATCGAGCGGTGGGATTTTATTACCTTATCTTGCTTTGTTAAGTCCCAGGAGCAGTTTACAGCCTAATATGATGAAATCATGACATAAACTCTATTCATCAGCACGCTCGCAACTAGTTATGTCATGAAAACGTGACATAACGATCCCAAAAGGGCTGATAAATTCGTGAAACAGGCAAAAAATCGTCCTGAGACCCCTTGATCCCTACATATACTTAGTGGTTAATATTTATTTAAAGAAGTAACTCCTCCAAACCCAAAAAATGCTGATTTCAGCATGATGAGGAATTGAAAGGCAGTGATCCTCAATTAAATGCAGTGAACAGCGAACAGTTTAGTGCGGAACTTAAACCCAACCGCTCAAACTGATCCCTGATAACTGTTAACTGTTAAATAACAGACTAAATAAACATCAAAACTGGGCAAAACCAGGAGTCAGGAATAAGAAATTCATCTGGGGTGGATGACATTTTACACAGCATTCTTTAACCCGGGGAAATCATTTACCTTTCAAACTACTGGAGGCCAAGATAATGGCAAAAGAACGCCCACCGCTAGACGAGATGACACTGCGGCAACTACGTAAAGTTGCCAGCGAATATGCCGTCTCTCGCTACAGCAGAATGCGTAAATCACAATTGTTGGCAGCGATTCAAGAAGTCCAGCGCAACAAAGTTTCGCTTAGTCCATCTCGTTCACTGGAGGCACAGGAAACCGTGGAAGCAGCAAAATTTGAATTAGGTCAAGAAGATCGTACCGGTGGCTCTCTGGCTGATGTTGATGAAGGTTTAGCAGATCTGCCTGGTGGTTACGGTGACAGTCGGATTGTACTTTTACCGCGCGATCCCCAATGGGCTTACACTTATTGGGATGTTCCTAACGATCATAAGGAAGAATTGCGGCGGCAAGGGGGACAGCAACTGGCACTACGGATTTATGATGTTACTGACATCAATCTCGATTACCAAAGTCCCCATAGCATACAAGAATATCCTGCTGATGAGCTAGCTAGAGAATGGTATATACCTGTTCCAGTGAGCGATCGCGATTATGTAATCGATATCGGCTACCGTGCTGTTGATGGCCGTTGGTTGGTACTAGCTCGTTCTGCGAGAGTACATATTCCTCCCGTTTATCCTTCCGACTGGATTGAAGATGTTTTTATCAGCGTCAACTTCGAGGAAGATTTACGCGGTAAAACTCTGTACGAACTCGTTCCTCCTGCCAAGAAATTAGCGACTATCAACGGCAATGGCAACCCCATCTACGACCAAATCTTTGGTCTAGCTGAGTCTGCCGAAGCACAACGAGTTGCTGGTTCTCTGTTCGGTTCCATGCAGCAAGTACCTGGTTCTGTACGCCCTGAACAAGCTATTAGTTCTTACATCTTCCCATCTGGTGTAGGTATGTGGGCAGTTCCCACAACTTCTGGTTTAACCATGTCTGGTGTAGGCATGTCGGGTGTTGGCTTCTCTGCTTCTGCCGTACCTGTGCGCCCCCGTCAATTTTGGTTGGTTGCCGATGCTGAGTTAATTGTCTACGGTGCAACCGAACCCGATGCAACTGTCACAATTGGTGGCCGTCCAATTAAGTTGAATCCAGATGGAACATTCCGCTTCCAAATGTCCTTTCAGGATGGTTTAATTGACTACCCAATTTTGGCTGTAGCTGCTGATGGCGAGCAAACCCGCTCAATTCACATGAAATTTAACCGCGAGACCCCATCTCGCAATACCAACACCAAAGACGAAGCCGTTCTAGAATGGCTCTAATAAATTTTTAACTTTAACCCCAGACTGAAAAATTAAACTATTCCCCGCTATGGTAATTCTGTAGTGGGGTTTTTGCTTTGACCCGAATTGTGATGCGAGTTTTTCGTCCTGGGAGTAGGGGCGATCGCTCCTCGTTGGCCCTAGCTAAAATCATATTCTGCTTCCATGACCATTTACGAATTACGTTTTATGCGAATTAGTTTGGTTCTACTCTCAAATAAAGTTGTGTAGCCACAAACTTAGTATCTCTCTTGGTCGGATCTACGTTTTCCACTACCTTAGTTTTACCTACAGCAATCAAACCTCGACCAAAAATTTCGCTTGTTGCTGCGTCAAGTTGTTCTTGTGTTGCACCCGTTTGACTCAAATCGATTGACGAAACTGGAGAAATCTTCGGCTGATTCAAAACCAACTTATCTGTGGAGAAGCAAGGAGTTGTGATGCAGCGAATGCCATTGTCTTTTATGGCCACAAAAGTACCTTTTGCTGGGGCATTTGTCGCAGCATAGAAGGCTTCTTTTACTCTCAAATTCCCAAACTCACCGAATCCAGGAAATGTTACTGGAACGATGTTACCTCTGAGAATCACACGGCTACCATCATCATTTAGAATTTTTACCAGTTCTAATGGTGATACTAAAAGGGAACTCCAATCAATTGCAGACACATAGCATTCGGAGCGAAAAACACCATCAACGCAAGGAGTAGCTTTCAAGTTGACTTGCTTGATGAAATATCCCCCGCATATGGGAGAAGCACATTTGCGAAAATCCCTTCGTATTGTGTAATATCCCCACTGGGGAAACTCTTGATTTTTGACGGTGACTGCAACAGAATCAGTAGTTTCTGGAGCAGAAATGTTTTGAGCAGATACTTCCCAGAAAAATCCGTTGCCAACAATTAATGCACCTGATAGGAGGATGAATGAGTATTTGTAGTTAAACGAGCTTTTGTTCATGGGATCTGGAAATTTTATTTCAGGGTTCAATACCTTTGTTAAAATAAGGATTGAAAAAACTGTTGCTATATGCAAAAAAATAATACCACCATCATCTATGTAGAATTTTTTGCGAATTATTACAATTTTCCGAATGATTGAAGAAGAATTTCAGCTATGAGAGATTTTATGCGAACGACGAGATGACTACCAATAATCCATACTGTCAACATCGCTTTCTCTATCGATATCGAGAGCCTCAGTTTTTAAACCGTCAGATTGCGAACAGAAATAACAATCTGGTGTTTCTAGATACTTTATATCTGTTTGATGCCAAACAGAATTAGGAAACTCGTAAATCCAATCAATACCAGCATCTAGGTTGAGAAAACCGCTAACCATGCCGTGAATTACACCAACTCCGGTACTGGCACAAATGCTATTTAACCAAAAAACTGCGGGGTCGTTGATTCCTTCTAAATAGCCTGCACGATTCACCATTTGATTAATCTGTGCGGGTGCGGATTCAACGGCAGCTTTTTGCAAGCTAATAATATTACCGCACATCAAGCACCAACCACCTCCTAAAGGTGGAACGGTGACACGACAAAACATGCGCGGTGTGTTGTCAGATGGGTTGATATCGATGTGAGTACCCAGACACATAAGAGGACGCATATATGTTAATGCTAATTCCTGGGCCTGTTTGCGAGAGAGATGATTATCTGTGGCTACGACGATTAAATCAGATTTGGCTATTTCTGTTTGAGCTATTTCGTTATTACATGATGTGGGGATAGCTTTGACGTGAGAACCTGTATCGTAAATTTTTTTAATTAAATACTTGACATAATCAACTTTATACCATTGTTGCTCGACCATTTTTCGGGTGGCTGCTGGCATTCGATTGAGATTGACTGTTTCTAGGCGATCGCTATCAATTAAGACCCAATTTTTTACGCCCAATCTCCCTAATGACTCGGCAAAGATTGCACCGATTCCACCGCAACCAATGAGGCTAATGTTGAGTTCGTGAAGTTGTTTTTGGCAGGTATCACCAAATATTTTTTGTCTAGTAAACATCAGATTTTGATGATTAGTGTCGTTTGTCTGGTTCAAAATCGATTTTGTCGAAGATTGGGATAGATTTGTGGAAAAGTAATGAGAATTTGTTGGATGGTCAAATAAATTTTGATATTGACTAGCAGGCTGCTCAAATTCTTTTAGTACTGTATTGAAACCGAATTTACCATCAAAATCATCTATTTTTAGGTAGGAATTGCAAAAATCAACGTGATAATAATTTTTGCCTTTTCTGTGCCAAATCCGGAATTTACCTTGTTGTAGTGACTGGTTAAACACTCCAGAAACTAAACGGATTTTTTGAGAAAAATGCTGCGTCAAAAACCGAGCATATTCTGATTCGTAATAATCATCAACAGATGAAAATTCGGGCATGATATCACCGATATGGGTGTGAATGTGAACTATATGCAATCCATCTTGAAGATACTTTTCTAATATATAGGAATGAAATGTTTGGGCTAATATTAAGCCGCTATTTGATTGGAGTTCGTAACAATCTTGTAAAGGAACTATCCAAGCTTGAGGAATGTAGCGAATCTTGAGTTTAGATATGTGATGGCTTTTACAGAAAAAGAAGCCGATGACCTCTTCGTTAATATTTCGAGCTTCTAACATATTTTGGCAAAATTCTTGCCACATTTTTGGCGGGATGTGTAGTAAATATTCTGAAAGTTGATGCTGAGATTTCATGGGGGATTTTTCGCAATTTTATAGAAGTGTGATTAGTTAAATTTCATGTAGCGATCGCCATTAATCATCGGTGTTAATTGCATGACGCGCAGTTACAAATAATGTCGCTAAATTATGTCCTTTATCGACTTGTTGACTGGGTTTCCATGAGTTTAACCAAACTTCGCGGTTAAATCCTCCTCCCAATCCGACACAGTACCAATACCATCCCTCATTGCTTAAGAATGGCGCTCCATAATAGCTTTGTCTGGTAAAGTGATGATCTCCTTCGCCGGTGGTGTTCCAAGGGTAATTGAGATAGCAGCCGATGGGTGGTAGTTGGGGATATTCAGATGGTAAGAGAAATAAAACATCGGTATTGGAAACGGTAAACTTTTGGGATGAGAGGGGCATTCCTTTGATTAAAATTGCTGTGTATCGAACATCTTCAATTGTTTTATTACCAACGATAATATTCTTAGCTAGTTTTTCTAAAAGTTTGAGTTCTGCAATCAATCTTGGATTTGGTTGGAACTCTAATTTGTCCTGGCTAATTGTAATTGTCATAATTTACCTGTTTACGTTCAATTTAATGAGTTATTAATTGCGAATTAGTAATTATTTGGTCAAATCTTCTATGCCTTTCACAATTTTGGGTACACTCCATACTTTTGAACCTTCTTTGAGGGCTTCATTGTTTTTTAAAGGTTTAGTTCCACCAAAACCTTCTTCCATGACATCATCGTTGCCAATTTCCGGAAACTTTTTCCGCAATTGTTCTACTGTTATACCTTGAGGTAAATCAACTAATTTACCATTGATTACTGCCCGCATATTTTCTCCTTGATGTGTGTTTGCTTGTTGAACTATACGCCGCGCTGTAGTAGTTTATAGGTATAGTTGTTGTACTGTTGGTTTAGTTGATTGTTTTGTTTGTTGATTGTTTATCTGCTGGTTGCTGTTAAACCAAGACAAGATAAATATTAATCCAATGACACCGCAAATATTAATCGTGAGAAACTGCATAAATTGTCGCGCGATCGCTTCTTCGAGGAGGATACATTTTTTGTCGAGTTTGCTGAGGCGCTCTTGGATGTTGGTGATTTCTTGGTTATATTGTTGATTTTGCTGTTGGCTGAATTTCATTATTTGTTTTTCTACATTATCTGGAGCTTGTATTTCTGAGATAACCAATTTGCCGTTGATTGTTTGCATGATGGCTATGATGTTTTGATTGACAACTGGTTAAATGAATCGCCAAGTTGATTGATATGATAATTAATCAAATATGCTGGCGTTACCAATTCTGTGAAATGTTTGATTAGTATTTTGCGGATTAAAAGAGTCAAATACTTCTATTAAGTCGATAATACTGTTGGCTGCATTTTTTAACTCGCTACCTAATGACTGTTCTACAGATGCAACTTCTACTCGCATTCCTCTTCGTCTCAATTTCTCGGCTAAATAGGCAAAATCTGAATCTCCCGTGACTAAGACAACGATATCTGGTTTGACTTCTAATGCTAATTCCACTGCATCCATCGCCATCACGACATCAATGTTGGTTTCGTAGTCTTCTCCTTTGGCTTTTCCTTCCTTTGCAACTACTAAAAAGCCGTTATTTCTAGCCCAATATACGAATTTCTCTTTGGTTTTGCGTTGTTCTTCAAATCTTTCCCTGGCTGGTGGTAAACCGACATAAATCACCATTTCGATTAATTCTCTACCTTCTTTAGGATCTGCAAGATAGTTACATATTTTTTGCCAGTCGATTTTTCTGTTAAAGCTTTGTGCTGCTAGGTAAGTATTATCGCTGTCTGCAAAAATCAAGACACGACGAGATCTGAGCATAGGTTTTCACCAACTGCTGTTGATTTGGGTATGAACGATATGCTTTATTAAAATCTATGGTTGGAAACGCGAGTTTCCAACCGAAGCGATCGCTCCATGAAGTGATTTCTAGGTTAAGTTAGGATAGCGATCGCTTTTGTTTAAATCTCACGAGATTTATAAGCTGATTTGATCGATCAGTTCTGAAAATGTATCGAGTGAGGGTATGGCGATCGCTTGTCTATGAATAGTCTTAAGCATAGATATGTCATTTATGCCATTAATTTTTGCAACAATCGGATTTGGTATTTCCCCAAACCGTACTTCCAGAACTTCTATTATGCTTTCTCTTGCAATCTCTACTCTGCCTTCTTCTCTACCTTCTTGTTTGGCTAAACGTTCAATGCTGGTTACGTAGCGCATTCTACCTGCCTCCTCGTCATTTCTTAATTCTGTTTTAAAGTTGTTGGCTAATTCCTCTGGTAATGACATTATCCAGTCAATAAATCGAAATAATCTAATTATTTCTTCGCGGTTATATCCTTTTTCAAATAACATTCTGACTAGTCTTAGTTTCCAATGTAGCCTACTTTCGGGGTTTTGGTTTGTGGCTTTGGTGCGTAAATGTGCCATCACAATTATGCCGAAGGGGTTAGTTGTTTGCTCTAAAGTTTGCCATTGGGCTTCGTAATCTAATAATTTCACGATGGGAAACTCTAAACTAATGCGACATCCCCCTAGTGAATATTCGTATTTATTTGGTCGCCAGTTTTTCTCTTCATCTGCAAGTACTGCTAAACTGATGACTCGTTTTTTGTGGCGATCGAATAAGCGATAGTTATAAATGTATATGCGAGTGGGAAAGTCTTTTTCATATTGACTTTGAACTTCGATGTGAGTAAGAACCCAAACTTCTTCTCCGTTTAGTAAATAAACTTTGGCGACTTTATCGACTAGGCGCTTTCCTATTTCTGCGTCGGGTTCCAGTTGTTGCAATTCAGTATCCAGGAATTCGTATGGTTTTGTCCAATCGATAACTGCATATGCTGTGGGAAAAAAGAATTCTAAAAAATTTGGAAAGAAATCTTCAATAATTTCTTTCCAAGGGTTGTCATATTCTGTTCGTTGTTCGGACATTTAATTTTGTATTTTCGAGAAATTTTGAACAATCATAACATTATTAACTTCCAGTGAAGGGGTTTTTGCATTTTCAGGATGTTTCCAATTATTCCGAATTAACCCAATCGGTGGGGTAATTTTGTCAACTGTCTTGGAAGTCTGGTGTGGGTTACGTTTCCAATTATTCCGAATTAACCCAATCGGTGGGGGATTGCACAGATCGTTTGTTGAGACTGCACGGAAAAAATCTAGTTTCCAATTATTCCGAATTAACCCAATCGGTGGGGTTTTCTCAAAGCTGGACAGATCTACGAGTTAACCTGCCTCAAGTTTCCAATTATTCCGAATTAACCCAATCGGTGGGGTCAAATCTTGAAAGAAACCTACCCGTGCGTTACTATCGTGAGTTTCCAATTATTCCGAATTAACCCAATCGGTGGGGCCTCGTCTGGCTGGGCATTGCCGCCTGTATCCCAACGTTTCCAATTATTCCGAATTAACCCAATCGGTGGGGTTCAAGGTGCGCGTTTGGGAAAATAGCAAAGGTTTCCAATTATTCCGAATTAACCCAATCGGTGGGGCGCACGTGGGTCAACCGTTGTGCGCTTGTTTACTGTGAGAAGTTTCCAATTATTCCGAATTAACCCAATCGGTGGGGGGCACTCGAGGATGTCCTCGAGCGTGAGGACGTATTGTTTCCAATTATTCCGAATTAACCCAATCGGTGGGGTCGCTTGCCGAAGTAGGTCTTCGGGTTCTCAAAGTTTCCAATTATTCCGAATTAACCCAATCGGTGGGGAGTTCGTCTAGCAGCCCTTACCCAGTAAGGATTTCAGACTACAAATCGACACACCTCTAAAAAACATTGTAAATCTAGGCGAAAAATTAATCAAACACATAGCTCAAACCCTTACACAGTAAGCAATCGACACACCTCAACGAAAGAATAAGGGTTTCGGCGATTTGCTGAGGTGTGTCGATAGTCATGTTACAAAATCTCCTAAAATAGGCTCAAACCTAGATAACATAATAGTTTGGCGGTGCTTGGGGTGCTTCACCACCAATTGTTAACACCCTCTCAATGGCTTCTTGGGATATCCAATAAAACCGAACATTATCCTGTGCAGGTTTAACTAACTTTCTCACACTTGTATAAAGTTGTCGCATTTCCTCCAAACTCAAAAAACACTCAAATACAGAAAACTGGACTCTTCGCCCATAACCTTCGAGAAAATTGGATAACTTCGTGCGCCTTTTATCATCAGGAATATCATATACAACAACGACTAGCATTGAGATAAATAAAAAGTATAAATTAATAAAATTATAAATTATTTTACTGACAGTATAAGTAGGTTATTACAAATAAAGCTAAGTTTTGAAAGTCATCATTGGTCTTTAGTCATTGCACAACGCAGCACTAATCAATTAAGGTGCGTTAGCCTACGGCATAAGCTAAAAAACATCTAAATTACATAATCAAATTAAATAAAACTCTTGTGGGGTGGGCATCTTGCCCGCCCTAATTATGCAAGTTATATATGGAACAGCTTAACACACCCTAAATCTATATCAAGTTTATTTTCCTTAATTTATATTGAATTGTTATCGCTGAATTATGCAGGTCTTAAAAATGCTGTATAGGGAATATCCGATAATAAACAGCGTTTATATCTTCTGACCTGCAATTGAGTCGCATGACGGTATGTAACTTGAGATTGTAAATCGGGATGGGATGTTTCTTCATTCATTCTAGCTTCAAATTTTTGCAGAAAAATCCGCCGTGATGATTGATTGAGATACACCCCTCCCGTACTTTCTAAAATGTCGAAATCCTGCGGTTTAAACACAGAATTATTAATGATTTTTAAAACTAAGCTATCAATAATAACAGACCGAAATTCCTCCATTAAATCAAAAGCCAAATAGGATTTTTGTCTTTCTCCATAGTGAAAATTACCTATATAGGGCGAAAGTCCTTCAGCAACGATAAAACTCATGACATTGTTCAATAAAAGCGTATAACCAAAACTTAATAGGGAATTTATCGGGTCTGTAGGTGGTTGACGATTACGGAGAGAGAATTCAAAATTAGGGTTAGTAATTAGCTGTCCAAAAGCCGGAAAATATCTGGCAGCTGTGATACCTTCATAACCGCGTAGAGAATCTAAGTCATCAACTAATTCTAAGGAGTCAATATCTTTGCTAATCCCATATATTGCTTGTTCTACTGCTGCTATCTTGCGTTTGCGATTAAAGCGCATTAATAACTGCTTGGAATTGGTTAATTTTCCATAAACGATCGCTTTCGATATTTGAAATTGAAAATAGTCATCATTGCGTCGTTGCATTTGGATGAGGTGATTGTCTATATTTGTAGATTCTTCACTTGCTAAATGTCCGTGATATTGGCCCAGTTGATTGAGAAATAAGACAGAAATTTTATCTTTTAAACAGGCATTAATTACTGGTGTGGAAAGTTGAATATTGCCAAAAATCATGATTTGTTCGACTTCACGAATTGGTATTTCTAGTTTTGGTTTTTCACTGACATGAATAATAAACCGCAGATGGTCTTTATAAATACTCGTTCCTTGTTCAAGCAGATAAATTGCAGCCATTTCCTGATTCCAAAGATTCTTTTGTAGAGGACTATTGTTATTATCACTATTAGAGATAATTTCCCCATCTGTATTGCTATCAGTTTCTACTAAATAGGGTTGATGGAGAAACGCTACTTGAGATTGTTGTTCTGAAACTTGTGCCGAAAGTTCTGATTCTTGCGGCGTTTCTATATCTAGATTCCATCTCTCATCTTCTGATACTACTTGCTGCGCTTGTCCGTAGTAATTGCTATGCAAAGGCGTAATTACAGTTTTTTTTTACATTGTTTCGACTGAGGTTTAGTAACATAATTATTTGTGGGTTTGATGCGGTTAGTATCGATGGGAAAAATCGCATTATCTATAAAACCATGACCGAGAAAACAGAATCCATGCTCAAAATTAGTAATTCTGGTTTTTTCGGGATGTATCTCTAATCCCATCCCAGCTAATAAATTGGTGATTTCTGTTTTAGCTGCCAAAATCTCTGCTTGGGTACGTGCTAAAACTACAAAATCATCAGCATAACGCACGAGTTTTAAATTACTGCTAGCGATAATTTCATCAAACTCATGTAGATAAATATTAGCTAAAATTGGTGAAATTACTGCACCTTGAGGAATACCTTTTTGAGATAAAATTAAACCCGCATCGGTTTGTACGCCCACCGATATCCAGGATTTGACCAAACATAAAATACCGGGATGGTCGAGATGTAGTCTAATTTGTTGTAATAAGCGGGAATGTTCGATATTATCAAAAAATTTGACAATATCAGCATCAAATACCCAAACATAACCTTCATCGCGAAAATCAGCGATTTTTTCGACTGCATTTAGATAGGATAAATTAGGACGATAGGCAAAACTCGCACTGGAAAATTTCGCCTCCATCACGGGATAAAATATATTTAACAAGGCTTGTTGAACGATGCGATCGCGCACTGTTGGTATTTTTAATTCTCGTAAATTACCATTGCGTTTAGGTATGACAACTTGTTTGCAAGGTAGAGGTTCGTAGCTTCCATTAGCAACTGTATCGCGTAATTCATAGATATTCAAAGCTTGATTGCGAGCAAAATCATCAATGGTTTCTCTGTCGATACCCGCACATCCGCGTTTCTCTGCAACTTTTTCCCAAGCTCGTTGAAAATTGTGCAAAGCCAGAAATTCACTAATTATTGCTTCCATAAAACTGATGAGATTGAGGATTTTTAATTGAGAGAATCCAGATTTTAGTTTAGTTCTTGCTTGGAAAGGCGGGTTTCCATAGGGATGGTAAGTTACAGCATTGAGAATTTACTAGCTGTAATTTAATTAAATGGAGTCAAGAGATGAGATTTAAAAATGCTGGCGGTAATTTAGCTGTAATTGCGATTATGACGCTATTTTGTTTGGCAGTTTTGATTTATGGGTTGTGTGCAAGTTATTACGGCTTACTATTATTGCAACAAGGAGCATTAAGTTTTGTTCTAGGATTGTTTTTCTTGTTTTGTATCGGTTTACCCAGTCTTTATTGGTTTATCACCACCAGTTACCGATATTTTGCCGCCGTTCCTACTTATATCAACCAAAGAAATATTCGGGTAATTAATCCATTTTTATTAGATGAAAAAGGGCTGTATTCGGATATGGAAAAATGGTTGTGTATGACTGTTAGAGATATTGCGATCGCCGAAAATATGCCTAAAACTCCCGTGGTGGGAATAGAATTGTCTGATGATAATCCCAATGCCTATGCTGTTGGTGCTACTCGTTCTTATTCAATGGTGGTTGCAACTACAGGATTAATAAAAAATTTAAATCGGGAAGAAGTAGCCGCAGTTATGGCTCATGAAATCGGTCATATCGCTAACTTAGATACAATGGCAAAAACTTTACTTTCTGCCGCTTTTAGTGGAGTAATGGCGACTCTTTTTACACCTATGCTATTGGTTGTTTGGTATCTTGGTAGATTTGCCGCTTTACTAATGTTAATTGCTGGTTTAATCTATGGCTTGTTAGGCAATTGGCAACATGCAATGGGCTTTTTTATTGGTGTGATAATTTGGCTGATATTGATGTTATTACCATCAATAACTCAACTTTTAGTCACATTATTGACCTTTTGGCACAGTCGTTGGCGAGAATATCATGCCGATGCCGTTGCTGCAAGACTCACGAGTGTTGATGCGATGGTGTCAGCACTCGCAACTTTGGACAAACTTCCCTTCCAACCACCGAAAAAGAATCGTGAGGAGATGTCAACTTTATGGGTACGAGTTGCAATGAAAGAAGAAACTGGGGTTTTTCATTGGTTGAAACAGACTCATCCACCAATGCACAAACGAATTGAAGTCTTAAGACGGGGATTTTATATTAAAAAATAGTGCTGCTGTCGAATAAGTCAAAAGTCAATCTTGTGGTGCGGGCATCTTGCCCGCTATGATTTAAATGAAATTTCCTGTAACTAATAATTGTAAAATGTATAGGCTTGGCGGATATTATTAGCTATGTGTTCTCGTAACTCCATTGGTAATAACACCTCAACATTAGCACCCCAAGCAAGTAAACGCATGATAATATTATTATCATTAGCGCGATAGATGACACTGTAATAAGCATCGTCAGGATATTTTTTAACAACAGTATTTAATAATTTTTCTTCCTGGGGATTACTTGTATAGTGATGAATTATTTGTGCTAGCTTGGTAAGCGATTTGATGCGTGTAAATGTGTGATGACGAAAAGTATTTTGGATATAGTGTTGGTGATAATTACTATTGAATCTTAATAACATGACGTGCGGAGGTTTGTTTATTTCAAATCCCCAGGCAGTACTGATTTCCCTTTCCACATCTTGTGGTTCTGGTAGTTGATTATTGAGATATTTACATAACAATTGGGGGGGAATAGTTTGATTTGACCAATCCACAAAAGTGAATGATTTAATCCGTTCCAAACGATAAAGATACCAATTTACATCACCTTGAGGATTTAAGCCGTAACCGCAAAGATATTTCGCTCTTTGCAAGTAATAAATACATACCGGATAAACTAAGCATTTTTTATTGCCACAACGAGCGCTAGCATAGTTTAAAAATATTGGTTTAATTTCCCGACTTTGCCAATTTTCTTGTAATTGTTCTTGTATATTATCAATATTAAACTGGTTATTCTCTGATAATATATAATCTATATGCAAAAATATCCGCCGAGTTCCGTAGACTTGTTTAGAAATTTTATCAGCAATTAGTGGTAATTTCGGGTCGAGAAAACTTAACATATCCAATGCTTGCGCTAAATCTGCCATTTCAGTAGAATTCAATTGCGGAAAAATCCCATTTGGATTTATTGACTGTTTAGCAACCTTAGCACACAGCCAACTGGGTAATTTATCTATTCGATAGATAATATTTTGCTTTTGAAATAGGGATGTTTCGCATTTAAGACATCCTTTAGCTATCAAAGCATTGATATCTGCTTGTAAGCTCTTTCTCACTTTAGCAAATAAGCGATCGCCAATTACTTTACTAACTGTTTTGGGCGATATATAAATATTTTTTTGCAATTCTTCCAGCCACTCGTTAACATTAATATTATAAAATCGCAACCAATCTACAGTTGTCTTATAACAGGGACACAGGGGATGGTGGGGTTTAAATATTTCGTTGTTTGTTTCCAACAAACGACCGAAAGGATGTCCCGATTGAAATGACGGTTGCAGTTGCAATAAGTCTTGATTAAAAAAGTACTCGCTCCACTCATTGAATGTTATACCACTATAGCGATCGCACTCCAAATTTTTGCTTGCTTCTCCATAAAACCAATTGATTAAAATCCAGCGTCGCATTGCTGTAATTAGGTTTTGGCTCTGGTTGAGCGAACCATCCACTAATCGCTGAAGGATGAAAAAGTGGGGGAATAATTCGGATAGATGCATTGTAGAAGAACTCTGTTATGCACGCGATCGTACAAGCTGGCTTTATTTGATTTATTTTTATTATTGGTGGATAAAAGGAAGCAATTGTTTATCTGTGATGCGACTGACGAATTTTTATTAATTTAATTATGCGCCTCCACATTGTTAGTGGAGACGTCCCAAGTTGTTCAGGTTTCTCGAAACACTCATTGGTTTCCAATTATGCGCCTCCACATTGTTAGTGGAGACGTCAATCTCAAGGTTGAAAAGTCCTTGTCTGCCTCTGTTTCCAATTATGCGCCTCCACATTGTTAGTGGAGACTTGAAATTTCCGCGAAAGGATTTCAATTCAATTAGTTTCCAATTATGCGCCTCCACATTGTTAGTGGAGACCGATTACGCTAACGCCAGAAGGGGCGGAGATACTCGTTTCCAATTATGCGCCTCCACATTGTTAGTGGAGACCTTAGATAAATGTTTTCATCCTGGTAGATAAGAGCTTTATGTTTCCAATTATGCGCCTCCACATTGTTAGTGGAGACCTGATGCTGTATTTGCTGAGGCATTACGATTAATGGGTTTCCAATTATGCGCCTCCACATTGTTAGTGGAGACAGAAAACATGTAGCTTTATCTAATTGGTTATTTCGTTTCCAATTATGCGCCTCCACATTGTTAGTGGAGACATGAGTTTTCCATAAGCGAACAAAAAGAGTTACTGGTTTCCAATTATGCGCCTCCACATTGTTAGTGGAGACTTACTTGAAAAAAATGATTAAACACCTTGAAACTAGTTTCCAATTATGCGCCTCCACATTGTTAGTGGAGACCTAAAGTTGATAACAACATTTTCGGATTTCAAGTGAAGTTTCCAATTATGCGCCTCCACATTGTTAGTGGAGACCTAAAACACAAAGTTATACTGGTAGACAAATAATGTTTCCAATTATGCGCCTCCACATTGTTAGTGGAGACTGCTAGGGTCTAAAAAGCTTGATATACAATACTTTCGCCACCCATTTGCGCGGATCTAATTAAAAAGTACTGTTTGAGCGATCGCTTGTCAAGTCCTCCCTTCACCAAAATGACCTCAAACACTCTCCTGGTATATATTACAGAGTTTGCGTCAACCTCATTTTCTGCTAAAAACCTCCAAAACCATAGCTGATAAGCCTTTACAGGTTATATAACAAATGTTCGATAAATACACCTGCTGGTTGACGCAGTTTTAGCTAGTGTTGTTAAGTGATGTTGTTGGCGATCGTGCGAGCAAATCTCTATAAAACATAGAATAGCAAATTCAAATATTTACTTACTCACATCTTGCACCTGTCAGTGAAAATAATGAGTCTGCCGCAATAAAGTTATAAAAATTACATATCTATTTGTCTCTGCATTTAGTCCATTTGTAATGGACTTTTGCTATAAGACAGGGATTTACAATCCCTGGCAGATATCAGCGAAGCCGAACAATTAGATAAGTTTTGCGACTGACAGTTTGAAAGGTGCAAGATCTGAGCTTAGACATTCAAATTGCTGAAAGCCTGTAACTCATAATCATTCAACGCTTGCTTTAAATCTTGATGTGGTTGATACATAAGACTATTCTTGTGTAAAGATGTAAAAGGTTGATTAGCAACAAAATTTAAACAATTTAACACTTTATTCTTCCAACTATCTTTATTTCTAGTATTCCAAGCCTCAAAAACTTCTTGCTCTTGCAAACCTAGTAATCTATGAAATAGAGGATTCCTGTTATCTCGCGCCTTACCCCAAACTATACTCATAATATGAGTATCATTTCGACATTCTGGTTTTGCCGTTTGTAATAACTGATAAAGTGATTCACTAAAAAGACCAATTCTACCTTGATTTTTTAATTTATCTTGCATATTTGGATAAAGGCGATTGATATAAGTTGGTAAATCTCTTGATATACTGATTTTAATTTCTGGCGAACCATCTGGTTTATATTGAATATGAGTAGGATAAGTATGTTCAGCCCACTTACAAATTAAGCCTTCTACAGCGCGAAAACTGTGAAATAGTGCTTCAACAGTATTACCTTGTTCCAAGCGTACTACAGCTAAATAAGCTGCTTCATAGCCAGTCCACCACCAATGTTCTAAACGTTCTTGCGCTGTTTCTCCTAAACCTTTTGCAAAATCATCAAAATTTGCAAAATTCCATTGAATAGCTATTTTCAGCAATTCTCTAAGTTTTTGTTCTTGTGGAGTTGCAGAATCTAACCAATAAGGTTTTAATAAACTCTCTACTCCAGAATAGTCAAAACGTTCTAATAAAACTTTTGCTTCTTGTAGTTGGATACCCCGTAAATAATTAGAACTAGTAATTAATCGAGTATTCTCCGGCTCGTATTCATTTGATACCAGGAATTTCACCTTTTTACCAAATTTTGCCAGACTGACAAATTGAATAGCAGATGAAATCGCAGGTGTCCCAGCTTGATGGCTGACATATATATTATCAGAAGGTTTAAATTTTAAAGTCGATAATTCTTGTTGAACTAAAAGTAGGGCTTTGTCCCAATTATCTAAACCTTCGTCTTTTGATATTGGTTTAAGTTCTAAATACTCAACTTCTGTAATTTGAGGAAACTTAACCTGAAAATACTTATTAAGTATCGGTTTTAGAGTACAGGTATCTTTCCAGTATGGGCATTTTTTTTCTGGATTGGTATAAGCAGCTTCTTGATTTGTGAGAATAACAATAATTCTATCTGGACGATCTTTACCCTGTAGCTTTTGAGAAAAAGCGTCAAGAAGCGAAAAACATAAATCTTGGTAAATATCTTTATCTAGCTTATGATTATCTAGTTGATTACCATAAATCACACCCATAACTCTTGCTAGAACCGTGAAAGTGACATCATCTTCTTTTTTAACAGGTTGGAAGTTATGGTCTCTCTTTAATTCTGTTCTCCCTTCTCTATATAAGTTATTCCAGTTATCCTTATTTTTGAGTTGAACATCACTATTTCCGGTAGTTACAATCCAGATATTCATATTTTTGCACTTACTATAAAGTTAATAATTAGACCTCTTGCAAAAGTCCTTCTTTGCGTTCTCTTCTCTGCGTCTCTGTCTTGAAAAGTTGAGCCACTGCGTTGGACGGGTTCCCCGGCTTGAAGCAAGTGGCGTTCCTACGGAGGGAAACCCTCCTTCTCCTGACGGAGACGCTACGCGAACAGAACTTTTCGCTGCGCCTCTGCGTGAAAAAAAAATATTTATGCAAGAGGTCTACTGATTTAATTTCCTCCCCACAGTTTAATAAAATCATTACTACTATTTAAAAAACTTAAAAATTCCCTAGTTTTGGGTAAATCATCTGGTGTAAAAATGGTTAATAATTCAACATACTTGTAATTACCTTCCTCATTTTTTTTATGCAATATTTTGCCATCTATTTTTACGTAAAAAGGATACATTCTATGCCAAATTCTACTAACTTTACTGGGTTTTCCTATACTCCCAGTTAATTCTGTTCTCTTAATAAAATTATCTCGATGAAACCATTCAACAGCTTGACTATCATTTTTATCTTCAGCAATTCGCCCCCAAACTTGCACTTTTTGAGGATGCCAAACTTCACGCCAATTGTTTACATAGTTATTTGTAGATGGTAAATTAAAGCAATTTCTGACAGTATTAGGAATACTCGCTAAGAAAGCTCTGATATTATCCAATTCCCCTCTAGGTGCTGTAATACAATAGTCTGCTGATTCTGATGGTTTGCTAAATAACCAATGACAACCAATCATCGGTTTATCATTATTCTGAAAATATGATTGATAAAATAAATCATGATGAATTCGTCGCCATGATTTACCAAAACCACCTAGTAATAGAGAAAATTTAATTAAAAGAGTTAAAAATTCTCTTTCTTGTTCTGAGTAAGATTTGACAGCAAAAATATCTAGTTTCCCTGATTTTAAATTGTAGACAGGCATTGGTCTAGTTCTTCTACCATTAGGAAAATAGTTATGTTCACCAAAAGCTAAATTTTTATTTTCAACTTGCAAATCAATACCAAATTTACCAACTATCGAGCCGTTTTCTTCATTACCTTGAAGAAATCCACCCCAGAGTTCTTTTGTTAATCTTTCGGCATCATTTGTCACCCCTGCTAGTAACCGCAAAGTATGTCCGCGTAATGCGGCTTTAAACATATTTGGACGAAATTCGGGAATTTTATTACCATTATTATCTGATGTGAGTAATGTGGAAGTTAGCCCCTTTCCACTCAGATTAACTGACAAAATCACCTGATTGTTATCGGCAATATTTTTAAATCGACCGTACCCTGCGCTAGTTCTAGAACCTATTCCTTGGGATAATGCTCGTTCCCAAATTTGTTGTACTAATTTCCAATCGACATGATTTTTGGTGCTAGAAATACCAAATTTAAACTTAGTTTTATATAGCGATATTTGGACGTTAGCACCAGTATTTATATTCTCCATAACTTGGCGTTTTTCTTGGGAGTGAACAACATCTACTAAACGTTGTCTATCTTTCCCCCAAGACATATCTACAGGATAACCACCATGAAAACGTAAAATACCTGGCTTAGTTCTTTTGTGTTTTTTTCCGGCGATGATTTCTTCTACTTCTCCACCACAAAAATATAGAATTTTGTCGGGTGCAATTTGCAAACAAGCACGCAAAAATGCACCTTTCATACTCGAACCTGGATAAAAAGGTATCCCTTTAGCACCTATTACAGGACGAATTACATCTTCATCTTGTCCTGAATTGGTAACTAAACGCCAGCTAATTGTGTAAGTCTGTTCCCAAGTGCCATCGCCTGTGGCAAGTTGTGGCATTCTGTATGTAAAATTGGCTGTTTGCTGGTGTGTTCTTCGCAATGCAGCTTGACGAATATCTACATTATCTGCTTGAGTATTTGAGTTTGGGGGACATCCATCTAACCATTGATTAACCCACTGTGTTGCAGGTCTTGGATCTCCAGCATACTGGATTTTTCCCCTATCCTCGATTTGGGCGCGATACATCAAAGGTACTAAGTCACAATCGCTCATTTTTCGATTCTCCCTAATTATCGTCTTCGGTTTCGTCATTGCGAGTGGGTTTGTATCTCTGCGTCCACCACACCATACAGTCACATAGTTGCGTTAAAATCGCTAATGCAACCTTGCGGTAGGCGAGGGGAAATACTTCTAAGTTCCACAAGTCTTGGGGGTTACTGGGGACTGTAATATCAGCTTGTTTCATAATGCCCACAAGTTTATTCCAAGTTTCTTCCCAATATGCGGATTTTCTGCCCTTTAAACGTAGATGTTCTCCCCAAAATCGTTCTAATCCATAAGCAACAGTAGTACGCATTTTATGGACTTGATTCACGGTTTCTTTGTCGTCGTTACGGTATTTATACACTAAATCGTGAGCAGTTTTATCTAGGCTAAAATCTGACCAAGCCATATATGAATTACCTATTTTGTTGTAATTTTACTATTGACATGAATATTAAATAATGACATTTCACAATGACCAAACCCGACTGATTCTAGTCCTCCTAAATAAATATCATCTTGAGTTTTTCGTTCAGAAAAAGGTTCCCACTGTTCGCCATCTTTATCTTTTTTCAAGCCAATGGGGAAAGCTAAAATAGTTTCTTCTGGTAATGCTTCTACTCCAAAAAAAGCCTTGTCAGCGTTACGTTTTTGGTCTTTTTCTAAAGCTACACGACTTTGACGATATAATGCCATATCGTGAATCATGGAGATTTCGTCATCACCAACTACCACTGCTGGAAATTCTTCATTATCTGGAAACCAACTAGATAAGTTGGCATGATGCTCAAGAGTTAAAAATCCAAAATTGAAGAACAGTTTGTTATTTGGTAGGGGTGTGAGAGATTGCGATCGCGTATATTTTTGCGGTAGAGTAAGATTTTCTTGTTTGGTTATGCGTCTGTAACGTTTAAGTAAACGCGGACAACTCACCCAAACAATTGGTTGTCCAGGACAAAATACAGGTAGCCAAACAATAGAAGCATATTCAAACTTAACTAATGACTCTGTTGTGCGGTCAGAAAAAGTGCGATCTACTGTATCAACCTCGTTGCGGTCTGGTACATCATTACCATACCACTTCCTTACTTTTTGTTCCTCCCCTCCATGATTTTGACGCATTTCTGCACGCAGTCTTCCCCGAATTGAGCTACCGGGAATAATCCCAGTCTGGGTAAATTGGTCGCGGAAAATTAAGTTTAAATTTCCTCTTTCTTCTCCGGCTGTTGCTCCTACATGCAGTGGTGCTAAGGTTTTAATTATGCCGTAGGCTTGATGATACATTAAATTACTTCCTTATGATTTTTTCTTCATTATTGTATGACTGACATCAAAAAAATTTAGCTTTGTAGTTGTGCTAAGCTAAAAAACATCTAAATTACATAATCAAATTAAATAAAACTCTTGTGGGGTGGGCATCTTGCCCGCCCTAATTATGCAAGTTATATGTGGAACAGCTTAAAGAGTTATCATCGCTAATCAACTCCAGTAATCGCTAGCGGTAAGCACAAACTACATCCCAATTGTTTGAGATAAAATCCTTCATTAGGAAACCATTCGTCAGGAAATCCTGGTTCATTTTCGTCTCCCCACCAAGATTTATTTAAAGGTTCGTCAAAGACGTAAACTGTACCCGCCGGAACTGCATAACGTCCCCTTCCCAAACGACCCTTTCCTTGGTTATCTCCGACGCGGTAACGGTAGGGGGAAGGTCTATCAGTGAGAAGATGAGTAGGTTGAGGAAAAGTTGTATGCTGTGGGTCGGGATAACGACGAGAAAACCGAGTTGAACCCCATACCCCTGGTGTAATTAATGCACAGCTACGTTGAATTTTTTGTTTTAATAACTTTAATATCCAACTGTCATTTGGGAGTTCAATGGAACTAATTTCTACTAGATGATTTTCCCCTCCAAAGCAATACCAACCTCTGGGAATTTCGTGGGTTGACAAATAAACTAAACAAGTTTCATTGCGTTCATTATCGCGGAAATGATAGCCCATTTGTACGGAGTTTTCGAGAAATAGTCCTCCCTCTGCTTGCACACATCTCTCGCTTTTAGTTAATTTTGGATGTAATATAGATGTATATTTCCAAGGATCTTCAGCAGTACCACCGTTACTGAGAATCGTTTTTGCCGAATCTTCCCAATAATTAATAGTTTGCCAGCGACAATCCGGTTCTATATCTTTTGTGGCTTCGGAACGATACCATTTATCATCACGAATTTCCCATTCGTCTGTTTGTTTTTTTTCTTGATTAATAATTTTTGTCCAAGGAATGGGAAGATAAAAATATTCAGGATTATCTAATTCTGCCCAAAAAGGGCCAGCAACGTGTAGTTTCTTTAATTCCTCATGCTCAATAAACGGTTCAGTTTTATTAGCAGCAAAAAACAAGCCAGATAATGTATAAGCATCGGGAGGAAACTTTGCTCCCGAACGTCCTACTAAGTTGTCTGGTGATAAAAATGCGCCTGCACTCCCATAGAGAAATCCCAAGGGATTAATAATAATTAAATATCTGTACATAATTGCCAACCTACATTAACTAAGTCATTAATCCAAGAAATTATCTCTAAAGATGAATCATCATTGACAATATGTAAGGCATTTCTGGTTAAAAATTCTCCTTGATTAAAATAAATATTAAATAAGGCTAAAGCGATATCGTATATATCGTTAATTCTTCCTCCCTGAGAGTTGATATCAATATTCAAATCGATTGCATGACGCGCTTTGAGTTGAGCTAAATCACTATAAATATGATTCCAATTAGGTTGATATTTTTCATCTCTACCTCGGCGTTCCCACTTTTCGTAGGTATAACCATTTCTATCTCGATAATTTTTCAAAATATGCAAATAATCCCAAGGACAAGTCCATTGCACATATTGACCATTATTAAACAAGACTCGAATAGTAAGGCGATCGCGTCCACGAGATTTAGCTAATTTTTCGGCTTCCCGACAATGTTGCAATACATCCCGTTGGGGTACACTTCCTGCTACCCAGACAAACCCCACACTCAGATTTATTGGCTGTTGGTGTTGTCTCCACCTATCATCTAAAGTCATCAACCACTCATAAGCCGTAAAAGCGGGAATTGGATTTTGCGGTTTGGGACTGTAAATTACTCCTAGAAAATCATCACCACCTGCATATATGACTCGTCCCTGGATTCTGGAGACGTTATTAGTGAAATTTTGGGTAAAATCATGTCCCCACTTCCGCATTGCTTCGCTAAATTGTTTCAGTCCAATATCGCCTTCTGTTTTTGCAATAGTTTGTAGATGATTCCCAACCTGATCTCCATCCCCCATAAACCAACCCGTCCACTGTCCGGGTGTATTCATCTCTGGTTCGGGTTTACGCTGAATTTCTCGAAATCCTTTAGTTAAAGATGACATCCCAAAACGTCTTGCAATATCGCGATGGGTTACCAAACGTTTAGTCAGTTCGGGAATGCTGAGTTTTTCCTTTGGATCAATAAATTTACCTTCAATTTCTGGTGTTGTCGTCCTTTCAGTTATTGTTGCTAGTTCTGTATAAAATTCTTCAATCTTTTCTTTTTCATCTTTATAACTAATCTTCTTGGGATCGCGTTCTATTCCACCCAATCCCGGAAATACTATCCCATCAGTACCTGTCAGACTGGAACTTTCACCAATCCAATTAATTGCAATCCAATCACGACCCAGTTTATTGTTTTCTAATTCTCTCATTACAGAGGTGGGAGAATTTGCTTGCGCCCAAAATATTTCCCAACTATGATTAGCCCAACGATTCCAGTCATCATCCCAGTAATAAGGCCCCAAATGTCGCAGGTTATCATTCAGCCATTGTCTACAATGGTCGATGACTTCTTTCCAAGCTGATAAAAGTGTGTCTCTTGCTTGCTGTTCTGGGAAATCACCTTTGAGGAGAATCCGGTTGGGTGTTCCCTGTTCGATATCAGGACTACCAGGGGAAATCACTTCTACACCAGGTATTTCCTTTGCTGCATCAATTATTTTTTTACTTAAATAAGAAAGAAGTTCCGATGCACCATATAAGTCCCGCAACTTCCGCGATCGCTCGATAAATCCCTGCACTGGTGCAAATGTAATAGCGGTGTATTTTGCTTCATCAGTCATACTCAAAAAAGGCGTAAATAATTTGAACTAATAATATTCAGCATTCAAAAATCGTATAATGAGCAACTTCACTGCTACCCAAAACTACTGATTCTTTTTATGTATGTAACAATACTCTTTATGTATGTAACAATACGTCAGGAAAAATCACAAAATCAAAAGAATTGCTGAGCTTCTTACTTGTTAATCTTCAACCAAACACTTATAGTACCAAGTGTTGCAGAGATGACCCCAATTGCTACCTATTCTGATGCGAATGACGAAAGTGCATCTTGAAAAATGCCAAAACCAGCAGATATCAGCACGAAAAAACTAATTAGTTTTGCCCCTGATAATTGGGTAAGATGGGTGACGGATATTTCCAATATCAAAGCCAATAAAATTTTATCGAGGGAATTTCATTAGAAAGTGCGTTAGTGAAAGACATCATGAGGTGGGATATGGGAGTTTTACGAGAGTCGCCTTATGATTTTTTTTCAATTAATAGCTATTTTTTAAAATAACAAGCCCTCATACTTATGAGGGCTTTTTTGTTTTCAATTATTCCGAATTAACCCAATCGGTGGGGGTCATTCGTGAAGTTCTTGGCAATGACATTTTGGTTTCCAATTATTCCGAATTAACCCAATCGGTGGGGTTCCGCACCAGCTTTGGAAAAGAACGTTGCTAATCCTCAAGTTTCCAATTATTCCGAATTAACCCAATCGGTGGGGATGCGCCTGAGGATGTAAAGGTTGAGGTTGTATCGTTTCCAATTATTCCGAATTAACCCAATCGGTGGGGGTAATATCTACACGGGGTGTAGAATCATCCCTGTGTTTCCAATTATTCCGAATTAACCCAATCGGTGGGGAAGGATTCGGCTCTGGAAGTTTCCTGAACGTTACTCGTTTCCAATTATTCCGAATTAACCCAATCGGTGGGGCTTAATTGCTGTCCAAGGATTAAGGAAGTTGCTGTAGCGTTTCCAATTATTCCGAATTAACCCAATCGGTGGGGGGCGTTTTCACACCTTAAGGCGGGACAAATCTACGGTTTCCAATTATTCCGAATTAACCCAATCGGTGGGGGCGACCGTGGCTGATCTCTTCAACGCTTCACCCTGGTTTGTTTCCAATTATTCCGAATTAACCCAATCGGTGGGGGTAGTGTTTGGGTTCCTTCACCATGCCAGATCCCGTCCGTTTCCAATTATTCCGAATTAACCCAATCGGTGGGGTCGCTGGACTCCAAGCTTGGCGCGACTGCGGAGCGTTTCCAATTATTCCGAATTAACCCAATCGGTGGGGTCGTGGTCAGTGTTCAGGTCAAGGCACGCGTCGTACTGTCCCGTTTCCAATTATTCCGAATTAACCCAATCGGTGGGGCACCCGCTCCAACCCCACCCCAATCGCCGCCACCAACGTTTCCAATTATTCCGAATTAACCCAATCGGTGGGGGAAATCGCTGGCATGGTGATGTCCATCGTCATCGTTTCCAATTATTCCGAATTAACCCAATCGGTGGGGGTGGGGACGAGCTGCACGGGGAGTAGCCCGGCACTGAGGTTTCCAATTATTCCGAATTAACCCAATCGGTGGGGAGTTCGTCTAGCAGCCCTTACCCAGTAAGGGTTTGGGAGCGCAAATCGACACACCTCTAAAAAACATTGTAAAACCAGCAGAAAAATTAATCAAACACATAGCTCAAACCCTTACACAGCAAGCTATCGACACACCTCAACGCAAGAATAGGGGTTTGGGCGATTTGCCGAGGTGTGTAGATAGTCATGTTACAAATTCTCCTTTAAAATACTTCAGAGCTAGATACAGCAGGACTTTCCGCACAAATTCAAGCCTTCGGCTATGCTCAGATTCTTGCCTTGAACTCTGTTTGCCTTGCAACTTTTCCGGACATGATATAACGACTTGTATGGAGTATCGCACCAACGCAACTATATTATCATAGATACTTATTTCTCAATCTGTTCCACATATTTATTATCAAAATTACAAACGCTGAAAAGCTTTGATACCAAATTTGGTTTAACATGACATCTAATTTGTCATTCGCACGAGCAATATAGAATTATCATTTGTACTCTACTAAGATTCAACATATACCTCAAATATTTAACGCGATCGCATATTTGCGTAAAGTAACTATAAACTTATAGTTATATGTCAAAATTCCAACTCAAGACTCAACAAGCAGTCAAAACCAATTCTAAAAGGACAAACGGGGGAGGATGTCAACCAAGTCTCTATTTTGCCTCTCTAGAACTGGCGATCGCAATTTTCCCCATCGTTTTCAAGCAATATTTCCTCAGTGGACTTTAGTTGATTTTGATTTATGGAGATGGATTGTTGGGTTTGGAGGTAATGTTAAGGTTGTAGCACCACAGAAATTAGTGCAACGGGTAGAGGAAATCGCTCAAGGAATTATTGCCAATTATAGATAAAATTGGAATTGTTGCAGTGCATCTATCTAAGTATTATGCTCAAAGGAATTGCGATCGCATTCCTAATAAATGTAAAGAAACATTTCGATTTCTCACAAAAAAGTAAAGTTTAGACAACCAAAGCATGAAAATATCTCTATTCCCATACTTCTCTTATCAAAGACGGTAGGCGTAGCTTGCTTAAGCGCAGAGCTACGACTCTGCTCAGTACAAGTTCTCAATTCCTCATTGTGTTACCTTAGTATTACTCGCAAAACATTACACAATTGAGAGGAAACCGTTATCGTAGTCCAAAAACAATTAATTAACTCACAAATCAAGTCACCTCAAGTGTTCTTGATTGATCATGAAAATAACAACCGTGGTCTAATGGATACCTCCGAGGCTCTACAGATAGCCCAAAGTGTAGAGCTTGACTTAGTTGTAGTATCTCAAAGCAAAGAGGCTCCAGTTGCAAAGATTATTAACTATGGCAAGCTTCAGTATCAAAAGAAAAAACGTCAAGGCAACAGTGCTAGACCTACAGTAAAAGAAGTTCGGTTTCGTCCCAACATAGGCGTAGCCGATTATAAATTACGTATTGACCAAGCAAGTCAATGGTTAAGTAAAGGCGATTCAGTGAAGTTTGCTATTCGCTTACGAGGCCGAGAACATCAATATCGTGAGCAAGCAGGGGAACTACTAGATCGTGTTGTCAATGATCTCGCTCAAGTAGGTAAAGTCCAGTCGCTTGATAAACGCTCACTAATTGTTCAAGTTATTCCCGCGTGACGCACCCGACGCTGATGCAACGCATACAGCGCGGGCTTCTCAATGACTCTTCAATGAAGACATTAATTGAGCTTTAAGGGCGTGCGTCCTACGCGCCTTTATATTGATAGCCGCGTTCAAATCTCTACACAAAATTGTATGGCATATTGAGCAATTGTGCATTCTTTGAGATAGCGGCTTTTTCACTTTATGACCACAATTAGAACATTCTTGGCTAGTGCCATTTGGATTTACAGCTATTACCTTCAAACCAGCATTTGCGCAAAGTCTGCCACATGGAGTACTCCACGTGGCGAGCTTTGCGGCTTTGTTTGAAAGTATTGACACAAACTGTCTCCATCCGGCATCATTAATACTTTTAGCCAGTCTTGTTTTAACTAGTCCCTTGATATTCAATTTTTCAACAGCTACAACATCATACTTATCAAATAATGCTTTGGCTGTTTGAAAGTGAAAGTTCTTACGAGTATCTGCTACTTTTTTATGCTGAATAGCTAGCTTTTTAATTGCTTTTTTACGACGATTAGAACCTTTTTTGCGTCTTGATACCTGACGTTGTGCTGATTTTAATTTACGTTCGGCTTTGCGTAAATGTTTGGGCGTTGGAATTCTGGTATTGTCAGACGCAACATAAAAATCTATTAAACCAACATCAATGCCAACAATATTATCAGCATCAAAATCAGGTTTAATCATCGGAACTGTTTTGTCATCAAGGCTTAAAGTGACGTAATACCCATCAGCTTTTTTGGTGATAGATACAGTTTTGATATCGAAACCATCAGGTATTTGACGATGAACAATTACTTTAATATCTCCAATCTTTGACAACGTGAGTTCAGAACCCCGACTTCTCAAAGAAGTTGGGGTTCTCGTTTCTCACGAATGATTTAAAACTGCTATATCTACAAATCCAGAGGTTTACCTACAGCTTGCACATCCCTCGCCAAACTGATGTGCGCTAACGAAAGCGAAATATCTTTGTACTTTATTCCAGCTAAAGCCCACTGTAATTCAAGCGTCCCCACCCAAAAGCGTGCCCGGTTAATAACATCCGGTAATGTCGGATAATCGATTTGCATACGCCGCACAATACTTTCACCATAGTTACCAATTTGCACCGCTATGTCACAAGCCGGATCTCCCAAACCAGCTGTACCAAAATCGATGAGACCGCTAATGCTTTCTGATTTTGGGTCAAAAAGGATATGATACACTGCTAGATCACCATTAATCAGCATAGGTGTATAGCTCAGATCCAGTTCGTCTTTAACTACAGGCGCAAAAAGCTCATGAATCCAAGTTTGCTGATGACGCCACAGATAAGGAAAGAGAGTTTCTTGAACTTGCTCGTACAACTGCAACCAATGTTCACGGGAACGTTCTGCACCCGAAGAAGATACGCCAGCATTGACTAAAACTTCATTGGGGATGCTATGCAATTGTTGGTGAAATCTTCCTAGTTGAGAGATGATACGCGCTTGTGATGCTTTGCTCAACTTCAATAAAGTGTTACGGGAAAGCGGTTCACCTTTAATAAATCTGTAGCTGACAAAGCCTGCTTCTAAATGTTCAAAGTGTGGAACCTGCAAATCAATGTAGTTTTGCACTACTGCCAACACCTTGGCTTCATGAGCAAGCACTTGTGTGCCCCAATCTACTTTTACAAAGCGGCAGACAAGTTCATGATTAACAACTACAACATCATTAACCATGCCATCTTGGTTAAAGTCCAAGTGGTTGAAAGCAAGATTCGGATCAATGGCACGAATTTTTTCCAGATATAAGTCAGGGATATTCACAGTAATTTTTGATGAAATAACAACAAACAACGGGATCTATTCAGGCTTTGAGTCTGATTGCAGCGATTTAACTGATTTGCGTGTTTGTTGTCTTAACGTATCACTGTGATTTAACTCCTTAAGTGGGGTATTGTTGCGATCGCATTATAAGTATGCAATAATACCACACTTCTCTCTTTACGTCTTATGCCTAAAGGTAGAAAATAATGATTAACTAAAATTTGGAAAACCTCACAAGGGTGTATTCCCAAATTGCAACAGAACCGGCCTACCTATATCCAGTGCAACCGAGGTCAGATGACGCAACCTTATCAAGTCAAAGAGTGGGAAAAACGTCGTGATGAAGCAAACCGCTACTACAAGCTGCGAAAATTTCAAGAATACTTCGATTTGGCGATCGAGAATTTGTACTTAGCTAGAGCAATTCCAGATAGAGATAGAGAAGGTCATACTTTGAATGATATTGGTTTAGCTCACCTCGGTTGCTGGCAACCGCAAAGAGCATTAGAGCGATTTCAGCAAGCACTTTTGGTTGCAGAAGAAATTGGCAACGAGCGAGCAGAGGCAACTGCACTCAGCAATTTAGGTGCAACTTACAGCCGTTTAGGACGGTTTTCGCTAGCGCTAGAGTATTTTGAAAAAGCACTAAAAATCTTCAGGAGATTACAAGACACTCAAGGCGAAGTTTCGACTCTCAATGATGTAGCGTTGATTTACACTAAATTGGGAGAGCCAAAACGAGCGTTGTTGCTACAAAACCAAATTTTGGCAATGCGGCGATTGCTAGGAGATTTTTCTGGTGAAGCGACAACTCTAAATGGTATTGGCTTTGCTTACAGCATTTTAGGCAAATATGGGCAAGCTTTGGAATCTTTTCAAGAAGCGCTACCAATTCAACGCGCTGCCAAGAATTTAACTGGTGAAGCAACCACCTTAAACAACATTGCCTCTATTTATAGTGATTTAGGACAACCTAAACAAGCGCTGATACTCTATCATCAAGTTCTTTTAACACGTCAGGAACTTGGCGATCGCTCTGGCGAAGCAACAACCTTACATAACATTGGTTTTGCTTATACCATCCTGGCAAATTATCGGCAGGGACTGAGATTCTACAAACAAGCTATGACGATTTATCAACAACTGGGCGATTCCCTTGGGGAAATTTCCACTTTGCTAAATATGGGTGTTCTTTACGCCACGACAAGGCGCAAAAAATTGGCGCGATCGTGTTACGAAAATGCTCAAGAATTAGCCGAGAAAATCGAATATCCGCCATTCATTGAAAAAGCGCGGCAATTTATGAATGCTCTATAGGATTGTCAAAAACAAAGGTGTAAAGATGTGGGGGTGTTGGTTGCTTCGACTTTGCTCAGTCGCTTCGACTCCGCTCAGCAACCAATCTAAGTGTGCTAAACGCTGTAGTGTTGGTTGTTTTGACTTTGCTCAGCAACCAATAGACCTTTTGCACGAATACAAAAACAACCCTCAACCCCCAACCCCTTCTCCCAATTTTGGGAGAAGGGGAGTCAAATTCCAAGTCCCTCTCCCAAACTTGGGAGAGGGATTTAGGGTGAGGGTTCTTGATTCATGCAATAAGTCTAATACCGTTATTCCCTTAACATCCCTTTTTATTGACTCAGTTTTTTCCTTGACTCAACTGCTCCTTGAGAACAATTTCAATCGGGCTAAGAGAATGTCCTGTGAGTTGCCCATTTATTGAATCAGCAGGAGTGTATTGCAATTGGCCTTGTATAGACAAGGAAGCAAGTACCATTCCTACACTAGCTTGAGCAGTCATACCAGTAAAATCTGCGATCGCATCTTTTACTGTCCATCCTGGGGGAAGATGATTGTAGATTTTTCTCACAACCTGATAAAACTCTAAAGGATCGTAAATATCGTTAACAACGATTGGGTCTAAAATTTTTAATTTGGGAAAATCCTCTTTTAACTTTTTGGCTAACTCAAGAGACTGAGAAGAACAAATTAGCCAACAGTATTCTAGTTGGGGAAAATGATACTCTATTGCCTTTCTACAAGGTTCATCCCGACTGACTAACAATACTAATCCTTTGTGTTTTTGGGGAGAAGATTTACCTAAATTTATTTCAGGCGATCGCATTTTGCTTAATGACTTAGCCAAAAACCACACTGAAAAAAGAAAAATTAACACAGATCCCAAAGCAATGCCCACAGCCGCTATGGTGGTGGTACCAAAAATATTAAACAATATTTGGGTAAAAGCATTACCCAGAACAGATAAAAAGATTGTGCCGATAATAAACGGAATTAAGGTTTCAGGGTTAAAAAATATTTTAGCTACTTGCAAAAAGTTGTTTCGCATATTTAATTAAACAAGTTTATATTGCCGCGAATTGAATTCGTCAAGTTTTAAGTTAACTTGAGTATGCCATCCTCTTTGAAAGTGATATTTCCATAACTTGGAGATTTGATAAAAAAAGGTAAAGATTTAAAATAGTGTATTAATTGTCTTGTTGTTGAGTACGTAAATTTTTCATTACGATCGCCAAAACCAGGATCAATGCCAAAATTAATGCCACATTCCTGATTAAAGTATTGTTCCATTGTTTGAATGCGATCGCTACCAGTGCCCAAATCGTTACCCCCGGATAAGCAATATCTCGGCGTTGGATAGCAATGACTGCTGCAATTGCAAAAGCAGCTAACAATATCACGACTGTCCATGTTGAGAAGGAGATTCCCCAACCGTTCCAACCCTGGGAATACAAAGCACTCGCTATATTGACAATAGTTGCAACACTAATCCAGCCCAAATAAATGCTAACGGGAAGATAAACACACCATTTTTTGCTTTGAGATACACGTGTTTTGCCAATCCCCAAACGCACATAGGCAATAATTAGGGGCAGTAAAATCAAGAGTATTGCAACTATCGAAAGAGCAAAAAGCCTAGACAAAAACAGATACACCCAAATACATTGAGCAACAGAGGCAATTACCAACAGGTATCCTATCTTGCGTAAATCTAAATCATGTCTCTGGGCAGGAAGGAATTGGTAAATAGCCAAAGCAAACAAACCAAGATAAATCAGTCCCCAAATAGCAAAGGCGTAATTTGCAGGAATAATTAAGACATCTTTAAACAAACTATTAGAAATTTCCCCAATAGTCAGTCCATTTAAGGGAAAAACGTTTGACACTACATTAATAATGAAAGCACCAAAAATGGCAACTAAAGTAGCAAGCTGCCGCACAAAGTCTCGAAAATTGTCAGAGGTGGATTGTTGCATAGGATATTAAATAATTCGTAATTCGTAATGACGCGACGCTCGTACCTCGCTACCGCTAACGCTATCGAGGACTCGCTACCGCTGCGAAGCGCGTAATTCGTAATTAAGTTTTGGGCGATCGCACTTCACCCGTACTAACTTTAATATAATGATTTAATCCATTCCCATTCTTGGGTTAATCCTTCTGGTAGGGGAACTTGTGGCTGATATGCTAGGATTTTCTGCGCTTTGGATACATCAGCAGATGTGTGGCGTGCATCTCCCATTGCTTTGTCGATATGGTTTCTTTTGATAGGTTTACCGACAATTTCCTCTATTGTTTGCAGAACTTCTGCTAAAACTACCGTACTACCACCACCGATATTCAGGATTTCTCCCACTGCGCCTGGTGCAGTTGCTGCGGCTAAATTAGCAGCAACAATATCGCTAATAAACGTAAACTCCCGTGTTTGTTGTCCATCACCGTAAATCGGAATTGCCTCATCTTGTAAAATGGACTTGAAAAACTTATGAAATGCCATATCTGGGCGCTGTCGGGGGCCGTAAACTGTAAAGTAGCGCAATGAAACAAATGGCACACCAAAGTTTTTATAATATTGTCCACACAAAAGTTCAGATGCTAACTTAGTAATGCCATAAGGAGAAACTGGTAAAGGACAAATCCCTTCATGAGTGGGTAATGTTTCTGCATCACCATAAACACTAGACGAGGAAGCAAATACCAGCCTTTTTAAATGTTTAGCATCCTTTGCAGCTTCCAACAAAATTTGTGTAGCATTGATATTTCGTTCAGTATAAGCACGGAAAGATTGGCCCCAACTCGCTCTGACACCTGCTTGTGCTGCTTGATGGTAAACTACATCGACATCCTTTAAGAGTGTTTGCCAATCGAAAAATTGCATATCTCCCTCAATTAATGTAAAGCCAGGTATCGAATGGAGATGTGCTATATTTTTGCGCTTTAAAATGGGGTCGTAGTAATCATTAAATTCATCAATCGCAATTACTGTTTCTCCTTGCCGCAACAGTGTTTCTACAAGATGAGAACCAACAAACCCTGCTGCTCCAGTGACAATAATTTTGGACATATTTTCTAATTTTGTTGAAGTTTTCCAATCTCAATATTCCCAATCTAATACTCGTAATTAAATAATTCGTAATGACGCTCCTGTGTCGCTACCGCTGCGCTAACGTAATTCGTAATGACGCGACGCTCCTGTGTCGCTACCGCTGACGCTCGTACCTCGCTACCGCTTCGCTAACGCTAACGCTAACGCTAACGTAATTAAGTTTTGTGTTGAGGTCTGTCTTACAAAGTTGAGGCAGTGTGATCTTGGAGAGCCACTGCGTTGGACGGGTTTCCCGGATTGAAGCAAGTGGC
Source organism: Desmonostoc vinosum HA7617-LM4 (assembly GCA_019359515.1). Classification (GTDB taxonomy): domain Bacteria; phylum Cyanobacteriota; class Cyanobacteriia; order Cyanobacteriales; family Nostocaceae; genus Desmonostoc; species Desmonostoc vinosum. The sequence goes on along the minus strand of JAHHHC010000008.1, from coordinate 63,472 downwards.
GTGGTTTTCCCCATGAACAACTGCCGTCAGTGAGCAGGTTTTCCCTGGTGACTTTGCGCTAAATCCCCATTACAAAACTTAATTACGAATTACGCGCTTCGCAGCGTTAGCAAGTCCTCGATAGCGTTAGCGGTAGCGAGGTACGAGCGTCGCGTCATTACGAATTACGAATTACGCGCTTCGCAGCGTTAGCGAGTCCTCGATAGCGTTAGCGGTAGCGAGGTACGAGCGTCGCGTCATTACGAATTACGAATTACGAATTACGCGCTTCGCAGCGTTAGCGAGTCCTCGATAGCGTTAGCGGTAGCGAGGTACGAGCGTCGCGTCATTACGAATTACGAATTACGCGCTTCGCAGCGTTAGCGAGTCCTCGAGCGTCATTACGAATTACGCGCTTCGCAGCGGTAGCGAGTCCTCGATAGCGTTAGCGGTAGCGAGGTACGAGCGTCGCGTCATTACGAATTATTGGTTCTTCATTACTTGTTATGCTAAAAACGTCTATAAATTAGCTCATATCCCTTGCTGGGCAAGAAAGACAGCTTTTAATTTTGACGGTTTAGCTTTTGGGAGAAAATCTAGGTTGTAACTGCCTGAAACCCTTGATTTTTAAGGCAAATTCCTAATTCGAGTTTAAACTTTAGCATAACACCTACGGAAGAGCCGAATTATTTAACTCCTGCCATTAAAATCCCATGTTTAGGACTAAATAATAATGCTAACAAAAATAATCCCGATACAACTAAAACGATCGCCGGGCCAGAAGGCAAATTATAAAAGTAACTGAGATACATACCGCTAATACTAGAAAAAACCCCAATTGCTGCACCCAAAATCATTACTTGATGCAGGCGTTTTACTAATAGGTAAGCGGTTGCTCCCGGTGTAATTAACAGTGATAATACTAAAATTACGCCTACAGCTTTCATGCTAGCGACAATTGTTAAAGCAATGAGCAGCATCAATCCAAAATTTAATCGATTGACTGGTAAACCTGCGGCTTGAGCGCCTAAAGGGTCAAAAGTGTAAAATAAAAGTTCTTTATATAGTAAAACAACAACTATTAAAACAACAGCAGCAATAATCGCAGTGTCACGGACTTCATCAACAGTAACACCAAGAATGTTACCAAATAAAAAGTGATTGAGGTCGATTTTATTATCTTTTTGAATAACAGTAATTAGGGTAATACCGAGAGCAAAAAATGCCGAAAAAACTATACCCATTGCCGCATCTTCCTTAATAGGCGATCGCGTCCTAATCCAGGCGATCGCCATTGTACTCAAGACACCTGCAATAAATGCTCCAACAAATATATTTCCTCCCACCATAAAAGCGATCGCCAATCCTGGTAAAACCGAATGACTGATCGCATCGCCCAGTAGTGCTAATCGTTGTACCATCAAATAGCTACCGACAACAGCACACAACAATCCAACCAAAATCGCAATCACGAGCGATCGCTGCATAAAACCGTACTGTAACGGCTCAATTAAAGCTTGTAGCATAGTTTGTCATTTGTCATTTGTCATTTGTTATTCTCCCCGTCCCCATTCCCCAACTAAGCTAAAAAACATCTAAATTACATAATCAAATTAAATAAAACTCTTGTGGTGTGGGCATCTTGCCCGCCCTAATTATGCAAGTTATATGTGGAACAGCTTAAGCCGCATCAGAAAAGTATGTGACTTTGCCACCATAAGCGCCATATAAGTTCTCTTGCGTGAGTACTTGCTGACGGGAACCTGTGGCGATTAATTCGCGATTTAATAAAATTAAGTTATCAAAATGGGTGATTGATTCCCCTAAATCGTGGTTGACTACTAAAACTATTTTGCCAGCGGCTGCAAGTTCGTGAAAAACTTCAAAAATGACTGTCTGAGTTTTTTGATCAATGCCTACTAAAGGTTCATCAAAGCAGAAGATTTCTGCTTGCTGTGTTAAGGCACGAGCTAAAAATACTCGCTGCTGTTGTCCTCCTGACAATTGTCCAATGGGGCGATCGCGATAGTCAATCATCCCAACTCTTTCTAAGGCCTCTTTTGCCACCTGACGGCTAACTGCTGAAAAGCTACGCAACCACCCTGTTTTCTTTACTCGTCCCATCATCACTACATCCCAGACTGTAGCGGGATAAGTCCAGTCGATTTGACTACGCTGTGGCACATAGGCTACTTTATCTAGTTGCTGCATTAAGGGTTGATTTTGATACAACACTGTACCACTACTGAGGGGAACCAAACCCAACATTGCTTTCATGAGCGTACTTTTGCCAGCACCATTGGGGCCAAAAATACCCGTCAATTTTCCTGCTTTGACTATACAGTTAACGTCTCTCAAGGCTTCTTGTGTACGGTAATGCACCCCCAAATGAGCAATATTGATTGCTGGTGTGGAAGTCATATCGATAGGTTTGATCATTTTTACAGACATCTCCCCTACATTTCCCTGAAATAGCCTAGATTTTGGGTTAATAGAGACATTTTTCATAACTCTGCTCAAATATTTATTTCTTGAGCTTACTATAAAAATGAGAGAAATATGAAAAAATCTATAATTGGAAGTAATACCCGAGATAAATGAAACTAATGCTTAATCAAGAAGCGGGGAGCAGGGGAGAACAATCACCCCTCATGGGTGAGGTTTCAACCAAGGGGGAAAGGGAAAAGGATCAGGAAAGCTTTCACCCACAAAGGGGGGCGATTGCCTCTGATCAAGAGGCAAGTAATCCTCACAGCAAAGTTGCTTTTAGCCTAGTTTCTAAGCTTTGTCTGGGGATGCTTTTGCCTTTTGCTATGTTTAGTTGTACCTCATTGGACTCCAATCCCAAAACTACCGGGGGAGATAGTAAGCCGCGAGTCGTTGCCACTAGTACCATCATTGCTGATTTAGCCCAAAAAGTTGGGGGTGATGAAATTCAGCTAACTGGAGTTCTCAAGCCAGGTACTGATCCGCATGTTTATGAACCAGTACCAGCAGACAGCAGGTTTTTGGAAGAAGCAGACTTGATTTTGTATAACGGTTACAACTTAGAACCAGGATTAATCAAGTTAATGAAAGCATCAGGAGGTAAGGCGCGTCAGTTAGCAGTAGGGGAAGTTGTTAAACCCTTGCAACTAGAGAAAGCCAAAGGCGAAATAGTTCCAGATCCGCACGTTTGGGGTAGTGCAGAGAATGCGATCGCCATGGTAAATAGCATTCGGGATGGTTTAATTGAGTTATCACCAGAAGATAGAGAAAAATTCACCCAAAAAGCAGCGCAACTTACCAAAGAATTAACACAGTTGCATAGTTGGATTAATCAGCAGATACAAACTATCCCCGCAGATAAACGCAAACTCGTGACAACGCACGATGCATTTCAGTATTATGGGCGTGATTATAAGATTGCGATCGCAGGTACTTTAATTGGCATTAGCACCGAAGAACAACCCAGCGCTCAAACAGTCAAACTATTGGTAGAGTCAATTAAAAAGATAGGTGTCCCCGCAATTTTTGCCGAAACGACAATTAACCCAGCTTTAATTAAAACCGTTGCCCAAGAAGCAGGTGTAAAATTAGCACCACAACAACTTTACTCAGATTCAATTGGTGCCAAAGGCAGTAACGGAGATTCCTACGTCAAAATGATGGAAGCTAATACCCGCAGCATCGTAGAAGCATTGGGGGGAAGATATACTCCATTTCAACTGAAAAAGTAAAAGGGACTAGGCATTGGGGTAGTGGTATTCAAACTAAAGTCAGAAATTATTTATAACCCGATCAACTAATCTCTAACTTAAGACGTGTAATTAGGAAGAATATCTTAAACTCTTTCTTCAGAAGGAATTATTAGAGTCTCTATTTTTTTAGAGTGATATTAGCAAAGGCAAAGTTTTTAACTTTAGAAAAAACTATGACTGATCAGAATTCAGAAAATCAAATTAAGCAACCAGTTAGTGAAGATCGGGATTCTCGCGAAAAACCAAACGTTAAAGAACAAGGCTTAACAGCAAATCCAGGCGATCGCATTGACGAGTCTCAATCAATCCAAGAAAAAGCTCAACAGGTTGCTGTTGATTCGCCAGATATTACAGGCGATCATATTACAGTTCCCACTTACTTTGTTGTTGATGAACCAAATGGTGAGAAAAAAGCACTCCACCACGTTAAAGATGCTGAAGAGATTTCCGATGTAATTCGTCAAGCACGAGTTGATGAAAATGGTAATCGTGTTTGGTGGTAGTTGTCAAATCATCATTGAATCTAACTAAAAAGGTATTGAGTTAAGAAACCTTTTTCACACACCAGGTTCGTAGTAAGTACAAAGCGTATTTAAGAAGAGGACTGAAGTCCTGACTACGAACTGAATAGAATTATTAGAAATAATGACATGAACAGTTGGTGTTTATGTCATTATTTTTGTTATGAGCAATTTTGAACAATCTTATCTTTAAAAGCCTTGCAAGCGTGTATTTTGGTAAGAGCGATCGCGCTTCCCAACGATAGCTGCTTTGGTAATGGCGATGCCTGTGGCGGGCTACGCCTACGCAACTTTATTGGTTACAAAAACCGCAACAAAAACAAATATTGCTCATTGTTCACGATAAAATCAGAATAAATTTTCAGTAATTTCTCTGAGAACAACTAGATAATTATTCATGAGAGTGATGTCTCTCGACAAGTTACTGCGCGTCTACGCACTTGTTGGATTCTTACTTCCCCCATACCTTTAGTTGAAATGCAAAATAAACAGTGGATTTCCTGGTGCTTTTTGCCAAACATCACTCGTTGTAGTTTAACTTTGTTGCTGAGTGTAGTTTTGCTATCTGATAGTGTGGGTGCAACACTGAGATATACACCATCGCAGATTGCACAACAACCAACAACAACACAAGATGCAACTAGCACCGCTGCAAAACGACTCTTTGAAGAGGGGTTAGAACTTTACAACCAAGGAACTGTAGAATCTCTGCGACAGGCAATCGAGAAATGGGAAGAAGCATTAAAGCTTTGGCGGGAAGTAGACAATAAAGCATGGGAAGCAGGTATACTTTTCAGAATCGGCAAAGTTTACGATGATTTGGGAGACAAGCAAAAAGCACTCTCATTTTACAGTCAGGCATTACCTATCTCTCGTGCAGTTAGTGACAGACGAGGGGAAGCCATTATCCTCAACAATATTGGTCTTGTCTACGATTCATTGGGAGACAAGCAAAAAGCACTCTCATTTTTCAATCAGGCATTACCTATCTCTCGTGCAGTCGGAAACAAGCGAGGGGAAGCCACTACCCTCAATAATATTGGTCTTGTCTACAACTCATTGGGAGACAAGCAAAAAGCACTCTCATTTTTCAATCAGACATTAACTATAGATCGTGCAACTAGTGACAGGCAAGGAGAAGCCACTACCCTCAACAATATTGGTAGTGTTTACTCAGATTTGGGAGATAAGCAAAAAGCACTCTCCTTTTACAATCAGGCATTACCCCTAAGACGTGCAACTAGTGACAGGCGAGGGGAAGCCGCCACCCTCGCTAATATTGGCAATGTCTACGATGATTTGGGAGACAAGCAAAAAGCACTCTCCTTTTATAATCAAGCATTACCAATATTGCGTGCAGTCGGTTATATAGAAGGCGAAGCCACTACCCTTAATAATATTGGTCTTGTCTACGATGATTTGGGAGACAAGCAAAAAGCACTCTCTTTTTACAATCAGGCATTAGCTATACATCGTACAGTCGGTAACAGAGCAGGTGAGGCCACTGTCCTCAACAATATTGGTCTTGTCTATGATTCATTGGCAGACAAGCAGAAGGCACTAACATTTTATAATCAAGCATTGCCCATATTTCGTGCAGTTGGTAACAAGGAAGGGGAAGCCAATACTCTCACCAATATTGGTGTTGTCTATTCCGATTTGGGAGACAAGCAAAAAGCACTCTCTTTTTACAATCAGGCATTACCCATATCTCGTGCAATTGGTGACAGACAAAGGGAATCCGAAACCCTTAATGGTATTGGCGCTGTCTATTCCGATTTGGGAGACAAGCAAAAAGCACTCTCTTTTTACAATCAAGCCCTATCTATAAAACGTGCAATTGTTGATAGGAAAGGAGAAGCTATTGCCCTCAGCGATATTGGCACTGTCTATTCCGATTTGGGAGATAAGCAAAAAGCACTCTCTTTTTACAATCAGGCATTACCTATATCGCGCGCAATTGGTTACAGGGCAGGAGAAGCCTCTATCCTCGTCAATATTGGCGCTGTCTATTCCGATTTGGGAGACAAGCAAAAAGCACTCTCTTTTTACAATCAGGCGTTACCCATATTGCGTGCAGTTGGTTACAGAGCAGCGCAAGCAAGTACCCTTTATAATATTGCCTTTACAGAACGCAACCGAGGCAACCTTCAACAAGCCCTCACCCAAGTTGAAGCAGCAATTAAAATTATTGAAGATTTACGCACTAAGATTGATAGCCAAGAGTTGCGTGCTTCTTACTTTGCATCAAAGCAAGACGTTTACAAATTCTACATCGACTTGCTGATGCAGTTGCACAAAAAAGACCCATCCAAAGGATACGACGCTTTAGCACTCCAAGCAAGCGATCGCTCTCGTGCCCGTAGTCTCATCGAACTATTAACAGAAGCTAACATCGATATCAAAAAAGATATTGACCCCAAACTCCTAGCAGAAGAACAACGTTTACAGTTACTAGTTGATGCCAAAGAAAAACAACTCTCGCAATTATCAACTCAAAAAGAACCACCTAACCAACTTGTTGCACAGACTAAACAACAGCTTGAAAACTTACTCAAACAACAGCAAGAACTAAAGGTAAAAATCCGCGCCACTAACCCTGAGTATGCAAACCTAAAATATCCTCAACCTCTAACCTTGAGCGAAATTCAGCAACAACTTGATAAAAATACTTTACTGTTGCAATACTCCTTGGGTGAAGAACGCAGTTATCTATGGGTTGTCACACCCAATTCTCTTGATACCTACGAACTACCAAAACGTGAACAAATAGAAAAACTAGCCAAGAATTTATACAATAACTACTTACGAAATCCTGGGATGCAAGGAGTTTCCCCAGAAGAAACCGCCAAAGCTGCTGATGAACTCAGTAAACTCATCCTTGCACCTGTGGCTGACAAGTTGGAACAACAACGTATAGTAATTGTCGGTGATGATGCTTTGCAATACATTCCCTTTGCCGCGTTAACATCAGGAAAATCAGCAACTGGGTCAAATTATCAGCCCTTAGTAGTCAACCACGAAATAATCAGCTTGCCTTCTATCTCTACTATTGCCATTATCCGCCAACAACTCAAAACACGCGCCAAAGCCCCGAAAACTCTAGCCATCCTCGCTGACCCCGTATTTACTGCATCGGACGAACGAGTTACAGGCAAATCTACAAATACCAATAATGATCTCGATATAGAATTACAACAGTCTGCACTCAATCGGTCAGCAAGAAACATCAACCTTAGTCAAATTGAACGACTGAAAAACACCCGCACTGAGGCACAGGAAATACTCAAATTAATTCCTTCAGATAGACTGCAAGCATTTGACTTTGACGCTAACTACAATTGGGCAACCAATAAACAACTCAGTCAATACCGGATGTTGCATTTTGCCACCCATGGTTTTCTAGACAGCACCAACCCAGAGTTATCAGGAATTGTACTATCGCTGATAGATAAGCAAGGTAAACCGCAAAAAGGCTTTTTGCGACTTGCGGAAATCTTCAACCTCGACTTTCCCGCCGAGTTGGTCGTGTTGAGTGCTTGTGAAACTGGTTTGGGTAAGGAAGTTAAGGGAGAAGGATTAGTTGGGTTGACAAGAGGACTAATGTATGCAGGCGCGGCAAGAGTGGTAGTGTCTTTGTGGAATGTGAATGATGAGGCGACATCGTTGTTAATGAGGCAATTTTACAGCGAGATGTTGCAGCGTGGGTTATCTCCGGCGGCGGCTTTGAGGGCGGCACAACTCAAACTTTGGCAACAGGAACAGTGGCGCAATCCTTATTCTTGGGCGGGTTTTACCTTGCTTGGCGAATGGCAGTAATAGGTATGTATAGCAGTCGAAGTCCGTTCACTGAGCGAAGTCGAAGTCCGTTCACTACTCCTAAGCCTCTTGTTGCCGAAATTTACATAGAAGCGATCGCCTGTTTCTTCAACACATTTTCATTAAACAGATTATTTAGCATCCAAATATTGAAATTTACAAGAAGACGTTGCTTGAACCTTTGACATCAGAGTTTATAGCTTGAATAATGTTCTTAAGTAGAAATTCTAGCTAGTACAAACTGGTATTTGTGAAGCTTAGTTTATGTTTTTATTTAAGGTGAAATCTCGTTCAAAAAATAGCCAGCAATCTCAAGAATCCAAAGTTTTTTGGACTTTGAGTAAAACTTTGCTATTTACAGGATATTTAATTACTTTACCAATTTGTACTTTAATGTTATTAACCTTCTTGAATAACGCCAAAGCATTAACTTTTGGAGAAATATCGCAGCATTCTACATCAATCCCTTGGATAAGTGATCCTTCAGAATGTCAATACACTGGGAGAAATTGGCACAATCAAAAGTGTTGGGATAATCAACACAATCTCATGTTCTAAGTATATGAACTACCCAAACATACTTTTTAGAGGTTTGGGTGCAGAAACCCAAACCAATAGATCCAGATTTATAACGTTTCTCTATAGACAAATTAGGACAAAAATTTACCTAGTAGTTGCTACTAGGAACAAATCCTGTTTCTTCGAGCAACTGTCGTAGTTTTGCATAAGGAAATTTTGTGTTCTTGTTGTTATTTTTGTACATATCAGCAAAGAAGTTTTGCATCAGCACAATAATGCTACGGTATTTGACGATACTAACAACATAGAACTTATCTAAATCCATGACTCCATCAGCACATAACTGCTCAATATTGTCGAGTAATATAGACCCCACTTCAGAAGATTTTAAGTCTGCGTTGATGTCATATTTTTCCATTATCCTGCGTTTATCGTTCTCAGAACATAAATCATACAATGAGCGAATCAGATGACCAAGATTCCGCAAGACTTCTCCGTAGTCATAAAATGTATTCTGCTTAAAAAAAGAGTTTTCGTCTTTAGTTAACGTAAAACTTTTGTCAAGTACCAAACCAAAATCGGTCAAATATGTCTGCTTGCCGTCTGTGAGGATATTGTAAAAATGTGCGTCGAAGTGAATAATTCCCTTTGTCCTCAAAAAGGTAATTGTCGTGCGTAATTCATCTAGGAATTTCTGAAGTTTGTTGGGGTTTTCTTGTAGCCATGTTGTTAGAACATAAGGTATGTACTCTAAAAACAGAATTAATTCATAGTTGGCATTGGCTCTATCCAATACATAATTCCCGATACTCGTATTATTACCCCAATACTCCATAAAGCTTTTGTGATTTTCCATATCAATATCCCTACGCTGCCCAAAGAATGGGATAATTCGATAATGGTACATTAAAGGAAATGAGGCGATCGCTCCTTCTAATACCCAGTTAGTGGTCTTGATGTGTGTCACAAGTTCCCGGAAGACACCTAAACCAATAGAACCCACACCGTAATTAAAGTAAGTTGGTAAGTTATACAGATTTTTGGTAGAAAACAGGTTTTCATATTCGATATTCGTAACTGGAATGCGTTTGACAAAGACTTTGGATTGCCCAAGAACGATAGTGTAATTTCTCCCCGAACTTGAACTTGATGTACCCGACTCACTAAGCTAAAAAACATCTAAATTACATAATCAAATTAAATAAAACTCTTGTGGAGTGGGCATCTTGCCCGCTCTAACTATGCAAGTTATATGTGGAACAGTTTATCGTCCAACAAAGAATGCAATTGTGTATTATCTAACCCAGCAAGTTGTGAACTAAGCTTAAAGTACCTCTTGATTCTAAGTTCTAGATCGTTCTTAGACATTTTCTTGCGTTTAGATATACTCAAAAAGATGATAATACTATTGTAAATATCACTCAGATATGAATACTCAAACACACTCCAATTCTTCAGATGTTTACTCGATTTTGCATCAAACTCAACGCTTGCGAGTTAGTGATGGAAAGATTAAACCTGTTTTAGATGGTTGCTCAAATACTTCAAAATTGCTCGTACTTATTTGGTCGCAGTTGGGAGATTTTGATAATTTAGAATATGCTTGGTGGCTGCAAAGAGAAAAAAAAGAGATCGAAGCAAGAGAAATCACAATTCGTGCTATTGGAATTGGAAACCGCAATTCTGGGATCAAGTTTTGTGAATATACGGGATTTCCTCAAGAATGGTTGTTTGTGGATAGCAATGCTGAAATTCACGCTTTTTTAGGTCTTTATCGCGGTTTATCTATACAATTTCCCATGCTATCAACGTCACAGAAAGCATGGTTGAATTTAATACTAATGTGTGCTGGGATGGGTAGTCCTGGAACTCTGAAGGAAGTTTTTCGGGGTTATAAAGGTGATAAAAAAGCTCCTCAGTTAATTGCTGATGAGGAAGTTGTCAGGGATACACCTTTACCACCAATAAAAGGTTCGTTTTTCAAAGCTGCTGGAGGAAAAGGCTTTCAGCGTCCTTTTGAACTAGCAACCCTACGTCTGCGAAACATGACCGAAGTTTTGAGCAACTGGAATATTTATGTACCAGATTCATCTTATTTGACACAACGGGGAGGAACGTTTCTTTTTGATTCTCAAGGAAAATTAATTTACGAACATCGCGATCGCGGTATTCTTGGTTTTGCCGAAAATATGAGCAATCCCTTATCTTTTTCTTATAAGTAACTTGAGTTTATCCTTGCACTTGATTCACAAAGATTTCCACTTTAACAATATCATCATGAAATTACCCATTCTATTTAAAACCTTAACATTACTTAGTTTTTTCCTATCTACACCCTTGAGTATGATTGCTACCTTTCCGGGTATAGCAAGTATACTTAAGACTTCTACGAATACTGAACAACCAAAGCGGTTGAAATTAACTTTATCAGGACATACCGAACCTGTCCGTGCATTAACCCTTTCTCCCAGCGGTCAAGTTCTTGCTAGTGGTAGCGATGATCAAACAATCAAACTTTGGAATCCCACTACAGGTGCATTGCTTCACACTTTAACTGGACACCGCGATCGCATCAAATCAATAGTGATTACTCCAGATGATCAAACTCTAATTAGTAGCAGCTTTGATAACACTATCAAATTTTGGAATACGCAAACAGGAAAGGAAATTCGCACAATTACGGAAAAAACTGAGGTTAGAGCAATGTTATTGACCCTAGATGGACAAACTTTAATCAGTGGTAGCGGCGATCAAAGTATCAAATTTCGGAATCTTAAAACTCGAAAAATCGACCGGATACTGAGAGCAGAAACAACAGCACTTGCAGTTAGTCGTGACAGTAAAACCCTCTTTAGCGGGGGGGAAAATGGGGGGAAAATTCGGGTTTGGAGTCTGGTGACAGGTAAACAAATACGCAGCTTTACCCCACCACTACCCAACAAAGAAGACCTAATCAATGGCTCGGAGCAAGCATCAGCCCCAATTACGCTTGCTGTTAGTAATGATGGTAAAACGCTTCTCAGTGGTGGATATGACGATAGCTTTCAATCTGGTGGAGTCAGAAGCACAGATGGTAAAAGTTTCAAAGCTTGGGACTTGAAAACAGGAAAGCTAGTTCATAATTTTTCGTTGGGTACGAGTATTGATGCGTTAATTATAAGTCCCGATAGTAAAACATTTGTTACTGGTGGTTTAGGCAGAGAAATCATATTACGCGACATCAAAACAGGGAAATCAGTTATGGAACTTACCGGACATGCAGGTGGCATTTATGGACTTGTATTGAGTAGTGACGGGAAGACTTTATATAGCGGTAGCGGTGATAAATCTGTTAAAGTTTGGCAGATAAAACCGTAGTTTATCAATTTTTTCTCTATTACTCCTCAATCAGTTATTGAAATTTGTCTCAGTAGATAGAAGACGAACTCTAAAACAACAGGTAGCTTGTTGTAGAAAACCAAAAAGTTTGCCGTAACTATGGACAAGTTGGCTCAGCAAATAGAGATTGTGAAGCAGCAGATAGCCGAGCTGTACCAATATGCCCATTCACAACTTCTACAACATCATCCCCAAAGTGCCCTGATTCTTGAGGAAAACTGTGAGAAGCTCCGCACAACTTTAGCTGAACTCCAAGCAACGGAAGAAGCGCAGCGTCAGCGCGAAGAACATTATCGTATTATTTGTGACCTTACCTCAGACTATACTTACGTTTATCAGGTGGGAACCAACGGTACACTAGTACCTAAACTCATTAATGACGCCTTTACCCGGGTTTGTGGATACACTATTGAGGATGTCAGCGCTCGTGGTTGGCAAAGTCTAATTTACCGAGACGATGTGCCGTTTGTTCTACAACACGTAAGGCAACTGCTTTCAGGACAACCAGATGTATTTGAACACCGCATTATCACTAAGAGTGGTGAAGTGCGTTGGGTTCGCAATTATGCATATCCATTATTGAGTCAAGGTCATGAAAACGTGCTTTACGTCTATGGTGCTGCACAGGATATTACTGAACGCAAGCGAACAGAAGAAAGGCTAAGACTACTAGAGTCGGTAGTGGTTAATGCTCATGATGCCATTATAATTACCGAAGCTGAACCGATGGATGAACCCGGCCCCAGGATTCTTTACGTCAACGAAGCCTTTACTCGCATTACTGGTTACAGCGCTCAAGAGGTGCTAGGCAAAAATCCTCGTATACTCCAAGGGCCAAATACACAACGGGATGCGTTAAATAAAATTTGTTCAGCATTAAAGCGTTGGGAATCAGTAGAAGTTGAGTTAATTAATTATTGCCAGGATGGCTCACAGTTTTGGGCAGAACTCAGCATTGTCCCTGTGTCAGATGAAACAGGCTGGTATACCCACTGGATAGCTGTACAAAGAGATATTAGCGATCGCAAACAGGCAGAATTAGAACGAGCCGAATTATTAGAACGTGAGCAAGTAGCACGCACTCAAGCAGAGGAAGCAAATCGGGTCAAGGATGAGTTTTTAGCAGTCCTCTCTCACGAATTACGTTCACCACTCAACCCCATCTTAGGTTGGGCAAAACTCCTACAAAGCCGCAAGCTAGATGAAAAGAAAACCGCTGAAGCCATAGCAACTATTGAGCGTAATGCTAAATTACAGATTCAACTCATTGACGATTTATTAGATGTTTCTCGCATTTTACGCGGTAAATTGAGCCTAAATATTTCGCCAGTGAATTTAGTTTTCATCATTGAAGCAGCGATCGAGACAGTGCGTGTAGCTGCGATCGCTAAATCAATTCAAATTCAAACAGTATTCGATCAACCCAATCGCCAAGGTAAAGTCACCGTTGCTGGCGATCCTAACCGTCTCCAGCAGATTGTTTGGAATCTTCTCTCCAATGCCATCAAGTTTACTCCTGTTGGGGGTCGCGTGGAAGTAAAGTTAGAAAAGGTTGGAGAGATGGGACAAATTATAATCAGTGACACAGGCAAAGGCATTAGTACCGAGTTCCTACCCTACGTCTTTGATCGCTTTCGCCAAGCTGATGCCTCTACTACTCGGATGTATGGTGGATTGGGACTGGGATTAGCAATTGTGCGCTACTTAACAGAGTTACACGGAGGTACAGTCAACGCAACTAGCCCTGGTGAAGACCAAGGAGCAACTTTCGCGCTCATGCTACCACTACTGCACATCGAATCAGAGATCAACGAGGAAGATGAGTTAGTAGATAGCGAACCCGATCTCACACAAGTCCGTGTTTTAGTTGTAGAAGATACTACAGATTCCCGTGAATTCCTAGTATTTCTGCTTGAACAGTATGGAGCAATTACAGCATCTGCCGAATCCGCAGCAGAAGCATTTGAGGCAGTGCAACAATTCCGGCCAGATGTCATAGTTAGTGACATTGGGATGCCAATAGAAGATGGGTATAGCCTGATTCGGCGAGTCAGAAACCTCAAACCCGAACAAGGAGGAAATATACCTGCGATCGCCCTGACAGCATATGCCAAAAACGAAGACCGCGATCGAGCAATGGCAGCAGGTTTTCAGAAACATCTACCTAAACCCATACAACCAGAAGAGTTGACTGCTGCTATTGCTAGTTTGAAGGGAGTAGGGAGTGGGGAGTAGGGAGTGGGGAGTGGAGACGCGGGGACGCGGAGAAAGTTTCTCCCTCATCCCCCTCATCCCCCTCATCCCTCATCTTCATTTCATCGAATGGAAGCAAGATTTTTCAAAAATTATCGTAAACTAAACTCTATTCCCCACTCCCTACTCCCCACTCCCCGAAATTGAGGTGCTATGGCTAAACCTGTCATCCTAACAGTTGACGACGATCCTGAGGTTTTACAAGCTGTGACGCGGGATCTGCGGCAGAAATATGGAGAAAATTATCGGATCTTGCGTGCTGATTCTGGTGCTAGTGCTTTGGAAGCACTGGAACAAATTAAGCTACGCAACCAGCCTGTAGCGCTATTTTTAGCAGATCAAAGAATGCCGCAGATGTCTGGTGTTGAGTTTCTAGAACGGGCAATGAGTATATTTCCTGATACCAAACGTGCTTTGCTTACCGCTTACGCAGATACTGATGCAGCCATCCGCGCTATTAATACTACACGTATTGATTACTATTTAATGAAGCCTTGGGATCCCCCAGAAGAGCGATTATACCCAGTACTCAACGATTTACTTGATGATTGGCAAGCAACGTTCCACCCACCGTTTGCAGGTATTCGGGTGATTGGTAATCGTTGGTCTCCTCAGTCTCACCAAGTAAAAGATTTTCTAGCACGCAATCAAGTGCCTTATGAGTGGATGGATATTGAATTATCAACGGAGGCACAACAATTATTCCAATATGCTAAGTGTGATAGGTTGCAGTTACCCTTAGTAATTTTTCCTGATGGTTCCAATCTTGTACAGCCAAATAACATCCAAATTGCTGAAAAAATCGGGCTGCAAACGCAAGCAGAAAAACCTTTTTATGACTTAGTGATCGTGGGTGGTGGCCCGGCTGGTCTAGCGGCGGCGGTGTATGGCGCTTCCGAAGGTTTACGCACGGTGTTAATTGAACGTGAAGCCCCAGGCGGACAAGCTGGTACAAGCTCACGTATCGAAAACTACTTGGGTTTTCCCGTAGGTTTAAGTGGGGGAGATTTGGCGCGGCGTGCTGTAACTCAAGCTAGGCGTTTTGGTGTCGAAATTCTCACACCCCAAGAAGCTAAGGAAATTCGCGTAGCCGATCCATATAGATTTTTACAATTAGCTGATGGTAGCGAAATTAGCTGTCATACAATAATTCTCGCTTTGGGTGTAGCGTGGCGACGGTTGGATGTTCCAGGACTCGATCGCCTGACTGGTGCAGGAGTTTATTATGGTGCGGCCCAAACAGAAGCTTTAAGTTGCAAAGATGAAGATGTCTATATTGTCGGTGGAGCCAACTCAGCTGGACAAGCCGCAATGTACTTCTCGAAGTACGCTCGCCAAGTCACGATGTTGGTACGCGGCGAGTCTTTAACTATCAGTATGTCGCAATACTTAATTGACCAAATTGCCAATACACCAAATATTACAGTACAAAATTATACTAGTGTCGTCGAGGCTAAAGGCGAGACAAGTTTAGAAGCGATCGTTCTAGAAAATAAACTCACGGGCGAAAAGCAAACTGTTCCTGCTACTTCGCTATTTATTTTTATCGGTGCAGTTCCCAATACTGATTGGTTAGATGGCATAGTGCAAAGAGACGATCGCGGTTTCATTCTAACTGGCCCGGATTTACAACGTGATGGGCAGCGCATCAAGGGATGGACACTAGAACGTAGCCCTTATTTATTAGAAACCAATGTCCCTGGTATTTTTGCCGTCGGCGATGTGCGTCATAAGTCAGTGAAACGCGTCGCTTCTGGAGTGGGTGAAGGTTCAATCTGCGTTCAATTTGTGCATCAATACTTGAGCAAAGTTTTGTAGAATTTATGAAAAATGTAACACGTCGCCAATTTATTGCCACAGCCACCCTAGCAACTGGCTTCGCCTTGGCAGTACAACCGATTTCCGCTCAAGTCATTACCACCAACGCCAAAGGATTATTAGCTGGTGCTGTGAATATTCCTGTCAAAGATGGCGAAATTCCAGCCTATAGAGCGCAACCCGCCAAGGGGAAAAATTTGCCGATTGTGCTAGTAATTCAGGAAATCTTTGGTGTACATGAGCATATCCAGGATGTTTGCCGTCGCTTTGCTAAATTGGGATATTTAGCGATCGCTCCCCAATTATTCGTGCGTCAAGGCGATGTCCTCAAGTTAAGTAGCATAGACGAAATCCGCCAAATAGTCGCCAAAGTCCCAGATGCTCAGGTGTTATCTGATCTGGATGCAACAGTCAACTGGGCTGTGAAATCAGCTAAAGGTAATGCTGAACAGTTAGCAATTACTGGCTTCTGCTGGGGTGGTCGCATTACCTGGTTATATGCTGCTCATAATCCCAACGTCAAAGCCGGTGTAGCTTGGTATGGGCGACTAGTGGGGGATGTTACAGAACTGACACCCAAATATCCCGTTGATATTGCGTCTAACCTCAAAGTACCAATTCTCGGACTTTACGGTGGTAAAGATACAGGCATTCCTCTAGATACAGTAGAGCAAATGCGCGATCGCCTGAAATCCAGCAACAGCAAGTCTGAAATTATCGTCTATCCTGATGCACCTCACGCCTTTTTCGCCGATTATCGTCCTTCCTACCGTGAAAAAGAAGCTAAAGACGGCTGGAAACGCCTTCAACAATGGTTTAAAAATAATTTGTAATATCATGTCTGGTTAAAGACTTATTAAGAGCATCAATTCAAATTCAGTGAGGCTAATAGACAGCGATCGCCATCACACGCTTGTGCTATTCGAGGTAGTCTGGAATTTCTAATTGTCAAAATAGAATGTAGCCAATACTTGTGAAGTAGCCTGATGTCTCTCCAAGAAATTAAAGAGCAAGCTTTCAAACTATCGGTCAATGTATCGTCTTGCGCTCCTTAGTGCAATTATTGACTCTCTACAAAACACACTTAGTTCTCAACCCAATCGAAAAGTCTTAATTAAGCAAATGCGGGGTTTACTGAAAACAGACCAACCTTCACCCACAGATGCTCAGGTTGAAGAAATGTTGCAAGAAAGGCGAGTGGAGAAATATTTACAGTGATTTTAAATCTGCCTTGAGGCGAGAACGTAATACTGTTTGACTTTCGTAGAGAAATAGACCTCTTGCAAAAGTCCTTCTTTGCGTTCTCTTCTCTGCGTCTGGGGCGCCTCTGCGTGTTAGCGTTCGCGAAGCGTCTCGTAGAGAAGCGGGGCGTAGCCCAACAAAAAAATATTTATGCAAGAGGTCTAATCTAAAAAGGCTAATTGCGTAAAAATCAGAATGGCGGCAAAAGCAATACCTAAAATCGCTACAACAAGACGCAGCTTGTAGCGAGTCAGTTGCAACCAGGCTAAAAGGACTCTTCCCAAAAAATCATGTATACTTTTGAACTGGGAACTAGTGACTAGGGACTGGGGACTAAGGACTAGGTACTAGGAACTGGATACTAAAAGAGAATTCTGGAAATTCCTAATACTTTTCCTGTCGGAGACGCTACACGTAGCAAGATCCAGCAGGGTGCGATTTCGCTCAGCACAAGTTCCCAATTCCCAATTCCTAATCCCTTTTACCTGTATCTAGTTTGCAATAATGAAGCAATTGCTTGCCGACAGTATTTTCCTCAACAAAGTCATGAGAAATGCTACATGGCTGCTAGGAGGGCGAGTAACAACCGGATTGACTAGCTTAATTTATTTAAGTGTAGTTACTCATCACCTTGGTGTTACAGGCTTCGGTATGCTGATTCTCATTCAAACCTATATTCAAGTAATTGTAGATTTAACTACCTTTCAATCTTCTCAAGCGGTGATTCGTTACGGCGCTCTTTGTCTGGAACGAAAAAATCAAGCTGCTTTGCAGCAGCTTTTGAAGTTTACTAGCCTACTTGATTTGGTAGGGGTGTTAGTTGGTTTAGCGATCGCAATTACAATCGCTCCCTATCTAGGTTTATATATAGGATGGGATCAAGCGATGGTTACTCAAGTACAGTGGTGTAGCTTGGTAATTCTTTTTACTAGCACAGCCACACCTAAAGGTTTATTACAGCTTTACAATCGTTTTGATTTGCTGGCCTTCCAAATTACTATTCCTACCTTTATTTCCTTGTTGGGAGCGATTATAGCAGTCATCCTGAATGCTCCGTTGTGGGGATATCTTCTAGTTTGGTTCATTGCTCAGGCATCTGGAGGATTAATATTGTTCTTTGTTGGTTGGCGAGAAGCCCGGAAACAAGGTTTGCTCAAGAAGATAGATGGGTCTTTAATGGACTTGCATCAAAACCATCCTGGCTTGTTGAAGTTTTCTATGGTGTCTAACTTCGATTCTTCTCTACCAACGGTAATGCGACAAGCCAGTCCCTTAGTAGTGGGAATTTTCGCTACTCCCACAGCCGCTGGACTGTTCCAGGTTAGCTATGAGTTGTCTACTCCACTGAAGGATCTAGCTCAGATTTTGACTCAATCTATCTATCCAGAATTAGCTCGCTTAGAGAGTCAGGAAAAATGGCACTTGTTCAAGGTTTTATTGCTGAAATCAACTGCGATCGCTATCAGCATTGGTGTAATAATTTTTATCATTAGCCTGTGCTTGGGACGAATCATCCTCAAGTATGCTTTTGGCGAGGCATTTATTGCGGCCTATGGGATTTTAATCCTGTTAGTGTCAGCAGAAATCTTCACAATCGGAAATTGTGCCTTAGAACCTGCTTTTTATGCCATTGGTAAGCCTAGTTTTCCCTTCAAAGTAAATGCGATCGCAATTTTGGGAGTTTATTTACCGTTGTTGCTAGTTTTAACGAAATTTTTTGGCATTGTGGGTACAGGAATTGCCACCTTATCGTCCACAGCTTTAATATTAATCCTCAATAGTCTGCTAATTTGGCCTCAACTGCGTCGGAGATAATCACTACAGAAGTGCTATCATCTAGCATTTCTAAATCAATCGGAATTACCCAGCTTCTTTAACATCGAATAGTGCGATTGGATTGCACCAAAAAATGTTGGGAAATAGTTGTAAGGTACGTCATGTTTCTGAGCCACCTCACGTACAATCTGACTGATTGCCGGATAGTGAACACTGCATACTTGTGGGAACAGGTGATGCTCAATCTGGTAATTTAACCCACCTACGAACCAAGATAATAATTGGTTATCATGGGCGAAATTGGCTGTAGTTACCATCTGATGAACTAGCCATGTATGCTCGATTGCGCCGTTTTCATCTGGCAAAGGGAATTCCAGTCCTTCAACTACGTGCGCCAACTGGAATACTACACCGAGAATAATTCCTGCTGTAACGTGCATGGCCACAAACCCGATGAGAAATTGCCACCAGGTTACATCTAAAACTATTAGTGGAATTGCGATCGTATAGCCATAAACAAATAACTTTGTCCAAATCAGATTTACGACCTCAGCACGGGAATGTACTAGGTTTTTGCATGGCCCGAAATCTTGAAGTTGAAAGCAAAGAAAATCCTTCATAAAAAGCCAATTGAGTGTGGCGAGGCTATATGCAAAAAAAGCATAGATATGTTGATATTTGTGAATAGGTTTTAAGGGAGTAACCGACGAAAACCGGATGAGCGGCGAAACCATCAGGTCTTGATCGACTCCGGGGATGTTGGAGTATGTGTGATGAATAGTATTATGGGCGATTTTCCATATATGTCCATTAGCACCCAGCAGATCGAAAATAAAACCGATGGATTTGTTCACCCGTGGGTTTACCGAGTAGGCTCCGTGTAGAGCATCATGTGCAATACAAAAGCCAATACCCGCTATTCCTACACCCATTAATACAGCCAGAGCGAGCATTTGCCATACAGAAAATTGGTTGCTCAAAATCAGTGCATAGCTACCGTAGGTAATCCCCAGAAAGAAAATTGTCTTGAATACCATTCGGAAATCAGCTTTTGGTGAGCGACCCGTTACTTCAAAATAATTTGCAACCTGTGTTTTGACTTCTTGTGCAAAGAGCGTCGCTTCACGGTTGGAAAAGCAAACCTTACTAATTTGCATAATTTTTCTCTTGATTTTGATTTATTCTCCTACAATTCCCATCTTCCTTACTGAGAAGTGCAGGTTTTTTACAAAATAATCGGTGAAGGTGGTCAGATTCCCAACTTCTTCAAAAAGTCGGGGATTTTGCAACCCCGCAAATTTAATTGCTGTTCTCAGATAAATTGCACCCATACTCTTGACTTCCAGAGAAAATATGAGAAGCTAATATTTAGGCAAGCTAAATATAAGAAGTGCATCAAACTCATGACAAGACTTATGGAAAATATTGACCTGTCAGATAGGCAATTACTCGGCTATGTACCCCAGGCCCTTTCTGCTCACTGGCTACGAAAATCTATGGCTTTGGTTAGGACTGTACAATTCTTTTGTTAACATTAACAGGCTTGACCTTAATCTGTGGAAGACTTTATCCACGGGTGGCAATGTAATCAGGAGAACGAATAGCCCATGAAGCTCGATAAAATTTCGCAAGGCACAACTTCCGAAGAATGTGCTGCTAGAGTAATGGAGACAATTCCGTTAGTTATGCGATTTATTCGAGCGGATATGCGGGCTAACAGTGCCGCTGCTTTATCTATACCTCAGTTGCGATCGCTAGCGTTTCTCAATCATCATCCAGGTGCTTCACTATCTGACTTAGCAGATCATTTAGGTGTCACCTGTGCCACAGCCTCAGCGACAACCGAACGCCTAGTACAACGCAACTTAGTACAACGCTGTGACCATCCGCAAGAACGACGGCGGATTATCCTCAACTTAACTGAAGAGGGAAAGCATCAACTCAAGCAATCCCAAGACCAAACTCGCGCCCATATTGCCAAACTTTTGGATGGTCTCACAGAAGAACAAATCTCCAATATTGAAGAAGGGTTAGCTCTAATAAAAAATGTCTTCGAGCAAACGGAACTTAAACCGCCTCAACAGTGAATCTGTACAACACGACCCCTTTGCAGCTCTGCGGTTTCGAGATTATAGATTATTTAGTATCGGGCGTGTACTCCTGTTCATCGGCTCACAAATGCAGACTGTAGCCATTGGCTGGGAACTTTATGAGCGTACTGGCTCAGCCTTGGTGTTGGGTGTTGTTGGGCTAGCCCAAGTCCTACCGATGATTGCCCTCACCTTGATTGCTGGCCATGTAGCCGATCGCAATGATCGCAAATTGACGATGTTGCTGTCAATCTTGCTCTTAGCCTTATGTTCCTTAGCTTTGGCGATACTTTCTTGGACTAAAGGAGCAGTTATCTTTATCTACGCCTGTTTAGTATTAACAGGTATTGCCAGGGCTTTTTTAAAGCCTGCTAGCGATGCTTTAATGTGGCAATTAATACCTATCAGCGCTTTTACGAATGCTGCCACATGGAACAGTAGCAGCTTTCAGTTAGCCTCAGTAGTTGGCCCGGCTTTAGGGGGATTTGGTATCGCTTTGTTGGGAAGTGCTACGGGAGTATACGTACTAGCGGCGATCGCCTCATTTCTCTGTTTGATATTAATAGCTGCGATCGCT
Organism: Desmonostoc vinosum HA7617-LM4; assembly: GCA_019359515.1. Classification (GTDB taxonomy): domain Bacteria; phylum Cyanobacteriota; class Cyanobacteriia; order Cyanobacteriales; family Nostocaceae; genus Desmonostoc; species Desmonostoc vinosum. The sequence continues at coordinate 41,760 of JAHHHC010000008.1, read as the reverse complement.
GGGAAAAAAACAACTCGTTCCCAAGAGCCACTCTCCCTTACAGTACTCTGGGCTGGTGCTAAATTTGTTTGGCAAAACCAGCTGATTCTTGCAGCAATTACCCTAGATATGTTTGCCGTTTTATTGGGGGGTGCGATCGCGCTATTACCCATCTTCGCCAAAGATATTTTGCATGTGGGGCCAGTAGAATTGGGCTATCTACAAGCAGCCCCTTCCATTGGTGCTTTATTTATGGCGATCGTACTAGCATACTTGCCACCTTTACGTAATGCTGGGCCAGCCTTACTTTGGTCGGTGGTTGGCTTTGGTGTTGTCACAATCATCTTTGGGCTTTCGCATTGGTTTTGGCTGTCACTGTTAATGTTAGTCCTGAGTGGGGCACTAGATAGTATTAGCGTTGTGATTCGCCACACCTTAGTTCAAATTAGAACACCAGATCATTTACGTGGTCGAGTGGCTGCCATTAACAGTGTGTTTATCAGTGCTTCTAATGAATTGGGTGGGTTTGAATCGGGTTTAACCGCTGCCCTATTTGGCCCGGTGATATCTGTTGTGGGTGGTGGAATTGGCACAATTGTTGTGGTGGTTGCGGTGGCGATGATCTGGCCAGGGATAGCCAAACTAAGGGCATTGCAAGATTAAATAATTCGTAATTCGTAATTAAAGACCCCAACACAAAACTTGCCGATTATAGAACTGGGGGACTTAAACCCACGAAACTGGTTAATAGTGGTTGGGTTTCACTTCGTACCCCTACGCTTAAGCAAGCTATAACCCAACCTACATCTAATGTATTACTTTAGCTGTGTCAGTCCAGCAGCGGCGTGCCAAGCCTTAAAATAGTGCAATCAAGATGGAAAATATGAGATGGGAAAAAGACGTTCAATAGTGGCTAGACCAAATTCGATTGAAGAGTGAGCATTTTAGTGTTGATTTGTGACTCAATTACTTGATGTTCTTTGCGCCAAGTATGGGGAGGTAAACCATGATGTTGACGAAATTGGCGGGAGAAGTGACAGACATTTTGATAGCCCAATGCTTTTGCAATTTCTTCGATTGTTTGATTGTGATTTTGCAGCAAAAAACGAGCGCCTGCCATGCGGCGTTTGACAATCCAATTGTTAACAGTTTCTCCTGTCTGTCTTGCAACTCGGTTGGTTAAGTAAGCAGGTGAGTAACCAACCGCTTGAGCTACATCACACAGAGTAATTCCTTGATGATAGTTAGCTTCTATAAAGTCGAAAACTTCTTTTAATTGGGGAACGCAGGGAAAGATTGACTTAGGAGTGGTGACTGATAGAGTCTTATCAGTAGATACTGACTTTGCAGTCTGCTCAAGTTTATTCATACACCAGTGTTGAAGAATCGCTTGTTTTCGTAATCGAATAGCGATCGCTCTGAGTAATTCTTCTATTGTAGAAGGTTTAGTCAAATAATCATCCGCTCCCAACTCCATAGCTTTGCGAACATCTGCTCTAGTATCGCTACCAGTGAGAAAAATGAAGGGAATCACAGCTGTGACCGGATCTTGACTCAGCACAGCCAGAACACTATAACCATCCATATCAGGCATCATAATATCGCAAATCACGAGGTCTGGTAAATGCTCTTGTGCTTGCTGGATACCAACAATACCGTTTTCAGCACCTATCATCTCAAAACCTTCAGCTTCAAGACTTTTTAAAAAAAGATTACGGGTGATGGTATCATCTTCAACTACGAGAATTTTTTTCGAGAATTGGTACGTCATTTTTCTGTCGCTAATTTTTTGGTAAGGAATATCTACTAAACTCAATGCAGACTATTAAGTTACAACGAGATTATTTTTTTCCATAAAGTTATGAATATTGATTTCCAAATCAATACCTATAACTGAGAATTGACAGAGTTTTTCTTAACTGACCGCAGGATTACACTAAACGTAGTCCCCTTACCTTCTTCACTTTCCACAGTAACTTGACCACCATGCAAATCTACAAGGGTTTTAACAATCGATAAACCCAATCCAGTGCCGGATATACCATTGCTATTACTACCGCGATAAAATGCTTCAAATAGCCTTTGTTGGTCTTTTATTGGAATCCCAATACCCCGATCTTTGACCTGAAAAATTATTTCCCCATTTTCACAAGCAAGTGTCAGATCAACCGAACTCTGAACTGGAGAATATTTAACTGCATTATCGAGCAAGTTCTTCAGAATAAACTCAAATAGTTTTGGATCTACTAAGGCTACAAAGTAACTAGTTTGAGTGAGAAAATTTATTGGATTCTGGCTGCTACTTATTTGCACTTGTGCCACCAAATTCTTGCAAAACTGAACTAATTCCAGTGGTCTTGGCTCAAATTGTAGTTTTGCTGCCTCTGCTTTAGCGTAAAACAAAATATCATCTAACATCTGGCTAAGCTGTTCAACGGCTATTTGAATGCCATCAAGTAATGGTCTTATAGTTTCTGCCATTTGATCATTGATATTTCTTTTCAGTAAGCTACTAGAAAATGAAACAACATTCAACGGATTGCGAAACTGATGACAGACCATAGAAAGGAAACGCGCTCTCAATTCACCTAGTTCTTTTGCTTGTTCTAAAGCCTGGTTCAGTTCTGTTTCTGCGTACTTGTAATCAGTGATATCAATCCCTGCAATTAGCTCAACACTCTTTCCTCCAAAATCAAGCACTCCATCAAGTATTGCAACTGCACAAGCTAGCCAACGTTCTTTACCATTTTTTGTTAGGATCTTGATCTCTTGATATTCAAAGTTAGCTGAGTTACCCGAATCACTCACTTGTCTACGTTTTTTACTCTTAATTAACTGGCGGATATCAAAGCCAGTTAGCAGTTCTTTTGTTGTATAGCCTGTGAGTATCGTTACTGCTGGATTAACGTAACAAAGCCGTGTACCTTGAATTAAGAAAGTACTAACATCGGTCGTTTCTGCTAAAGCCCGAAATCTAGCCTCGCTTAATCTTAGTGCTTCTTCAGTTCGTTTAGATTCAGTAATATCCCAAATGCTCCATACTCTACCAATAATTTTCTTATCCAGCCATTGAGGTTTAGAGTAATGTGCAAAAATTCTCCCGTCTTTCAATTCAAGAATATCATAGCTCTCAAAATCAGATTGACTAGAAACTTCCCAAACAAGCCGATTAAAAGCTTCTGGATCTTTTAATTGTTCTTCAAAGAAGGCTCTACATATAGGACATCTTTTAGATAGAGTCAATGTTTCTGGGATCTGCCACATATCGATAAATTGCTGATTAAAGCTGAGAATATCTCCCTCAAAGTTCACTGCAACAATGCCGATGGTAGTAGATTCCAAAGTTGAATGAAATATAGATAGGGATCTTTCTAGCTCTACTTCCTTTTTTTTTAATTGAGTAACTTCTTGTTGTAAGTTGGCTTTAGCATCTCTTAATTCATCAATCCATTTTTGTACGCTCAACTCTACCATTTCATTAGTGCGATCGCGAACGAAGACACAACTATATTTTTTACCTTGGTCTTCTAAGGATGTCATAGATATTTCTACTAGAAATACCCGACCTTTCTTCGTCCGATAACGAGATTTATATATAATAGAATCCTGCGATGTAATATCTGAGAAATTATGTAGCGAAAAGTCTATATCTACATCTTTTAATGTCATCGAAAGCAATTCTTCACAAGAATATTCAGTGATTTTGCAAGTTGCATCGTTGACATAAAGAAACTGCGCGTTCGCTCCTAAACAGAAGGCAGCATCCGCGGTTTGGTTAATTAAAAAATGAGCAAACTTTAATCCTACTTCTGACTGTGGCTCTGTTTGAGAGTCAGATTGAACTAACGTATATTCGTTGGCATCCATATCCTCACTCCTGATCGCAAGTCGGTACTACAGCCATCTATGAACTAATAATTAAGATTTTTCAAATCTTGAGTAGGCTATTTTTGCCTCTGTTGTTTGATTTATTAACTGTGGCTCATACCGTGGATTTGAGCTTGGTTTCGTTACAGTGAATATCTTCAGTATTAAATAAGTTCAGTGCTAGTGGATTTTTTCATCATATCTTGTGTAAGTTTTTACCTATTTATAATAGCTTAACTTTTCTTAACTGTTCACTCAGGAATTTAACTACAGAAGAATCTGAATATTCATCTGTCACAAGATATACATTTAAATTTCGCTTTGATACAGGTTTTCACATTCACCGAGACTTGCCTTGCAAGGGACAGGGAACGCTTAACAGGCAACAGTAGACTTCTGTTCCCTCGTTCCTTAGTCGAATCAGCCTCCTTTTTAAGAGGAAATGTGATTGCGAGGGTCAAATCCCCTCCCAATCCAGTCACTGTCGCTGTTTCTTGTTTCCTGTTTCCTTTAATTCATCTGTCTTAAGAGATAAATTTTGTTAAGAAATTTTCTACAATTTACCAACTAGCTACCAAATAGGATAAAAGTTTTAAACAGTGACACTACACAGCTAATCTTGTCTCCAGATTACCAGCAAGCTAGCTACTACAAACTATTGATCTCCTACTTTAGCTAAGTGGGTAATGTAGTTAGTGAGACAAAAACGAAAAAATAGATAACCTCATCAAAAGATTTTTCATTGTATGTAAAGCTTGGACTCCCTTATTCTGGTTTCCATAGGCGCAGTCTTTTCTAAAAATCTTAATTTTTTCCAAGCTTTTTCACTAGGGTGAACAGCGAAACTTAGCAGCAACTCCTCCTAACCGCTGTTTAGCTAGGTTATCAACCTAAGAAAGGCAATAAATCTAAATTATTTTATATACTACCGAGATTTAAATGTAAATAAAAGAGCCTTGTAGAAATATTTGAAATTAAGTGAAAGCAATGAGTCAAAATTATACTGCTTCCAACTCTCCCATAGTCACTTCTGAACCATACAAGGAACTTCCAGATAGCAATCAATACGTAGAAATTGCAGTTGATGAGTTAGTTGATAACGCCAAAGTTCAGCCTTGCTTATCCAATGAAATAGCTACAACGCTATCGGTTGCCGATATAGTAGTGCAGATGTTAGCGAGCCTCGGAATATGCAATGCTTTTGGCGTTGCAGGAGGTGCAATGGCTAGTCTTTGGAATGCACTCTCAAATAGCACCATACAAGTATTGAACTTTCGCCATGAAGCAGGAGCTGCCTTTGCAGCAGTCGAAGCATACTTTGCTAGCGATCGCCCCACCGTTGTATTTACCACAGCAGGCCCAGGTATTACCAACGCCCTCACCGGATTATTTGCTGCCCGTGGTGAAGGTGCAAAGGTGATTATGTTGTCAGCTTGCACCTCAGCAGCGCAACGTGGACGTTGGGCAATCCAAGAAACTAGCACCTACACATTACCCAGTGGCGGTATATTTACCACAGGAGCATTGTTCAACTATGCAATCACTGTTGAATCTGCTGCTCAACTCCCGCAAATTTTTCGTAAACTGGCACTTGGCTTAGCACAACCAGGGGGATTTGTAGCTCATATCAGCATTCCCACCGCTGTGCAAACAAGTCTAGTCGAAGATATATCTCTGCCTCAACTAAAAGTTCCTAGTTATCGAATCACAGCCCAAAAAGAAGCGATAGCCAAATCTGCACAGTTACTCTTTGGTGAACCATTCGCCGTCTGGGTTGGTTTTGGTGCCCGTGACGCAGCAGCAGAAATCCGCCAACTTGTGGAAAAAACTGGTGCTGCGGTGATGTGTTCACCCCGTGGTAAAGGTATATTTCCCGAAGATCATCCCCAGTTTGTCGGAGTCACAGGTTTAGGTGGTGATGCTTCCGTATTCACATATATGGAACAACCTCCCGCCCGGACGCTTGTCCTCGGAACCCGCCTTGGTGAACCAACTTCTTTTTGGAGTCCGTTGATGGTTCCTCCCAAGGGCTTTGTACATGTAGATATTGATCCAGAAGTACCGGGAGTAGCATATTTCTATGCCGAAACCTTCCCAATTCACTCTGACATCAAAACCTATCTACAAGAACTATTACAGTACCTACCGGATAATCCTTCTGCTGACACAAAGACACAGGAACGCGCGGACGCGGGGAATTTTAACTTTGCAACTTCATTATTACCTCGTCCAGAACGCAAACCCATTGAACCAGCAACGGATTATCCAGTGCGACCAGAAGTATTGATGATAGCAATTCAAAAGATCATCGTTGAGGGTAGCGATGCGATCGTTATGGCAGAGTGTGGTAATTCCTTTACTTGGTCAACTCATCTGTTGCGATTTAACCAACCCCATCGTTACCGAGTCAGTACTGGAGTTGGGGCGATGGGGCACACCGTTACAGGTGTTGTAGGAGCGGCACAAGCACGTCAAGGTAAAGCTGTAGCCATTGTCGGGGATGGGGCAATGTTGATGAACAACGAAATCAGCACAGCCGTAAAATACAAAATTCCTGCCGTTTGGATTGTCCTCAACGATGCTCGTTACAATATGTGCCACCAAGGGATGAAAGTTTTGGGATTAAAAGGAGCAGATGCAGAGATTCCAACTACAAACTTTGCCATGATTGCTCGTGCTATGGGAGCAGATGGTGTAGGAGTTTTTAGAGAATCAGATCTAGAAGCAGCACTAGAACAGGCGATCGCCTCAACAGTTCCTTTCGTAGTTGATGTTGTGATTGACCCCGACATACCTGCACCTTCCGGTGGACGCAATAAGAGTTTGGCAGCACAAGGAGTCAAAGCAACTTTACCGAAAAACTCTGTCAAACCAGTTTCGTTTCCTTTGGTCTGACTTACACGTGGAGAGGGATGAGGGGACGCGGGGATGCGAAGAATAATCAATAACAATTCCCCACTCCCCGTGGGCTGAGCGAAGTCGTTCGCGCAGCGTCTCCGACAGGAGAAGCCCACCCCCCATTCCCAATCCCCAGTCCCCAATCCCCAGTCCCCAACATCGAGAAACCACAATGCACCTATTTGAAACCGTTAGAGAAATGGGTCACGAACAAGTTCTCTACTGTCATGGAAAAAACCCAGATATCAAAGCAATAATTGCGATCCATGACACTAGCTTAGGGCCCGCGATGGGAGCGACCAGACTCTTTCCTTATCCCAACGAAGAAGCAGCTTTAAGAGATGCTCTACGTTTGAGTCGTGGTATGACTTATAAAGCTGCTTGTGCTAACATTCCAGTCGGTGGCGGAAAAGCAGTGATTATCGCTAATCCAAAAGATAAAACAGACGACATGTTAAGAGCCTATGGAAGTTTTATAGAAAGACTCAATGGGCGTTTTATTACGGGTCAGGATGTAAATATCACTCCGCAAGATGTGCGAACTATTAGCCAAGAAACAAAATATGTAGTCGGTGTAGAAGAGAAGTCTGGCGGCCCTGCACCCATCACAGCTTTAGGAGTCTTTTTAGGAATTAAAGCCGCTGTAGAATTCCGTTGGAAAACCCAAAGACTTGAGGGAATGAAAGTTGCTGTTCAAGGTTTAGGAAACGTAGGTAAAAACCTCTGTCAGCATTTACATGAGCAGGGAATTCAACTTTTTGTAACTGATGTTGATAACAAAAAAGCAGAAGAAGTAAAACGGCTTTTTGGTGCAACTGTAGTAGAACCAGATCAAATTTACTCTGTGAATGTAGATGTATTTGCTCCTTGTGCGTTAGGAGGGATTATTAATGACGAAACAATTCCTTTAATGCAAACTACAATTATTGCAGGTGCTGCCAATAATCAATTATGGAATGAGCAAATCCATAGCCACATGCTTGTTAAAAAAGGAATTCTTTACTGCCCTGATTATGTAATTAATGCTGGGGGAATCATTAACGTCTACAACGAGATGATAGGTTACAACGAAGAAAAAGCTTTTAAGCAAGTAGATAATATTTATCATACGTTGATGACAATTTTCAACATAGCTAAACAGCAGAACATTACCACTAATGATGCTGCTCAGCAAGTAGCGGAAGCAAGAATTAGTCAGGCTAAGTTAAATATGAATAAAGCGATCGCGGCTTAATTGTTCATAGTTATTACTCAGTAATAGTTTCAGGCTTTTTAAGCACTAAGCTGCTTTCTAGATATTAAGTGAATGAGTGAATAATGGAAAAAAATACATTTGCAACATCAGCTTATATTGCTACTTCACCAAAGAGTGCTTTCGATTATCTTTGCAGCTTAAAAAACTTAGATGATTGGACACTCTTTAGCCGAATGAAAGAGCAAATTGATGAAGATACTTGGCTAGGGACAGCCTCTGGTTATCATAGCAATCTTTATTATCATGTCAAAAAACTAGAAAGCGCACTTTTTTATGGCATTGAGTGGCACTGTGGATTTGAGTATCAAAAATATTTTCAGGTCTACCCTGTATTGCTGTTTCCTCCCGACTACATTGAGCCTGGAACAAATGAAGAAGGTGTGTACTTTCACTGGCTAAGTTTTGTTGACCCAAAGCGACAAACCCAGATGATTATGCAGGGAATTCATACTGTACATACTTCTGAATGCCGTTCACTCAAAGCCATTTTGGAACGTAAAGTAGGCCACACCACCGCAGCCAAAGGGCGCTACTTAATTGATACCGACACAATTTATGTTGATGCCCCTGTCGAAATTGGCATCAAATATTTGTCAAATCTCCAAAATATAGATGAGTGGGCACATTTAATCAGACCATCTGGTGAGATTAATTCTGATTCTGGTGAATTTAAAGACGAGTACGACCAAAAAGTAAAAATTTCTTTCCGGCTCCATACTTTAAGTAAATATTACTTACTTGAACAAGAATATTTTTATCCAGACTACGAATTTTATCAGCGCTCCATAGCACTATTAATTCCTACTTCTTATGCTTTTGGTGATTCTGAAGCTCCTGGTTTTATATTGCATCGGATTACATTCTGGAAAACAGATGAATCTCTCACTCACGGCAAACTTAAAATTGAGGATTTTGGGGCTGAGAGCATGAATATTAAACGTATGCTTGAAGCGAAAGCTGGTAATTTGCAATCCTTTGATCGCGGGATGAGCTACATACCAAAAGGAGGGAACGCTTAACGCTTAACAGGGAATAGTTTTTCCTATTTAAAATTGTCAAAACTTCCACAAATTACCAAATTTCAATCTCAAAAGGTATGAAACTTCAGTCATTTATTCTTACATCAGTTTGTTTTGCCGCTATTTGTGGAACGTCAACCGCAGAAGCTGCATCGCTAACGACTATTGTCGATGGAATCAGTAATGCGCGAGCTGTTAGCTTTGGCCCCGATGGAACTCTTTATGTAGCAGAGCCGGGTATTGGTGGAAACGGGAATTGTCAACCATCTCCGAGTACACTATTTCAACCTATCTGTGCGGGTAATAGTGGTTCACTGGTTAAAGTGACACCAGATGGTACTAAAAAGCGTATACTCACAAACTTTCAATCACTAGCAGAACAACCCACCGGCAACCAAGGAGCCGGTATTCAAGACTTACAATTCGACTCACTGGGAAATGCTTATCTGTTGACTGGGTTTGCTGGTTATCCAGGAAACCGTGATCAAGCAACGCTGGAACTTGGTTCTAAATACCCGATTCCAGAAACACAACTTGTGACTTTCCCGCCATCTAAACCCGATAAAGTTTTGAATACCCCACTGTTAGGACAACTGTATAAAGTTGACTTGAACAGCGGATCTCTCAATAGTGTTTTCGACTTTGCCAAGTATGAAATCATTAATAATCCAGATGGTGGGGATGTAGTTACCAATCCCTATGATTTGACAATTAGCGGCAATAGTGCTTATGTTGTTGATGGGGGTGGAAACGCTGCTTATAAAATTAAACTTGATGGAAGTGAATCAGAAGCGATCGCAATCCCTAAAAATATTATTAGTGCCTCAGAATTGCCACCCGCGCCACCAGGGCAAGAGATCCCACCAGGGTTAGTAGATGTGCTTCCAGGAGGAAAAATAGGGGTTCAATCAGTACCGACAGGTGGCACGATTGGCCCCGATGGAGCTTTATACGTTGGTGAATATACAGGTTTTCCTTATCCAGAAGATAAATCGCGGATCTTCCGCATTGGTGAGGATGGAAAACCAGAGGTTTTTCTAGATGGGTTTACGCACATCACCGACCTGACCTTTGATGAGGAAGGTAATTTGTTAGTTTTACAGTTTAGCGATACCTCTCAGTTGGGCGGCGATATCACAAATCTACCTGGTTCTCTGATTCAAATTGCTCCTGATGGCACTCGTACAGTAATTGTTGCTGCTGGTGAAGGGTTAGATTCGGCTGATGGAATTGACATTGGCCCTGACGGCAAAATTTATATCACTAATCGTGGTGTTGGCCCAAAACTAGGAGAGGTTGTGCGAGTGGATATCGAGCCAGTTCCAGAACCTGTAACCATACTGGGTACTCTCACAGCTGTTGCTTTCGGTGCAACTTTAAGGCAAAAGCATAAACGTAGCAAACAATTAACGGAAGCAGAAACTGTTTAGAACAGTACTTGATTAACCCAAAATTGCCCAGTTTGTAGTCAGCACTTAAGTGCTGACTACAAGGACTAAAGTTCCCAAACTGGGACTGAGAACGAAATTAGTTTGCGAGAGTATAACTCATACAACCAGCACTTAAAACTCATGAGATTAGTAAAAAATCTGTCAATTGCTATTGTCGGTACTGGATTGATGGGATTAGCTACATCTGCCCCAGCTTGGTCTTTAAGTTTAAAATACGAGCGTAGTATTGGTAGCCCTGGCTTCGGCTCAGGACAGCTGTTTGTTCCTCAAGGCATCACAGTAGATGACGCTGGAAATGTCCTAGTAAGTAATGGTCGTGGTCTTAATCCAGACGGTAGTTTTAACCCTGACATTGGTAATAAGGTTGAGGTATTTGACTCTCAAGGTGACTATCTCAGAGCAATTGGTAAGGGCGGCAAAGGGCCCGGAGAATTTGACGAACCAGCAGCTCTAGAAATTGACCCGGTTACTAAGAATCTGTATGTAGGTGACGTTTTTAACAACCGTGTCAATGTCTTTGATCCTCAAGGTAAGTACATCAAATCATTTGGTTCTTTTGGCAAACTTATACCCGGTAGAGCTTTCTTTGGGCCATCTGGTATAACATTTGACAAAACTGGCAATGTGTATGTAGGTGATTTTAGCGGCGATAAAATCAATAAATACACCAAGAATGGCGAGCTAATTGGTAGCATTGGCGGCAATGGTACAGAGCCTGGACAGTTCCAAGGGCCCGCAGGCGTCAGAATTTCACCAGTCAGTGGCAATTTCTTTGTAGCTGACCAGTTTAATAACCGTGTTCAAGTACTCGACCCAAAAGGTAATCCTTTGTTAACTTTTGGTAGTGCTGGTAGCGAGCCTGGACAGTTTAATCAGCCAATTGGTATTGAGGTAGACGAGTATGAAAATATCTATGTGGCTGATTCTATCAATAGCCGCGTCCAGGTTTTTAATAAAGACGGTAAATTTTTAACAGCATTTGGTAAACCTGCTGCTGCACCAGCACCTGCTTTAGGTGAACCACCTTTTGGCGAACCTCTCGACCTCACACCAGGTACATTTAACTGGACTGGTGGTACCAAATATGAGGATGGAAAGCTTTATGTGGGCGATTTCTTCCAAGGTCGCGTCCAGGTATTAAAGATAGAGGGTAGAAGTAAAGAAGTGCCTGAACCAACTTCTATATTAGGTACAGCATTATTCGGAGTAGGGGCTACTATTATCAAATTGCAAAAAAGCGGTAGAAAAAAACAAATGAGCTAAAACACATCCAAAGTTGTTGACTGTTAATGGTTAGCAGTCAACACTTAAACGTCAACCGTTGATCAAAATTATGTCTAGTGTCATTGATTTTAAACCAACAAATATTGTTAACCTTCTGTATGAGTGGGTTGCACAGCAAGTTACTCAAGAAACCTGCAACTGGCTAGACGAAAAAAGGCAGGAAATCAGCAGTGGTGTTAGTGTGCAAATTTTCTTTACTGCTTTCAGTGCAGTACCTCGTTATACGGGGAAAAATCGGCTAGAGCTAACCCCTGAAGATTTACAAGCAGCTTCGACAATGCAAACAGGGTGGTTTCCTATTCATTGGCATGTAGAGCAGGCTGCTCGTACCTTACTAGTATTAGCTTTGCCACAAGATGATGCAGATAAATACGTATATACTTTAGAACGAGTATTTACAGCTGCTGATGTTGGGGAATTAGTAGCGTTATATCAAGCCTTACCTTTATTATCTCATCCAGAAAAGTTGCAAAAACTAGCTGCTGAGGGAGTTCGCAGCAATATGACAGTAGTTTTTAATGCTATTGCTTTGCGAAATTCTTATCCAGCTCAGTATTTTGATACTCTGGCATGGAACCAGATGGTACTAAAAGCTTTGTTTGTGGGCAGTCCTTTAGATTTAATTCAAGGTATAAGAGAGCGCGCTAACCCTGAGTTAGCCAGGATGTTGATTGATTATGCTCGCGAACGTTATAGCGCTCACCGTTGTGTACCTAATGAAATTTGGCCTTTGGTGAGTCAATTTATGGATGATTTATCCACGCAGAGACAAGGCAGCGCGTTGCGGAGCGAGTGTGGTCTTGGGGAGCCACCCCCGTGGGCGGGTTTCCCGACTTGAGGGGAGTGGCGTGGTTTCCCCCATGAACAACTCGCGTCGGGGTTCCCCCCGTTGTAGCGACTGCCGCACAGAGGCGCAAAGAGTATAAAAATGATGTTTATTGACCCCCACGTTCATATGAGTTCGCGCACTACTGATGATTATCAGAGGATGCAGAGTTCGGGTATTGTAGCTGTGATTGAGCCTGCATTTTGGCTAGGACAACCCCGCACTAATGTTGGTTCTTTCCAAGATTATTTTAGTAGTTTGGTTGGTTGGGAAAGATTCCGGGCTGCTCAATTTGGTATCAAACATTACTGCACAATTGGCTTAAACTCTAAAGAAGCTAATAACGAAGCCTTAGCAGAACAAGTGATGGAACTGTTGCCTTTATATGTCTGTAAAGAAGGTGTAGTTGCTATTGGTGAAATCGGCTACGATGATATGACACCAGCGGAAGACAAATACTTCCGTCTTCAGCTAGAGTTGGCAAAAACACTAAATATGCTAGTAATGATTCATACACCGCACCGCGATAAAAAAGCGGGTACGAGTCGCAGTATGGATGTCTGCATTGAGCATGGGTTAGAGCCATCACAAGTAATTGTAGACCATAACAATGAAGAGACAGTTGCAGAAGTTTTAGAGCGGGGTTTTTGGGCAGCATTCACAATTTATCCCCATACCAAAATGGGCAATGCTCGTATGGTAGAGATTGTACGCCAATATGGCAGTAGTCGCATCATTGTAGATAGTAGTGCTGATTGGGGTGTTAGCGATCCTTTGGCTGTACCCAAGACTGCCCAATTAATGTTGGAGTGCGGCATATCTCAAATTGCTGTGCAAGCAGTTTGTTATCAAAATGCTCTTTTAGCTTATGGTCAAAGTGGTCAAATGCAAGAGTCAGACTGGCTCAATCCTTCTCCTATTGACCAACGACAGTTGTTTAATGATAACTCCGTGCTGCGTGGACAACAACCATTGGTAGAGTCACACCGCAAATACGCATTAATTGAGTAAGTAAATCAAGATGAACACTGTAACTTTCAATCTTCATCGCTTCTGGGCATATCTGCAATTGATGCGTCCTGCCAATATTATCACTGCTTGGGCAGATATCTTGGCTGGCTTTGCGGCTTCACAAAGCCAAGTGAATCTTTTACCGTTGGCATGGTTGCTGTTAGCTACCACTGGTTTATATGGTGGTGGAATCGTATTTAATGATGTATTTGATGCTGAACTAGACGCCCAAGAACGACCAGAAAGACCTATTCCTAGTGGTAGGGCATCTCGTTGGGGAGCAATTTTATTGGGAGGTTTGCTGTTAGGTGTAGGGATAATGGCAGCAGCTCAAGTTTCGTGGTTAAGTGCTAGTTTGGCTTTTGCGATCGCAACAACTGCCTTATTATACGATGCTTTAGGGAAGCATCACCCGATTTTTGGCCCAATCAATATGGGTGTTTGCCGTGGTGGTAACTTATTACTGGGCGTGAGTGTCTCATCAACAATGGTGGGAGAATACTGGTTTTTGGCTTTGATTCCCATGGTTTACATTGCTGCTATCACTACTCTGAGTCGGGGTGAAGTACATGTGTCCAAGCAAAGTAATGGTCTAATAGCATTGTTATTGATTGTGGCAGTAATTGCCGGACTTTTAGGGTTAGGGGTGTTAGCAAACTATCAAGTCTTCACAGCATTACCATTCTTAATTTTGTTAGCTATTCGAGTTTTATTGCCTTTTATGCAAGCTGTACGCCAACCTACTCCAGAAAAAATTCGCATCGCCGTCAAGGCTGGCGTATTGTCACTAATTGTTTTAGATACCGCTGTGGCTGCGGGTTTTGCAGGATTATCATACGGGTTACTAGTCTTGATTCTCCTGCCGATTTCAATGTTACTAGCGCAAATCTTTGCTGTGACTTAATTACGAATTACGTTAGCGCAGCGGTAGCGAGTCCTCGATAGCGAAGCGTTAGCGAAGCGTTAGCGACGCAGGAGCGTCGCGTCATTACGAATTACGAATACTGATATGGCTTTTCCTAAATTAACCACTAAGTCTACAACAAATCACCTCAGACCGCGACAAATCACCATTATTGGTGGACATGGCAGAATGGGAAGATTATTCAAAGAGCAACTTTCAGCAGTCGGTCATCAAGTTAGTATTCTTGAACAAGAAGACTGGCAGTATGCAGAACAACTTCTGGGAAAAGCAGAATTAGTCTTAGTATCTGTTCCCATTGAGTATACAGTTGATGTTATCAAACGCGCAGCTAAATACCTTGCCCCAACAACAGCTTTATGTGACATCACAAGTATCAAAACTCAGCCAACTCAAGCGATGTTGGAATACCATTCAGGTGCTGTAATGGGTTTACATCCCATGTTTGGGCCAAGTATCAAATCCTTCTTAGGACAAAAAGTAATAGTATGTTCAGGACGAAATGATAATTCGTTCCAATGGTTATTAGACTTTATGCAAAATCAAGGTGGAGAAATCATCTTCTGTACGCCTGAAGAACACGACCAAATGATGGTAGTGATTCAAGCAACCCAACATTTTTATCGATTTAGTCTTGGTGTTTTCTTAACACAATCTGGAATCGATATAGAAAGCAGCTTAACAATGTCAACCCCAAGCTATCGTCAAGAAATTGATATCCTCAAACGCCTATTTTCTCAAAGCCCCCATCTATGCGTTGATATTATGCTAGCTACAGAAGAGAGATGTCAGGCAATTTATACCTTAGCTAATACTTATAGTCGTTTGGCAAAGATGGTAGCAAACAAAGACCGAGCCGCATTAATTGCGGAATTTGAAACTACTCAAAGCTGTTTTCAAGAAAAAATCAATAAATCTTATCCAGACCAATATAGTTCAGTTAAAAATATCCATCGGACGAAGACACCTGCAAATGTAAATAAAGTTTAATTTATCAAACCACCAAATAGGACTGCTACATCAACAAAAAATGCTCACCAACATCAACAAAAAAACTGCATTAAATTTGCAACCAATTTCTCAAAATATCTCAGTTACATTTCACTACGATATTCACTTCACTAATAATCTATTTAATCTCAAAAATCGCACATTAGCGCAAATAATTACAGCAGATAAAGAGGCAAAACCAAAAAAAGTAATCGCTGTAGTAGATGCGGGATTATTACTATTCTGGCCAGAACTGTTGCAACAAATAACAGCGTATAGTCAATTTTATGCCGAAATACTTACACTCGCCGCAGAGCCGATAATAGTTCCCGCAGGAGAAGCTGCGAAGAATAACCCTAAGTTAGTAGAGCAAATTCACCAACTCATTGAAACAACGGGATTATGTCGTCATTCCTACCTGTTAGCGGTTGGGGGTGGTGCTGTATTAGACTTGGGTGGATACGCTGCGGCAACTGCTCACCGAGGTATTCGTCTTATCCGTATTCCTACTACTGTGCTGGCGCAAAATGATTCTGGTGTAGGAGTAAAAAATGGCATCAATGCCTTTGGTAAAAAGAATTTTCTCGGCACTTTTGCCCCGCCTTATGCAGTTATCAATGACTCTGCTTTCTTGACTACTCTAGAAGACCGTGACTGGCGTTCGGGAATTGCTGAGGCGCTTAAAGTGGCGCTAATCAAAGATGCTCGTTTCTTCGATTTTATCTGCGATCGCAGTGCAGCGCTTGCCTGTCATGATATGGACAGTATGCAACAGCTGATTTATCGATGTGCCCAACTACACTTAGATCATATTGCTACTAGTGGTGATTCTTTTGAAATGGGTTCATCTCGCCCTTTAGATTTTGGTCATTGGGCAGCGCATAAACTAGAGCAACTGACAGATTATAACTTGCGACATGGAGAAGCAGTTGCGATCGGTATTGCTTTGGATAGCACCTATTCCTACCTCAAAGGATTGCTTTCTCGCTCAGAGTGGCGGCGTATATTAAAGACACTATCAACACTAGGTTTTAGATTGTACGTTCCAGAACTGACTGAGAAATCATCCCAACTAGGGCATCCTCGTTGTATATTCCAGGGTTTGACCGAATTTCGGGAACACTTGGGTGGAGAATTAACTTTGATGCTATTGCAAGGTGTAGGGGAAGGAATAGAGGTTCATGAGGTAGATATATCTTTGTACAGGCAAGCAATATCCCTGTTGTATGAAGACGAATTTAGAGACGAAAATCTCTCTTCCCCTACTCCCTACTCCCCACTCCCTACTCCCTATCTTCAAGTTAGATGAAAATAGAAACTAACCACAATTTTCACTTAACCTATTGCACAAATATTCATCCCGGTGAAAACTGGGATGATGTCTTTGCCAACTTAAAGCAGTATATTCCCTCTCTCAAAACCCGATTAGCACCAAATCAACCTTTCGGTATTGGGTTGCGGTTAGCAGAGGTTGCAGCTAGACAACTACTGCAAGGAAATACTTTAACTCACTTTCAGTCATGGTTGAGCGCCCAAGACCTCTATGTGTTTACCTTGAATGGCTTTCCCTATGGGCAATTTCATGGACAAGTAGTAAAAGACCAGGTTTATGCACCAGATTGGTTAACACAAGAGCGCTTAGACTACACAATACAACTAACTAATATCCTTGCAGAACTTTTACTAGATGATATGGAAGGTAGCATTTCTACGCTACCTTTATCTTATAAACCTTGGTTTAAAGGAAACCAACTTTTACAAGCATCGGCGATGGAGAGTGCTAGTCTCCAAATAGCACGGGTTGTGGCTCAAATGGTACGGATTTATGCTGAGGAAGGAAAACTATTACACCTGGATTTGGAACCAGAACCAGATGGGTTAATTGAAAATGCTACCGAAGTAGTTGATTATTTTCATAAGTATTTGCTACCTATTGGCGGTGCTGATTTAGCAAAACATTTAGGAATTTCACAAAACACTGCCGAGGCTCATTTACTTAATCATGTGCGTATTTGTTACGACACTTGTCATTTTGCTGTCGAGTATGAAAATCCAATCTCGGTTTTTCAACAGTTTCAAACTGCTGGTATTCAAATTGGCAAAATTCAAATCAGTGCTGCGTTGCAAGCATCGCTGGCAGATGTTGAGCAGCGCTATTTAGTAGCAGAGCGTTTACGTCAATTCGCGGAATCTACGTATTTACATCAAGTAATTGCTCGCAAAAATAATCACGAACTATTTCGCTATTCAGACTTAGAAAGTGCCTTACCTCACTTAGCAGATACTAACGCTCAACAGTGGCGAATTCACTTTCATGTACCTATTTTTATCCGCGATTATCAACTGTTGCAATCTACGCAAGATGATATTGTAACTGTGCTAAATCTACTACACCAGGACTATACTTGCACTCATCTAGAAATTGAAACTTATACCTGGGAAGTTCTACCGCAACAGATGAAATTGGATTTATTAGCATCGATTCAGCGTGAGTATGAGTGGGTGATGGCTGTTTTGGGAATGGGGAATTAATAAGTATAAATATTTTTTATCGGGCTACGCCCCGCTTCTCTACGAGACGCTTCGCGAACGCTAACACGCAGAGGCGCAGCGAAAAGTTCTGTTCGCGTAGCGTCTCCGTCAGGAGAAGGAGGGTTTCCCTCCGTAGGAACGCCACTTGCGCGGCTGCCGGGGAACCCGTCCAACGCAGTGGCTCAACTTTTCAAGACAGAGACGCAGAGAAGAGAACGCAAAGAAGGATTTTTGTAAGAGATTCCATGAACTGCGTTCACAAGGAACTCTGTTCTTTATTTTTATGGCAGGTGTTTTGTTGTGGGCTATTTAGCTGTGGGGTTTAGCTTGACAAAGTATTACTAAAGGTTCGTTTTTATGCAAAAAACAGTTGTTCTCAATGTAGTGGGATTAACACCAAGTCTATTGGGAGAGCATACACCTTTGTTGTCCCGTTGGGCATCTACCGGAAAAGTGGTATCGATAGAACCTGTGTTACCTGCTGTTACTTGTACGATGCAAGCAACTTATCTCACGGGTAAACTACCTAGTGAACATGGAATTGTTGCCAATGGTTGGTACTTTCGAGATGAGTGTGAGATTAAATTTTGGCGACAATCTAATCGGCTGGTTCAGGCTCCCAAGATATGGGATATTGCCAAAGCACTTGATCCTAGCTTTACTTGTGCTAACTTGTTTTGGTGGTATAATATGCACTCTACGGTAGACTACGCAGTCACGCCTAGACCAATGTATCCTGCTGATGGTAGAAAAATTCCCGATATTTATACACAACCAGGAAATCTGCGATCGCATCTCCAAGCTAAACTAGGTCAGTTCCCTTTATTCAATTTCTGGGGCCCCAATACATCGATTCGTTCTAGCCAATGGATTGCAGAATCAGCAAAATGGTTGGAAGAATCCCATCATCCCACTTTGACACTCGTCTATTTGCCGCATCTGGACTACTGCTTACAAAAATATGGCCCTGATGTGAACAAAATAGCGTCAGACTTACAAGAAATTGATACCATTTGTGGCGATTTGATTCAATACTATGAAAATCAAGGCGCTCAAGTTATCATCTTGTCAGAATACGGGATTACACCAGTATCCCAACCCATTCATCTCAATCGCATCCTCCGCGAACATGGTTTACTGACGATACGCGAAGAATTAGGACGCGAACTATTAGATGCTGGTGCTAGTAAAGCTTTTGCTGTCGCAGATCATCAAATTGCCCATGTTTATGTCAATGATCCTTTTTATATCCCGAAAGTGCGATCGCTTTTAGAAGAAACTGTAGGAGTTGCCTATGTGTTGGATGATACCGAAAAATCAGCCTCCGGTTTGGGCCATTCTCGTTCAGGAGAGTTGATAGCAGTAGCTCAACCAAATGCTTGGTTTACTTATTATTACTGGCTAAATGATCAGCGTGCCCCTGATTTCGCTACCACGGTAGATATTCATCGCAAACCTGGTTATGATCCTGTAGAACTTTTTCTCGACCCCCAAATCAAATTTCCCCAATTCAAAATCGGTTTGACACTGCTCAAAAAACAGTTAGGTTTTCGCTACTTGATGGATGTCATTCCTTTAGATGCTTCTTTAGTACGTGGTTCTCACGGTTGTCTTCCGTCTTCCCCGGTTGAAGGGCCGTTATTGATTAGTAAATCAACTCACTTGCGAGATTCTTCATCAATCCAAGCGATCAATGTTTGTCAACTTATTCTCTATGATTTAATGGGAAGTAGGCAGTAGGGAGCTTGTACTGAGCGGAGTCGAAGTGTAGGGAATAGGGGAAGAGATCTTTATACCTTTGTGAGTGTCTTGAATGAAAAGCAAATAAATTGATAGCTGTATCAAAAAATTATTCATTTATTAAGTTGTGTCATATTGAGTAAACTTAATTAAGAAATGAACCACTTGTATTAGGCCTTTATCTATATTTAATTAGAAATTAAAAACTAGACAATCATATAATGAATTACAGAACGAGGGTATAAATATACCTCTTCCCTACTCCCCACTCCCCACTCCCCACTCCCTATTCCCTATGATGATTAATTCTCATTATTATACAACTCTGAGCGGCGTTTTTGTATCTCGTTCTGTAACTGAATTGAAGATGGGCAGCGCCCTTGAAGATATTCTGTTTCATTTGAATTCGCAGCGTGGAGGATTACTTAATAGCAGCTACGAATACCCAGGACGTTATAAGAGATGGGCAATAGGATTTTTTAATCCACCATTGGAATTGACAACACGGGATAACTGTTTCACCATCACAGCGCTTAGCGATCGCGGTCAGGTTCTCTTACCATTATTTTTAGAACATCTATCGCAGTCGCAACAACTCCAATCAGTCACTCAAAAAAATAATTGTATCACCGGATCTATCAAACAAACTCAAAAATTTTTTGCCGAAGAAGAACGTAGTAAACAACCTTCAGCTTTTACAGTTATTCGTGAAATCTTACATATTTTCTCTAGCTCAGAAGATGAGCATCTAGGGTTATACGGTGCATTTGGTTACGACTTAGTATTTCAATTTGAACCTATTTCTCAGCGTCTAGAACGTCCCACAGACCAGCGTGATTTAGTACTTTACTTACCTGATGAATTAGTAATTGTAGACTACTACCAACAACGTGCATTTTGTCTACGATATGAATTTGAAACAGTGCATGGTAGCACCAATAATTTACCACGCACAGGTGAATCTATTGATTATCGAGGCAAGCGACTCCTACCAACTCAAACTGCTGATCATCAAAAGGGAGAATATGCAAAGCTAGTAGAAAAAGCACTCGATTACTTCCGTCGGGGTGATTTATTTGAAGTTGTTCCTAGTCAAAACTTTTTGACACCTTGCCAACAACCACCCAGTCAGCTATTTAAAACCTTAAAACAAATCAATCCCAGTCCTTACGGATTCATTTTTAATCTTGGTGGAGAATACCTCATTGGTGCATCGCCAGAAATGTTTGTGCGGGTGGAAGGCAGACGTATCGAAACTTGTCCGATTAGTGGCACGATTAGTAGAGGACAGGATGCAATCGACGATGCGGTACAAATTCGTTCCTTGCTCAACTCACACAAAGATGAAGCCGAGTTGACCATGTGTACAGACGTAGACCGCAATGACAAATCTCGCATTTGTGAACCTGGTTCAGTTAGAGTCATTGGGCGTCGGCAAATCGAATTATACAGTCACCTCATCCATACAGTAGATCATGTAGAAGGAATACTGCGGAAAGAATTTGATGCCTTAGATGCATTTCTTAGTCATACTTGGGCAGTCACAGTTACAGGCGCACCCAAAAGGGCTGCAATTGAGTTTATCGAACAGCACGAACGTAGCGCCCGTCGTTGGTATGGTGGGGCAGTTGGTTATTTAAATTTCAATGGAAATTTAAACACAGGCTTAACTTTGAGAACAATTCGCTTGAAAGATGCGATCGCTCAAGTACGAGTTGGTGCTACTGTTCTATATGATTCCGTACCCTCCGCAGAAGAACAAGAAACAATTACTAAAGCTGCTGCTGCATTTGAAACGATTCGTCGTGCCCAGCAAACGAATACGAAAACCGATGAGTACAGTTCTCCAAAATCGAATCAATCCTACCCAGATATCAAACACAGCAAACGCATTCTCCTAATTGACCATGAAGACTCATTTGTACATACACTAGCCAATTACATCAGACAAACTGGTGTCAGCGTCACCACACTACGTCATGGCTTTTGTGAATCCCTATTTGACACAGAACGCCCTGATTTAGTAGTCTTATCGCCCGGCCCTGGTAGACCAAATGATTTTAGAGTACCACAGACCGTCAACGCCTGTGTGCGTCGTCAAATTCCCTTATTCGGCGTTTGCTTGGGACTGCAAGGGATAGTAGAAGCTTTTGGTGGAGAGTTAGGAGTTCTTAACTATCCCCAGCATGGCAAATCCTCCCGGATTTTCGTCACCGATTCTGATTCTGTGATGTTCAAAGACCTGCCACAATCCTTTGCAGTTGGTAGATATCATTCATTATTTGCTCTGCCACAAAGATTGCCACAAGCACTTAAAATCACGGCAATTTCTGACGACGATGTAATTATGGCAATTGAACATCAGACACTTCCCATCGCCGCCGTTCAATTTCATCCAGAGTCCATTATGACTCTAGCAGGAGAAGTTGGTTTAGTAATTATTAAAAACGTAGTACGTGCGTATACGTCAACGAAAGAGTCATTAGTCGTTGGGAATAGGGAATAGGGAATTTGGACGCGTCCTCGCGTCCCCGTGTCGTTCAAAACAACCTACACCTGCCCCCTGCCTTCCTCACCCCTCACTAGCTGCATGAAAAACCAAATTCCCCCTCCTCAGAACATTCTTGAGGAAATTGTCTGGTATAAAAAGCAGGAGGTTGCAAAAATGCAGCAAGAATTTTCTTGGGCTACTTTGCAACATCAGTTAAGCTTTGCTCCGACTACACGCAATTTTTTGACTGCTTTGCAGCAAAATCCTAGTAACCCTAGCTTGATAGCCGAAGTAAAAAAAGCATCACCAAGTCGGGGAATTATTCGAGCAGCTTTTGATGCAATTGCGATCGCTCAAGCTTATGAACGAGGTGGTGCCGCTTGTTTATCAGTCCTCACTGACCAAAAGTTCTTTCAAGGTAGTTTTGAAAATTTGAGTGCTATCCGTCACACAGTAACTTTACCTTTACTGTGTAAGGAGTTTATCATTGATCCCTACCAAATTTATCTAGCGCGAGCAGTAGGTGCAGATGCTGTGTTGTTAATTGCTGCCATCCTGTCAGACAGCAAACTGCAAGAGTTTTTACAACTCATTCACGATTTGGGTATGAATGCTTTAGTGGAAGTCCATACGCTAACAGAACTAGACCGGGTGCTAAAACTTCACAACCTGCGTTTGGTAGGGATTAATAATCGCAATCTAGAGGATTTTACGGTTAATTTGGGAGTAACGCAGCAACTTTTAATACAACGATCGCAACAATTGGCAAGTTTGGATATTACTGTTGTGAGTGAGTCTGGACTGTACACTGCTGCTGATTTATCTCTGGTGGCTGAGGCTGGTGTGCGTGCGGTTTTGGTGGGAGAGTCTCTAGTGAAGCAAGACGATGTAGAGGAAGCTGTGCGTGGTCTTGTAAGCTGTTAAGCGTTGAAACCGCAGGGGGTAGGGGGAGATGAGGGAGACGCGGGGACGCGGTGAGACAGCGCTGCAGGAGGGTTTCCCTCCGCAGGCGACTGCGTTAGCGCAGCGTTAGCGAGCTTGCGAGCGTCACCCTTCGGGGGACGCGGAGAATAAATAATCAATGACAAATGACAAATCCCCATTCCCTATTCCCTATTCCCCATTCCCTGTCTCAACTAGATAATTTATTTTGCACAACTACTTACAAATGATGATTTCTGATAAATTTCAATCTTTACGCGATCGCCAACAGTGTGCGTTAATTCCTTTTATTACAGCTGGCGATCCTAATTTAGAAACTACGGCTGAAGCTTTGGTTATTTTAGATCGCCATGGTGCTGACTTTATAGAGTTAGGCGTTCCCTATTCTGATCCTCTTGCAGATGGGCCTGTGATTCAAGCAGCTGCAACCCGCGCTTTGCAAAAAGGCACTAAGTTAAAACAAGTCTTGGAGATGCTGCAAACTGTGAGTCCTAGCCTGAAAGCACCGATAATTTTGTTTACTTACTACAATCCCATTTTGCACCGGGGGATTAAGCCATTTTTAGCAGAAATTGCTACTGCCGGGGTGCAAGGTTTGGTAGTGCCAGACTTACCCCTAGAAGAGGCAGAAGAATTAATCCAAACTGCTGCCTCTTTTGGGATCGAAATTATCTTACTTATAGCTCCCACTAGTTCTAAAGATAGGATTGAAGCGATCGCCCGTCAATCTCAAGGATTCATTTATCTTGTTAGCGTCACTGGTGTCACAGGTATGCGTTCGCAACTCCAAGAACGCGTCAAGCATTTATTAACAGATATACGAAGCATCACCAACAAACCCATCGGGGTTGGCTTTGGTATCTCCGCACCAGAACAAGCACATCAAGTTAGAGAATGGGGTGCAGATGCAGTAATTGTTGGTAGTGCCTTTGTCAAACGCCTAGCCGAAGATAGCCCCATTCAAGGACTGCAAGCTATTGAACAACTTTGTCGTGAACTCAAAACAGCAATTACCTCCACACCGCTACAACAAGTTGGTTTGCTCAAGTAACTCTCCAAACTCTTCTGTTGGCGTTCTCTGCGCTTAGTGAACCACGCCCACAATAAAATCAAGAAACACATTCAAATTCAAAACCTGAAATTATTACTGGGTAAGGTTTATAAAATGTGTTTCTTAGGATGTTCGTTACCTTATCCGAAACCACCAAGACGCCAAGTGCGCCAAGAAAGAGAAAGATATTTGTACAAAAAAGGTTTTTAACTGTGGTCAGCATACAAGACAACACGATACTTACAGCAACTGTCCGACCTGACTCTTTAGGCAGATTTGGCAAATTCGGCGGTAAATATGTCCCCGAAACCTTAATGCCAGCATTAAGCGAACTAGAAACAGCGTTTCAACAATACCGTAATGAACCAAATTTCCAAGCCGAACTACAAAACTTACTAAAAGACTACGTAGGAAGACCTACCCCTCTGTATTTTGCGGAACGCCTGACAAAGCACTATGCTAGACCAGATGGTACAGGGGCGCAAATTTACTTAAAACGCGAAGACTTAAATCATACAGGCGCTCACAAAATTAACAATGCACTGGCTCAAGTATTACTAGCTCAACGCATGGGTAAACAGCGAATTATTGCAGAAACTGGTGCTGGTCAGCACGGAGTAGCAACTGCAACAGTGTGTGCAAGGTTTGGTTTAACGTGTGTGATTTACATGGGCATCCACGATATGGAACGCCAAGCCTTGAATGTATTTCGGATGAAGTTAATGGGGGCAGAAGTACGTCCTGTGACAGCGGGTACTGGCACTCTCAAGGACGCAACTTCTGAGGCTATTCGGGATTGGGTGACAAATGTCGAAACTACGCACTACATCTTAGGTTCTGTAGCTGGCCCGCATCCCTACCCTATGTTGGTACGTGACTTTCAAGCAGTAATTGGTAAAGAAACTCGTCTTCAGTGTCACGAGAAATGGGGAGGGCTACCAAATATTCTTTTGGCTTGTGTGGGTGGCGGTTCTAATGCAATTGGATTGTTTCATGAGTTTGTCGATGAATCTGCTGTGCGTCTGATTGGAATAGAGGCGGCGGGTGAAGGTGTAGATACAGAAAAACATGCAGCAACTCTTACGCATGGCAAAGTTGGAGTTTTGCACGGTGCAATGAGTTACCTACTCCAAGATGATGATGGTCAAATCATTGAAGCACATTCAATTAGTGCAGGATTAGACTATCCAGGTGTCGGGCCTGAACACAGTTTTTTAAAGGATTTGGGTCGCGCTGAGTATTACAGCATCACCGATAAACAAGCACTAGAAGCATTTGAGAGGCTTTCGCAACTAGAAGGAATTATTCCAGCTCTCGAAACAGCCCATGCGATCGCCGCCTTAGAAACCCTCTCTCAACTAAATGGTAGTCCCCGCATAGTCATTAATTGCTCTGGCAGAGGTGATAAAGATGTGCAAACTGTGGCGAAAGTGATCGGGGGATGAAGGGGATGTGGTTCGACTTCGCTCACCAACCGGGAGATGAGGGGGATGAGGGGGATGAGGGAGAAAGATAATTACTTAGTCCCTAGTCCCTGTAACAAAACACTAAATCAATGAGGACAAAAAGATGATTGTAGTACTTAAAAAAGGTACGCCTGTTGATGAAATTAATCGCATTAGCCAAGAGCTAAAACATGTTTGGAGAGTCACAGTAGAAAAAAGCGTTGGCGAACATACAATTGTTTTAGGAATAATTGGTGATACTTCTACTATTGATACGTTGCAAGTTCAGGAGTTGAGCCAATGGATTCAACAAGTATTGCGAGTGCAACAATCTTTTAAACGGGTGAGTCGAGAATTCCGATATGGAGAAGCCAGCGAAATCGTTGTACCTACACCTAATGGTCGCGTCTATTTTGGAGAGCATCATCCGATAGTAGTCGTGGCTGGGCCTTGTTCGGTTGAAAATGAAGAGATGATTGTGGAAACAGCAAAGCGGGTGAAGGTAGCAGGAGCAAAGTTTCTCCGTGGGGGAGCTTATAAACCTCGTACTTCACCTTATGCATTTCAAGGACATGGTGAGAGTGCTTTAGAGTTGTTGGCTACAGCTCGTGAGGTTACAGGTTTGGGGATCATCACAGAAGTTATGGATACTGCGGACTTAGCAGCAGTTGCAAGAGTAGCTGATATTATCCAAGTAGGGGCGCGAAATATGCATAACTTCTCGTTGTTGAAAAAAGTAGGCGCTCAAGATAAACCCGTACTGCTCAAACGTGGCATGTCAGCCACAATTGACGAGTGGCTGATGGCAGCAGAGTATATCATGGCATCGGGAAATTCCAATGTCATTCTTTGTGAGCGGGGGATTAGAACGTTTGATGCCAAATATGCGCGTAATACTTTAGATTTATCGGTGATCCCAGTATTGCGATCGCTTACCCATCTGCCAATTATGATTGATCCTAGTCATGGCACAGGGAAATCCGAGTATGTTGCACCCATGGCTATGGCTGCCATCGCCGCAGGTGCAGATGCTTTAATGATTGAAGTTCACCCCAATCCAGCCAGGGCACTCTCAGACGGGCCTCAATCCTTAACTCCTGAGAGATTTGACCGTTTGACACAGGAAATGTCCCTGATTGGTAAAGTCGTTGGTAGATGGTCTCAACCTGCTTTGGTAACTTCTGTTTAAGCTTCCGTTAGCCAAAGTATGGAAGTCACCCCCATACTTTGGCTAACGGAGGGAGAATAAACTTCTTGCAAAAATACTTGAACCGTCAGAGACTCAAGTCTCTGCCTAATAGCAAAAGTCCGTTGAAACGGACTAAAAATACTGTTATTAAGCTAAAAAACATCTAAATTACATAATCAAATTAAATAAAACTCTTGTGGGGTGGGCATCTTGCCTGCCCTAATTATGCAAGTTATATGTGGAACAGCTTAGTCGGTTTCAACCGACTAGAGTTATCAGCCAAAAAATTTATTTTCTGGCGAGTATCCGACTTTTGCAAGAGGTCTAATGAAGAGTGCTGAGTAGTTAAAACACTACTTACGTATCTGTTTATTCTCGTACCGAGAGTGATTGCGACAGGCGTAAATTTCTACATCGATAAAGCTGATAAGGAACACCTATACGATAGTGCTGTGAGGGATCTATAGTGCAAATATTTTCTTTAGATAGCTTTACTTGCTGTGGATAATCTCGCTGTTTTATTCCAGGGGCAACTACCCATAAATTTAACCGAGATATTTCTTGTAATGGCAATTGAGGAAGCTTGTGCCAAACATCGGATAAATCAGATGATTGCTTAATAAAAGCAAAATTGTCTGAGTTGACGGCTGAATACAAAACTGTCTGTCTATTGTGTTCTAATGCCAAGGCAAAACTTAAACCTAAAGCCACATCTTGATAATTTCTATATCCTACTACCAACATCAGTGGTGTACTAGGCTCTAAATTCATTTTTTGAGCCACTTGTTCGGGCTGAAAAGGTTTTTGAAAAACTAAGTTAGAAACTACAAAAATACAACTGATAACTCCTACTAATAAAATTATGTATTTAAAAATTTTTCTTCTATCCAAGCTGGCAGCTATCAGGGTACATAAGCTTGGATAATAAACAAAGTGATATCGAGGAATCGCAGTAATATCTTTGCCTGATAAGTAAGCGATCGCCAAATATTGTAATAATATAAAACTGATAAAAACTAACAGCGTTAATATTGCTAAATTATGAGTATTTCTTAGCCACAGTAGCCTCAAGCCTTGGAAAAATTGCCATCCTATTAAAATGGCAAAAACTACCATCGCCAAACCACAAATAATCGCAATTATTAGGGGCTGCTTTTCCACAGGTAGAGCAATCACCATCAATACCCAATTAATCAGAGTTTGATATAACGGTGCAATAAAATTGGCAGCAGGCAACCAATCAGTTTCAGAACGCTGAATATGACTAAATATCGTTAGTAACCAGGGAATAAAGCTAATTAAAATCGTACTGATTGAGATTATTAAAGCTAGCCAAATTTGGCGTTGCATTGAAATGTTCACCTGACCCCAATACATCAATACAAGTATTGTAAGAATTTCCGCGCTCAAAGCCAGAGCAAAAAAGTAGTGAACATAAAGACCGATAATATTAATAATTACCCAGAGCAGCCAAACCCAAAATCGCAACTGCGATCGCTCAAATATATCCCGCTGAATTTGCATTAGTCCTAATAATGCCAAAGTTATAAAAAACATAGGCATGGTATAGTGACGAGCTTCTTGGGAAAGGTAAACAGCAAAAGGAGAAACAGCCATCAATGCTGCTGCTAAAATTCCAGATGTTGTGGAAAAAGCAATACAATTAACACCGTAAATGGCAGTGATCGCACCAACACCAAATAAAGCTGGTAGCGATCGCAGTTTCTCTACCCACTCTGTTCCCAAGGGACTTATAAATCCTAACCAACTGTACATCCCACAAAAAAACAGCGGTGGGTGCGTAGACTGAGTAGCAATATTTTTGGCTATTTGAGAGCAACTCACCCCAGATTGATAAGTAAAAATCTCCTGTACTTGGTTAAGAGGAAACACCATATCTAAAGGCAAGTCATTGTAATTTTTACCTAAACTAAAAATGGCAGTAATTATCTCATCCATCCACAAAGGTTTTAAGTCTAAATGCCAAAAACGCAACATAGCACCAAGCGCGATCGCTCCAGCTAAACTCAGATAATGTAGAGAAAGTCTGCGAATTTTCATATTTAGCTATTAAATAATTCGTAATTCGTAATGACGCGACGCTCCTGTGTCGCTCTAAGCGAAGCTATGCCGCAGGCTTTACGCTGACGCTCGTACCGACGCTCGATGACTCGCTAACGCTACCGCTTCGCTAACGCTATCGAGGACTCGCTAACGTAATTCGTAATTCGTAATTCGTAAATAAAATTACTGTAGGATGTGTTAGGCACATATATCAATATGGTTTGTAACGAAAAATTTTTGCAACCTGTTTCATCTCTGCGAGAAAAAATTGTCGAAATCCGCGATGGCTTGCGCCCTGGACAACAACAGATGGCTGACTGGCAATCGGGGCCACTGGCCGTTTCCGCTGTTCCTGGGGCGGGTAAATCTACAGGAATGGCGGCAGCAGCAGCGATCGCGATCGCCCGTCAGTATGAATTTGTTGGCGAGTCACGCCCATCCTCTCGCCGTCAGTTGGTTGTTGTTACCTTCACCCGTTCCGCTGTTGCCAACATTAAAACAAAAATCCGCAAATATTTACGCGATGATTTATCATTACCACAGACAGGCTTTGCTGTCTACACTTTGCATGGCTTAGCATTAAACATTGCTAGTCGTCATCCTGATTTATCAGGGTTGCAGTTAGAAAGTGTCACATTAATTACACCAACTCAAAGCCACCGTTTTATCCGCACTGCGGTGGAACAATGGATTGCTAACAATCCTAGACTTTATGCTCATTTGCTAGAAGGGCAGCAATTTGACGGAGAAGAAACAGAAAGATTGCGCCGTCAGTCAGTATTGCGGACAGAAGTATTACCAGATTTGGCAAATACAGTCATTCACGAAGCCAAAAGTTCTGGGATATCGCCACAAAAGTTACGTGAGTGGAGTGAAGAAACCACCGATAAATACGCAATTTTGAACATAGCCGCTGGCTTGTATGAGCAATATCAAAACTTAATGCGATCGCGCGATTTTATCGACTACGATGACATGATTTTAGCTGCACTGCGCGTTTTAGACAACGGTAGCGCCCGTCGCATCGAGCAAAACCAAGTTTTCGCAGTCTTTGAAGACGAAGCCCAGGATTCTAGTCCACTTCAGACGCAGTTGCTAGAAATTTTGGCGAGTAGTGAGGGGGATGAGGAAGGCAGGGGAGGCAGAGAGAGAGATAACCAATACCCAGTCCTGTCGCCCGTCAACCTCATCCGAGTTGGCGACCCCAATCAAGCAATTAACTCTACTTTTACCCCAGCTGATCCGATTTATTTTCGACAATTTTGTCAAGATTGCGATCGCGTTCAACGATTGGCAACAATGGATCAAGCTGGTCGTAGTACTAGAATTATTATCGAAGCTGCTAACTTTGCTCTGCAATGGATTAATAGTCAGTGGTTAGTTGTTAG
The DNA here is from genome assembly GCA_019359515.1 of Desmonostoc vinosum HA7617-LM4. GTDB lineage: Bacteria > Cyanobacteriota > Cyanobacteriia > Cyanobacteriales > Nostocaceae > Desmonostoc > Desmonostoc vinosum. Next base: position 11,416 of record JAHHHC010000008.1, on the reverse strand, counting down.
CGGCCAGTTGTCAGCTGCAACTAAAAACCCACAAGAGCCAACTGATGACCAACAAATGCCGTTTCGCGACCAAACAATTCTCCCTGTGAATGCTGGCGATCCTCAAAAGGATGCTAATCCCCAGCCAGTAGGACAAGGACTAGAACTGTATACTCCTCGTGATATTTATCACACAGTTGAATTAATGTCACAGAGAGTAATTGAGTTGTTTGCTCAAGACCCAAGCAATATTCGGGCAGCGGTTTTAGTGCGAGAAAACCGTCAGGGAAGATGGCTCAGCGAGGCACTCACACCAATATGTAATGAGCATAAAATTACACTCTATGATGTAGGAGAACGCGATCGCCGTTCCCATGTACCCCAGGAAATTTTAGCATTGCTGCAATTTTGCGATCGCCCCCATTCCCCTGATTATCTCAAAGCGGCGCTAGATGCGTTAGTGGAACGTCAATTAATTCCCACCCAAGACCTCAATGCCCTTGCAAGTCTTCCAGAAGAATTTTTATACCCTGGCCCTTTGTCTCTACCCCAGCCAGAGGCAGTACAAAAAGCTGCGCGTTTGTGTCGTAGTTTACTCCGCGCTCGCTTAGAATTGCCCATCTATCAGCTTATCTCTTTCCTCGCTTTGACATTGAATTATGACCAAGCAGAATTGGCAACAGCTGATAAGCTTGCAGAACGAGTCAACCAGCAATTAGCTGGCAATAGTTCCATGGGGTCGATGTTGTCAGCTTTGAGTGAAATTGTCAGTTCTGAACGATTTGAGCCAGTGGAAACAGAAGATTTGGAAGCGCGTTACACCCGTGCTGGGCAACTGACGATTATTACTATGCATAAAGCTAAAGGATTAGATTGGGATTATGTTTTTATTCCTTTTTTACACGAAAACTTGATTCCTGGTAAATTTTGGGTTCCTCCCCAAAGTCAGTTTTTAGGCGACTTTACTTTATCAGAAGTTGCTCGTGCCCAAATTCGTGCTGCTCTCCACAAGAAGTCTTGTATACCTGATGTCACACAAGCGTGGGAACAAGCAAAACATCTCAAAATTGCTGAGGAATATCGTTTACTTTACGTCGCTATGACAAGGGCAAAGCGACTGTTGTGGATGTCTGCATCCCAGAAAGCTCCCTTTACTTGGAGTAAACCAGAGAATTTACAAGACCAAGCCCCTTGTGCAGTTTTTCCAGCTTTAAAGCGTCAGTTTCCCAAATGTGTAATGAGTTTAGCAGCGATCAGATAGTTTTAGTTAATTTTTATGTATATTTACTAAATATTTAAGTTTTAGTGTCACAAATATGGCACGAATTTGCTGTGATCAATTTAGTTTAAATTTAAATTAAATTTACTTTAATTAATTGCTGGTTTATACTTGCGTATTACTTAGGTTTCATGTTATTTAGTAAATAGATAGCAAAAAAATGCAAATATGATGCCGTTTTCTAATCCAAGTGTGGAATCAAAAAAGTAAATGCAAACAAAAGCAAGTAATTGTTTATACAATGCTTATTTTGTTGTGCCTCACTTTTTGTACTACAAGTTTTATATTTTTTAATCACTGTTAGTACAAATAAAAAGTTCCTAATTTAGCGCTCATGCACTTGGAAAAGTGATGCAGCTCTATTAGATGATGTTTTTGATTAAAACCTTGGTTTATATCGACAAGACACAGAACATGCGATTACGTTAACTTTTGCTGAGTTTTATGATTTTGTTCTTGTCTGCAAATCGAGTTGAACAAACCATTAGAAAATAATTTTTGAAGAATGATTAAAACAGCAAAGACATTAGCCAAAGAGCTTTTACCACCTGTTGTATTTCGGTTGGTTAAATCTTTTAACAACTCTCAAATTGTTAGTGACAAAGTTCGTAACACTCAAGTAGCTAATGAAGAAGAGGGTTCTGAGCGTACCGCTGATTATTACGATCAACGGTGTCTTGAGCTTGATAGCTGGCATATTCACTACTCAAAGACTCAATACTACCCTATGTGGTCAGTTATAGCAGACCGTCTACAACACGCAGATATAAAATCTTTGCTTGAGATTGGATGCGGGGCTGGACAATTAGCTGCGTTGCTTTACGATAAAGGTATTAATCAATATCTTGGTTTTGACTTTAGTCCTAACTTCGTTGCTACCGCAAAAAAAGCTTGCCCTGAATTAAATTTTGTTGTAGCTGATGCTTTTGAAACTGATATATTTTACACTCATGATTATGATTCAGTAATTTCTACTGAATTTTTAGAACATGTTGAACGTGACCTTGAAGTAATTGAAAAGATCCGCAAGGGTACACGCTTTTATGGAAGCGTACCGAATTTTATGATGAAATCTCATGTACGTTACTTTAAAAACGTACAAGAAGTTTCTGACAGATATGCTAAATACTTTGATTCATTTCTAGTCGATACATTTTTGAGTACTAGAAATCAATCAACAGTGTATTATCTTTTTGAAGGTATAAAACGTTAATAAATATAAAAAACAAGATCCCTAACTTGTTTGGAATGTTGGGGATCTATTGCTTTCAATCCGCCTCTACAGATAAATCTTGACGCACTCCCCGGTTTAAAGGGCACGGGTATTCTGGGTTCAAACAGCGATTGCAAGCTTTGCTCGTCTTACAAAAACAGGGAGTAGGGAGTGGGGAGTAGGGATACAAAAACATTAAAAACATTTAACTACTGGCGTGCCAAGCCTTAAATATTGCGATAAATTTTCTTGTGTGTGGGCCAAAAAGCCCGCATCGGACGAGCAACACGCTCATCCTACAAGAATTTGCTCAGGTTTAAAAACTCTGAGTTTCCCGCATACCGCGAGGTCTTATGAAATTTATCATCAAGATATCTTCTTCAATCAACAGCGTTAGCAAGTTACCTACAAGCATTATCTTGATCCTTGTGTTGACAAGCTTGCTATCTTATGGATTGGGATTGGTGAGCAATAATTTTGCTATGGCTATTCCCAACGCAGAACAAATACAATTGTCTCAACGCGATCGCACAAATAAGCTACCAAGAGCCATTGCTAAAAAAGTGTTAAGCGATGCTTCTAAGCGTTCTGGGGTGAGAATTGCAAATTTAAGAATTACGCAAATCACACCCAAGACTTTTGGTAATCCGTGTATTTTTCAGTTTGGAGAAGTTTGTACAAAAGAATATAGACCTATCCAAGGTTGGGAAGTAATTATCAAGGTGAAAGAGCAATCCTGGACTTATCATGTCAATAAACCCGGCTCACAAATTCTTTTAGACCCCAAAGTTGATGTATCTTCCAATACACAACTGCCAAAAGCGATCGCTGATGCTGTGTTGAGCGATGCTTCTCGGCGTTCTGAAGTAGCAGTTGCCAATTTAAAGGTTACTCAAGCCACACCAAAAACCTTTAGCAATCCCTGTAGATTCAACTTTGGTGATATCTGCACCCAAGAGTATAATCCCGTCGAAGGATGGGAAGTGATTGTTAAAGTTAAAGACCAATCCTGGACTTACCATGTCAATAAATCCGGCTCACAAGTCGTGTTAGACCCCAAAATCAGCGTGTAAAATATTTTCTTTCCCCATGCCTCTTTACAACCAATTGCCAATCAAAACGTAGGCAGACCAAAAGCTGGGTGCAGTGTAATTAGGGTGTTTTAATAGTTCTAGCTGAGCAAGGCGGAGGGCTTCGGCTTTGGTGATTTTGTTGTTCTTGAGTTCTCGGTAGAAGGTACTGACAAACAGCGCTGTGGATTGATCGTCAATTTGCCATAAGGAGGCTAAAGTGCTGCGTGCCCCAGCTCTAACGGCCGCCCCGGCTAAACCTAGTGCTGCGCGGTTGTCCCCTGCTGCTGTTTGGCAGGCACTTAAAAACAGTAGTTCGACTCTGGTTTGATTTTGACTACGCAGAAGTGTGTCGAAATCTTTGACATTAATCGGGCCATCATTGGCCAAAATAAAGGTTTTCTCAGCGCGGGAACTAAACTGACCATGGGTTGCCAAATGCACTACATTATATGCAGCATTACTAACCTTACTCTCTAATGCATTTTTGGTAAACTGCTGGTCTAGTAAACTTGTAGTTGGTACTCCGGCATCAGCAATACTGTTGAATTCTGATTTGATGGCGTTCAAAGGCGCAAAGTCAGGGAAATTTGCTGGTGGTTGAGTTAGCCCTGCGGTTAATGCTCTGAGCTTTTGTTTGACCAGTGGCTTGGGATCGAGGAGTTGCAAACCGACGCTGAGGGCGATCGCATATTTTTCGACTAAGTATTTCTGACCATCGTAAAGCACAGCCATCGGTATATTACGTAACTGCCCGTCTAAGACAAATACTAGAGTATTCACTCCACTTGTCTGTAATTCTGACTCAATTGGTTTGAGTAGCCAGTTATAAACTTGTTGCGATTGGGTTTCGATGGCTTGAATCGCTGCGGGGTTAACAAGATTTTTCCGTAGTTGTGTGAGAATTTTATCTGTTTGGGCTTGGGGAATTTTGGTACTGTAGTGTCGCAGTGGTTGCTTGGGAATTCTGACAATTACCTGGAGTTCTTCAGGAAGAATAATGGGATAGAGAATAGCGGCGGTGGGATTATCTTGATCTACCACTTGATCGAGTGCTACTTTTTGACCTTGTAAACAAGCTTCCCGAAAGAAGTTATCTAACTCTGCTAGTTGCAGGGCTTCAATTTGCTGGCGTGCTTTTTCTAATGTTTTTTCATCCGGGTTGCCTCCTTGAGATTGCAGCAGTAATTCTACTGACTCTCGATAGACGGGTTCTACACTATCGCGGAAATTGAACTGTACATCCTGATTAACTGTTACTAGGTCACTGCGGAGAAAACGGAGAGTTTCGACAGCAGCATCATAGGAGGCGATCGCTCCTTTATAATCTTTTTGGGCTTTGAGTAATCTGCCTAACTGCCACTCCAATGTATAAGTAATGTCTGGTGCATTACTAGACTGTGCTAAAAGTAATCCCTGCTGTGTGAGGGCTTGCGCCTGTGACCATTGTTTGGTTTCTTCGTACAAATTGCCTAAACTCTTAAGAGCATAGGCTTCTGCTCGCTTATCGCCTAAATTATGGGATTGCTGAACAGCGGTGGCTAGTAACAGTGCTGAGTCTTGAGTACTGGGGAGCCATTCGCCTGCGGGAGTCTCTGCCGTTGAGCGAACTGGGGTTGTTGAGTATTGAATACTAAATGTTGTGTACTGATTGCTAAAACTTTGAAGTTTTTTCAGGCTTTGTGCTAAGTTAATCCGGGCGTAGATGCTGGCACGGCTGGGTGGGAGTTGGTCGAGTTGGGATTTGAGGGATGGTAAGATGGCCTGGGCTGCTGGTAATTTTTGATCTTCGATGAGTAGGCTGAGTAAGTTGAGTTGTGCTTGAACTTTTGTTAAGGAAGAAGGAGATACTTCTTGTGTTTGTTGATAGTATTTAACAGCATCGGCTTTTTGTTGTTGTGTACGGGCATTATTTCCCAAGCTAAAGAAACTCGCCCCAACATTGGCAGGCGATCGCAAACGTTGAGCAATCAATAAACTGTCCTTGAGGATTGCTTGCGACTTATCCAAATCGCCTAGTACTTGAAGTGCGTCACCAAGCGATCGTAATCCCACTGTTTTTTCTATGGAATCTGGTTGAGATTTGAGGATTTCATTTGCTTTGTTTAACTTTTCGAGCGCCCGACGGTAAAATCCTTGAGTTCGCCATGCTTGAGCTTGATTAATTAGCGACCTAACCACACCGATTTTATTTTCTGCTTGCTGATAAATTTTTTCTGTCTGCTGCCAAGTTGCTAAAGCTGTTTCTGCTTGTCCCATTGCCAATTGCAGACGTCCTTGAATGTCCAAGGATTGGGCCAATACTTGCAAGTTTTTCTCACCCTTGAGCAAATTTAAGCTCTCTGTAATTGCTTGCTGCGCCTCAGTCCATGCACCAAGTTGTTGATAAGCCAGGGAAAGATTACTCAAGCTTACTGCTAGTTTCAGATTATCTCTCTGTTGTCTATATTCCCGGACAGCCTGTTGCAAAACTTGTACAGCCTGAGTGTAATTGCTAGCATCATAAAAAATTTTACCTTGCTGTAATGCAGATCCAACAGCAGAGACAGTGGGAGTATTGGGATTAATTGCGATCGCAACTCTTGCTAACATCGGTAAGCTGAGAATGCATAGTAAAGCTATTAAGAAATACAAAGGTAAACGTATTTGCCTTTTAACTTTTATAGAATTCGTTTTATTAAACCAAATATTCATGTGGGATTGGGGACTGGGGACTGGGGATTGGGGACTGGGGACTGGGGATTGGGGACTGGGGACTGGGGATTGGGGATTGGGGACTGGGGAATTGTCATTTGTCATTTGTTATTAATTATTCTCCGCGTCCCCGCGTCCCCGCGTCCCCGCGTCTTCCTCATCCCCCTCACTCCCCACTTCTTAAACAGCCACTCATGGGAAAATCCCGCAACGAATGCACAGAGCTAGTTGTGAGTGCTTGGGCAACTAAGGTAATGTTACCATTTGCATCTATTACCCATCCCTGAGCTTCCACAATCTTATTGGTTGGGGATGCAACTAACTCTTGAGGTTGGATGTATTCTTTTTTGCTATTTTGTTGTGGTGAATTTTCGGGCAGTTTAATCCAGTCTACTAATACATCGTCAGCTAATAATAGCTCTGTGGGATTGGCTGGTATGCCTCCACGCCCTGTGTAGACGAAAGAACTGCTTTGTTGTGGGGCGCAACTCTGGGTAATTTGCTGGGACGCATCAATTAAATTGGTAGATAGTTGAACTAAGCCACGACTGGGATCGACATTGGGTGTGTTAATTGTGACTACGCCATTGAACCCGAACTGAGAACTGGCAGTAATATCGCTTTGGGGGGTATTAAACTTTTGGGGTTGCAGTCCAAAGATATTTCTAGCAGTGATATCAATCCTGCCGCCGTTACCTGTGTAAGCATTGGCGGTGATATCGTTATTTTCGGAGGGTACGCTGACGATAAAGGGGGCATTGATCGTAATAGTACCGCCATTGCCGCCTGCTAAAGCTGTGCCGGCTGAGGTGGAAATCTGACTGTTGCGCCGCAGTAATAATAATTCGCTGAGGTTCAGTGTGATGTTGCCGCCATCGACTGAGGCAGTTTGACCGATTAATTTGCCTTGATTATCCAGCTTGAGCGATCGCGCTGTTACTTCCAAATTACCAGCTTGTCCAGAAACTTGACTACTCACTGTGACTTCGGCTCCATTTTGGATAGTGAAGCGATCGCTGGTAATATTCAAATTACCTGCTCTGCCAGTACCTTCAGTTCTACTGAACAACACACTGGGAATAAGAGTATCACCGATGCGTCCACTACCTGTTACCTCTACAGATTTGCTAGCGTTAATATTCAAAGTTCCGCCAGGGCCTTCACCAAATGAACCTGACCTCACCTCACCACCATCTTGAATCAATAATCGGCTGACGTTGATATTTGCAATTGCTGCTTGACCTAAACCAAAGTTATCAGCTGTGATTCTGGCTCCCTTTTCCACAGTCAGCAGTCCAGTATTAATATTTAAACTACCAACATTACGAGTTGCTCCAGGCTGAGCAGAAACAAAAATACCACTACGATAATTATCTACAACTGAAGCGGTAGCGAATGGTGAAACCCCACTCAAGCGAATGAACTCTGTAGCATTGATTATCAAATTCCCACCATTGCCGCCATATCTGGCAGCGGTAGATATTTGTGCCCCATCTGCGACAGTCAAGCGTTGAGTTGCAATGGTGATAGTTCCCGCATCGCCGGGGTTTTCTATGGCTTCTCTACCAACTTGGGCAAAAAGTCCACTAGGAGTTTCACCATTTGGGGTTTCTCCAATTAGTTGTATGGAGTCTGAAGCCTTTACTAGCACATTCCCGGCTCGACCTGCACCAAAAGTAGAAGCTTCTATACCTGCCCCATCTTTGAGTAAAAGCCGTCTAGTTTCAATGGTGATGTTACCACCATCGCCCGTTACACTTTCACACTCTACGGGAAATCGACAAACTTGAGAACCAATAAAACTAGGAGAACCATCTGATGTTGTGCCTTCTAGTTCAACAGTGTCGCCATTGACGAAAATATCCCCAGCTTCTGCTGTACCTTGAGTTACGGTGGCAATATTGGAGCCGTTACTCACTTTCACCGACTCAGTGGCATTAATAATAAAATTACCACTGTTTTTTGAGCCAAAGGCGATCGCAAAAACTAACGAATTGTCAGCAAGAGTGATGTTTCTTGCTTGCAATTGCACAACACCGCCACCATCATCACTGGCATCGACTAAAGAACCACCAAAGATATCGATATCTCCCAAATTTTGAGCGCCTGCGTAGTCCAGAGCATAGCCTGTGTCAACTTCACTCAGTTTGACAAAACCATCAGTAACACTACCTAACTCAACTCTACCGCCTGGTACCGTTAAATTACCACTTTGTAAAGATACATCACCACCCACTAATGCTAGAGTTGCACCACTTTGCACCATTAGCCCCGCAGGCTGTCCAATAATATTGACTGTGCCATCACTACCTTGAGATTGATTGATAATTTTTCCCGAATTATTACTAAATTGCAATCCCAAAGGTACACTGACTGTTAATAATGGAGCAGTTCCGCTACCATCTGCATTAAAGTCTGTGTGATCAGCAAACTTGACGCTGTTTGCTGTACTTGCTAGAAATGAACCTCCAATATTCAAACTAGCATTAGGGCCAAAAACTATACCGCTGGGGTTGATAAAAAATAGATTTGCAGTACTCCCAGGTGTAGTTCTAATCATACCATCTATATTAGAAGGGCTGCCACCTGTTACCCGCGTGATGATATTTCTCACTGCCAAACCATGGTCAAAAAAAGCAGTATTTCCTGTTGTTTCACCAGTTAAAACCGAAAAAGAAAACTCTCGAAAACTGTGAAATAAATTATTGCCCTTGAGAGTACCACCCTCAATTATCTTCACTTGATCAGATGTTCTCACCGTAGAGTTATTCGGAAGTGTCGCATCTGGAATAATTTCCGCTATTGTTGGATGACAAACTAACAACCAACACAAACTACTTCCGCACCATTGCCAAAATTGCAGGGTTAAACAATTTGTATGCACCCTAAATTACCTTATGATTAAAAATTTACGTAGCTGGAAATCCCTTTTTTACCAAAAAACCTAAAAAAGCTAACAAAAACAATAAACCCGTTGTAGTTGTTGGCTCGGAAACTTGCTGAGAAACAGTAAAAGAGCCAACACTGCCGACATAAACACTGGTTTCTACATCATTAAAATTTTCAGAATATATCGCTATGACATCGTTTGGTGTAATTCGACTAAACTCAGATAAATCATTAATCAGATTAGAGTTATTTTTGGCAACCAATAAAATTAAAGTAGGAATAGAGTTTCCTGACAATGTGACATCAGCCCTGATGGGGCTATCAAAAACAAATTCAGGTAAGAATCTATCTGTATTGAGTGAATTTAGGTTAAGGTCAAGTATGGTAGTATTACCATTTGTATCAGGCGTTAAAGTGGTAATCTTTAAATTTCCCGACGGACAAACTATACTCCCACAAAACGAAGAGTTAGTATTAAACGCTCCAAAGAAAAAATTTAAATTATCAATAGCATTTAAATACTCACCTGGAAATGGATTTGCAGCCAAAGTATCTATATTAAAATTAAATCCTGTAATTATAGGTGCTGTAGAACTTCTCCCAGAACCTTTGATAATTCCACTTGTTCTGCCAAAATTAGTAAATGTTATAGCTTGAGCAGATTCTGGAAATAAATAAGCCGCAATAATTACCGCAACTATCGTTTTAGCCCACTTAAAGTTAATTAAATTCATCTTCTTGGTGTGATTATAAAAAGGATTTTTTAATAGTTTTCATCATCAAGAATACATGAGTTGTAATAAATACTTAAATTTATTACATTTTTTTAAATTTTTGTTGTATTACATTGTTAAATATCTAAATAAAAATATTTCACTCTTGTGCTAGTGTGATGGTAGTTGAATGATATTTAGTAGCGATCGCAGTATCAAGTTTAAGTGGATGAGCGATCGCTAAGCTAAATCAAAAGCAATAGCTTATGAGTTTCTAGTTTTAGACATAGAAATTCATAATAAACCCTCCAATTCAGCATATTTCCGTAAGCGTGGCAGACACTGGCGTTGATAAAAGCTGCTTAAGGTGGGAATTCCTAGCCCAAATTCCTCTGATAATTCTTTCCAGCTAACTTCTGGGGGTAGGCGTTTTAGGATTAGCACTTGACAATTCACATCGGGACGCCCTTTAATGTGAGTTCCGCGCAATTCTCCATCTGAGTCTTGATTAACCCATATTTCCAAGTTTTCCAGAATGGGGGGTGCTTGGGGGCTAGCTGGGAGATTGTCAACGGGATCAATCACGTCAGTTTCACCCGACGATGTAGACTGGCGAATCCTCAGAGAAACCGTTGTCGCTTGTTCTCGGTTTTGGTTGAGGTAAAAGTCTTGTAACCTGCGTTTTAAGTAAGCATTCAGCCAGGTAATGACACTACCATAAGTGGGATCGTAAGTTTGACCGGTCAAACCTTCACAAACATTACGACAGAAATACAACCAAGTTTGTTGGAGTGCGTCTTGATAGTAGGGAGTACTTTCCCTCCATAGTCTGTTGGAAGTCAAGCGAATGATTTGCGTGAGCAGCTTTTGACGCTGAGGGCTACCAGGTGGGTGTCCACAGGCTTTTGTGACTAAGCAACGTAGCTGTTCATCGAATTCAACAACCATAGCAATCTTGGCGCTCAAAGCAAGAATATCTTAGTATTGCGTATAAGAATGTACTAGAAAATTACCCTTTGTCGTGATACTACATCTTTTTTTACTTTTTCGCTCACAAAAATTCCAATGACGCATCCTCTAACAGTTGCTAGTTTTTGGGCCGTAGTACTGAATATTTAAAAAAACAATACAGTCCGAGAAATCCTTAGTGTACCGAGAAATTATTCGTGCTGACTCACCCTACATCGCGCTTTTAGTTACTTACGTCGCGCTTTTGGTTACTTGCGTCGCGCTTTTGGTTACTTAGGTCACGCTTTTGGTTACTTGCATCACGCTTTTGTTTACTTGCATCACGATTTTGCTGTGAATGATAGCTCATAACGTATAAAGTTGTAAATGTAACAATAATCTATCGTGTAAATACGATTTCTTTAACCTAATGTTTAAGACAATTGCCAAAAACAGCTAAAAATATTGTTATAAAAAATATATTTCTTGGCGGATTTTGCTGAGGTGACGTACCCGACGCTGACTCTTCGAGTACAGCGCGGGCTTCTCAATGACTCTTCTATGAAGACATTAATTGAGCTTTAAGGGCGTGCGTCCCACGCGCCTTTATATTGATAGCCGCGTTTAAATC
>JAHHHC010000007.1 GCA_019359515.1 Desmonostoc vinosum HA7617-LM4 | reverse complement strand
CTCCCCACTCCCCACTCCCCACTCCCCACTCCCCACTCCCCACTCCCTTTCAATCAAAAATTAGGTTACTAACAATGGAACAGTTATTTTTACTATTCGTTTTAGCATTCGGTGGCGGTGCTGTATTTGGGTCTGTTAAAGTCATCAACCAAGGTAATGAAGCTTTGGTAGAAAGATTGGGTAGCTATAATAAAAAACTTGAGCCTGGGCTGAATTTTGTTCTTCCTTTCCTAGATAAGCTCGTCTACCAAGAAACTATCCGCGAAAAAGTTTTGGATATTCCTCCGCAAAAATGTATTACCCGTGACAATGTGGGAATTGAAGTGGATGCGGTGGTTTATTGGCGCATCGTGGATATGGAAAAAGCTTGGTATAAGGTAGAAAATCTCCAGTCGGCTATGGTGAATTTGGTACTTACCCAAATTCGTTCAGAAATGGGACAACTGGAATTAGACCAGACTTTTACTGCCCGATCGCAAATCAATGAACTTTTGTTAAGGGATTTGGATGTTGCCACCGATCCTTGGGGTGTGAAAGTGACGCGGGTAGAACTGCGAGATATTATCCCCTCTCAGGCTGTGCGGGAGTCGATGGAATTGCAAATGTCAGCAGAACGGCGCAGAAGGGCAGTGATTTTAACCTCAGAAGGCGATCGCGAGGCTGCTGTTAATAGTGCCAGAGGTAAAGCCGACGCTCAAGTCTTGGAAGCCGAAGCCCGTCAAAAAGCCGTAATTTTACAAGCAGAAGCAGAACAAAAAGCGATCGTTCTCAAAGCCCAAGCTGAACGCCAGCAACAAATTCTCAAAGCTCAAGCTATTGCTGAATCAGCAGAAATTATCGCTCAAAAAATTGACACAAATTCCACAGCTCACCAAGCCCTAGAAGTTTTGTTTGCCTTGGGCTATCTAGATATGGGCGCGACAATTGGTAAAAGTGATAGCAGCAAAGTCATGTTTATGGATCCACGCACTATCCCCGCCACATTGGAAGGTATACGCTCCATCGTCTCAGATACTCAGACAGGCTCCAACCCGATGTTAAATAATTCGTAATGACGCGACGCTCCTGTGTCGCTAACGCTGACGCTCGAGGACTCGCTACCGCTTCGCTAACGTAATTCGTAATTCGTAATTAACTCATCGTTTGCGTAATCGAGAGTCGATTTGTTGACATCCACCCCGCGCTGTAAGTGCGGGGATTCCCAAGACTCACGACTTGGGTTTCTGCTTCCTTCCCTTACGGGTTTTTTGCAACTGCCCTTTGGACTTATGCCCATCAGGTCTTATGTTCGCTCCACAGACTGTAACGGCAAGCCCTGCCGCCAAAATATTCCGACTAGCGTTGATGTCCCGGTCGTGATGTGTTCCACAGTTGGAACAGTTCCACTCTCTGATATTCAACGGCAGCTGATATTCAACGTGACCGCAATGTCCACAGCGTTTAGAACTGGGAAACCAACGGTCAATTTTCACCAACTTTCGACCGTACCAGAGAGCTTTATACTCCAGTTGTCTCACCAACTCGCCCCATGCAGCATCACTGATAGCACGGGCAAGTTTGGGATTTTTGACCCTTACGGGTTCGCCAGTCGCTTCAAGTCGGGAAACCCGCCCAACGCGCTGGCTCACCATGTTTTTAACCGCCAAATCCTCAACTACTATCGTTTGGTTTTCACGAATCAGTCGAGTTGTCAGTTTATGCAAATGGTCAATTCTGGCGTCAGAGATTTTAGCTTGAAGACGAGCGACTTTGAGTCTGGCTTTGTCTCGATTTCGAGATGCTTTTTGTTTGCAACTCAAAGACTTCTGTGCTTTCCTCAACTTTTGATAGTGCTTGTCAAACGCTTTGGGGTTGGCAATCTTCTCTCCTGTACTCAGGGTAACAAGGCTGCTAATCCCAACATCCAAACCTACAGCACTATCGATGGTCGGCATGGTTTCATTGGTCGGATCATCAATCCTCAAACTGACAAACCAACGTCCAGACGGTTCAAGCCTAACGGTTACAGTGCTAGGTTCGCATCCCTTGGGCAGTTGTCTAGACCATTTAATTGGCAATGGTTCAGAACATTTAGCCAAATAGACTTGTCCATCTTTCCATCTGAAAGCAGATTTGGTAAACTCTGCGCTACCGCCACTACGTTTCTTTTTGAAGTTGGGATATTTCGCCCGAAGAGCAAAGAAGTTGGTGAATGCAGTTTGCAAATGTCTCAAACCTTGTTGCAGTGGTACACAGCTAACCTCATTCAAAAACTGGAGGTCTTCAAGTTTTTTCCAAGAAGTCAACATGGTGGAGGTTTGAGCGTAATCAACTCGTTCTTGCCTTTCGTACCAAGCTTCGGTTCTCTCTGCCAAGGCTTTGTTAAACACCAACCGCACACAACCAATTGTCCGGCGCAATATTTGTTCTTGCTCGGAGGAAGGGTAAAAACGGTAGCGGTAGGCTTTTTCCATGCTTCACATTTTACCACATTCCATGTAAAGCCGTCTTCAAAGGACGGGGTTTCTACCCATTTTTCTGATGAAATCAGGGATTTGTGAAGAAGGAGGCAAAAGAAAAATAAGCGGCTTCGACTTACCCTAGCTTTCTTTTGATCTCTTCCACGGCCCCCAGATTGCAAAAGTAATACCAGGAGTTTGAATGTTTACGAACAAAGTCTTGCCGTCGGGTGAGAAGCAAGCCCCTGCAAACTCATTGTCATTCAAAGCGTTACGCGCAAAGTGATAGAGTTCTCCTCTAGGAGTAACACCCACCAAAAACTGTTGGTCATCTCCATCTTCACAAAGAATCAGATCGCCATAAGGTGAGATGACGATGTTATCAGGGCTATCGAGTTCGTCTACAGATGTAGACTCAACAAATAATTCGATTGTCTGTTTTTTGGGAATGTAGCGCCAAACTTGACCAAGCCCTTCAGCGCCACCACTCGTACAGCAAAAATAAATTTCACCATCGCCGTACCAGATACCCTCTCCACGAACAAACTGAGCTGCACCTAGCTCAAAACCCTGGAAGCGAACGTTATCGTCGTCTAGTGGGTTTGGTTGAGGAATTTTTACCCAGTCTACTTTCAACGGCTTTCGTAATTCAAAACCACTAGCAGTATTTGCTTGAGGCTGACCAATAATTCTGAGGGCTTCTAGGGTACCTCCTGCTTTCAACTTACCAGGTACTTTGGGAATGAAACGGTAGAAGAGGCTGTCTCCTCTATCTTCTGTTTCATAGACTATTCCGGTTCTGGGGTCTACAGCAACAGCTTCGTGATTGAACCGTCCCATAGCTATTAAAGGTTCTGGCTTAACGGGCATAGTTGCGCTTGCTGGAACTTCAAAGTTATAGCCGTGGAACTGCGATACATAATTTGGGTCGCCTAGTGGAGCTGAAGTTGGAGTAGAAGTATTCTCTTCACAGCTAATCCATGAACCCCAAGGCGTTAATCCACCTGCACAGTTACGATAGGTGCCACTCAAGGAAGTGAAATGTTTGATTAGTTGGCGGTTAGCTCCAACAACCAATGACGTTGTACCACCTTTGCAATCAGGATCGTAAGGTTTTGGCCCTCTAACTTGTGTGTCAGAGGTCGGACTAAGTTCATGATTGCGAACCAAGATAACTGTGTTTCTAGGGCCACGAAAAGCTGCCATCCCATCATGACCACCAGGTACTAAAGTACCATCGTTCATCAGGTCATTTGTTTGAGAAAAAATCCGATATTGAAATCCTGGTGGTAAATCTAATAAACCATTGGGATCTTTTACAAGCTCTCCGTATCCTTTACCAAACACGGATTGCCCGTTTGCTTTTTTAATATAAAGAGCTTCTAAAGGAGACATGAGCAAAGTACTAGCAGCACTCGCACCTGCTAATGTAAAAAACTTGCGTCGTGATAATTTCATGAGGATGGCTACATAAAATGCTGATAAAAAAATATTGCAAGTTGATTAAGTTGAAGTAATGCCTGATTTAAATCTCAAAGGTGGATGCTGAAACTGTTTCTAAAACCACACACAATTGTGGAGGATTTAGGAAAGTTCAGCAGGTGAAGCGTTAGAAACCTCGGACGTAACGAAGCGGAGTCCGTAAGTAGCTCGTGTATCTAAAGATACCGCTGCAATAGACCAATAAATACCTCTGGTGTTTCTAGATGAGGTAGTATTCCTGTATCTGCGATCGCATAGAAATCTTGAATGATATCAACGTTTAAGTTTGCCAAACGTCTGCCTAATTTAATGTCGGTAAATTGTGCTTTTTCGCCCCAAAAGATGACTGTAGGAGTTTTGAGTTGCTGAATGTACAAGCTTAAATCAAAGTAAAGGTCGCCCCGTAAAGATGCTAAAGCGGCAAATTTAGCGTTGGGTTGTTGTGCAGAGGTTAAATAAGCCTCGACCATTTCCTGAGATACTCGTTCTGCTTTGACAAACAGAAAAGTTTGTAAAAAGTTTCGCACTGCAATTTCATTTTCAGCACCCAGAATGTAAATTAAATGGTCTAATAATGGTGTATTGATGACAGAAAGTGGCAGTCTACGCCCAACACCTTGTCCAAAGTCATCAAACCCAGCGGGACAGACGAGAAATAGTGCTTGAAATAGGTCAGGTTGAACAATCGCTAAGCGCGTAGCTAAAGCACCTGTTAAGGATGAGGCTACCACCATCACAGGCTGGTGACAAGTTTGTGTAATAAATTCTGCGATCGTACTGAGATAATCTCTAATTTGATAATCCCGCACTGGATGAGCAGATTCTCCCCAACCAATTAAGTCTGGGGCTAAGATGCGATACTTAGAAGCGAATGCTGGATAAACTTTAGACCATTCATACGCAGATGCACCACCACCAAAGTTGTGAAGAAACAGTAGTGGAGGTAAATCTTCAGTATCAGCAAATTTCCAGGGTGCATGAGTTTGAGTATAGTAAACCATTGCCCCCAAGGATGTATGGATAACTTTATGCCCAAAGCCAGGTGGTTGAAACTGAAGCATAAAATAAAAATTCAAAACATTTGTTTGACGGGAAGTAAGCTATACAAAGGGACTGTCTATGTACTCAAATCATCAATAAGCAAGTATTGAGGTTGCTCATGCATTATCGCCTGTAATTTGCACGAGTTGATTGAGGCGATCGCCGCTAATATAATAAGCTGATCCAAAACCAACTACAAAACGCCCTTGACTAGGAGTTAGCTGAAAAATCCGAAAATCCTCTAAACCCCGTAACATCTCGATAATTTGACCAAAACGGTCTTGAAATTGCTCAACAATTCTCACCCAGACGTCAGTTTCACGCTCAATCAAGGTTGCTGTACAGTCAAAATTTAAACGGTGGCGGGCAAAAATTTGCTTACTCTTAGCTTCATCCTCAATAAACAAAACATTCACATGAGGATTAGCATGAATATTCTTAGTGTGAGTTGAAAGACCACTGACGTAAATGTAAATATTTTTGGCATCATCCATCACAAAAGGAGCATAACTAGCGTTAGGAATTCCCTGAGCGCTAATAGTACTAATAATCACACTTTCAAACCCTTCTGTAAACTTTTCGTACTCAGATTGAGCGTTTTCAATTTGACTCATAAGTAAATAACCATTTATTTAGTAACAATTAATTCAGTATTGTAAAAGGGACTGGGGATTAGGGATTGGGTACTGGGTTTGAATTTAACTTCGTAGTCTTATAAGGAAGGCTAGCTGAAAACCCTTGAGAAACAGGCGCGCTGCGAAGGCACGTTTTGGGGGGAAGCGGAGGAACATAAGCTGCCGCCCGTTTTTCGTACTACCCTTCGGGAACGCCAAGGGCGAACAGGCAAGGGATGAAAGCCGCCAAGAGGCGTTTACGCCTCAGTGACGCAATATTTTCTAATCATCGTCTCTAAATATTCACTAGCGCTGACATTATTTTTTACAGCTAATTCTTGAACAGAATGCCAAGCTGTATCTGTGAGCATAACACCTCTTTTCTTTTTTGATTCATTATACAAAACAGGTATATTTTTTACTCTTTTCTTACCTTTCCCTGTTGACATACTTAGAATATTCACCTATACTAGGTATAGTATAAGCATAAGCAAGAGGGTGAGTCAAGTTGTTAGTTCTAGAGTACAAAGTTAAAGCCAAAAAACTTCAATATTTAGCTATTGAGGAAGCCATCAAAACCACTCAATTCATTAGAAATAAGTGTTTGAGATATTGGATGGATGCGCCGAAAGAAATGAAAATTGATAGATTTGCGCTTAACAAATATTCAACAGAACTACGCAATGAATTTAAATTTGTGGCTAACCTCAATTCTATGGCAGTACAATCATCAGCCGAAAGAGCATGGTTAGCAATATCAAGGTTTTACGAAAATTGTAAGAAAAAAGTATTGGGCAAGAAAGCGGAAAACGCGGTCTTGGGGTTTCACGCCACTCCCTTCAAGCCGGGGAACCCGTCCAAAGGGGTGGCTCCCCAAGTGGAGCGATTTTCCAAGACAGGATATCCAAGATTTCAACATGACAACCGTTCTGTTGAATACAAGACATCAGGATGGAAACTAAACCCAATAAAAAGACGCATTACCATTACTGATAAAAAAGGTATTGGAGAGTTAAAATTGTTGGGAAAATGGGATATTCAAACCTATTCTGTTAAATCAATTAAACGCGTTAGATTGGTGCGCCGTGCAGATAGCTATTTTGCTTGGTGAAAACCTGGTAGAGCAAGTAACTAGGATGAAATTAGAATCCCCTCGGCAATAGCTGCGGGGAGTGTCAATTGAGTCATCTTTTGGATGACACATAACTAATGACCAAACGACACCACAATTCTTGCATGAACAGCCACATAAGTAGCTAAACAAAATTAATTACATATTTTGTTTCTCTGTTCCCCACTCCCCACTCCCCACTCCCTACTCCCTACTCCCCATTTTCAAGACAGATGTCAGCAACTGTTCCGTTATCATGTAGCAAGATGTACAAAAACACTTGCATTAGCCACACCATGCTAGGAAAGCTATTAGATGGACGTTACAAAGTTATCCAAGTTTTGAGTGCGGGAGGATTTGGAGAAACATACATTGCCGAAGATACCCGCCGTCCCGGAAACCCGAAGTGTGTTCTTAAATTACTCAAACCTGCGATTTCTGAACCATACTATTTACAAGTTGCCCGACGCCTATTTAATAGTGAAGCAGAAATTTTAGAACAATTGGGCAACCACGACCAAATTCCTCGTCTGTTAGCTTATTTTGAAGAAAATCAAGAATTTTGCTTAGTACAAGAGTTGATTGTTGGGCATCCACTTAGCGCCGAAATGCGAGTTAATCAACGCTGGAGTGAAAACCAAATCATTCAAATGCTACAGGATATTTTAAATGTTTTGGTTTTTGTTCACCAATATGGGGCAATTCATCGTGATATTAAACCTGATAATCTGATTAGACGAGACGCTGATGGCAAATTAGTGCTGATTGATTTTGGTGCGGTTAAACAAATGCAAACGCAAGTAGCATCATCTCCTAGTCAGGTAGCAACAGTTGCTATTGGTACTCCCGGCTATATGCCAGCGGAACAGGCACAAGGTAAACCACGCCAAAATAGCGATATTTACGCGTTAGGAATGATTGCCATCCAAATATTAACAGGAGTGTTACCCACGCAATTAGAAGAAAATCCTCAGACTGGCGAATTGGTATGGCAAAATCAAGTCCAGATTTCCCCACGATTAGCGGCAATTATAGAAAAAATGGTGCGTTATCACCACCGCGATCGCTATCAATCTACTACAGAAGTTTTACAAGATCTCCAAGAATTACTCAACCCCTTCCCCACAACTCAACCATCAATTCCGCCGATGGGTAGTGCTTTCGCTACGCAGTCAACATCATCTGTTTCTCAACCATTAGACTTTTCCCCACCACCTACATCACTGTCTTCTCTCAACAAAGCGTTAGCTGTGATTAGATTCATTCCATTTATTGGCGCAGCTGGATTATTTTTCTTTAAATCAACTACTTGGATAATTTTACTAGGTGTTGGTTTAGTCACTTTCGGAGCAGGTTTATTTTTTCTGCGTTCTTGGTACTCTAATGTGGCACGAGATTATGATGCTATTTTTGCTGTGATGTTTTGTATCTGTGGTATTTTACTCTTATTTCAAAACCAGTATGTGAAGCCAGAAATCCAACTTAGTCAATTCTTACTCGCAGGAGTAGGTCTTTTCTCAGCAGCAG
Source organism: Desmonostoc vinosum HA7617-LM4 (assembly GCA_019359515.1). Classification (GTDB taxonomy): domain Bacteria; phylum Cyanobacteriota; class Cyanobacteriia; order Cyanobacteriales; family Nostocaceae; genus Desmonostoc; species Desmonostoc vinosum. Next base: position 227,294 of record JAHHHC010000007.1, on the reverse strand, counting down.
AATGTATCCGCTTACGAGGTATGAGGTAAGTGGGAATAGGAAAATAAGGTGTGTAATTAGTTTTGTTTAGATATTTAAGATGATGCTCTTTTGGGCAAGGATATTAATTACTATTTGAATAATGAAAAACTCAACCATACTTGTTGGTAATATCTTAATAATTGCAGCAATAGCTTTATGTGTTTTGCCTTTTGTGCGTCCTCAGCTTTTTAAGCGTCAGGATATTTTGGTAATCGCTGCGTTTCTTATAGCTGGAATTAACCTATTGTTGAACGGTAAATATTTAGATGATCTGCCACAATTTAGTTTAATAATATTGGCAGCGTCTGCCGTTTTTTACACTGCTGAAACAATGAGATTGCGAATGAAAGATCACAGAAAACAATAATAAGTCAGCTGCCCACAATAGGCGGGGTTTTAAACCTGCATTATTTTTCCTAAAGAAAAAACTTCAACCCTGTTCCCTGCGATAAGTTAGACTAAAGGAAGTAGTGAGGACGCGATCGTGAATGACAAAAATCGTTCTCAATGGGACTTAGGCAGGTTTATCGAAACCTTGACTTACTTTGAGGTAATTCCTTTTTTGAACTGGGTACAACAATTAATTCAAGGTCGTCCTATAGATGATCGAAATATACCCAATGGAGGAAGAAATATGGCTGTAATCTTAGTAGCAGGTGCGACAGGTGGTGTTGGTAAACGAGTGGTGCAGCGATTACTAGAACAGGGTTACAAAGTTCGGGCACTGGTGCGAAATATTGACAAAGCACGGTCAATTTTGGGTAATAATGTTGACTTAGTTGTTGCGGATATCACGAAACCAGAAACTCTTAATTCTGTAGTTATGGCTAATATTCAAGCTGTAATTTGTTGTACAGCAGTGCGCGTACAACCTGTTGAAGGAGACACAGCAGATAGAGCTAAATATTACCAAGGAGTCAAATTTTATCAACCCGAAATAGTCGGCGATACCCCAGAAAATGTAGAATATCAGGGTGTGAAAAATTTGGTAGAAGCAGCAACAAAATATCTACCAAAAGCTGATGAAAAACTAATATTTGATTTTAAAAATCCATCTGTAGAATTAAAAAATATCTGGGGAGCTTTAGATGATGTTGTGATGGGTGGCGTGAGTGCTAGTAATATCCAACTAGTAGAAAATACAGCTTTATTTGCTGGTAATGTTTCCACAGCCAACTCTGGTGGATTTGCTTCTATCAGAACTAAGAATTTTGACCCACCATTCAACTTATCTGGCTATGAAGGTGTAGAATTACGTCTTAAAGGCGATGGTAAGCGCTATAAAATCTTTCTCCGCACAGAATCACAATGGGATGGAGTTGGTTATAGTTATTCTTTCGATACAGTAGCAGACACCTGGATCAATGTACGCGTTCCCTTCACAGATTTAACTCCTGTATTTCGAGCCAAAACTGTCAAAGATGCTCCTAAGATTGATTCTAGTAAAATTCGCTCATTTCAATTAATGTTGAGCAAATTTGAATATGATAACGCCTTAAATCCTCACTTTTCTCCTGGTAATTTTGCTTTACAAGTAGAAACAGTTAAAGCGTATGGCGGGGTAAATTTACCACAGTTTGTCCTTGTCAGTTCAGCAGGTGTAACTCGTCCCGGACGACCAGGGATTAATTTAGATGAAGAACCACCAGCAGTGAGATTAAATGACCAATTAGGAGGTATTTTGACATGGAAACTGAAGGGAGAAGATAGTTTAAGATCAAGTGGTATTCCTTACACAATTATTAGACCTTGCGCTTTAACTGAAGAAGCAGGCAGCAAAGAATTAGTCTTTGAGCAAGGTGATAATATCAGAGGCAAAATTAGCCGCGAGGATGTAGCAGAACTCTGTATACAAGCGCTAAAACAAAAAAGAGCATCTAATGTGACATTTGAGGTAAAAGAGGGAGAAAATATTGTTAACTCTACCGATTGGCAGAGGTTATTTTATAACTTACAACCTGGATAAATTTTGGTGAATGGGGAATAGGGAATGCGAGAGAGATATTTTATAGTTTTTTGTGTAATAGACCTCTTGCACCTCTTATAAAAGTCCCTATTTTTAACTCTTTCTGTGCGCTTCTGCGTGTTAGCGAAGCCCGGTAAAACAAGATTGATAAAAGAAGTCCATATGAAAAAAATTAGGATGCTATTACTAGCTGGGATGCTAGTAATAATTATTTCAATTGGGTTATTTCCAAAAACAGCGTTGTCGCAACGAGTAGATTCTCGCATCAATAATTTAGAAGTGGACTTGAATCGTATAGAGTTGCGGTTAAATCAGATAGAATCCCAATATCCAAATCGCCGTTCTTCATCCCCAAGAACAACACTGACACCGCGACAAAGTGGACGCAATCTATCACAGCAAGAACGCGATCGCATGTTTGACAACTTAGCAACTTTAGTGGTGGAATTAAAACAACAAGTCAATAAATTAGAACAGCGAGTTTCTAAACTAGAGCCACGTTAAATAAATTCATATGACATTAAATCTTCATGAACTAGTTGTCTATAATGGTGGATGCCACTGTGGTGCAGTGCGGTTTCAAGTAGTAGTTGATAAACACAAAGCCGATGATTGTAACTGCTCGATTTGCAACAAAAAGGGCTTTCTCCATTTAATTGTGCCTCAAGAGCAATTCACCTTGTTACAAGGTGGAGATATGTTAACAACCTACACATTTAACACAGGTATTGCCCAACATAAATTTTGCCGCGTTTGTGGAATTCACTCTTTTTATATCCCACGCAGTCATCCAGATTGTATTGATGTTAATATCCGCTGTTTAGATAATAATGTGGTATCTAATTTCGAGATAGTACCTTTTGATGGGCAGAATTGGGAGCAGAATATCGATAAACTGCATCAACAAGAAGCTGTTTAAAGGGGCTACTGAAAAAGTATATTTCCCAAGGATGCATTAAGAGTACTGAGTTGCGAGTACTAAGTTCCGAGTTAAGAAACAGCCCATCCTTACCTGTGGGACGCCATGCGTAGCTTGCTCTAATCAAGTATACACATACTGAGTAGTTTTCTTGACTCCCCACTCCCTACTCAGCATACAGATGTTCTATGTGTAGAGATGTTGCAGACCAAGTACTTGCTTGAGTTACTCAGCTAATCCCCTCTAGAATTAAAAATATTGTCTAAAAAATTGATTACTAGACTTACTCACGTCAGGGGGGTATGATGAGCCGTCCAATAATTCTTGGGATTGTCGGCGACAGCGCAGCTGGAAAAACAACACTGACTAAGGGAATTGCCCAGGTACTTGGCCCAGAAAATGTTACGCTCATCTGCACAGATGATTACCATCGTTACGATCGCCAACAACGTGCGGAAATTGGTATCACTGCTCTCCACCCCGACTGCAATCATTTAGATATTATGCAGCAGCACTTATCGCTGCTACGCACAGGACAGCCTATTCTCAAACCAGTTTACAGCCATAAAACTGGTACATTCGATCCGCCCCAGTACATCAAGCCCAACAAATTCGTCATTATTGAGGGATTACTCGGTTATTCTACCCGTGGCGCTCGTGACTCCTATGACGTTAAGGTTTACCTCGCCCCACCAGAACCCCTACGCGCTAAGTGGAAAGTGAAACGCGATACACAAAAGCGGGGTTATACCGAAGAACAGGTACTAGTAGAACTAGAAAAACGCGAACCAGACTCAGAGCAATTTATCCGTCCGCAGCGACAATGGTCAGATATAGTGGTGAGTTTCTATCCCCCCAATGGTCAAATAGATGAAACTAACGGACATTTAAATGTCCGTCTGGTACTGCGGCCGACAATTCCCCACCCAGATTTTACTCAGATTTTCCGCTCCGACAATGGTAGTTTTGAATCAGCGATTCGTCTGGGATTAGACCGAGATATGGGTAAACCCGTGGATGTCTTAGAAGTGGACGGTCATGCTACCCTAGACCAGGTAAATAAGCTAGAGCATATTATGTGTTCTGATATGCCCTACTTAAAAAATATTTGCGATCGCGAAAGTAACCCAGAATTAGGCAAAGTTGCTGGTACAACTGGCGAAATCCTCCAAAGTTACCCTCTCGCCCTCACCCAGTTGATCATCACCTATCATATGCTGAAGGCGACACAAGGCTATCAGTAGTGTTCAGATAACTTTCAAATCAACATGACATATAAACTCAGGTACATATAGATCTTTTGTACTATACTATTGTTACGACTAGCCCGAAAAGGTATACATTACCGGAATGTCAAGCACTCAAACTGGTATTGAATGGACAGATAAAACTTGGAATCCCACTACTGGTTGTGACAAAGTAAGTCCGGGTTGTCGCCATTGCTACGCTGAAGCACTCACTGAACGTTTCCCTCAAAATTTTCCCAAAGGCTTTAAGTTAACGCTACATCCAGAACGATTAGAACAACCAAAGCGATGGCGTACTCCCAGTCGCATTTTTGTTAACTCAATGAGTGACCTTTTTCATGAAGATGTGCCACTTGACTTCATAAAAGAGATTTTTAGCGTTATGCGAGAAACTCCCTGGCACGTTTATCAGATATTGACAAAGCGAGATCAACGTTTAATAGATTTGGCTTCTCAACTGGAATGGTATGAAAATATCTGGATAGGTGTATCAGTAGAAAGCCAACGATATACCAGTAGAGTAGATGCTTTGCGACAAGTACCAGCAATAGTTCGTTTTCTTTCATGTGAACCTTTGCTAGGTTCGCTGAGTTTAGATTTGCAAAATATTCATTGGGTCATTGCAGGTGGTGAGTCTGGATATAACTATAGACCTGTAAAACCAGAATGGGTTCGCGAGATTTTGCAGCAAACACGAGAAGCAGAGGTTGCCTTCTTCTTCAAACAGTGGGGAGGGAAATATTCAAAAGCTGGTGGCAGAACCTTAGATGGACGCACTTGGGAAGAAATGCCAACAGCTTGGCAAGAGCATATAATTAAATGGCAGAAAAGATTTCCTGGGCAGCCGAAGTTACATGAGTTACAACAAAGGTATGTAATTTCTACTAAATAATAGAGAGTTGATAATGAGTCGGCTTGGGAATGAGGGTGAAGACATCATCGGACGTTGGTCTGAAGAAAAGTTAGACCTATTAGCAAAATATCTCAAGGCTTACTCTGTGATTATGAATGAGCAGAAAAAAAGTTGGCTTAGAGCTTATTATTACGTTGATGCTTTTGCTGGATCTATTAGACCGAGAGCTAAAGAAGATGAGCAGCGATATATTGATGGTTCTCCTTTACGTGCTTTACAAACAGAACCCAAATTCGATGCTTACTGGTTTATAGATATTTCACCACGACGTATAGAGCGTGTACAAGAACTTCGTCAAGAGTTCCCAGATTGTGCAATTGAGATACGTCAGGGAAACTCTAACAAAGTTTTGTGTGACGAAATAGTTCCGCGAATTCCTTACACTTCAAAAACACGAGCATTTGTCTTTTTAGATCCTTATGGATTACAAATTGATTGGGAAACTGTAAAGGAATTGGCAAACACCAAAACTTGTGATATCTTCATTAATTTCTCCTTAATGGGGGTTACTCGTCTGCTTCCTAGAGATCAACCTCCAGAGTCAGAAATAATAGAACAATTGAGCAAGGTGATGGGTAGCACTAATTGGATTGATCAGATATACCAACCACCTGTTCAACTAAGTTTATTTGCAGATCAAGAGCCTGCTTTAAGTCGTGAAACTATCAGATCTGAATGGTTAGCAAGCTTATATGCACAGCAATTGCGATCGCTTTTTCCGCATGTTAGTAAACCAGTTCTGATGAAAAACTCAACCAATTCAGTACTTTATGCTTTGTGTCTAGCAAGCCATAATCCAACAGCAGCTAAGATCACAAATGATATTTTTGCTAGGTATGAACGCTTGAGACAATTGGGAAGCTAGTGGTCTGTCCCATTAATTTTGCAGGGTAATACGAGATCCTCGACTTTTTCCAAAAGTCGGGGATCTAAATCACCGTTAACCACTCAAATTTAATGAGATGAACTACTGGTTTTTTAATATTCACTAATTGCGTGCAAATATTGTATAAAAAAGCACTTTATTATTTTTGCTGGTTACTCTGATTACTGTGAAGGTAAGATGTGCCAAAAAAGAAAATCTGCAAAGATTAAAGATTTTGTCAGATCAGGATAATTGAGAGAGCAAACAAGGGATAACTAAAGATAGTTTCAACTACGGCGACTATTCTCTTAGTTATATGTCCTATTGCCTCAGAATTGCCGACATTCCTACAAATGAGCGTCCGCGTGAGCGATTAATGAATCATGGCCCCAAAATATTAGCGACGGCCGAGTTGATAGCAATTCTTCTAGGTACTGGTCAAGGGCCGGGAAAACTGTCTGCTGTAGGTTTGGGACAATATATCCTCAGTGAATTGAGCAAACATCAGCGTGACCCTTTGGCAGTTCTACGAGAAGTCACCCCGGCAGAGTTAATGCAAATTCCTGGTATTGGCCCAGCGAAAGCGACAACTATCCTAGCCGCAATTGAATTGGGAAAACGCGCCTTTCAATCTCGTCCCCTAGACAGAACACTAATTGATAGCCCAATTACTGCTGCTGCTGCTTTCAGTCAAGATTTAATGTGGCAAACTCAAGAACGTTTTGCTGTGTTGCTATTGGATGTCAAAAATCGCTTGCTAGGTACACAAGTAATTACCATTGGCACAGCAACCGAAACTTTAGCTTCTCCACGAGAAATTTTTCGAGAAATTCTCCGTCAAGGTGCAACGCGGGCAATAGTTGCTCATAATCATCCCTCTGGTAACATTGAACCTAGTCAGGAAGATATAGAATTGACACGCCAGTTATTAGCAGGATCACAGTTTTTAGGTATTCCCTTATTAGACCATTTAATTTTAGGTAACGGCAATCACCAGAGTTTACGAGAAATAACAACTCTCTGGGATGATTATCCTCAAGGAGATTAAATAATTCGTAATTCGTAATTCGTAATTCGTAATTCGTAATTCGTAATTCGTAATGACGCTCCTTCGGACGCTCGTACCTCGCTAACGCTGCGCTACCGCTAACGCTGCGCTAACGTAATTCGTAATTAATCTAATTTTGATTGTGGTTCCTTGTTAGGCATGATATATTAATTAACCTTGGGCGATTAGCACAGTGGTAGCGCACATCCTTCACACGGATGGGGTCACTGGTTCAAATCCAGTATCGCCCATCAATAACCCAAAACATATAGGAATCTGACTTGATTCATGAAATTATTTGCGTAGGTAGGGAGTAGGTCAATTAAAAACTGCTCTTGCTGAAAGTCACAAACAAGAGCAGTTTTTAAATAGTGCCTAAAAGCATAATTTAGGCATCTTCAAGTTCAAATTGAGCTACCGTAACTGCATTAAAAGCAAAAGCAAAAACTAACGGCATTGGAGATTGAAGCCAGAAAGCAGAAAGAACAGCTAGGATGGTTCCAATTACGGCTGACATCGACCATAACCTTTCTTCAACAGTTAATCCATTCTCAGCTTTAATTGTTCTGAGAACGTTAACTGGAATCGGTTCAGGCATTACTCCTCCCGGAGGAAAAGCCCAATAGTTGTTACGCCGCTCAACAAATAAATCTGTCCAGCCATTTTCTTGACACCATGCTTCAATCCATTTAATAGAGTAATGATTCATCATCTGATTCGGGAACTCGGCTTGCTGAATTTGTGTAGTTAATTGATTGATATAAATCTCTTTCTAAAGTCTTAATTAAGCTAACTGAATCTCTATAAAAATTAATGCTAGCGCTATATATTGCTAAACTTTAGTAAAGCAATCAAGAGTGTGAAATGTCAGATCAAAGATTGCTTTGCTTAGTTAAAAGCCTAACAGCCGTATAGTGGTCATTCCAATTAAAAGACAATAAACTTTACTTAAAACAGTCAATATTTAAGAACTGTAAAGAGAGTAACAATCATAAATGATGACTAAAAACATTTTTATATTAAAAATGAAATTATTAAATAAAGAATTGTAAAGAAAATAACGATCGCCTTGCAACGTCAAGGGCGAACGCATTCACTACTAAATCAATACTAGTTAACTTTGTTTCCCCTTCTCATCAACATCAAGTATTTTCAACGAATTCTGCTTGCTATCTAGGCTTTGTTTAGATTCATCCTCTGTTTCCAAAATAAACCTTGAGCAACTATTTGCCTTCAGCCTTCAGTAATAAATGTTTAGATATTTGAGTGCGATCGCTCCTATGGTACTGAGGTGATTTCATCCTTCAAAGGCAAGAGCGATCGCTATTTTCTAAGTTACAAAATATTAAGCAAAAGGGACTGGGGATTAGGGATTGGGTAAGCTAATCTGCCTTTAACTTGCATAATCCTTTGCCTCAGAAAGACGCGGAGAGAAGTTGCGTGCGGGGGTTCCCCCCGTTGAGCAAACTTCGGAGGACGCGCTTAAGGGGAGACGCGGGGATGCAATTTGAATGATTATTAGCTTAATGGTAATTAGCGAAATCTAAAAGTGGTCTACAATTCTTTCCCCTGTCCCCTGCCCTTTCAAGGGTAGGTTTTTCATATTCAGTCTGAAAAAACCTATTTTTTCGTTCCGAAATCTTTCTTTGCGTCCCCCTTCGGGTGACGCTCGCAAGCTCGCTAACGCAGTCGCCTGCGGAGGGAAACCCTCCTTTACTCGCTGTCTCACCGCGTAAGCGCGTAAGCGCGTCAACCAAAACGCGAAATCTAAAAAACCTACCCATAAGAGTGTCCCCTGCCCTCTACTTCTTCGGTCAAATCATGCCCGACTAATCACTTATCATTAAAATCTGTGCATCCCTGCGTTCCCCTTCTCCTGACAAAGACGCTGCGCGAACGTCGCTCTTTGCGAAGCTATGCCGTAGGCTTGACGCTGCAAAGGAGCCAGCGCGGTCTTGGGGAGCCACCCCCGTGGGCGGGTTTCCCCCATGAGCGACTGGCGTTAGAAACCCTCCTTTACTCGCTGTCTCACCGTGCCTCTGTGTCAGTTACAAACGGTTGGTATCTTTTGTAATCAATTTCCAACCTTCAGCTTGGTCTACTAGCTTCATCGATTCTAGTTGGAGACTGTGGAAATCAGATGCATTCAGTAAAAAGTAGGGTTGCCCGCTGTAGTGCCAATAATATTGTAGTTCGCCAGTGGATGCGGGGATGATGGTGCGATCGCTATAAAAATCTAGTGAAGGTCGATGCTGAGGAAAAGATGTGTAAATCTTTTTTACGGCTGGATTTGCTCGCACTATCATCGCGGCAACTGGTTTAACTGGATACGCTTCCCATAACTCCCAAACCCAGTAGTTAGATTTCATCAACAACATTAGCGAAATATAACTTCCCCAAAACAAAATCTTGAGAAATTGCCCATCGCCTCGTTCAGCCAAAATTGCGGCTAAAGTCATTGTTAAAGCTGCGGCAGCAAAAATCAGATTTAAGTCTGTTTTTGGTGCTGTACCCCAACTGAAATAAATACTGCCAGCGGAAGCAACCACAGCCAAGATGGCAAAACCAGCTACCCAAGTACGGGGATAAGCTGATAACAAGGGTAAATTTTCAGTCTCTGTAAGTTGGATACCAAAAGCTAAAGCTAGACTGGGATAAATCGGAATTAGATACCCAGAAAATTTGGTGCCGATGAGGGAAATTACCAGTAAATAAACACCACTCCACACCATAATCAGTTTTGCCCAGCTGAGGTTGCGGTTTTCCCAGGTTAAAGCGATTGTCTGTGGTAAAAAGACTAGCCAAGGCCATGTGTATTTGAGAATTTCGATGACATAATACCAAGGTGGCTGAGAATTTCTTGGGATAACTGTACCAATGCGATTTAGTGATTGATTGATTAGCCCAACTTCCGCGAAACTGTAACCATAATGCAACAGTTGGGCACCATACCAACCAGCCACTGGTAAAATGCCGATGCAGATTGCGATCCAAAAATAATAACTAGTGAGTAGTCGTGGTGTATCCCAAAATAGAAATATGATTGCGATCGCACCTAACAATCCACCTACTAAACCTTGAGTCAGGCAAATTAAACCAAAACCGATGCCAACACCAAGACAATAACGTAAATCTCGACGCGATCGCAAGACACACAACATCATCACCATCAAAAAACTGACCACCGCCCCGTCTAACATCGCCATGCGCCCATGACGTACCACAGGTAGCATTGTCAGGTAAATTAAGGCGCTATAAACAGCCGCCCAACGTTGGCGAAATATTTCTCGGCCAATGCAATACAGCAAAGGCACAGAAGCTGCTGTTAAAACTGCTCCAGGTAAGCGTGTTGTCCATTCATTCACGCCTTTTAAAGCATAAACCCAAGCAATTAGCAAATGCATCAGGGGCGGCTTATTGTGATAAGGTTCACCTCCTAGCGTTGGGTAAAGCCAACGCATAGAACCTTCTGGGGCACGCCAAATCTCACGGGCGATTTGTGCGACAGTGCCTTCATCCCAGTCTCGCAGCGGCAACCCTCCTAGATTGATGCTAAATAATAACACTGCTGCCACAAGCAGCATTATTAGCCATACCCCATCAATCCATTTTTCAGCCGTGCGATGCTGTTTTTCTAGATGACCCCAAATAAAGCTTCCTTCTTGCATATTCTATGATCATCATTTTACTTGCTGGTTTGATTCCGTAGAGACCAGAGCGAATCTCCAATGTTGCCACCCAGTTACAAACTGTGTTGTTAGCAATTGCTAGTTTCCAACATTAACTCAATTTTTTCTAATTAGTGCTAATTTTTGAAAAATTTATTTTAGTTATTTTCAACTTATTTAACAAGTATTTATGCGGTTAAATGATACAAATATTACAAGCAAAAAAATCATTAATTACCCATTGGAGATATAGTAATGAACCTACCTTTGATTTTAGATGTAGCGCTAGGTTTGATTTTTATCTACTTAATTTTTAGTTTGCTAGCCTCCGAAATTCAGGAACTGATTGCCACAGTGTTTCAATGGCGTGCAGAACACTTAAAAAAATCTATTGAAATTCTTTTAGCTGGTGATGCTGAACACTCAGAAGAAACTAGGGTACTCGAGCTAGCAAATAAAATTTACTCTAATCCTCTGGTAAGAAATATTAACCAAGAAGCTAAAGGATTTTTTGTAACTTTACCGCGAAAATTAACTTGGGCTATAGGCTCATTATATCGTTCCTTAAAAACGGCACTATCGAGAGTTGATCAAAAAGAAACTGCTTTTGGAGAAAAAAAGCATAGTGCCCCTTCTTATATCCCAGCGGATATTTTTGCTACGACTCTCATGGAAACATTACAACTTCCTGCATTGGTGCAGAAGCTATCTGAAGTCAGACTAGAAAAGTTTAAGAATGAACGCTTAACTGAAATCGAAAATATTTTGCTTAAATTGCAGGAACAAACAAATTATGATGAATACTTTACAACATTCTTTAATACCCTTTTCCAGGAATTTGCGGAACTTCGCGCTGATTTTGAACAAATAACTTGGAATTTTAATCAAAAAAAAGCCAGTTTGAATACCAGTATTAAACGCATGTCAGAAAGTTTAGATAGATATTTAGATATTTTCCAAACATCTATGCCCCAATCTGATTTACTGGAAAAAACCTTGCGGCAATTAAAATTTATCAGACAAGATGTTTTTGATGACATTGAACAGGCGATTTTATTGGGAGGGTTACGGCCTAATTTGAATGAAGTTGTCGAATCAGTCAAGAGAGGTAGTGCAGTTTACACAGAAATTAGCGAAGCAATTAAAGATAAAGACAGCGAAACTCACAAAGGATTTCAAAATTTAATTGATAGCTTACCCGACTCAGTTGTAGAAAATATTGCCGTTTTATCCAAGCGTGCCCAGGCAAGAATTGAATCTACAGAAGAAGGGATTTTGACATTGAGACGAGAAATCGAAAACGCCTTTGATAGCTCAATGGCGAGAGCATCAGGGGTTTATAAACGCAACGCCAAAGGAGTAGCACTTTTGCTTGGGTTTGGACTGGCTTTAAGTGCGAATGCAGATACATTTCATATCATCAGCCGTCTGTCAAAAGATACGGTATTGCGAGAAGCACTTATTTATAGAGCAGCAGAAGTAGCACCGCAGAAATCTAGTAATTCAGACTTAGATAGTATAGACCCCAATCAGATTTTGAATGATGTCACTTTGCCGATTGGTTGGACTGAAGGACATTTAAAAGAACAACTGGGTTGGCAAACTCTGCAAATACAGGGATTACCTATTTTCAATTTCTTGACAATGCTCACTGGCTGGATGTTAACTGGAATTGCGATCGCAATGGGTGCGCCTTTTTGGTTTGATTTACTCGGCAAAATCATGAATGTGCGTAACGCAGGCAGAAAACCAGAATCGCCGGATAAGAGTAAGGTTGAATGAGGTTCTACAAGCGTTTCACAACCAGTTGCACCTGTTCCGTTGTCCATTTATCACTCAAATAAGCCGCAACGCTAATATTTCTGCTTGGGGGTTGCTCACCAGCAACAGCCGCGAATAATTCTTCCAGAGGGTTAGTTGCTCTGTTTACCTGTATTCCCTTACGAGGTTTATCTAATGCTGGTAGTTCTAAAATGCGAAAATTAGTTGCACCAACAGTTGCAAAAACCTTGAGAACATCCACACCTTCTTGATATCCCTCTGGAAGATTTGTATGTATGCGGACTAATTTCTCCTGTTTTGGGTCTAGGGGTTCAAAATAAGCTGCACCCTCTGGGTGTAGCTGGCAGATACTCCAATCAGGCTGAATTGCCATTACAGTAATATTGAGAACTTGAGAGGAGCGATTACGGATACGTAAGACTGCATATTCATCAACATTGAGGATGGGAAGGTTGCCATTCAGATTAAAAGGTAATAATTCACTACGATTTTCTCCAGGTTGGCATAATTCAACTTGCAGTTTTCCTACTAAAGAGGATAACCAGTCGTTATTATCAAGCTGTAAAGTTGCTTGATATTTTGACAGATGTACCAAGCGATCGACTACACTACTGGCAGCATTGGGCGCACCTATTTTTAACGAGGGTCGCAAATTAATTAATTCCCCACCTGCATCAAGGATTTCATACTCACCTTGTCCATTCACAGACACCTGATAGCTAACAGGTTCATCACTCAGTTCATCAAAAGACAAAAATTCTAACCAGGCATTACCCTGTACAGTTTCCTTAGTAATTTTGAGCGCTGTCAACGCAACTGTCACATCTATATCTGGAGATAGTTGATTTTCTGCGGCAGGTAACAGGCGTATCTTACGAACAAGCTTAACACCCGGAGACAGCAATAAGGCGGGAGCGCCATCTTGAATAATTCCTGCACTCAGAGTTTTCGGAGGCTGAACAATTGAACGAATTGTACCTTGAGCATGATCTTCAACCAGAAGTTTTGTCATCTCAGCCCACGATGCTTCTGCACGCACTTCTACAATCTTTACTAGTGCAACTCGCTGATGAATCTGAGTAAAATCAGTTGTGCCCAATTTATAGACAGCAAACTCTGCGCCCTGACATAAACCTTGTGCAGCGCCTGCTTGCAACAGCACCCGATTTTTGGCTACATCTACTTGCTTAACGATGACAGCAGACTGGGAAGTGATAGATTGACCGCTGAAGACAATACGATGCCCCTCGCCTTGCAACATGGGTGTTTGTCGTTCAAACTGACTGTTTACCTTAGCAAGAATGCGGTCATAGAGTACTTTATAAGTAACTTCACCTCCCAGCTTTTGCAGAGAGTCTAGTAGCCAATAGGTCAGTGCGCCGTTACGTTCTGTGCCATTGAAAGCATATTCATAGGCATACTCATTATCCCGGCAAGCAGCCAATAAAACATAACCTTTAGGTTCAGGCAACCAACCGCTCGTGACGGTAACATTGCGAGTTTTTTGTTGTCCCTGTGTTAACGTGAGCCAGTTTTGCATCAACTCCTCAGCCGACGCTATCAGGCTTACTTGAGAACGTGGCGTTGTATCTACAACGTTCTTATTCAAACCGCGAATACCAGAGTCATTTACTCCTCCTCTTGTTGCTCCTCCAGAATGGCAGCTATCTAGCACCACTGTGACAACTAACCCCTTATCCACCATATTTTGTAGAAGTTTTGCTATTTCCAAATCGCGAATATAGCGAGCTTCTGAATTGCCAATATTCATAGGAACAAGTGCTTCATCTACACCGGAGTTTCCCTTAAGTTCTGGATAAATTGTTACTGCACGTCCACCATGACCAGAGTAGTGAATGTATACTTGGTCTTGAGGTTGAGCTAAATCAGTAAGTTCCTGAAATTTGGCGACGATATTTTCATAGGTTGGTAACTGATTTGCAGGTTCTTTTAGCTCGTTGAAACCATCAAAGTTAGAAGCCGTTAATTTAAAAATCTGTGCTTGAGGAACTTGCAGCGTATTTTGTAAGAAAGATGCAACATGGTTAATATCGCGCACGCACCCCTCAAGGCTATTGTAGGAAGAACCCGATGGCAATGTGTTTGGTAGATATAAATCAATCCCTATTAATAAAGCGAAGAATTTAGAAGAGATAGATGTTGCATCTCCTTGAATAGGTCTATGTAGCATAAATTAAGAGCTGATTCGTAAACAAAAGCTTAAGATACCATTCGTTTTATCATTAAACGAATTAATGAACCATAAATCATAGCTTCACTTAACTCTGTATATAATTCATAATCCTTACTCAAACGCCGAAATCGATTGAGCCAGCCGAATGTACGTTCTACAATCCATCGTTTCGGCAGTCGCTCAAATGTTTTCGAGTTCCTTTGAATCACCTCGACTCGAACCTGTTGTCCACAAACTTGTTTAACGGCTTGAGCAAAGTTATCGCCCGAATAGCCCTGATCTACCCAAACAACTTCTAATTTGGACAATTCCTCAATAGCTTCGTCTAGGACAATTACAGCTCCTAAACGCTCCGAGGCATTGGCTTCGGTCACTAAAACACCGATCAACAAACCTTGAGAATCTACAACTATATGGCGCTTACGCCCTTTAACCTTTTTACCACCATCAAAACCGTAGACCTCCCACGCCAGTTGCTTCAAGTCGGCGAAGCCGCCCAACGCACTGGCTCCTTTTTTTCTGTTGTCTTCACAGATTGAGAATCTGCGATCGCCACAGTAGAGTGTTCATCTCGCCCTAAATCTTGTCGCAGTTGATGACGTACTTGGTCGTGAACTTTCTGCCAGATGCCTTTGCGTTGCCATTTTTGAAAGTATCCGTACACTGTTGTGTACGGTGGAAGGTCATGAGGTAACATTTTCCATTGACATCCAGTTCGTTGTACGTAGAAAATCGCATTGAGAATTTCTCGTAAATCTACTTCTATAGGATGCCCAAATCCTTTGGGTTTTGGTAGAAGAGGCTTGAGGATTAACCATTCGGCATCGCTTAAATCACTTGGATAGGGCTTGCGGTGCAGATTTTCAATCGCTGGTAGACGGCTCATCGACAAGAACATAAGTGTTATTGATTTAGCCTATAGCCTGAGTAAACTGAGGCTCTGTTCTCTTTAGATTTTCTTTACGAATCAGCTCTTAGTGTTTCTTATCAAAGAAGCAAACAGAAAATAGGGAACTCTTAACAGTTTTTCCTATTTCCTGTTCCCTCCGGGAGTTAGAAACCCCTACTTAATCGAGATAAAATGAATGACACAGTGTACAAGAAGCGGCAAACAACTAAAACAACACTGGATTTACTAACACAGTCAACTAACCAAGCTATTCCATTACAGTCAGCAGTTGCGATCGCTCAACAGCTAGGTGTACTGATGAAAAGTCAATCAAGTTACTAGCTGCTATTTACAACGTCAGAGAAGATGAAATAAGTAAGGCTATGTAGCCCCAATAGGATAGGTTAAATTACCTGAGTTTTACTAACGCTTACGATATAAGCAATAACTAAGGATAGTAAATAGACAACACGTAACTGAGGTATTGAATAGTCAAGAATGCTAAGGGTAGGTAAAAAACGGGCTGAGGATATTCTGTATAGTACCTGACCACGCATTCTAAGAAAAGCCTGGTTATCTCTTATCGAAAGAAAGAGTTAGTCATCTATTTATAAAGATAAAGATAGCTAGGTTGCGTCAATTCAACTTAAACTTAACGATAATAGCAATGACAAATATTAAACAAAATTCGCTAACTCGCGTTGTACCTACAAGATTAACTAATTATGATTATTTTTTCTTATTGTGGTATTAATTGAATTAGTGTACTCGCGGCTTAATACGCTTGACGTCGTAATAAATTGCAACGTGAAGCAATATTATCTTATTTTTGTTAAGCCTTCTATTTAAAAACTAGAGGACTGTCTTGTTATGTAGATTTTATCTGCTTGCCTACTTTTTTTCTGGTTTGGCTATGAATTTACAAAAGATAAAACCTACAGGAAATTGCTAACTTCTGTAGGCTTAAAGTCTTAGGTTTATTATTAGGTACGCTGAAGCTACCTTAAATAGACATAACTAGCTTCCTGTTTTATCATCATCTTTATTTTTTCCCTTGAGTTCATCGTCAATACTCTCAGCAGCCCAAGTTGTAGCAGCCGTGGCAACCGTAATTCCTACAACTGCTACTGCTCCTATAGGAGCCGCTATTGCTGCTGCACAAGCACCAGCACCGATGAGTCCAGCTTTTAAAACTTTTTCTGGTGTAATTTTGTCAAGTCCTAACATACAGGTATTATCCTTTACACTTAAACCTCTCATTTAAGTATTGCCTTACTTAAATAAAAAATATAATAGAGAATACACGTATCTAGAATATTAAATTAGGCTCATAACAATAGTTATTTACCCATAATGTAAGCTTTTAGCGCATAAACATTAATATTTGCTGCTAAAAGCCCCTATAACAGGCAATGCATTGCTTTAGGCTTATGCATCTGAAACTGAAACTGAAAATAGAGGCGTTAAAGGCAGAAATAGATCAATCTCTGGTTTACCAGGCATTTATAGGGGATTATAAATATGGCTATGTAACTGATAATACTAACCTATACGAATAGGCATAAATGATCACCTTCTCTCAAGTCAGCTAGTCACCCCTATTTAGTTGTTTTAGGGATAAAATGGTATTAGTTGAGAGAAAGCTGATAAAAAATGACCTCTTGTTACTGTGGTTAGTCTTGTATAAGTAACGAGCGCGGAGGGATTTGAACCCCCGACCCACAGAACCGGAATCTGTTGCTCTATCCACTGAGCCACGCGCCCTTAATGCTCTTGATATTATATCATACTTTTGCTGCTACAGAAAATCTGCGGGGTTTACGGGCGTACCATTGCGACGCACTTCAAAATGTAGGTGGGGGCCTGTAGATAAACCTGTAGAACCAACAGCAGCGATCGCTTGTCCCCGTTGTACTCCTTGTCCATCGGCAACGTACAACTCGCTGCTATGTCCGTAGAGTGTAGTAATACCTTTACCGTGGTCGATGATTACAGCTCTGCCATAACCACCATACCACCCAGCAAAAATCACTGTCCCGGAATCGGCGGCTCGAATTGTACTGCCATAACTAGCGGCAAAATCTAAACCTGCATGAAAGCGGCGATAGCCGAGGATTGGGTGTATCCGCCAACCAAAGGGACTGCTGGTGGATGCGTTGCTGGGATATGCGAACACGCCAGTTCCGCGAATAATGAGGCTGGTACGGCTGTTTGTCTTGGTTAATTCTTCTTTGGCTCTTGCTGCTACCTTTTGTTGAATCAAAACAGCTAAATTCTGTGAATCTTTATCTAGCTGGTTTTGTGCTGCTTCTAGAGCTAAGCGATCGCTATTGAGGCGTTGAATCATTTGCGATTGTGATTGCGCCTGGGTTTGATAATCGGCTTTTTGTGATAGCAACTGCTGACGAATCAAAGCAATTTCGTTTTTTTGCTGTTCTACTTGAGTTTTTTGGTTAATAAGCGAGTTTGCCTGGGCGTTGAGTTTGGTCAGAATTTGCCGATCTGCTTGATATACTAGCTTTAACTGACGGCGACGGCTGATAAAATCGCTGACGTTTTGACTTTGTAGTAAAACTGCCCATCCTTGGTTTGCTGGCGATCGCTGAAGATATCGCAATCGTGCAACTGTCGCTATTTGACGTTCTTCATAGGAACGTTCTGCAACAGCTAAATCAGTTTCTAACTCTTGGAGGCGTTTAGTCGCAAGTTGTAAGCGGAATTCGCTGTCTTGAATGTAGCTATTTGTAGTTTGCAGATTTTGCTCCAAACCTGTCAGGCGTTTTTGGGCCTCGTTTTGTAAATTAGTCAAGCGATCGCGCTCTTTCTTTACCTGCTGGCGCTCCTGGTTCATTTGTTGCTGTTGTTGCCGCAATGTATCAATGGATATTGTTGGATTTGCGTATACTGATAATATTGATATCAGCATTATAAATAGTGCAATACATAAACAACAAAAAACCTGCTTTTTTCCAAGGAATAGCGCTCTCATAGTATGAGCCTGAGCAAAACGAGGCTGTCAAACAATATGAAGATTATTCCCAAAATCTTGTGTAAGTTCTCTAAGAGGAAAGGGGGCAGCACTTCTTTTGTCAGCATCAAAAAAGTATATTATCGGCTAAGTACGTATGAATTTACGCAAATTAACCCTAGTAATTACATTGATTTTTCCTGGTTTAACAGTGGTGGGAATATCGCTCTATTGGTTCAACCTGGATTACGCAGCCTTGATCAAAGCCGAGAATTATGTAGAAAAGCTCGTAGAGGAAAGGAAAGTTAATGATAGACAGTTAGAGTACGCCTATCATCGCACCTTTATTCATCGGATTAATGTATTTGCAGACGGCACTTGGGGATTATTGGGAGGCGTAATTACAGCAGTAGGCATACACGGTTTATTAATTCGTAATTCGTAATGACGCGACGCTCCTGCGTCGCTCTAAGCGAAGCTATGCCGCAGGCTTTACGCTGACGCTCGTACCTCGCTACCGCTTCGCTAACGTAATTCGTAATGACGCGACGCTCCTGTGTCGCTCTAAGCGAAGCTATGCCGTAGGCTTTACGCTAACGCTATCGAGGACTCGCTCTAAGCGAAGCTATGCCGCAGGCTTTACGCTGCGCTAACGTAATTCGTAATTAAATCAGTATTATATTATCTGCGTCACGCCAATGATTATTAATAGACCTCTTGCAAAAGTCCTTCTTTGCGTTCTCTTCTCTGCGTCTCTGTCTTGAAAAGTTTCCTACGGAGGGAAACCCTCCTTCTCCTGATGGATACGCTACGCGAACAGAACTTTTCGCTGCGCCTCTGCGTGTTAGCGTTCGCGAAGCGTCTCGTAGAGAAGCGGGGCGTAGCCCAACAAAAAAAAATATTTATGCAAGAGGTCTAATGACTAAGGGTAGCGATCGCTATGATTTAAGCTAAAAAACATCTAAATTACATAATCAAATTAAATAAAACTCTTGTGGGGTGGGCATCTTGCCCGCCCTAATTATGCAAGTTATATATGGAACAGCTTAGTATCTCAGAAATTGACTTACTAAACTCCCGATTGTGATATTTACTAGAATCGAGATAACTCGTCGCGCAGTGTTAGAAGGCGTTGGTTTTGAGGTATAATCGCCAATATATTTTGACAATAGGCTAAGGCATCATTACGCCTATCCTGATTTACAAATGCCTTTAATACCTTAACTAAAATATCGATAAATTTGTTTAATGTGCTTGAACTATTGAGTTGTTCTTTAATCTCAGCACTGCGTTGAAGATATGTCATCACCTTATCCAAATTTTCATTTTGCTTATACATAACCTCGCTTAAACTGTTGAGTGCCATTGCTATACCCACTCGGTCTTTCAATTCCTCTTTCATTTTTAAACAGCGCGTCAAATAATCAATAGCTTTCTCATATTCTTGATTTTGGCTGAATCTTGTGCCCAAAGAATTTAGAGTAATTGCTATCCCTTTTCGGTTGTCTTTTTGCTTGTTTATATCTTCTTCAATCTCAAGACAACGCATCAAAGCTTTTATGGCTTCATCATACCTGCCACGCTGACCTAGCACAGTCGCCAATCGAGTTAATGCAATTGCTAATCCTTTTCGGTTGTCTCTTTGTTTGTTTATATCTTCTTCAATCTTAAGACAAAGCATCAAAGCTTCTATGGCTTCACCGTAGCATTCTTGCTTCTCCAGTACTCCAGCCAGAGTATTGAGTGCTTTTGACAAACCTCTTTGGCTACCCGCATCTTGTTTTTCTATTTCAACAGCGCGTTTTAGATCTTTTATGGCTTCTGAAAATTTACTCAGTCCTTGTAAAGCTACCGCCCTTGTAGTTAACCACATTGCTTCACAATGCAGACGCCGTTTAGGTGGATAGATGCCATCCAGCATACTTTCAAGACCAATAAGCACCTCATAAGCCTGTTGGTGTTCACCTAGCCGAGATAGAAATTTGGCTTTTTGAATGCGTAAATTAACCATTTCTTCCCATTCTGAAAGCTTGTCTGCTAATGGGATGAATCCAGCAATCATATCGACTGCTTGGTGCCAAAAAACATATTGCTCAAAAAAAGGCATTAGGCGGCGACTAAATTCAAAATCAGCAATTTCTTCAAGCTGCATCCATTGAGCAACTCGCATAATTTCATTCAACTCAGTTGAAACTATAGATGCAATTTCTCTTTGTTTTAAATCATTATATTTAATAAAATTTTGATAGAAAAAAGCATGTCTTTCTTTAGCTTTGTTTGCTTCTGTGGGTTGTGCTTCTAATATTTCTTGAGCAAAAACTCGAATGAGAGGATGAAATACATATCGTTCTTGCCCTTTTTCGTGATTTAGCAATGAAAATCTACATAAATATCCTAGTTGTTCCTCTACTTTTGTTAATTTATCAAATTTACTTGCTGCTTTGGCTGCATACTTAGAAAAGCCATCTTGATAACAGACACTGAGATATGAAAAGAAGTTTATAGTTTCTTGTTCGTTCTTTCTTCGTAATTGTTCTAAGCTCAGATTAAAGGTCGCTCTCACATTAAGTTCATTAATATTATCGTATCTGAGATTATCTAGGCGTTGTTTTTCATTGCGTAAGTTAATAGCATATTGTTGTAGCGATCGCACCGAATTTACTTGTAAATTAGTCCCGATAATTCTCAAAGCTAATGGTAATCCACCCACTAAATTAATGATTTCTTCAGCCGCTTGTTTTTTGTCGTTGATCAGCTTTTTACCTAAAAGTTTTTCTAGGAGACTTAAAGCATCGCTATCAGGAAGTGGCTCAAGAGTTATCTGACATTCTGGCTGCATTTTCAGGGGAAATATGCCGCGATCGCGTGCTGTTACAATCACAGAATATTGATCTGTTACGGTTGGTAATAGTTGCTCGATATTTTGTGTTTCAGCATTATCAAAAATCAGCAAAGCACGCCGATTCCGAAATACTTTCTGCATGATATGATCAGCACCCCTACGCTCATCTTCTGGTTTAATTTCATCCCCGCAGTGGTCAGCAAATTCTTTAGCTATATCTATTAATTTTTTATTATCTACTCGCTGATAAATCACACCACCAGGAAAATCTTCGCTATCGCTATATGAACTGGCAAACTTGCAAGCCAGCGCCGACTTACCCATGCCACCAGTACCCCATATGCCAATTATGTTGCACCTTTGCTGTCCTTTGAGTGTGATTAGCTTATTTGCTAACTCTGACAATTCTGCTTCTCTACCACTAAAAGCCCATTCATATAGAGGTATATGAACTGGTCTATTTATTGACACATTTTGATGTATATAAGCTGGTGTATTTGTTGGTACTCCTAATGATTCTTGAGCTTGTTTACTTCCACCTGGTTCAACCCAACTTAATAATGTTTTTGCATTAGGATTTTGGCAAATTATTGGCAACCAACCAATGCCAGGATATTCATCATTACAAAGGTCTGCTACATATCCTTTTGCTTTTCGTACCGACATATAAAGAGATCGATTTAGCGAAAATGAATCCAGAAAACATTGTAAAAAGTCCTTTGCTACAATATCAGGTATTATCTCTCGCATCACAATACTTAAAGGCAAAGACAAATTTGCTAGTTGATTTGCTAATCCCAAACCATCGCAAGAGCTAAAAATTGCTAATTGCAACCCTCTTTCAATTGCATATGTCAGAGTATTTTTTAATTGTTTAATATTTAAGCCTTCAGTTTCATTAATTTGTAGCCAACCAGTCTGAGCATCATCATCGCTATTACTATGGCCAGCAAAAAATAAAATATGCCAGCCTTGTTCATTCCCCAATTGCTGAAGGAATTCTCGTTTGCTTGGTTGCTTAATAAATTCGACTTTTGCGCCTCTTTTCTCTATCTTCTTTAATTCTTCAACATCAAACTCAGTATCAATGTTGTTACTATTGCCTAATATTGCCAGAATTCTGATTTCTTCACCAGCACAAAAACTACGATTCTTTTTTTGATGTTCTGTAGGACTCAAGGCAATTTCTGCTTTCTGATAGTCGTTCTTGAATAAATTCCACTCTTGCCAAGGCAACCGTCGTATTTGATGGTCTTGAGCTTTAATAATTACTTCGATTTCATCATTTTTGTGGAGGTTTATGTGTAAACCAGATATGATTCTTTTCCACTCTGGAGATTCAGAATTGAGCCAGTTATCTAGTGCAATTGCTAAAGCTTCGGCTGAATCACTGGTATTAAATTCTGTTGCACTGCGAGGTATGGCACGATTTAGAGAATTTTTTACCTTGTTTTGAAAGTTCTCTTGCCAGTGACGTAACAATCTGGGAATATCTGGCTGTTCAGGTAGCTTACCCGTAAATTGACACTCATCAATCACTCGGAGAGTGACATCAAACCCCTTTGCAAAACTACCATTTAAAAATTCAATTTCAACTTTTTTTGTCATGAGGTGCAGACTAACATTTTTAAACGCGGAGGAAAGCGCAGAGGAACACAGAGGTATACCCAATTTTATTAGCTACGCATTAATCTAATGAGATATTAAGTACCTCGCTGCTAGAGCTTAAAAGCTAACACTCTCAAGAATATTTTCTCTAACTTGAATATTGCCCAATTTGAGGACTATACTGAATTGTTCTTGAGGTGCAACAGCAAACTCTAGTTTTATAGAATCACTAGTTTTACCAGATGTGCTTTCACGAATCGTTTCTCCAGATTCATCAATTGTGATTACTTGCAAACCTGTTGGTAAATACGCATCTTTCGTTGGATAAACAGAGACGATAATCCCTAATATCTCATCAGGTTCTTCAGTTACTTTTATTATTAGTACTATTGACTGTTCTTCACCCAAATCAATTACTTTACCCCGCTGAATAGTGTTTTGTGTTGGTTGCAATTCAGCGCTTCTCGCAGGTAAAAATTGCGGCTTTTGCCAATATTCTCTCAATGAGTCAAACCATTGTCTAAAGTTATCTAAAATGTTGCTATCAACAATATCAGCAACTAGATTATCTTCACCTACTGTAGTTACATATTCTACAGGCACACCCAATCTTTGGGCTAATTGACCAGACTGGAATAGTCTCTGTAATCGTTCATATCCATCTTGTGAACCTTCAAAAAATAGGATGACACTTCCTTTCTTGGTTGCCAAAAATTCTAAGGTAACATCCTCTGAAATCTCTCGCAGAAGAGCGATAATATTTTGTGATTGCTCTGGCGTTAGTTCTTCTAGGGGTAGCTTAATTTGAATAATCTGTCTAATAGCTTGATTTTCTTGATTTTCTGCCCCTATTTTCTGAATCTTTTCTTCCAGATTTTCGAGTTTTTCTAATAACTGTGGGAAAACCTGCGCTACATTCTGTAATGATTTTTCTAAATCTTCAGATTGAAGATTAATCTTAGCTAAAAATTGTGTTTGCAATATATCTTTGACAACTGGATTATTTTTAATCTCAAAGATAAAGTAAGCATTGATTCTTTCTAATAAACTATTTTCTGCTTTAGTTTGATAGCAAGGTACAGTAATATCTTGAATAGCTACTGCTAAAAGTTGGTCTTTGATATGCTTTTGTTCTAAAGTTCCCGCTTGAGTTAACAGCAATCCCAAGTCGCTCAAAGATGTAATCGGTGTAGTGTTTTCTTTTAATTTATTAACTTTGTTTAATTCTTGTTTAAGTTGTTTAAGTTTTTGATTCAGCAGACGAATATCAGCTTCGTGTTCTAATGTTTCAGGTCGGGGAGCGCCTCGGTATCGCATCCGAGAAGATTTGACGATCTCTTGGCGGCACTCATCAGCAATGCTTTGTTGCGCTAATAGAAAAGAACGTTTTAGAGCTTTTTCCAGGTCATGATTGACAAACTTACCTTGATGCTTGAGAAAAGCTGTATACGCAGCTTGATATCCACCTAGTATTTGTCGGTCAGCAGTGTTACCCAAGACACCAGATACGACGCCAGCCAGAATTACTCCTAAGCCGAAACTCTCTCCAATACCAACCATTGCTGACCTCCTGAGTTTTAAAATGTATTAGATGTTAATTTTGTTATGCGCGAAAATCAAATAGCTAGCCTGACAACAAGTTTGAGGGCTAATACCTGGGATTTTGCTGTTTAGCGATCGCCATTATGCAGAAACGTAATATACATATTTACTACGTATAATCACAATTTCTTATTTCAATTTATTAATGATTTCTCAAGCACTTCACAAAATATCCTCGCCCCATCTCCCAAAATCCACACAAGCCAAGCTCCAAAGCAGAAGCCGCAAAGCATACAGGCAAGTTATAATTCTTGTGCGGAGCAACGTAACAAAAATTTATGAGTAACCCACTAGTACAAGCCTTTTTCGTAGGCAGAGCGGTAGCTGAAGTAGTTAACGAGCGTTTAGAGGTCGCCTTGACCGATGCTTTGAGTGAATTAGGTAAATTTGATGCCGAGGCTAGAGAACAACTGCGCCAGTTTACAGAAGAAGTCCTAGAACGGGCAAACCGGGCAGCAGAAGCGGCTAACGCTGGCCAAGCTACCACAGGTAGTGGACAAACCTATGCAGATAGTGTTGACTTGCAAGCAGAGATTGATGAATTACGAGCAGAAATCGCTCTGTTGCGAACTGAATTGCAACGTTATCGCAGCAATATCTAGTCATTGGTCATTTGTTTATAAACTAATGACAATTGATAAATGACATTTATCCCAAACCAGTTTAGAAATTTAGAGTGTCTTTTCTTGCAGTTGATTCGGTGACAACCCGGCGGTACGCAACACATATGGAACAAGGTTATTCAGATAAAGCATACCGTTGGAATCGTGAAAACTACTCTAGTAGACGGCGCTTTGTTGATATTTGGTCTTTCGTTTTGCTCTTAATGTTCAAGATTTGGCGTTATAACAAATCTTGGAGTTACTCAGGTGGTGTAACTGAAGCTAAGCAAGCTGCAAGACGCAAAGCGCAAGCGATCTGGATTCGTAATACCCTACTAGACTTGGGCCCAACTTTTATCAAAGTCGGGCAGTTGTTTTCTACTCGCGCTGACATATTCCCCAGTGAATATGTAGAAGAACTAGCCAAATTACAAGATAGAGTCCCAGCATTTAGCTACGAGCAAGTAGAAACGATTATTGAGCAAGAACTAGGTAAAAAAATTCCTGAACTCTTCCAGAATTTTGAACCCATCCCCTTAGCCGCTGCTAGCTTGGGGCAAGTACACAAGGCTGTGTTATACACAGGGGAAGCTGTCGTTGTGAAAGTACAGCGTCCTGGGCTAAAGAAATTATTTGAAATAGATTTAGAAATTCTTAAGGGAATCGCCCGCTACTTTCAAAATCACCCCAAATGGGGACAAGGACGAGATTGGATAGGGATTTACGAAGAGTGTTGCCGGATTCTGTGGGAAGAAATTGATTATCTTAGTGAAGGTCGTAACGCCGATACTTTTCGGCGTAACTTTCGCGCCTATGACTGGGTAAAAGTTCCTAGAGTATACTGGCGCTACACCACATCTCGTGTAGTGACCTTGGAATACTTACCTGGAATTAAAATTAGCCAATACGAAGCTTTAGAAGCAGCGGGTTTAGATCGCAAGCTACTAGCCCGTCAAGGCGCTCAAGCATACTTACATCAGTTACTTAATAATGGCTTCTTCCATGCTGACCCCCACCCAGGTAATATTGCGGTGAGTCCCAGTGGTGCTTTAATCTTTTACGATTTCGGCATGATGGGGCGGATTAAGGCGAATGTGCGGGAAGGACTGATGGAAACGCTGTTTGGCATTGCCCAAAAAGATGGCGATCGCGTCGTTCAATCTTTGATAGACTTGGGTGCGATCGCTCCAGTAGATGACATGGGGCCAGTCCGGCGTTCCGTCCAGTACATGCTGGATAATTTTATGGATAAGCCCTTTGAAACCCAATCGGTCGCAGCCATCAGTGACGACCTTTACGAAATAGCATATAATCAACCATTTAGATTTCCAGCAACTTTCACTTTTGTGATGCGGGCTTTCTCTACTCTAGAAGGAGTAGGCAAAGGCTTAGATCCAGAATTTAACTTTATGGAAGTTGCCCAACCATATGCAATGCAGCTTATGACCAACACAAATGGTTCTGAGGGGAATAGCTTTCTCAACGAATTAAGTCGTCAAGCAGTTCAAGTCAGTAGCACTGCTTTTGGACTACCACGGAGATTAGAAGATACACTAGAAAAACTAGAACGGGGAGATATGCGTCTGCGGGTTCGTTCTGTAGAAACAGAACGTCTGCTGCGGCGACAGGGTAATATTCAACTCTCAATCAGCTATGCTCTTTTAATTAGTGGTTTTACCCTTTCAGCTACTATTTTAGTGGTTCATAATCTTGCATGGTTGGCCCTGTTGCCTGGTTTAATTGCAGTAGGGATTTCAGTAATGTTAATCCGGCTGCTTTTACGCCTTGAGCGTTATGACCGTATGTATTAATTGTTGCAAAAAAAATTTATGAAACTTAATTTCACGGGTTTTAGCGATCCGGGACTTATTCGTTCTAATAATCAGGATGCATACTATATCGACCCAGAAGGGCGATTTTTCATAGTTGCTGATGGTATGGGTGGTCATGCGGGAGGTGAAGAAGCCAGTCGCATCGCCACAAGGGAAATTCAAGGGTATTTAGAAACAAATTGGCAATCAGCTAAATCTTCCCCAGAATTACTAGAGCAAGCCTTGTGGGAAGCCAATCAAGCGATTTTACAGGATCAGCAAAATCATCCTGAACGCGCCGATATGGGGACAACGGTTGTCGCAGTACTTTTTCGTGCTTCCGAACAACCTTGGTGCGCTCATGTTGGTGATTCGCGCCTATATCGCTTTCGCAAATCGCAATTAGAGCAACTCACAGAAGACCATACCTGGGTAGCGCGAGCAATCAAGATTGGTGACATCACCCAAGATGAAGCACGTATTCATCCATTTCGCCATGTATTATCCCGTTGTTTGGGACGTGAAGACCTGAATCAAATTGATGTACAACAACTGGATGTCAAAGCAGGCGATCGCTTGCTATTATGCAGCGATGGTTTGACAGAAGAACTAGTTGATCAAAAAATTGCCGCTTCCCTACAAGATAGTCCTGCCGTTGACGACAAAGTAGCGCTTTCTCTCATTGAGGCTGCAAAAGAGGAAGGTGGTCATGATAACATCACAGTCGTCCTTGTCGAGCTGGAGGGAGTGGGGAGTAGGGAGTAGGGAGTGGGGAAGACGCGGGGACGCGGAGAATAATCAATAACAACTTGCCCTGAGCGAAGTCGTACCCTTCGGGATCTTGCTACGTGCAGCGTCTCCGCCATGAAAAGGGATGATGAATGACAATTCCCAATTCCCCATTCCCCATTCCCCGTGGGCTGAGCGAAGTCGTTCGCGTAGCGTCTCCGACAGGAGAAGCCCACGCCCTTTTACGTTCTAAAAATAATTTGTCCGTTTAATAGTGCTACTAATTTGACTCTGAGAGGGCCGGCTGTATAAGTATCTTCTGCGGCTATTGCTTTAATCTCTAATGGTTGCTCAGATTGCCTCAGTTGAGCAATAAAGCGCAAAAGAGTACCGTCTATTTGCACATTTTCGACGATTCCAGCATTGCGAGCGCGAAATTGAGAAGCAGAAATTAGCAGTTCGAGCCGCTGCTGTAATTGATATGAAGTCATGGTTTTAGGATCGGCAGTTGTTGTAGCTAGGACTTCACCTCCCGAAAAAACTAGTTGATTGAGCGCTACGTCGGGAAAAAATTCTATTTGTTTTTCTCCCCTGACATAATTGCCAGCCGAAAAAATCCGTACTACATGCTCTCTGCCATCACTAATTTGCTTAATCAATTGCTCAACCTTTTCTTTGCTAACCCGCAGCAACTCTACATTTGCAGGTGAACCAGGTTCGCTCAATTCAATGTTGGCATTGCGATTAGCTTCTCGTAAAAGTTGTATGATTGCTTCGCGGGCGGCTGTGGCTTGGTTAACGCGAACTACGCCAGCAGCTAAAACTTGACCCCGAATTAGAGCCAGTTTACCTAAACGCAAATCACGGTAGGATTGATAGTATTTTTCTAGTCTGGCGACTTCTTCTTCTAAATAAGCTTGCTGTTTCTCCAATTCTTTGAGGCGAGATTCCCGCTTGGTAATCACTTGTTCTCGCACTGCAATTTCGAGATTACGTTTTTGAATTAGTCTATCGAGTTGAGTAATTTTTTGATCGCGCTGTTCAATAGCATACTGACGGTTGGCTAGTTCGCGATCGCGTCCTTCAATGGCTGTTTTGGCTTCGTCAATCGCTTTTTTAGCGTCGGCGTAAAGTCTTTCGCGTTCGGCTTTGAGTTGTTCAATTGCTGCCTGTAGCGTCTTTCTTTGGTCGTATACGCTTTGCAGTTCGGCGATCGCTTGTTGATACTGAGTGATCACTAACCCTAGCTGATTTTGGGTACGCTGGAGTTGAGTTTGAGTTTGAGCTTGTCTGGTAATGGTGCGGTTGAGTTGAGCTTGGGTTTGCTGTTGTTTGGCGTTCGCCGCTTGTAAGGACTTATTGATTGCTTGTAAGTCTGCTTGTGCTTTGGCTTGTTCTTGCCTAGCTTTGCTTAACTCACCCTCCACTTGGCTTTTTTGAGTTTCTGCGGTTTTGAGCTGTTCGCGCTTCTGCCTGAGATCTCTTTGGATATCTTCTAGCTCAAAAACTCCCTTGCGTAATCCTTCATCAGCAGCAAATAAAATCGCTAGGGTAGATATTGCAATCAAACCGCCTGTAAAAATAGTTACCAATACAGCGGTGTTTTTCGGACGCAGCTTAAATAATGAGAGGCGAGCCTTGCCGACTCGTGTGCCAATGCGATCGCCTACGGTCGCAATTACGCCTCCCAAGATGACAATTGCTGCAATGAGGATGAACCCTGTGGTCATCTTCAGCTACCGAAATGCTTGCAGATACAGCCTACTACTTTCGACCATTGTTTGTGGGGGATTCGAGATTGGCAATGGCTGAATTTAATCAATTTTTAGATTTACCTCCGACTGTGGGTTTTCTTTCTAAAAATACAACATGTGCTAACTCTAACCCCAATTACTTTTAAGTGAATTGTCTACTTAAGGTAACAGGTTTGTGGACAGTAATCTTCTTTTTGTGGATAGAAATCATCTTTTTTTCACGCAAATCTCCCAGTAACCTAGTAACTGTAACGCGAGTTGAACCAATTGCCTCAGCGATCGCTTGATGAGATAACTTGAGATCAATTGTGATTCCATCAGCACAAGGAACGCCAAAATCTCGACAAAGAATTAATAGAAAACTCACTAACCTAGAACCCATATCTCGGTGAGCGAGAGTTTCAATCATCATCTCTGTTTGTAAAATCCGCGAAGATAGACCCCGCAGCATTAACATTGATAATTCGGGATTTTCCTTGAGTGCTTGCTCCACCTGTTCAATTGGTGCTGACAGTAATTCCACAGGGGTAAATGCAACTGCATGGTAAAACCGATCTGACTTATTTCCCGTCAGCAGTGACAACACACCAAAAACGCTATTTTCCCGCAGCAGTGCTACTGTTATTTCTTCTCCTGCCTCATACACCCTGGAAAGTTTTACAGCACCCTTTAAAAGAAAGTAAACTCGTTCGGCAGGATCGCCAGGAAAAAAGATCGTTTTGTTGCGTTCAAACGTCTCCACGACAGGCGGAAACGCCCCGGTCGCCATCTGACGAAATACATTTGCTAGGGCTTTATCTTGTGTCACGATCATCTCCCTTCCCCTACCCAATGCCGGAAAAACAAAAACTAATTACCTAAGAATACACCTGAAAAATCAATAAAGCACCGTCAACCTTTCTGTACTTTCCTATACTCCAACTTATTGTTTCATAACTGTTTGTTTATAATGATACATAATTGTAGAACCTTTAAGCTGATTATTGTTGATAAACGCTTCCAATACCTGTAATAAAAAGTTTTTTGGAAGAACAATTTAAGGTATCTTGAGAATATCTTAAGAAATAATTGAGAGTTTTATTGCGGTAAATATCCTCCTCAATAATCATTTTGACAAATTGCGTGCAAAACAAAGATCAAGTAGCCGCAGATTCTAGTATGCTCCTAGTGATCGATCTGATTTACAATTTCTATGCTTAATCTCACTGGAAAAAACGCCCTTGTTACAGGTATTGCCAATAACCGCTCGATCGCCTGGGGTATTGCTCAACAATTGCATAAAGCCGGAGCAAATCTAGGGATTACCTACCTACCGGATGACCGAGGTAGGATGGAGACAAAAGTAGCGGAATTAGTAGAACCTCTTAAACCAAGCTTATTTCTTCCATGTAATGTTCAAAACGATGAACAGATTAAGTCTACCTTTGAAACAGTCCGCGAAAAGTGGGAAAAGTTGGATCTTTTGATCCATTGCTTAGCTTTTGCTAGCAAAGACGATTTGAGTGGAGATTTTAGCCAAACTTCTCGCTCTGGCTTCAACACTGCTCTGGATATTAGTACCTACTCACTAATACAATTAGCAGGTGCCGCCAAACCCTTAATGACACAGGGAGGTAGCATCGTCACCTTGACATATTTAGGGGGTGTGAAGGTGGTTCCCAACTATAACGTCATGGGAATAGCCAAGGCAGGGTTAGAAATGAGTGTGCGTTACCTAGCTGCCGAACTAGGGCCACAAAATATTCGTGTCAATGCCATCTCAGCTGGCCCCATTCGGACTTTGGCATCTTCAGCGGTAGGCGGGATTTTAGATATGATTCATCATGTAGAGCAAATCGCCCCCCTACGCCGCACCGTAACCCAGCTAGAAGTTGGCAACGCAGCAGCTTTCCTATGTAGTGATTTATCTAGCGGCATTACCGGACAAGTTCTGTATGTAGATGCAGGATATGAAATTATGGGAATGTAGGGGACTGGGGACTGGGGACTGGGGACTGGAGACTGGGAAATTGGGAATTGTCATTTGTCCTTTGTCATTAGTTATTCTCCGCGTCCCCCTTCGGGTGATGCTCGTTCCTCGCTACCGCTTGCGCTAACGCAGTTGCTCATGGGGGAAACCCCCAAGACCGCGCTACCTCACCGCATCCCCGCGTCCCCGCGTCTCCCTCATCCCCCGGTTGGTGAGCGAAGTCGAACCACATCCCCCCACTCCCCACTCCCTTAGTCTCATGCAAACAACTAATCGTCAAATCAATTCCCCAAATTACACTCCGCGAATTGCGACTGTTCATCGCACTACCGGTGAAACTGATGTGCAAGTTACTGTTAACTTGGATGGTAGAGGCATCTGTACGGCAGCAACAGGTGTTCCATTCTTGGATCATATGTTGCATCAAATTGCTTCCCACGGCTTGATTGACTTGGATATCCAAGCTAAGGGAGATTGGGAAATTGACGACCATCACACCAACGAGGATGTGGGCATTACTTTAGGGCAAGCTTTGCACCAAGCACTAGGCGATAGAAAAGGCATTGTTCGCTTTGGTAATTTTCTTGCCCCACTTGATGAAGCCTTAGTTCAGGTAGCGCTAGATTTTTCTGGGCGTCCTCACCTCAGCTACGGCTTGCAAATTCCCACCCAACGAGTAGGAACCTACGACACTCAATTAGTGCGCGAATTCTTTGTAGCACTAGTGAATCACAGCCAAATGACACTACACATCCGACAACTCGATGGCATTAATTCCCATCACATCATTGAGGCGACATTTAAAGCATTTGCCAGAGCCATGCGAATAGCCGTGGAAATTGATCCCCGTCGTGCGGGAATGATCCCCAGTTCTAAAGGAGTCTTGTAAAGAGGAGTGGGGAGCAGGGAGCAGGGAGCAGGGGGAGGAATAATAAACACCCACTTCCCAGTCCCCAACTCACTGATGAATAGCGCCATCGGGCATGACTGCGCCGGCTAAGTTGGCACCAACTAGTTTAACAAGCAGGCGATCGCCTGAACGCATCCGCGCCCCTGTCAAGTCTGCTCCTCGTAAATCAGCACCACTGAGATCTGCTCCAATCAAATTAGCTGAGCGTAAATTTGCCTCTCTAAGATCAGCTAAAAGTAGATTTGCTCGAAACAAATTTGCATCCGATAAATTTGCCCCTCTTAAATTAACTTTGTGCATGAAAGTATCACTAAGATCAGCACCACTCAAATTGGCATAACTCAAATTTCTACCAGATAAATCTTTATTGCTCAAATTTGCCCGACTGTAGTCTTTGCCACTCAAGTCTGGATTTTGTTTTGGTGGTGGTTGATGAGTTGATTCAGATGTACTTTTATGTTGATTATTTTTCTGTTGATACGGTGGGGAATAAGGTTGATGTGGTTGATGTTGTGGATGTTGATGCCTTACTTTTGAAGAACGTAATTTATCACGAGCTTCATTGATTGCTTTGAGCTTTTCTTGTGCTTTTTGGTGTAAGCGGATATTATCTTTAGGAATGCGATCTGGATGCCAGACAAAAACTAAATCTTTGTAAGCCTGATTAACTTCTTCAAGTGTTGCTCCAGGCTCTAATTCCAAGACTCTATAGTACCGCTCCATCTCGTTCATACGACTTTAGTGTTAGTCATTTGTCATTGTTGCTCTGGTCGAGAAAGTTGTCGCAAGTGGCGTGGGAGTGGTGTGGTTTCCCCCATGAGCGACTGGCGTTGGAAACCCTCCTTTACTCACTGGACTCACCGCGTCCCCGTTTCCCCCTACCCTTCTCCTATCGGAGACGCTGCGCGAACGGGTTCGCAGTCGCCTGCGGAGGGAAACCCTCCTTTACTCGCTGTCTCACCGCGTCCCCAGTCCCCAATACTTCATCTCCCCAAAACTCCATTTCTCCACCTACCCACAGCTCTGAAATATGCTGATACTGGAATTTGATAAACCTCTATAAATATCCAAACAATTATTGATAAATGCGACAAAAAAGCTAATATTGTCCAAATATACGGCATCCAAGTAATGGGTTCTTTGGGGTTAGGAGGAAAATAGTAAGCCACCACACCAACTAGAGTTGTAGGTAGAATTACAAAAGCAATTGCTGCTAATAAATAACCCCAACCTAATTCCACACCTTCTAACTGTGCTTCTGTCCAATTACATCCATTCCAACGCCAAATTAGGGGAGGTTGCCGAGAAGGCATCTTGATTTGCTGGAGTTCTGAGTTGACAGTAAAAATCTCTTGGCAAAAATCGCAAGACATCGCTTCCATTAATGGCATGTGAGAAATCTTACCTATCCGACAAACTGGGCAGGGGTAAACTCCATGATAGTCGAAAGATGTAGCTAAGATTTTGGAACTGGGCATAATAAAACTAGTGATTCTAAAAAGTTGATCGAGTCAATGAAAACTTGGGTAAGTTAATAAATTTTTAGTTTTTTCAATATTCATTTTTATTTATTTACATTACCCATTAATCATGACCTAACAATATTTGTACATTTACATAACTTTGGTGATATCTTAATGACAAGTAACTTTCTTAGTTTACTAAAATAAGCTACCAACCTTGATTTCCACAGTTGTACTGAGTTTATCGCTTTTTTACTGGGGTGGCAAAGTTGGCTATATTGGTTGAGAACTGAGGTAAATTTCTGATCATTGCCATTGTTTTGATGATCTCTCATTGTCTGGGAGTTGTTTTGAATATAAAAATCGTCTTGACACGGCCGGCTCTTGCTGCTAACTTAACAAGTTAAAGGTGTAGGTTAAATTTTTCAGCTAAATATCCCACAAATGTCTAGCAACAAATCCTATTTTTATTTTTGGTTTAGGGCGGTTCACCGGGGGTGAGCTGGTTTCCAGATGGAAACTGCCCGGTGAACCGCAGAGCAAACTCTGCGGTTTTTGTTTTTTAAGGAGTAAATTCTCATCGTGATGACCTATCTCAGCAGCTGGTTTTATGGCTTTTACTTTTGGCCCAGATCAAGTTCCGGGTAAATAGCGTCATGCCGATGAATCAGAACGCGCCCGGAACTTCTCGCAGGTTCTGGGCTTTTTTCTTGGGATTAGGGGTAATGGGGACTGGGGAAGACGCGGGGACGCGAAGAATAACAAATGACTAATAACTAAGGACAAAACCATGATTAACGCTAAACTTGCTGCACAATCTCATGTTAACCACCAGACTGTTGTTAAACTCACAGAACAAGTTGCTTTTGGCGGCGAAGAGGTGATAATTATCGGTGGCCCCTGTGCTGTGGAAAGCTTGGAACAAATGGAGAAAGTCGCCGAAAAGCTGTCTGCTGCACCTATACAGGCATTGCGGGGCGGTGTCTACAAACCTCGGACGTCTCCCTACGCTTTTCAGGGCATGGGAGAGGAAGGATTAGCGATTTTGACGAGGGTGCGATCGCGTTACAATATGCCAATCGTCACTGAGGTGATGTCGATTTCTCAAATTGAGGTAGTCGCTGCCCATGTTGATATGCTTCAAGTTGGTAGTCGTAATATGCAAAACTTCGATTTACTCAAAGCTTTGGGGCAAGCTGGTAAGCCAATACTGCTTAAACGTGGTTTAGCAGCGACAATTGAAGAGTTCGTGATGGCAGCCGAATATATCCTCAGTCACGGCAACCCTGATGTGGTGTTGTGTGAACGAGGTATCCGCAGCTTTGATAATTACACACGCAATGTTTTGGATTTAGGTGCTGTAGCAGCTCTTAAACAAATAACTCACTTGCCAGTGATTGTAGATCCTTCCCATGCCGTAGGTAAACGGGAACTAATAGCACCTATGGCTAAGGCTGCGGTAGCTTGTGGGGCAGATGGGCTAATTATTGAATGTCACCCAGAACCCGAAAAGTCGGTTTCTGATGCACGCCAAGCCCTATCCCTCGAAGATATGGTGAATCTAGTTGATAGTTTAAAGCCTGTAGCAGCAGCAGTTGGACGGAATATATCAGAAGCAATGGGGGTGGGTTTCAAACCTGCCCCTATTTATTGCGCGGCTTAATTTCCCTTAGTACAAACGCGATTAATCGCGTCTGTACAACTGCTCTCCCTGCCTCCCCCAGTCTCCCTCACAGGTTAGGTATTTTACATTCAATCTGAAAAAGCCTATTTTTTCGTTCTAAAATCTTTCTGTGCGTCCCCGCGTCCCCGCGTCCCCCCATCCCCGCGTCCCCGCGTCCCCGCGTCCCCGCGTCCCCGCGTCCCCGCGTCGAGCAAAACGCGAAATCTAAAAAACCTGCCCATAAGAGCCAGTCCCTAACTACGGGATGCAATCACCGCATAAAACGGATCTCCCCCACCTGCACCCAACCATTGTAAGAAGTTGGGGACTGTTGATTTGTGGACAATGATTTCTGGGGTGGTAAATTCTGGAACTGATGCAAAATAATGCTTAACTAATTCAACTCTGGATTCTTCGGAAGCATCACGCCAAGCTTGAATCGCTTTTTGATAGAACATCCGGTTAGAAAAGCTGATGATGGCAATACCACCAGGTTTGAGGATGCGGTAAATTTCCGAAAAGACTGCTTCTGGATATTGGATGTACTGCACGGAAACGCAGTTAAGAACAGCATCAAAATCTTGATCTGGAAAAGGTAGCTGAGGATTTTCGTTGATATTTTGCACAAAATAATGACTTAATCGGGGGTTACGTGCTAATTCCTCAGCGTTGAGTCCGTGTCCTTCTACGTGGGAAAATTCTACCTCTTCTGGGAGATGAGACACCCAACTACTCATCATATCTAAGATACGCATGTTGGGTTGGAGGCGATCGCGATATAAATCCGTTAGCTGTTGAATAAATCCTTCATCCACATGGGTGACGAAACGGGGATATTCATAAAACAGCTTGTCGTTGGTGTCATCCAGCTTGAGGCGTTGGTTTGGTCTTAACAGCATAAATCTCTTGTCTGCACAGCTTTTTCCTAAAATTGCGTCAATTTCAGGTATTGTTTAAAATAATCACTATTTAATATATTTTAATAATAATAGTACATATTAATTAAGTACACCTAGTAGTATTCTGTCCCTATCGATTAGATGATATATAAATCAAACTTTTGGCAGTGTATTTGGCAAAAAGTCCGCTTATCAGTTGCATTTCCATATATCAGTTTATTAGTCTGGATACTGCCTTTATTAATATTCAATGCTGGGCAGAATAGCCTCATGGCCCATGATGAAGGGCTTTACGCTTGGCGGGCACGTCAGATGTTCGATTCTGGTGATTGGATAGCGCCTTGGGGTAATGCTCATCATAAAACACCAGGGCCTTATTGGTTAATTGCCAGCGCCTACAAGCTATTTGGTATTAGTGAAACTAGTGGCAGAATTACTAGTGCGATCGCGGGGATTTTAGCTTTAATACTTGTATATGAAATTGGCAAAATTCTACTAAATAAAAAATTGGCTTGGCTAGCTGCGGCAATTTTAAGTGTAGAATTTCTCTGGCTGCAATACTGTCGCTTGGGTACGCCTGATGTGCCAATGATTTTATTAGTAATGTTAGCTATTTGGTCTTTATTAAAAGCAGAATTACATCCTCAATATAAGTTGTTTTGGAGTTTTGTTGCTGGCTTAAGTTTTGGTTTAGGTTTCTTAATGAGAAGCTTTATGATTGTTTTGCCAATCATGGCTTTATCACCTTATCTGATTTGGGAACATCATCGTCATCGTCATCTTGCTAACCCAACTTTATATTTAGGATTTTTCATAGGTTTAATTCCTACTTGGAGTTGGCTATGGTTTAACTGGCTACGCTATGGTGATCTAAGCTATGGGCAATTACTCAAGTTTGTAGTTGATTTAGGTTCAGAAGACCGTAATCAAAATGGGATATTATTCTATCTTTGGAATATCCCTTTAAAATCATTTCCTTGGTTCTTTTTTGGGGTTTTAGGTTTAGTTTTAGCTATCCGTCGCCCTATTCATCGATACCAATTAATATTAGTCGGTTTTCCACTGGTAATGTTTGCTGAACTGAGTTTTTTCTCGACTCGTTTATCTCACTATAGTCTTTGTATTTATCCTTTCATCGCTTTATTAGCAGCTGTAGGTTTAGATTGGTTAGGGAAAATTTATCAAAGAGAAACTACCTCTCTAAACAAGAAGAGAAAACATATATTTTCCAGTCGGAAAATTAACATTTCCCGCAATCTCAGTTACATATTTGGTGCGTTAGGTGTTTTACTTTTACTGGCGGCTATAGCCATTATTATTTGGGGTAATGCTGACATCCGTAAGTATGCGAGTCTTGGCTTAAGTGTAGGTTTAGGTTGGTTGATTTTGCCTTTAGTATGGATATGTCACTTTAGGATCAAGTTTCTCACAGCTCATTACTGGCTAGCTGGTTGGTTAATTCCCTGTTGGTTAGCTTTGGCTGTAGCTGGTAGCCAGGGATTTTTTAGCGACTATAACCCAGTTTTCAGAACTTTCTTTCAACAAAAAGCGATCGCTTCCATCCTCCAATCTCATCCTATCTACTTTGTGCAAGTTGGTGGCAAAAATGCTGTATTACTCAAATTCTATACTTCTGTTCATGGCAAACCGCTAGATACAATTTTCCAAGTACCCGCTTTTGGCTATGCTTGGATCGATACCAAACAGTCACCGGAATTATCCACGCCTCACCGCGTTGTTGGTACAGTGCAACAGTACCAGTTGATTCAAGTCCTTTCTTAACGGTTTGTAATTATACAGCACTTTGCAAGTAAATGAAGTACACATCTTAATATGATAAATCTTGTGGGGTGGGCATCCTGCCCGCCCTTGTGTACTTCATTCAGATGAAATGTGCTGTAAATTGGGGCGATCGCTTGTAGTTTATAATTTACAGCAGATAATTTAGTGATAAGTTTTGAGTGTTGTTAAAGAAGTATTTAAAAATTAGGTTGCGATGAAACAAGGGTGCTTAAATTGGTGTTTTAACTTATGGCTATTGCTGAGTTTGACTTTTACAACAAATATCAAAGCCTCAGCTCAAGTCACAGCCGATAAAACATTAGGAACACAAGTTTTTAATCTTGATGGAAATTATTTGATATTAGGTGGAACAACAGTTGATAACACCAACTTGTTTCACAGTTTTAGTAATTTTAATATTCCTGATAAAGGGGCTGCAATTTTTGCAAATGAACCCAATATTGTTAATATATTTGCAAGAATAACTGGTGGTACACCTTCCGAAATTCAAGGAGCAATTAGTTCTCAAGGTACTGCCAATTTATTTTTAATGAATCCTAATGGGATTATTTTTGGGAAAAATGCTCTAATCAATATTGGTGGTTCATTTATTGTCACAACAGCGAATGCAATTCAATTTCCTGGTGGTGCTGAGTTTTCTAAAACTTCATCAGTTGCACCCAATAATTCACTACTAAGTATTAGTCCTACAGCATTCTTGTTTAATCAAATTGCTAACCAAGGCGCAAACTCTATTGAAAATCAAGGTAATTTATTTACCTCTCCAGGTAAGAGTTTAATACTACTTGGTGGTCGTGTTGCGCCTACCCCTGAATCTACTGGCAAAATCATTATGGATGGCGGAATAATTCAGGCGTTTGGCGGTAGGGTAGAAATTGGTGGATTAACAGCACCGGGAACAGTAGGAATTACTGTTGATGGTAACGATGTGCGCTTGAGTTTTCCTGATGGTGTAGCGAAATCAGATGTTTTGCTAAATCAATCTTTTGTTGGCGCTTATGGAGTAAAGGGTGGCCATATTGTAGTTAATGCTAATAATTTGCTGTTAACAAATGGTGGGTTTATATTGTCTGATACTGCTACATCGGAACCAGGTGAAAAAATTGGACGTGGAGGAAATATTCAAGTTATAGCAACAAATTCTATAGAAATAGATCCCAAAGATGCAGCAGATACAACAACTGGTTTTTTGGCAACAACAAGCAGTTCAAGTCGTGGAGGTAACATAACACTAAAAACCAAAAATTTCATTATGAGAAATGGTGGTTTCATCGGCGTACAAGCTAATGGTAATTTAGGCGGTAATGCTGGTAACATCAATATCGATGCATCAGAATTTGTTGAGTTAATTAGCTCAAATCCTGAAAATCGTAACGTTATATTTACAGGAGTTACACCTTTCGGTATTGATGTTTCCAATACAGGTAGTGGTGGAGATTTAACAATTAATACCAAACGTTTGCAGCTAACAAACAGTAATATTTCATCTGGAACTTTTGGTCAGGGAAATGCAGGTAAGATCTTTATTAATAGTAATAATGAGGTAATCCTTGACAATAGCACCATTAATAGCCGGGTGGGAGTAGGTGCTGTAGGAAATGCTGGTAATATTCAGATTGAAACACAGAAACTTACTTTAATTAATGGTGGCCAAATTGATGCTCAAATTTCTGGAGTAGAAGCAGATCTACCTGGTGGAAAAGGTAGGGGTGCAACTATTCGCATCAATGCTACTGATGCTGTGATTATCTCAGGAATTAATCCAGATGGAATTGCTAGTTTTATCTCAACTGAAACCCGGACGGGGGCAATTGGTCAGGGAGGAGATATTATAATCAACACAGATTATTTCCGTGCAGCAGAAGAAGGTATTGTATCTGCATTAACAGAAAATTCTAGCAAAGGAGGTAATATCACAATTAATGCTCGTGTATTTGAGGTATCTAATGGTGGACTGGTGACTACAGGAACCATTGCCGATGGTAAATCTGGTGATATTAACATCAATGCAGATAATGTCACTATTTCATCGAGCATAAATAGGCGCACTGGCATCTTTGCAGGTGCAAATACTACTGCTTCCACTGGCGATGGTGGAACTATATCTCTATCCACAAATAACTTTAATCTATTTACAACTGACTTAAACTTGCCTAATAGTATCGTCTTAGTTTCTACACGCAGCGAAGGAAGAGGTATAGCAGGAAATATTAATATTATTGCCAAGGAAAATTTTAATGGGAGTAATGGCGTTATCACCGCCCGATCTGAACAGTCTGGTGGTGGCAATATTGATATTACTGCGAGAAATATCAACCTGCGAAATAACACCGACATCCGCACCAATTTATCTACTGGTATTGGTAGAGGTGGTAATATTTTCCTCACCGCTGATACTATTATCGCTTTAGAAGATAGCGACATTCTCGCCTTTGCACCAGAGGGGCAAGGTGGTAATATTACTTTTAACACCCGTGTTTTATTTAGTGATTCTCTATTTAACCCTAGACAAACATTAACTAATAGTAATAGCCTTCAATCACTAAATAATAATAGTAGTTCTGATATTAATGCCAGTGGTGCAATTTCTGGCAATATCATTGGTGTACCTGATATTAGTTTTATCCAAAATAGTCTAACAGAATTACAAAACAATCTCATTGATACTAACGCCCTAATTGCTAATAGTTGCATTGCTCGTAGTTCTAAGCAAGAAGGGGCTTTTACGATTACTGGTATTGGTAGTTTACCTAGTCGTCCTGGTGAGGCTGTAGCTTCTAGCTATCATACGGGTGATGTGCAGAATGTCACGAACAGTAGTATACCTAGTTCGTGGAAAAAAGGCGATCCAATTGTGGAACCGCAAGGAGTATATCGACTAGCAACTGGGGAATTGGTGATGAGTCGCGAGTGTCGTTGATCTAATTAAAGCTTAATTTTATTTGTGAAAATCAAGAGTTTTAGATCCCCGACTTTTAAAAAAGTTGGGGATCTAATCTATCATAAAGTGTAAATAAAACTAACGGGACTTAAACATTTTTGAGACAGAAACAAGGCTCAAACCTATACAGGGCAAGGAAA
The DNA here is from genome assembly GCA_019359515.1 of Desmonostoc vinosum HA7617-LM4. Lineage (GTDB taxonomy): Bacteria > Cyanobacteriota > Cyanobacteriia > Cyanobacteriales > Nostocaceae > Desmonostoc > Desmonostoc vinosum. The sequence continues at coordinate 186,078 of JAHHHC010000007.1, read as the reverse complement.
ATACACTCCTCGCTCAAAAATGCTTGAAACCTAGATACAGCACATTTCATCTGAATGAAGTACACAAGGGCGGGCAGGATGCCCACCCCACAAAATTTATCATATTAAGATGTGTACTTCATTTACTTGCAAAGTGCTGTATATCAGTAAACTAGGTAAAACGATGTCAAAGCCTTTTCATATATACGTTTAAGAGTTTTTTCAGGCTACTTTTTGTCTAAGTCCCACTGATAAGAATATTTGCATTAACGTTCTTCCATCACTCTCATGAGAGTGATGGAAGAGTGTTATTCAATAGACTTCTTGCAAAAATACTTGAACCGTCAGAGACTCAAGTCTCTGCCTAATAGCAAAAGTCCGTTGAAACGGACTAAAAATACTGTTATTAGTCGGTTGAAACCGACTTGAGTTATCAGCCAGAAAATTTATTTTCTGGCGAGTATCCGACTTTTGCAAGAGGTCTAATAATCAACTTGATTAAGTTATAGGAAAATAGTATGAGACATAGCAAAAGTGAAAAAATGGGTAAAGTGACTACTCAAATCACTGTTACTAATCGAATTGACCAAATACTTGGGGAACGAGGCTTTATTCCGGTAGAACAAATACGCTCAATTACTTTACATGATGTTTTAGTTGATACAGGTGCAACAAGACTATGTCTACCTAAAAATATTATTCTTGACTTGGGGTTGCCTCTGCAAGGTGAGGTAGATATAAAAATAGCTACAGGAGTACAAAAAGCTCGTATATTTAGAGAATTAAATCTTTCAGTTGAGGGCAGAGAAGGGACATTTAATTGTATTGAATTACCAGAAGGTTCAGATCCGTTATTAGGATTAATCCCTTTGGAAGATTTAGGATTAGAACCTGATTTGCAAAATCAGAAATTGCGAGTTTTACCAATAGAAGGAAAAGATACATATTTAATGGTTTTATAATACAGCGTTTAGGGACTTGACTTAGTTCACTGTTACTCTGCGGTTTAATAATGCACTATTTTAGCTAGTAGTGGTCTGTTCCATAAGTTATGGGGGTTAAGAGAACGAACCGCCAACACACTTACTTCCTGGCAACAATACATTTTTCTGCAATTTTTGGTGATAGTTACTGCATATCAATCAGCATGAAAGGTGAATAAATTACATCGGTGTTTCCTTTAATCTGTTCGATAAAGGAAACATTAGTCACCTGACATCATGAAGAAAAATAATATTGCTCTAACAGCTTTATTAACAGCGTCGATATTCATAAATGCTGATATAGCAAAAGCTGACACACAATCAGATAGACAAGAAATTATCCGAAAGTATCACTGGATGAGTGACGGTTGTAACGCTAAAGTTATCCAACAATGTTACGCTTACTGGTCAGTTAATTTCCAAGGTCGTCGAGCAGATGGAACGATTACTAATTTAAGAGAACAAATCCAAGGTCGTCAACAATTTTTTCAGCAAGTCAGTCAATATAAAACTCGTGAAGAACTGATTCGTGTCAGTGTCAATGGAAATCGTGCAGATGTCATGGGTTTAGGATATTCTGATTACATTATTGGCAATAAACGCGTACATAGGCAAACTCCATACGAGGATATATGGGAAAAAACTAATAACGATTGGGTATTAGTATCTACAAGATGGTATAAGGCGAATTATAATGAGGTTGCTATAGGGCGATCGCCTACTCAAACTGCACCATTGCCACCTTCTACTAGCATCAGTGAGCAATTTAATTTTGTGTGGCAAATGCCTAAATTTTGGAATCCTTAAAACTAAAATACCTAACATTGCAATAAACAGGTAAGACCACGATCTTGCGGAGTATTCCCTTTACTATTTACAGCTGTTAAAGCAATACCAGAATCCCAATGCAGATTTAAATCTTAAATAAGTTGCCAAAGCAAATCTAAAACTGTAAATCGTCTGTGATTGCAAATTACTACTACGACTATTTCATAGTGTAACTATATCAAAAGACGATTGGAGATAAATAGCGATCGCATTCGCCCTGGTAGCCCATCGCACTCAGGTTTTCCACTTTTTCCATAGTTCTGACAAACCAAACAACAAATTTTTTCTGAGGATATTTCACTATGGCTAACATCAAAATTAATAACTTACCATCTGCTGATATCGAATTAGTTGATCTAACTAACGCAGAAATATCAGAGATACAAGGTGGTTTCAGACAACTATTTGCTGCGGTAGCTATCATCTCAGGCGTAAATAATGGTTCTTCCTCATCATCCACAACTTCAGAAACAATAGAGCAACGTTTGCAACGTATTAATTCAGAAGTAAATCAGATATACAGTCTAGCATGGGCTTATCAAACTGCTGCCAGTTTTATTGGCATAGGAGGAAGTGGTTTTAGTGGTTTAGGATAAAAGGTTAATTTAAACATGAAAAACTGTTGGTGTTTTTTATTCTTGGCTATCCCAATTAGCCTATCTTTTGCTACCTCTGCACATGCTGATGAAGTTTCTACAAAAGCTTCAGATTTAATTCCTATTAACAACCAGTTAACAATACCTGAACAAAAAGGTTTTGCAGTTGCTCAGAACGTTAACACTGAAAATTCATCTCAACTTCCTGAAAAAAACTACTGGTATGTGAGTGGAAGTGTTGGTGCCGGTTTTCCTAACAGTATTAAAGTCAACCAAGGAGATGATTCAGCATCTATTGGTGTTGATACTGCTGTTCAAGGGAATATTGCTGTGGGATATCAATGGAATGAAGCTCGTGCTGAACTCGAAGTTGGTTATGGTTCTTTCGGTGTCAATAATTTTAAGAGTGGTGATGTTACTATCCCTGTTAGTGGTAGCGTGAGTGCAACTACTGTTTTCGTTAACGGCTACTGGGATATTCCCAGCAGTTCAAAGTGGCGTTCTTATATTGGTGCGGGAATAGGTATTGGTTTCCCTGAATTTAGCGAGCTAAAATCTGGTGAAGCAACTAACCCATCAAGTAGTGGTACGGCTTTAGCAGTGCAAGGAAAAGCAGGTATTCAATATGAAGTTGCAAATAAAAGCAATGTTTTTCTAGAATTAAAGTACCAAAATCTCGGCAGTTTTAGTACTGGTTCTGGTGACAATAAAGCCAATATTGATCCTATTAATTCCTTTGGGATAGGCGTTGGTTATCGCCAAGGTTTTTAAGCATTGCCGTTATTTATTCTCCTTCAATAAACCTCTAACAACTCAAGAGAAATCTTGAGTTGTTTTTTTAGTGACTTGTAAGCGAAATTTTTATTTGATGATTTGGGTAGATTAAAAGAAATCTTAAATATAATAATTTTGCTCTATTTTTATTAGTTTTTTCAATTTAATTATCAGGAACTTGTATAGCAATCATAAATCGTGAGAGCTAAGATATCTAATTTATTTGACAAGTCGGAGATATAGACACAGCGAATTCTCACAAGTTACATAGAATTACTATATTTTTTACTAACAAAAATGCAATATTTATGTTCGTTTTTAAGTGAATCAAAGATTGAAATCAATCAATAAATCAGTGACTATAGTCATGGAAACAGACAATTCAAGGTCAAATTCCAATCAACGCAAATTTATTTACGAGGAAAGGTTCCAATGGCTGAAATTAAAATTAACGAACTGAAAGTTAACAAACCAGCAGAAATGATTGATTTGAAGAAAGAAGCTGAACAAGGTAACTCAGATGCTATTACTGCTTTCACAACTTTACGTGGAGGTTTTCGTTTTGCAAACAAGGAAGTATGGTGTAACTGTTAGATCTAGTGTGCATTTAGCCAAATTCTAACAACTAATAGTTCTCTAAAAAACGGGAATTATTTTGAGTAATTATATTAATACCACAGTGGTAATATTAGCTATTTTTACCGATACCACTGTGGATTACTTGGCTCCATATAATATGTTTTACACTATGTATTAAATTTTCAAAAATAGGTTAAAAATTTATATTTTTTGTTTAAATCCCTTAGTTATCAAAACATAAAAAGAGGTATAACTATGTCTCTCATTGAACAATCGCCTATAGTTTCGCTATATCGACCATACTTTGATTTAGGTACTTTTAATGGTGGCCCATTACATCTATATGGCATAGAATTCAGCTATCATAACTTAATCCATCAAGCTTCAGTTAATTATGGAATACAAGTAATTTATCCTTCCTCATTTCGGGAATCTTTGGTGCGAGAAACTGGTATGAAGGAATATGAAGTTGATAACCCATTACAACTAGACGATGGGTTACGAACAAAAAGATGGAGCAAGCTATGTGAATATTTGACACAGTACCAAGAGCTTCAGCCAACTACCAAGCTGCTAGTTATAAAAGTGTTAAAAAGCTTATGTTTACATCGGGCTATCTTGGAGTATGTTCCAGCGATGTCTGAACTAGAAATAGCTAGTGGAAGTGTATCAGCAAAACTGGCTTTGTGTCGAGCTATTTCTAATTTGTTATTACAGGAGTATGAAGGTAAAGTTGATAGATCGAACTTAAAAGAATTGGAAAATATTGCTAAGCATACTCCTTTAGGAACATTAACACGGCTAAGTGCAGTTCTCCAGCTTGTAGTCCGATATGCTAAAAATTTCAGAGATTTGGAAAGTGCAGAATTTTGGCGAGCAATTGCTACTGAGGAACTTCAAAAACTTCAATCTTCGCTCAATGATTTTGATTATAAACTATTTACAAGTATCTATTATCGTGCAGTTGTTTTTGTTCCTCTCTTACAAAGAGATAAAGACAAGGTAATCCAAGAAATGGATGTTTGCCAAGCTTATGCAGAAAGCTTAACTTGTGTAAATGAAGAACAGCAAAAAGTAGCTTTAGAAAATCAATGCATTATTTTAGAGAGTCGAACAAAGGAAGCTCTATGGCTTGGCGATCTAGAGTTAGCTGAGGAAAGAGCGCGAAAGGTAGCTCAGATGGACTCATTAGACCCTAGATATCGTCTGGAGTTAGGAGAAGTTCTCATCAAATGTGGCAAAATTGAAGAAGCCATCAAGATGTATCGTTCTGCAACTAGACTTGGCCCTCCAAGAACAGCGATCGCTTGGTTTATGGCCGGTCAATGCCATGAAAAACTGGGTGAGTTAGATATAGCTTGTGATTGTTATCTCGCCTCAATACAGATGGATTCACTTGCCATTTCTGCTGTGGAACGGCTTAATCGTTTAGCTCCTCGTTTAGGTAACTCAGCACTGGTTAACTGGACTAATAGACGTTTATCCGAATTACGAGAACAGCAAAAAACTACAGCAAATCAACCCAAAACTTCTTACATACCTGAAGCATCTTCTGAGTTAAAGAAAGCTGGAGAAGCAATAATGATTTAATGTAAAAACCCCTAAAACTTGAGTTTTGGGGGCAACTTAGTCTTAAAATATTGCCAAAACGATTTTATTTAGTTAAAATAATATTACGTACACTAAGTAATATGCCAAATGGTTTCGACATCAGATCATTCTCAAACTGTGGAGTCGTCGCAGCAAAATCTCGCACCATACAGCATGGGCTACAGAATCAAGCTGCTATCGCAACTATTCAGCCGCAAGTTTAGTGAGAAGTTAGAACCATTTGGATTAACCCCATTTCACTGGTTAGTGTTATGCTGCCTGTGGCAAGAAGATGGCTTACCTACTTCTAGTATTGGAGACAAACTCAAACAGGTGGGGGGGACTTTAACTGGTGTGCTAGATCGCATGGAAGAACGCGGTTTAGTACAGCGGGAACGCGACTCCCACGATCGCCGCATCTGGCGGATATGGCTAACGGATGCAGGTAGAGAACTGGAGACCATCTTACCGCCTATCTCGGCTGATTTACGTGAGCAAGCGATGCAGGGTTTTTCCGTCACGGAACGTGAACTATTGACTCAACTAATTAACCGGGCGATCGCTAACCTTTCTTGAGGTTACTTCCTAATCACCCTATAGGGTGAAGCTTTGTTAAGTTTTATCATGAGAATATATTACGCATACTAAATAATTATAGGCAAATACTACGCATTTTAAATAAAATAACCAATGACTACAAAAAATTTGCTACTACCTGCATTAAGCTCAAGAAATTATCGCCTATTTTTTGCTGGACAAGGTATCTCCCTAATTGGAACTTGGATGACGCAATTGGCGACAATTTGGTTAGTTTATGACTTAACCAATTCAGCATTAATGCTTGGAGTTGTGGGATTTACGAGTCAAATTCCTAACTTCTTTTTGGCTCCCTTTGGTGGCGTTTTTGTAGACCGATTCTCTCGGTATCATACCTTAATTGGCACGCAAATCTTGGCAATGATTCAATCGTTAACATTGGCGGTGTTGGCGTTAACTGGTGTAATTGAAGTTTGGCATATTATCGCTTTAAGTTTATTGCAAGGATTCATTAATGCTTTAGATGCGCCCGCAAGACAGGCATTTGTGCCGGAACTGGTTGAACGCAGAGAAGATTTAGCCAATGCGATCGCTATCAACTCAACGATGATCAATGGGGCGCGGTTAATTGGCCCTGCGATTGGGGGTTTATTAATTGCTAGAGTTGGAGTTGCATATTGTTTTTTAATTGATGGTTTGAGCTATATTGCCGTAATTGCTGCTTTATTGGCAATGAAAGTTAAACCTTGGAGAACTTTAATAAACGATGGTAATCCTTTGCAAAGAGTTAAAGAGGGATTTGTATATGCTTTTAGCTTTCCACCAATTCGAGCAATTTTGTTGTTATCAACTTTAGTCAGCTTGATGGGATTACAAAATACAATTCTTGTCCCAATTTTTGCAGAGACAATTCTTAAAGGTGGTGCAGAAAGTTTAGGATTTTTAATGGCAGCTTCAGGAGTTGGGGCTTTGTTTGGGGGCATTTATTTAGCTACTCGCAAGACAATTTTCGGAATTGGTAATGTGATTGCATTAGCTCCAGCAATTTTAGGGGTTGGTCTAATTGCCTTTTCTTTATCTCGGTTTTTACCACTTTCTTTATTTACAATGTTGTTTGTTGGCTTGGGTACAATTCTCCAAATAGCTGCTAGTAACACGTTCTTGCAAACTATTGTTGAAGATGATAAACGTGGCAGGTTGATGAGTTTGTATACAATGTCCTTTTTGGGGATGATACCTTTGGGTAATTTGTTGGGAGGGACATTAGCAGATCATATTGGCGCTCCTACTACTTTAATGATTGATGGCATAGCTTGTCTTTTAGGAGCTATTATTTTTTCTAAACAGTTGCCTAATTTAAGGAAGATGGTTCTTCCAATTTATGAGCAAAAGGGAATTGTTTCGATTAAGAGAGATTGAGAATAAATAATTGGATGCTAAAATTCGTCCTGATTATGATAAATATTTCAGTTAAAAGCGATCGCATCTATATCTAACATAGTTCGCCGTGAAGCTTTTGTAATGGCTTTTAAGGATTGTTTTTACTTTATTAATCAACGGTTTTGCTATTTTATTCTTTAAAAAACTAAAGGCCACTGGTGGGGCTGTTGCTCATTAGATTGAGCATACTGGTAAAATATAACTACTGAAATACTAAAGTACTAAGATGATCATTAGCCAGAGTGAATACTATATTTCCCCAGAAGAATATTTAGAAGGCGAGAAAGCCAGCCAAATCAAACACGAATATATTGATGGGCAAGTCTACGCAATGGCAGGAGCCAGTGATGCTCATGTTACCGTTAGTATGAATTTCTCTATGCTGCTACGCAACCATCTTCGGGGTAGTGGTTGTCGTGTTTACATGTTAGACATGAAAGCTAGAATTGATGTGATCAACCGCTACTTCTATCCCGATGTAATGGTGACTTGCGATACACGAGATAGAGAATTCGAGTATTTTAAATCTCATCCTTGTTTAATTGTAGAAGTACTTTCAGAGACAACAGAAGCTTTTGACCGAGGTAAAAAGTTTGCTGACTATCGAAAATTAGATTCACTACAAGAATATGTATTAATATCTGCACAGCAAATGAGTGTAGAGTGCTTCCGTCGCAATCCAGAAGGACATTGGGTACTTTACCCTTATGGGAAAGAGGAAGAAATACATTTAGCTAGCATTGATTTGCGTTGTGCGATCGCAGCAATATATGAAGACGTATTATTGATCGAAGATAATATTTCCTAGTCCAATATTTGTGGTTCAATCCCTAAAGCATCAAGTTGTTCAGGAGTAAGCGATCGCAGTTTCTCTACAATTATCTCCCGCTTTTGTCGCTCAACATCAGCTCTGTGTCGCTCAACATCAGCTCTGTGTCGCTCAACATCAGCCCTTTGTCGCTCAACATCAGCGCGTTCGTGTCCCATTAGCAATAAATTACCTTGTGCATCCCACCACCGTAACCAAGGTAAATCTGCGTTTTGATACACCCCTTGCCATATCCCTAACTCTACCCCCATAGGAGCAATTGGGTAATGCCCTCGTTCGTTGGGTTGCATGAGTTGATAGACATTATCAACCAAATGATAAACCTCTACCAGTGCTTTTGATACTTCATAAATTGCATAATAAGGAACACGAATTGCTTGTTCATAAATCCAAAACTTCCCAACATCTCCCTGTGAAGGTGGTGTTTGATCTCGTTCTTCAGTACCATCTCCAGAGACAAATTCAATTACAATCATTGGCGCAACATATTCCTTCCATAAGACATAAGAACGCCGCGTTTTACCGTTGAGAATCAACGGTACATTAGGGACATAAAACCAATCAGGTGCAGTAGCACCTTTTTCTGGCGGATCAGTTAATCGCCAATAAATGTCTAAATCCTGCCCTATACAGTATTGACTATCTGGATAAAGTTTTTCCAGAATAGGTTCAATAGAATCAGTTAGTAAAATACTTTGAGGATGCTCTTGCCAATTCTGCACAAATGTACCGTCTGACTCTGGTAGCTGGGTATGATCAGGTAAAGTTAATGCCGATAAAGAAGTCATAGGCTTTAACCAAAAGTTAATTTAAAAATTTTAATTCAATTTTCACACAGAAACACTAAAAAATTCGCTGCGTCTGTTGCGCTACGCCAGTTGCTACAACGCGAGGAACCCGCCCAACGCACTGGCTCCTCTGCGTGATATTTTCTGAATTACGAAACACTAGGATCATCCAAAGCTTTCATCTGTTTCATAATCTGCTCAACTTGGTAAACTTTTTCATTTCTATTTTGAGCTTTGAAAATATTCAAAGCTTTTTCCAAAGAAGCAAGTGCCTCAGTTCGTTTATTAGTTTGCCAAAGTACCTGCGCTAAATTAGTTAAGGCCTCACCATATTCAGGATTAATTTCTAGAGCTTGATTATATTCCCTAAGCGCCTCTGTCCAGCGGTCTTGACTGGCATAAACAACACCGATCGCATTATAAGCAAGAGCATATTTTGGTCTCAGTTTAATAGCTTCTTGATAAGCACTAATTGCTGCTTCCGGCTTATTTTGTCGAAACAAGACATTACCTAATTGAAAGTGTCCAAAAGCAACGTCTGGAAATTTTTTAATAAATTGACGTAACTTTTCCTCAGCACCTTTAAAGTCTCTTTGATTATATAAGGCATTAATCTCTTGCAAAAGCTGCGATCGCTCTGGTGTATCTGCACCGGAAAATTGTGCTATCTTCTGCGGTTGCTGCTTAGGCAAATGCAGAGAACCTGGTGCAGTAGCTGCCAACACCGATGGGGATATACCGATTGCAGTTATGATACTCAGCGTCATGCAACTAAGAGGTTGAACAAATACTGATTTGTGCTGCTTCTTCAGCTTCATTGTCCTCAATGCCCTAATAATGTCCTGATTCCCATGATAAATCTAAGGTGTGTTGCTTGAAATATTCGCGCCAACGCCACCAGTGCTGCTCAGACATAATTGCCCTATTGGAGATATTTCACGACATTTGAGTATAAATACTTATTAGCCAAACAAATAGAAAATTTGTTATGTTGTATGTGAGGCTAAATGCCGTACATTTTTACGGCTGAGTTGTTAAAATTGCCCAGAGTTGGTAGAAAATTGATGGTTTGCAGTCAATAAGTAACTTGAAGACTGCAAAGTCATTCTACTTTTATCAAAGCCAATCATTCTAATTATGTAGAGGCTATTATGACCGTCCCAGTGAGTAAAGGCTCCAAAGTGAATTCAGAGCGCTCCAAAGCTGAACGTTTGGAAGTTCGTGTTACCAAAGAGCAAAAAGAATTGTTCCAGCGTGCTGCTGAGATTCAGGGTCGAACACTAACAGATTTTGTTATTAGTAGTGTCTTGAATACTGCTAAACAAGTTATTCATGAACACGAAATGATGATTTTAACTAAGCAAGATCAAGAAGTTTTTGTTACAGCATTATTAAACCCGCCAGAACCAAGTGCAAAATTACGAGATGCTGCTCAGCGTTATAAGCAAACAATGGATGTATAAGTGACGTTCTCCAATAGTTCTGATACTTCTGATAAATATTTAATAGAGCCGCTGGCTAAACAAAACCGGGCGGCTTTTTTTTGTGGAGTCGAGCCGCTGGATCTTTATTTGAAGCAACAAGCCGGGCAAGACGCCCGTAGGCGTATGGCTGCTCCCTTTGTTTTAATCGAACAAAGTTCTAGCACAGTCATTGGGTATTACACTTTGTCTTCAACCAGCATCATATTTAGTGAATTACCAACTGAGATAACTAAAAAACTTCCAAAATATCCAAATGTTCCTGCAACTCTTTTAGGTCGATTAGCAGTTGACAAGAAATATCGAGGAAAGGGCTTAGGCGAGATACTTTTAATGGATGCACTATATCGAAGTTTGCAAAATGAAATAGCTACAGTAGCTGTAGTGGTTGATGCTAAAGATAATCAAGCCCGTTTGTTTTACGAGCATTTTGACTTTATTCAATTTCCTAATTTCCCTTACCGATTATTTCTGTTGATGGAAACTATTGCCAAACTTTTTAAGTAAATACTTCGTAAAAATGTTAACAAGTTCCGTGGGTTTAAGTCCCCCGGTTCCATAACCTGTAAGTTTTGTGTTGGGGTCTGTCTTATACCAATTCGTAATTCGTAATTCGTAATTACGAATTACGAATTATTTAAGCACCTCCTCGCAATTTATCCAAGACACTTCTATCCTCTAACGTTGAAGTATCACCCAATATCTCTTGACCTGCGGCTAAATTCCGCAGCAACCGCCGCATAATTTTACCCGATCGCGTTTTAGGTAAGGCGTCTGTAAAGCGAATTTCACCAGGACGAGCGATCGCACCTATTTCTTGAACTACATGTTGCTTGAGTTCTTTACTCAAATCATCACTGGGTTGATACGTACCTTCTAAAGTCACAAAAGCAACTACCTCTTCACCTTTGAGTTCATCTGGCTTACCCACTACGGCAGCTTCTGCAACCGCTGGATGGGAAACTAAGGCTGATTCTACTTCCATTGTACCTAAGCGATGTCCTGACACATTCAGTACATCATCCACACGACCCATCACCCAGAAGTAGCCATCTGCATCTTGTCTGGCACCATCACCAGCAAAATAAGTGTAGTTGCCATCTTTCGGCGGAATATGTTCCCAATAGGTGCGGCGGAAGCGTTCTGGATCGCCGTAGACTGTCCGCATCATTCCCGGCCAAGGATAGCGCACTGCTAAATAACCACCTTCGTTTTCGGGTACAGAATTACCTTCCAAATCCACGACATCTGCGATAATACCGGGGAAAGGACGAGTGGCAGAACCTGGTTTAGTGGGGATTGCCCCTGGTAGCGGTGTAATCATGATGCCGCCAGTTTCTGTTTGCCACCAGGTATCAACAATTGGGCAGCGTTCACCACCGATGACCCGATGGTACCACATCCAAGCTTCGGGATTAATTGGTTCACCGACGGTTCCCAGTAGGCGCAACGAAGAGAGATTTCGCGCTTTGGGGAGGTGTTCACCCATCTTAATAAATGCCCGAATTGCGGTAGGTGCGGTATAAAAAACGCTTACACTATATTTTTCGATGATATCCCACATACAGCCAGGATTTGATGCACGGGGCGCACCTTCATACATCAGCGTTGTTGCACCGTTAGAAAGGGGGCCGTAAACGATGTAGCTGTGACCAGTAATCCAACCAACATCAGCAGTACACCAATATACATCAGTATCTTGCAGGTCGAAGATCCATTTAGTGGTCATGTGAGTGTACAAGTTATAACCTGCTGTTGTATGCACAACACCCTTCGGTTTGCCAGTACTGCCAGAAGTGTAGAGAATAAATAGCATGTCTTCGCTGTCCATCGGTTCGGCAGGACAATCAGCAGATGCACTTTTTTGTAAATCATGCCACCAACGATCGCGTCCTCCCTGCATATCTATTTCCTGTCCGGTGCGTTTGACAACTAGGACATTCTCTACACTAGGAACAGCACCATCCGCTAAGGCGATATCTACTTGAGCTTTGAGAGGAACGATCGCATCTTTACGCCAACCACCATCAGCAGTCACGACTAGTTTAGCTTGGGCATCGATGAGGCGATCGCGTAAAGCTTCGGCACTAAAACCACCAAATACTACGCTATGGGGTGCGCCAATTCTGGCACAGGCTAACATGGCGATCGCCGCTTCTGGGATCATCGGCATGTAAATACCGACGCGATCGCCTTTTTGCACTCCTAATTGCTTAAGTACATTGGCAAATTGACAAACTTCCCGGTGTAGCTGAGCATAAGTCAGGGTACGTGAATCTCCTGGTTCACCTTCCCAAATCAGGGCCGCTTTATTCTTACGCCAAGTGGTAAGATGCCTGTCTAGGCAGTTGTAAGAAATATTAATCTTGCTACCAACAAACCACTTAGCGAAAGGTGGTTGCCAATCTAGCACTGTATGCCATTTTTGAAACCAGTGCAGTTCTATTTCTGCCAATTCTGCCCAGAAATGCTCCGGATCGGATTTGGCTTTGTCATAGATGTACTGATAGTCGTCCAGGCTTTTGATATAAGCATTCTGAGAGAATTTGCTAGCAGGATGGAATAGTCGATTCTCTTGTAGGATTGATTCTATAGTTGGTTGAGACATGGTGAAGATGACAAACTGTATTGTTACTGAAAACTATTCTTAGCAAAGTTATGTCAGATAGTGTTTAGATTAGCGTTAACCAACTATTTAGATCGTGTAGATTTCTTTCAGAATCAAATCCGTTCTAGTTGCTTTCCTAAGCTTTCACCACTACCAATTCCTCTATTTTCAGTACAATTAACTTAAATTAACGAGCGATCGCTTATATGTCTGAACCTGCTACTCTAGAGATAACCTCTTGTGATAATTTAGACACAGAAATTATCTTTCCCCCTGGCGATTTATTTAGCGACGAACCCCCCTTGGAAAGTGACTTCCACCGTGACCAAATCGAACTGCTGATCCGCACACTCAAATTATGGTGGCGAGAAAAGCAAGATTTCTATGCATCTGGCAACTTAACGATTTATTACAGTCCCAATCAAAAAAAATCAGCAGATTTTCGCGGCCCAGATTTTTTTGTAGTTTTGGGAACTCAAAAAAAAGACCGCAAAAGTTGGGTAGTGTGGCAAGAAGAAGGCAAATACCCACACATAATTGTAGAAATTTTATCCCGTACAACCGCAGCCATTGATAGAGGCTTAAAAAAACAAATTTACCAAGACACTTTCCGCACACCCGATTATTTCTGGTTTGATCCCGTGACATTAGAATTTCGAGGATTTCATTTAGTAGATGGCAAGTATCAAGAAATTCAACCTACATCCGCAGGACAATTATGGAGTCAGCAATTGGAGTTATACTTAGGAGTACATGAAAATAAACTCCGATTCTTTACTGTAGAGAATCAATTAATACCTTCACCGGAAGAAATTGCCACACAAGAACAATTACGCGCCCAACAAGCCGAAGAACGTGCCCAACAAGCCGAAGAACGTGCCCAACAAGCCGAAGGACGCACCCAACAAGCCGAACAAGAAATCATTCGACTACGAGAAATGTTACACGCACAAGGCATTAACCCTGAGAACAGTTGATAATATTAGTTAAGTGAGTAGAGACATTTTCCAGTTTAATTAGGTATAAATTTAAAAAAGCTTAGTTTCTGAGAGTGGGGCATAGTTTGCGAGCAACAGAGATTAAAAATCAGCTAAAATCCCTCATCGAGCAAGCCTCCTCGATAGACGCTAATTTAGCGAGAAGATTAGATGAAATCAATCGTTGGGTTAAAGATATCAAACCTGGTTCGCTAACCGCTAAACCATTGGTTCTAGCCTTTCTGTTAGAAGTAATCACCGATTCTACAGTTTGGTTAGTCATAAAATCTCTACCTACGGCAGAAGAACAACAATCTAAGTTCGAGCAAATGACACCCAATGAAAGATACTGGTACGGTTATCTGTTTCCGAGATGGATTAATGCCACCGACTCTAAGTTTTATATTTGGAAGCAAAAACTTATGGCAGGTGAGTTTAATCAGGTAGATGATGATATTATTAATTTAATAGCTAAATATATTGTTAGCCGTAAAGGTAGTTTTTGGCAGCGCTATATAGCCGACCTTTCTATGGCAACAGATTTAATTGTCAGCAGTCATCAGCAACAACCCCTCTGTATTCAATTTACCAGTGTTAGCGAAGAATTGAATCACCAAAAGTATCAAGCGTGGCAAAGTACACTCCAATTGTGGGAAATAGATCGAGGACTTTTCTTAAGTTTTAATCCTAGCGATGCTAATTATATTAACCAATTAGTAAATGTTGCACTGCACAACAGTAATCATCTTGCTGGTGGCAAATATTTAAAATTTGCTTAATTTGTTCTGGGGTGTTCTACTAAGTATTTGTTTGTTAGCCAAAATTATTACCTGCTTATTACAGCTTTTATGCCTAATCAACAACAAACTAGCAACAATCATCAAGTAGATAAATTTGCTGAAGCTTTAGCAACTGCTCGAAAAATGCAGACAGACTGGTTAAATTATGGACTAGATTTTGTCCATCTCTACTTTGAAGATGTGGATGGAGATTGGCTAGAAAATTGGAGCAATGATGAAATAGTATACAGCCCTTTACTTGATTCTCTTAAAGAGTTTTTGGTTAGTGATGATGATGTAGCTGTAAGAGTACGGCAGTATTTGGAAGAACAAACTTCCATAACACTTTTTGATGTTGCGGTAAACTTAGAAAAATGTTGGAGAATCACCAAAGTAGATAATAGGTTATCAGCTATAAAAAATTTATTAACTGTTGATAAATATAACGACGATACAAGTAATGAGATCGATGATATCGCCAATAACCTATTAAAAAAGCTGTTAGAGATTTCGTAAGAGGGTATTTGAAAAGTCGGACAGATAGTAAAAAAGCTCTCTCAGTAAGTAAAGTCATGCTCAAATTAGAATAACTGTGAGCGTTAAATAGTCAACTAGCGAACTGCAACAGCTTGTAATTTCTGGACGTGGGCTTTATAAACAAACCAAGTATCCTTTCCTTCAGTCTGCTGACTACAAGGAAGTGGCTTCTCGAAGGTTACTTCTAAGTAATCTCTGAGGCGTTCACCATTACCAGTAGGACTTACTTCGCGGCTATTATTGTTTTCTATAATGGAGGAGACAAAAAATTTCTCACTTTGTTTGGCAAAACACTTTTGATCTGCCTGTTGGATATCGCGTGCTTGTAGATACCAGCTTTCTTGCCGCTTAAGAATAGTACCTCCCCGTGCTGTGACTCTTAAAATGCGTATCGGAGTAGTTTGAGAAGAAACAGTATTAGGAATTGTTGCACCCAATACCCCACAAACGAAACTTAAGCACAAAAATAATCTTTTTGGATACAACTGAAGATGATTACGCATTTTTAATATCCTGAGTTTTTGGTATAACTTTCAACCTATCAAGTGAATTTTATCATCCAAAATCTCGAATTTAAAATGTATAAATTGTATTAGCGTTGATTTGAGCGATACTGTCGTTAACACGCCTGAGTCAACAAAAGCGCGATCGCTCCTCATCCTACTCTAAAAACAGCGTCTCTAAATCGCGGTAGCCACTTACAACCCGTACAACTTCAATTTCCTATCTGGATTGACAGCAAATAGCTTATCTCTAGCGGAGACTGGAGCGATCGCCTCACAGCTTGGTATATTAAATCAGAAAAATTTCCGCATCGCAACAGTCAGTCTTAAGGTAAAATCCGTCTGAGGTAATCTTGAGAAATTTTTCTACTAAAATTTATGAGTAAAGCCACAGTCAACAGTTATCAATAAATCTGATAGCTGTCTACTGATTTATTTTAAGGTAGACATGGTGTTTTTCTTTGGTATAGAGCATGAAGTTGCTTTCCTTAACAAGGAAGGAAAATTTGCTGATTTTTCTCATACAAAATTTGCCGATTTTAATCAAATTGTTGAAAAGCTACCCATATACCCCAATGACTATACTCAACTGCGTGTAGGAGATGCTGGTATTAAAAAGAAGAGATGGTATATCGAAGGATTTGAAAGATTTACAGATTCTGACAAAGTTATAGATTGTTTGCCTAAAGGTATTGAAATCAGAACAACAATACACTCTAGTATTCAAGGTGCTATTACTGAATTATCAGAAAGCTTTTGTTTGCTGCAAAAAGTTGCTGCTGACTTTGGTTTTACACCAGTTTTAGTGAGTTTTAATCCCTACAATCCAGTTTTTGAGCCACAACCACCATTGAATGATTATGAAATCAAACAGTTACAGGCTTATCCTGACGAACAAACCGCTAACATTTACATGGTGACATATGGCCCAGATTTAAATATTTCTTTGACAGATTTGTCTATTGAATGCGTAATTGATATTGGCAAAAAATTAACTTATTACAGCCCTTTTATTGTGCCTTTTAGTTATAGTTCTCCCTTTTATCAAGGGGGCTTATGGGAAGGACTATCAGTAAGAACTTTTATTAGAACAGGAAAAAGATCAGCAGCATTAGTATTTGTTCAAACACAAGAGCAACTAATTCATAGCGTCCCTTCTTTAACAAAAGTTGCACGTATTCCCGCTGAAGTCAGTCGCATCGAATTTAAAGCCTGTGATAGTTGTGATGATTTTTCTATCTATGCGGCGTTATTAGCTTTATTAAAAGGTTTGATTTTAGATGAAACTTTGCCAGGTAGAGCAATTATTCCTAATGCAGCTTTGCATCAAATTTCTGCAAGAAATGGATTTGATAATCAAGAGATTTTTGAACATGTAACTCAAGTTATGCAAGCAGCTGAAATTGCACTTCAAGATGATCCAGATGTTGAGTTATTAACGCCGTTAAAAGTTATGCTAGATAACCGAAAAACTCAAGCTCATAAGCTGATTGAAGTTTTTCAACGTACAAGTTCGATAGAAGAAACATTAAGGCAAACTTATTAAAATTATTCGTCATTAGTCTTTTGTTTTTTGTGAGTACAAATGATCAAGGACAATCTTAACTAGAGTATGTATAATATAGCAATCCTATCTGATTTGTTAAAACTCGTGGTGTCTGGACACAACAGACCTCTTGCAAAAGTCGGATACTCGCCAGAAAATAAATTTTCTGGCTGATAACTCAAGTCGGTTTTAACCGACTAATAACAGTATTTTTAGTCCGTTTCAACGGACTTTTGCTATTAGGCAGAGACTTGAGTCTCTGACGGTTCAAGTATTTTTGCAAGAAGTCTAACGAATGATTTAGAATTGCTATACCATTTCATGAAATACTTGATACAAATGATTTGTCCCTAATTCTTTCCCCCTGCTCCCCAGCCTCCGGTTTGTATCAACCTTAGAGTGAAACGATATAACCTGGATGTACAAACATTACAAACTTGTCATCACCTGAGCTAGTTCATTAGATAAATCAATTGCTGATTTCTGGGATTTTTTAAATAAAACACCAGCCAAGAAGTAATAATCACCCGAATAATATGCCATCCCATGTTTTCGTAACTCTTCTATGTGTTTTTTGACTTTTGGCTCAGAACTATAATAGCCAAACTTCAAAGGTAAGACTACAAAATTATTCACACTGTAGCCATTTTCTTGAGCCTGTTGAATTGTACTTTCAGGATTAGAATAGCTAGATACTAAAACCAATACATTCTCATAACCTAATGATAACAATTTATTGGTAACTGTAGCTCCATCAATACCACCAAATAACAGCGGCATATAAATATCTTGATCTGGTGCAGGTAGATACGGCGGATTAGCGACAAGATAGTCAGCTTCTGGTTTAGAAGACTCAAACAAGCATGAATTATAAATTACATATTTATTTCCTAAGTCATATTCGTCAATTGTAGAGTTAGCAACTTTCCAGGCAGAAGCATTTAACTCAAAACCCCGGATTACTCCATCAAATTTGTTTCTCAGCAATGAATTAATTACAGGACTACCATCTCCTGAACCAAACTCCACAACTGAAGCATGATTTTTACTATTCCTGATCACAAAATTCTCTAAGCAATTTGAGTAGAAATTAGATTCTTCTGGGCAAACAAAGATGTCTTTCATTTGACTGCACTTCGTAGTATAGTATTAGAGAGGATGTTAGTTGCTGCCTTGTACAAAATTTAAAGCAGACAAAAATCGTTCCTTTAGTCAGTAGTTAGTTACTAAAGGAATTAAATTTAAAACCCAAATTAAAGAAACACAAAATTGACAATGTAAGAAACGAACTTACATTGCTAATTTTTCATTCTTAGTTATTTGGATTGGTCACAAAATTAGGGTAGCCTGTTCGGCTTTGCGTATTGATTTCACAACAGCTTTAGCGGCGCGATCGCCTGTTAATTTTTCCTGGTCATACCCCAGCACCAATTCCCACGCATCATCAGGATATTGCTCAGCCAAGGGCAAAGCCACGTCATCCAACATCCACCGACCATGGCGTTCATCTTCTTTGATGTGTAGTTCCCAATAACCCATCGCTGCCTCCGAAAGTTCGAGTCTTTGGGCCGCAGTCAAATAATTTCTGTAAGCCGCTGGGCCAGCCACCTCAAAACAAGTGAGTCCACCACTGTAACGTAGAAAATAACGCTTACGCTCAGTCAACAGAAAATTATGATTAGCACAAGCCAACACTTCCCAAGGTACTAAATCGAAATATCCCTCTGGTTCAGTGTTCATGCCAAACTCGTTAAGCATTTGGGCAAAAAATGTAGAGTGCTTGCGAGCTAAGCGACCGTTGCCATATTCTTCTAGCAGTACCCGTACAAGCATACACTGCACTTCATTGGCTGCACCACCTAAAATCCGTGACAGGCGACTACCTTCAACCAAGCCATCAAAGGAACCAATTGCTAGTAGATGACGGTAGCCGGCTTGAGTCATTTCCTCACGGATATAGCGACTCTCTGGCGATAATGGCGGGTCTAAATCAATTGCTGCACGTTCAATTAGTGCTTGCTTAACATCCAATTGTTGCAGTGCTGCTACATCAACCTGTGCCAATTCCCACTCTTGCCAAGCAGTTTCAATTTGGTCGCGCCAAGAATATAAGTAAAGCGATCGCTCATTAGCATAGCTTCGCAAATCATCGTACCAAAAAAGATTTAACCGATTAATTCGGTAAAGTATCCGCTGGAGAAAACGATGCGCTTGGTCATCGCCATCACCATCTTGATAAGCAGCAATAACCGCCGTTGAGATTGTGTTTTCAAACTCATCAGCATTTACAGCTTTGGCATTGAGTTGACTGTCCAAATCTGCTGTTGCAAGCAATTTTATAAATTGTTGCTCAGCACGCTCATACTTGGTAGCCGTTTTTTCCTGTGTTTGTTGATTGTTGATCACAGTCCCAGCATTGTGGGACATCACCAAATTGCTTTGCATGGAATATTCGATAGCTTTACAAAAGCGTGAAATTCATTTCACCTCTTAATACCTATAATTTCCATGCTTGTAGCCTTCTCTACCTCTTTCCCTGGTTATAAAGAAAGATTAAGTCTAAGGGAGTGGGGAGTAGGGAGTAGGGAGTAGGGAATTGGGGATTGGGGACTGGGGATTGGGGGACACGGGGACGCGGGGACACGGTGAGACAGCGCTGCAGGAGGGAAACCCTCCGCAGGCGACTGCGTTAGCGCAGCGTTAGCGAGCTTGCGAGCGTCACCCGAAGGGGGACGCAAAGAAAGATTTCGGAACGAAAAAATAGGTTTTTTCAGACTGAATATGAAAAACCTACCCTTGAAAGGTGGGGAGTAGGGAGTAGGGAGTAGGGAATTGTCATTCGTCATTCGTCATCCCTTCTGCTTCTCCTGTCGGAGACGCTGCGCGTAGCTTGCTTCCCGCAGGGTACGACTTTGCTCAGGGCAAGTTGTAATTGATTATTCTCCGCGTCCCCGCGTCCCCGCGTCCCCCAATCCCCAGTCCCCAATCCCCAATCCCCAATCCCCAATCCCCAATCCCCAGTCCCCAATCCCCAATCCCTAATCCCTACTAGGCGGAATCTTCTCAATGGGAATCAGCGCTTCCATCACAGATTTGACAATTGGGGCGGCGACGGTAGAACCGTAGGCATTTGCACCTTTTGGTTCATCTACTAACGCTAATACGACATAGCGGGGAGATTCTACTGGGAGAATACCTACAAAGCTGGTTATCTTAGCATTGCTGAGATAACCACCAGAACTACTGGCTTTTTGGGCTGTACCAGTCTTACCAGCAATGCGATATCCCGGAATTTGTGAGGGCTTGCCTGTACCTTCAGAGACTACTGTCTCCATCATTTCTACGACTTTTTGGGCTGTCGAGGCTGAGAAAATTTGACGTGGTGTGGTGCGATTGGGTGAGTAATGCATTTGCCCTTTACTATCAATCAGTCCCCGAATGACGTGGGGCGTAACTAATTTGCCACCATTAGCTAAAGCACCGTGCATTTGCACAAGTTGTAAAGGTGTCAAAGAAAAGCCTTGACCAAAAGAGGTAGTAGCAGGCTCAATGGGTGAGGCAATAAATTCTTCTTGACTTTTCAGCCGACCACCTACTTCAAAAGGTAAATCTGTATCAACGGTTTGTCCTAGACCCAAGCGTTCTAGCCAGTTGTAGTACACTGAAGGCTGTAATCGTTGGATAATTTTTACCATGCCAATGTTGCTAGAGTTTTGCAAAATCTGAGCAATGCTGATTCGCCCGTAACCATTGAGCATGGCATTTTGAATAGTATAATTAGCTACTTTTATAGAACCTGAATCATTAAATATATCATCTGCTTTAATGACACCATTTTCTAGAGCGATCGCAACATTCAAAGGCTTAAAAGTCGATCCTGGTTCGTAAAGATCTGCCACTGTCCAGTTTTTGAACAGTGAAATATCAGCTCTAGAATATTCATTAGGGTTATAGGTAGGCTGAGAAACTAGGGCCAGTAGAGAACCATCTAACGCATCCATGACAATTACTGCCCCACGTTTGGCGTTAAACTTCTCCATCTGTTGTTTGAGAGCAGCGCGAGCAGCTCTTTGCAAACGAGTGTCAATAGTGAGTTGCAATCGCAAATCATCAAAATGCATAAAGCCTTCAGGAGCATAATCTGGCTTAAGCATTCCGTTACCAGAACGACTCAGGCGTACCGTTTGCACAGAACGTTCCAGTAACTTCTCTTGACTGTACTCCACACCAGCTTGACCCCGACGGTCAACATTAACATAGCCCACTACATCGGCAACTAAATCTTCCGCTGGGTAATATCGAGAATATTTAGAAATTAACTCTAAACCATTGAGGCTTAATGAGGTGACGCGATCGCTAATTTCTTCTGGTAGAGAAGCATCGAGTACAATCCCACTTTTTTTACTTTGAAAAACTTTGACTAACTCAGCAGCATCTTTAGCTAATATAGGGGCTAGTTGTTGGGCGATCGCTTCATTAGATTTATCAAACAGCTTCGGATGGGCGTATAAAGTATACACAGGACGGTCAATAGCCAACACATTATTATTGCGATCGACCACTGGCCGCCGGGGCATAAAAGGTCGCAAATTCACCATTTGCTGATTTCTTGCTTTCTCCGTTAACTTTGCTCCTCGAACAATTTGCAAGTGGTATAAGTTAATCGCCAACCCTAACCCAGCCACCATTAATACACCCCAAACTACAAACAATCGAGACTTGGTGTTGGGTATTTGGTCTTGCGTGTCAGAGCCAAGTTCCCCCTGTGCCAATCTGTGTTGAGAACCCTTTTGTCGCCTTTTGAATACTGGATTGCGAAAATTTCTTAACTTTGTTCTGTTTGATGACTTCTGCATTGGCATTGTTGTCTATCCTTTGTCAGTTGTCCTTTGTTAGTTTTTTCAAACCACTAACCATCAACCAATGACCAAGAAAACACAAAGAAGGGGAGACGGACAGAGCGACCCTTCTCAAGATCGAAGCACCTGGTTGCAACAAAGCGACTTTAGTCGTGGAGACAAAAAATCGTTCGGAGTTTGAATCCCTTAGCTTTAACCTCAATATCCCAGTGGCGAAGGTGTTTGTTGTTGTGTTTGAGAATTTGGCTTGATTGCAGACGATATTGGATTAGAACTATGAGATGTTGGAGGTAGAAAAATAGCCTCTTTAGGACTTGGCGATACTAATCCTGAAGTTGGTGCTTCTGCTTCTTTAGCAATCTTGTTAGTTAAAGTTGCATTGTTTGTTGTTAACTGTCGCTCATAACGCTGCAAGTTATGCAGTCTGCGGTATGTTTGACTCCAAAGCTCTTGGGAATATACCGTCCAGCCATAAGCTACAAGCGCTGCTGCTACAAACAAAAACGCTACAACTGATGAGTAACGATGTAAACTGTACAAGCGCAGTAACCACAAAGGTAGTGCCCCAGAGTTAGGCATTACGGGAAGTCCACCAGAAGTATTTTGCTTTGCAATAGACTGTCCCTGAAGATTTGAAACTTTTTGTTTACCTGATTCTTTCACCAATGTGGGTGCAATTGTCTCATTTGTAGAAGAAATCTGTAGATTTTCTGATAAACGTCGTTTTATTTTAGAATTTCCTGGTACAAACGTAGTGCCAAGCGTCGATGAATCTATATTCTTAGAGCGTTTTTTTGCTAAAGGCGGGGTTGAATTTCGCCAAAACCAAGAGCCTTGTGTAGGAACAGCTGATTTACGAGCAACAGCCATAATTTTTTTTAGATGGTGAATAATGTATTTTAGATTAATTCTCTATTTTTGCTTGGGTTAAAACTGCTCAAAGAGCAATAAGCACACATAATAGCCTAAACACAACGTTTTAAGTATTCTAATAGGTCAGTCATTTTAGATAAAAGTTGTATATTTGATCGTCTCAACCGTTTATGCTTAAAGGTTGACGCTTACATGTCAAGCGGCAACAACCCTATGCTGTCAAAAACGCTGTCTGAACACCAGTATGCAACACCACACATGACTTAAGCCGTTCCAAATCAAAAAAATTGCATCTTTCTCTAAGATTGCAATACTGCAATCAGAGATTGGACAGCTTAACGGTTTGAGTATTGCATCTAAAGTATGGCAATGGAAAGCAGCAAGGTGCAATACTCCGTACCAAAAAACGTAACTTTTGTTATCATGAATCGAACTACTAGCAAACTGCATAGCTTCCGTTTCCTGATTAAGTTACTATACTTCTAACTTGAGACAAGCCAATCGTCTGGCTGCATGATACCTATAAATCAAAAATTACCCCCAAAGTATTGCTTTTAAATATGTAATCTAACAGCCTTTAAAAAAAAGCAATAAATAAGGTATCTTATTCAACAGGCGAAAAAATTTTCTAGCCACAATTGGTGAAAGAGGAGTTATGAAAACAAAAATCTTTGGTTTGGCCATAATGTTGAGTCTGGCTGCAATTCTCGGAGCCTGTGAAAATAGCACTACTGAACCTGGCAGTACTACTTCTCCAGCTGCTACTCCCGCTGAACCAGCGGATACTGGAACTACCCCTGCCGCTACTCCCGCTACTCCCGCTGCTACTCCCACTAAGACACCATAAACCCCACGCCCAAAGTAATTTAGTGACAACTCTCCTCACCACATCCCTGAATTTCGTTGAGTTCGGATGACACGCCAGCATCCTTGTGTTGGTTAATAAAGTTCTGAAACTTGCTAAATATAGCTAAGTGAAATAGAGCGCAAAGAAAAATACTGGTCAAAAGAAGCAGGAGAGCAGGGAGTTTTTAGCAGGGGGGAGAGACTGGAACAAAGCTTGTAGTCCGCCCCAGATGAGTGTCCTGGAAAAGTGGAGCGGAGTACCCCTGCTTTGATCAGGCTTCGCGCAGAGGATAAGGACTTGCTCCCCCTGCTTTGTGCCCCCTTCCCCTCTGCCTCTTCGGTGAGGAGAGTTTCTAATCACATCAAGTGTTTGTCCGAAATTATCCTCTGACCAAAAACCAATGACGCGCAAACCCCCGGCTTTAAAAATAGGGATAAGCGTCTAGGAAGATTTATTCAGAGTCAAAATTCTGTTATTTAGAGCAAGCAGTTAGCGCTTTTGTGTAGCTAGCTGCTTTGCTTTAGCAAAAAACTGTGGTTTTCTCAATGTTAGTCCTTCTCGTTTACCTTCATAGCACTCATTATTTCAGTAAGGAAGAAACAGGAGATAGGCAGAGTGAAAGCGAGAAAGGTTATGAAATTATTTATACTAACTGTAGTTACTGCTACCCTTGTAGGATTCAATAGCCATTCAAGAGCAGTGGTGACGGCATTACCGCCTCCAGAGGATACACCAGAAGAGATACTGCGTACACAAATTATTACGGAAGCGCGATCGCCAATTGATGGCAAATACCTAAGTGCCGCAGAATACGCAGAACTACAGACTCAGCTCCAAGAAGCCCCCCCACCAATTCTGACATCCAGAATTAGAGAGCAAATTTTCTTACTCCGTATACGTAAGACGTTGCTTGAGGTTTTTCCCTTTCTAGATCTTTGAAAAAGCTAGGGAGATGTGGTTTGACTCTGCGGTAGTTGAATCTCGACTTCGCTCGATTACCGCGTAGCCAAAACTCACCAACCAAAAGATGAGGGAGAAGAAATAATTACGAATTACGCGCTTCGCAGCAGTAGCGTAAATCCTACGGCATAGCTTCGCTGAGAGCGTCATTATGAATTCCCCATTCCCAAAAGATAATCAAAACTTATCTTAACTTCAGGCAACGGGGGCGACAAAATTGCAAATAAATGTAAAGAATATATATAGATATTAAAAAAGCAGATTTAGTCAATCACGTTATTTCACGTAGGTAGCTTCATGTCCATGACCACGATCGCCCCTGAACAGGTTAACCGTATCGTTTGGAATCAGCATCACGATCCATTTGAAATACTGGGTTCTCACTTAATAGAACAAGATGGCAAAAACGTCTGGGCTGTGCGAGCCTACCTACCAAATGCAAGTACAGTATCGGTAGTCGTTCCAGAACAACGAAAAGAATACCCGATGCAGGCGGTGCATCATCCCCACTTTTTTGAATGCACAATTGAAGCCGCAGAACTGACAAATTACCAACTGCGAATTAAAGAGGGGGAGCATGAACGTGTCACCTATGACCCTTATGCTTTCCGTTCTCCCCGTCTTACAGAATTTGACTTGCATTTGTTCAGTGAAGGCAACCACCATCGAATTTATGAGAAATTAGGGGCGCATCCCACAGAAATAGACGGCGTTAAGGGCGTTTATTTTGCTGTTTGGGCACCTAATGCCCGTAATGTCTCCATATTGGGAGATTTCAACCTCTGGGACGGACGCAAGCACCAAATGCGTAAAGGCCCAACAGGAGTTTGGGAATTGTTTATTCCTGAAGTGGGCATAGGAGAGCATTACAAATATGAAATCAAAAATTTTGAAGGACACATTTACGAAAAATCTGATCCCTATGCTTTTGGGCAAGAACCTCGCCCCAAAACAGCATCAATTGTCACTGATTTAAATACTCATACTTGGGCTGACGAAAACTGGATGGAAAAGCGGCGTCACACTGATCCCCTGACGCAACCAGTCTCAGTTTATGAACTACATTTAGGTTCTTGGTTACACGCTTCTAGTGCCGAACCAGCTAGACTACCCAATGGTGATACTGAACCCGTAGTTACTGTCTCCGAACTAAATCCTGGTGCGCGTTTTCTAACCTACCGAGAGTTAGCAGAAAGACTGATTCCTTATGTCAAGGAATTGGGATACACCCATGTAGAATTGCTACCCATTGCAGAACATCCTTTTGATGGTTCTTGGGGTTATCAAGTAACTGGTTATTTTGCTCCCACCTCTCGTTTTGGTAGCCCCGAAGACTTTATGTATTTTGTTGACAAATGTCACCAAAACGATATTGGCGTGATTGTGGATTGGGTTCCTGGTCATTTTCCCAAAGATGGACATGGTTTAGCTTTCTTCGATGGCACTCACCTTTACGAACACGCAGACCCTCGCAAAGGCGAACACAAAGAATGGGGAACTTTGGTGTTTAACTACAACCGCAACGAAGTTCGCAATTTTTTGGTAGCAAATGCCCTGTTTTGGTTTGACAGATATCATATTGATGGTATTCGCGTTGATGCTGTAGCCTCCATGCTTTACCTTGATTATTGTCGTAAGGAAGGAGAATGGCTACTTAATCAGTACGGTGGCAGAGAAAACCTAGAAGCAGCGGATTTTTTACGTCAAGTAAATCATCTCATCTTTAGCTATTTTCCTGGTGTTCTTTCAATTGCTGAAGAATCTACCTCGTGGCCGATGGTATCTTGGCCTACCTACACAGGTGGATTGGGTTTCAATTTGAAGTGGAATATGGGTTGGATGCATGACATGTTGGATTACTTCAGCATGGATCCTTGGTTCCGTCAGTTCCACCAAAACAACATTACTTTTAGTATGTGGTACAACCACAGTGAAAACTTTATGTTAGCCCTGTCTCACGATGAAGTGGTGCATGGTAAGAGCAATATCATCGGCAAAATGCCGGGAGATAGATGGCAGAAGTTTGCTAATGTGCGTTGTTTGTTTACTTATATGTTTGCTCACCCAGGCAAAAAAACCATGTTTATGAGCATGGAATTTGGGCAGTGGAGTGAGTGGAATGTTTGGGCTGATTTGGAATGGCACTTATTCCAGTATGAACCGCACCAACAGTTAAAACAGTTTTTCCAGGATTTGAACCATCTTTATCGTAGTGAACCAGCTTTATACACGTGGGATTTTGCACGAGAAGGGTTTGAGTGGCTTGACTGTAGCGACAATCGTCACAGCGTCGTTTCTTTCATCAGACGTGACAAAGATTCTGAAGACTTCGTGATTGTGGTTTGCAACTTCACGCCTCAACCCCATTCCCACTATCGCATCGGTGTACCGGAAAAGGGATTTTATACCGAGTTGTTTAATAGCGATGCGCGTCAGTATGGCGGCAGTAATATGGGTAACTTGGGCGGTAAGTGGACAGATGATTGGTCATTGCACAATCGTCTTTATTCGCTAGATTTGTGTTTGCCACCTTTGGGTGTGTTGATACTCAAATTGGATCAACAGAAGACTGCTGAAGCGTTAGAAGGATAATTAAAAGGGTGGGACTATACCCACCCTTTTGAAGTTTTTAGTTTTAATTACGAATTAATATGCCCTACAGTCAATTCACCATTGAGAAAGTGAAACAAGATTTTCACCTGACTACTGTAGAGGGAGTTCGCTTTTTCCCAGATTCAATTGAACCAGTTACTTTAAGTAACAGACTGCAAAATATTTTAGAAGAATTACCGTGGGCGATCGCAGTTGATAATGAAGCCAAAGGACAAGCGATCCCAGTAGTTTATGGTACTGTTACTAGCGGAACGCAATGGCGATTTCTCAAGTTAGAGGGACAAACAATCACAATTGATTTAATGGACTATTCTCTTCCTCCTGTAGAATTAATTCTAAGCTTTCTGGTGTGGATGCTGAAAGCAGATTAATGCTACACAAACAAAGTTCACCTCCGTGAAATAACCAAAAATTAGGCCTTTCAAACCCACGCAGGTGGGTTTTGTCTGTATAGCCAAGTCAGTGCGTTGCTCTCACCCTAAATCCCTCTCCCAGTTTGGGCTATCCATTAGTCGCATCTTTCTTAACATTGCTGTAAGTCAGACGCTGAGGGAATGATAGAAGTAAATAA
This sequence comes from Desmonostoc vinosum HA7617-LM4, assembly GCA_019359515.1. Taxonomy (GTDB): domain Bacteria; phylum Cyanobacteriota; class Cyanobacteriia; order Cyanobacteriales; family Nostocaceae; genus Desmonostoc; species Desmonostoc vinosum. Next base: position 158,001 of record JAHHHC010000007.1, on the reverse strand, counting down.
TGAGAGCATGATTGACTTGAGAGACAGAAAATGCACTAAACCTGAGTGCGATCGTTAACTACAAAGATATCTTAGGAGAATCAGGATGGAGAAGTTTCCAAGTGGCGGCGATATCGTGTAATCGCCGCAGTCCTCAAAACTATACCCATCAACCCTTTCGGTCTAATTTTAAGTATTTTGTCTGTTTGTTAAGAAAGATCCGGGTAATGGATAGATTCAATTACGGGGAGTATGTCAAAACTTTTGTAGTCCCTTCACAAAACAAACTACCCTGAGATAGTTAAAAATTTGTATCCTGAGTTAATAGCTCTTAATAGTTCTTTTAAAAACTTGTGCAGGAAGATTTTAGACTTATTGTTGATTTAGTTTCGGTTCTCGCTGTCGCAGCTTGTGGTGGGCTGTTTGCGGCGCTTTTACGGCAACCGGTTCTATTGGGTTATCTCATTGGTGGGATGATTGTCGGCCCGGCGGGACTGGGACTGATTAAAGAAATTATTCAAATCGAGACTCTGGCTCAGTTTGGGGTCGCCTTTTTGCTGTTTGCTTTGGGTGTAGAATTCTCTTTAGCGGAACTGAAAAAGGTAAAAGCGATCGCCTTGGGCGGTGGTGGACTCCAAATTGCCCTGACAATCCTCATCACTGTTTTAGTATGCGGGGTAACGGGAGCTTGGGGAGCCTTGCCAGCCAAGGGTGTGTTTTTGGGGTCGATTCTGTCTTTATCTTCAACAGCAGTTGTCCTCAAATGCTTGATGGAGCGCAATGAAACAGAAACGCCCCACGGGCAGGTAATGCTGGGTATTTTGGTAGTCCAAGACTTAGCGTTGGGTTTGATGTTGGCAGTGTTACCAGCTTTGCATCAACCAGCAGAATCGATTGGTTTTGCAGTCCTGACAGCGCTGTTGCGTTTGGGATTATTTGCTGCTGGGGCAATAGTAGCAGGAATTTGGCTCATACCCCCTTTGTTGCGACTGCTAGCCCGCACTGAAAGCCGAGAGCTATTTCTATTAGGTGTGGTAGTGCTGTGTTTGGTAATTGCCCTAATTACAGAGTATTTGGGCTTGTCGATTGAAATGGGTGCGTTTGTCGCAGGTTTGATGATTTCTGAGGTGGAATACGCCGATCAAACTTTAACTTATGTAGAGCCGCTGCGAGATATCTTTGCTAGTTTATTTTTCGCTGCTATTGGGATGTTGATTGACCCAGTATTTTTGTGGAACAACCTGGAGTTAATTTTAGGACTGGTGGCGATCGTTTTTGTGGGCAAGTTTTTGATTATCACTCCCCTGGTGAAGTTGTTCCGCTATCCTTTGAAAACAGCTTTAATTGCTGGGTTGGGACTAGCGCAGATTGGGGAATTTTCCTTTGTTCTCGCCAGTGAAGGACAAGCGCTAGGGTTGGTGTCTCGACAGATATATCTGCTGATTTTGGGAACTACAGCAGTTACACTCATGCTCACCCCTTTTGTGCTGCGGTTAGTGCCATTTTTATTTAACTTTGCCGAAACCATGCCTTGGTTGAAACCGTATTTAGAGGAACAGCAGCCACGGGATGTATCGGAAGAACTACCTTTGAAAGACCATGTAGTCGTTTGTGGCTATGGGCGAGTGGGGAGGAATTTGGTGAAGTTGTTACAACTACAACAGTTACCTATGGTAGTAGTTGACCAAGCAGAAAGTAGAATTCAGCAGTTACGGGAAGCTGGAGTGCCTTACGTTTATGGAAATTGTGTGAGTCTCCATGTGTTAGAAACTGCTGGTGTTAACCATGCTAAAGGAATGGCGATCGCACTTCCAGATCCCATGAGTACCCGACTTTGCTTGAAACGCGCTTTGGAATTATCCCCCGAATTGGACTTGGTGGTTCGTGCTACTCAAAATAGAAACATTGAAGTGCTTTATCAACTAGGCGCCAGAGAAGTAGTACAGCCAGAATTCGAGGCCAGTTTAGAAATGGCAACCCACTTATTAACTGGCTTAGGCTTATCGCCAGATGTAGTACAGCAACAAATGCAGCAAATCCGCAAGGATCATTACTTAGATTTGCGCCCAGAACGTTCTGCTTTTGAAGTTTCCCGCGATTTACAACAAGCAACCAGTGATTTAAATCGACGCTGGTATCCCTTACCATCTGGTTCACCCTTAATTGGCATGAGCCTAGAAGAAACGGATATGCGCTACTTGACAGGAGCCAGTTTAATGGCGATTCGACGTGATAATGGCGATGAAATCGACTATCCCGATGATCAAACTAAATTAGCAGAAGGCGATCGCCTGTTGGTAGTGGGAGCAGACGAGGAACTGGCAGCTTTAGCAGAATTTGCCAAGGGACAAGTAGCTGTTCCTGGGGAAAATAGTGCTTGCCAGTGGAATCGGATAAATACTGATTCTCCGATATTGGGTAAAAAACTTGCAGATTTAGCTAGCAGCGAACAATATGAAGTACAAATACAAGCAATCCGGCGAGACGGTAAATTTATTCGCTCTCCTGATGAGAATATGGACTTGCGAGATGGCGATCAGGTACTACTATGCGGTAGCCTCTCAGGTCTGAATCAAATACAACATTTGTTTACTGTCAATAGTTACCCGAAACCCTTGTAAGCTAATCTGCTTTTAACTTGCATAATCCTTTGCCTCAGAAAGACGCGGAGAGAAGTTGCTCAACGGGGGTTCCCCCCGTTGAGCAAACTTCGGAGGACGCGCTTAAGGGGAGACGCGGGGATGCAATTTGAATGATTATTAGCTTAGAGACGCTTCAAAAGCGCGTCTCTACATTCAATGTCTAACCTTTAGGCTTAATATATGCGATCGCCTGCTTCCAAACTGTGGTTTGTTGGCTGTCTTCATTGGCGATACAGACGCAATGTATGTCTTGCCATATAACTATTCCTGTCATGACATCGCCAGTGAGTAGCTTGAACTCTACTGGCGTTGTTTGTTTAATTAGGTTTTGAACTTGTCTAATACTGGGTAAGGAGGTGTCAAATTCAGTAATCATAGTCATTAATCATTAGTTATTGGTCATTAGTCATTAGTCACTTGTACTGAGAGGAGCCGAAGTATTAGTTATTTACAAAGGACAATTAAAAAGGGAACGGGGAACTCGCTTCGGCTACGTTCAGTACATCGCAGGAAATAGGAACAACTGTTAAGAGTTCCCTGCCTTGATGACAAAGAACAAACAGCAAAACACAAATATAATTGATGGATTTTGGAAATGGCAATCGAATTTACTAAGTATCACGGTTTGGGTAACGACTTTATTCTGATTGATAATCGCTCTACGTCTGAGCCTGTAATCACTCCAGAGCAGGCAGTGCAATTGTGCGATCGCCACTTCGGTATCGGTGCTGATGGTGTAATTTTTGCCCTGCCTGGTGAAAATGGTACTAACTACACAATGCGGATTTTTAATTCTGATGGTTCAGAACCGGAAATGTGCGGTAATGGTATTCGCTGCTTAGCCAGCTTTTTAGCAGATTTAGAAGGACTGGGGACTGGGAAAGAGTCTTCCCAATTCCCAATTACCTATCGCATTCATACCTTAGCTGGTACAATTACACCTCAACTCATATCCCATGAGCAAGTAAAGGTGGATATGGGTTTACCTCGATTACTTGCTGGGGAAATTCCCACTAATCTTACATCTGCCCAACAGAAAGTTATTAATCAGCCGTTAGCGGTGGCAGGGGAAACTTGGGAGGTTACCTGTGTGAGTATGGGGAATCCCCACTGTATTACTTTTGTAGAGGATGTAGCAGCAATTCCTCTAGAAACTATAGGCCCTCAATTTGAGCATCATCCAGTTTTCCCCCAACGCACAAATACTGAATTTATTCAAGTAGTAAGCCGTGACTACCTGAAAATGCGGGTATGGGAGAGAGGTGCAGGTATTACATTAGCTTGCGGGACTGGTGCTTGTGCATCACTAGTGGCTGGTGTATTGACGGGGAAATGCGATCGCCTCGCAACTGTAGAATTACCTGGTGGCCCCTTACAAATTGAATGGTCGGAAATTGACCAGCGAGTTTACATGACAGGGCCAGCAAAGCGGGTGTTTACTGGTAAGTTATAGTCTTTGCGGATGGGTGGGTAGGCTTTTTGCCTGCCATAAGCTAATAATCATTCAAATTGCATCCCCGCGTCTCCCCTTAAGCGCGTCCTCCGAAGTTTGCTCAACGGGGGGAACCCCCGCACGCAACTTCTCTTTGCGTCTTTCTGAGGCAAAGGATTATGCAAGTTAAAGGCAGATTAGCTTACCACCATTAGAAGGATGTGTTCATCCCAAAAGATTGATAATCTATCTAGCAATGAATACATAATCAATAAAAACGACATCTATGGCATCTTCTACACCATTGCATGGCACAGAACTAGTAGATTGTGCTAGAGCAAATGCTAAGCAGGGAATCGAAACCGCTGCCTATCTATGTGGATATGGTAATGATCTCAATAAGTTTGCTAGCGAATTAAGGCAAGCTTGCGAGGAAATGAACTTACAAGTTAAGGAACTCAGCGAACTGATTACTGATCAAGACTTGATACTGGAATTAGGAACTGGTGAAATTATTGCTCCAGATACAGCTTCCGAACTATGAAAAGGAAATAAACCACAGTTCCATCCTTGCAATCTTCAGCCCTACAATAGTCGTTAGACCTCCTGATGACGAGAACCACAAATGACTACCACAGTAGACATTGGCACTTTAATCAGCCAAACTCCAGGACTCCACAACGGAGTCCCACACATTTCAGGCAAAGGTGTAACAGTTCGGCGTGTTGTTTTCTGGTACAAGCGAGGGCTAGCTGCTGAAGATATTGGGGATCGAATTGGACATATTACCCTAGCTGAAGTATATGCTGCGCTTGCTTACTACCACGCCAACAAGAGCGCAATCGAAGCTGATATTGCTCATCAAGCAGCAGAAGCCCATCGCCTTGAACAATTGCATCAACCATCAACTGAGGCGATCGTATGAGCCTTATCCGGCTTTATCTCGATTTGTAGGCGCGACAGCTTAGAACCTGAATGCAGTGCGATCGCCCTTCTATAACTTTAAAATTACTCTTGCCAAGTTGAAGTATATCAAAACACCCAGTACATCAACTGCTGTGGTAATGAATGGTGCTGACATCAAAGCAGGATCTAAACGGAGTAGGCGAAATAAAAACGGTAGTGCGGAACCGGAAATAGAAGCCAAAACAGAAATAGCTACTAAACTAACGCCAACAGCGATCGCAACTTCTAATCTCCCTTGCAATAAGAAAGCCCACACTGTAGCAATTGTACCTAGCATACCTCCTAATAAAGCACCTGCGATCGCTTCTCGCCCAATGACTTGCCAAGCACCAAGCGATCGAATTTCTTCGGTGTTCATCCCCCTAATCACGACAGTGGAAGACTGAGCGCCTACATTACCGCCAGTACCAGTTAATAGGGGAATAAATGCCGTTAGTGTAACAACTTTTGATAAGATATCCTCCTGTGACTTAATAATCGTTCCTGTCATGGTGTTAGTAATTAGCAAAACTAATAACCATAAAACCCGTTTGCGAGCAACTTCTATCAAATTCATCTGAAAATAGTTGTCGCCATCGGACTGCACACCACCACCCACTGTATAAATATCTTCGGTTGTCTCCTGTTGCAGGATATCAATGACATCATCGACCGTGACAATCCCTACTAAACGCTGTTCTCGGTCTACTACAGGTACTGCTAAAAAGTCATATCTTTGGATTAATTTTGCTACTTCTTCTTGGTCGGTGTCGGTGTAGACAAGCACCGGATCGCGAACCATAATATCACCAATGGTTTGGTCTGGTTGAGCCGTCACCAATTCCCGCAGTGATAAAATCCCTTTTAAGCGCCTTTCTACATCAGTAATGTAAAGGTAATAAATCATCTCGCTAGCATTAGCTAAGTTACGAATCCGCTCTAGCGCTTGAGATATTGTAAAATTTTCTTTTAAAGAAATTAATTCCGGTGTCATAATTCGTCCGGCTGTATCGGCTTCATAACCTAATAGTTGAGCCGTAGCCTGACGTTCTGCTGGACTGAGCTGTTCTAACAGCCGATTGACAACTTTTGCTGGTAATTCATCAAATAACCTCGCTCGGTCATCGGGCGACATTTTATCTACAATATCGCGTACATCTTGACTTTTCAGTTCTTCGATTAGCCTTTCTTGGACGCTGTAGTCAAGATATTCATAAACCTCTATTGCCTCGTCCTTAGAAAGCAAGCGAAAAGCTAAAGCGTGCATTGCTTCTGGCAAACCTTCAATGGCCTCAGCAATATCCGCAGATTGCACTGGTATTAGGATGGCTTTTGCTCCCGGCAAATCTCCCACTTCCAGTAGCATTTGCAGTTGCGATCGTACTAAATCTCTCAACTCCCTGCGTGAGACATTCAAGAGGGTAGAGGTTGGGTTGTTTGTCTCAGTCACAGTCTATTTTCCTTAGCCGATATTAACAAGGTTGCTGCCCCTAGTCTAGGTGAAAGTGGGAATGTACAAGTCAAACTTGTCAGAACTGACACAAAAATATTTTTCACCTCTGGCGTTTTGGATTAAATTTTGCCCCATATCTTCTCTCCTCTAACTCCCAATCTTGTTTGTAGTGGCTGTATCAGTCTACTAGCTACTTCATTTGTAAGTGAATCTATTTTATTGTATTAAATTATACATAAGATAATAAAATGTGTTAAATAAGTGGGTATAAATAAACGTTGATAAATAATATCTGTTTAGTAGACAAAACCTTTCTTGTTAGCATCTTTAGCTAATAAAAAGTGATTTTTATATACTAAGTTTATTTAGATTCATTTTTACTGATTGAACAAACATTGTTCTGTATAAAGTCAAAATGTATCTTTGCTAGAGAAATCAAACAATACAGTTATTAGGCTAATAGGTAAAAATTACTATTTTTTAAACTTTAAATATCAAAATTTCTCTTTACACAATTTCGATATACTTAAGTGGTATATTGTGATCATGTAGTCCTAAATCATTACGTAACTTTTGCAAATTTCATTCGAGGTTGATGAAAACTTTGATATAGCTTTAAAAAGCTACATGGCATTGTAAATATTTAAACAATACTGAGAAAAACAATAGACATAACACCAGGATGTCATGTCAAATAAAATTAATCACATCTTTAAGTAATATCCGCTATTTCCAGCGATATATATTTTTTTTACAGTTTTATTTTTTAGCAATTGTAGGAAAAAGATATATCGCGGAAGCTTTAAATAACAAAATAGCAAGCTAATTGAATTCGCAAATCAACATATTTGCGTTTATATCTTAGTGGATATTTTTCCAAGTATTCAACACCTAAAGTAATCCTAAAGTATTTATTAGGATATCAATCCTGATATAGTTTTGAGGTATATATCTATGAATAATTCTGCCAATCAAAATAGTAACTTAGCCCTTAATCAACAGTTATCAACTGTAGTAAGTTCAGCAATTACCCCTTCATCGTCTTTAGATACAAACAATTCTCAGCAGATCAAAACTTTTGCACGAGCTAGTAGCGTTAGTGAACCTAGTCTACAGACAGCAAAAAGCAGCCTCTCTTCAGGAAACGGACTCTATGCTGAGTATTTTGATAACAAAAATTTCACAAACTTAAAGTTAACTCGCATCGATTCCAAAGTAGACTTTGACTGGCTTTATGGGTCTCCTGACAAGTCTATCGATAAAGATACATTCTCTGTGCGTTGGACAGGGTTAGTGGAGGCAAAATACAGTGATACATACACCTTTTACACCACTAGTGATGATGGTGTTCGCCTGTGGGTCAACGGTAAGCAAATAATCAATCGTTTCGTCGATCAAGGTGCGACAGAAGTCAAGGGTACAATAGCTCTAGAAGCAGGTCAGAAGTACGACATTAAATTAGAGTACTACGATAATTTTGTTCGGGCAATGTCTAGACTTTCTTGGTCGAGTTCTTTGCAAGTAAAAGAAGTTATTCCTCAATCCCAGTTATACACCGACGCTACCTCACTCACCGCTACAGCAAAAACTACTACTCTGACAGCCAGAAATACTAATACTTATAACTTTACTGTCACTTACAAAGATGACACAGCCGTTAAGGTTTCAACCTTAGACAACAGCGATGTGCTTGTGACTGGGCCAAACGAATTTAGTCAATTAGCAAAATTGGTCAGTGTAGATAATAGCAGCAATGGCAATGAGCGCACGGCTACATATAGTATTAATGCTCCTAGCGGAAGTTGGAATAGTACCAAAAATGGAACTTACACTATTAATCTACAAGCCAATCAAATTAGCGACACTAGCGGCAATTTTGCTCCAGCTGCCAACTTAGGTACTTTTTTGGTAAATATTGCTGGCACAGGTAAAGGATTGAAAGCAGAGTATTTCGACAATTTAGACTTCACTAATTTGAAGCTAACTCGCACCGACTCAACAATCAACTTTGATTGGGCTGATGGTAGTCCTACTGCGTCTATAGCTAACCAAACCTTTTCCGTACGTTGGACAGGTTTTATAGAACCCAAATACAGCGAGACATATACCTTTTATCTCATCAGCGATGATGGTGCCAAAGTATCGATAAACGGTGAGCAAATTATCAATCTACCAACCAATCAAGTTTCCAAACGAGGCAGTGGCAATATTACCTTGCAAGCCGGTGAAAAGTACGAAATTAAAATGGAGTACTTGGAAATCTATGGGCCAGCAGTTGCTAAACTCTTATGGTCGAGTTCCTCTCAAGTAAAAGAAATTATTCCCAAATCTCAGTTGTACACACCGTCTTTTCAACCAATCATTACCTTGGGGCAGTCCTATACAACTGTTGGTGAGAGTGATGATAGTTTGAACATCACGGTGAAGCGCAATGGCGATGATTTAAATAGTACATCAACTGTCAAGTATTATACTATGGGCGAAAGCGCCAAAGCAGGGGATGACTACCAAGAGAAAGCAGGTACACTTACCTTTAATCCAGGAGAGGCTAGCAAAGACATCATTGTACCTATCCTAAAGGATAGTTTATCAGAATCAGACGAAACTTTTACCATCGTTATTGATCAACCAGAAAACGCTTTCTTAGGAATTCAAAGAACTCTGAGAATGACGATTGAAGACGACGATCGCACTGATTTGAGTTTTTCTGAGGTTGTGTTGAATGAAGATGATGGTCTTGCTACACTCAAAGTGACACGGGGTAAAAGTTCCGAGGCTGCTAGTGTAAAGTATACAACCACAGACGGGACTGCCAAAGTAGGAACTGATTACCAAGCTGTGTCTGGAACCTTAAACTTTGACCCAGGAATACGCTCTCAAATCATTTCTATTCCCATTACCAAAGACACTATTGGAGAGACAAACGAGAGCTTTAATGTGAAGTTTACAAATCCAGTTGGGGTGGGTTTGAATCTTCAAAATCTAGCTACTATTTCGATCATTGATGATGACCCTGGTAACTTGACCTTAGAAACAGTCGTTTCAGGGTTGAATCTACCTACATCTTTTGAGTGGACACCCGATGGCGATCGCTTGTATATTGCTGAGAAAGGTGGGGTAGTTCGAGTATTTGAAGATGGCAAACTATTAGCAAAACCATTCATCGATATCTCTGGACAGGTAAATAGTGTAAGCGATCGCGGACTGTTAGATCTGGCTGTACATCCTGATTTCCCCGATAATCCTTACATTTACTTGCTATTTACCTACGATCCACCAGAAGTTTATAACAACACCAACCCTAACACAGTCTTAGATGGGCCTGATGCCAAAGGTAATCGTGCGGCGCGGCTAATCCGGGTGACAGCCGACTCCGCAACCAACTACACCACTGTTGTCCCTGGTAGTGAAGTTGTGCTGTTGGGCAAAAACAGCATTTGGGAAAATATCAGTCGTCCTGATGGCAATAGCACAGATATTAAACTCGACAATAAACTCAACTACGCCCCTTCAGGAATCATTAACAGTCAAACTGGCAAACGATTTGCCAACATGCAAGATTATCTAGACAACCTCGACAAAGTTGTCAACATTGAGGATTATCTAGCGACCGATAGTGAATCTCACTCAGTTGGGACTGTGAGCTTTGGTACTGATGGTTCTTTATTCGTGAGCCTTGGTGATGGTACTTCTTACAACCGGGTAGATGCGCGAGCAATTCGCGTTCAGGATTTGAATAATTTATCTGGAAAAATTTTGCGAATTGATGCCATGACTGGTAAAGGCTTATCAGATAATCCATTCTACGATGGTAATTCCGATAGCAATCGTTCTAGGGTTTATAACTACGGTCTGCGTAACCCCTTCCGATTTACGATTGATCCCCGAACCAACACGCCTTACATTGGTGACGTTGGTTGGAAAACTTGGGAAGAAGCGAATACCGGACGAGGCGCTAACTTTGGCTGGCCCTATTATGAAGGTGCTGACGGCTTCAATTTGCAACAACCAGAATACAGCACACTACCTAGCGCCCAAGCCTCCTACACCAGCGGTGAGATCATTACAGCACCAATTTATGCTTACAAACATGTTGGTGCCAATGCAATTGTTGTAGGTGATTTTTACCTCGGTAACAGCTTGCCTTCGATTTATCAAGGTGCATTGTTTATCGGCGACCCAAGTAAAGGCACCATTGATTCTTTGACATTGAGCGATGATGGTAAAGTTACCTCAGTTAAGCGGTTTGCTTCCGGTTTAAATTCGCCCGTACAGATCAACGCTGGACCAGATGGTTATATTTACTACGTCAGCTTATACGGCAATAAGATTGAGCGTTGGCGTCCGGCGTAGAGGGATGCACTTCGACTTCGCTCAGTGACCGGGGGACGCGGGTAGGCAGGGGGAGCAGGGGGAGAAATAACAAACACCCAGTCCCCAGTCCCCAGTCCCCAGTCCCCAGTCCCCAATCCCCAATCCCTAAGAAAACTTTGTGATAAATTCCAACAATTTTTTAGTTCTTGGTGTTAGGAGTGTGCGGCGGTATGCATCTGCCGCTTTTTTTATGGCTTCAGCTTGAGTTGGGTAAGGATGAATAACATTGCTAAGCTTGCTCAAACCCAGTTTACCCACTATGACCGCAGTCACTTCAGAAATCATCTCGCCTGCATGGCTAGCAACAATGGTGGCACCGAGAATTTCATCAGACCCTTTTTTGTGGAGAATTTTGAGAAATCCCAATTCTTCAGCATCAGCGATCGCTCGGTCTACACTACTAAAAGGAATAGCGATCGTTACTGTATCAATACCTAACTTTTGCGCTTGGTGTTCATACATGCCTACATGAGCAATTTCTGGGTCTGTATATGTCACCCAAGGCATTACTAAACTACTAAGCTGAGAACGCCCCAAGCCAAAAGGAGAAAACAACGTATTTTTAATGACAATTCGGGCGGCGGCATCCGCAGCGTGGGTAAATTTCCAATTCATGCAGATATCGCCAGCTGCATAAATTTTCGGATTGGTAGTTTGCAGATAATCATTCACCAATACACCCTGCTTTTGGTCATATTTTACACCTACTGCCTCTAAATTTAAACCTTCCACATTTGGCGATCGCCCTGTGCCCACTAAAATTTCGTCTACTGTCACTGAATCTCGATGACCTTTAGAAGAAAAGTAAAGCCTTTTACCTTCAGTAACATTCACCACCTCTTCTAATTGACAATTCAGTACCAAACGAATTCCTTCCCCAATCAAGACCTTTTGCAAAATTTCAGCAGCATCAGCATCTTCTTTATTGAGGATGTGAGAACCGCGATGTAAAAGTACCACCTCACAGCCTAAGCGCCGGAAAGCTTGAGCCAATTCACAACCAATCGGGCCGCCACCAATCACCGCCAGACGTTCCGGTTTTTGAATTAGCGAAAAAACCGTCTCGTTAGTTAGATAACCCGCCTTTTCAATTCCAGGAATTGAGAGTCGCGCAGCTCTGGCACCAGTAGCAATTACAGCTTTTTTAAACCGGAGAGTTGTATCAGCAACTTGTATAGTATTTTTACTCGCAAACCGACCGCTACCTAAAAAAACATCTACTCCTAACTTTTGAAAACGTTTTACTGAGTCATGATGGCTAATACCAGCCCTTATTCGTCGCATCCGTGCCATGACTGTAGAAAAATCAACATCAATATGTTTTGGAATGTTAATTCCCAAGCGTTTAGCATTCCATAATTCGCCAACTACACGCGAAGAACGGATGACAGTCTTAGATGGTACACAACCAACATTTAAGCAATCTCCACCCATGAGATGCTTTTCAATCAACGCCACTTTTAAACCTAAATCTAAACCCGCTGCACCCGCCGCCACCACTAATCCCGCCGTACCAGCACCAATTACTACCAAATCGTAAATATCAGCAGGCTGAGGATTAACCCAATCTGGCGGATGAACGTGAGAAACCAACGTTTGATTATACTCATCCATTGGGAGTACAGTGACTCTCTCGAATTCTGAATTGGACATTGGTAATACCTTTGAAGGGTGAAGTGTATAAGGATGAATCGGTAAAGTTTTCTTCTTGAGCTTTCATCCTTATTCAAGATGCTTAACTTACAAGGATTACAGTTTTGCAAATATTTTGTCAGTTTAATAATTGACAAAATATTTGCATTCTAGCAATGAAAGTTTTTTGCCTTTTGACCAAGCTCTTTTGTACGAAACGCTTTGCCTCGCTTGCTTCCCTAAAGGAGTACAAGCACTTAAAAAGGCTCAAGCAAAGAGTGCTTGAGCCGTCATTACGTTAAACTAATTTTTTGACTAACGAATTAGCTCAAAAAGCTAAATCTACGGAGTTTAGTAACGGTTACGTCCACCGCCACCGTAGCTGTTTCGGTTTCCACCAAAAGAACCTCTGTCTTCTCTAGGTTTAGCCTTATTCACTTTGAGGTCACGTCCCATCCATTCAGCACCATCCAGAGCTTCAATAGCGGCTGCTTCTTCTGCATCTGTACCCATTTCCACAAAACCAAAGCCGCGTAAACGGCCTGTCTCACGGTCAGTAGGTAGCTGAACGCGCTTTACAGAACCATATTCTGCAAACACAGCATTCAGGCTTTCTTCTGTAACTTCATAAGAAAGATTGCCTACATAAACTGACATAAAATTGTCTCCGAAATCAATCATAGGTTGTGTAGAGATTTAAGTTTCGGAGAAAAGTCTGTTGTAAATACCAAAAGACAAAAGCCTACCAATAATAAAAACAAACGAGGTCGCCGAATTAATTCTCACTTTCCACGATTACACATTATTTAACTATTGTGGGGAAAGTGAGCAAAATATTTATTAAAATTTATGTAATCATTGCCGCTCCTGAGAGTGACAATTGGATGCACAGCACTACGTCCGTTAGAAATCACAAGTGTGAGATTTTAAAATCTGACATGAGCAAGACTCTTAGTTTAATTGTTGTATGTTGCCACCGTCTGTAAAGTAATGTAATAAATATTTAATAAATTGTAATATTAACTTAATAAAGATTAATTACTGATAACGTCTTCTTCTAAAGCTTTGCGAGCGATACGAGTAATGTAGACAGTGACGGCGACTGTAGCAATTAAACCTATAACTCGGATTGCCCATTGTACTGTTGGGTTGGTGGGTTGAGTTTCAGTGCCAATCATGGCCAGATTCCCAGCAAGAGAACCAATGTAAACGTACATAATTGTGCCAGGAATCATACCCACAGAGCCGATGAGGTAATCTTTGAGTGAAACTCCCGTAATTCCAAAAGCGTAGTTTAATAAATTGAAGGGAAATATGGGAGATAGTCGCGTTAAAAGTACGATTTTTAATCCTTCTTTGCCAACAGCTCGGTCAATAGCGGCAAATTTTTTGTTATCCGCTATTTTACGCGCAACCCAACCTCTTGCTAAATAACGTCCAACAATAAACGCCGCAGTAGCACCCAAGGTTGCGCCAACAAATACATAAAGTGAACCCCATACTACACCAAAGACAAAGCCAGCACCCAAGGTGAGGATGGAGCCTGGTAAAAAAGCGACGGTAGCAATAATATAAATGGCGATAAAAGCTAGATAACCTACTGTTCCAAGGCCATCAATCCACTGCAAAGCATCTCGTAAAACTGCTTGGGGATTGAAAGAAAATGTTTGAGTAGATTCTTCGGCTATGACAAATTGTGTGTTTAAAAAGAAAGCGATCGCTAATGCTATCAAGATTAATATACCTGGTTTAAAAAGTCTCATAAAATTTATATTTTTTGACTTATTAGTAATCAAATTATTTTTCATTAGACCTCTTACATAAATATTTTTTTGTTTCACGCAGAGGCGCAGCGAAAAGTTCTGTTCGCGTAGCGTCTCCGTCAGGAGAAGGAGGGTTTCCCTCCGTAGGAACGCCACTTGCGCGGCTGCCGGGGAACCCGTCCAACGCAGTGGCTCAACTTTTCAAGACAGAGACGCAGAGAAGAGAACGCAAAGAAGGACTTTTGCAAGAGGTCTATTGTAAAAGGGACTGGAGACTGGAGATTGGGTATAAAATCTAAAAATTACGGTGATTGCTCATTACCCACAACCAAATTTAAAAAAACTTTTCCCAGTACCCAGTACCGCGACTAGTTGAATTTTTAATTATTGATACTATTTAAAGCTTTTTGAGCAACTTTTGTCACATAAATAGTTACAGCAACTGTAGCAATTAATCCAATTACTTGCATTACCCACTGCCAAATTTGGGCTTCTGCGTTGGTTGTTTGGTGAGTTGAGTTAATCATGGCAAGATTACCAGCTAAAGAACCGATGTAAACGTACATTACAGTTCCAGGCACAATGCCAATGGAACCCAAAATATAATCTCTCAGCGAAACTTGTGTTACTCCAAAAGCATAATTTAATAGATTGAAGGGAAAAATGGGTGAGAGACGAGTCAGTAGCACAATTTTCCATCCCTCCTTGGTAACTGCTAGATTAATCGCTTTGAATTTAGGATGTTTATCAATCTGCCGGCAAACCCAATCTCTTGACAGATAACGTCCGATGAGAAAAGCTAAAGTTGCTCCAATTATTGCGGCAATCAACACATAAACTGAACCCCAAAACACGCCAAATAAACAACCTCCTTTTAGCGTTAGCAGTGAACCTGGAATAAATAGCAATGTTGCCAAGTTATAGATAAGTATGTAGGCAATGGGGCCCAAAATGCCAAGACTTTGAACCCTGATGATTAAGGTATGCAAAAATTCTTGAATATTGAAATATCTAGCAGCAAGTATTAGAGTAGCGACTAAGCAACTCAAGATTAACAATTTGAGTTTGAAATTGAATCGGTGCTTACTCATTGATATGGGAATCTGGCTTGATTCGTGGGATTATTTGCGTAGGTAGGGAGTAGGGAATCAATTTTTTTGAGGTGTGCGGAGTTTTTTTAGACATTAAATAGGAGTTCTATATAAATTCGCGCTTAAAAACTTAACTTTCAGGCTCAAAGGCTCAAGTTTTACTTTTGGTAGATTAACATTTGCAATTCAATGTCCTCAAAATATACTATCTACATGAAAAATAGCTTAAAATCTCCTAAATTTCTCCTGGCGATACCAACTGCGAATTTGTGCAGGTGAAACTCCCAGTAAATAAGCAATAATTACTATTTGATTAATCAGCGTAGTTTTAAATACTCCTTTTCGCAACCATCTACGTGCAGAAGTAATCACAGGCGTTGGGATAATTACAATGCGTCCTAAGCGTTTTAAATGACGCATAAGTTCAAAGTCTTCCATAATAGGTAAGTCGGGGAAGTTGCCAACTTGTTGAAATACCTGTTTTGTGAGAAAAATTGCTTGATCACCATATGGCATTTGCCAAAAATGCGATCGCAAATTTACTCCCCACTCTACCAAACGCAAACTCAACAGTGGTGCATCAATCTGCAACTCAAATGCACCTGCTACAGTCCCAGCTTGTTGTAGTGTTGTGCAAACCATAACATCATACCCAACAGGTAAACGGGTATCTGCATGGAGAAATAACAAAATTTCCCCACTAGCAACCATAGCACCTGCATTCATTTGAGCAGCACGTCCAGGAGATGATGAGATAACTTTTACATCCAATGACTGCGCTATTGCAACCGTACTATCTTGAGAGCCACCATCTACCACAATTACTTCTATATTTAGATTAGCTTGATTAGAGACATTCGCGTAGCATTCCGCAGAAAAGCTTGTTGTTTGTGTAGCGTCTCGTAGAGAAGATATAGCTTCTTGAATATTTTTTGCTTCATTCAATGTTGGAATGATAATAGAAATTTTGGCGTTAGTAAAGTTTGTTGAATACATTCGTTTGTTTTTATCTAAGATATTCCATTATTTTTGCAATCAACCAATCTGAATAACTCTTTATTTTGTCATGTAAAATAGTTCATAAACCCATCAACTCAGTTTACTAGTTTCTCTAATTCTTAAATAAATCAGTAATTTACTGATAATCTAGCTAAATTTGAGTTTATCTCCAAGATATTTACTATGACAGCGATCGCGATTAAACTAAATTCGATAATTAAACTTACCGACAACCAATTTTATCAACTATGTCGGGAAAATCCTGATGTCAAATTTGAGCGCAATGCTGACGGAGAACTTTTGATCATGTCACCTACAGGTGGAGAAACTGGAAATCGTAATTTTGAAATTTATGCTGATTTTATAATTTGGAATCGCCAAACTCAATTAGGAGTTGGTTTCGATTCTTCCACCTGCTTTAAACTCCCCAACGGTGCAAACCGTTCTCCTGATGTCGCTTGGATAAGAAAAGATAGATGGGATGCACTCACACCAGCAGAAAAAGAAAAGTTTCCACCAATCGCACCAGATTTCGTTTTAGAGTTAATGTCGCCAAGCGATAGTTTACGAGAAACCCAGGCGAAAATGCGGGAATACATAGATAACGGAGTCAAATTAGGATGGTTGATTAATCCTCAAATGCGCCAGGTAGAAATCTATCGTCTTGGCAAACCAGTAGAAGTATTAGCATCTCCACGAGAATTATTAGGAGAAGACGTTTTGCCAGGGTTTATTTTAAATTTGCAAATTCTCTGGGGATAAATTATCTCATATCCACTTGGACTTTAAACTATGACAGCGATCGCGATTAAACTAAATTCGATAATTAAACTTACCGACAACCAATTTTATCAACTATGTCGGGAAAACCCTGATGTCAAATTTGAGCGCAATGCTGACGGAGAACTTTTGATCATGTCACCTACAGGTGGAGAAACTGGAAATCGTAACTCAGAAATTAATGCTGACTTTGTATTTTGGAATCGTCGAACTCAATTAGGAATTTGCTTCGACTCTTCTACCTGCTTTAAACTCCCCAACGGTGCAAATCGTTCTCCTGATGTTGCTTGGATAAGAAAAGATAGATGGGATGCACTCACACCAGCAGAAAAAGAAAAGTTCCCACCAATCGCACCAGATTTCGTTTTAGAGTTAATGTCGCCAAGCGATAGTTTACGAGAAACCCAGGCGAAAATGCGGGAATACATAGATAACGGAGTCAAATTAGGATGGTTGATTAATCCTCAAATGCGCCAGGTAGAAATCTATCGTCTTGGTAAACCAGTAGAAGTATTAGCATCTCCACGAGAATTATCAGGAGAAGACGTTTTGCCAGGGTTTATTTTAAATTTGCAAATTCTTTGGGGATAAATTATCTCATATCCACTTGGACTTTAAACTATGACAGCGATCGCGATTAAACTAAATTCGATAATTAAACTTACCGACAACCAATTTTATCAACTATGTCGGGAAAATCCTGATGTTAAATTTGAGCGCAATGCTGACGGAGAACTTTTGATCATGTCACCCACAGGTGGAGAAACTGGAAATTGCAATTTTGAAATTTCTGTTGATTTCGGAATTTGGAATCGTCGAACTCAATTAGGAATTTGCTTCGACTCTTCCACCTGCTTTAAACTCCCCAACGGTGCAAATCGTTCTCCTGATGTTGCTTGGATAAGAAAAGATAGATGGGATGCACTCACACCAGCAGAAAAAGAAAAGTTTCCACCAATCGCACCAGATTTTGTTTTAGAGTTAATGTCGCCAAGCGATAGTTTACGAGAAACCCAGGCGAAAATGCGGGAATACATAGATAACGGAGTCAAATTAGGATGGTTGATTAATCCTCAAATGCGCCAGGTAGAAATCTATCGTCTTGGCAAACCAGTAGAAGTATTAGCATCTCCACGAGAATTATCAGGAGAAGACGTTTTGCTGGGGTTTATTTTAAATTTGCAAATTCTCTGGAGATAAATTATTTTATATCCACTTGAATTCCAACTACTAACTACGTACCAAGAATTAATTGCTAGAGATGAAAAGGCAGATTGTGCATTGGTATCCACCTTTTCTTAAAAACAACACTATGAACTAATTAATCATGGCAGCTGTAAATATATCTGGTAATAGCCAATTGCAAATTATAAATTCACATAATGTAAAAATTGCATCAGCTTTGCATTATTCCCCATTCCCCACCTCACTCAAAATTGCTATACAAGAAATCCCATTGTTGAAGTTCTGCAATCAAGTTAAAAAGTTGTTGCGAATACTGTGTATTTCCTGCCTGATAATATAGATCAGCGGATTTGCGAAAATCAGCGATCGCTCCTTGGTAGTCTCCCAAGTTACGGCGAATATCTCCACGAATGGTGTAGGCTGAAGCCCAATGAGGTTGAAGTTGTAGAGCTTGGTTTAAGTCAGTGATCGCTCCAGGCAAGTCTCCCCACTGGAAGCGGCTGCAACCCCGATTATACCAATCTTCAGCACAACTGGGATCAATAGCGATCGCTCGGTCATAATCTTCTATTGCTCTTTGATAGTCTTGTAAAGCATAGTAAGCGTTAGCCCGCTCGCTGTAAAATATGGCAGAGTCAGGATTGATATGCAAAGCTTGGGTATAGTCGGCGATCGCTCCTTGATAATCTTGCAGAGCATAGCGAGCTAAACCCCGGTTGTAATAAGCTTCTATCAGCTGGGGATTTAATTCTAATGACTTACCATAATCGCTGACGGCTCCTTTTTCATCTCCCAAAAGACGGCGAGCATTACCCCGATGACAGTAAGCTAAAGAAAAGTTAGGGACTAGCTGTATTGCTTGAGTATGATCTGCGATCGCGTCAAAATAATCTTGCAAGGCTTCGTGAGCAATACCACGACCATAGTACGCTTCTGCTAAATGGCTATTAATCTGCAATGCTTGATTATAATCTGCAATCGCTCCTTTATAATCTCCTAAAGAGCGACGAGCCGCAGCGCGATCGCAGTATCCTTCAGCTAGATGGGGGTTTAATTGTAGTAGTCGATTGCTATCTGCAATTGCTCCTTGATAATCGCCCAATAGATGACGCGCATTCGCCCGAAAACCGTGAACTAGAGCTAGAGTCGGATCTCTGTGTAATGCTTGATTATAATCAGCGATCGCTGCATGATAGTCTCCAAGAGCGCCATAAACTAAACCCCGTTCATAATATGCTTGGACATCATCAGGATTTAGTTCTAAAGCTTGGTTAAAATCTGCAATTGCCCGATGATAATTTTTGAGGCGAGAAAGTACAAGACCCCGATTATAGTAAGCTTGTGCAAAGCCTGGGTTAATTTCCAACGTGCGGTTATAGTCAGCATAAATACAAAGTAGCTTGTATTCAGATATTTCGCCTTGAAATTCGGCAAGCGTGTAAACAGTATTACCTCGGTTGTAGTAAGCTTCTGCCAAGTTGGGATCTAGTTCTATTGCTTGGTTATGATCGGCGATTGCTGCTGAATAATTGCCTAACATATGATGAACGATACCCCGATTGCTGTAAGCTAAAGCAAAATTGGGATGCCACTGTAAACAGGAGTGGAAATCTGCGATCGCTCCTTGATAATCTTTGCACTCACAACGAGCTACACCCCGATTATGATAGGCATTGGCGATATCAGTATTGACATAATTAGCTAATTGTGGGCTAATTTCTATCGTTTGCATGTAGTCAGCAATAGCTTTGTCGTAATCTCCCAAGACAAAGTAAGCATTTCCCCGACTATGGTAAGATTCAGCTAAGTTGGGATTTATTTGCAGTGCTTGGTCATGATCGGCGATCGCGCCTTCATAATCGGCTAAAAAGTAGCGAGCATTAGCTCGATTATAGTAAGCCACAGCAAAATTAGGATTGATTTGTAACGCCCGATCAAAATCTGCGATCGCCCCATAATAATCCTTGAGTTCACCACTCAGAATCAAACCTCGGTTACAATAAGCTTGTGCATAGTCAGAATTTAGCCCAATCGCTTGTGTATAAGCTGCGATCGCTTCTTGAGAGTCTCCTTGCAAATAATTATTAAGTCCCTGAGATAAAAGATCTTCAGCATTCATAGCAGGGGATAGGGGATAGGGGACAGGGAACAGACTTAAAAGTTTCTTGGTGTTTAGATTTTATCTACCTGGCAACAGCTATATTTGGGATTTTAACAATATTAAAGCGTGCAACAAAATCATCCGTTGCACGCTTTAATGTTTTCAGTTTAAAAACTATGTACCCCTATTTACGAGTCGTGATGCATAAAGCCCTCAACACTTTCTATAACTTCGTTCCACACTCAGCACAGAAGTTATGGTTGGGAGAATTTTTTGTCCCACAGTGGCTACAATAAACTGGTTCTATGGAGGCTTTTGGCGGTTGTTTTGGTAAGCCAACCATTTGAGCGTTGCTCTTGCCTGGGGCTATCATAGGATAACAGTTTTCGTCTTTGGTGACGTGAACATTCATAATGACTGGGCCATTATGTGCCAACATTTCGGCGATCGCATCCTTCAATTCATCTCGATTGTGGATGATCATGCCCTTAATGCCATAGGCTTTTGCTAACAACTCAATATCTGGCATCCCTACTTCCATATTTGAGCATGAGTAACGCTCACCATGGAAGGCTTGCTGCCACTGGCGTACCATCCCCTGCCAACCATTATTTACAATCACAGTCTTGACATTTATGCCATACTGTGCCGCTGTGCCCAATTCTTGCAAACACATTTGGAAGCTGGCATCGCCGCTGATACAGATCACCTCTTCATCAGGAAATGCGACTTTTGCCCCAATTGCCGCAGGTAAGCCAAAACCCATCGTTCCCAAGCCAGCGCTAGAAATCCAGCGTCTAGGGCCATTCTTGAGGAATTGTGCTGACCACATTTGATGTTGACCAACATCTGTAGTGTAGAAAGCATGGGGTGCTTGACTACCAACTTCTGCAATTACCTCTTGGGGAGAAATGCTATCTGGATGCTGGGGTATGACTAAGGGATACTCTTCTCGCCAGCGGTTAATTAATTTCAACCATTCTTGGGTTTGGTTGGGTGTACCTGTTTCGCCAGTTTTCTTGCAGCGACGCAACAAGTCAACTAAGACATGCCGCACATCGCCAACGATGGGGACTTCGGGAATGCGGTTTTTACCAACTTCTGCCGGGTCGATGTCAATGTGGATGACTTTGGCACGGGAGGCGAATTCATCTAACTTCCCGGTCACGCGGTCATCAAATCTCGCACCGACACAAATCAGCAAATCACAATCTGTAACTGCAAAGTTGGCGTAGGCGGTGCCGTGCATTCCCAACATCCCCAAAGCTAGGGGATGGTATTCGTCAAAAGCACCGATACCCATCAAGGTTGTGGTGACGGGGATATTGAATAACTCAGCTAGCTGTTTGACTTCCTCGTGTGCGCCTGCGGCGATCGCACCCCCACCGACGTACAATAAGGGGCGGCGACTTTCGCGGATTAATTGAATGGCGGCGTTAATCTGTTTGGGATTTCCCTTCACAGTTGGACGATACCCCCGTAACTTGACTGAACCTGGTTCCACAGGTAGATAGTCAAATTCTTCAAAAGCCACATCCTTGGGTACATCAATCAAAACAGGCCCTGGACGCCCAGTACTGGCGATGTGAAAAGCTTCGGCCACAATTCGCGCCATATCTCTGGGGTCACGCACTACATAGGAATGCTTGACTATGGGTAGAGTAATCCCGTAAATATCAGTTTCTTGAAACGCATCTGTACCGATCATTTTGCGGGCAACTTGTCCTGTGACTACAACCATCGGGATCGAATCCATGTAAGCTGTAGCAATGCCTGTCACCAGGTTGGTGGCTCCTGGGCCAGAAGTGCCAAAACATACCCCTACTTTCCCGGTGGCGCGGGCATAGCCATCAGCGGCATGAGCTGCGCCTTGTTCGTGTCTGACGAGGATATGCTTAATACCACCAGTTGCTTCCACCTTGTATAGGTCGTCATAGATTGGTAGAATTGCTCCACCAGGATAACCAAAAATATGCTCGACGCCGTGGCGCTGAAGGCTGTCAAGCAGAGCAAAACCGCCAGATGCACGTTTGGGTGTCACGACTGGCGGGCTAGAAATATGAGACTGTTTGAGATTATCGGTTTGCGGGGAACTGGTTGGAGTAGGCGAATCTCCTACGGAGACACTTTGTAATCGCACGGTCAAACCTCAGACTATAGCTAAAGTTAATGCAGGAATTCTGTAGTTAAGATTTCATTTTAATGGAAAAGCTTGGTTTATTTCTAACCAAAACTTTTATTTTAATTATGAGGCTGAACCGAAAATAGCGATCGCAATTTTCTTACCGCCCCAAGAATAATTCACTTCAGCAACCGCGATCGCATAAAATACGCAAGATCTGAAAAAAAGATAGTAATCTAGTTATCAATGAAGCTAATATCTCTAACTTCTGGGAAAAGTCAGGAATCTTTAACTTTTCCAGCCAAACTTACTGGAGTTTAGACCAAGCAACAAGAAAAGACCCAGCAGGGCTGAGTTGATATGAGACAAGCTTGAAATAGAAAAATTTTAGATCTTAAGCAGATTCTGGTTATTTTTTACGGGGTTTAGTTGTAGTTTTTTTGACTGTAGGATAGCGAATTCTACGTTGTCGTGGTTGTCCGCTCTTCCAGCTTGGGGACTTTCCGCGAGGTTTGGGTGAACGGGCAGGAGTACCAATCGCCGCTAAAATGCTCCCCATCGCCTGAGCAACCCTTCCAGGGGTCAAAGCGAGGTACGAGCGTCAGCGGTAGCGATAGCGTAGCGTAAAGCCTACGGCATAGCTTCGCTTAGAGCGAGTCATCTCCCAAGGGGAGACGCCAAAGGCGAACGAGCGTCGGTACGAGCGTCAGCGGTAGCGACACAGGAGCGTCGCGTTATTACGAATTACGAATTGGTATAAGACAGACCCAACACAAAACTTACAGGTTATAGAACCGGAGGACTTCAACCCACGGAACTTGTTAAAATTAATTGACAAATGCCTCATGCGTTTTCCATGTTGCAATTAACATCTTCATCAATTGTTACAATTTGTCGAGATTTAAAATGTTATTAATATCTCCTGCACCCTAATAAGCTAATCTGCCTTTAACTTGCATAATCCTTTGCCTCAGAAAGACGCGGAGAGAAGTTGCGTGCGGGGGTTCCCCCCGTTGAGCAAACTTCGGGGGACGCGGGGATGCAATTTGAATGATTATTAGCTTAACTAGAGACTTTTCACAATTCAGATGCGATCGCTATATAGCAATCCTAAATCATGCGTGAGAAGTCGGGGATCTGAACCCCGCGAATTTTCACAAATCAGATAGGATTGCTATAGGAATTATTGACTATTTTCCTATGACTACACAAACAGTATCTGTACCAGAAGTTTATCAAGGTCAGTTTGGGGAATTTACAATTACTCAAAGCGATCGCAATGGCGTAATTATCTACCGCGCTGGGTTGATGGTAGCTGCACTTAGCTTTGCAATTGGTAGCGCCATAGTTTTGTTTAACAACCCAATAGCTTTAACGGCACTGACACCTCTGTATGCTTGTTTTAGTCTTGCTCTTGGTGTTAGTTTACTGACTATTCATATTTATATGGGAGTACTGCACCGATTGTTACAAGTTTTTTGGGCGATCGGCAGTTTGACATCTATTGCCTTAGCATTTTCTAGCAGTGAACCGTTAGCTGTCACTGTCTATAGTCACCCCATGACATTATTTGGAGTTGGTTTTACCTTTGTTGCTTTAACAGGGATTTATTTCAAAGAAGCTTTTTGCTTTAATCGTCTCGAAACTAAAGTATTAACCTTAACAGTACCACTCCTATTGTTAGGACATTTATTAGGCATTTTACCGACTCAACCAAAGTCTATTTTATTAAGTATTTGGGCGATTTTATTTCTAGTGTTTGCTGCACGCAAAGCAGTACAAGCAATACCCCCAGATATAGGTGATAAGTCTGTGTTTGCTTATTTAAAACAACAGCATTCAGCAAAGTAGTGTGAGGATGGAAAGGTGGGAGAAGAACGCGCATATTGGCTGGCTTGGTCGCAAGTTTCTGGGGTTGGGCCAGTATTGCTGCGGAGGCTGCAACAGCATTTTGGTAGTTTATCCCAAGCGTGGAAAGCCAGTCCTGCGCGGTTGCGAGAAATAGAGGGTATTGGTTTTCACACACTAGAAAAGCTGGTACAACAGCGATCGCGTCTACATCCAGAACAACTATTGATTAAGCACCAGCAAGAAAACTCTCATTTCTGGACACCAGCCGATGCTGATTATCCCCGCTTATTATTAGAAACTCCTAGTCCACCGCCAATTTTGTACTATCGCGGTGAAGTTGAACCGCAAGAAAATCTGGGACAAAAACCACTGGTTGGCATTGTAGGAACACGCCAACCCTCGGAGTATGGTATTCGTTGGACTCGCAGAATTAGCACAGCTTTGGCTAAAAATGGTTTTACGGTTGTTTCTGGCATGGCAGAGGGAATCGATACTGAAAGCCACATAGCCACCATCAAAGCAGGTGGACGAACGATCGCGGTTCTGGGTACGGGTGTAGATGTCATCTATCCACCTAAAAATCGAGATTTATACCAGCAAATTTTGACTGCGGGGTTAGTCATCAGCGAGTATCCCGCCAAAACTCCACCTGATCGCACACATTTCCCCCGTCGTAATCGAATTATTGCAGGTTTAAGTCGTGCCATCCTGGTGATGGAAGCACCTTTAAAATCTGGTGCTTTAATTACAGCTACCTATGCGAATGATTTCGGTCGAGATATCTATGCATTACCTGGGAGATTGGACGATCAGCCATCTCAAGGGTGTTTAAAGCTACTAAATCAAGGAGCTTCTTTGATTGTTAGAGAAATAGACGAACTATTAACAATGTTAGGAGCAGTGCCACAACTTGATGTGGTTGAAGGTTCATCAGCATCAGAGCAGTTAAGCTTGCCTATTTTATCATCAGAAATGCAACGAGTTATAGATGCGATCGCCTCTGAAACTTTACCTTTCGATTTTATTGTCCAACAAACGGGCATGGCTGCTGGCTTAGTTTCTAGTGCTTTATTACAGTTAGAACTTATGGGTTTAGTCTCACAACTGCCTGGAATGAGGTATCAGAAAAGTTAAACATAGAGAATTGGTAATAAATCTGTAAAATTACAAAACAACTGCGATCGCCTGACTAAAGCACTGTGAGAGATAATATAAATATGAAATATTAGCTCTTTCGCTAGCAGCATTAATAACTATAAAAACTTTCTGAGGCAGCAAAACAAGCTTGGGAGTAGGGAGTGGGAAATAAGGCTTTTTGGGATGTACTGATTTTTTTCAAAATCAAATACGAATCCTATAATTTATCTTTGGGGATAATATTGGGGATTTGTGGCTGGGGATTGATAACCGCTTATGGGCGTAGTGTTGGGGATAGTAGGATTGATGGTTGGTGATTGATAACCAACTGGGGGTACGGTACTGGTTGTATTGCTTGGTAGCACAGTGGTTTGACTAAACTGTTCGTAAGCAGTACGAGAGATGGAGTTAATGAATTTTTCGGCGCGGGGGTCGTTATTGGGACGTTGTACCATGACAGCAGCTATGTAGCGTTTCCCTGTGGGGATGTCAATTAAACCCGCGTCTGCGAGCATTGTACCAATGTCGCCTGTTTTGTGATAAATTCTAGCACCAGCACCCAGTCCTGCTGGGAGTAGGTTGTTTCTTGCTGTACGACGCATGATATCAAGCATTAGATCGCGCGATCGCATACTTACTAAATTCCCCTGATTCACATTCGCCATCAAATTTCCCAATTCTTTGGGACTAGTGGTGTTTGTGCCTTGCAAATCTGGGAGTTGATTACGAATTGTTGTGGTTGTTAATCCCCAAGTGCGGAAACGCTGATTTAGTCCTTCTATCCCCCCTAGTCGAGCAATCAACATGTTTGTTGCTGTGTTGTCGCTGATTGTAATCATTTTGGTGGCGACTTCTAAGGCAGAATATTGCGTTCCGGCTGGTTTGTATTGCAGATTTCCAGAACCCCCAACTACCATATCTTGTTGCATGGTAAGCATTTCATCCAAGCGAATTTTCCCTGCATCTACGTCTTGGAGAAAAGCAACCAGAATTGGTATTTTAATTGTGCTGGCGGCCGGAAAACTAGCGCCGCCATTGACATCTACGTAACCACCTGTATCTAAATCTACTAAAAATACTCCAGGTGTGAGATTGGGATTTGCTATGGCTAAATTTTGTACGGCATCCTTCAAAGAGATAATTTCTTGAGATAGGTATAAATTTGCACCTGGGGTTGAAGAATTGGCAGTAGGTTGTGGCTGCGATCGCCCAGCATTAGTATTAGGTTGTGTGGAAGAAACTGTAGTAATGCGATTAGCAGGGTCTAGTACTGACAATGCCGTACCGACAATAGCACCAATGCCAACTCCCACAATTAACAACCGGAGGATGTACAACATGGTTCTTGCCATTGGCTTTAACCGCGTCTTCCGCGATGATACCCTAACTCTTTTTGGCAACGCCTGCTTTTCTACTTTCACTGTCTTTAACTTGGCTGCACTTGCTTTTAAAGGAGGAATCTTGCTTTCAACAGTAGCAATTGGTTTAACTGCTGTTGGCATCACTAAGCGTTGTTTTGTGCTGCGTGTACCAGCGGGAATTGGCGGTGGACTGATACTATTTTTTGGACGTGTTAGCGCCATTTCTCTACCAGTAGCATTTGGCTGCTGGTTTTTAACTTTCATCTTTTTGTGTCCCATCTTTTGAACTTTATGGGGATGCTGGCGGCGATTTATGGGTTGACGCCGCGAGAAAGTTGTTGGTTTGTCACTCGACTCTGACACCGCTACTCCTTGTAACCCATTTGACTGTTTTCCTTGCAGACTCCTATCCAAAACTTAGTTTTCCAGTGCTTTGATGAGCAAATCACTTTTCTGTTACTAAGTAGCATTTTTGTGTTTAGTGTAAGCCATATTAATTCTTTTGGGTGGTAATTGCGTAAATCTTAAACGATAAACTATTGTTCGCCCTGATCGCTATGCTCCAAAGCCCATTCTACCTGACGTAAAATCCCGCGCAGCATGGCTACTTCATTTGTTTGCAAGTTAGCGCGATTATACAGTTGTCGAAATTTTTCCATTCGACTATCTGCTGTATGCGGATAAATATAACCTATTTTTAACAGTAGCAATTCTAACTGCTGGTAGTACCCTTCTACAACGTCCAAAGGTGCGAGTTCGGTTTGCGGTGAGGTTTGAGTGGTAAACAACTCCGCAGATTTTGCTAGTTCATAACAGCAAATAGCTACAGCAGTCGCTAAATTTAAAGATAAATAGTTTATACTTGTAGGTATGCGTATAAAACGTTGAGCATAGTTTAATTCTTCGTTACTTAATCCTCGGTCTTCTCGACCAAAAATTAATGCTGTTGGTTTTTCAGATTCTTCTAATAGCCATGGTAGAGCGACATGTGGTGTTTCTAAAGGCACTTCTAAACTCCTAGTGCGGCCTGTAGTAGCGATCGCTCTCACACAACCCTGCAATGCTTCTGGTAATGTTGCTACTAGCACCGCAGATTCTAAAATTTCCTTAGCATGAACTGCCATCCGCAGAGCTTCTTGTGCTAGTGGATCGCATTGAGGATTTACTAATACTAAATTTTGTAGCCCGAAATTTTTCATGACGCGAGCGATCGACCCCAAATTTAGGGTACCAGCTGGTTCCACCAACACAATTCTTAACCCAGCTAATCCCATATTCTACCTCCTGCAATCGCATGAGCCGATAATGGAACTTCAATATAATTTATAGCGATCGCATCCCCTATAATCTCATTAAATAATTCGTAATTCGTAATTAAGTTTTGTAATGGGGACTTAAATAATTCGTAATTCGTAATGACGCGACGCTCCTGTGTCGCTCTAAGCGAAGCTATGCCGTAGGCTTTACGCTACCGCTACGCTATCGAGGACTCGCTACCGCTGCGAAGCGCGTAATTCGTAATTAAATATAAACATGTCTTAATTCCGAATTAGTATAAATGTTATTTTAATGAGAAAATCCCTAAAGATAGCTATAAAGCTTAATTAAGCTAGCTCAGGCGTGGGGCTATGCTCTGTAGCTGTGTTTTTCATTAGCATAGGGTAGAGCTTTACGCGCTCAAGTAGCAAATTATGTCAAACAAACGAGGTTAAATGTCAATATCCAAAATTGCCAGCATTGAAAAACGCTTACAAATAAAGCGTTTAGTAGGAGCAACCCGAATAGTTGCACCTATTATTGAAAGTGATGTAGTTAAGGGATTAACTCAAACACCTAAATCCTTACCTCCACGTTACTTTTACGATGACTTTGGCTCTGAGTTATTCGAGAAAATTTGTGAGTTACCAGAATATTATCTCACACGCACAGAGACAGCAATTTTACAACAGTATGCACATGAAATTGCCAAGATTACAGGTGCTTGTGAGTTGGTAGAACTTGGCAGTGGTAGCTCGACTAAAACTCGCATTTTACTAAATGCTTACAATCAGTTAGGCTACCCTTTGCGCTACCTACCAATTGATGTCAGTGCAGGTATCTTAGAAAGTAGTGCCAAGCAATTATTAGCAGATTACCCTTCACTGCAAATTGATGCCATAGCAGGAACTTACGAATTAGCACTAGCACAACTATTACCGACACAATTACCCAGTCGGATGATTTGTTTTATCGGTAGTAGTTTAGGCAATCTCAAACCTCATGAGTGTGATATGTTCTTTTCACAAATCACAGATGCTTTGCAAGTGGGTGAATATTTTTTGTTGGGAGTAGATTTACAAAAGCCAAAACAGATTTTGGAACCAGCTTATAACGATAGCCAAGGAGTAACAGCGGCTTTTAACCTCAACATGCTCAATCATTTAAATCGGCAGTTTCAAGGAAATTTTGACACAACAGAGTTTAAACACTGGGCATTTTATAACGAGACTGAGCAGCAAATAGAGATGCATTTACGCAGTTTGCGATCGCAAACTGTTGAGTTACAATCTCTCAACATCACTATTAATTTTGCTCCAGATGAGACTATTCTCACCGAAATTTCCCGCAAATTTGACCTCAATAACCTCCAGCAACAACTCACAACACGAGGTTTAGTACCAATTAAAGCTTGGACTGACTCAAATCAATGGTTTGGTTTATTGCTGTGCCAACTACAGGCTTAACGCTGAAGCTGTTGTTAGGGAGGTTAACAGCAGAGAATTCCTTAGAGGATGTTTGAAAAGTTTTGGGCGAATATAATTCGCTACTACGCAAGCGAAGTTCACCTCCTTTGGAAAACACGGAAAATCGAGTTATTGAAACCCACGGAGGTGGGTTTTGTCTGTATAGTCGCGATTTATAATCGCCGAGGTTAGTATTAATTTAGACTTTTCAAACAACCTCTTGGAGTACACCAAAAGATGCGGGTGCGAACCCCATCGTTGTTATTACAACATAATCAAACCTAGTCGCACGCCAGCAGTAACAGCCTCGGTGCGGGTGGAGACACCAAGCTTTTGAAAAATGGATGAGAGGTGAAACTTCACTGTATGCTCTGAGATGTGGAGTTGTTTAGCGATCGCTTTATTAGCCAATCCAGAACCGACCATTTCCAAAACTTCTATTTCTCGTGGTGTCAAGGTTTGTACGGGAGTCGTCGTTATTTTTGCCCGCATTGGTAATGATTCGATCGCATCCGGGTGTAATACTAGCAAACCCAAAGCGATCGCCTCAACAGCAGCCACAATTTCTAACTCTGTACTGATAGCAGGTAAAATACCCCGCACACCAGTACGAAGCGCGACCTCTAAATCAATGCTGTCGGGTTCCTCAATAATTACCAGTACTCCCACTGGGTATTGCTCTGCTTGAATCAACAGCAATTTATCCCATACTAATTGTTGAGGATTGCTGTTTAAATCTAGCAATACTACATCTGGTTGTAATTGCCCAACTTCCCTTGCTAGTACATCCAAATCAGATGCACTTCCCACCACTGTCAGCCGAGGATCGCTACTCACTACAGCCGATAAACCCGCCCGTACTACAGAAGAAGTGGCAACTACCATTACCCGAATCATGTCGCCTCCACAGTGGTTTTTTCACTCCGCAAGACAACATTAATTACAAATTGCTGCTGACCACGTAATACTTGTAAGGAAATTGATTCGTTAGCTTGGCGGTGGTACAAATATTTAGCTAAGTCATTAGAACTAGTAAACACCCGTCCCGCGACTCCAATTAATACATCACCGATTTGTAAACCAGCAATTTCCGCCGCACTCCCAGGCAGAATTGACAACAGCAATAAGCCTAAACTACGTCTGTTGACTAGCACAGGTTGCAGTGTTACACCTAGTTGCGGACGGCTATTACCATGTAAGAAACGATTTACAGCATTGCTGGGGATCGCCACAGCTAAACCATAGGCAATCATGGTGTTAATTCCCACAACGCGACCTAAACAATCAGCTAGTGGCCCTCCAGAATTGCCAGGATATAGTTGAATATCAGCCGTTACCACACCTCGATTGTGAGCGTGAATAATGCCAGTGGTTACAGCACCAGTGTCAGCAAAGGGATTACCCACTGCTAAGACTAATTCACCTACTCGCAATGCATCAGAGTCGCCTATAGTAGCAGTGTTTAAGTCAGTAGCAGCAATTTTCAGGGCTGCCAAATCCTGCTGTGGATCAAAGTGCGTTCTTGTAGCATCAAATACCCTACCATCAAACAATTCCACACTTGCTCGGTTGCTGGTTGCTACGTGAGCATTAGTAATAATTAAACTATTTCCCTGCGTCCTTCCTAAAACGGGCGAAGTCTGCCAAATCACACCAGAACCCCCACCCAAAGAACCACTTTTCACCTTCACAGTACTATTGCGTAGCCTAGCGGCTAACACTGCCAATTCAGCAGTTATGTCAGTAAATGTAGTGTTTGTCATTGGTCAGTTATCGGTTATCAGTTATCAGTACCTGTCAGCTACCCCCACTCGGCCTTTCACCAACTACGATCGCTAACTCCACTAAAGCCCCGCCGCGTATAATTTGTGCTTTGATGGTTTGACCGATGTGATCGCTATTATTAAGTAGTGCTAGTAATTCAGCCGTATCACTGACAGCCACGTTATCAAATGTTACTAGTACATCGCCTAACAATATACCTGCGTTGTCAGCAGGGCCAGCAGGTTCGACATTGACGATAATTACTCCAGTGGCAGAAGGTAAATTTAAGGCTGTTTTTAGGTTGTTTGGTAGGCGTACAGGTTGCATTCCTACACCTAAGTAGCCGCGAGAAATCCGTCCTTTTGCTACTAATTGGTTAACTACGCGATCGACTGTCTTAGCAGGAATAGTAATAGCTGTACCACGCCTTCTTGATGTGTTCATACCTACCACATAACCAGCAGCATCTACGAGTGGGCCGCCTACAAAACCAGGATACAGAGTGATATCTGGACGAATGAATTGGTCGATATTGCCACCGCTCATACTCCGCCAAGCACCACTAACTACACTCACTGCACCCATAGCTGCTCTTAAGTCACCTTCGCTACTCCTTGCTAGTCCCAATACCAGATGACCAACTTTTAGATTGGTAGCGTCGCCAATTTTTGCTACAGGAATTTCTACAACTTCCTGTATTCTAAAGACAGCTATATCAGTACTAGAATCATGCCCAAGCAAGGTGACAGGCGCAGTGTGACCATTGGCTAAAGTAATGGTAATTTCGTCATAGCGCTGGAGCGATTCATCAGAGGTAACAACAATGCCATTACGCCAGTGAATGCCCGTTGGGTTAATGCGTGTACCAGCATTAATTGCAACTACAGCACTCCCCGCTTGCTCTACAGTTTCGGCTAAACTGTTGGACAAAGCCAATAATGAAGACATAGGGACTCTCCATACAAGTTTCTCAATGCTCATATCGTGCCTTTTTCAACCTAGAGGTAGCATCGGAAAAATGGGGAGAATTATACCTAAACGAATGGCTAGTGGTTTATCGCATTAATATCCGCTTTTGGCAAGTAGGGTGGTTCGCTTGATTGCGATCGCGAAATTCAAAATTCACATACCCTAAAGCCTGTGATATTATGGGAGACTGCTGCATACATTAGAAAAACTCAAAATCAAACCGAATCATGGCTCTGACGCAACAGCGCAAACAGGAAATAATTACCAACTTCCAAGTTCACGAAACCGATACAGGTTCCGCCGATGTGCAAATCGCCATGCTTACTGAGCGCATTAACCGCCTGAGTGAGCATCTCCAAGCAAATAAAAAAGACCATTCTTCTCGACGGGGACTATTAAAGCTGATCGGTCAGCGCAAGCGTCTTCTTTCTTACATCCAACAAGAAGACCGAGACAAGTATTTAGCTTTGATTGGTCGCCTCGGTATTCGTGGTTAGGAACAACCGCTTATGTCTGCTGAAGAATCACAACGCGATCGCTTACCCTTTGAACCAAAAACCAAGCGCCAAAAACCAAGCAAAGCCGCAAGTAAACCAGTACAGGAATCTAGCGCCAAAGCTGACAAAAAGCCACCTTACACCAAACAAGAGATGGCACTTCCTGAAGTAGTCAGCCAGCGAATGATTAGACGAGTAGCTGTATTCTGTGGCGTACCAACAGCTTTGGGCATTGCCATCTTGGTTGCCAGCTATCTGCTTGCCACTTACTCTGGCATCAAACTACCTCCCATCGCCGTGTTGCTGGTGAATATGGGACTTTTTGGTTTAGGAGTGTTGGGAATAACTTATGGTGTTCTCTCTGCTTCATGGGATGAAGAAAGAGTTGGCGGTTGGCTAGGTTTGGGTGAACTTAGCACCAACTGGGGGCGGATGGTCGCAGTTTGGCGGGAAACTCGGCAAAAAAATCCATAATTATTAGCGCTCAGGTATGAGATGACCACAGAATTGGGTAAATTTTAGAAAAAATGTTGAAGTTAAAATAAATTTTGTGACTTCAACATTACTAATTAAAAATTTATATTCTTTTTCTACCCAATATTTAGTTATCAAATTTTTAATTTTTCCTTATAAAGACGTAGCATTGCCACGTCTCTATATAATCGTTAATTCTCAACTAATCAGGAACTGTCACATGATCATAGTAATGAAAAATGGTTCCCCAGAAGCGGAAATCAGCCGCATTAGCGAGGAACTAACTAGTTGGGGTCTGACACCAGAAAAAATTGTTGGCCAACACAAAGTAGTGATTGGTTTAGTCGGTGAAACTGCTAGCCTAGACCCCCTACAAATTCAGGAAGTCAGCCCTTGGATTGAGCAAGTCTTGCGGGTAGAACAGCCATATAAACGAGCAAGTCGCCAGTTTCGTCACGGTGAAGCATCAGAAGTAGTGGTTGATACTCCCGATGGAAAAGTTATATTTGGCGAACATCATCCCTTGGTAGTCGTGGCTGGCCCCTGTTCAGTAGAAAATGAAGAGATGATTGTGGAGACAGCACGCCGCGTCAAGGCAGCTGGAGCAAAGTTTTTACGCGGGGGAGCATACAAACCCAGAACTTCGCCCTACGCCTTTCAAGGACATGGTGAGAGTGCTTTAGAATTGTTAGCTAAGGCGCGAGAAATCAGTGGACTAGGTATTATTACAGAAGTGATGGATGCCGCTGACTTGGATAAAATTGCAGAATTTGCTGACGTTATCCAAGTAGGGGCAAGGAATATGCAAAACTTCTCCTTGCTGAAGAGAGTGGGAGGGCAGCCCAAACCAGTGCTTTTGAAACGAGGAATGGCGGCTACTATCGAGGATTGGTTGATGGCAGCTGAGTATGTTTTGGCAGCAGGCAATCCCAATGTAATTTTGTGTGAACGTGGCATCCGTACCTTTGACCGCCAATATACTCGCAATACACTAGATATATCAGTAGTACCAGTGTTGCGGAAACTGACGCACCTACCAATCATGATTGACCCCAGTCATGGTACAGGTTGGTCTGAGTTTGTACCATCTATGGCAATGGCTGCGATCGCAGCTGGCACTGATTCTCTCATGATCGAGGTTCACCCCAACCCCGCCAAAGCCCTATCTGATGGCCCGCAATCACTAACACCCAACCGTTTTGACAGCTTAATGCCAGAACTCGCAGTGATTGCCAAAGCTATGGGACGCTGGGAACAACCAGCAGTAGCGATGGCTTGAGAATTGGGAATGGGGAATTGTTATTCGTCATTTGTTATTAGACCTCTTGCATAAGCTAATCTGCCTTTAACTTGCATAATCCTTTGCCTCAGAAAGACGCAAAGAGAAGTTGCGTGCGGGGGTTCCCCCCGTTGAGCAAACTTCGGGGGACGCGCTTAAGGGGAGACGCGGGGATGCAATTTGAATGATTATTAGCTTAAATCTTTTTTTATCGGGCTACGCCCCGCTTCTCTACGAGACGCTCCGCGAACGCTAACACGCAGAGGCAAGGCAGCGCGTTGCGGGGGTTCCCCCCGTTGTAGCGACTGCCGCGCAGAGACGCAAAGAAGAACGCGAAAAGAATGACTTTTGCAAGAAGTCTATTGATTATTCTCCGCGTCCTTCATCCCCCGGTTGGTGAACGAAGTCGAACCACATCCCCCTCATCTGCCAGTCACTGAGCGAAGTCAAAGTGCATCCCTCACTGTACTTGAGTTGGGAAGGCACCAGAACGCACAGCTAAATTAACATTCTGTCCCTGGCGGCGTAACTCTAAGCGCAAATCTCCGCCGACTTGGCTATTTTCTACAGCTTTTTGTACACTGCTGGCATCTGTTACGGATTCACCATTGAGTGATTTAATCACATCACCAGGACGTATTCCTGCTTTCGCCGCTGGGGAATTGGGTATAACTCTGACAACTAAGACGCCTTTATCTTCATCTACACTTAAGGTGCTATTGGGATCTGAGTTAATATTTTGCTTCAGTTGAGGCGTTAACCCGATCATCTGAACTCCTAAATAAGGATGTTGCACTTTGCCTGTAGCGATTAGTTGAGTAGAAATACGTTGCGCTGTCTTAATGGGAATAGCAAAGCCGATTCCTTGCGCCCTTTGAATAATAGCAGTATTCATCCCAATCACCTCACCACGAGAGTTAAGCAAGGGGCCGCCAGAATTACCGGGATTAATCGCTGCGTCTGTCTGAATAAATTCAACTCGCTTGTCAGGCGCACCTATTTGATTGCTAGTGCGTCCTGTGGCGCTAATTATTCCTGTAGTCACAGTATTATCTAAACCAAGGGGATTACCAATTGCGATCGCCCATTCTCCTGGTTGCAATTGGTCTGAGTTACCCAATGCTACTGATGGTAAATTGTCAGCTTGAATTTTGACAACTGCCACATCTGTGAGTTCGTCTTTTCCTAGCACCTTACCTTCATAGCTACGCCCATCTTTGAGTGTAACTGTCACCATATCAGCACCATCAACTACGTGAGCATTGGTGAGAATTTGCCCATCAGCACTGATGATAAAACCTGAACCAGTACCCCGTTCTACTTGCCTCTGTTGCGATTCTGGCAGTTGAGAACCAAAAAAGCGGCGGAAAGATGGATCATTGAATTCATCAGGTATTGCAGTTCTAACTGTCCGAGAAGAATCAATCCTAACTACGGCTGGGCCGACTTTTTGTACTACCTGAGTCACAAAGTTAGAATCTGTGGCACCTGGTAATGGGGGTGCTGCATTGACTCGACTCGCAGCCAAATTGGCAACAGATTGAGACACCTGCTGTTGATTTCCAGCTAAATAACCACCAGCCAATGTCATACCCGAACCCAACAGTACCAACGATAAAGAGGCAGCTGCCTTTTTCCAGGGTGCATAAGTATTAGATGAAATGCTATTTGATGGGGAATTGCGATCGTGTATTTGGTTTTGCATTGCTATCTAGAAAGAGATTTATCATGATGTACTTCCAATGTAGATAGCGTTTATGACAAATTTATTACAAGGATATAGCGTTGTTGTGAAAAGCCTGAGTGGATGTTTGCCATGTACACATGTAAATGCAGACATTAACAAACACACGGATTATAGCAAATGCTTCAATGATGTATGATGTATTGTTTCAGAAGGTGGAGAAAAATATTCCCACAAGGTAGAGACACGCAGTAAAATTGTTTTCCAGCTTAGATAAAGTATCAAAAAATAAGGAATAATGAAGCCTCTGCTGACACTTGATTTATTACTACAGGAAGCTGTTAAGTTTTCCGATATAGAAAGTATTTACGATGAGCCATCTTTATTTGGTGTTACAGATGGAAAAGCCGTTGGAACCTACTTAGAGCAAAAATTTCGGATATATTTGGCTTTGTTATATGAGTATCAATTAGGAAACTCGGCTTCCGGAATAGATTTCCCAGAGTTAAATATAGATATGAAAGTTACAAGCATCCGCCAACCTCAATCCTCATGTCCATTTAAATCTGCTCGTCAAAAAATTTTTGGTCTCGGTTATGGGTTACTAATCTTTGTTTATGAAAAAACAGATGACCATCTACGTAAAACTGGTAGACTTGATATGAAACACACTATTTTTGTTAATAAAAACTATACTGCGGACTACCAAATGACTCGCGGTATAATCGATATTCTTGCGAATGATGGTAATGCTGAAGATCTTATTGCTTACATGATGGATAGAAATCTGCGAGTGGATGAGATTGAAGCAAGTAATATTGCAGAAGAAATACTCATAAACCCACCGGAACAAGGCTATTTAACAATCTCAAACGCTCTACAATGGAGACTACAGTATAGTCGTATTATACAGAAGGCTGGTGAGGTTAGTGGTATTCTTAAAGTGCGATGAACTAAAATGGTACAAAAGAAAGATAAAAATACATGTGAATTTGGTGATTTCCAAACACCAGAAAGTTTTGCACTAGAAATAACAAATATTGTTAAAAGATTGGGGATAGCGCCAAAATCAGTTTTAGAGCCTACTTGCGGTCGCGGAGCTTTTTTAATAGCTGCTTGCCAAACATTTTCATCTGTTAATAAATTTGTAGGTTTTGATATTAATATAGAGCATCTTAAGTATCTGAAAAAAAGAATTATAACAGAAAAATATGCTAATGAAATAGATATTATTAATGGTAATTTTTTTAATTATGATTGGTCAGATATTATTAACAGATTAACTGACCCATTACTGATTATTGGAAATCCTCCTTGGGTAACGAGTTCAGAGCTAGGCTTTTTAAAAAGTTCTAATTTACCGCAAAAATCGAATTTTCAAAATAAAAGTGGATATGAAGCGCTAACAGGCAAAAGCAACTTTGATATTTCTGAATGGATGTTACTTAAACAATTAGAGTGGCTGAAAGAACGCATTGGAGTCATTGCTATGTTATGCAAAACTTCTGTTGCTAGAAAAATTCTTATTCATGTCTGGCAGCAGAAGTATAGAGTCATCCTTGCCCAAATTCATAGTATAGATACTCTGAAAAACTTTAATGCTTCTGTAGATGCTTGTTTATTCATTTTGCAAATTGGAGACGGAAGCTTAGAAAACAAGTGTGAGATTTTTGATAGCATTTATGCACAAAAATCATCACAAACTATTGGTTATTATCAAAACACAATTGTTTCTAATCTTAACAACTATCAACGTTGGCATAATTTGCAAGGAAATGACTCCAAATATATTTGGCGTTCTGGCTTAAAACATGATTGTTCAAAAGTTATGGAACTTGTACGCCAAGGAGATCAATACTGTAATGGATATGGAGATATTTATTTTCTTGAGCAAGATTTTGTTTACCCTATTTTGAAAAGTTCTGATGTTAGTAATGCTCATACATCCACTTGTCGAAAATACGTTATTGTTACA
This sequence comes from Desmonostoc vinosum HA7617-LM4, assembly GCA_019359515.1. Lineage (GTDB taxonomy): Bacteria > Cyanobacteriota > Cyanobacteriia > Cyanobacteriales > Nostocaceae > Desmonostoc > Desmonostoc vinosum. The sequence continues at coordinate 119,789 of JAHHHC010000007.1, read as the reverse complement.
CAACAATATATTGGAGAGGATACGACGCCCTTAAAATTTAATGCGCCTAATATATGGGAATATCTGCAAAAATATAGAGAACATTTGTCTAAACGTAGCAGTTCTATTTATCGGCATCGTCCAGAATTTTCTATATTTGGGGTGGGAAAATATACTTTTATGCCTTGGAAAGTGGCGATATCAGGTTTTTACAAAACTCTTAACTTTATAGAAGTAGGGCCAATTAACGGTCAACCTGTTGTCTTTGATGATACAGTTTACTTTGTGCCATGTTGGTCTCAATCTGAGGCGAATTTTATTGCTGCTATGCTGAACTCGCAGCCTGCTAAAGAGTTTCTGACGTCAATGATTTTTTGGAATGATAAACGACCAATAACTATTGAATTGCTGAAAAGACTAAATCTGCGCGTACTAGCGCAGATTTTAGATCAAGAAGAAGTATATGACGGTTACGCTAAGAATCATGTTGTATGAAACTTAGCAAACTCAAATTAAATAATCGACAGCGCACCTAAATTACCGCTGTAACCAGTAATCTCAATGATGCTATCAGTTTTGGCATCAAATCCATTAACGGCATCATTAATAGCCTTAGAGTCTGTTCTTTTATCTCTGAGGTTGCCAGTGTCATCATAAATATACGTCGTAGTAGATGTCATAATTTTGATTTACGCAAGTTGGGGATAATTACTGATTGTAGCGATCGCTATATTCCTCTGATGACTATTTAATTGATTGCAATAAATATCAGTAATAATTATTTCTTTAGACATAGAGCTAAACCAAATTTTTCGTTAACTAAGTGGTATGTTAAATGATGGTCAACGGGTAGATTAGAGAGTTTGTGATGCCAAAAGTTCGGTTCGACAAATACTACCGTTACGAAGACCTGACAAGTGTTCTGCATGGTTATGCTCAGGAATTTCCCCACTTGGTAAGTATAGAAAGCATCGGCAAGAGTTACGAAGGTCGTGACATTTGGTTATTAAAAGTTACCAACTTCGCTACTGGTACGGATGGCGAAAAACCCGCTCTTTGGGTTGATGGCAACATCCATGCCGTGGAACTAGCACCATCAAGTGTCTGCTTATACCTATTGCAAACATTAACCACAGGCTACGGAACTCATCCAGATATTACCCGTTGTTTAGATACTCGCACCTTCTATATTTGTCCCCGCGTAAACCCCGATGGTGCTGAGTTAGCAATGGCAGAAAAGCCGAAATTTATTCGTTCTGCTACCCGCCCTTATCCCTATGATGAGGAACGCAACGATGGGTTAGTGATTGAAGATATTGATGGTGACGGGAAAATTTTACTCATGCGAATCCCAGACAGCAACGGGACTTGGAAAGTTTGCCCCACCGAACCGCGTCTGTTGGTACGACGCGAACCCACAGAAACAGGTGGTCAATATTATCGCTTGCTGCCAGAAGGACGGATAGAAAATTACGATGGCGTCCAGATACATATTCAGCCACCCAAGGAAAGACTAGACTTAAACCGTAACTTTCCGGCATTGTGGCGACAAGAATTTGAGCAACCAGGGGCTGGCCCATATCCAACATCTGAGAACGAAGTGCGATCGCTCGTACAATTTATCACTAATCATCTCAATATTACCGGAGCTATCACTTTTCACACCTTTAGTGGTGTTCTGATTCGGCCCTACACTCACCAAAGTGATGAGGAGTTTCCTGTCAACGACCTCCGCACCTATCAACGCATTGGCGAACAAGGTACCCAACTCACCCAATACCCAGCCATCTCTGCTTTTCATGACTTCCGTTACGACCCCAAAGACACAATTACAGGTACTTTCGATGATTGGGCTTATGAACATCAAGGTGTATTTGCTTGGACGGTGGAAGTTTGGAGTCCTCAGCGGCAAGCAGGAATTACCGATTATAAATATATCGATTGGCAGCGGGAACACCCTTTAGAAGATGACTTCAAGTTACTGCGCTGGAACGATACACAACTTGCTGGTAAAGGCTATGTAGATTGGTACTCCTTCGACCATCCCCAACTTGGCCAAATAGAATTGGGCGGTTGGGACAGCATGTATGCTTGGACAAATCCACCTCCAGAATTTTTGGAAACAGAAATCGCCCGCTTCCCTGAATGGTTGGTGTGGCATCTATTAATCTCTCCACACTTGGAGATTTATGAAGCTAGTTTTGATAACTTGGGTGATGATACTTATCGAGTGCGGCTGATTGTGCATAACACAGGCTGGCTATCTACCTACGTGACCCAAAAAGCTTTAGATAAAAAAATCGTGCGCGGTTGTATTTTTGAGATAGAACTACCGCCCAGCGCAACTTTAGTAATAGGTAAACCCCGTGAGGAGTTGGGACAATTAGAGGGACGCGCTTATAAACCCTCAACTCCCGGTAGGCGACAAAGTGATAGCACCAAAGACCGCGCCAAGGTCGAGTGGGTGGTAAACGCACCTTCAGGTAGCACAGTGAAGCTATTAGCTCGGCATGAACGCGCCGGAGTTGTTCGTGCCCAGTTGAAGCTTGGATGATTAAATAATTCCTAGTACCCAGTCTCCTCATATGAAAACTGCTGTGATTGCACACTAATTTTTGAAATGCGATCGCTGATTTGTCAGCTATAAATTATTATTTCACTTATTAAAACAACTATCTAAAGAGTGATAATTTTGATAAAAAATACAGCCGTTAGCTAGTTGTTGAATAAATATTAAAAATGCAAAATATTACTTGTATCGAAAAAAACATTTTTCTTACCCAATCCAAAAATAATGCTACTCCAGTTGGATAAAACCACCTTTGTCTGGCATAGAGAAAAGCCTATAAAACGTGACTTATCTCAATATTTTATGGCAATACCAGAAATAATAAATAATAGACTGAAAAAGAATTTTTTGTTTATTTGCAACATATCATCTTAGTTATACGTCATTTTTTATATAAGAGTTGGAGAAAGCATATAGCAATATCAAATGGGTTTTGTCCTACGTCGAAATCAAAAGGCGATCGCCACACTTGTTGAGATATTTTTATCTGCTTACATCATGCACGTCACACTTTATAAAAAGCACTCAATACATTTGAGAAGTGGTTCTGATTTTTTTGTTTCTGGAGGATATTTTCATGAGTAGTTTCTTTCGTTGGTCATCAGCAAGCGCTTCTTTACTAACTTTAGGAGTGATAGCTGCGACTGTAACACCCATATTGATTTCTGGTTCAGCATCATCTCAAGAGACAGTTCCCACCGTCCCACCATCTCAGACAACTCCCACCCCAACTGTCCCACCATCTCAGACGACTCCTACCCCATCCACACCAGCACCAACAACAGTTAACTTGTCTGATGTTGACCAGGATTTTTGGGCACGTCCATTCATTCAAGTCCTGGCTGATAATAATGTGATTAGTGGCTTTCCTGATGGCACCTTTAAGCCGAATCAACCTGTGACTCGCGCTCAATTTGCGGCAATGCTACAAAAAGCTTTTAACCAAAATCCCGTTCGGCAGTCAAGTCCAGGTGGATTTACAGACGTTCCTGCCAACTATTGGGCTGCTGCTGCAATTGCTAAAGCCTATGAAACTGGATTTATGAGTGGCTATCCAGGAAACTTATTTTTGCCCAATCAAGAAATTAATAAAGCGCAGGCCATCGTTGCTTTAACCAGTGGCTTAGGTTTGACTGCTACTGGCGACCCATCAAGTACTCTTAGCACTTACTACACCGACGCCTCAGCTATTCCTAGTTACGCTATTAATAATGTGACAGCAGCAACACAAGCTGGTATTGTTGTCAACTATCCAGAAGTAAAACAACTCAATCCGTTACAGACATTAACTCGTGCAGAAGCAGCAGCACTTTTATATCAAGCCTTAGCTAGACAAGGACGAGTCCAACCAATTGCCAGCAATCTGCCAGCAGCTACTTACATTGTGGGTGGAACTACTAGCCCAGCACCAGGTACTACCGATATTGTTTCTTTAGCTGCATCGAGTAATTCTTTTACTAACCTGACTTCTTTGTTGCAAACAGCAGGTTTAACAGACATTCTCAAGCAACCCGGCCCTTATACAGTTTTCGCCCCCACTGATGAGGCATTTGCAGCCCTACCACCTGCAACTCTCCAGCAATTACAGCAACCAGAGAACAGAGAAACACTAATTAAGATTTTGCGTTACCACGTAGTTCCTGGTGCAGTAACTTCTAATCAACTCTCAGCTGGAGAACTCAAAACTTTTGAGGACAGACCTGTAAATATTCAAATTGATCGCACCGCTAATCAAATCGCCGTGAATGATGCCAGAGTTATCCAAGCTGATGTTCAAGCTAGTAATGGTGTCATCCATGCTATCAACCAAGTCCTGATTCCGCCTGATATTAACCTCAGCCAGTTAAATCAGTCACCAGGGGAAGCTAGTACTGATGTTGATCCAGGTAGAAGTACTCGCGGTGGCTCTAGCTATATCGGGGTAGCTGGTAATATTGGCTTGGGTGGTGATTCAGCACTCAGCGATGGTAATATCGCAGTGATTAGTAAGATTAGTCTGACATCGGTTTTATCAGCGCGACCATCAGCGGTGTTTGGTGATGATACAGTGGTTCTAGTTCCCATAACTTTAGATTTTTCCCCAAGGGGAGTAAATCCTACAGGTAATCAAACTTTCCCTGTATCACCTTATATAGGTGCTGGTGTTGCTATTGAAACTAGCGACGATGCTGATATTGGTTTACTACTAACTGGTGGTGTAGATATTCCTTTAGCTTCTCGGTTTACAATCACAGGCGCTGTCAATGCAGCCTTCCTAGATGAAACTGATGTCGGATTGCTGTTAGGAGTAGGCTATAACTTCTAAATATCACAAAATCCATAAGTTAGGACTTTAGGTGAATAGAATTCGCTCTCCATGGACTAACCAAAAGTTATGTCTTTCAAACCCACCGAGGTGGGTTTCTAATCGCTAAGGCTACGAACCGTTAAAAAACCCACCACTGCATGTTAGTACAAGTCGCAGTTGTGGGTATTATATTAGTCGATTTTGGTTTAGGAATGCTTCTAGTTAGGCTGCTTCGGTCAACCAAAAACTGCAAAATCTATAAGGTTGTTGGAATATCTCCACCGCGAGATATTCCTCCAGAACTGTGTTCATCAGGAAATCTACCTGCATCGGCTTCTTTGAGGAATCCACTGTAGGCTTCCATGCCGTGTTCGCCAATATCCAAACCTTCGAGTTCTTCTTCTCGCGATACTCTAATACCCAAAGTGGACTTGAGTACTAGCCAAAAGATGCTACTAACAAGAACAGTCATGCCACCTACAGAGAGAATTCCCACTATTTGCGGAATCAATGTGCCAAAGCCACCACCAGCGAATAATCCATGTGGCCCTACTGGCTTACCTACTAAGTCAACCATCCAAGAGTATCCACCAGGGCCAACGGCAAACAGACCTACTGCCAGAGTCCCCCAAATACCACATACTAGGTGAACTGAGGTAGCTCCTACTGGGTCATCAATACCAAGTTTGTCAAAGAAGGTGACAGAGAAAACTACGATGACACCAGCAACTAAGCCAATGATGAAAGCACTACCAATGCTGACGTAAGCGCAAGGTGCTGTGATGCCAACTAAGCCTGCTAAAATTCCATTGATAATCATCGACAGGTCTGGCTTACCCAGGTACAGCCAAGCTGTAATTGTGGCGGCAATCCCACCAACTGCACCAGCCATGTTGGTTGTTAGAGCAATGTGAGTAATCGCATTTGGGTCAGCAGCCATTGTGGAACCGGGGTTGAATCCAAACCAGCCCAACCATAGAATCAGACAACCCAGAGTAGCTATACTCATGTTGTGACCAGGTAGGGCAACAACTTGCTTGTCTTGATATTTACCAATCCGTGGGCCAAGAAATGCAGCCCCCATCAATGCCGCCCAACCACCGACAGAGTGAACTACCGTAGAACCGGCAAAATCCCAAAAACCCATGTCTGCTAGCCAACCACCGCCCCAGATCCAGTGGCCAGTAATGGGGTAGGCGATACCAACGAGTAAGAGACTGAAGATTAAGAAGTCAACGAACTTAATCCGTTCGGCAACTGCCCCAGAAACGATGGTTGCTGCTGTTCCAGCAAACACTAACTGGAATAAAAATTTGGCTGCTAGGGGTACACCTGTCCAATTGAGGGCACCGAAGATGCCTTTATAAGCATCCCCTGTGGCAGGACTATTATCTGCTCCTCCTAAGAAAAACCCACTTAGACCAATAAAGTCATTGCCATCGCCAAACATTAAGCCAAAACCGATCGCCCAAAAAGCAACGGTAGCTAAAGCGAATACAATCAAGTTCTTAGCTAGAACGTTGACAGCGTTTTTCTGGCGACAGAAGCCGGTTTCTAACATACAAAAACCAGCATTCATGAAGAATACTAAAAAGGCAGCGATCGCAACCCACAGAGTATCAAGTGCTACCTTCAGATCCGCTGTTGTCGGGCCTGCCGCTGGGCTTGGGGTTGGGCTTTGGGCAACTGCTACATAACTCCAACCCAAAACAATCAAACAAGCTATTGGTAAGCAGGCTTGCCAACTGGGCGAGAGCCGCTTAATTGCTGAACTAAATCGCTTGACTTTTGAAGGAATTTGTGAATTTTGAGCGTAATTTCTTGCAGTCAAACGCCGACTTTTTGTTTTCGATTTTTGTTTGTACATGAATTTGAGCATTATCCTCTAAACCATTCTTGACATTAACAAACGGATTGAGTTGAAAAACAACAACTAGAAGTTAAATCCAGCGCTTTTTGATATTTCTCATTGAAACCACTTGCTTGTAAACCAGTAAAGTTAAATCACTCTGCTAGATGTTAAGGAAACTTGTGGTTCGTTTGCTGATATGGTTATCCTTAAAAAACTATTATGTTGTTTCTGATGCAGTCAAGTCTCCTTCACTTAATCTTTAACAATAAACCTTTAAGGGCACGAATGCATGAAATTGTTAACATAATCTCTCTCAAAAAGTAGAGAGGAAGAATAAATGCTAGCATTGCAGCTTAAGTACCATATAGTTGATATTTTTAAAGAAAGAGTGTTGCTGATGCTGCAAGACTTTCTAAATAGCTAGTTAACGAGTTAAAAAGAAATTATCTCATTATTTTTGTTAATTTCATCCCTACAATTAACTCTTTTTCCAAATAAAAAATAGTTACCAAAATCAATACAAACGCCTCTATGAGGAATCACAAGACTAGTCCCTGTTGCTTAGCGAACTTACGCAAACTTAATAAATTTGATTGATTTTCTATTTAGTTGAACTAAAAAACTGTATCAAGGAATACTTTTTTGGGGTTTTATTTACAGCTATTAGCTTTCAAAGTGCTAAGTAAAGTAACACGAACCCCCACGCAAGCGATAATTATGGTTTATTAAGTTTTTATACCAAATATTGGGGATTGGGAAATTGCGAATTGCGACCTTCTCCTATCAAAGACGCTTCGCGAACTGCAAATCGGTTATTCTCCCTCATCTTGCCCCACTCCCGACTCCCTACTCCCGACTCCCCATCTGTTGTAAATATTGCTGGTAGCCGAGTTGTTCTAGTTTTGCTTGCTTGACAATTACCGACTCACAAAGGGTTTGGCGATATTGTTGCACTTTTTCTAATAATTCTGGCTGGTGGGTAGCGAGAATTTGCACAGCCAAAAGACCGGCATTTTTGGCATTACCGATCGCCACTGTTGCTACAGGAATACCTGCGGGCATCTGAACGATTGAATACAAAGAATCAACACCTTGCAAGCTACGAGTGTATACAGGGACACCAATCACGGGGAGGGGGGTTAGAGATGCCACCATACCCGGCAGATGGGCAGCACCACCAGCACCAGCGATAATTACTTTTAAACCGCGTTGGTGTGCTTGTTGGGCATATTGCACCATGCGTTCTGGGGTACGATGAGCCGAAACGATCGCCACTTCAGTGTGAATGCCAAACTCCTCACAAACTGCGATCGCGTCTTTCATGGTAGGCAGATCCGAATCACTGCCCATAATAATGCCAACCAGAGAAGTCATAAAAATTTCCACTTATTTGAGATAAATGTACAACACACAGTCACAATCCCCATGCCCCTAATCCCCACTGGGCTTCGCTAACGTGGGGGCCCCAAGTTCCCCAATCCCCTATTCCCCATTCCCTACTTTGGGATAAAGTATTGTGTGTGCCAACTTTGATTGATGCCATCTAATGGAGACTGCAATGAGTAAGGGTGTAATCACCATAACTGATGCCGAGTTTGAGGCCGAAGTGTTGCAAGCCAAGCAGCCTGTATTAGTTTATTTTTGGGCTTCCTGGTGTGGGCCATGCCAGTTAATGTCCCCACTGATGAACTCAGTTGCCACCAAATACAGCGATCGCCTGAAAGTTGTCAAAATGGAAATAGATCCTAACCCTCTGACTGTGAAGCAGTACCAAGTTGAAGGCGTCCCAGCCCTCAGACTAATTCAAGGACAAACACTCATAGAATCAACAGAGGGCGTGATTGGCAAAGATAAATTAATTAGCCTTTTAGATTCACATTTAAATTAGTCATGAGTCATTGGGAGCTACTACGTTGCTCTGGTTCCCAGAGTTGAAGTAAGTGGCATTCATTAGTTATGAGTGCAAATGACTAATGACAAAGGACAAAGGACAAAAATGCAATTTGCAACTCGTTTACAACCCCTGCAATCTAACGTATTTGCTGATATGGATAAGGCCAAGGCGATCGCTTTGGCAGCTGGTAAAGAGCTGATTGATCTGTCGCTGGGGTCTTCTGATTTACCAGCCCAAGCGCATGTTCTTGAGGCGATCGCTCAGTCTCTTGGCGATCGCAGCACTCATGGCTATTTACTGTTTCATGGTACTCAAGCATTTCGTCAAGCCGCAGCTAACTGGTATGAGCAAAAATTTGGCATTAGAGTTGATCCAGAAACTGAGGTATTGCCTCTGATTGGTTCTCAAGAAGGCACAGCTCATCTACCTCTGGCACTACTAAATCCGGGTGATTTTGCTCTATTACTTGATCCTGGCTACCCTTCTCACGCAGGAGGAGTATATTTAGCTAGCGGTCAAATTTACCCAATGCCCATTACAGCAGAAAACGGTTTCTTGCCAGTTTTTGCCGATATTCCCGCCCCAGTATTAGCCCAGTCGCGGATGATGGTATTAAGCTATCCCCACAATCCGACTGCGGCGATCGCTCCTTTATCTTTTTTCCAAGAAGCCGTTGCCTTTTGTGAGCAACATAATCTCGTTTTGGTTCATGATTTTCCCTATGTGGACTTGGTATTTGAGGGGATTGGGGACTGGGGACTGGGGACTGGGGACTGGGGATTGGGGATTGGGGACACGGAGACACAAAAACGCAAAGACATCGCAAATTCTTTCTCCGCGTCCCCCTTCGGGTTCGCAGTCGCCTGCGGAGGGAAACCCTCCTGCAGCGCTGTCTCACCGCGTCCCCCACTCTCCGCGTCCTCTTCCCAATCGCTAGTCCCTTCGATTTTGCAAGCTGACCCAGATAAAAGGGTATCAATTGAGTTTTTTACGCTTTCTAAGTCTTACAATATGGGTGGCTTCCGAATTGGTTATGCGATCGGTAATGCCGAGTTAATTAATGCTTTACGGCAAATTAAAGCAGCTGTTGATTTTAATCAGTATCGCGGGATTTTGAATGGTGCGATCGCTGCTTTGACTGGGACTCAAACTGGAGTGACAGATGGCGTCACTACTTTTCGCCAACGCCGTGATGCTTTTATCAATGCTTTACATGGCATTGGTTGGCATGTTCCAACTCCCAAAGCCACAATGTATATTTGGGCAAAATTACCCTCACGTTGGAGTCATAACTCCATAGAGTTTTGCACCCAGTTAGTTAAACAAACAGGTGTAGCAGCTTCTCCTGGTGCTGGCTTTGGTAAATCTGGAGAAGGATATGTCCGCTTTGCTTTGGTACATGAACCAGCCATATTAGAAACGGCTGTGCAGAGAATTGCTGAGTTTTTCGGTAATTCGTAAAAAGTAAGAAGTAAAAAGTAAAAAGATAATCCCCATAAATAAGCGCGAAAAGTTTGCGCGTCCGGGTTTCCCGGATTGAAACAAGTGGCGTGGTTTCCCCCATGAACAACTGCCGTCAGAGCGGAGGAAACACAAAGAGTGACTTTGCGCTCAATCCCCATTACAAAACTTAATTACGCACTTCATAGCGTAAAGCCTGCGGCATAGCTTCGCTTAGAGCGAGTCCTCGATAGCGTTAGCGTTAGCGAAGCGGTAGCGAGGTACGAGCGTCAGCGATAGCGTAGCGTAAAGCCTACGGCATAGCTTCGCTTAGAGCGAGTCATCGAGCGTCGGTACGAGCGTCAGCGTAAAGCCTGCGGCATAGCTTCGCTTAGAGCGACACAGGAGCGTCGCGTCATTACGAATTACGCGCTTCGCAGCGGTAGCGAGTCCTCGATAGCGAAGCGTTAGCGACGCAGGAGCGTCGCGTCATTACGAATTATTTAACCAAGCTTCTAAATCTGTAACTGATGAAAAATCTAAAAATGCTTCTCCTAATACCTCTAATTGCTCAGTAGATAATCCTTGAATTCGCTCAATTAGCGAAGCATTAATTTCGCCAAAACGGCGATTTAGTTGACGACTCAAGAAGCGAAAAGCTTCCCGTTGTTCTCCTTGTTTAATTCCCTCAACTTGTCCTTCCTGTCTAGCCAGTTCTCTATCTTGCTGATAAAGCGGTGCTAATCTCATAACCAACTCCCTATCATCTGATTCTCCAGTTTGAGACATTACCAAGTTTTGCTGGAGATTGTACAGTAATTCTAGCGTTGCTCTTTGAAATGGATGATTTGATGGTAGCGCTTCTAACTCATCAATTGCTTGCTGTTGTACTGTTCCTCGACCGAGTATTCTTAACCATAAGGTTTCTGGGATACAAGGTAACTGATGGATTGCTATGATCGCTGATCTGAGAGTTTCTCCCAGAAAATGTATTCCTGGCAACCAATCTAACTTTTGGATTGTGCTAAATCCTGCTAATAATGGTGTAGATGCAGTTGGTGTAAGAATCCACAGTTTAGGGATAGCTGACTCTGTAACAGTGGTTTTATTTCGCTTTGCTTCCCTTTGTAATGCTCCTCTTACCTCTAACAATTTCAATAGACAATCACAAATCTCTTCTTTGGATACAGCATTACGAAACGGCTCAAATATGGCAGGTAATTCTGCAAATCTTCCTAGCAATCCTAGAGTTTCTAAATTATTTGGTTCAGTAAAAGGCGAAAATAATACATCAATTTCTCGAACTTCCCCAGCTACACGGCTTGGAGCTTGAACTTCTCCATATGGTTTGAGTAATTCTTCAAGATAATCCTTTGCGAACTGGTCGTGGATAAATCGAGTCATTCGATGTATTTATCGCATTTTGCCAACAATCTGCTAATCATGCCATACATTGGGCTCTGCTCACACAGTTTTGGTTTTTCAACTGAACCACAAGCACCGTTCTCTTTCTTTGTAAATGTTTATTTTTATTACATTGATTTTCAGAATTTATACACATTTCTATAAGATGTAAGACGTTGTACTCAGGACTCACGCAACATATGTGATCAAGTAGTAAAAAAGTCCTGTTTATGTCTATTGCTCCGAAACCCGCTACATCTTAAGTAAATTGTGTCTGGGTATGTGCAATTATAAGTATTCACCTAACTACTGTTTGTGGAGTGTCGCACTCCTGGCATCGGTGTTGATTGGTGGTTGCGGTGCGAAACAGCAATCAACTTCTGCAAAAGCAAGTGGGCCACCACCTGCGGCGGTAAAGTTGCAACGCGTAGAAACATCGTTTGTAGAACAAAGTACGGAGTTTTTGGGAAGGCTGGAAGCCAAGCAGCGTGTAATTTTGCGCCCGCAAATTAGCGGCCGTGTGATCAAAGTAATGGTAGCCCAAGGAAATTTTGTACAAAGTGGGACACCAATCATCCAATTGCGTCCAGAACGAAACCGAGCATCGGTAGATGCTGCTATTGCTTCGGTGGGTTCACAAAAAGCAACTTTAGAAAGTGCCACAGCACAAGTATTCGCCTCCCAGGCGGAGATTAAGCAACGGACATCAGATATTAAGCGTTTTCAAGCAGATATTATCAGCCGGACTGCTGATGTTAAACTTGCAGAAATTAATTACAAACGTGCAGAAGAATTGGTTACACAAGGCGCTTCTCCAAAGCAAACTTTAGACGAACGTCGTAGTCAACGTGACAGTGCGATCGCCGCCTTAGAGGCAGCTAAGCAGTCACTCGCAGCTGCACAAAGCGCCCTAGAACAAGCAAAATCAGAATTGCAAGGCGCACAAGCAACGGTAAAACAAAATGAGTCGCAACTCCGCCGCGCCCAAGCTGAAACAGCACTGCAAGTCGAAGATTTGAATTATAACCGCGTTGTTGCACCAGTTAGCGGTGTTGTTGATGATGTCCCCATCCGTGTTGGTGATTTTGTTAACTTAGGTGAATCACTGACGAGCATCATTCAAAACGATGAATTAGATTTGCGTATCCAAGTCCCTACAAACCTTTCCGGTCAATTGCGTCGTGGTTTGAGAGTAGTATTAGTTGACCCCAACACGGGTAAGCAAATATCTCGTGGTGGTCGCATTAATTTTATTGCACCACAAGTTAATACTGGCGATCAAGCAATTCTGACAAAAGCTCGGTTTCCCAACGGCGATCGCAAATTACGCGACGGGCAATTTGTTCGCGCCCGCATCGTCTGGAATCAAAATCAAGGCTTACTAGTTCCCACCATAGCAGTTTCCACCGTCGGTACCCAAGATTTCGTGTTTGTGGCCGAAGCAGAAACCAAAGATGGCAAATCCGGGCTAGTAGCGCGACAAAAACCAGTGAAATTAGGTGTAATGCAAGGACAGAATTACCAGTTAATTTCAGGATTAGAAGCTGGAGAAAACTTGATTGTATCTGGAATTCAGAGTTTAACCAACGGCGCCCCCATCCAACCCGCAGATAGCGACATCATTTCGGTGAAGTAGGGAGTGGGGAGTAGGGAGTAGGGAGTAGGGAATTAAGTAGTTATTTTATCCCCCTCATCCCCCTCATCCCCTTCATCCCCCCACTCCCCACTCCCCACTCCCCACTCCCTACTCCCCATTCCCCATGAGTATCTCTCGGACTTTCATTACAAGACCAGTTCTGACGACAGTCTGTACGATATTGATTATCCTTGTCGGTGGGATTTGTATTCCGTTACTTCCCCTGGATAAGTTACCGCAACTAGCACTCAAACAAGTGACGGTGAGTGCGAATTACTTGGGAACGGATGCGAAAACTGCTGAAGAGAATGTGACGACGGTGCTGGAACGTCAAATTAATGGTACGGAAAAAGTTGTGTATATGTCGTCACAAACGACGAATAACGGAGACACAGCAATTAATGTATCGTTTCCAACAGATATGGATCGGAACGTCGCTCAGGTATTGGTACAAAACAACGTGGCGGTAGCGGCATCACAGTTGCCTGTAGAGGTAAATCAAACTGGTGTTATTACGCAAAAGCAATCGCCAACTATTACCATTGCTTATGCGATCGCCTCGGAAAAAGACAAAAATGACAAGTTTCTCTATGACAATGTTTTCTTAAGCAATTACGTAGACCGCTTTATCTTAGATGAAATCAAACGCATCGAAGGGGTAGGCAGCGCCCGCATTATTGGTGAACGGAAATATGCGATGCGCATTTGGCTAAATCCATCATCGCTAGCGGCGCGGGGTGTGACAGCGCAAGATGTTGTTAGCGCTATCAGTGAACAGAATATCCAGGTGGGGGCGGGACGTATCGGACAGCAACCAACACCATCGACACAACAATTTGAAATCGCGTTGCGGGCGGTGGGACGTTTTAGCACGCCGCAGGAAGCCGAAGATGTGGTAGTGAAGGTGGGACAGGATGGGACATTAATTCGGGTGCGGGATGTCGGACGAGCGGAAGTCGGGGCACAAGATTACAGTACAACCAATATTTTTGATAACTCCCCGGCTGTGGCGTTGTTGGTGTATCAGCTACCGGGGACGAATGCGTGGAATACTGCCGCTCTGGTGAAAGCGAGGATGGCTGAATTATCGAAGAGTTTTCCCCCTGGAATTAAAGCCACTGTGGCACTTGATAACACCGAATTCGTAGCTGCATCGCTGGATGAAGCATTCAAAACACTACTAGAAGCAGTCTTACTCGTGTTTCTCGTCATTTTTATATTTTTACAGGACTGGCGAACCACGATTATTCCGGCGATCGCTATTCCTGTATCTTTGATCGGGACGATGGCGTTTGCGTTTGCCTTTGGCTTTACACTCAACCAGTTGACATTATTTGGGGTAATTTTGGCAACAGGGTTGGTGGTAGATGACGGGATTATTGTAGTGGAAGCAATCGCCCTGAAACTGGGACAAGGGATGAAACCCTTACAAGCAGCGTTAGATTCCATGGGTGAATTGACATCGGCAGTCATCGCTACATCGCTGGTATTGATGGCGGTATTTATTCCCGTGTCATTCTTTCCAGGGACGACAGGTATTGTTTACAAACAATTCGCGCTGATTATTGCATTTTCGATTTTAATTTCCACATTCAACGCGCTTTCATTCTCTCCGGCGATGGGCGCTTTACTCATGCGTCCCACCCGCGAAGCTCACGGCCCGATCGCAGTATTATTTAGATGGTTCAATCGGTTTTTTGATTGGATGAAAGATGGCTATACCAGCGTAGTTACCTTTCTCATTAAAGTTCGCTTGATTGTGGTTCCCGTTTTCATCGCTGGCTTACTAGCATCGGCTTGGATTTATGCAGTCACACCACAAGGGTTTATTCCTGAAGAAGACCAAGGTTACTTTTTTATCATCGCTGAGGGGCCACCGGGAGTATCTTTAAACTACACAACCGAGATTGTCGAGAACGTCCAGCAAATCGTGCGGAAATTCCCCGAAGTCGAACATGTCAATGGCATAGCCGGATTTGGATTTGAAGGAAACGCCAGTAATAAAGCCATCTTGTTCGTCAAATTGAAGCATTGGGAAGAACGCAGCAAAGCTGGAGAATCGGTATTTGGCGTTACAGGTGCAATTAACAAAGAACTAGCAACAAAAATCACCGGGGCGCGACTAATTGCGGTGAATGCACCCCCCGTTGATGGTTTGGGAAGTGCAGGCGGTTTGGAATTCTTCATCCAAAACAAAGCTGCCTTACCCATGGAAACCTTAATTGATAACTCCCAAAAATTTATCAATTCAGCTCGTCAACGTCCAGAATTAGCAGGGGTATTCACGCAGTTTACATCTGGTACGCCAATGATGCAAATTGCCATCGATCGCAACCAAGCCAAAGCCCAAAATATCGCCATCAACGATATCTTTAGCACAATGCAAACGTACCTTGGTGCGCGTTACGTCAACCAATACGTACTAGGCGGACAACTCTACCGTGTCTACGCCCAAGCCGAGGGTGAATTCCGTACTACACCCGATGATATCAGCCGTTTGTACGTTCGTTCTCGTGACAATCAGATGGTTTCTCTAGGTACCATTGTCAAACTCGAACGCACCAATTACCCGCCAATTATCACCCACTACAACATTTACCCCGCCATCAAAATTCAAGCATCCCCTGCACCAGGATTTAGTACTGGACAAGCAATGGTAGCGATGGAAGAAGTCGCCGCCCAAACCCTGCAACCAGGATTTGGTTACGCCTGGACAGGAACCGCCTTCCAAGAACGTTCTTCTGCTGGTGCCGCACCAATTATCTTTGGTTTAGCCTTCGTGATGGTATTTCTCGTCTTGGCTGCACAGTACGAAAGCTACATCGACCCGACAATTATCATGCTTACCGTCCCCTTAGCAATACTCGGTGCTTTGGGTGCGATCGCATTTCGCGCTAACATCTTGCAAGCAGGTGGTGTTTATCCAGTTGTCAACAATAATATTTATGCTCAAGTTGCTTTGGTAATGTTGATTGGTTTGGCGAGTAAAAACGCCATTCTAATTGTAGAATTCGCCAACCAATCCCATGAACTGGGCATGAGTATTACCCAAGCTGCCATCCGCGCCGCCGAAGAACGTCTGCGACCAATTTTGATGACTGCATTTGCCGGTTTGGTGGGATTTTGGCCTTTAGTTATCGCCAAAGGTGCAGGTGCGATGAGTCGTTGGTCATTGGGAACCGCTTTATTTGGAGGTTATTTAATCTCAACTGTTTTGAGTTTGTTCTTAGTTCCCGTCTTGTATGTAGTGATTAAGAACATTGAGCAACAATTTCTCACCCCAGGTAAAGGCGATAAACCCAAAAAGCCCCAACCAGCTAGCCAACCAGAAACCGCACCCGTCACTATTACCTCTCAAATAGATAATACCGCACCAAATTTGAATATTTCCACACAAAACGAGTGAAAATAAACAGTTTGTAGTCAGCATTAAAGTGCTGACTACAAACTTACTTATTAGTTGATTACTGAGAACATGAATACCAATAAACTCAAACAACTATTTCGCAATTGGAATTTTGACGATTGGATGAACCACATTTTGTTTTTGGTGGTAATCATTCTCTTAATTGAATCATTCTTTTTTCATGGTTAATTTATCTGTCACTTGTTCTTTTGAGTGTATCTTAATTGCGAATTACGAATTATTATGACTGAAGATTACACACAGCTACAAAGCAAAATTACAGAATTAGAAGCAAAAGTTGAGCATTTGACGCAACTTCTGACTTTACCTGAGAGAGTTACGCAAATCGAAACGAATTTATTATTGATTGCAGACGTGTATAAATTTCAACGCTTGCAAGAACTACTTGCTGCTGGTGATTTTCAACAAGCAGATCAAGAAACAATTCGGGTAATTCTAGATATAACAGGTGCAGTAGATTTAGAAGCGATCGCACCTGAAGATGTCCGCAGATTTCCCTGTAACCAACTTCAAGTCATCGATAAACTCTGGACAACTTACAGTCAAGGGAGATTTGGCTTTAGCGTCCAAGCCCAAATCTACCAACAAGTCGGAGGCAGTATCGAAACTACTATCGCTCAAGATAATAGCGTGATTGAAAAGTTAGGAAAACTCACAGGATGGCGGTTAAATAATAAGTGGCTAAAATGCGATGAACTCGACTACACACTCAACGCACCTCTAGGTTGTCATCCCTCCCGCTGGTGGAATTCTCCCTTCGGTTCCAAGATGACCAATTACTTTTTTAATAGGCTAATTACTTGTGAAATTTGATTGGGGAATGGTGAACTCGGGGCCCCCACGTTAGCGAAGCTCAGTGGGGATTAGGGGAATGGGGAATGGGAAACTTGTGCTAAGCATACCCCTATGCATAGCATCTTTAACAAGAATAGTATGAGGAATTACGAATTACGAATTATTTTAGTCTTTTTGTTGGGTTTTTAATTCACGCACACATTCTTGGGCAATTCCTACTGCAAACCCAATACCAGCACCAAACAATGCATACTTACTGTGGAGGTCTTGATAATACTGGCTCTCAAATCTCAGTTGATAAAAGTCACGCTGACCGATTCTTGCACTCGCTAACCCAATGACTGAACCAACTAATGCAGTCAACACTCCTGAAAGCAGAACCATCTTGAGATTCATAATATTACTTCTCCACTAATTCAGTTAACAGTTATCAGTTAACTGCTTTTATCATCTCAAGGTTCAATAAGATGACTAGATATCGCAATATTTCTTAATGGCTTTTTGAGTTAAAAATTATCAAACACTCAAAATTTTTGTTAATAGATATAGTAAATATGTCGAAACAATTAAAGTTAAGTATACTCGGTTCGCTGATTTTTGCTATTGCCATGTTAACCATAACTAATTGGCACTGGGGTGGCATGGGAATAGCTGTATTTTTATTGGCTTATATTTCCAAGGGAATGCGACGTTTATAGTCAAGACTTCGGCTGAGTAGAAAAGGTTATTTGCATCTGGTGGGCAAAGTTTTTTAACCACCAAATACCTGCGACCAAGTTGTTACTAAAAATACTATCACTGCGGCGATCGCCAACAACCCCTGAATCAAATTTCCTATCAAACTACCAACAACAATTCCTATCCCTGCTTTAATCGCTAACCCTAGTTCACGCCGATAAAGAAATTCACCAATAATTGCTCCTAAAAGCGGCCCTAACAATATTCCTAACAAAGGCCCGCCAAAAGGCAAAGCTGGTAATAATCCTAAAAACCCCACAATTAAACCAATAATTGCCCCAATTTGCCCCCACTTGCTAGCACCGGCTTGTTTTGCTCCCAAGTAGCCAGCTAAAATATCCACCCCCACACTTAGCATTAAGACAATAATTGTCACAATTAAAGGTATCTGAATCGCTGCAAAAGAATTACTGACAACTCCCCAAATAATGATGGCAATTAAAATTAAACTGCTACCAGGTAGAGCAGGAACTACAGCACCGATGATACCTAAAATCATCAAGGCAATCAACAGCCAGTAAATAATTTGCATAAGATTTTAAATTTCCGATTCAGCTAGCAAGTGGGAATTAAGAGTTACAGCTAATTTGTCTGCAATTCCTCCAATCCAATTTTCATCTTGTTTAGTGTAACTGCGAGGTGCATTTGCTCCTAAAATCAGCACACCTTGATTGCTTATGGGTTGACAAATTACACCTTGAGTATTCTCAGGCAAATAATCAAACTCAATCTTTCCCGGATATACATTTAAAGCAACTAAATAAACTGGCTTTTGTGTTTCTAATACTCGTTTTAAAATCACTCCCGGTACAACTTCAGATTTATTACTCAGAATGCCGCGACGCAACAAAACTTTACCTTGATAGAAAACTACAAGCGATCGCGTTACCGTATTAGTCAATAACAGATGGGATGCCCAGGCGAGTTCTGTCTTCACGGCTTCTGGTAAATCTTCAGCCAGGATAAAACCTTCCTCTCCAATTAGTTCTACAGTATCAGGCGATCGTGGCTGTACTTGTTGCCAAATCAAACCCGTTAAAATCAACACCGCACTCAAAATCACACCCAGCACATCCCCTCGCGCCTGAGATTCCGTGAGTTCTGGCGTTAATAAACGATTAATTAGCAAAAGCACAGCGCCCAACCCGCCGACAACAAGAGGTAGACGCCGCAGAACTCGATTAGGATCAGGTTTTTTCATTGGTCATTGGGAATTGGTCATTGGGAATTGAAGATAAGCATTTATTATTTCTCCCCCTGCTCCCCCTGCTCCCCCTGCTCCCCCTGCTCCCTCATCCCCCTCATCTCCTTCACTCCTCCCCTGGCTCAATTATCCGTTGAAACAGATAACCAGTACCTCGTGCTGTGAGTATCAATTCTGGGTTGCTGGGGTCGTCTTCCAATTTTGCCCGCAACCGGGAGATATGCACATCTACCACGCGGGTGTCTACATGGCGTTCTGGTGTATAACCCCAGACTTCTTGTAAGATTTCTGAACGGGAAAAGGCTTCTCCAGACCGACTGACTAACAACTCTAGCAAGCTAAACTCCATGCCAGTCAAACGGATACGCTCATCGCCTTTGTAAACTTGCCGCTTATTTGTATCGATTTTGATATTACCAACATGAATCACCCCGGAACTGGGAATACCAGAAGCACTGGTTTTATCTACTCGCCGTAATACTGAGCGAATGCGAGCTTCTAGTTCTTTGGGGGAGAATGGTTTAACTACGTAGTCATCAGCACCCAATTCTAACCCGGTGATGCGATCGGCTACATCACCCAAGGCTGTTAGCATAATAATGGGCACATCTGATTCCTTTCGCAATTCTTGACATACACCGTAGCCATCTAGCTTTGGCATCATTACATCCAAAACTACCAGGTCAGGATCAGCTTTGCGAAATGTTTCTAAAGCTTCTTCTCCGTCGCCAGCCGTTACTACATCGTAGCCAATCATGGAAAGGCGCGTTTCCAAAATCCGGCGAATGCTGGCTTCGTCGTCTACCACCAGGATTTTTTCTTTATGACTTTCCAAGTTTTTCAACGCTCCTTAACTAAAATTTCTCATGATTAATTTTTAATACCATAATATTAAGATATCATTCCATGAATTCATTTGAAAAAGCTCTATCTACTACTACTATTGGATTTTACTTTTTAGCAAGAATTAAAAAAAAATTAAGATTATTGAATAAGAATTAAGAATGCCAAAGCCAAAAACCTTTTTTGTTTGCAATGAATGTGGATCAGAATCTTCTCAGTGGTTTGGTCGGTGTGCAGCCTGTGGCACTTACAACTCCCTAGAAGAGCAAATAGCGATCCAATCTGCGGTGGATGTTCCTAGTCGGGGGGGAGTAAGTAGTTGGCACGCCAGTCAGAACAATGGCAAATCAACGGCTAAACCAGCTAAACCACGCGCGTCTTTGACATTTGACCAAATTAGCGATCGCCAAGTCACACGATGGGAATCTGGCTATGGAGAATTAGATCGGGTGCTGGGTGGCGGTGTGGTTCCGGGTTCAATGGTGCTAATTGGTGGCGATCCGGGAATTGGGAAATCAACATTACTATTGCAAGTATCGAACCAGCTAGCACAAAAATACCGCATCCTTTACATTTCCGGGGAAGAATCAGGACAACAAATCAAATTAAGAGCTTCTCGCTTAGGAGTATCTAAAGACCTCAATATCGTTAGTGATGAAAATGTTGCTGTAGCCGAAGACACTCCCGTTGCTATTGATCCTGAGAGGGTAGGTGCAGATTTATACGTGTTACCAGAAACAGATTTAGAAGAGATTCTGCGCGAAATCGATTCTCTCAGACCGAATTTAGCGGTGATTGACAGTATCCAAACCGTATTTTTTCCGGCTTTGACCTCTGCACCAGGTTCTGTAGCCCAGGTACGCGAATGTACAGCGGCTCTGATGAAAGTAGCAAAGCACGAAGACATTACCATGTTAATCGTCGGACACGTCACCAAAGAAGGAGCGATCGCCGGGCCGAAAGTCTTAGAACACTTAGTTGACACTGTGTTGTATTTTGAAGGGGATCGCTTTGCTTCCCATCGGTTATTACGGACAGTAAAAAACCGCTTTGGTGCAACCCATGAAATCGGCATCTTTGAAATGGTGACAAACGGATTGCGGGAAGTACCTAATCCCAGCGAACTCTTCTTAGGCAACCGTGACGACCCAGCACCAGGCACAGCCATTGTAGTCGCTTGCGAAGGCACTCGCCCCATCGTTGTAGAACTGCAAGCCCTCGTCAGTCCCACCAGTTACCCCTCACCTCGTCGTGCAGGCACAGGTATAGATTATAACCGCTTAGTGCAAATTCTCGCCGTTCTCGAAAAACGCGTCGGCATCCCCATGTCCAAACTAGACTCCTACGTCGCCTCTGCGGGTGGGTTGAACGTCGGCGAACCAGCAGTAGATTTAGGAATCGCCATCGCCGTCGTTGCCAGTTTCCGCGATCGCATCGTTGACCCAGGTACAGTATTAATTGGCGAAGTCGGCTTAGGTGGACAAGTCCGCTCAGTCTCCCAAATGGAACTACGCTTAAAAGAAGCAGCCAAACTCGGATTTAAACGAGCGATCGTTCCCAAAGGTCAAAAATTCCCCGACCTCAACATCGAAATTTTACCAGTCTCCAAAGTCATAGACGCCATCATCGCCGCCATCCCGCACCATACACTAGAAGACAGCGATTTAGAACCAGACGAGGAGTAAGGGATTGGGAACTGATTAAATAATTCGTAATTCGTAATTCGTAATGACGCGACGCTCCTGCGTCGCTCTAAGCGAAGCTGTGCCGTAGGCTTTACGCTGACGCTCGTACCTCGCTACCGCTGACGCTCGAGTCCTCGCTACCGCTTCGCTAACGCTAACGCTATCGAGGACTCGCTCTAAGCGAAGCTATGCCGCAGGCTTTACGCTGCGAAGCGCGTAATTCGTAATGACGCGACGCTCCTGTGTCGCTCTAAGCGAAGCTATGCCGCAGGCTCTGACGCTCGTACCGACGCTCGATGACTCGCTCTAAGCGAAGCTATGCCGCAGGCTTTACGCTACGAAGTGCGTAATTAAGTTTTGTAATGGGGATTTAGCGCAAAGTCACTCTTTGGGTTTCCTCCTCACTGACGGCAGTTGTTCATGGGGGAAACCAGGCCACTTGCTTCAATCCGGGAAACCCGTCCAACGCAGTAGCTCCCCAAGATCACACTGCCTCAACTTTGTAAGACAGACCCCAACACAAAACTTGCCGGTTATATAACCGGGGACTTAAACCCACGGAACTAGTTAAGTAACTAAGCAAAATTAATTACATATCTTGTTTTTCTGTTCCCTGTTCCCTATTCCCCTGCGCCAAGCGCGAGGGGCGATCGCCTGCTACCTAGTTTCTCATCCCTGGCGGAAAATACAATAAAGATAAAAACTAACAATGAACCAGGTAGACTACCTCCGCATTAGTTTAATTGATCGCTGTAATTTCCGCTGCCAGTACTGTATGCCAGAGGGGTCAGAACTTGACTATATCCTCAAGCAACAGTTATTAACTGATGAAGAACTGCTTACCTTAATTCAAGAAGTATTTATCCCTGTTGGATTTACCCGGTTTCGTTTAACTGGGGGAGAACCGTTGCTGCGTCCTCGTGTAGTAGATTTAGTTAGGGCGATCGCCTCTTTCGCTGAAACTCAAGACCTCTCCATGACAACCAACGGGTTTTTACTTGCCCCGATGGCGCAAAATCTCTACGATGCTGGGTTACACCGGATTAATATTAGCCTTGATTCTCTCGACCCAGACACCTTTGACCAAATAATTGGGAATCGCGGACGTGGACGCTGGCAACAAGTTTGGCATGGCATCCAAGCTGCCTATCATGTTGGATTTGACCCGCTAAAACTAAATGTAGTGGTAATTCCCGATGTCAATGACCAGGAAGTTTTAGATTTAGCAGCCCTGACGATTGACAAACAATGGCATGTCCGCTTCATTGAGTTCATGCCCATCGGTAATTTGCATTTATTCGGCGATCGCGGTTGGGTCTCTTCAGCCGAGTTGCGACAACAAATCCGCAATTGCTGGGGATTGACAGAATCAAAAATCCGTGGTAATGGCCCCGCTGATGTTTTTCAGATTCCGGGAGCGAAGGGAACATTGGGATTTATTAGTCAGATGTCGGAGTGTTTTTGCGATCGTTGTAACCGGATGCGCTTGAGTGCTGATGGTTGGCTGCGCCCCTGTTTATTGAATGAAAATGGTCAAATTGATTTAAAAACTGCTCTGCGTACTGGTGTTAGTACCGTCCAGTTACGAGAGCAGGTCAGGCATTTACTAGCAATCAAGCCTGAAATTAACTACAAACAGCGCGATTCTGGAAATACGGGAATATATACTCGCACCATGTCGCAAATTGGTGGTTAAAACAGTCCTGAGTAATGAGTGCTGAGTTTTTATTACTCAGCACTCAGCACTCTCTTAGGCTTGTCGAGAGTAGTATTCCACCACAAGTAATTCATTCACTTGTAATGCTACCCATTCCCGCTCAACAACACTGTTGACCTTGCCAATTAACTTGTTTTTGTCAAACTCTAAATGGCTGGGGAGGTTGGCTAAACCGGGATATTGCAAATTGTTTTCTACCAACTTCCGAGATGCTTCGCGGTCTCTGACCGCAATTTCTTCACCAGGACGGCACTGATAGCTGGCGATATTAACTACGCGACCATTAACGGCTACATGACCGTGATTTACTAGTTGACGAGCTGCCGGGATGGTCGGAGCCATACCCATGCGGAAAACGGTGTTATCCAGGCGCATTTCTAGCAATTGCAGCAATACTTGCCCTGTTGAACCGGTGACACGTCTGGCTCTGCGAACATAGCGTAGCAGTTGCTTTTCTGTCAGACCATAGTTAAGGCGAAGCTTTTGCTTTTCTTCTAGACGGATAGCATACTCAGAGCGCTTTTTGCGGTTCTGACCATGTTGACCTGGTGGATAGGCGCGTCTAGCGCTTTTACGAGTTAATCCTGGTAAGTCGCCCAAGCGACGTACAATTCTGAGGCGTGGCCCTCGATATCGGGACATGAGTTTCCTTAATCTAATCCTGTTTAAACTTTACTCAGAACTACCATTATAAGTAGGTAGAAATCAGAATATCCAAAAATTCTAAATTTAGCCTTAGAATTTTGTGCTAACAATCTACTAATATAACTTTGGAAAGTTAATCCTAGCAAGAAAATCTTTTTCTTCCCCAATTCCCAGTACTCAATCTGAACGCTACCGCTGAAATTCTCTAATTACAGAGGATTTATAGCTCATTTGAGTTAGCATAACTTTGGGTGTTTGGAGAACGGCGATGTTACAAACCATAAAAATGTTTAATAAAGGTAAGAACAAACAAAATAGTTCTACCTCTAGGATGTTGACAGCACCAATTTTGGCTATGGCTGGTTGGTTAACAATCAGTATACCCGTTATGGCTGCTACTGCTTCCTACAGCAATGATTATCGTGCCTGTGTTGGTAGACTTTTAAGCGTGGGTGTAACGCCAGAAGCAGCTCCACAAGCTTGTGCAACGGCACTACGTCCGCGAGACTTGGCTTCCTGCGTTGTTAAAATTGCCAAGCAAACACAAATAGCACCTGCGGATGCACTTGCCTCTTGTAGAAAGGCTCGCCGTCCTCAGGAATTATCCACCTGTGTAGTTGGTATTAGTGATAATACCAAAGAGCCAGCTAATACAGCAGTTTTGGATTACTGTGGTCGTAGTTTGTTGCCTGTGACTTTTGCTAAGTGTGTGGTTGGCTTACGCAGTGAAGTTGATTTGACCCCTGCTCAAGCTCTGGATACTTGTATTGATGCTGGCGATCGCGCTAGTGGTATTTCGTCCTCATCTACACCTCCAACTGGACAACCCGGAGAATTCAATCCCACTTTTGAGACTACTCCAGTCCCAACGCAACCCAATGTAACGCCAACACAACCAAGTGTTCCACAACAGCCTAATGTGCCGCCAACACAACCAAGTGTTCCACAACAGCCTAATGTGCCGCCAACACAACCAGGCAGCAATTAATAACAGGTAAGCCAGTTCGTAGTCAGGACTTTAGTCTTTTTGAAGCGGTTGATGGTGCGTTGTACTGCGTGACAACACACCTTGCAACCCTGGCTTTTTGAGTAACAAAATAAAATTTTTCTTTATGAGTGCCTTCTTACAAAGTTAGGCGGGACGGAAACCGACACCACCTACTTTGCGCTTTTAACTTTTTACTTTTGCCTTGTTCGGTCATTTTGAATTTTGAATTGATTCATCCCTCTCCTTGTCAAGGAGAGGGACATTCGTCGTGGCAGAGTACATTAGTCTTCTTTCTTACCAAAGATCATCTGCAAAATCGTTGGTACGCCGCCTTCTTGATGATATCTATCTGCCCAAGCGCGGATGATTTCATCCAATTCTTCCATAGCCTGCTCCAAACGGTCTGATGGAATATCAAGCTCTTCTAGTACACGCATGGCATTTGGTCGCTGTTCTGCCCAGTTTCGCATCATGCGGAAATACCGAGCGGTATCTTCTACCATGATGTAGGTGCGCTCTTGTTCGTCTGCTGGGGCATAAAATGGACGGGTAAGAGCGTAGAAGGGCATTCCCCAAGGAGAATCAACGCGTGTTACTGTGCCTGAATAGAGCAGGCGGCGCTTGATATGCTCACCTAAAGCCTCGCTTAAAGGCATTTGGTGTTCGCTTGGTAAGTCTTCTTGCGATCGCTTGTGCAGAAACTCGATCAACTCTAGAAACTCAAAAGAACTAACTAATTGAGCGTCGGGGAGATTTTTAGGTAGCTTCTGCTCTATTTGTCTTTTTTCTTCGCTTGTCAGACTTGTACCAGGAACGCGCGATCGCCCCGGTTGCCAAGGGTATTTTTCCATCCAGACATAAGGCAATTGAATTAGATAGCGAGGTTCTTGAGAACCCAGCATTTTCAGCAGCTTGCCCTCTGTTAGCGCCTGTCTGACTTCTTCTACAATTATTTTTACTCGTTTCGGCTCAAGGTGGTGCAAATGCCCTGTCATTCGCAGGTTTTGCCCCTGCTCCAGATAGGTCATGTAAATTGCACATTTCGCTGCTGTTGCTGCTGCATCTAAAAATGCCCCATGCCTGTGCCCACTCGTCCGCATGGCACTAAAAGCCAGATAAAGCATGATCTGATCCATCGCACTGGGGCCAAGACGTTTGATCAGATCTATGTCGTTACTCATATTACAGACAAATTGAATAGCACGTTTACAAAGTTATTAGTCAATGAAAATAGGTAGTATACACCTGATTGAAGATAATGTCTTCATTTCAGACGATTATGCAATAAATTATCCACTTGTTGCTAGCTAAGCTCCCTATGTTTAGGGGATTTTCTGGTACATAGGCAAAACCATGATTTTAAATATGGCTGCTTCTGTATCTGACCAAAAAATCACATACATATGGCGGCTTGCATCCCTTAACTCGACTGTTTTTTTCGTCCCCAATAACTCACAAAGTCTTTCAGTTTTTACCAGATTTTGCCCGTTGTCGAACTAGCAACAATGCTAACGCCGCTCATACTTAATTATGGCACTATAACGCATTAGTCCACAAACTAGCTGGTAAGACGATTTACTGGGAATCCCGTTTTCTTAAAACTCATGTTTTCCATTGAGCTTTGGTAACTTTTGGTAGTACACAGATAGCTGAAGAGAATTTGCAGTGATGACAAGGGGTGTCTCTGAATCTGGTGTGAGAAAATTTACAAGTTAATTCACACGCACTTGGGAAAATATCATCAAAAGCTACAATCTCCAGTGAGGTTTGAGTAGTATTGATTTGTAGGTTACAGTCAAATCATCGAGAGCCAATAAAGCAGATAATTTCAACTTTTAAACACCTGTTGTTTTCTACATGAATTGTTATTAATCATATCATTATTTTACTTTTTTAGTATGAATTTATCTATTCTTAACTTTAAATTTACTTATTATTAAAATAATTTATCTGCAAAAAAATCAAGGTTTGTTGATATAGCAGGAGGCAGGAGGTAGAACTATTACTATCCGTAACATTCATGCTTTCAAAATGTTCTAAACTATGTGACTATAGCTATATTTGCAAAATCGGAGAATAGGAAATATTTTGATGTCAACTTTTAGATAGTGACTTATAGCAATTCGCAATGACGCTCCTACGGACGCTCGGATCTTGCTAACGCAATTTGCGATGCTTCAACTACTTCAATTACGCCTTTCGGCTCTGCTCAAGACAAGCTTCAGTTTACGCTCAGCAACCATTGGCAATTTGCAATCAAGAAAGCTGTTATGTCATGTTCGCTTGAAGACTTATCATTAGGGCTGACGCGGAGAGTGGGAGACGCAAAGACGCGGAGAAATTTTAATAATAAGTGATTATCCGAACTTGATATTAGCCAACAACCAAGGCATAAAAGTCTCTTTGATATCGTCATCAACTAAGCTAAAAAACATCTAAATTACATAATCAAATTAAATAAAACTCTTGTGGGGTGGGCATCTTGCCCGCCCTAATTATGCAAGTTATATGTGGAACAGCTTAAAAGGGTTAAGACCTCTATGTTTCTATGTATATAGCCTTAGCTTTAGTTAGGTTTGAATTCTTGTCTGTAGCAATATCCCGTAAGGTAAGGGACTTGCAACTAACAAAATATCCCATGGCTTTAGTGAGCAGTGGGAGCAGGGGAGGAAGAATCTTATAATCATCTTCGCTCTCAAAATTGGATAATTTATTTTCTGGAATTCCCTAACATCTTCAATTTTGAATTCCTATTTACCTAGTTTGTGGAATTAAAAGATTTAACTTGATTACGTATTTTTTCAAAGCTGAAAGCGAATGCGCCAAAAGTGACTAACAAAACTCCTATAATTTGGGGAATATCCAAATTCTCTTGAATAATCAACCCGGCAAAAATCACGGTTAAAACTGGAATGCTGCCATCGACGATCATCGCTGATTTTGATGCGCCTAGTTTGCGAACACCAAAATTATTGAATATGTGACTGGAGAGAGTTAGTACACCCAAAATAAATGCGCTCAGAACAAGTTCTAAGAACTTTGAGGGGCTGACTAACAAATTCCATTCACCGGGCAAAGGTAGCATTAAACACACAAAACTCACCGCTAACATAGTAGCGAAGTTAATTAAAGTAAAAGATACGGGGTGTATTTTGTTAGCACATAGCCGCGTCAAAATTATGTAGCAAGCAAAAGCAACTCCAGAAATCATGGCGGCAGTGCTTCCCAGGGATATATTACTGATGTCAGTGGGAGAACTTGCTAAAACGAAGATTTCACCGCAACAAATCGCAGCGATCGCAACTCCACCAAATAAGCTAAAGCGATCGCGAAACAGCAGTAACGATAATAGTCCCACAATCACTGGATAGATAAAGAATAAGGCGATCGCAACTCCAGTGGCTACTTGACTAATGGCAAGGTAAATTAGCACTTGAGACACGAATAAAAGAAATCCACTCACAATCGACAACCATAAAATCTGTTGTGATGCAGCACCACTACGGGTAGAATTTCCGCGTACCGAATCACCCAATTTTTGCAGGTCTTGCCACACTCTTGGGTGTAGTATGGGAGCCAAAAGCACCATGATTGGCACTACCACTATTAACCTGAGAGTTAACATTAACAAAACATTACCTAGAGTTGGCAATAATAAACGCTGCACGGGGATTACTCCCAAAAGAGAACCCTCATAGAAAATCACTTTGATCGCGACGTTGTAAAGTGCAGATATTACTGTTGACAAGACGATTAGTAAAAAACCGATCTGAATTGGCGCTAGGTTTGAGGAATTGCGCGATCGTGAGGTTGCAGAAGATTTTGCTCGTTGTTTTGGTGCTGGTGCAGTAGGAGGTAGGGATATAACTTCTCTTTTTGGCAAGTTCCGACTAAGGACGGAAATTGGTTCCACAGCCTTTTTCTTGGGTGGCTCTGGAGTTACTACAGGGGATGTAGTCTCATTCTGTGATAAATTCCGGCCAAGTACGGAAATCGGTTCCACAACGTTTTTCTTGGGTGGTTCTGGAGGTACTACAGAGGATGTTGCCTCATTCTCTGACAAGTCCTTGATGTTTTCTTTTGGTAGCGGTGATTGTATTACAGGAGATACAACTTCGCTTTCTGACAAGTCCTTGCTGAGGACAGAAATTGGTTCAGTGGTGTTTTCTTTTGGTAGCGGTGATTGTATTACAGGAGATACAACTTCGCTTTCTGACAAGTCCTTGCTGAGGACAGAAATTGGTTCAATAACATTTTTCTTGGGTAGTGGAAGTGCAGCAGAAGATGTAGTTTCACTGTTTAAGGGTTCTCTGAGGTTCAGAGTGATTGGTGCAAATGGAAACTCGGTTTCGCTTGTTGACGATTCCTTGGGGATAGTAGAATTTGACTCAGTATTATTCCTGATGTCTTTGCCAAACTCCGGAGAGATTTCAAAATAATTTTTCTCTTCTTGTTCAGGGAGTTGGATGACAGTGGGTATTCCTCCCATGGGTGCTTTTGGTGAAGTTTCTTCTCTAGTTTTTTCTAGTTCCTCATTTAAGCGCTGCATAAACTCCATCAAAATTGTTTCCCCTTGTTGCTGCTGGTTGTACATCCGGGACAACTGCTGGGAAAGATTACTTTGATAGTTCTTTAATTCTTGTTGCAGTGAGTTAAAGGTGATGGTAACGGTGTCATCCAAGTTACCAAGCATGTGTTCGACTTTTTGATTGATTTCACCGATCTCACCTACTATATTGCTACTCACTTCAGCAGACTTAAGCGTAGTTCGCTCGTAAGAGTTGCCCTCGTTTACTTGCGTAGCTAAAGTTGATAGCGAGGATTGCAATTGTGAAGATATGTGTTTTGCCAGAACTTCTGCCAGTTGCCGAATTAGCACTTGCTGTTCGGTGATTTGTCGTACCTTCAGCAACTGTTCTTTTTCTTCTTGTAAGTGTTGAATATCACTCGTTAAACGGTTTTTTTCTGACTGAAGCCGTTTGATGTCCTCCTGCAATGCTTTGAGGACATTCTGTTGGAGATTTTCTAAGTCATCAACTACTGCCCAGAGAGCATTTTCTGCGGCTCTAGATAGATCGCCTCTGATTCGCGGGTTATCTGGTTGCTTCTCGAATCGCCCCATTAGCTTTTAACCTCTAACACCTTGACAATAAAGCTGTTTCCGACTGGCGTTCATACTAATTTCCTGTATTTTGTCAGATAAATTAAAAATTTTAACAGGACTTCCGCATTTCAACGTAATTCTGTCATGTGTCACACAGAGTTGGCAAATTTGATACTTTGCCTTACTCGTGACTGGGCGGTTTTATTTTGGGCATCAACAAGTATTTGATCAGTTTGATTTTTATCAATTATTTACCAGTGAGATTTTTACTTCTTGAAAAAATCTCACTCCAAATGAATACAGATTGTTAGAGTCATGCAGATGCATGGACTATAACAACAAAATTGTTTGACTTGCGAAACTATATATAAATCTATGCGGAATGTAACTTGGGTAACAGTTTACATCTGTGTGAGTACTTCTCGTAAAAATCAAAATATTACCATCCCCTGGCCAACATTTTAATGAATGAGTAGCAATTCTGCAAAAATGCGCTTTAATTTTAGCCTTATGGCAGTATGAATTTTTCTGTACGCAGATGTTTGTATAGGAATCTGACTTGATTGATGAAATTATTTGCGTAGGTGGGGAGAGTCACTTCGACTTCGCTCAGTGACCAAGAAAAATCCGAGCTACGCTAAAGATGCCAGCACTGAGGACAGCACTGAGGGGGACTGTAATTAACCAGGCGGCGGCTATACCTTGTAAAGTTTTGAATTTAATTGACTTAATATTTTGTACTAGTCCAATACCAACGACACCACCTACGAGGGCATGAGAGGTGGAGACGGGTAAACCTAGCCGAGAGGCGAGGAGAATAGTGGTTGCAGTTGCAAGTTCGGCACAAAATCCACTACTGGGTTGCAAAGAAATAATATTCTCGCCAATGGTGGCGATGACTTTTTTCCCCCAAACGGCTAAACCAGCGACAATGCCAGCGCCACCCAGAATTAAAATCCATATAGGAATAGTAATGCCATTCGTGGGTACGCTACCAGTACGATTAATATAAACGATCGCAGCTAAAGGAGCGATCGCATTCCCTACATCATTAGAACCATGAGCAAAGGCCACAAAGCAAGCACTTAGTACTTGGAAACGGGCGAATAGGGGTTCGATGGGATTGGGGAGTGGGGAGTGGGGAGTGGGGAGTGGGGAGTGGGGAGTGGGGAGTGGGGAGTGGGGATTGGGGAACTCGGGGCTCCCGGAGGGAGTGGGGATTAGGGGTAATGGGGAGTGGGGACTGGGGATTTGTATATCTTCTTCATGTTCTTCATCTTTCTCTTTCACCGCGTCTCCCTTCGGATTCGCAGTCGCCTGCGGAGGGAAACTCTCCCGTAGCGCTGTCTCACCGCGTCCCCGCGTCCCCGCGTCCCCGCGTCCTCTTGCGTCCAATTGCCGCCAACTCACAATGGTGAGTCCAACTGCTGCTATTGCACCGACTAACAGGGGAATGTCGTAACTTGGTAGGTTGAAACCAAGTTGCTCAATTAAATAGTTTGTCAAGGGTTGAGTGATTGAAGGTAGCACGATTATGCCAAACGTACCTAGTAGCACTGTACTCAACCAGGGTATCCATTCTTGTAACTGCACTAAGGGATTTGGTTGCTCTAAAATCCAGTGCTTGATTTGAC
The DNA here is from genome assembly GCA_019359515.1 of Desmonostoc vinosum HA7617-LM4. GTDB lineage: Bacteria > Cyanobacteriota > Cyanobacteriia > Cyanobacteriales > Nostocaceae > Desmonostoc > Desmonostoc vinosum. The sequence continues at coordinate 87,948 of JAHHHC010000007.1, read as the reverse complement.
TGTAAAACAAAGCAGCGATCGCACCACTAATTACAGGCGTTAGAATCCAACCAATGGTAATCATGCCAATTGATGACCAATCAATTGCACCTACTCCCAAAGCTACCCAACTAAATCCGGCGATCGCACCCACAACCGCATGAGATGAGGATACAGGCAAACCGCGTGAAGTGGCAATTTGCAACCATACGCCACTCGCTAATAGAACACTGATCATCCCAGTTATTAATAGTTGCGGTGTCGCAGCGAATAAAGCGGGATTGGCTACTTTTGTGGCTAGGGTTTCTGTAACCTCATGTCCAAATAATACAGCACCTGTAAATTCTAATACTCCAGCAATCACGAGTGCTTGTTTGAGAGTCACAGCCTTAGAACCAACGGAGGTTCCCATGGCATTCGCTACATCGTTTGCTCCCAGATTCCAGGCAACGTAAAAAGCTAGTAGAGCGACTAGTGTTAAGGTAATGAGCATTTGATGAGGGAGTAGGGAGTGGGGAGTAGGGAGTAGGGAGGATGAGGGGGATGAGGGGGATGAGGGGGATGAGGGGGATGAGGGAGATAAGGGAGAGAAATAACAAACACCAATTCCCCACTCCCCACTCCCCACTCCCCACTCCCCTCTCTAGGGATAAATTAAGATTTTATAAGTTTCCGCTGTTGGGGCGATCGCAGTTTCTACGGCTGCTGATAAATCTTTTAAGGGGAAGCGATCGCTGATTAATGCTTGCACGTCAATCTGGCGATTAAAGACAATATCAGCACAGAGATTTTGCAGGCGGTAGGATGAACTATAACTACCCATCAAATCAATTTCGCGGCGATAGAGAATATTGGGGTTGACGGGAATTGTCACCTCATCGGGGAATTCAGCGAAAAATAAGATTTTACCGCCTTTGCGGGTACAGTCAATTGCTTGAGAAAAAGCTTTTTCACTGGGGACAGCTAGTAAGGTGACATCAACACCCATACCATTGGTGAGGGTATGAATTTTTGTGGGTAAATCGGTATCACGAGCATCAAAAGCTGCTTCTGCACCAACATGCAATGCTTTCTCGATTCTAGAGGGGAGTAGGTCAGTGGCGATCGCTTTTGCCCCAAAATACTTCACCAACATGATAAACATTAACCCAATGGGGCCAGCACCAGTCACTAATACAGTTTGTCCTGGAGCAATTTGGGCTTTTTTGACTGCTTTCAAGCAGCAGTTAGTTGGCTCTACAAAACTGGCTTCTTCAAAACTGATATGATCTGGGATGGGAATCAAGCCACCGTTTTGTACAATATGTCCGGGTACTTTGACATACTCGGCGAAACCGCCACCACTGGCGTTAAACCCGGCAGTAGTTGAGATGTTCTTGTAGACATCGCACATCGAAAAATTGTCATTGAGGCAGTAGGCGCAACGCATACAAGGGATATGATGCATTACTGCCACTCGTTGTCCAGTTTGCCAGCCTCTTACTTGTGATCCTATCGCGGCGATCGTCCCGGCAGTTTCGTGTCCAAAGATGCGCGGCGGCTCATATAAGGGATAACGAATTTTTTTAATATCTGATTGACATAGCCCCACCACTTGCACTTGTACCAGTACTTCATCTGGTTCTAGGGTAGGCACTGGGATATCTTCGTAAGATAATTGATTGACGCCTCTAAATACCTGTGCTTTCACGTCGGTTTTTCACAGCTCAACGATACTAGATGTAACATTAGAGGCCAACATTCAGCTATCAAGTTTGAAATTTTTCAGCTGAGATTTTCCCTTTCAGAACAAGATTGTCCATTGCTTCATTTAAAATTTTCTGTGACCAATAAGGTGTGTATAAACCAGCTTCAGCAGCAGATAGCAATGTGTCTCGTAAATACATTGGAAACAAAACGCAAGCATCTAAGAGAATACTGAGCATATATTTTACTGTATATAATCTTCGTCATCCTCATACAAGCCTGCTTCTTCAGTCATCTCGATTAACTCCTGCAATAGTTGACTACGCTCAGCATCTCTATGTGCTTTATATTTCATTAAATCATCGAAACGAACCCGGCGATGTGAACCCACCTTAATATGAGGAATGTCACCCTGTTCTAATAACTTAATTAAGTAAGGGCGTGATACATTAAGCAACTCAGCCGCTTGTTGTGTCGTCAGTTCGCAGTTGTGAGGAAATATCGATATGGCCTTGCCTGATGCCATTGCATGGACAACTTGAAGTAACATTTGATAAACCGATTCGGGAATGGTGACTTGTTCTCCGTTGGCTGCTACCAATTTTGCTTGGGAACCCGTAAGTTTTAGGATACGTTCTAGTTCTGCGATCGCTTCAATTTCTGTTTCTAAAGCCACAATAGACTCCAGAAGCAATTTTTGTTGTAACATGATGCTTCTCTTTAAAGAGTTGATGTATGAATTGTAATTACATTATATTACATAAACGAAATAAACAAATTCGTCCTTAACAAGCAGATAAAAGCAAGCGAACAATTTTGAGCGAAAACTTTTGTGCTTTTTCTTTGCGCCTTTGCACCTTTGCGTGAGATTATTCTCTTGAGAGCTTGGTTTTTGCATATTTTATGTAGAACAGGAAAGGAATGTCTATGAAGCCTAATCTGATTGCATTCATGATCTTGCTCGTAGTACAGCTGATTCTATGGAAAGGAATATCAATCATATCTCCCACAGCGAGTCAAAATTCCAACACTCAAGCGACAAACAAGAATTCAAATCTTCCAATAGCTTCTAGAGGAACCGATGTATTACAAACTACTCTCAAAGGTCATGCACTAGCAGTCAGTTCTGTAGCGATCGCATCTGATAATAATACTGTAATTAGTGGCAGTGAAGATAACACGATTAAAATTTGGAATTTAGAAACTAGTAAATTAAAACGCACTCTCACAGGTCACACAGGAGTTGTGAATTACCTGAGTGTAACTCCTGATGGTAAGTATATAGCCAGTGCCGAATCCAAAAATGTCAAAATTTGGAATTTACAAACTGGTGCATTAATACGTGATATCCGCAATCCTAGTGGAACAATTAATTTTATCGAAACCAGCCAAGATGGACAAAGTTTAATCCTTGATGGTGGGACTAAAATTATCAAAAATCCAGTAGTTGATCAATCAGTTTATTCTAGTGAACCAGAAACTACCAAATATATTATCAATATTTTTAATTTAAAAACTGGTACTTTAAAAAATCAACTTGTCCATAATAACTTATTGACCGAAGTCAAAATAAGTCAAAGCGGTAATATTTTAGTGAGCGGAGATAAAGCAGGCAAACTAAATATTTGGAATTTACGCAATGGCAGCTTAAAGAAAACACTCACAGGACATGAAAACGAGATAAGATCTATTGCTATCAGCCCAGATGAAAAGACTATTGTCAGCACTGATAAAGACGGAAAAATCAAGATTTGGGATTTGACTTCTGGCAAGCTCAAAAGTACCTTTACTGGACATGAAACTAAATCATATACAGATGATTTTGTGATTGTCTTAATTCCTGATAATAATACACTTGTTAGTTGGAATACAAATACAAGTACTTTAAATAAAAACAATATTAAAATCTGGAATCTGCAAACTGGGGAATTTCAATATACTATTGAGATAGCACAAGAAAAGAATTCATATTACAATAATAACTTTGATTTAGTAAAAATTAGTTCAGATAGCAAAAAGATAATTACTAATAGTAAGAGTGGTATTCAAACTTGGGAATTAGCCACAGGTCAGTTGAAAAATACTATCAAAGTTTCAGGTAATATCCTCGCCTTTAGTCCTGACAATAAAATTTTGGCTGTTATTGGTGAAGATAGTAATATCAATATTTGGCGAATTCCGTCTATTAATAAGTAGATAAATACTCAAAAATAACTATATCAATCAATTCCCCTAACTTGTAATATGAACAATCAACCAGATTATTCAGAACAAGGCTATAAAATTAGCCACGAATTAGGACGTAACCAACAAGGAGGAAGAATTACTTGGCTAGCATCATCTATCGCCACAAATCAGCAAGTCGTTATTAAACAATACTCTTTTGCTCAAATAGATTCCAGTTGGTCAGGATTTAAAACTCATCAACGAGAAATAGAGGTGTTACAAGGATTAAATTATCCAAAAATTCCTAAATATTTGGGAGCTTTCCCTACATCAAATGGTTTTTGCTTAATTCAAGAATACATCGATGCTCCCTCTTTAGCGGTAACTCGTAGTTTTGCACCAGAAGACATCAAAATAATCGCCATTCAAGTATTAGAAATACTGGCATATTTACAAAGTCGTATTCCTTGTATTATTCATCGAGACATTAAACCAGAAAATATTTTGGTAGACACAGAAATAAATGTTTACTTGATTGATTTTGGTTTTGCCCGTCTTGGTAACCAAGAAGTGTCCAGTAGTAGCATTTTCGTAGGTACGCCTGGTTTTATCCCGCCAGAACAACTGTTCAAACCCACAACAGCTACAGATTTATATGCCTTGGGAGTAACGTTAATTTGCTTACTCACAGGAACAAAATCAACTGCAATCCAAAATCTCATCGATGAAGATGATCCTTCGCAAATTTGCTTTCGGCATCTATTACCTCAACTGAGTTTGCGGTTTCTAGACTGGTTGGAAATGATGATACAACCCAAGCTCAAAGACCGTTTTACAAATGCACAACAAGCACTCAATGCCTTAATACCTCTTGATGTTACCCGGTGTCCACAAGTTGAGTTTAGCAATCAGCTACAGACTTTTATTGCAATACGCTTGGGTGAAAAAGTCTCGCAATTTATTACTGTGGAAAATATGATGCCAGACACATCATTAAAAGGTCGTTGGGAAGTTGCTCCCCATCCTCACGATCCTCCTTATGCGCCAAATTCTCACCCGTGGATTAGCATCACACCAAAGAAGTTTGCAGGCAATCGTACAAAGTTTGATATCGAAGTAGATACTAGTAAGTTACTGGCAGATAAGTTATATAAACGTCAGTTATTTTTACATACAAATGCCTACCCACCAACTCATACTTTAACCGTGAAAGTACAAACGGCTCTCATTCCAATTGCTAAGAAAGAAACGAAGTCTTATGAAAGTTTAATTTGGGCGTTTTTAACTGGTGAGATAGCCACATTCATCATTATAGGAATTATACCTTGGATAATTGCAACTTTAGCGTCTCACAAAATTATCTTATGGAATTTACCTGGGATTGATGGCAGTAGTAATGGAGCTTTCGTTTTTGGTACATTAGGCGCAATTTTTGGTGGTGTAGCTGGTGCTGTAATTAATAGAGGTTACAACTTTTTTCAGAAAAATAAGCAAAACTTTGATTATTGGCAAATAGCCGCCGCTATACTTGTGGGTGTGATCATTGTTGGTATTTTGGGAATTATCGGTGGAGGCGTGTATGGAGCAATTATTGATTTATCTAAACCTAATGATTTAGTGGGTATTATTTTTAAGTTGATGGGTGGAATTTTAGCAGGGGGTATTGGTGCTTGTTTTATTGGAGGAATCGCAGGGTTAATAATTGGATTTTTAACTAGTGTTTTGATGTGGATTATTTTGAAATCTGTAAATGATCGTTTGTCACTACTTGCAGCAGCTTTTGGAATTAGTGTGGGGCTTGGTTTTGTTGGGAGCTTTCTTAGGTTATCTACTATCTTGGCGTTGGGGATAACTGGAATACCTTTTTTATATACGCTGATTTATGCGCCTATTCAGCATCAAAAATTAATTAGTAAATATCGTGATTCTGAGAAAAATTTAATTAGACCGTAATCAAGAGTTAAGCACTAAAGTGCTGACTACAAACTCTCACAACTATAATCTTGTCTGAACCTGGTTTATCTAGGACAATATCTCGGACACTTAATTGAGGTTCGGGATGGTTATTCAATATCAAGCGGATGTTTTAGTTGTTGGTGGGGGAACTGGTGGTGCGGCGGCAGCTATTCAAGCAGCACGACGGGGTGCTAAAACGATTTTGGTGAGTGAATTTCCTTGGCTGGGGGGAATGTTAACTTCGGCTGGGGTGTCTGCACCTGATGGTAATGAGTTGGAGGCTTTGCAGACGGGGTTATGGGGTGAGTTTTTGCGCGAATTGCGTTATCGACAACCTGGTGGGTTGGATAATAGCTGGGTGAGCTTTTTTAGCTATGAACCGCGTGTTGGGGCTGAGATTTTTGCAGATTGGGTACGAGAATTACCAAATCTGCATTGGATGGCTGGACAAGTGCCAATGGAGGTTTTACGGCAGGGAGATTGTGTTGTTGGTGTGCGCTTTGCTGATTTTAGTGTCACAGCTAAGATGACGCTTGATGGCACGGAGTTGGGTGATTTATTGGCTTTAGCGGAAATACCTTACCGTTGGGGTTGGGAGTTGCAATCTGAATGGGGAGAACCCAGCGCCCCAGTTGCTTTTAATTCTCTGACGCAAAGATATCCAGTGCAGGCACCGACTTGGGTGGTAATTATGCAGGATTTTGGTGAGGCGATCGCACCCTCTATTCCCACTGCACCTAATTATAATTCGTCCCTGTTTACAGGCGCTTGGGATGGCTATGGCCCACAAAAGTTTTTGAATTATGGACGTTTGCCAGAAGATAAATTTATGATCAACTGGCCAATTTGTGGTAATGACTACGGCAAAGGGGTAGGGCGACTGATAGAGTCAGAGATATCCAGAGGTGAATTTATCCAAGAATGTCGCTGGCATAGCCAAAATTTTGCCCATTTCATCCAAAATCAACTGGGGCATCGCTATGGACTGGCACAACAGGTGTTTCCTCATCCTCTTGGGGCTTTTGCGTTACATCCTTATTACCGGGAAAGCCGCCGTTTGGTGGGGTTAACTACTATTCGAGAACAGGATATCTTGCCGATGGCTGGAGGTAGAGTTGCATCTATATTTAATGATGCGATCGCCCCTGGCGTTTGCGAAGCGATCGCAGTTGGCAACTACGCCAATGACCACCATTATCCAGGCGTTGAGTTCCCGCTGCAACCTAAATCTATCCGTTGGGGGGGGCGTTGGACTGGAACTCCTTTTACCATTCCCTACAGTTCCCTAATTCCAGCCACAACAGATGGTTTGTTGGCATGTGACAAAAATATTTCTGTGTCTCACATTGCCAATGGAGCGACTAGATTACAACCTGTAGTCATGGGTATTGGTCAAGCAGCGGGTATGGCAGCTGCTGTATGCGTTGAGTTAAACTGTCAGCCAAGGGATTTACCTATCAGGGTGCTACAAGCCGCTCTACTGCAAGATCAACGCTCACCTGCGGCAATCATACCTTTTTTTAATATTCCCGCAAATCATTCGGATTGGCTGCACTGGCAACTGTATTACTTAAACAATCCACAAGCATATCCAGCTAGTGGCGATTGCCCCTACCCATCGTCAGCACAGTACAATTACCCTGCTGTTGATGAGGTATTAATACGGGAAAATGAATGTTTCCAAGGCATTTTCCATCGCTTGGATCAGCAAGACTACAGATTTATTATTACTGTGCCAGTGCAATATCAAGGGCAAACTTGGCAGCTTGTGACATTGCGATCGCATATTGATGAGCAATTACAAGCCGTTCCCCATGAGCAATTAATTACATTGTGGGGTCGTCAGAATCACGTCGGTAACTGGTTATTAGTTGTACATTTAGACGATATATAAAAGTAGTTTATTTTCAGTAAAAAGCAATACTTTTTTGTAAATTGTCCGGATTCACAACCCAAAATTCAGTATCAGTGAAGTGGAGAGTTCCAAAATAGACATCTGCTATGCGTGCTGCCATTTCACTTTTAGTATCGAGTCTGGTATTTGACCCTTTAGCCTTAAATTGCCAAGCGATGTTCAATCATTTCTCTTATGGGCTGCTGACTACACCTACCTCCGAGCAGTTGCTCTCGACAAAACCCACCAAGCCTACTGCTCCTCATCGCGGTAGCGGGCGTAGAGAAGAAAATCTCACAAATCCTCATCCTGCTGTCTAATTACCGTTGAACAACGCCCCTGATATTAGGGAAATCAAAGTACCAGAAAACAGGATGTAATGCTGAATCTTTTTTACACAGCGGCTTTAGCAGAGATACAACAGTTGACGCACGAAAAGCTTCAGAAATCGTGCAATATTTCAACCGTAACCTCTGTATAAATAGTTGGCTTAAACCCTTGCAATCAAGATGCCAACTCAACTGACTACTTGCACTATCAAGATTACCAATTCCTTAAAAGCCACACAAATCTTGATCTTATTTCAGGGAACTCTGCGTCTAATCTTCTACTCAAGCCAGAATCATAGATTTTCATTTCAAGTCAGTTTGTCGCTCACTGTAAATATTTTTTCTATTCCTGTTTACCCGCATCTTTGTGTTTTCCTTAACGATAAGCATTCCATTGAAATTGATGTTACTTTGGCTCAAAATCAATCCTCAGTAAATCTAATTCAGATATTTTGCTTGCCGTCTGTCAGCCTCAAAGCAACTTCATCTCGCTTCCTAAACAGATTTTCTCATGCGTCGAGTAGCTGGTTATTTAGATCAGGAAATCATTGATTTCGCTCTGGAATTTGTTCAGAGTCTTTCGCCTCATCTGAGCTTGTTCAGAGCATGAATTTGCAACATTACTAAGTAAATGTGCAAAAAATTAATTTTCTTGCTGTTTTAGCTAAGGAACTGGATTTACAAACCAGGAGTCAAAAGATTTCAACTTTTGACTCCTAATTTGTCGGAGAAAGGAACAGTTTTTTCTATTTCTTGCAATGCATTGAGCATAGCCGAAGTGTGTTCCTTATCCAAGAGTAACGGTTAAATCCCCATTACAAAACTCAATCAGGACTTACGCGCTTCGTAGCGGTAGCGAGTCATCGATAGCGTTAGCGTTAGCGAAGCGGTAGCGAGTCCTCGAGCGTCAGCGGTAGCGAGGTACGAGCGTCAGCGTTAGCGACATTACGAATTACGAATTATTTAATCCCTTACGCTTTGGATACCGTTGAGGAACATCGGCACAAATTTCTCCATAAATGCCTGGGGATCGCTTTGCCAACTCCTTTGTGCTGCTTGCATCCTGGTAAGCTGCAACTCAGGTGCTAATAGAGTTTGAGGTAAGCGCTCCATTAGATATTGAGGACGCTGCCAAAGTGGCATTGTGTTTGCTACTTCCATTAAGTTTGCAACTCGCCGTAGTTCTGCGCCCAAGGTGATATCCATTCCCGATTCATATGCTGCTTGTTCAATAGCTGCATATTTTTGTTTGGCTTGTTCTACTTTGTGCCGGAGTTCTGGACTTTGATCTGCTATTTGTGCTAGCCAACGATTACCCCAACGGACATGTCCTGCTTCCTCTGGGAAAATTTTCTCTATTGTTTCGCGGATTTTGATGTTTTCTTCTGTTTGCGGCGCTTGCTTGAGGGCGTAAATGTGGGCGGAGAAATATTCACAACCCCGTTTTTCGGTGACATTGATTGCTGCGAGGGCAGCAATTACAGCATCATTTAAGTTTGAGTTGTAGGTGTCTTGATCAATCAAACGCTCAAATTCATCGATATAGCTCGAACCAGGTGGTTTACCAATATCTGCCCCTAATTCTATTAGCAGATCAGTCAACCACATAGCATGACGAGCTTCATCGGCAATGTGGTGGGATAAATCTCGTACTAGTTCTCGTGGCTGTCCATTGAGCTTTTCTATTACCTCAGTCAGATCTTGACAACTACGCTGCTCATTGAAGCGGTAGCGGTTGAGGGTGATGAGATGAATTTCGCGATCGCTTACTATTCGCTTGAGAATTTCTCTGGCACCCAGAGTATTGTGGAATTTCCGTGGATAAATTACCGACATAGGTTTTATGAATTTTTGTAAAGCTATTTTTGATGGTAACTTAAATAATTCGTAATTCGTAATGACGCGACGCTCCTGTGTCGCTCTAAGCGAAGCTATGCCGTAGGCTTTACGCTTCGCTATCGAGGACTCGCTACCGCTGACGCTCGTACCTCGCTACCGCTTCGCTAACGCTAACGTAATATAAGTTTTACTTGCCGGTTATAGAACCGGGGGACTTAAACCCACGGAACTTGTTAATTTTCTGCAACAAATGTAGCAACACTGTGTTACTGAGAAAAAAGTTAAGGTAATACAAATTAATCACATCTACTGTCAGTATTTGTCAAGAATGTAACTAATGACATAAGGTAGTATCTTGTTTCCTTGAAACCACATACTCTTTTTATTTGCTTGCTTTCCAAATGTAAACAACTGTAACAAATAAACGATCAACTCCGAGACAGATATTTGTTTTTAAGCAATACCACTCTCAAGCAAGATTTTTGGTTATCAATAGCTGTGCTGCCTGGCTGGGGAAAGATTTTTACTGACTTTTGGCAGAAACATAGCCAAAATCTATCATTATGAATTTTTGTTATAAAAATGCATTTCGTAGCTTATGATACAGAATTTATGCTATATTAAATCATATGGAAAAACGTTCAATATACATTCACTAAAACCAACAGGGAGGATTATTGTTATGTCTATTGCAGATAAATCTCGTGCATTGATGGTTCGTCAATATCAGCAAGTCAAGAATCGTCAACAATCAATGCTGATGCGTGCAGCACAGGAACTCGGTCTTCCTGAAGAAATATCTCACTACTGGAACCCCATTCAAGGGAAGATAGACCCTACAACTCGTATGATCTATGACCGCAGCAACGCTACGATGAGCTAATAAAAAAGCCACCCTAGAGGGTGGCAAAATTATTTAACAAGGGAACAGAGAACAGGGAACTCTTAACAGTTTCTTGTTCTCTGTTTTCACATGAGGGTCTAAAACTTCACCTGATTGTAAGGACGGGTTTGCCAAGAACCTTCGCAATTAACCAGAGTACTAGTAAACCCGCCCTCCCATTGCAATGAATTAAACATCGTAGTAGAGATAAAATTCGTAGGGATGAGGGCGTAGCTGCATTTGTTTGACTTCATTTGCTAGCTTGTAGTCAATCCAATTTTGGATGAAGTCTTCTGAGAACACGCCAGATTCTATTAAGAAAGCATGATCATTTTCTAGTGCTTCCAATGCTAATTCCAGAGAACCTGGAGTTGACGGAACTTTAGCTAGTTCTTCTGGAGAAAGTTCATAGATATTTTTATCTAAGGGTTCACCAGGATCGATTTGGTTTTTGATACCATCTAAACCAGCGCAAAGCATAGCAGCAAATGCCAAGTATGGGTTAGAAGTAGCATCAGGACAACGGAATTCTAATCGCTTCGCTTTGGGGTTATCGCCCGATAGCGGAATCCGTACAGAAGCAGAACGATTACCCTGGGAGTAAGCCAAGTTTACAGGTGCTTCATAACCAGGTACTAAGCGCTTGTAAGAGTTGGTAGTGGGGTTAGTGATTGCTAACAGTGCTGGTGCGTGCTTGAGAATACCACCAATGTAATACAAAGCTGTTTTGCTCAACTTCGCATACTCATTACCTGCGAACAGAGGTTTACCATCTTTCCAAATGGATTGGTGAGTGTGCATCCCAGAACCGTTATCGCCAAATAATGGCTTGGGCATGAAGGTAACAGTTTTGCCGTACTTTTTAGCAACGTTTTTGATGACATATTTGTAAGTCATCAACCAGTCAGCGGCTTCAATCAGCTTACCAAAGCGGAAACCTAGTTCACACTGACCGCCGGTAGCAACTTCGTGGTGTTGTTTTTCAATTGGTACACCACATGCTGCCATCGTCAACAGCATTTCTGTACGGATATCTTGAAAAGTATCTGTAGGTGCAACCGGGAAATAACCTTCTTTAAAACGTGGTTTGTAACCCAGGTTGGGGCCTTCATCTTTACCAGAATTCCAGCGACCTTCTACAGAGTCTACGTGATAATAGCCTGAGTTGGCGGTTTGATCGAAGCGAACATCGTCAAAAATGAAGAATTCAGCTTCTGGGCCAAAAAAGGCTGTGTCACCAACACCAGTAGAAACTAGATAATCTATGGCTTTCTGGGCAATTACGCGAGGGCAACGGCTATACCATTCACCTGTACGCGGTTCCTTAATGCTACAAATGATGCTGAGTGTTGGCTCTTTCATGAATGGATCGATCCAGGCAGTGTTTGGATCGAGTACCATTGTCATATCTGATTCTTCGATGCCTTTCCAACCCCGAATGCTGGAACCGTCGAAAGGTACGCCATCAGAGAACGAGCTTTCATCGATCTGGTTATAGTACACAGTCAGGTGCTGCCATGTCCCTGGTGTATCAATGAATTTCAGATCAATCATCTGAATTTTTTGGTCTTGAATCATCTTCAAGACTTCTTGTGGGGTTGTCATTGTTACTCCTTCTCTGCCAATTTCCTAATGTAAACCAGAATCTGCCAAAGCATCCTAACCTTGCTGAGGTAAACCCAGTTGTGATGACACACCTGGAATATCATAAATACTAGACATTAGAGACTTTTGTAAACTTTGTTACAGAATATCTGGATTAAAGGTTATATTAACCTTTCTCTGATCATCTGCACAAAACTGGAAAGTTCATCTCATAGGGGTCAACTTTGGCATAGAATCCTTAAGTAATGATGGATTATTTTTGTGCTTGATCTATTTTATTTAAGAGGCACAAAATTTTACTGGTGCGTAAGTGCAGCCAAATAAATATCAAACCATAGATAGCAATGATTGGGAGAAAAAGGAATGCGCGATGCAGTAACAAGTTTGATTAAGAATTATGACGTAGCAGGACGATATTTTGATCGGAATGCGATCGACAGCCTTAAATCTTATTTTGAAAGTGGTACCGCACGGGTACAAGCAGCAGCAGCAATTAATTCTAATGCGGCTGGAATGGTGAGGCAGGCTGGTTCTAAGTTATTTGAAGAACTACCAGAGTTGATTCGCCCCGGTGGCAATGCCTACACAACCCGTCGTTATGCGGCTTGTTTGCGGGATATGGACTACTACTTGCGCTATGCTACCTATGCGTTGGTTGCTGGCAACACAAATGTACTGGATGAGCGAGTGCTACAAGGTCTACGGGAAACTTACAATTCTTTGGGAGTCCCCATTGGGCCCACAGTTCGCGGTATCCAAATTCTCAAGGATATGGTGAAGGAACAAGTAGCAGCCGCAGGTGTAGCTGATACTTCTTTTGTGGATGAACCATTTGATCATCTCAGTCGTGATTTAAGCGAACAGGATATTTAGGCTAATCTGCTCTGATGTTGCATATTTGTCTTAAAACGCAAAGATGCAATTTGAGTTATTGTTAGCTTAGTAAACATAGAATAGAGCGATCGCCCTTAACTTTTCTTAACAAAGAGCGATCGCTTTTTTATTTTTGTATTCTGCTTTTTCAATGAAATAGTTGGCTGCTTTAACTTCTTCTCCTATACCCTTAGTTTTGGTAAAATTACGAAATCGGTTCAAACACCATTTGGGGAATCAACACTTCATCTTGTAATTGTCCAATACCTAAAAAACGAGTTTCTTCTTGATAAACTCGTACAAACCCTGAAATATCCCAACTCAGAGAAATTCGTTGACCTTGACACCATTTGTGAGCAGATACTGAAGGTAAAGTGATATGTGGTAGGTGCTGTAATGCTGTATCAGGGGAGATGGGTTGAAATGTTTCGGTTTGTAGTTGTGCTTCTAAGTCGGTAACGGTGAAACTATCTGCTAAGTCGAAGCCGCTGCTTTGGGTGCGTGTCAAAGCGGCGAGAGTGCCACCAGTTTGCAAGATTGCTCCTAAATCACGAGCGATCGCTCTAATATATGTACCAGCACCACAAGCTATAACTACATCTAATTCCGCAAAATCCCCTTCTCGCCAATCTAAAATCTCTATTTGAAAAATTTCCACCGTCCGTGCTGGAACTTCGACAGTTTCACCTTGACGCGCCAAGTCATACAGGCGTTTTCCTTCCACTTGAATTGCACTGTAGATTGGGGGAATTTGCTCAATTTTGCCTGTAAATTGTGACAAAGCAGTTTTCACTGCTGCCAAATTCAATCCTACACAAGGTTGAGAAGCAATAATTTCGCCTTGTAAATCGTCAGTTGTGGTACGCACACCCAGCCGAATTGTCGCTTTGTAGGCTTTGTTCTCTGGTAAATATTGTAATAGTCTTGTGGCTTTACCAAGTGCGATCGGTAATACTCCAGTAGCCGCAGGATCTAAAGTTCCAGCATGGCCTACACGTTTAAGGCGCAAAAGTTTTCGCACCCGTGCCACACAGTCGTGGGAAGTCCAACCAAATGATTTGTTGAGATTAAGAAAACCTTGCACAGTCAAATTTTGATAATTAACAGATTAGATTAGTCATATTCTCATATTGCCAGAATTATACATAGCCCTAGAGCGTGTTCTTGAAAAAGATTTGCTAACATCCTCTCACCATTAACTACAAGTATAGTCTGATGGTAAGAGAATGTTAATTAGTTATGGATTTTATCCTGGCTTAATTAATAGAGTTAAAGCCATCTATAACACCGTCAAAAAAGTCTTTAACATCTTGCTTAAATTCTGCCCAGGAATAACCACCAATAATACGGCTCATATCTTGGAAAGGAATATCAAGCAAGGAATCTACAGTAATATCTTGAATTACAATCTTAGCTTTCATGGCGAAATTATCTCCCTTATCAAGAACAACACTTCAAAAAAACAAGTAACTAATGAACACAAAACTATTGATTGACTTGATTAACCAGGAATAAGCTCAGCAGCAATTGCTAAAGCAATCCCTATGTAACGGCCAACTTCATAACTGCCTTTACTACCACCAAATACTTGGTTTGTTTGCCAATTAGATAGAGTTTCTAGTTGGCTAACGTTATGCTTGAGATCATAAATTTTAATTACAGACACTTAGTTTTTCCTCAGTTTAAATTGGGTTAAAAAATCAAGAATACAAAGCATTTCTTGATTGGTACATTCGATTTTCCCAGAACAATTTAACTATTTCAACCTAATTTTTATAATATAGGAGCAAAAATAATTACCAATTCGGCTATATATCAAAGGTAATACAAACATATTTAATCTCAAAATACTATTTATTAACCTCAATTTAAATAAATAAGTTCAATCATTAACAGCTTAAATTGTAAGCTGATAGCCAGTTATATCCACAAATTTCAGTAGAGGCAATAAAATTAAATTCAACCAAATATGAGTAAAATGATTAAGAGTATTTAGAAAGTTTTAACGACATAAAAGCTGTATTTTTGTCACCTAATTATTTGAAAAAAACTAGTTGATAGCTCTTTTTTAAAAAGCAGATTTAGGCGAAATAAGTATATAGACTTAATTAAAAACCCCAAATACATATAGAGACGCGCAATTGCGCGTCTCTATAGGTTTATCTTTGTAAAATATTGTTTTTGCTTAATCTCACACAACATCAAACCTTGGAGCGATCGGTTAATATCTCATAACCAGTGTCTGTCACTAAGACCGTATGCTCAAACTGGGCCGATAGTGAATTATCTACGGTGACTGCTGTCCAGCGATCAGATAATGTCCTTGTATGTCTAGAACCTTGATTGACAATAGGCTCAATTGCTAGCGTCATGCCGGCACGGAGTTTCACGTTTGGCATTTCACGAGTGCGAAAGTTGAACACTGACGGTTCTTCGTGCAGATTACGACCAACTCCGTGTCCTGTAAATTCTTCGACTATGGTAAAGCCATTTGCCTTCACATGGTCTTCAATTGCCCCTGCAAGGTCAAGCAAATATACGCCTGCTTTGACTTGTTCAATACCTTTATAAAGCGCTTCCTCGGCTACACGAATTAGTTTAGCAGCATCGGGGGTTACTTCACCGACTGCGATCGTAATGCAGGAATCGCCATGAAAACCTTGGTAATAAGCACCTGTATCTACTTTTAATACGTCTCCCATGCGGATCATTTTCTTAGGACTTGGAATACCATGCACGACTTCATTGTTAATGCTGGAGCAGATAGAACCTGTAAAACCGTGATATCCTTTAAAACTTGGTGTTGCGCCCATTTCACGGATACGCTTTTCTGCATAGGCATCTAAGTCGGCGGTAGTCATTCCGGGCTTGACCAACTCAGAAATTTCTTTGAGTACAGTTGCAACAATTTTTGCTGACTGCCGCATAATTTCAATTTCACGCGGCGATTTGATTTCAATTCCTCGGCGTTGTTTTTTTGTGGTTGTAGGCTGAGTTGTTTGAGAAAGCAAGTTACTAAGAATGTTCATGGGAGATTAATAATTACAGATGCTTTACTGTTTAGATGTAAATGCTTTTTCTAGCTTAGTTGAGAAGTAATATCTATAATTTAAGTTATTTTTATCCCTGATAGGGATTAATTTAAATATGCTGCTACCGTAGATACAATAGCACATCGCGAGTATGGGGATGTGTTTTCTCATCAAAAGCACACAGGCAGATCAAGAGGTTAATCAGGAGTTCTGAATCAATTAGTGACGATAATCTCTCCTGTCATACCTGCTTGCGTGTGTCCTGATATTGGGCAACGTAAACCATATTTACCTGATTTGAGGGGCACGAACACCCATTCTGCTTCAGCACCTGGCTTGAGTTCTAATTCGTGAATTGCCCCTTTTATTTCTACTTTGCCTGCTTCGACTTTTTGAGTCCAGATGCCATCGGCAAAATCTTTGGCGGTAAAGTAGTGCTTGAGTTGACTGGGATTATTCAGTCGTAACAAATAGCGCTTACCACTCACCATTTCTAGATGATTTGGTTCAAACTTAAGTTCATTGGCTGAATTACCTAAGCTAATTGTAATTTCTGTAGCTGGTTGCTTGAGTAAATCGCTAGGTGGGTTTGCTGCCACCGCTGACAGGGAGATGACTAAATTCAAGCACACCATTAACGTCAACACTGCGAAAATTCGTCGGAGTGCTGGCACACAAGTGGCTAAAAGAGCAGAGTTAACAGAAGTTGTCATGGGGAATGGGGAATTGGTAAGGATTCTTATGCTCTTGCTGTGTGATTTGTTATCTAGGTGCATAGCTTGAAATAGCCCATTATTATGTAGTTTAGATGATTTAGTGCAAACTCATAACTGCACGAAGCGACTTGAAAATCAGAATTGAACGTGCAAAATAGTTGACGTTTTTATAGAATTACGCTATAATCCCACACATTTGTTGATTGTTAGTTGTCAACCGCTTTATCGAGTCTAGGGTCAAAAATTTCAGAGCTAAAGTAGTTTTGTTTGACTCTTGACTACTAACTAATGACCCTTGCGGGTTCGCGCTTCTTGAGACCGCGCTAGCTCACCAATGACTAATAACCAATGATCGACCAATGACTAAATGATTACACCTACAGCGACAAAGATAGAAGCAATTCTCTATTTAAAGGGTAAACCCTTGTCGCTCGGCGAAATCGCCGAGTATGCCGCCTGCGATCGCACTACTATTGAGGAGGGCATGATTGAACTAATTGACGATTATGCCCGCCGAGAAAGCGCTCTAGAGGTTGTAGAAACCCCAAATGGTTATAGTTTACAACTGCGGTCTGACTTTCATGATTTAGTGCAAACGCTAATTCCTGTAGAATTAGGCGTAGGAGCATTGCGGACTCTAGCAGCGATCGCCCTCAATAGTCCCATACTTCAAAGCGACTTAATTAACGTGCGCGGTTCAGGAGCATATCAGCACGTTCAAGAACTTGTAGAGCTTGGCTTTGTCAAGAAACGCCGAGATAGTGATTCTCGCTCCTACTCGCTGCAAGTAACTCCAAAATTTCATCAATATTTCCAAATTGAACAACTCCCCAAAGCATTCCCCACCAACCAGAAGGAAGAACAACTGGAACTTGAGTTAAATGTGGGGGTGGCAGGGGGAGCAGGGGAGGCAGGGGGAGAATAAAGAACTCCCTACTCCCCATTCCTCTTTTCGACTTATATCTGTGGGGAATGCGCTACCGTTGTTCTATGGTTTAGAGTAGAATTAGCAACTAAGCTAAATAAAACTGCCAATGGTGTTTAATCCTGACTTTTTGAACGACAACTCTGAGGAACACCCCAATCAACTTCTTTCCGACCATTCCGAAGAATATCCCAATCAGTTACTCAAATATCTACAGCATCAGTCTCCTGATGTTTTAGCCCGTGTAGCCCAGTCCGTTAGCCCTGAAATTAAACAAATCATTTCGCAGAATGTCCAAGGGCTTGTGGGAATGTTACCTGCCGAAAATTTCAATGTGCAAATTACTACAGACCGGGAGAACCTAGCTGGACTTTTAGCATCGGCTATGATGACGGGGTACTTTCTGCGCCAGATGGAACAAAGAATGCAGTTAGATCATTTGTCTAATAGTCAATAGTTAACAAGCTAAAACACGTGTAAACTGCACAATCACTCATGATGATAGTCCTGTGTTGAAAAATTTTGAGCGCCGGAAGTCGGTGCTTAAATTTTTCGCTTTGTCATTAGTCATTTGTATTTACCAAAAAGGGAACGTTCACGTTCCCTGTTCTACAAATACTTTAGTTCTGGGTTGGAGCTACAGTTTTAATCAGGACGTTTTTCAAGTAAGCCAAGCGCAATTTAGAGGGAGTGGCGATGTGGAAGTAGGGAGTAGGGAACCCACGCCTTAACCCTTTTATGTCACTCTCGGAAAGTAATAATCAAAGCAAGATTCTGAAACTTTCATCCAATCTAGCTTTGAGCCTTTATTTTCTAACAGTAACTAAAATTTATAACCAAAAGCTTAAAACTAAAGCTCCAAAAGGCTTTCAGCGATAGGCTTCTCCCAAACTGACAAAACAGGGTTAAGGCGTGGGATTGAAGTCAGGACGCATTGTGCCTCGTTGCAAGCAATCTCGGCACAAATCTTTTCCTAACAGTGGGCAATGACCCACAAAAGACAGTTTTTAATGTTTTTGTATCCCTACTCCCCACTCCCCACTCCCTACTCCCTACTCCCTGTTTTTGTAAAAACAGCGTTCTTGTTCAATTCCTACTTAAAAGCAGGGTTTTCCCTGTCGTCTCAAAGAGGACTAATGACTATTAACTACTTTTGAGGATAGGCTCCTGATTCCACTTTTAAAGTTTGAACTTTGCCGTTGCGGTTGACTTCAATAGTGAGAATTTCTCCGACGCTGCTTGACTCTACCAGTTTTTGTACTTGGGCTGAAGTTTTGACTGGTTTGCCGTTAATTTTTTGAATTACGTCACCAGGCAGTAGTCCACCTCGCTTAGCTGGTGAATTGTCCAGCACTCCTTTAATTACAATTCCAACATCTTGCTGAATGTTGAGTTGGTTTTCTTGATTAATCTGCTGTTTTTTGGTTGGAGACAAATCTGCCATTTCAATCCCCAAGAAAGGATGTTGCACACGTCCTTTTGTAAATAATTCTTTAGCAATACGAGCAGCAGTTTCAATGGGGATTGCAAAACCGAGTCCTTGAGCATCGGCGCGGATAGCAGTATTGACTCCAATCACTTCACCTTGGGCATTCAATAAGGGGCCACCAGAGTTACCGGGGTTAATTGCGGCATCGGTTTGGATAAAGCTAACTCGCTTATCTGGGACACCAACTTGGGCGCTAGTGCGATCTGTAGCGCTAATGATGCCAATGGTAACAGTATTATCTAAACCTAAAGGATTGCCAATAGCGATCGCCCATTGTCCTGGTATCAAATTTTGCGAATTACCCAGCTTGACAGTTGGCAAATTATCCCCATTGATTTTGACTACTGCCACATCTGTGACAGAATCAACACCCACTACTTTCCCTTCTAGAGTCCGACCATCTTTAAGAGTAACTTGTACTGTATCTGTATCCGCTACAACATGAGCGTTAGTAATTAATTCTCCGTTTGCACTCAAAATAAATCCCGAACCTGTACCGCGTTCAATTCTTTCTTGAGGAAATGGTTGCTCATCCTCCCCAAAAAATCGCCGCAAAACAGGATTTTTCAAAGCATCAGAGATGGGATTTGGTACTTTGCGGGTAGCATTAATACGTACCACCGCTGGCCCAACTTTTTGTACAGCCGTAGCAATAAAATTTACATTATCACCCCCAGTAGTTCCAATCGTGCCGCCAACGGAATTAGGAACTACAGACTCTGGGGGTAAAGCCATAGTCATATTCTTTAGCTCTTGAAACGAGCGTTTTTGTGGCAAAAAATAGCGACTGCCAAACAAACCTGCACCACCGCCAATCGCTAGTAAAGACAGATAAACGGCCAGTTGCTTTAAGGATAACTTCATAATCATTGATGCTTTAAGGACAGCAATGCAGTTGCTAACTTCTAAGTGTAGTCAAGCAAACGGCAAGTGGACAGATTAATTTACATATCAACAGCAGGATTTTAGGCAGAGTGTTGGGGATCACACTTTAGGGACTGGGGACACGGAGAATAATCAATTCCCAATTCCCCATTCCCAATTCCCCAATCTAAAATTTAAAGTTAAAGCGCTCTTGACGTACATACATGAAATTTCCCTATCGTCAACTTTTTCTTTGTAGCTTAGTCAGCAACTTGGGACTAGTATTATCCACACTCCCAAACTCACACAGCGCTAATGCTGTTGTTGGGAGTTGCCCAACTTCCGCTCTATCTCGCTTCCAGCGCCACAAGGTTGTGCGTGGCGAAACTTTAGAAAGCATAGCTCAACGATACAATCTTATTCCCGCAACCATCATTGGGATGAATCCGACTTTACAGAATGGTACGGTTGCTGTTGGCAGTGTACTTCAAATTCCTCCTTACAACGGTATTGTTGTCGAAGTCCCTCGCGGTCAAACTTGGCGACAAGTAGCGGCAAAGTATAGAGTTCGTGCTGACGCACTATTTGAGGTGAATGGTTGCCAAAAAGACCCCAGAGTCGTGTTTGTTCCAGGGGTAAATTTGTCGTCTAATCGCCCCACAACTCAATCTGCTGTGCTTGATAATGTTAGGTCGAATAGCCGTGTCTCTTTAGCTGGATATCCTTTACCAACAGTCACAACTGTGGGATTACCCTATGGTTGGCAAATTAATCCGGCGACAGGTGAAGTTTTCTTCCATAGCGGTGTTGATTTATTAGCCCCAGTGGGAACTTCTGTAGAAGCATTAGCGCCGGGAATCGTAGCCTTCGCTAAAGAACAAGGCTCTTACGGCAAATTGGTGGTGATTAATCACAGTGGCGGACTCCAAAGTCGTTATGCCCAACTTGACAGTATCAAAGTTACTGTCGGCCAGCAAGTTAAACAAGGAGACGTAATCGGAACTGTAGGCACAAGTGGACAACCGACTTCCAGACAACCCCATCTCCATTTTGAAATGCGTTCTAGCTCATCTCTGGGTTGGGTAGCGGAAGATCCCAAAAGATACCTAAAAAAATGAAGATTTATTTAGAAACACAAAGAAAAATAGAGAATTTCTCTGCGTTACAAAAAAGATGCTAGAGACTCAGTAGATCTAACGATGTGCATTCCTGCCTCCGCAAACCTATTAAACGCAGCATCCGCCTGTTCTGTATAGTCCACAACATCCGAAACGACAACAGGAGAAGTGCAATCCTCTAGTAGATAGATTTTTTTAGCAAGGGTAGCATCTACCTGTTTAATTTCTATTAATAAATCTTCAATTGTCCAGGCAACACAATGGCTTTTAGCTTGCCCCGCAATAATTACAACATCCCATTCTAAAAGTTGTTTAATCAAGCGAGTATTCTTTTTTCCTAAAGCACTTTGATCAAAACTTTCTAAAACTTCTGGACGTAAAACAGAGTAATTTTCAGTTAAAGGATGATCACCTTTGATTTCAAATTGCGTTTGACTCTGGCGAGCAATGCAATGAAAAAATATCGCTTCTTCTACTGCTGAAACTAAAGCATGTCCGATACCGCCTAACATCGAGTGATAAGGCCAAACCGTCAGGGGATATTTACCGTCTTGACTGAGTTGTTTGACATAATGGTAGGCATGTTTTTCTAATAGTTCGTAGTCTCCGTTAGTAATACTATTAGCAACTGCGGGGTTGACTTTCCAGATACCTTGTTCAATATCTGATGGTGTAATACTAGTAGCAGCTGGGCTGGGATGTTCACCTACAGCATTTACCCAAAAAATGGGATGGAATATTTGCATTGCTGTATGGCTATCTAGCGTAGGAACAATTGTTGTAATTACTCCTAGATTTCGATAAATAAATTCACACAGTCGCTGATTATCATCTACTGCTCCTGTTCCTGATTTGCCACCCACAAATAATTCAAATTCGGGAATGCAAAAGGTATTTTGGACATCAATTAAAAGTAGGCAAATACGAGTTTTGTCTAAAGATGCTGGCGGAATTTTGTGTTGTCTTGTCCATGCTTCGGCTTCAGTTGCACGTTGCTGGTAAGGTACTCGCCACACTTTACCGACTTTTTCGGGGTTAAAATGTGAGGGGATAGGGAGTTGAGTTAGAGATTGGGTGTTCATAATTACAGTTACTTTTATTCTGTAATATCATCGATAACTTCAAAACCCAAATTTTTTTAGTGGAGGGCTTACCTTAGTAAACATCATTATGAGAACCCAAGGTTAACAAGGAAATCACCAGTTCTCCAGAATCGGGATGAGGAACAAACTCAAATAAAAGACGGTTGTTGTAGTCGATGGAACAAGCCCATAGTTGCATCAATCATCCAACTTTGCCATTAAATCAGCAACGGTTCCACTACGTACTTCTCCTCTAGCATAAGCTGCACGAGCTTCTGCAACTGTCTTTAACCCTGTTTTGTCAGTTTGGGAGAAGCCTATCGCTGAAAGCCTTTTGGAGCTTTAGTTTTAAGCTTTTGGTTATAAATTTTAGTTACTGTTAGAAAATAAAGGCTCAAAGCTAGATTGGATGAAAGTTTCAGAATCTTGCTTTGATTATTACTTTCCGAGAGTGACATAAAAGGGTTAATAACTCATCTCATCTTTGTTGTTTGAGGCGCTTTTGAATAATATCCACAAGCATAGCCTGAGCTTCTGGATCGAGTTCTTCTACTGCCTCTATAGCTTTTTGGAATGTGGATGTTTTTTCCAGCATGAGGTTAAACAATTTGCTGATAAGTCTAATTTAGCGGATATGTGAGCGATCGCCTCTAGAGATATCTTAAAAAGTAATATTTATTACTCAATACTGAGGGGGCGATCGCTCCTCA
Organism: Desmonostoc vinosum HA7617-LM4; assembly: GCA_019359515.1. Lineage (GTDB taxonomy): Bacteria > Cyanobacteriota > Cyanobacteriia > Cyanobacteriales > Nostocaceae > Desmonostoc > Desmonostoc vinosum. Next base: position 64,802 of record JAHHHC010000007.1, on the reverse strand, counting down.
GTTAAAAAAGCCTTTAAATTGTTTAAAAACGCACCACCTGTGGCAATCTGGGAGACAGATAGTTTATCAATCAGATATTTTAGTTACAAAAGTTTTGCCATTACAGGTTATGCAAACTCTGCCGAATCCTACAAATCCAAATACCACATCCAGCCAACCTATATTTGACACAACAATCAAGCGGCGTAAAACTCGTCCCGTCAAAATAGGAGATGTCACCATTGGCGGTGGCTATCCCGTTGTTGTGCAGTCGATGATTAACGAAGACACTCTTGATATCGATGGTTCTGTAGCGGCTATTCGTCGGTTACATGAAATTGGTTGTGAAATTGTCCGCGTCACAGTACCAAGCATGGCTCACGCGAAAGCATTGGCAGAAATTAAACAAAAATTAATCAAAACTTACCGAGATGTACCCATTGTTGCTGACGTGCATCATAATGGGATGAAAATTGCCTTGGAAGTATCCAAACACATAGAAAAAGTACGGATAAATCCAGGACTATATGTATTTGAAAAGCCGAACTCTCATAGAATTGAATACACCAAAGCCGAATTTGACGACATTGGCGAAAAAATCCGGGAAACTTTAGAACCTCTGGTGATATCTCTACGAGATCAAGATAAAGCAATGCGAATCGGTGTAAACCATGGTTCTCTTGCCGAAAGGATGCTATTTACCTATGGCGACACCCCAGAAGGAATGGTAGAATCTGCCATCGAATTTATTCGCATCTGTGAATCTTTAGATTTCCGTAATATAGTGATATCCATGAAAGCCTCACGGGTTCCGGTGATGGTAGCCGCTTATCGCCTCATAGCTAAGCGCATGGATGAGTTGGGTATGGACTATCCTCTGCACTTAGGCGTGACAGAAGCAGGTGATGGTGAATATGGACGCATCAAATCAACAGCAGGTATTGCCACATTACTCGCTGATGGCATTGGCGACACAATTCGAGTGTCACTCACAGAACCACCAGAAAAAGAAATTCCAGTTTGTTACAGCATTCTCCAAGCTTTGGGATTGCGGAAAACAATGGTAGAGTACGTAGCCTGCCCTTCCTGCGGACGCACTCTATTTAATTTAGAGGAAGTATTACATAAAGTTCGGGAAGCAACCAAGCACCTCACAGGGTTAGATATTGCCGTCATGGGTTGCATTGTCAATGGGCCTGGAGAAATGGCCGACGCTGACTATGGCTATGTAGGTAAAACTCCTGGTTACATTTCCTTATATCGTGGCAGAGAAGAAATTAAAAAAGTCACAGAAGACAAAGGCGTAGAGGAATTAATTAACCTCATTAAAGCAGATGGGCGTTGGGTAGAGCCTTAAGAGAAGACGAGGGAGATGTGGTTCGACTCCGCAGTAGTTGAATCTCGGCTTCGCTCGATTACTACGTAGCCGAAACTCACCAACCAGGGGATGAGGGAGAAATTTTCTCCGTGTCCCCAGTCCCCAGTCCCCAGTCCCCAATCCCCAATCCCCAGTCCCCAATCCCCAGTCCCCAGTCCCCAATCCCCAGTCCCCAGTCCCCAATCCCCAGTCCCCAGTCCCCAATCCCCAGTCCCCAGTCCCCAGTCCCCAGTCCCCAATCCCCAGTCCCCAATCCCCAGTCCCCAATCCCCAGTCCCCAGTCCCCAGTCCCCAATCCCCAGTCCCCAGTCCCCAGTCCCCAACTTCACCGGATCATCATCTATTGTGCTGAAATAAGAATACATGCTCAGCCTTTACAGTATTACCCTGTGTTAGATTGGGCATACTGACTATAAATTTTTCCTCTGGCGCAGCGTCATTATGGTGAATATGAAAACTTTGCTGGTTTTGGCTGCTACGGCAGTGACGCTCTCTACAATCGGTGTTACTAGCCTTGGTATTAACTCCCGAGGTCAGGCTGTATTTAAAGATAATCCCAATAAAGAATTAGTAGATGAAGTTTGGCAGCTTATCCACCGCCAATATGTGGACGCCACATTTAATCAAGTCGATTGGCAAGCTGTCCGTAAAGAGTATTTAAATAAACCTTACACTGATCAAAAAGAAGCTTATAAATCCATCCGGGAAATGCTGAAAAAGCTTGACGATCCCTACACCAGGTTTATGGATCCTGAAGAGTTCAAGAATATGCAAGTAGACACTTCTGGAGAACTCACAGGAATTGGTATCACTATCAGCCAAGATGAAAAAACAAAAAAACTGGTTGTAATTGCCCCTATTGAGGATACACCCGCTTTTAAGGCTGGAATTTTAGCTAAAGATACTATCCTAAAAATTGATGGCAAAAGCACTCAGGGAATGGATACTAATCAAGCAGTATCCCTAATTCGTGGTGAGCCAGGAACGAATGTGGCTCTGACGATTGAACGCAATGGCGAAATAAAACAGTTTGATATCAAAAGGGCACGAATTGAGATCCATCCAGTGCGCTATTCCCAGCAAAAAAGCCCAACAGGTAATATCGGCTACATTCGCCTCAATCAATTTAGTGCCAATGCTGGAAAAGAAATGCAAGCTGCGATCAAAGATTTAGAGACGAAACAAGTAGCTGGATATATTCTGGATTTACGCGGCAATCCAGGCGGCTTATTATACTCAAGTATAGAAATTGCCCGGATGTGGATGAATACAGGCACTATTGTTTCTACTATCGACCGTCAAGGTGAACAAGAACGAGAAGTAGCAAATGGCAAAGCTTTGACCACAAAGCCGCTGGTTGTGTTGATAGATAAAGGTTCAGCTAGTGCCAGTGAAATTCTCTCAGGAGCTTTGCAAGACAACAAACGTGGTGTTTTAGTGGGTACTCAAACCTTTGGGAAGGGACTAGTACAATCGGTACGTCCTTTGGAAGGTGGCTCAGGAGTGGCGGTAACGATCGCAAAATATCACACACCCAGCGGTAAAGATATTAATAAGCATGGGGTAGACCCAGATGTCAAGTTGGAATTGACTAAGGAGCAACAAGAGGCATTAGTTCGTGATCGCCAAAAGATTGCGACACTCGCTGATCCCCAGTATGCTAAAGCACTGCAAGTGTTAAACAAGCAAATTGTTTTTAGACGCAGTGTGCGCGCTGAAAAACCAACACTCAGCAATCAGAAATATTAAAATTACACTGGTTGACACTTACCAGATCTAATTAATCCCACACGACGGGCGATCGCTTCCTCTTGTGAGCTAAAAGGCCCCCACTGTTCTACAATCTCTGGATGAGCATCCTCAATTTCCTCGCTGGGAACTATTTCACAGTTTCCGGCGTTGCGCTTGACAACGTACCATTTTTGTGCATCTTCCATACTAAATAAAAACTAGTTTTCAAAACAACAGAGAAAATTTTACGGCTTTATGAACCAACAACCCCATCCAGACGCGCCTGGGATGACGGTAACTTGTGCGGTAGTTACTGTCAGCGATACACGTACCTTGGAAACAGACAAAAGTGGTCGGTTAATTCAGCAATTACTCGCAAGTGCAAATCATGCTGTTAAAACCTACACAATTATTCAAGATGAACCGACGCAGATTCAAGAGCAAATAGAATATCTAGCAAAAAACTCCAGCTTGGATGCGGTGATTTTCAATGGTGGTACAGGCATCGCACCCAGAGATACTACTTACGATGCAATAGAGAAGTTATTAGAGAAAACTTTACCAGGATTTGGGGAATTATTTCGCTTTTTAAGTTATCAAGAAATTGGTTCGCGGGCGATCGCTTCTCGCGCTGTTGCTGGTGTTTATCAAGATAAATTAATCTTTTCACTTCCTGGTTCTACTAATGCTGTGCGATTAGCGATGGAAAAACTGATTATACCAGAACTCGCTCACTTGGTTAGTCAGTTGCGTAAAAATACATAAATATAAACTTTATTTAGATAGGCGATCGCCTCATCCTAAAAGCACTATTACTTACTGAAATAATTGCTCCTGCTATTAAATCAATCTCAAAACGATTTAACGCTTCAGCCAAGCGTGCATTGATGACTTCATAACTTTCATTACCTAGCCTAAACAAAATTATGCTAGGTAATGTTTCTCCACTCACTGCCAAAAGATAACCAAAATCCAAATCTACTGTTAACAAAATTCGCCCTTCAATCCTAGCTTTTACTAAAATCTCGGCATCAGGGAGTTTTTCTAAACCTTCCTCAACTAAATGTATTGCATCATAACCAGCAGATTTTAACCAGCTCACTGTGCGTGGTGAGATACCCATATCTGCTAAGAATCTCATCCTGCTTTCTCACCAACTATTGGAAAAACTTGTTCTCGTGCTAACCATGCAGCATACAACAAAGATTGTTGAATATCTTCTGGTTCTAAATATGGATAGTCCTCAATAATTTCTGTTACTGCTTTTCCGTTAGCCACTAAATTTAAAATCAATGAAACTGGAACACGCATTCCCCGAATACAGGCTTGTCCCGCCATAATGCGAGGGTCAAATGTAATACGGTCAAAATCTAACATAAACTAATCCTCTGGCAAAAAATTGAATGCCCAAGTTTGCTAGATGGACATTTGTTTCTCCACATTTACACAGATTTATGAAGAAGGGAATAGGGAATAGTTTTTCCTATTCCCTATGATGTACTAAAGCTCACGAAGTATTGCCCTTCAAGAGTTCTCTTTTGATAAAATTCTGAAATTAGCAAACAGTTATTAGGCTTATCGATAACTGATAACTGTTAAAAGGTGGGTGACGAGGGACTCGAACCCGCAACCAATAGATTAAGAGTCTACTGCTCTACCATTGAGCTAGTCACCCACATAGAAAACAAATATAGCAAACTTCTGGCGAATTTACCAGTCTAGAGAGAAAATTGGACTGTAAAGGTGGTTTGACATGCTGTACTCTCCACATGAATTGAGCCACCCAGATGTTTGACCATTTTCTGTACTAATGCTAGTTCCAGCCCGCTGCTATTGTATTTCCAGCGATCGCTTTGGGAAATGTGATAAAAAGGCTCGAAAATACGTGATAGCTCATTGCTGGGAATTTCTACTCCCGAATTGCTGATCCTCAGTTGTACCGTATTTGCTGTTTGGTAAGCAGACACTGTGATTGTTTCGCCCGTTGGGGTGTATTTGCAGGCATCGTTGAGTAATTCTGTAACGATGCGCTCTAAATCGGTGATATCTGTCTCTAAAGGCAATAGTGTCGGATCAATACTCAGGTTTAATTGCTGTCGCTGGCAGTTGGTGAGGTCTCGAAAAGATTCGACAATCGGAGGTAGCCAGCTTTGCAAGTCAATGGCGATCAAAGTCGGGGGATCGGGTTCGGCTTCAAGATATGTGAGTGCGAGTAGATCGTTAATTAACTTGCTTTCCCGCCCACACTCGTTATGCAGAATCTGTAAGAGTTGTGGAACGATTTCTATATCTAATACTTCTTTTGGTGTGAGAACACTCTCTAGGGTTTGGGCTGCGAGGCTAATGCTAGTGATTGGTGTACGCAGTTCTTGAGACAAGGTTCTCAAGAATTCGTTTTTGAGACGTTCTCGTTTTTCTAGTTCTTTCAACTGTCTTTGGGTTTTTTCGTATAGCTGTCCTTGACGAATGGCGATCGCACATTCATCTGCTATTTGCTGCACTAGCCCAATTTCAAACTCATCAAACGCTTCTTGCGTCGGTCTTGTTAACCAAATATTCCCTAGAATTCCTTGAGTATCAAAAATTGGGCAAGCCATCTGTGCTACTACAACTAGCTTTGGTTGCCATCCCGGTACAACTTCCAAAAATTGCACTGATTGTTTTTGTAACAGCGACTGGTAAACTGCTAAAGAGTCTACTATCTGTCGTGTAAAACCTTGACATTTGGGTAAATTGGTGGTGTATTCGTAAGCAACACTCACCAAGGTTTGACAAGTACTGTACAGTTCAATCTGACATCGATCAAGGTGCAGTAACTGTGATAATTCCTCAGTGACTGTCTGCAACAGTTGATTTTCATCGAAACTGTCGCGGATTTGTTCAGTCATGCGTCGCACCAAGGCTTCAAAGTTTTGTACTTGCTGCAACTGAGTGATGTGCTTCTGTTTTTGGAATTCCAACTGAAGTTGAAAATCCTTGATTTGCTGATGAAGTTTTGCCTGTTGCACGGCAATGCCAATTTGGATTGCTAATTGTTTGAGCAGATTAATTTCTGTTTGTTGCCATTGATATGGTTGACGGCAATGTTGAGCAATCAACAATCCCCACAATTCTTGCTGTAAGAAAATCGGCACGACAACATTAGCTCTCACCTGCAAAGATGCGAGTAAATCTATTTGGCAATGATGCAATCCGGCTGTATAAATATCCTCAACAACTTGAATACAATTGCGTTCGTTAAGTTCTTGATGTTTGCTACTTAAGCAAGGATTTTTGAGGTTTTTTCCCAGCAGCGATTCACAGCTATTGACAACAGATTCGGCAATGATCACCCCAGTTGCATCAGGCTGGGATTGATAGATTAACACGCGATCGCTCTGCAAAATCTGCCGGGTTTCTTTGACTGTTTGATGAAGAATCGTTTCTAAATCTAAAGCTTGGTGAATCCATCCGGCGATCGCTTCTAGCAGTTGCTCTTGCTCAGCCTCTGCCCGCTTGGCTGGAGTTATGTTACTACTAGTACCAATCAGGCGATAAATCTTCGAGTTAGCATCTCGTAAGGGAGTTAAAGTTGTACTCCACCAGGTAGGAATTCCTTGAAATTCTAAGCATTGCTCGTAGGAGATGGTTTTGCCAAAACACACGCAGTCAGCGTAATGTTGACGCACTCTAGCAGCATCGACAGCAGAGAGAATATCCTCTGGTTTTTTACCTCGCAGATCTTCTGAGCGAATACCTAACCACCTCTCATGAGTAGGGTTAAGCGCCACATATCGAAAATCTCCATCGTCTAGAACATCCACGACAAAAATAGATGCTTGCACAGAGTCGTACATGCTCAGTAAAAACTGCTCACTACTTGTTGTCTGGTTTACTTCTGTGCCAAAGAGAATTTGAGGAGGTGAGAGTTGTTTCAACTGTAAGGTTGATTCAGCTGGATTTACATTCATGCGAGAGTCCCTGTCTGGTATTGCTGACTCTTCTAGGCGCTCTGTTGGGGTTATGTTAGTGGGATATGCACTTTAGCGCCTGAAGCAAAGGATGATCAGCCGTTGTTGATCGAAATTTGCATCTTTCTTTACTTCTTACCAGAAATTTATTCAGCTAATAGAAATCAGCTGAATAAATACTGCTTGTTGAAGGCCAAGTTGGGGACTGGGGAACTCGGGGCCCCCGCTCCCGAAGTGGGGATTAGGGGTAATGAGGACTTCTTACCACCACCATACAGCAATATAGTGGAGGACTCCAACGCTCCATAACTCGCGATCGCCGCGACTTGTTAAAGTATTTTTTTAAGAATTTTAAAAAATTGTTCCATATCATTAAGTGTAATTTATGTTAACACTGATTAGATTTCATAATTCTTAATATTTTGAACGCGCCAATCCCCAGTCCCCAGTCCCCAATCCCCAATCCCCAGTCCCCAATCCCCAGTCCCCAATCCCCAATCCCCAATCCCCAGTCCCCAATCCCCAGTCCCCAATCCCCAGTCCCCAATCCCCAATCCCCAATCCCCAATCCCCAATCCCCAGTCCCCAATCCCCAATCCCCAGTCCCCTACCCTGATCGCAATTTGTCGGCATAAATGCCTGTAAGGATAGCAACTACCAGCCAAGTGATGGCTAATCCTATAACTTCGCCTAAAAATAACTGGGTGAAGTGGCGTAAAACGATCCCCACGGTGGAACCTATAGGTACTGCAATTGCCCAACTCAGGGAACTGACAAATATCCATCGCCACGCGAGAGGAACTGATTGGGGAATTACCAACCATTGTGCTATTCCAATTGTGAGACCGCTAATTGTGCCATAAATCAACCCAGACAAAATTCTCAAAGCCAAGATAGAAGTTGTGGGTACAACCCAACCGATTGCGCCAATGCCGGTAGCGGCGACGATCATCCAACCCAAAAGACTTGAAAAAACCCACTTGATCCGAAAAACTGGTTGTTTGAGCAGAAAACTTTGAGGTAATGCCACCGCCAAGCCACCAACAGCAGACTCTACCAAACCAATATCAGGCTTTTCACCAATTTCAATCAATAATAAACTCAGCAAAAAACCGCCAAAAGTAGCTAAAGCCCACAACAATGTAAAGCTACTAAAGTTTCCTAGTGCTAATTGCATCAAACTCTCTCTAGTTGTAATGGTCTGGTAGCTTTGGCGTTGAACATATCCAGAAAAGCCTTGCGTCGTCGTTGGGGAGATTCGGGTGCGATGTAACCCCAGAGACTTTCCCAGTAAAAAAAGGAGATGCCTTGAAAATTGCGATCGCGTACTATCTGAACTTGTTGTTTAATTTGGGCGATTTCTACAGGGTTACGCAAAGTACCCGTTGATATGCCGATTCCTACAGGAATTTGACTAAGAGCTAATTCTACTGCTGGCTGTTCTAGTTGAGTAATAAAACCTCTTTTATCATTTCGGTATACTTGTAAAATTAACTCATTAATTAGACCTTTTTTTACCCAACTTTCCCAATCTTGTAAATAATATTTGTAGGCAAATGCTTGAGAATTTGGAGACAAAGAGATTTTTGCCTTCGGTTTTACTGCTTTGACAGCTTGATAGATTTCTGCCATGAAATCAGTGATTTTATCTGCTCGCCAACGCATCCATTCTGAGTTAAAAGGATTACTTGGAGGACTTTTACCTTGATGTTCTTGTCGGTAGAGATCAATCGTAAAAGGATCATAGCCAAACTGAACTGGCATTCCAAAATGATCGTCCAATTGAATGCCATCTACATCGTAGTTTTTGACTACTTCCACAATTAGCCCTTGAATAAACTCTTGAACTTGTGGATGCAGAGGATTTAGCCAAGCTTGCTTGCTTACAGAGTGATTATTAATTTCCTCTGGTAAGGTTTCTTGGATAGATTTTATACCTTTTTGTCCATTCGTCAACCAGTTAGGATAACGCCTTGCTAATTGTGAATTAGGTGGCGTCATTAACCCATATTCAAACCAAGGAATAACACTCAATTTTTTAGCTTGAGAAAGTTTCACCAGCTTTGCTAAAACATCCCGTCCACCATGCATAAATTTGAGTAGAGGTTCAGTATCTGAGCCTGTAATCGTTTTGGCTATACTACTTCTGTAAAAAGTATGTCCTCGATTCCAAACTACAGGATAAATTGTATTAAAATTAAGTGCTGAGAGATGATTTAAAGCGCGGTCAATACCCCAAGGTACAAATAGTACACCACTAGCAACATTAGTGAGCCAAACGCCGCGAATTTCTGTTTTGATTGGGCTAGTCTTTTGAGAATAAACTGGCAGTGAAGAGAATGGCAATACTGTTAAACTTAAGACTAATCCCAAACACAATAAGTAAAAAAAATAACGGCGAGCAACCCAATTCATCGATAAGTGCAACCTATTGCAATCGGAATATATATAATTACAAAATCAATTTGTCATTCCCGGATTATATAAACATATGGTGATTTTCTGCTCAAAAGTAATACCAAATTGGGATTTGAGCGCTAAACGTGTTTGTAGTGAGGACTTTAGCCCTTAAATATTCAAGCACTGAACTCAGATATCTCACTAAACCCACCCCTACGGTCTCTCAACAAAGACAGGACTAATACCAATTCGTAATTCGTAATGACGCTCCTACGTCGCTAACGCTGCGCTAACGTAATTCGTAATTAAGAAACTCTTATTTAGTATGGGTTTCGGAGTTTGAATGTGTAGCCGAATTTTAGAGAATTGGTATAACATAGTAATACGAAAAATTCAGGGTTTGTACAAAGGGTATGGGGGTGTGTAAGTGAGTAAAATCCTTACGCCCCGCCCCAAAGGCTAAAATAATGCGAATAGTTCAGTAATTTGGTAAGTAAGATTAGTAGAAATTATCAGTACAAATTTTGAATTGCTTACTTACAAGATGTTGAAATTAAAGCACTTGATTATGAGTTTGGGCTGTTTGCTGCTAATTATTGCTTGCAATAGCTCCCATCCAAAGATCAATTTTCACACTAAACTTCTCAAGGTGGCTACTGACCCTACCTTTATCCCCTTTGAAATCCGCAATACTAGCGGTAAGTTGGTAGGGTTTGATATTGACTTGATGAATGCGATCGCCAAAGTTGCCGGGTTCACTGTACAGTTTGAAAGTATGCCCTTTGATGGCATGATTTCTACTTTACAAGCTCAAAAAGTCGATGCTGCGATTAATGGGATCACAATTACTGCTGAACGTCTGAAAACGATTTCCTTTTCCCGACCTTATTTTAAAGCGGGACTAGCGATCGCAGTTCGTGAAGACAATCAAGATATTAAAGATTTTAATAGTCTCAAAGGTAAAAAAATTGCTGTACAAATTGGTTCAACTGGTGCAGATTTTGCCAAAACTATTCCCCATGCCAAAATTATTACATTCAATTCTGGCCCGGACTTTTTTCAAGACTTGCTCAATGGCAATGTTGATGCTGTAATTAGCGATGCTTTTGCTACTTTGTATGCAATTAAAAATAGCAACTTCAAAGGTATAAAAGTTGTCACCAACTTGCTTACTGAAGAATACTACGGAATTGCTACCCCCAAAAATTCCCCTCATCTCGATACAATTAACAACGCCATAGCCACTTTATTAGCTAATAATACTTATAAGCAAATTTACCAAAAATGGTTTAATAGCGAACCGCCACAATTACCAGATTCTCTGCCACAAAACTAAATATCGAATTTCCGATCACTACTTAGAATCTAGCACCTGATATCATGTCCGGCTAATCACTTATCATAAAAATTTCTCCCTTGTCCCCCTTCGGGTGACGCTCGCAAGCTCGCTAACGCAGTCGCCTGCGGAGGGAAACCCTCCTTTATTCGCTGTCTCACCGCGTCTCCCTATCTCCGCGTCAGCCAAATCATAAGTCTTTAAACGGACATGATATGAGATCTTTTAGCAGCTACTGACGAAAATAACCTCTCAGTGAGAGGTTATTTTTATCAGATTATTTTGATGTTAAGCGTTCCCTTTCATTAGATAACAGCAGATGGTTGTTTTTGAAAGAAGGCTTGCAATACTCTCTCTGCTATTTGATGGCTAGTTAAAGCTAAGTCTGCTTTAGATTCATCGGGTGTGGCATGGTCTACCAACACATCTGGTACACCAATACGCTTGATGGGCACGACAACATCGGCATCTAACAAGGCTTCTGCTACTGCCGAACCGAAGCCACCCATCACACAACCTTCTTCTAGGGTGATGACGCGTCCGATTTTCTTAGCCAAAGGCAAAATCAACTCAGTATCTAAGGGCTTAGCAAAACGGGCATTGATGAAAGTTGCTTCAATGCCGTGTTCGCTGAGGATTTCAGCGGCTTGCATCCCCGGATAGACCATTGTGCCATAGCCGACGATTAACACATCATCGCCTGTACGGAGAATTTCTCCTTTACCGATTTCCAAAGGTTCCCAACCTTCTTCCATTAAAGGAACACCGTAACCATTGCCACGAGGATAGCGCATAGCAATGGGGCCACTGGTATGGTTAACACCAGTTACTATCATGCGTTGGAGTTCGGCTTCGTCTTTGGGTGCCATCAGTACCATGTTGGGAATGCAACGCAAATAGGCGATGTCATACATACCTTGATGGGTAGGCCCATCAGACCCAACAATTCCTGCTCTGTCTAAGCAGAAGAACACTGGCAGGTTTTGAATGCAAACATCGTGAATTATTTGGTCGTAGGCGCGTTGCAAGAAGGTAGAGTAAATAGCGGCGATGGGGCGCATACCTTCAGTCGCCAGCCCCGCTGCTAAAGTGACGGCGTGTTGTTCAGCAATACCCACATCTATATATTGATTGGGTAGTTTTGCTTGGAGTTTATCTAAGCCTGTCCCAGTTGCCATTGCCGCAGTAATCCCAATGATTTTGGGATTTTGTTCAGCTAGTTTCACCAAGGTATGAGCAAAAACTTTAGCGTAAGCTGGGGGCTTGGGTTTGCTAGAAGGGATAGCTTTGCCGGTTACTAGGTTGAAGGGGGTTTGGGCATGATAGCCTACTTGGTCTTGTTCGGCAATTTCATAGCCTTTGCCCTTCACAGTTGCCACATGTACTAACACTGGTCCCTGTATCTGATGTGCCTGTTGGAAGGTGGCAATCAATTCCTCTAGATTATGCCCATCTACTGGCCCCATGTAGGTAAAGCCGAGTTCTTCAAAAACTGCACCTACCTTGGGGACAGCTAAGCGCTTCATCCCTTCTTTGATGCGCCCTAGTTCGGGAGACAAGGATTCACCAACAAAGGGAATTTGCTTGAATTGTTCCTCAAAATTGTCTTTGATAAATTGCACTGGGGGACTCAAGCGCATTTTATTGAGATAGCGAGGAATTGCACCCACGTTAGGAGAGATGGACATTTCGTTGTCGTTCAGCACAACTAGTAGGTTAGTTTTTGGCAAGTGTCCCGCGTGGTTGATGGCTTCCAACGCCATACCCCCAGTCAGGGCACCATCGCCAATAACGGCAACGGCTTTAAATTTTTCTCCTTTCATGTCTCGTGCTACAGCCATACCCAATGCTGCTGAAATACTAGTAGAAGCATGTCCAGCACCAAAGTGGTCAAACTTGTTTTCACAGCGTTTGAGATAACCGGCAATTCCGTTTTTTTGCCTGAGGGTGTCAAAGTTACTGTAGCGTCCTGTAAGGAGTTTATGGGGATAAGCTTGGTGTCCTACATCCCAAATTACTTTATCCCGATCTAAGTCTAGTGTCTGGTAAAGTCCTAGAGTTAATTCTACAACACCCAACCCTGGCCCCAAGTGTCCCCCAGTTGCTGCTACGGTTTGCAGATGTTTGTCTCGAATCTGACGAGCAATTTGTTGCAGTTGCCGAATAGACAAACCGTGCAACTGATTGGGATGGGTAATTTCGCTCAGATGCATACTATGGTGTTTTCCTCTCTATTCTCTAGTTTCGGTATTTTGATTTTCCCACGGTCGGGTTGCCCACAAAATCTGACTATTGCTAAGTTGGTTGTAGCCGAAAGTATAGCTTTGTAACAACTACTTCGTAATTAGTAAGTTTTCGAGTGTTACTTGTTACATTAACCTCCATAATTTCCTTTGTCACCTCATTTCTACTTATACGGTACACGTACAAGTAATCGAATCACTCAAAAGTCCTTGTAAACCTCACCCTAAGCTGTTGGGCATCCCTTTTTTAACTTCCCAGAAGGAAATATTTGAGCGTAGCGAAAAGCGAGGGTAAAGTTTTGAGCAAGACATGTGTATACCGTAGATCTATTTTCTACTTAGGGAGATTGTGGACTATCAGGAATAATGGGCACTTCTGGTGTTTCTGGTTGTTTTTGTTGTCTTTGTAAATATTTACTCAATACATAGGCCATATCTCCACGCGTCGCCGGTCGTAGGGGGGAGATATTGCCTTGGGTGTCTGTGTTGATAAATCCTTCGGAAACTACTGTAGCGATCGCTTTTCTGGCCCATACTGGGATTGATGCTTGATCTGGTTTGGATGCTAAAATTTCATTCACAGCATCATCAGAAAATTGAAATACGCCATAAGCTTGGGCGAAAATCGCAAAAGCTTCTGCTCTTGTGACTCTTTGGTTAGGGAAAAATGACTTACCGCGATAACCCTTCATAATATCAGTTTTTAAGACTATCTGAATATCATTAAATGCCCAATGGGAAGTAGGCACATCGGGAATGACTAAATTTTCTTTGCTGGCGGCTTGTCTTTTATCCAGTCGAAAGACTTTCACCATAATCGCGGCTAATTCTGCTCGACTCAGCAATCTTTCTGCATAAAAATTGCCATCGGCAAAGTTTGTCATCCATTTGGCAGTAATTACTTGTTGAATTGAATCAGATGGCATCCCAGAATTGGTTTGGGGAACTTGAGCCTGAACAATTACTGGTAAGTTTTGGAGTAGTGCTACTAACGAAAGAGTAATTGAAAATTGACGCATCACAAGAACACTTTTTGCTGCTGTACGAATAAATTTGTTAAGTTTTGGCGTTGTCTGCCCACTACTATTGACTATAGTCAGTTTTTCAGGAGTTTTTGGGAATGACAGCAGCAGCAGACCCCGTAAAGTTGATGAAGCAAGAAGTTGGCAAAGCCGCTGCCGCTTTGGTAAAATCAGGTTCGATTGTAGGATTGGGTACAGGGTCAACCACAGCGTACACAATTCAGTTTTTGGGCGATCGCCTCAAGTCTGGCGAACTTCAAGATATTGTGGGTATTCCTACCTCGTTTCAGTCAGAAGTGTTGGCAAAACAGTATGGTGTGCCTCTTACCACCTTAGATGCGATTAACCACATCGATATTGCCATTGATGGTGCAGATGAAGTTGATCCCCAGAAGAATTTGATTAAAGGCGGTGGTGCAGCCCATACCCGTGAAAAAGTCGTAGACTACTTAGCAAATCAGTTTATTGTCGTGGTAGATAGTGGTAAGTTAGTAGACCGCTTAGGTTCAAGCTTTCCTGTACCAGTAGAAGTCATCCCCATGGCAATTACTCCCGTCACCGATGCTATTAAAAAACTCGGTGGTCAGCCTGAACTCCGTATGGGCGTAAAAAAAGCTGGCCCAGTAATCACCGACCAAGGTAACTTTGTTTTGGATGTCAGATTTGACTCGATTGATGACCCGGTTAACCTCGAAAAAATACTGAATAATATTCCCGGCGTTCTGGAAAATGGAATCTTCGTCAATTGTGCGGATGTAGTTTTAGTTGGCGAAGTCAAAGATGGTCAGCCATTGGTCAGGCAACTTTAAAATTCCTCGTCCCCTTGTGGACGAGGAATTTGGTAATTGGTAATGGGTAATAGGCCTATTACCAATTACCCCCTGGTGACTTGGCGCTAAATCCCCATTACAAAACTTAATTACGAATTACGCCTAATGTGAATTAAAAACTTTAATTTTGTAGGGTGCGACTAGGCTAAAATGATGTAATAAGTTTTCTTGTGGGATGGGCCGTAAAGCCATTGGTGTCAACTGAAGCTAGAAATATCTTCGGTATTGGCTTCCTCACCCGCCAAGAAATAAATTTCTTGGCTAATAGCTCAAGTCTACTGAAGTAGACTCAAAATCTTGGGGGATATTCAGTCATCTTGAGATGACTTTTGCTATTAGCAAGGAACTTCAGTTTCTTGCGGGACATCGGTTCTACGTTAACTTGACAACAATCGCCACGGACGGGCGAGACGCGCATCCCACAAGAGTTCTTTTTAATGCAATATTTTAGTCTTGACACACTACTACTACCAAATGGTACTTAACCTAGATTTAGAGTGAGGGTATTGACAAAATCATCATTCGTTTTAATATCTAATTTACATTAGACGTGAATTACGAATTACGAACTTGTACTGAGCGAAGTCGAAGTATTACGAATTACGAATTATTTAATACTTTGTGCCTCCAAACTTGTCTGCAAACCCAATAAAGAACGTCCGTTATGAGGATTCTTTGCTAAATCGGCACGAAAGACTTTTTCCGCTTCTGCATAGTCGCCCTTAGCCAAAAGTACACCACCCAATAATTCCCGTGTAGGCAAGTACCAATCTGGTAGTTCTACGTAATCGAGCGCATCTTCTGCTACTGTTGCAGTTTTGAGTAATTGAATGGCAGATTCATAATCTTTCTTGGCTTGGGCAATTTTAGCATCTAGAACTTTTGTAGCAATGTCTAAAATGCGACTGGCAGGACTAAAACCAATGGTTGCTTCTAGAGGAATTGTCTGTGAAGCGGTTAGCAATGCCTGACTCTCGCTTGTGGCTGCTGCTATTTTTCCTGTGGCAGCGTTTGCCATACCGCGAACAAAATGCCAAACTGCTGAGGTTGTAGGTAGTTGTGCGTCAGGTGTCGGAGTTTTCAAGATGGCGTCCCAGTCATGAAAGCGTAATTGAATCAGCATTTTACTGCCTAAGAATCCTTCTAGGAATGGTACATGAGGGTCGATCGCGATCGCATTTTTCACTAATTTATCCGCAGCTTTGAGGGCGTCTTGATATCTCCCCGCCATGCTGCTAGCCACCATCAGGAAATGCACGTTATGGTTATAGTACATTTGCGGATAGATGCCATGAGGATGGTATTCTTTGATATATTTGTCGTCTATAGCGATCGCTTGTTGATTTGACCGCATTGCTTTGAGATAATCCCCCACACGAAAATAAATATGGGAAGGCATATGTACCAAGTGCCCTGCCGCTGGGGCTAGAGTTTCCAGTCGCCTAGCGCTTTCGAGGGCGAGTGCTGGCGAAAGTGATGCCTCTACTGCATGGATGTAGTAATGATTAGCACCTATATGTTTCGGGTTACGTTTGAGTACCGATTCTAAAATACTGACAATCTCTTCAGTATCTGGCTGTGGCTTACCATCTTTTGTCCAGTGTTGCCAAGGATGCAAATCCATCAAACTTTCAGCATAAAGTGTTGCAGCATCTAAATCATCTGGATAACGCTTGACTAACTCTGCCATGGCGTTTTTATAATCCACTGCTAGTTTATATAAATCGATATTGGGATTGTTGGTGTATCTTTTTGCTAAGGCGGCGATGTAGCCTTTTTCTGGAATTGGTGCTTGAGTGGAGAGTACCAAAGCTTGTTGTATTGCTTGATAAGCAGCTTGCTCGCGATCGGGGTCAATGTTCAAGTTAATATTAGGCCCAAGAGCTAAAGCAATACCCCAGTAAGCCATGGCTAATTGCGGATCTAATTCCGCAGCATGTTGAAAAGAATGTGCAGCCTCATCATGATTGAAAGCGTAAATCAAACTTAATCCTTGGTCAAAAAACTTTTGCGCTTGGGGATTATTTGTGGAAACTTGATGATGCAACATACCAAGTCCAGATATTAGCGGATAGGGCTGTTTTGCTTGAGCGATCGCTTCACTAGGAGTGATAAATAATAGTATCATTATGCAAATGAGAAATAAGTACTTCATGGTTAATACTCCATTTCTGCCAGTACTATTCTTTTTATGATCTGGATGCAGAGTTTATTGATAATTTTTATGTATAAGGGAAAAGATGTATGAGGAGTAGCCAAATATTTTTTTATTTACTTTACTAGTTTGAGGCACTCGCCGATGAGTACAGAAGCCCCACCCTCTAGCTTTGCTAGGGTGGGGTAGTTCACATAATTAGTCTGAATCTGCCAAAATTTCTAGTAGCTGTGCCTCACTTAACTGCATAATTCCTAAAGCTTGTGCTTTCTCTAATTTTGAACCTGCATCTTCTCCAACAACGAGATAATCTGTTTTTTTACTAACAGAATCAGTTACCTTTCCCCCAGCTTTCTGAATTAAAGCTTTTGCTTCATCTCGTTTTAAAGTTGGCAATGTCCCTGTAATGACAAAGGTCTTACCAGCAAACTTTTGATTGCCATCATTAAGTATTGTTTCTTCTGTGCTAGCTAACTGTAACTCTGCTGTTTTTAGGCGAGAAATTAAAGTTTGATTGGCATCAATTTGAAACCATTGATATACAGATTGGGCAATTTCCGCACCAATGCCGTAAATTCCGGCGATGTCTGATTGCTTGGCTGTAGCAAGCTCTTCTACTGTGGAATATTTCTCGGTTAATAGTTGAGCATTTACACTACCAACGTGACGAATGCCTAAACCATATAGTACTCTTGACCAAGATTGATTTTTTGATTGAGCGATCGCATCAATTAATTTCTCTGCCGATTTGTTCCCCATTCTTTCTAATGCAGATAATTTATCTGCTGTCAAGTCATATAAATCGGCAACGGAATGCACCAAACCCTTATCCACAAGTTGATGCACTAATTTTTCTCCCATGCCTTTGATATCTAAGGCATCACGGCCTACCCAATGTTCAATCGCGCCTTTGAGAATCGCTGCACAGGAAGCATTGACGCATCGAGTTACTGCCTCACCTGATTCTCGCACCACTGGTTGGCCGCAGACTGGGCAATGAGTAGGCATGATGAAAGGTGCGGTGTCAGCGGGACGGAGTTCTTTGAGGACTCTCACCACTTCGGGAATAATTTCCCCGGCTTTACGGACGATGACAGTATCACCAATACGGATGTCTAATTGAGCAATGCGATCGCTATTGTGTAATGTAGCGCGAGAAACTGTCGTCCCCGCTAATTGTACTGGGCGCATTTCTGCTAATGGCGTTAAAGCCCCTGTCCTACCGACATTCACAGCAATATTCTCGACACGGGTAGGCGCTTCTTCGGCTGGATACTTCAACGCTATTGCCCACCGGGGGAATTTTTGCGTAAACCCCAACTGTTCTTGCAGCTTGAAAGAATTCAGCTTTACTACCACCCCATCAGTCATGTAGGGTAAATTCAGCCTTTGGGTATCCCAGTAGTTGTAATATTCTCCTACTTCTGCTATTGAAGCACATAACTTGTGGTTAGGATTTACCCGAAAACCCATTTTTTCCAACAATTCCAGTGCTTCCCACTGGGTATTAGCAATACTGGTATCATCCCAACCGGGAATATGCAGTGTATAGGCAAAAAAATCTAACCGTCGTCTAGCTACAATCCGGGAATCTAATTGTCTGAGTGTACCTGCTGCGGCATTGCGGGGATTAGCAAATAACTGCTCACCTGCTTTTTGTCTCTCTTCGTTAATTTGTTTAAATACTTCCAACGGCAAAAACGCCTCACCACGCACTTCTACCTTTTCTGGTAAAGACGCTGCTTGTAAAGTCTGCAAAGTCAAGCGCAACGGAATTGAGCGAATTGTTCGCACATTTTGAGTGATATCTTCACCCATCACCCCATCGCCCCTAGTAGCACCTCTAACTAGAATGCCATTCTCATAAGTTAAAGCTATGGCAGAACCATCTATTTTGAGTTCAGAGACATATTCTACCCCATCAGCAAGGGAAGAATTAGCAGCAGGTAATTGTCGCCGCCAACGTTGATCCCACCCTTGCAATTCATCAATATTAAATGCATTTTCCAAACTGTATAGGGGGATATTATGCCGTACTGATGTGAACTGTGTAGCTGGTTTCTCACCCACCCGCCGAGTAGGACTATCAACAGTTACTAACTCTGGATACTGAGTTTCTAAATCTTGTAACTCTCGATACAACTGGTCATAAACTGTATCCTCCATGATTGGCGCATCTAAGACATAATACGCATAGCTTGCTTGTTGTAACAACTGGCGTAGTTCTTCTGTGCGCTTAACTTCTAACTTCATCTGTATCATTAGATTTATTTGAAAATGGAAATTGGGAACTTGTACTGAGCGAAGTCGAAGTATGGGGACTGGGGACTGGAGAATTGGGAATGGGGACGCTTACGAAATTTTCTCCCTCATCTCCCTCACCTCCCTCACCTCCCTCACAAGTGTAGTTTTTTCAGATTCAATACGCAGTCCCTGTTCCCTTCTTCAATAATTACCGATCCCAATCTTCGACTTCATATAAAAATCGGGTTTTGCCAATCAGTTTGCGATTAGCAGAGGTACTTTGAACAAATACAACATACTTTTCTAGGTTACTCGGTTTAATCCGAATTGTTGCATCCATCGGTAGACCTAACATTTCTCGTGCCGCGCTACCTTCAAATAAATCACCAGTTGCCCTATCCATCAGGATAATTTCTTTTTGAGCTTGGATAGTTTCGGTTTTAGTAAATTCATAAAACCCCCGTCCAACTTTGAAACTCAAAGCATTTTCTAAAACAAATGCTTTAATTGAAATATCTTGATCAACTTCTAAAATTTGAAAGCGCCCTGGAGAAACTGCCCGCAAATCTGTCGATTCATAATAAGATTTTCCTTCTCGTTTCATCATGGTGTTAAATATTTTATTCAACCCACGACTCATACGTCCCTGATCAATTATTTCTTGTTCATAAGCTTGCAGTTGTTCGTTAGAAGATTGCTGATAACAAACTGCTAAAAACAAGTCAGTAATATAAGCAAATTGGTCTAAGTTGATATGAAATCCACCAGATTTTTCTGCAAGTTCTTGATAAAAAGGAGTGGCATGGGGGCGATTGAGTGCCTGAACTCCATAAACTGTAATTTCTGCATCAGTTAATTTATCTAACTCTTTACGCCAATTGAGCTTTTTAGGATTGTGCGCTGGTGGATGGGGGATATCATCACCGATTAAAACCAGCGATTTTGATGCAGATTTTGACCAAGACAGAGATTGAGATTCATGTAATACTAATTCGTAGCATTCCGGTGCATCGCCGCCACCAGTAGGTTCTACATTTTGGACAAAATCACAAATGGCGTCAACATCACCAGATAAGTTAAATGTCTTTGTGACATAAGTTGAGCCTTCATCGCAGTAGTCACCATGAGCAATAATTCCAATTTTGATCAAGGGGATTTCATCTATTAATCTGGTGACAGTGTTTTTGATTTTACGCCGTACCTGAGTCAGGCAAGGATACATACTTCCTGTGGTATCAAAGCTGAAAACAATCTCGATGTTATTGCTGGACATAAGCCTGATATAATTAAAAGATGCATTTGATACTTCTATTTTAACTTTGAGATGAGCAGTGTCAAAGAGTAATACGAATGGCTAAAAGATGACAGTGACATCTCCAATTGTGATTGCTCACAGAGGTGCTAGCGGCTACCGTCCTGAACACACTTTAGCTGCATATGAACTTGCGATCGCTTTAGGTGCTGATTATATTGAACCAGATCTAGTCACCACCAAAGACGGGATATTAATCGCGCGTCATGAGAATGAAATTTCTCAAACCACTGATGTTGCCAGCCATGCAGAATTTGCTCACCGCCAAACTACTAAGATAATTGATGGAGAAATCAAAACTGGCTGGTTTACAGAAGACTTTACTCTAGCAGAAATCAAAACTATTAAAGCTCAAGAACGCATTCCTCAATTGCGTCCACAAAATATTATTTATGATGGATTATTTGAAATTCCTACGCTGCAAGAAATCATTGATTTAGTTAAGTCTAAAAGTGCAGAGATTGGGCGAATAATTGGTATTTATCCAGAAACTAAACATCAGACTTATTTTCAGAGTATTGGTTTATCCTTAGAAGCACCTCTGTTAGCAACTTTGCACGCCAACGGTTATCAAGGAACTAATGCACCCGTATTTATTCAATCGTTTGAAGTGAGTAATTTACAGGCTTTATCTACAACAACTGATTTACCTTTAGTACAATTACTTAATATTAGTGGCAAACCTTACGATTTTACAGTCAGTGGTGATGTTCGCACCTATGCAGATTTAGTAACTGTATCAGAATTAAAAGAAATTGCTCGATATGCTCAAGCAATTGGTATCAATAAAAATTTGATTGTTCCTCAAGACAATATTGGTAAATTACTATCACCAACATCCTTAGTTACTGATGCACATGCAGCTGGTTTATTAGTTCATGCTTGGACATTCCGCAATGAAGACTATTTTTTACCACGAGATTTTTTAGGAAATCCTCAAGGAGAGTATGAACTATTTTTTGGTTTGGGTATTGATGGCGTATTTAGTGATTTTGTAGATATTGCTGTAACTATGCGCGATCGCACTAGCTAATTTACCCAAATACTACAAAATTTTCAGGAAAGCTGCAATTACCCAAGTTCTGAAGCTGAGGTTATATATCTCAAGTTAAAGCTTAGCTGAAAACGTTTCTCCCTAAAGGGCAATGAATACAGTTGATTGAGGTGGCTAAATTGGGAGGGTCAATCAATAGAAACTTGACTAACTGATTTAGTTACAAGGAGTATTACTATGGCAAATACAAGCAAGCGTGGCTTTGCTTCAATGGATGAAGACAAGCAGCGCGAAATTGCCAGCAAAGGTGGACATGCTGCCCATGAAAAAGGTACTGCTCATGAGTTTACATCTGAAGAAGCTCGTGAAGCCGGACGTAAAGGTGGTGAAACCGTAAGTCAGAATAGAGAACACATGGCAGAAATCGGACGTGAGGGTGGCAAACACTCTCACTCCGGTGGCCGCAACCAAGAGAATAATGAGACTGATAACGAAGAAAATCAAACAAAAGGAACTCAAGGTGGTACAAGAGAACAACATGCCGAAGCAGGACGGCAGAGCCATAAAAATAGATAAAAACTAGAGATTTTACACTGTGTCAGAACCCGATTTTTTTAATCGGGGTTCTAAAAATTGAGGTTTATTACCAAAACAGGGAGTAGGGAGTAGGGAGTAGGGATACAAAAACATTAAAAACTGTCTTTTGTGGGTCATTACTGTTAGGAAAAGATTTGTGCCGAGATTGCTTGCAACGAGGCACAATGCGTCCTTACTTCAATCCCACGCCTTAAGGCGTGGGTTCCCTACTCCCTACTCCCACATCGCCACTCCCTCTGAAATCAAAATTTGCCGAATTAAAATTGCTAGCAAGAGCGTCTTTGACAGGAGAAGCCAATTCCCAATTCCCTTTTACTTTCTGCCAGCTAATCGATCCAAGAAAGAGACTTTTACAGCCAGGTTGATAATATCTTGATGAGATCGCGGGTTTTTAAGTTCAGCATTGTTAAGAGCAACAATATAAGGCTGACCATTAATGACGCCAATAATTGGGCCACCAGAAGAACCACCAGCAGTATCGCAATCATGCAGCAGCACTTCTTGCTCCTCCCGAACAATGCTACACCCAGCCTGATAACCGGCAGTCCATCCAGGGCCAGCAGTCAGAAACTCATAACCTTTTTTATTAGGATCGGGAAAATCGCCAGAGTAACCGACAAAGAACAATTTTTCTTTGTTCTTAATCAAAGTCGAGGAAGGTATAGATTTCCATCCTAAATAACCATACTTGCGACCTAGTGGCTTATTAATTTTCAAAAGTGCCCAATCATTGACTTGATCAGTGATACCGCCACTCTTGAAGTCTGTACCATAAATTACTTGTTCTACTAAGGCTACATCTCTTTTATTTTGGACATTGCCATTGATGACATTTGGTAAAAATAGAATTTCCTTACTTAATTGATGGGTTTGGGGGTCAATGACGCAGTGGGCATTTGTCAAAATTATGTTGTCAGCGATTAAGGTACCTGTGCAATGGTAACTTTTAGCATTCGTTGTTGTGCCTTGCACACGACCGATAGCCGACCAAGGATATTCTCGGCTGAGCATGGGAAGGCGATCGTCTATACCATCGGGGATTCCTCTAACATCACCAGTAGGTTTTTCAGACTGATTCAATCCCGAAGGTTTGAAAGGTTTACCAACTTCTGATAGTTGTAACTGGCCTGCCTCTTGGAATTTGGTGAATTTAGGTGGCGTAGTTGGTTGTGGTGCTTTTTGCGCTTGTACAGATACCCAACTACCTAAAATCAAAGTACTCAGAATTCCAGCACTAAAGAGAGCCAAAGGTTGTTTGTAGACAGGCTTTTTAGTCATTGAGATCACTCCGGGGTTAAAAAGTAAAAATTGTTGAATGACTCTACAAAGGGGGATGATAAATTATTCGATTGTCTTCAGGGATATTGCTGAAAATTTATTGTTATTTTATTAAGTTATTCAGATAAATCCGTTTATGTTGCTGTTTTTGCAACAACTAAAGATGAGAGGCATTAGAGCTGATTCGTAAACAAAAGCTTAAGATACCATTCGTTTTATCATTAAACGAATTAATGAACCATAAATCATAGCTTCACTTAACTCTGTATATAATTCATAATCCTTACTCAAACGCCGAAATCGATTGAGCCAGCCGAATGTACGTTCTACAATCCATCGTTTCGGCAGTCGCTCAAATGTTTTCGAGTTCCTTTGAATCACCTCGACTCGAACCTGTTGTCCACAAACTTGTTTAACGGCTTGAGCAAAGTTATCGCCCGAATAGCCCTGATCTACCCAAACAACTTCTAATTTGGACAATTCCTCAATAGCTTCGTCTAGGACAATTACAGCTCCTAAACGCTCCGAGGCATTGGCTTCGGTCACTAAAACACCGATCAACAAACCTTGAGAATCTACAACTATATGGCGCTTACGCCCTTTAACCTTTTTACCACCATCAAAACCGTAGACCTCCCACGCCAGTTGCTTCAAGTCGGCGAAGCCGCCCAACGCACTGGCTCCTTTTTTTCTGTTGTCTTCACAGATTGAGAATCTGCGATCGCCACAGTAGAGTGTTCATCTCGCCCTAAATCTTGTCGCAGTTGATGACGTACTTGGTCGTGAACTTTCTGCCAGATGCCTTTGCGTTGCCATTTTTGAAAGTATCCGTACACTGTTGTGTACGGTGGAAGGTCATGAGGTAACATTTTCCATTGACATCCAGTTCGTTGTACGTAGAAAATCGCATTGAGAATTTCTCGTAAATCTACTTCTATAGGATGCCCAAATCCTTTGGGTTTTGGTAGAAGAGGCTTGAGGATTAACCATTCGGCATCGCTTAAATCACTTGGATAGGGCTTGCGGTGCAGATTTTCAATCGCTGGTAGACGGCTCATCGACAAGAACATAAGTGTTATTGATTTAGCCTATAGCCTGAGTAAACTGAGGCTCTGTTCTCTTCAGATTTTCTTTACGAATCAGCTCTAAAAAATTTGATAATTATTTTCAAACAATATCAGTAATTGATCTATCGTTAAGCTGATAAAAGAATCTGACTTGATTCATGAAATTATTTACGTGGGCAGGGAGTAGGAAAGTCAGAAATCATATCATGTCCGTTTAAAGACTTATGATTGGGCTGACGCGGAGATAGGGAGACGCGGTGAGACAGCGAGTAAAGGAGGGTTTCCCTCCGCAGGCGACTGCGTTAGCGCAGCGTTAGCGAGCTTGCGAGCGTCACCCGAAGGGGGACGCGGTGAAATTTTTATGATAAGTGATTAGCCAGACATGAAATCAAATATGAGTTTTATAGATGCAAACTATCAACCGCACATACTGATAATTTCAGCATCGGCCTCGTTGGGGCTAGTTTTGAAATACTCACGGATGAACACGCACCCTTGCCTACGTAAATCATCAAAATCCCATCTCCACAGTTTCACCATATTGTCATCACTTACCGTTGCCAGCATCTTGCCATCTGGGCTGAAGCTGACACCATTAACCCTGCTCATATGCCCAGAGAGGGTTTTAATTTCTTGACCTGTGGCAACATTCCACAGTTTTACTGTGTTGTCAGCACTAGCAGAAGCCAGGATTTTGCCATCCGGGCTGAAACTGACGCCACCAACCCAACTTCTATGCTCAGACAGGGTTCTAATTTCTTGACCTGTGACGGTATCCCACAATTTCACTGTGTTGTCATAACTTGCAGAAGCCAGGATTTTGCCATCTGGGCTGAAGCTGACGCCATAAACCCAGTTTCGATGCCCAGCCAGGGTTTTAATTTCTTGACCTGTGGCAACATTCCACAGTTTCACCGTGTTGTCATCACTTGCAGAAGCGAGCATTTTGCCATCTGGGCTGAAGCTAACGTTCCTAACCGCGTTTGTATGTCCAGTCAGGGTTTTAATTTCTTGACCTGTGGCGGTATCCCACAACTTCACTGTTTTGTCGTAACTTGCCGTTGCCAGGATTTTGCCATCTGGGCTGAAGCTAACATCATAAACCGCGTTTTTATGCACAGTCAGGGTTTTAATTTCTTGACCTGTGGTGAGATCCCACAGTTTTACCGTGTAGTCACCACTTGCAGAAGCTAGCATTTTGCCATCTGGGCTGAAGCTGACGCCACTAACCCAATTTCTATGTCCATAGAGGGTTTTGTTTTCTTGGCCTGTAGAGGTATTCCACAGTTTCACTGTGTTGTCACTACTAGCAGAAGCCAAAATTTTGCCATCTGGGCTAAAGCTGACGTCATTAACCCAGTTTCTATGCCCAGTCAGGGTTTTAATTTCTTGATCTGTGGCGGTATCCCACAGTTTTACTGTGTTGTCATAACTTGCGGTTGCCAGCATTTTGCCATTTGAACTGAAGCTGACGTCCAAAACCGCGTTTGTATGACCAGTCAGGGTTTTAATTTCTTGACCTGTGGCGGTATCCCACAGTTTGACTGTGCTGTCACGACTAGCAGAAGCCAGGATTTTGCCATTTCGACTGAAGCTGACACTATTAACCCAGTCTCTGTGACCAGAAAGGGTTTTAATTTCTTGACCTGTGGCGGTATCCCACAGTTTGACTATGCGGTCACGACCAGCAGAAGCTAGGATTTTGCCATCTGGACTGAAACTGACGCTATAAACCCAGCTGCTATGCCCAGTCAGGGTTTTAATTTCTTGACCTGTGTCGGTATTCCACAGTCTCACTGTGCCGTCATTACCACTAGAAGCCAGGATTTTGCCATCCGGGCTGAAGCTGACACTATTAACCCAGTCTGTATGACCATAGAGAATTTTAATTTCTCGACCTGTGGCGGTATCCCATAGTCTCACTGTCTTGTCACCGTAAGCAGAAGCTAATATTTTGCCATCCGGGCTGAAGCTGATGCCCATAGCCGCGTTTGCATGACCAGTGGTGAAGGTATTAATGACTTGACCTGTGTCGATATTCCATAGTTTGACTGTGCCTTCATAACTAGCAGAAGCCAATATTTTGCCATCTGGGCTAAAGCGGACGTCATTAATTATGTTTGTATGCCCAAACAGGGTTTTAATTTCTTTGCCTGTGGCGGTATTCCACAGTTTCACTGTGTTGTCATCACTGGCAGAGGCTAGCATTTTGCCATCCGGGCTGAAGCTGACGCCATAAACCGCGCTGGCGTGTCCTCCCAAGGTGTTTGGGGCGGCAACATTGTCAACTGTATTGAGTAATGTCAGTTCTACCTGTGTGCGGGTATCGGTATCTACCCAAGGTATATGTTGCATTTTCTCAACAGCTTTTAAACTGGTTTTGAGAGCTTTTTGTTCATTTGAGTTCAGCAATGCATCGGCAGTAATAATCAGAGAAGTAATTTCTCTGATTGCAGCACTCCGCCAACCAAAACTCGCTACCCCAGCTAAAATTAGGGTAATCGCAGAGAAGCAACAAGCGGCGATCGCTCTCATCTGCCTTTGGCGATCGCGTTCTTGCTTCTCCCTATCCCGTTGACTGGTGCTAGCCGCAATAAAATCTCGCTCCTGTTGCGTCATTTGCTCTGAGCGTTTTTGCAACCAATCTTTTGCTACAGTTAACGGCACACCTCGCAACAATGCCCCAGAATCATGACTGCTGTTTTTCCACTCCAGCATGGCTACTTTTAACCGTTCCTGCCAAACGCGGAACTGACGATTAGCATTCATCCACTCGCGCAGAGTGATCCATTCTCGAATCAGCGCTTCATGGACAACCTCTACCGTATCTTCTTTTGAGTTGTCATCGCGTCCCGTAACAACTAAACGGGCTTGATATCCTGCTAAATAACTTATTAATACCCAATTCTCTTCCCCAACTTCTTTGCGGGTAGCTAATCGACGAGTATCTTCCGTTCCTTCCCCAGGACGCACTAATTGGACAAAAATTCGCTGTGCCTGCTTTTGCTCTGTGACGCTCAGTTGATGATAAATCTGCTGGGCATGATTAGCTAATGCTTGTTTCACACCGCCAATTTCAGTATATGCTTGGTGAGTTAATATCCGGTTTTGCTGCTTTGACCATAGTCGGGTAAGAGCAAATTCCAACAGTGGTAAATTTCCCGGCTCAAGTCCCACATCATCCAAAATTCGCTCTTGTAATTGTGCCTCAAATTGTACTTCCAGCTTTTGGGCAGGTAGAGCGATCGCCGCTTGTAGTTCCTCTCGACTCATGGAACTGACTAGCTGGGGTGTAAACTCCTGCAATGCATCCCGAAAAGCTCTATTAGAGAGGACATAGCCGTAAAAGTCAGCGCGTAAAGTGAAAACCACCGTGATCCTTTGATGATGGATCGCTTGGAGTAACGTATCAATAAAGCTTTCCTGTTCTCCTTTCTGACAAAGGGTGTACAGTTCTTCAAATTGATCAGCAAACAATAGCAGACGTTTATCTGAGTTACGTTCTATAATCCGAGACGCTACGTGTAGCAAAGTAACTTTACCCTGCTGCATATCTGCTGCTAGTCCAACTGCCGATCGCAATTTTTCAGTCTCACTAACTTCTGGTTCTAATTGACGTACCAATGCAGAAGCCAGCTGATAAAACGGTTGATTACCAGGACGAAAAGATTCAATCAGCCAACTTCCTTGACTTCGCAATTGCGGAATTAGTCCCGCAAACACCACAGAAGATTTACCACTACCAGAAGGGCCAATCACTGCTACCAACGGCTCAGCATGAGTTGCTTGCACTAAGTTATTCACAAGCACCTCTCGTCCAAAAAAGAATGCTGCATCTTCTTCCCCAAATGCAGACAATCCTTGGTAGGGGTTAGGAGGAATAACTTCTGGTTGGAAGGCTGTAGGGATAATTGACTGTTTTTTTCTCAGTACCGGAATCTGCTGTTCCGAAAAAGCAATCATTTGAGAACAGCCAAGCTCATAGGCGAATTCTACCTCTTCCCCCGCAGCGATCGCATCATAAAACGCTACAGCAAAAGCAATAGCTGCTTTATCCCCTACTGTCTGATTCATGCCAATCACATAGTTGATGTGTTGGCTAATTGCTTCTGCTTGCATGAGTGAGTAACAAGCGTTTAAAACTACGCAATCAACTCCTCTAGTAGCAAACAACTTAAACATACTCCCCAGTGTGTCTGCACAGATTAATGCTAGCTGTCCTGTTTCATCTTCTAAAACAATCCCATCTTGCCCAGTTCCGTGTCCGCAGAAGTGAACTATCTGGGGCCGATAATCTACCATAGCTCGGTAGAAGTCACGCGATCGCACTGCCCATTTTTGCTCTAATTTAAACTCCTCTCGTTTGTGAGCGCGTCGCAATCCTTCATCAATTTCTCGAACTTCTTCATCAAGTCGCAGCCTTGAGCTATTTGTCGGATTTGCTGCCAGAATTAAAATGGTTTTGACATGGGTATGACTCATCTAATAAACGCTTTATATCAGTGCGACTACATAAACTACCAGTCCAACACATATGACTCCAGAATCAAAAAAGCAAAAAATTTCGGCATAAATGGGCAGGATACTCAAAAAATAAACACCACTCGCAATTCCCACTCTTGCTGTTGCCGAATAATCTCAATTTTCTGAATGAATTCTCGAAAGTAAAATCGGCGTTCTGTTTCTGATAAGTCCAACCAGAATTGAGCAATTGAAACAGCTTGGGCGACAGAACGCAAGTTTACAGGTGGTAGAGTCGCTAGCTTGGCCTGGAGTGCAGAAATTTCTGTGCGGAGTTTATAAGCTCTTAACTTGGCTGTTTCGGTATCTAGAATGCCTGTGGTGACTAAATCAGGTAATTGAGCAAGTATTTCTTGCTGACGAGCGATCGCTTCCCCTAGACTATTCTTAACAGCATCCAACTGGGGAAAATTCATCCCTGCCACTGCCAGGGGTAAATCACGGCAGACCGTTTCAATAGTTTGTTCTAAAACCTGTTGATAAGCAATAGCTCGACATTTGGGGTGTCGGGGACAGCTAGGAGAACGAAGGTAAAGATACTCTTGATCTTGGTGATGCTGGGTAACACGGGTAACTGTCAAATATGACTCACACTCACCACACACAACTAACCCAGCTAAAGAACGCGGTGCGCTAGCTGTTCGGGGTGGTAAACGGCTATTGCGGCGTAGAAGTCGGTCAACTTGGGCTGCTTCTTCCTTGGAAATGATCGCAATATGAGTATTAGAGATAATTTCACCATTTTGATAAGCTGTATCACCACGATAGACTCGATTAGTTAACCAGCGTCGTCCAGTGGTGACAGAAATTTTCTTGCCATATTTTTTCGCCAGGTAGCGAACTGAACCCCGCAGAGAACCATAGAGTAAAAAATGTTCAAAAAAATCTTTGACTACAGGTGATGTACTACGGTCAATAATGTATTTTTCCTTACCCTTGCGGTAGCCATAGGGAGCTTTGCCAGGTGGGGGTGCATTATCAAGACGACTGCGGGCATGTCCTTGGCGGATACGACGGCTGCGCTGCTGACGTTGAATTTCCTGTAGCAAATCGATTAACTCAACCCGCAGATGAGAGTTTTCTGAAGTGTAGGGTTGCTCAGTGGCGATAATCATTACTCCCATTGCTTCCAATTCATGCAAGCGATCGCTCACTTGCTCTACAGTATCACCCAACTCTTGCAAACGCCGGAGTAACAGATAATTTGCTGGTTCGATTTTACAATCAGTAAGTAATTGTTGTAGCTGCGATCGCTTGCCCAAATCTTCATAAACCCGATCCACCTCCCATTTCCAATTAATTTGCTCAGTAGCAGGTTCTATTAAAGGATCGATGTAGACGTAGGCGATGATTTTCATGCGAATTGGGAATGGGGAGTAGGGAGTAGGGAGTAGGGAGTAGGGGAATTAGGAATTGTTATTGATTATTCTCCGCGTCCCCCTCATCCCCCTCATCCCCCTCATCCCCCTCATCCCCCTCATCCCTCACTGCTGACTCAGTTCAATAATATTCCCATCAGGATCTTGAATAAAGAGGGCGGCACGACCGGAGGCGCTGGCTTGAATGGGATAATTTTGTTTGAGCAATTCCTCTTTAGCATTATCTAAATCAACGACTGAAAAGGCGATGTGGGGATTGCGCCCCCATTTGGCATTTGGGTTTTCGGTGGGAGTGACAGGCGCAACTATCAAATGAAGTTGATAGCTACCAACTTGATACCAGACACCAGGATATTTCAACGAGCGATTAATTTTAGATAACCCCAACACTTGGACATAAAAGTGTTCAGAGCGTTCTAAATCAGTCACGAGAATAGCTGTATGGAGACTCTGGGTAATCTGCATTGTCATTATTCCATAATCAGGTTGATAAGAGGCAGGGGGAGAAATAACAAACACCCATACTTCTTTTATCAAAGACGCTACGCATAGCAAGATCCCGTTCGCGTTAGTGTCTCCAAAGGAGAAGGGTACGACTTTGCTCAGTACAAGTTCCCCATTCCCTTCCATTGGGGCTAAGTTAAATTCAAGTCACTATACTTAATATAAGAATGTATCTTCAGCCCAAAATTGAAGAAAGTTTTTAGATTTTTCCCAGACTAGAGATGGTATGAACACAAATCTCAATTAACCTTACTATTGATATATCAAAATATTACCTGGAGATACTTGACTTCAATTATTAAAATTTTCTATTCATTAATCTCGGCTTGAGAAGCTTTGTGAGCAATATCACTAAATCAATATAGAGAAGTTTTCTGCCAGGATGATTCTTGAAATATGGAGTTAAAATGAAGATGGGCTAATGGCGATCGCTAATTTAACCACTCACCCAAGAACAATCTCCTTTAGCCTAATTGCGTGCTTTCAATGTGTATGAAGACCAGCATATCTGTGAACAGGGGGAAATAGATTGCTAAACTAGCGCTTAAATCAGTAAAAAACCTCAAGCTGTGTACCTGGGATTCTTTCAAGTCCAAGCAAGTTAAGTTTATTTGCGTTCAGCGACCGAAGACCATTTCCTGCTAGGGTTATAATTCAGCACAGACCACAGATAATTATTTTGAGTTTAAAATCTAGAGGTATTAAGTGACCATTAACCATTTTAATAAACAGGCAAGTGAATTTCATGAATATAAAAGCCTTAAAGATAAACCACACTGGCAGCAAAAACCTTCAGTCACTAATAATGTCAAAAGTCAAGACTCTAAAATGCCAGATACTACAGCTGAAAATTCTACTTTTAATGGCTTAAATCGTGGTCGAGTTGCTATTTTTATTGATGGGTTGAATCTCTTTCATACAGCTTTACAACTTGGTATTGAGATTGATTATGTGAAATTGCTTTGTCATTTAACAAACGGTTCGCGGCTATTACGTGCCTTCTTCTACACTGGAGTTGATTTCAACAACGAAAAACAACAAGGTTTTTTATTGTGGATGCGTCGTCATGGTTATCGCGTAGTCACCAAAGACACAGCCCCACCAGTAGATAACTTAAAAAAATTAAATCTGAATGTAGAAATTGCTGTGGACATGATTAGTCTAGCTCCTTATTACGATACTGCTGTCTTAGTCAGTGGAGATGGAGATTTAGCCTATGCTGTGAATGCCATCAGCAGCACGGGCGTGCGGGTAGAAATTGTAAGTCTGCGAACCATAACCAGCGATAGTCTCATTGATGTTGCTGACTACTTCATCGATATCGACAGTATTAAAAAACACATCCAAAAAGATACTCATTTAGGCTACAATCATCGCACACCTTCCAATTCCAATCTTTAATCAAAAAATACATCTGCAAAAATTGTAGAAACTACCTAAAAGTAAAATCACAAATTTTGCTCAAGCTCGATAAAAATGGATATTTTAATAGTCGAAGATGAACCAGAAATTGCCAATTTAATTCAACTTACTTTAGTAAAAGAAGGTTTTTTTTGTCGGATTAGCTGTGATGGTGTAAATGCCTTAAAAATATTTCAGGAACTACCACCTGATTTAGTTATTTTAGATTTAATGATTCCTGGTTTGGATGGGCTAGAAGTTTGTGCGAGAATTCGCCAAAAACCTGGTGCGAAAGATCCCTACATTTTAATGCTTACAGCTAAGGGCGAAGAAATTGATCGTGTAATTGGTTTATCTACTGGTGCAGACGATTACATGGTCAAACCATTTAGTCCCAGAGAGTTAGTAGCTAGAGTGCGGGCACTACTGCGGCGTAGTCTGCGCCAAGGGGGACAACATCAAGTTAATCGTACCCAACATTTTATAGTAGACATAGACCAGCGTACAGCTAGTCGTCAAATGAACAACCAACAGCCAGAAGTTCTAGATTTAACTACCTTAGAATTTAATTTGTTAACCACCTTTGTCAGCAGCCCCAATAGGGTTTGGAACCGCACTCAACTAATTGATAAACTATGGGGGGATAACTTTTTTGGTGACGAACGAGTAGTTGATACTCATGTAGCTCGGTTGCGAAAAAAGATTGAACCTGACCCAGCAAACCCTACTTTTATTAAAACTGTTGTTGGAGTCGGCTATAAATTTGAAGACCCCCTCATGCATTAAGCATCATGAAGACGGGACTGCGTTGGACGAAATCCTTACCTTTAGCATCACGCCTATTTTTCTCCCATCTAGTAGTGATGATAGTGGGGATAATTAGTCTTGTGATCATGAGCAAAGTTTCCTCTCCGCGCTTTTTTGTCCTACATTTAGAAAGATTAGAAAGCGAAAGAATAGATTTAATCAATATCCGCACTGATTTGGTTCAAGGATTTGAAACTGCTTGGCAGCGCAGCACTCTTTGGTCAGTTATAGTAGGGACTACTGCCGCTGGAGGGTTAAGCTATTGGGTGTCCAGACGAATTATGCAGCGGTTGAATGAGATGGAACAAATTACCCAAAAGTTTGCTACTGGTCAGATGAATGCCCGGTTGCCTCTATCTGATATTCCAGAACTCAATCGACTGGGTGCTAGTTTCAATCGCATGGCAGCCAGTTTGGAAGGAGTGGAAGTCCGACGACGAGAATTGATTGGAGACATGACTCATGAATTACGGACACCGCTGACAGTCGTGCGTGGTTACTTAGAGGAACTTGCTGATGGGGCAATTGAAGCATCTCCTGAGATTTATCGGCGTTTAGCAAAAGAAACTAAACGTTTAGAACGGTTGGTGAATGATTTACAAGAACTCTCAAAAGCAGAAGCTGGTTATTTGCCTATTAATATCCAACCAGTTAATCTGCGTCCTTTGTTAGAGTCTTTAGTCGAAAGATTTAGCGATCAATTATTGGAAGATGGGCCAGTTCTATACTTGGAATGTCCATCTTTACTGCCTCCTGTATTAGCGGATATTGACCGCACAGAACAGGTACTAGTCAATCTGCTGGGGAATGCAGTACGGTATACCAGTGAAGGTACAATTACTGTACGTGCGTGGATTGCAGCATCTCAATTATGGATTGCAGTAATTGATACAGGTATTGGTATTGCTGCGGAGAATTTGCCCCATGTATTTGAGCGTTTCTGGCGAGCTGATCAATCACGGGCACGTCATTCTGGAGGTACTGGTATTGGTTTAACGATTTCTCGCCGTTTGATTGAATTGCAAGCTGGTCAAATTCAGGTAGAAAGTACACTAGGAGTTGGTAGTATGTTTCGGTTTTGTCTTCCCTTGGCTTGAGTTGTTAGCGATCGCCTTTAAGCATTTTCGCACAGTAAAATCATAACCAAACACTAGATTTTGAATTGCTAGTATTAAATTTTCTAAGTAAATATTGCTATATTTTCAATTACGAATTACGAATTATTATGAAATTAGTTTGTGCCCAAAGCGATCTTAGTACAAACCTCTCACTAGTTAGTCGTGCTGTCCCGTCACGACCGACTCATCCGGTATTAGCTAACGTGCTACTACAAGCAGATGCTCAAACCAACCAGGTGAGCTTAACAGCCTTTGACCTTAGTTTAGGTATCCGCACCAGCTTTAATGCTGAGGTATGGGAAGGAGGAGCGATCGCGCTTCCTGCTAAATTACTTGTAGACATCACCTCTCGTCTCCCAGAGGGAGAAATCACCCTAGATGATGAATCAGCCGTTACAGGTGCAACATCCAGTGGCGAAGGTTTAATCGTCACACTCACACCCAAAAGTGGACATTATCAAGTGCGAGCAATGGGGGCTGAAGATTTTCCCGAACTACCTATCATTGAAAATACCGAAGTCCTCCACCTCACCATAGCTGCACTAATTGAAGGATTGCGGGGTTCATTATTTGCCACCAGCAGTGATGAAACCAAGCAAGTACTCACAGGAGTACATTTAACAGTCAAACAAGATACACTAGAATTTGCAGCCACAGATGGACATCGCTTAGCAGTCGTAGAAACCACCAACGAAAGTCCCCTTGGTAACGAAAGCCAACTACAGGTTACAGTACCCAGTAGAGCGATGCGTGAACTAGAGCGGATGTTGGCTCATCATTCATCATCAGAGGAAACTGTAGCTCTATATTTCGATCAAGGTCAAGTTGTCTTTGCCTGGCAAAATCAACGCTTGACCAGTCGCACTCTAGAAGGACAATATCCTACATATCGGCAACTGATTCCGCGTCAATTCGAGCGGCAACTCACAATTGAGCGACGCCAATTCCTCAGCACCTTAGAAAGAATTGCTGTACTAGCAGATCAAAAGAATAATATTGTCAAGATTAGCATTGATAGTGCAGCCCAAGAAATCACCTTATCTTGTGAACTACAAGATGTCGGCAGTGGTAGAGAGTCAATGCCAGCACAAATCTCTGGGGAAGATATAGAAATAGCTTTTAATGTTAGATATTTGATGGAAGGATTAAAAGCTTTACCATCTTCTGAAATTCAAATCCACCTCAATCAAAGCTTAACCCCAGTAATTTTTACACCAGTGGGTGGCTTAAAAATGACATATTTAGCAATGCCTGTGCAGATTCGTAATTAAATAATTCGTAATGACGCGACGCTCCTGTGTCGCTAACGCTTCGCTATCGAGGACTCGCTACCGCTTCGCTAACGTAATTCGTAATTCGTAATTCGTAATTAATAGGGAATTGGAAGTGAAAGGTGAGGAGTGGGTGTTTGTGATTTTTCCCCTGCCTGTCAACTTTTTACTCCCTCATCTCCCTCATCCCCCTCATCCTCCTCATCCCCACTCCCTACGCAACCATGCTTTCAGAACGCTTTACCGCAGCTCTTACCTACGCTACCCAACTCCACGCTAACCAAGTTCGTAAAGGTTCGGGTATTCCCTACATTGCCCATTTATTGGGCGTTGCCAGTATTGCTTTAGAATATGGGGCTAATGAAGATGAAGCTATAGCAGCCCTTTTGCACGATGCTATAGAAGATCAAGGTGGTGCGGCAACTAGAGAAGAAATTCGCCGCCGTTTTGGAGACAATGTTACAGCGATTGTGGATGGTTGCACCGACGCCGATACTATACCAAAACCTCCATGGCGACAGCGCAAGGAAGCATATCTTGCTCATCTTCCCACTGCTTCCCCATCAGTGCTACTTGTATCGGTGGCTGATAAACTTTACAACGCCCGCTCTATTCTCAAAGATTATCGGGTGTTGGATGAATCTCTTTGGCAACGTTTTCAAGGCGGTAAAGCAGGAACTCTTTGGTATTATCGGGCACTTGTTAGTACTTTCATCCAGACGGGAAACACTGAGATAGTTACAGAATTAGAACGGGTAGTTTTAGAATTAGAGACTCTAGTGTTAAATAATTCGTAATTCGTAATTCGTAATTCGTAATTCGTAATGACGCAACGCTCCTGTGTCGCTCTAAGCGAAGCTATGCCGTAGGCTTTACGCTGACGCTCGTACCGACGCTCGATAACTCGCTCTAAGCGAAGCGATGCCGCAGGCTTTACGCTACCGCTTTGCTAACGCTATCGATGACTCGCTCTAAGCGAAGCTATACCGCAAGCTTTACGCTACGAAGCGCGTAATTAAGTTTTGTAATGGGGATTTAACCCCAACCAAGAAGAAATTGAGAATCAAGCTATCGAACCCTAGCTTACAGAAATGCTGTATTGGCTTGGATGATGAATTCTGATTTGAATTCTGCTCAAGATGTTCTCAGCAAAATTGCTGAAACTGATATACTATGTGTTAATAATATCCATCAGTTATTATCCTCTTTGTCCCTCACTCCGTCAACCAGCTAAATAGACCTGCTACTGTGAGGTGAAAGTCTTGGGCAAATTCCGGCACTGGTAATCGTGTTTCCGGTTGATCATAAACAGTAGTCGCTTGATCCGGTAGGTAAATAAACACAGATTGTTCATCTGGATCAATTAGCCATCCCATTTGAGTTCCATGCTTCAGGCAATGCAGAATATTTTTGGTAACTTTGGTTTGGCTTTGATCGGGTGAAAGAATTTCGATTGTCCAATCTGGAGCGATCGCAAAAACGTTCGCAACTCCACCATTTTCCCGGCGTGGAATTCTACCCCAGAGAAACACGGCAATATCAGGTACAGTTGAGCGTCCACCAAAGGTACAGCGTAGTTCTGTAAAAGCCCGTGCAATCTGTTTGGGTTTGACGACTAAGTTAATTGCAGGCGCTAATTCAGTCTGAATTACACTGTGTTCTCCTTGTGGCATCGGTTTCTGGATAATTAGCCCATCAATGTACTCACTAGCTGGTTCTGTCTCTGGCAACTGGAGAAACCCTTCTAGCGTCAGAGATTGAGTAGGAGTTTGTACCATATGTAAGCTGCTAAGCATTTAATTTGCGCGTTGAGACCGCAGGGGAGCAGGGGGCTGGGAGCAAGGGGGAGGGTTTGAAGCTTTTACTTACAACATCATAGTGCAATTTATAAGCGCGACAGCTTAAGACTCCTCAAAAATACACTACTTTGACTCTATTTGTTATTCCACAAACCAATAGAGTTTGAATCAGACGCTTCTAAATTGTACTTGTTCAAGCAGTTTCTTCAGGTGTTGTTCTATGGCGCAGCTACATTGAAGTGCTTAAAACTTAAAATTTAAAGATGGTAATAGATAGTTTTTGAGCGTGGGCCAGAATATGAGGCAGGTAATCATGTATCGAGATGAAGATGGCTACTGGGTTGTGGAATGTCCAAGCCTTAAAGGTTGTGTTAGCCAGGGTAAAACGAAACAGGAAGCTCTTTCAAACATTAAGGAGGCTATTACAGGTTATGTTGCTGCCCTAGAGGAAGATGGTTTGCCTGTGCCAGAAGAAAGTTTTGAAACATTCCTGGTGGTTGTGTGAGTAGTGTGCGATCGCTTGCTTGCAGCGATGGGATATTTTATTATTTGTCAGTCCCCAATTGAGTCAGAAACTCAAAAGGAACGGGAACATTCTGTTCCCTGTTCCCTAGTCCCTGCTCTCTTGTTTTATAACAAAAATCACAGTCTTTTCTTGATTAGCGGAACATACTACTAACTGAACTATCTTCGTGAATCCGCCAGATGGTTTCCCCTAGTAGATTAGCTACCGAAAGCACTACTAATTGTGGAAAGCGGTTGCTTTCTACCATAGGAATTGTGTTGGTGACGATAACTTCTTCAAACAAACCACTACAAGATAAACGTTCAATCGCGGGTGGGGAGAATACGGCGTGAGTTGCACAGGCGTATACCTGATTTGCTCCTTCTTCACGTAGCAATCTTGCCCCCTCGGCAATTGTGCCACCAGTGTCGATCATGTCATCAACTAAAACTGCGGTTTTGCCTTTGACATCGCCAATGACATTTAAGACTTCGGCGACATTATGAGCTTGGCGACGTTTGTCAATGATGGCTAAAGGCGCATCATTGAGCTTTTTTGCAAATGCTCTAGCCCGCGCCACACCACCGACATCGGGAGAGACAACCACAATATCAGATAATTGCTTGCTCACTAGGTAATCGAGTAAAACTGGTGAACCGTAAACATGGTCAAAGGGAATATCGAAATAGCCCTGAATCTGGGCTGCGTGCAAATCCATAGCCAGAACACGAGCCGCACCTGCT
This sequence comes from Desmonostoc vinosum HA7617-LM4, assembly GCA_019359515.1. Lineage (GTDB taxonomy): Bacteria > Cyanobacteriota > Cyanobacteriia > Cyanobacteriales > Nostocaceae > Desmonostoc > Desmonostoc vinosum. Next base: position 26,238 of record JAHHHC010000007.1, on the reverse strand, counting down.
TGAGTTATGAGGTTAGCAACCAACTTGGCAGTGATTGACTCTCGTCCTGCGGTTTTGCGATCGGCACGAGCATAGCCATAGTATGGAATTACTGCTGTTACCTGTCGCGCGGAAGCTCGACGACAGGCGTCGATCATAATCAATAATTCCATCAAATGATCGTTAACAGGTTGACAGCATGGCTGGATCAGATATACATCGCAACCCCGAATCGATTCTTGAATTTGAACGTAAAGTTCTCCATCCGCAAATCTTTTACGGATCATTGGCCCCAAGTCCATGCCCAAATAACGAGCAACTTCTTGAGACAGTTGTATGTTGGCAGAGCCAGAAAACAGCCGTAGGCGATGATTCTCAGTCAGTCCTGTTGTAGTCGGCTGCACTTTAAAAGCGGTAGAACTAAGCACAGCAGATCCTCGATGTGCATTCATGGCAATATTATCATCAGAGATTTAGCAGATTTAACCGAAAAATAGACTAAGAAAACATCTGTGAGTTTTGTTGAAGCTTTCATACAAACTTTAAACATTTCTCCATAAAACTATCATTCGCTAATGATCTAATCTTTCTGACGAACCAACCATTATGAGTTTAACTGACATCAATTCTGTCTACTAGCTCTATTGTTTAAATTTTTAGGATTGAGATCAACAACCCCAATCTGACAAAAATTTGGTATGGTAGATTCCTGCTTCTAACTACCTTATTCCTAACTGAGAGTAAAGTCTTGACAGCTTGAGTGATATTGAAATTGATTCCCAAAGAGTAAAACACTTATAAATAAGCGTCTAAGGTGCAGCTGATTATTCTATGATACTAGCGGCAAATTAATAAACTAGCAGACTTGATTTTAGATTTTAATTTACAGTCATCAGCTCCAAGAGCATCTGCATTTCCCACAAAGCTCTTATTTTTATGCTTTCAGCCCATCTTGGGTAAAATTGCTACAGTGTTTAAAAGCCTGTGCTTTGTGTATCAAGCGTGTGGCAGTTAATAACGCGGGGTATTGGAAGTTTTTAGTAGCGGAGTTTACCATTGCTACGTATATAGATTTTTCTTCTAAGTACTTCATCCTTTAAGTAACTTTCTTTGCAGTTGCAAATATACTCAATCAATTGATCATGCAACCACCCATCACAATTGGCACTGTCTTACAAAATCGTTACCGCATAATTCAAATTCTCGGACAGGGGGGATTTGGTAGAACCTATCTTGCAGAAGACCAGAGGCGCTTTAACGAGCTTTGCGCCCTCAAAGAATTGATTTCAGCGGCAATGGAGGCTGAGGCTTGGCAAAAGGCGCAAGAGCTTTTTCACCGAGAAGCCGCGATCTTGTATCAAATAGACCATCCACAAGTTCCTAAATTTCGTGAACGATTTGAGCAAGACCAGCGGTTGTTTTTAGTGCAAGACTATATTGCAGGTAAGACTTACCGGACTTTGCTGAGTGAGAGACAAGCTGTAGGAGAAACCTTCACAGAGATAGAAATTTTGCAGTTAGTTCGCTCTTTGCTGCCTGTCTTAGAGCATATTCACAGCCGGGGGATTATTCACCGAGATATTTCGCCAGAAAATATTATTTTGCGAGATGGCGACAGCAAGCCTGTATTGATTGATTTTGGGGTGGTCAAAGAATTGGCTACGCGATTGCAATCTCCAGATAGCGCGTCGTCAGTCACTACTGTGGGAAAATTAGGCTACTCTCCTAGTGAGCAAATGCAAACTGGGCAAGCTCTTGCTTGTAGCGATTTATATGCTTTAGCGGTGACAGCGATTGTGTTGTTGACTGGTAGAGAACCAGCTAATCTTTATGATGAAAACCAGCTAGGTTGGCATTGGCAGAGGTGGGTAAGAGTTAATCCACAATTTGCTTTGGTTTTGAATCGCATGTTAAATTATGCACCAGGCGATCGCTACCAAAGTGCCGCTGATGTAGCTCAAGCGTTACAATTTCTCGATCAACCCGATATCCCAGCGCCCAATGTGTCCAATTTCCAAACGATGGCTGTGGGTCACGCCGATTCAGTACAATCACCGATTGCGTCTGATAAACCTGATCCAGTAATTCCATCTAACCGTGAACGCTCGGTTTTAGATAATCCATTAGCGATCGCTGCTATTGGCAGTGCTGTAGTTATCTTAGCTGGGTTTGGTTCTTGGGCCTTGGTGAGTGCTATCCGCAGTCAGTCGAATACATCAGAAAAAGCAGTACCACAAACTTTCCCTTCACCAGTTGTTTCTGGTGGCACAACATTTACATCTACACCTACGCCTACTACACCCATATTTACCAACGATCAGCCTGTTGTGTACAGTAGACGCCTCAATTTAGGGCCAACTAACATCACTTTAGTTGAGGACACTATCAAGTCCAACCAAACTATTCAGTACACTTTTGCGGGTGAAAAGGGGCAAATTGTCACTGTCATTGTTGATCCAGTCAGCGATATTTTACTATCAATCTTAGCTCCCAATCAAAAACCAATTGATAGTCAATCACAAGAAGTAATATCTTATGAGGGGACACTACCTACAACTGGTAAATACACCATCGAGTTACGCCTCAATCCGGGAATTGCTGCTAGTAACTATAGCCTTAATGTTTCTTTAGAAACTCCCTTTAACCCAACACCTACACCAACCTCAACACTGATACCCACACTAGTGCCCACATTGACGCCCACACTCACACCAACCCCTACAGAAATACCAACCCCTACAGAAATACCAACACCAACGCCCACAACTAGCGAAGAACAAAATATTCCTCCAGTTAATCAAACACTAGAACCATTTTCTGAGGACAGAAATTTGCCTTAAGTTTTAAAAGTATTGGGTGAATAGAATTCGCTACTACACAAAACTTAATCCACCTCCGTGGACTAACCAAAAATTAGGTATTTCAAATCCCTTTGTGTGGGTTTCGTCGAAAATATTTCTTCCCCACTCCCCACTCCCCACTCCCCACTCCCTATTTTCTCTAATAGCGAATTCGTGGATCTACATAAGCATTTAAAATATCAATTAAGATACTTGCCGTTACCACGATCGCTCCAAAAAATACCATAATTCCCTGTACAGTTGGATAATCCCGCTCGGTAATCGCTTGATATAAGCGATTTGCTAATCCTGGCCAGGAAAATGTTACCTCAGTCAAAATTGCTCCGCCCAAAAGAGAAGCAAATGTCAATCCTAAAACTGTAATTACTGGGATTAAAGCATTTTTTAAAGCGTGGGAAAATAAAATCTTTTGTTCAGGGATGCCTCTTGCTCTGGCTGCTTCTACATAATCTGCTTGCATGGTTTGCTTTAAATTCACTCGCACAATTCGCTCAAAAATTCCACTTAGCAAAATTCCCAGTGTGCAACTCGGAAGAATCAGATAGTACAAAGCAGTAAAAAATTGTGTGAGATTGCCGTGTAACAAGCTATCTATTGTGTATAGTCCAGTCAAATTTTGTGGTGTTGGCAGAACTGCGGGAAAGCGTGTTCCTAAAGGCAACCATTCCAGCTGAACTGCAAAAATTAATTGCAAAACCATTCCCGCCCAAAACATCGGCAGTGAGTAAGTGATAATGCCAAATAACCTGCCGCCTACATCAAGAGGTGTTCCAGGACGAGAAGCGGAAATTGTACCTACCGCAATACCGACAATCAAAGCAGTTGCAATACTAAATACCGCCAACTCTGCCGTTGCTGGGAAGTGTTGCCAGATAATATCCCATACTTTCTGGCCTCGACTACTAATAGAACTTCCCATATCGAGTTGTAGTAACTTCCCTAAATAATTGAGGTATTGTAACCAAATAGGAAGGTTTAAACCGAGTTGTTTACGTAATTCTTCCTTAGCACTTTCTGGCGCACGTCCACCAAGAATTGCATCCGCTGGATCTCCTGGTGTAGCTCTAAGTATAAGAAAAACGATTGTGACAATAGTTAACAACTGGAGTGGAGCTAAAAGCAGGCGACTAGTTATGTAATATGTTATGGCTTTTGAACGAGACATATATGGGTAATTCGTAATTCGTAATTCGTAATGACGCTCGAGGACTCGCTCTAAGCGAAGCTATGCCGTAGGCTTTACGCTGCGAAGCGCGTAATTCGTAATTGGGGACTTGTACTAAGCGTACCCCAAAGGTAAAGCAAGCTACGCGTAGCGTCTTTGACAGGAGAAGTAGAAGTATTAGGAATTGGTAACTAGATAAATGACAAATGACTACTTTGTAATCGTTTTATATACTAAATTTTGGGTGGGATCTAGTTGAACGTCGTTCATACCTTTTTGAGCAAAAACAAAGTCTTTGCTTTGCCAAAGGGGAACATAAGGTACTTCATTTGCTACTATTTCTTGGATTTCGGCAAATAGTTTACTACGAGCTTCTGGGTTTTGTGCTTGACGTTGTTGATCAATGAGTTTGTTCATGCGATCGCTATAATAAAAAGACCCCAAAGACTTACTACCACCGTCTTGACATCCTTTTTTTATTGAGCCTTTGTCACAAGCTAAAAATGGTTGGATGTAATTATCTGCATCCAAAAAATCGGGATACCAATCAAACAAAACTGTTTGATATAAACCATTAGGAATCTGTCGATAAAATGTCGAAGAATCGACAGCAATGATATCAAATTGCAAAATCCCGTCTAATGTTTTCTTAGCTAAAGCTTTAAGTACTATAGCCGTTAAACTGCTAGTAGCAGAGCTAGCACGATACCAAATTTCTACCTTTGCTGGATTGGTTTTTGAGAATCCGGTTGATGTCAGTAGTTGTTTAGCTTTTTCTGTATTGCTATCGCCATATTGCTTTTTAAAAGTTGGCAGGGAAACATCTAAAGTCGTTGGTATCATACTGTAGGCTGCTTCAGATTGATTATACAAGACTCGCTCTTGAATTACCGAACGATTCACCATTGCAGCGATCGCTTGTCTCACAGCTGGGTTATCCAAAGGCTTTTGATTGCGATTGATCGCCATGTAGGTCATCACACTACCCTGATTCGGGATTGCTTGCCAATCACCTTTTTTGGCTTTTTCTACCAAACTGCGAATTTGATCAGGATCCATAGAAAGATAAGCCACATCTACTGCTTTTTTACGGAAAGCATTATATAAATTCACCCCACTGCTGAGAATTTGCACGTTAATACCGCTATTAACTGGCTTTTTTCCCCAATAATTTTCAAAAACATCAAATTGTACTGATGCCGGGCCAAAATTGGCTAATTTATAAGGGCCAGTACCCACAAAAATATTCGGCTGAAATTTTCCCTCACCAATTTCATAAGCCTTGGGTGAAACTGCACAAACCCCAGAAAACGCTAGTAGCGAGGGAAAAGCTGCAAAAGGTTTTTTCAGCTTGAGAGTCAACTCATACTCACCTGTAGCTTGCACTGATTCCACTTCCGATAGCAAAAAGGCGGGTTTACCCTTATTTTCAATAAAGCGCTTAATGCTAAACGCCATAGCCTCTGCATTGAAGGGTGCGCCGTCATGAAAGACTACTCCCTGGCGTAGGGGGATAGCATAAGTTAAACCATCTGAACTGACTTTAGGTAATGCTGTAGCGAGTTGAGGCTTAATTTCCGTGCTTCCTGGTTCGTAGGTGTAGAGGCGATCGCTCATATTAAACACCAGACCCAAGGATGCTAACTCATAAGCATCAGCTGGATCAAGCGTACGCGGTTTCTGCGTTGTACCTATAGTAATGCGACCACTACCTGTAGAAGTAGGTGCTGGGGTAGTGATATTTTGTTGAGAACTGCAACTAACGACTAAAAATAAACATAAACAGAATAAAGATAACAATTGTATGATTCGACCCCATCGGTTCACGGACAAGGAAAACCAGGCCATAGCATTAAAATTTTTTGAAATTAGTGGTCAAATTAAGAAGCAGGGGGCAGGGAGAGAGAAAGTCGTTTTGATTGAGTTAAGTTAGATAATTTATTTGTTGGAGTTCCTTAACAAAGCCTTCTTCGGTCAGTAATCGTACTATATCTATGGCTCATACACCCAATTCTTCACATAACTAAATTAATATTTGTCAACCCTCTCAGGGAGAATTAAAAATTAAAACCAAGACGCTTAACACTCACGCTAGGTATCGTGGTTAGCAAGATTTTACTTTTTCATACGTAAAATTGATGGTTTAAATGCCTTTTTTGCGTAAATTTAAAATTAAAAAAAGCACATTGTTTTTGTTACAAACAATCATTGACAAAAAACAAAATTTGTCATTTGTTAAGTGTGCAAAAGTTTTTGTTTATTAAATTCAAAATGTAGACTAAATTTATCGTAAATTCATAGTCATCAGGGAACAGGTTTGTTAAGCTTTGACCGTAGCTCAAGTGCTATGCATCAAGAATTGGATGTTGCTGCTGAGGCATAAGCTGCATAACTCCACTTAAAATCTCGTATTCATAACATCATTGTGAACAACAGATTGAAAGTTTAAATAGTGAGACTAAAACAGTGAAGTATTTCTTTCTATCTGAGGGATGGATAGTTGCCAGAGTATGGGCATCTGATGGACTTTGGCAAATAACTGCATGGCGACGCCAACCAGATATTCAGCGAATGAATATTTGTTTAGTAGAACAAAATGAATTGCTATGGCTTTATCGAGTGGAAGAAGCCATTCTCACCGTAGAAGTGAAGCCAACAACACCAGTAGTAGCCAGTAAAACCATCGGTCAAGTAGTACTCAAGCGTTTGATGAGTGCCGAACAAGTCATCGAACGCCTTGGTAAAGCTGAGACTAAGTGCCAACTGCAAAATATTCAATTGGTGGTGCAGTAGGGGATTGGGGACTGGGGATTGGGGATTGGGGACTGGGGACTGGGGATTGGGGACTGGGGACTGGGGACTGGGGACTGGGGAATGGGGAATTGATTATTCTCCGTGTCCCCGCGTCCCTGCGTCCCCGCGTCTCCCTCATCCCCCTCATCCCCACTAACCGTAACAATACGCAAATCAAATCTCTGACTGGGGTTGGTAGCGAAATAACACTGACATGCTACGCGATCGCATCAATTTACACGCTTGCAAACAATTCCATCAATAGTTACACTTTTTAAAACATTCTCATTTTTGCTTGGCGATCGCTATCCTACGGGTTACAGTACCCCAAGTGTATTAGCATCGCCAGACTGACCACTCTGTCTAACTCACAAGACTAAGCTGTGGTCTGACTCAGGCTCTGGCAATAAAAAAACAACAGAGAGTTTTATGAGTGGCGGTGAGATAGCCGCTTAGTAAGGTTAGCCCAACCTAAGCGACTATTAACCCATAAATCCCCCAAGGACAGGGTTTTCGCACCTCAAAACCTCAGTAAGAAAACTGCTTTGTAAACTAACTCGTCGAGGAGGAGCGTAGTCGATGGGACTACCCTGGTACCGAGTACACACAGTCGTTCTGAATGATCCAGGGCGATTGATTTCTGTACACTTGATGCACACAGCCTTGGTGGCAGGCTGGGCCGGTTCGATGGCACTATACGAACTAGCTATTTATGACCCCAGCGATCCTGTTCTTAACCCTATGTGGCGTCAGGGTATGTTCGTGCTACCCTTCATGTCACGTCTAGGCGTCACCCAATCTTGGGGCGGTTGGAGCGTTACAGGTGGCCCAGCAACTGACCCTGGTTTCTGGTCATTTGAAGGTGTTGCTGCGGCTCACATTATTCTTTCTGGTTTGTTGTTCCTAGCTGCTGTATGGCACTGGGTTTACTGGGATTTAGAACTATTTAGAGATCCCCGCACAGGCGAACCTGCACTAGACTTGCCAAAAATGTTTGGCATTCACCTATTTTTATCTGGTTTACTTTGCTTTGGCTTCGGTGCTTTTCACCTCACCGGATTATTTGGCCCAGGAATGTGGGTTTCTGATGCCTTCGGTGTCACTGGCAGCATCCAGCCAGTAGCGCCAGAATGGGGGCCAGGTGGGTTTAACCCATATAACCCTGGTGGGATTGTGGCTCACCACATTGCCGCCGGTGTTGTTGGTATTATTGCTGGTTTATTCCACCTCTCAGTACGACCCCCCGAACGGCTCTACAAAGCACTACGGATGGGGAACATTGAAACCGTACTTTCTAGCAGTATTGCAGCGGTATTCTTTGCCGCTTTCGTTGTTGCTGGTACTATGTGGTACGGTAACGCTGCTACCCCCATTGAGCTGTTTGGCCCTACCCGCTACCAATGGGATCAAAACTACTTCCGTCAAGAAATTGAGCGTCGCGTCCAAAATGACGTTGCTCAAGGTGCAAGTCTCTCCGAAGCTTGGTCACAGATTCCCGAAAAACTCGCTTTCTACGATTATGTCGGTAATAGCCCCGCTAAAGGTGGTCTATTCCGTACAGGGCCAATGGTCAAGGGCGATGGTATTGCCCAGTCTTGGCAAGGTCACGCCGTATTCAAAGATTCCGAAGGTCGGGAGTTGACCGTGCGCCGTCTCCCCAACTTCTTTGAAACTTTCCCAGTCATTTTGACCGATGCAGACGGCATTGTCCGTGCTGACATCCCCTTCCGTCGCGCAGAATCTAAGTATAGTTTTGAGCAATCTGGCGTTACCGTTAGTTTCTACGGTGGCGATTTAAATGGCAAAACCTTTACAGATCCCGCTGACGTGAAGAAATATGCCCGTAAGGCTCAAGGCGGCGAAATCTTTGAATTTGACCGGGAAACCTTGAACTCTGATGGTGTATTCCGTACCAGCCCCAGAGGTTGGTTTACCTTTGGACATGCTGTATTTGCTCTGTTGTTCTTCTTTGGTCATCTCTGGCATGGCGCTCGGACAATCTACCGAGATGTATTTGCTGGTGTTGACGCGGATCTAGAAGAGCAAGTTGAGTGGGGTCTATTCCAAAAAGTGGGTGACAAATCAACCCGCCGGAAGGAAGCTCTCTAACAAACTGGGTACTGGGGACTGCGAATATACTCAGTACCCAATACCCAATCCCCTAGCTTGATACACTATTATTACTGGCTGGATAGGAAGGAACTAGTAATATGGAAAGCGTTGCATACATCTTGATTTTGACCCTGGCATTAGGTGTTCTTTTCTTTGCGATCGCATTTCGCGAACCCCCCCGCTTTGAGAGAAAAGATAAATAGTTTGCAGACACCAGATTTTTAAGGAAATGTAAACCTAGTACCCGTTGCTATCAGGCATGGTGGCAGCGGGTATTTGATTGTCAGTTGTTTTTGGAACATTAACCACTGACTAATCTTGTTAGATGTGATATGATCTCTTTTCTGGGACTTAATATGTGTTATGGCTAGCTTTTCTACGCTAGGATGAGAAGAGATGTAGTTGTAGACTGCCAAAAAAATGCTTGCATATACATCGCACTTGCCACACAACCTTTACGGAGACTAAAAGCAGGAACAAATCAGCATGGTCAATCAGAACTTAACCGCTACAGAAATTGGATTCACTCACGAAGATTTCGCTGCTCTACTAGACAAATACGACTATCATTTTAGCCCTGGAGATATTGTACCAGGAACAGTTTTCAGTATAGAGCCGCGCGGCGCTCTGATTGACATAGGTGCTAAAACAGCAGCTTATATACCTATACAAGAAATGTCTATTAACCGGGTAGACAGCCCGGAAGAAGTCTTACAATCAAACGAAACGCGAGAATTTTTCATCCTCACCGATGAAAATGAAGATGGTCAGTTAACCCTTTCCATTCGTCGCATTGAATACATGCGGGCTTGGGAACGCGTGCGTCAGTTGCAAGCAGAAGATGCAACTGTCCGCTCTGGCGTGTTTGCAACCAATCGTGGGGGGGCATTGGTCAGAATCGAGGGGTTACGTGGTTTTATCCCCGGTTCCCACATCAGCACCCGCAAGCCCAAAGAAGAATTAGTAGGCGAAGAACTGCCCTTAAAATTCCTAGAGGTAGACGAAGAACGTAACCGTCTAGTTCTATCTCATCGTCGAGCGCTAGTTGAGCGCAAGATGAACCGCTTGGAAGTTGGCGAAGTAGTAATTGGTACAGTTCGTGGCATCAAACCTTACGGTGCATTCATTGATATCGGCGGCGTCAGTGGTCTATTGCACATCTCCGAAATCTCCCACGAGCATATTGATACACCTCACAGCGTTTTCAATGTCAATGATGAAGTGAAGGTGATGATTATTGACTTGGATGCAGAAAGGGGTCGGATTTCCTTGTCTACCAAGCAGCTAGAACCAGAACCCGGTGACATGATTAAAAACCGCGATTTGGTTTACGACAAAGCAGAAGAAATGGCTGCTAAGTATCGAGAACAGCTACTAGCTAAACAGCAAGGTGCTACCGCAGCACCCGCAGTACCTGAAGCAACTGAAGCAACTGAAGTAACTGAAGTAACTGAAGCAACTGAAGCAACTGAAGTAACTGAAGTAACTGAAGAAACGGAAGCAACTGAAACTGTAGTAGCTGCGGTTGAAGAAGATATCCCACCAGCAACCGAAGTGGATGAAGAGATTCCATCAGCAATAGAACTTGATGAAGAAATCCCACCAGCTATTGATGAATAAGAAGTTGTTCTACAAATAAATAACCTACACAGAGGGAAAGTCCCTCTTTTTTTATGGCGTAATTCCTTGATGCTGAGGGAACGCCAAACGCATCAAATCCCTCAGTAAAATGGAATATTTGAGTGTTACCCATTTGATAGTGATGATTCTGATTCTAGGAGTTGAGCAAGTTTGTGAGCTATGGCAAATTGCTCAACTGACTGAAATTACTACACCCCCGCTTTCATTGGCTAACCTATCTACTGCACACACAGCATAGGTTCCTGGTTCGACGGTGGCAAAGGTTGTACCAGCTGATAAAACCCGTTGGAGTGTCCAAGTGTCGCCACTTTTGCGATACAGTGTCCAAGAACGAACTGGTTTATCGTCACCAGGCTGCCAACTTAGTTTACTGTTTTTGACTTGTAATTCTTTTGGTGGGGCTAGTGATATTGGATTTTGCCAGGACATCGTAGGTACCAGTGCAGGTTTAGGATAATATGAATTGTTGAAATTGTCATAAATGCCTTGGCGATTGTCAGCGATCGCACTCATACTAAAAAAGATATTCCCTAGTGACAAATCTCCCGCCAGATTGCGACTAATCTTAATCTGCTTTTCAATTTCTTCATTCTTCCAAGCTTTACCGTCCAATTGACCGATATTGTTCCCTGCATAGATGTGTCGTTGCTTGGGATTGACTTGTGTCCACCATTTCAGCAATGCTTGGTAACTCTGTTTTGTTTGGTCAGTACGCCAGTAAAGTTGAGGGGCGATATAATCCACCCAACCTTGTTCTAACCATTTCTTAGAATCAGCATACAGCACCTCGTAGGCATCCAAGCCAGTCACCCCTGCTGGTTGTCCAGGGCGGTAGATACCAAAGGGACTAATACCAAATTTGACGTAGGGCTTTGTGGCTCTAATTCCTTCAGATAGGCGTAGTACCATTTGATTAACATTTGCCCGTCGCCAGTCGCCTAAGTTGAGTCCACCACCAGATGCTTTGTAAGCGGCGTAGGTTTTCTCATCGGGGAAAGACTTACCTTGGATGGGATAGGGATAAAAATAATCATCCAAGTGAACCGCATCTATATCATAACGACGCACAACATCAAGAATGACGTTGTAGGCTCTATCTTGCACAATTTTCAAACCTGGATCCATCCACAACTGACTACCCCATTGGTAAACTACTTCTGGGTTAGTTACAGCTATGTGGGGGCGGACATTGGGCGAACTTTTGGTGCTGGTTTTAGCGCGGTAGGGGTTGAACCAAGCGTGAAGCTCAATATTACGCTTGTGACATTCTGCGATCGCAAACTCTAATGGGTCGTAAGATGGTTCTGGTGCTTTCCCTTGAGTTCCTGTAATCCAAGCACTCCAGGGTTCTAATTGAGAAGCATACAAAGCATCTCCCTCTGGCCGCACTTGCAAGATTAAGGCGTTGAAATTTAGCGCTTGTAATTTATTAATAATCTCGGTGAGTTCGGCTTTTTGTTGAGCAACGGGGAGTCCTGCTTTTGAGGGCCAGTCACTATTCCAAACAGATGCTACCCATGCCCCCCGGAACTCACGCCGATGGCTAACTTTGATACTACCAGCAGGTATAGGTGTGGGTGTTGGCGTCGGTGTTGGCGTCGGTGTTGGCGTCGGTGTTGGCGTCGGTGTTGGTGTTGTGAGTGTTTGGGGGACGACTATATAGGCGGAGTTAATCTTTGGTGCTTTACCCAGATAGACTAAAGCTTGATAAATGATCACCGATACATCAGCACGAGTTGCGGCTATGGTCGAGTTGAGTAATTTGATATTGGGGTGACTGGCGACTAATCCGACACGAGTAGCGATCGCTACTTGATTTTTAGCATAACTTGCGATCGCAGCTGCATCTTGATAAATTTGTGGTAATGCATTCAGCAAGTCAGGCTGGATCTTAGCGGCTAAATCCAAACCATTGACTATAGCTACTAAAACATCGCCCCGAAAAATCCGATCATTGGGGCGGAAGCGTTTATCGGGGTATCCAGAGATAAACCCTGTTTCGTAAGTTTTTTTAATTGCATTTATTGCCCAGTGATTAGCTGGGACATCAACAAAAGGAACATATTGCCGCTTGGGAGGTAGAGCAAAGACAGCCCCTATAATAGCGGCAAACTCAGCGCGAGTGACTGAGTTATCCGGGCGGAAAGTGCCATTGGGATATCCATTTAATATACCACGCCCCGCCAAGGCCTCGATGAACGGGCGTGCCCAATGGTTTTGAATATCCGAGAAGGAAGTAGAACTAGATACCATTGTGATTGCAGCTAGCTAGCCTTGATTTGATTGCTTCTGCTAATTTACCAAGATCGAAGCGATCGCTGCTGTTTTATCGTATAAACTTTATCTTTTTAGCTTTTCAGGTAGTCGCGCAACTGCCTTAAAATACTGCATTAATTCTCCTCTTGTGGGATGGGCCGAAAAGCCATTGGTGTCAACTTAACATAGAACCGATGTCCCGCAAGGAACTTCAGTTCCTTGCTAATAGCGAAAGTCATCTAAAGATGACTGAATATCCCCCAAGATTTTGAGTCTACTTCAGTAGACTTGAGCTATTAGCCAAGAAATTTATTTCTTGGCGGGTGAGGAAGCCAACACCGAAGCTATTTCTAGCTTAAGTTGACACCAATGGCGTCTTGCCTGTCCATAGCAAGCTTTACTTTGAAACCAAAAGCTTTACTAGCGCTCTCTAGCACGAAAATTCAAGAGTCATAAAATTTATGACGAATACACAAACACAATTGAGTTTTGAGGAATATCTTACCTACGATGACGGGACTGATAATCGCTATGAATTGGTTGATGGAGAACTAGTGATGGTTCCATTACCAACAGGCGAACACTCAGATGTAATTGATTTTTTGTCTGATACTTTTAAAGCAGAAATTAGCAAACAAGGACAACCTTGGATAGTCAAACGTGATGTGGGGGTGTATGTAGGCATTAACCCTAAAACGGGGAAAGACCGCTCTCGCACTCCAGATTTATGTGTTATTACTCAAGCACAGTAGACTAAAGTTAAAGCTGATAAAACTCAATCTGCTGTTTTGAAAGATGCGCCACTATTGGCTGTAGAAATTGTTAGTCCTAGCTCTCAAAAAACAGACTATAAAATTAAGGAGCAAGAATATAAGAGCGTAGGTATTTCTGAATATTGGATTGTAGATCTGAAAAAATATCAAGTTATTGTTTTATTGCTGATTGATGGCATCTATAAGCAAACAGAATTTTCAGGTAACAATAGAATTGTTTCTTTTATTTTTCCAAATTTGACTCTCACAACACAGCAAATTTTAGCAGTTTAAGCTGAGTTGCTCGGGAGCATTCCCAGTCCTTTTAAATCAGCATCCCAGCAATAGAAGCGGTGATAAAACTGGCAAGTAATCCACCAATCATTGCCCTTACACCCATGCGAGCTAAATCATGTTGGCGTTGTGGTGCCATCCCGGCAATGCCACCAATAGTAATCCCAATTGAACCAATATTTGCAAAATTACACAATGCATAAGTGGCTATAATTACTGCCCGTTGCGATATTTTGCCACTCTCAATTAATGTTTTTAAATCTAAGAAAGCAATAAATTCATTGAGGATAGTTTTCTTACCCAACAATGCCCCCACTTGTGTACAATCAGCCCAAGGCACACCCATCAAAAAGGCTACGGGAGCCATCACAAACGATAAAATCCACTCTAATGATAGCTGCGCCAAACCAACACGCGCCCCCAACCATCCCAGCAGGGCATTGAAAGCAGCCAGCAAACCCAAAAAAGCAATAATCATTACCCCAACGTTAACTGCTAGCTTCACGCCGTCAATTGCTCCGGTAGTTGCGGCATCAATTACATTAACGTAATCGGTCTCTAAATCCATCTTGACTTTACCAGCTGTTTGTGATGTTTCTGTTTCTGGATATAGTAATTTTGATACCACCAACGATGTAGGTGCAGTCATAAAAAAAGCTGCAATTAGGTGTTCTGCCGGTATCCCAAAGGAAAGATATGCTCCTAAAACTCCGCCGGCAATTGTAGCAAAACCTCCTGTCATCACTACATGGAGTTCTGATTGCGTCATGTTAGCTACGTAAGGCTTAACCATCAGTGCCGATTCTGTAGGCCCTAAAAAAATGTTACCTGCACAAGATAAAGACTCCGAACCTGATGTTTTCATCGTTTTGATCATCACCCATGCCAATACATTCACTACTCGCTGCAAAATGCCGTAGTAATATAAGACGCTGATAAAAGCTGAGAAAAAGATAATTGTCGGCAGTACCTGAAAAGCAAATAAATGATCTTTAAAATTTTCTCCAAACACAAATTTGGCACCAACATCAGAGAATGCTAAAAAATTACTAACAATATCTCCCAAAGATTTGAACACATTTAAACCCCAAGGAGTTTTAAGTATTACTAATGCAAGTATAAATTCTAATCCCAATCCCCATGCTACTGTGCGCCAACGCACTGCATTACGTTTCACAGAGAAAATGTAAGAGATAGTGACAAAAAATATGATTCCTAAAGCAGAGATAACACGTTCCATGTTTAATTCTGAAGAAGTGAATTCCCTCCCAAATGAGGGTTCAGAGTTTGTGATTCAAATACCAATTATGCCTTAAGTAGATAAAATTCCAACCCAAAATCCACCTTGCGATGCTAGCCAATTATCTGGTAGAACGACCATGATTTTATCTGGCGTGTTTGTAATTAGGGGGATTGGAGACTGGGGATTGGAAACTGGGAAATAATTTTCTTGATCCGAATTTACATTACGCAATGTCAATCCCTGATCCCCAGTCCCTCACAGACTGCTATTCGACATAACACACGATCTACAGGGAGAATACTGCGTGAAAATTGGCGCTCACTACTTGGGTAACGGAGAGTGCGAGTTTACAGTTTGGTGTCCAACATTAGAAAGCATCGCGGTGCAAATTTTGACACCACAAAAACAAGCAATTGCACTCAAACATCAGGCAGAGGGATACTGGCAAGCAAAAGTTAATGATGTGTATCCAGGCACAATGTATCAGTATGTTTTGAATGGCCAAGACACCCATGCCGATCCGGCGTCGCAATATCAACCCGATGGCGTTCACGGTGCGTCTCAAGTTGTTGATCATCAGTTTACATGGACGGATCAAGCTTGGGATGGCATTTCACTAGAATCGATGATTTTCTATGAACTCCATGTTGGTACATTCACGCCCGAAGGAACCTTTAGCGCTATCATTCCCCGCTTATCAGAATTGCAGGAACTAGGGATTAATGCCATTGAAATCATGCCGATCGCCCAGTTTCCGGGCGATACTCATATTGAGGCAGCTTTGACATACCGTAACTGGGGTTATGACGGCGTTTACCCGTTTGCTGTGCAAAATTCCTACGGTAGCCCTGCTGATCTCAAGCAGCTAGTAAATGCCTGCCATCAAAACGGCATTGCTGTAGTGCTGGATGTGGTTTACAATCACTTTGGCCCTGAAGGGAATTACATGGGTCAATTCGCACCCTACTTTACCAAAACCTACAAGACACCATGGGGCGACGCGCTGAACTTCGATGACGCCCATAGCCAAGGTGTACGAAATTATTTCATCCAAAATGCGCTGTATTGGTTGCAAGAATTCCACATTGATGCTTTGCGGTTGGATGCAATTCATGCAATTTATGATTTAGGAGCTAAGCATTTTTTGTGGGAATTAGCGGAAGCTGTTGATAATTTTTCACAGCGGCAAACATGGCAACGCCATCTAGTTGCCGAAAGTGACTTGAATAATCCGCAAATCATTCGTCCACCAGAATTGGGTGGCTATGGCATCGATGCCCAATGGAATGACGACTTTCACCATGCATTGCACGCTCTCTTAACAGGCGATCGCCAAGGATATTATCAAGATTTTGGCAAGTGTGCTGATTTAGCAAAAGCTTACACAGATACTTTTGTCTACGATTGGCGCTATGCTCCCCACCGTAAACGATTTCATGGCATATCTTGCCGCGATCGCTCTTTATCACAGTTTGTCGTGTGTATTCAAAATCACGACCAAATCGGCAACCAAATGAAAGGAGAACGGCTTTGGGAGCGGATATCATTTGAGGGATTAAAGTTAGCAGCCGGCGCTGTACTGTTGTCGCCATATTTGCCACTGCTGTTCATGGGAGAAGAATACGGCGAAACTGCACCCTTTATCTACTTTGTTAGTCACTCCGATCCCGATTTAATTCAAGCCGTTCGCGCTGGACGCAAACAAGAGTTTGAAGCATTCCACTACGCACAAGATCCACCAGATCCAGAAGCGGCGGAAACCTTCTTGCGTTCTAAACTCAACTGGCAATTACGCCACGAAGGTCAGCACAAGATACTGTGGGAATGGTATCGCCAGTTAATTAATTTGCGGAAGACGCACCCAGCACTTTTAAAACAAGACCGTAACTTTATAGAAGCGGCTAGCGATGAAGATAAAAAATTAGTTATGGTGCGGCGTTGGTGCGAGACAAGTGAGTTAGTTTTGGCGATGAATTTTAATTCATCTGCTGTCAGTGTAACTTTGCCAATTCCAGGTAATAGTCGCAAACTCCTAGACTCAGCAGATACCTCATGGTTGGGATCTGGTTCTCAAGCACCAGAGGATTTATCTGTGGGGCAAGAATTGACATTGCAATCTACCTCGATAGTTTTGTATGAAACTAATTCGTAATGACGCTCTTACCTTGCTCTAAGCGAAGCTATGCCTTAGGCTTTACGCTGCGCTAACCTACCGCTACGAAGCGCGTAATTCGTAATTATGGTTACAAATACAGAGTTATTATTCCAGTAATTCAGAAAAGTAGGTTGGGTTAAGCGAAGCGCAACCCAACAAAGCAATGTTAATGTCGGGTTTCGTTCCTCAACCCAACCTACGAACTATTCCCCAGTCCCTATTCCCCAAAAAACAAAACCATGCGTATTCCTTCAGCAACTTATCGAATTCAATTCACACCCGAATTTGGCTTTGAAAACGCTCAAGCGATCGCTTCTTATTTAGCAGATTTGGGTATTTCTGATTTTTATGCTTCGCCAATTTTTAAAGCTAGAACTGGCAGTACTCATGGTTATGATGTAGTAGATGCAGCACAACTCAATCCCCAATTAGGAACTACCGAGTCTTTTGAGGCATTAGTCAGCAAATTACAATCCCTTGGTTTGGGGTGGCTACAAGATATTGTACCTAACCATATGGCATACAGTAGCGAAAACCCCTATTTGATGGATATTTTGGAACATGGCCCAGATTCTAGCTACACTGATTACTTTGATATTTGTTGGAATTCACCTTTTGGCGATCGCGAAGAACGAATTTTAGCTCCTTTGCTGGGAGACTTTTATGGTGTCTGCTTAGAAAACGGAGATATTCAACTGCAATATGAACAAAGTGGTTTAACTGTCAACTATTACAGCTTAAAAGTACCACTGCGGTTAGAGTCTTACACCAAATTTCTCACCTACAATTTAGGCAAACTCACGCGGACATTAGGACGCAATCATCCTGATTTTATTAAGTTATTAGGGGTTCTTTACATTCTCAAAAATGTACCTTCAGAAGTAGCAGGAAAACAGCGACAAGACCAAATCGCGTTTATCAAAGGTTTAGTTTGGGAACTCTACACTACAAACGATGCTATTCACGAATTTATTGACGAAAACCTCAAAACTTTTAATGGAGAGGCGGGAAATTCAGAAAGTTTTAACTTGCTAGATGATTTACTGAACGATCAATTTTACCGTCTTGCCTTCTGGAAAGTAGGAGCGGAAGAAATGAATTACCGTCGTTTCTTCACTGTCAACGAACTAATTTCCGTCAAAGTTGAAGATTTGCGCGTATTTAACAACACCCATAGTTTGATTCAAAAATTGGTTGAGTCAGGTAAATTTACTGGCTTACGCATTGACCATATTGATGGGCTTTATCACCCAACCCAGTATCTAGAACGGTTGCAAGAAAAGATGGGTGATGTTTACATCACTGTAGAAAAGATTTTAGAACTTACTGAAGATTTGCCTAATAACTGGAAAATTCAAGGCACATCAGGATACGACTTTTTAAACTATGTAAATGGTGTATTTTGCCAATCGGAAACTGAATCTTGGTTCGATAAAATTTACCATGCTTTCTTGGGTGCAAAAGTAAATTATTCATCCTTAGTTAAAGAGAAAAAACAACTAATTTTAGATAAGAATTTAGTAGGAGATCTGGATAATTTAGCTAGTTTATTAAAGAATATTTCCAGCAAATATCGCTATGGCAACGACTTTACACTGAATGGACTCAAACGAGCGATCGCCGAAGTTTTGACGCTGTTCCCGATTTACCGTACCTACATCACCCCTGATGGCATTCAAGATGGCGATCGCGTTTTTATTGGGGAAGTAATTAGCGCCGCTAAGGAACAAACACCCCTCTTGCAGCACGAGCTGGACTTTATCGAAAAGGTGATGTTATTAGAGTTTGATAACTCTCTCAATCAAACAGAACGCGACCAATGGATCTACTTTGTTTTGCGAATGCAGCAATATAGCGGCCCCCTAATGGCCAAAGGCGTAGAAGACACTACATTATATGTTTACAACCGCTTGCTATCACTGAATGAAGTGGGCGGAAATCCCAGTCATTTTGGTGTTTCTGTAGCTGAGTTCCATCGCTTTAACCAGCAGCACCAAGCCAACTGGCCCCATACAATGAACGCCACAGCCACCCACGACACCAAGCGCGGTGAAGATGTGCGAGCCAGGTTAAATGTGCTGTCAGAAATTCCCGAAGAGTGGGAAGAACAGGTAAATATTTGGAGTCACTTTAATCAAGGACATCGCAGCCATCGCCACGGCTTTGCCATGCCTGATCGCAACGATGAATATTTCCTTTATCAAACACTAGTAGGGGCTTTTCCCTTTACCGAAGACGAACATGCATCTTTCGTTGAACGTGTCAAGGAATACATGATTAAAGCCATCCGGGAAGCGAAAGTTCATACTGCATGGTTGCGGCCAGACAGCGAATACGAACAAGCTTGCACCTCCTTTGTAGAAAAAGTGCTAGATCCTGCGGTTTCGGGGCAATTTCTCGAAGCTTTTTATCCCCTACAGCAGCAGGTTGCATACTATGGAATGTTCAACTCCCTCTCGCAAACTTTCTTGAAAGCCACTGCAACTGGCGTACCCGACTTCTACCAAGGAACAGAACTTTGGGAGTTGAGCTTAGTTGACCCAGACAACCGCCGTCCTGTAGATTTTGAGCAGCGACGTACTTATTTAAGCGCCATCAAAGAGCAAATTCAGGCAGATATTCTCGGCTTAATACAAGATTTGCTCAGCCACAAGACCGACGGCAGAATCAAACTGTTCTTAACAGCGCAAGTACTCAAAGCCAGAACAGATTATCGTCAGTTATTTCAAGATGGCGACTATCTCCCATTAGAAATTCAAGGAACCCACGCTAATCAAGTTATTGCCTTTGCCCGTCGCTTGGGCAATCAAACAGCGATCGCGATCGCCCCTCGCTTTTTCACTCGCCTGATCAAACCAGGAAAAGACCCTTTAGGTGAATCGGTATGGCAAGACACACAGCTAGAATTACCAAACAGTAATTCCACTTGGAAAAACGTCCTGACTCAGCAACCCCTAGAGGCAAAAGGAACATTATCTATTGGTGCCGCCCTGGCTGATTTTCCAGTTGCGTTGTTAGTCAGTAATTGAGGGAGTGGGGAGTGGGGAGTGGGGAGTAGGGCATTGGTGTCAACTTAAGCTAGAAATAGCTTCGGTGTTGGCTTCCTCACCCGCCAAGAAATTTATTTCTTGGCTAATAGCTCAAGTCTACTGAAGTAGACTCAAAATCTTGGGGGATATTCAGTCATCTAAGAATGACTTTTGCTATCAGCAAGGAACTTCAATTCCTTGCGGGACATTGGTTCTACGTTAACTTGATACCAATGGGAGTAGAGGGAAGACGCGGTGACGCGGAGAAACTTTCATTTATACTCCCCGCGTCCTCTTAATTCCCCAGTCCCCAATCCCCAGTCCCCAGTCCCAGTCCCCAATCCCCAGTCCCCCCATTCCCAAAACATATGATGAACACTCAATCAACTTTTGCTACTAAGCAAATCAATGCCGTGCGGGCACATATTAAAAAAACGTGGAAAACGTTAACGCGATCGCACGAACATTTATTACAATCAGCCAAAGATGACAAGTTAGAACACAAGCCCGGTACTCCTTGGATTGTCTATATTTCGCCCCAAGAAGATTGTCCCAATGTTCAGTCTGTGTTGGAGCGCTCATTGTCTGCTAAGGATATGGAACAGATTGCGATTCGCACTTTACCAGCAGAAGTTGAGGCGATTCGAGGCCATGGGTTGCTGTATTTGCCTGGGCCTTATGTTGTGCCTGGTGGGCGCTTTAATGAAATGTATGGCTGGGATAGTTACTTTATCTTGCTGGGATTGTTGCGAGATGGAGAATTGGATTTAGCGAAAAGCCAGGTTGAACAACTGCTATATCAGGTGCAGCATTACGGTACTATCCTAAATTCCAACCGGACTTACATGTTGTCGCGATCGCAGCCCCCCGTCCTCAGTATGATGGTGATGACGCTGTTTCAACATACCCAAGATGAAGAATGGTTGAAGTCAACTGTGCCTTTGCTAGAGCGATTTTACTATTACTGGGTGGTACCGCCTCACCTTAATCCAGCGACGGGCTTATCCCGATTTTATGCCTTTGGGGACGGCCCCGCACCGGAAGTTTTGTTCTCTGAGCGAGATGAGGAAGGGCGAAGTCACTATGAGCGTGTTAAGGAATATTACCGCACCTTTGAGGTAGAAGATTACGATGTGAGTCTTTACTATGACCGGGAAAATGACGAACTGACCAATTTATTTTACAAAGGCGATCGCTCCATGCGTGAGTCTGGCTTTGATATCACCAACCGATTTGGCCCTTTCAGTATTGATATCTTGCACTACGCTCCCGTGTGCCTCAACAGTTTACTGTATCAAATGGAGCAAGACTTAGCGCAAATTAACGAGATTTTTGGCAACGAAGACTTGGTGCAACAATGGCGCGAACGGGCAGAGAATCGCCGCAATCAAATTAATAAGTACCTGTGGGATGAAAAACAGGGACTTTACCTAGATTATCACCTGCAAAATGGAGAGCGCCGCCGCTACGAATTTGCCACCACATTTTATCCCCTGTGGATGGGCATGGCTTCACCAGAACAAGCCAAACGCGTTGCCGAAAACATCTATGTGTTTGAAGCGCCGGGAGGAATTTTCACCAGCACTCGTGTTACAGGTAATCAATGGGACGCACCCTTTGGTTGGGCACCCTTAACATTGATTGCTGTCGAGGGACTGCATCGTTATGGTTATCAGCAAGAAGGTGATGCGATCGCTCACAATTTTTTGGCTATGGTAATTAAAGAATTCGAGCGTCACGGTACCATAGTTGAGAAATATGATGTTGAGCGTTGTTCTGCTAAAGTCTCCGATGAAATCTGCTTCGGCTATAGTTCCAACGAAATCGGCTTCGGCTGGACTAACGGAGTCGTTTTAGAACTACTAGCAGCATTGAATTTGTAAACCCTCAAATGATACCGAACAGGGAAAAAGCAAAGGTTTGAAACTTTCCCCACAAGCAGCACGAATTAAATAATTCGTAATGACGCGACGCTCCTGTGTCGCTCTAAGCGAAGCTATGCCGCAGGCTTTACGCTGACGCTATCGAGGACTCGCTACCGCTGCGCTAACGTGATTCGTAATTCGTAGTTACGTCTGATGTGAATTAGAATACCGTTGATGAATGCAACAATAGCCCTCATCTCCCAACCGTGGGAGAAGAGGAGCAATTTCAAAGTCCCTCTCCCAAACTGGGAGAGGGATTTAGGGTGAGGGCAAAGATTTATGACATCAGCAAGACCAATTTTTCCCAACTTAATTCACATTAAACGTTAATTCGTAATTCGTAGTTAAACAATTCAAAATGACGCTCTCTACGAGACGCTAAAAGCAAACGCGGACTCGCTACCATTGCGTTAACAAAATTCCCCATTCTCAATTCTCAATTCCCATGCCCTCAAACACCTTACTCATTACTGGAACTGATACAGAAGCTGGCAAAACTGTTTTAACTACAGCTTTGGCAGCCTATTGGCAGAAATATCATCCACAGCAATCTTTAGGAATCATGAAACCGATTCAGTCGGGAGTAGGCGATCGCGAGTGGTATCAAAAGCTGTTTACACTAGAACAATCTGCACAAGAAATCACACCTTTATATTTTCAAGCACCTCTGGCTCCTCCCATTGCAGCAGCAAGGGAAAATCGTTCTGTGGATTTAGCGGTTGTCTGGCAAGCTTTGTCAAATCTGCAAAAGCGTCGCGATTTCGTCCTTATAGAAGCCTTGGGAGGGTTAGGTTCTCCAGTCACAGAGGAATTGACAGTAGCTGATTTGGCAGGAGAATGGCGTTTACCAACTATATTAGTAGTACCAGTAAGATTAGGTGTGATCGCCCAAGCAGTTGCGAATGTAGCATTAGCTAGACAATCACACGTGGATCTCAAAGGCATTGTAATCAACTGCGTGCAGCCCCGTTCGGATGCAGAAATAGCAGACTGGACACCACCAGATTTAATTCAATCACTAACTAATACGCCTGTTTTAGGCTGCATACCTTATTTAGATCACCCTGCTGATTTAGAAAAACTTGCCAAAGTGGCATCAGATTTAGATTTGGAAACACTCAACACTTTCTGAGCAATTAAACTGAGAAGATAATCTAAGTTAGCTTTGTTTAAACTAGCTTGTCTTCACATGGTTTCCACATTCCCAAACCCTGCTTCTGTTGACCTCTCTCGTATCCGGCTGGCAATCCGCTCATTGCAACCACAATTAACCGAGTGGCGGCGTCGATTGCATCAACAACCAGAGTTGGGTTTTCAAGAAAAACTGACAGCTGAGTTTGTTCGGTATAATTTACAAGAATGGGGAATAGAGCATCAAACTGGCATTGCTCAAACTGGCATCGTTGCCACCATCAAAGGCGAACAACTCCCCACTGCCAAAGTATTGGCGATTCGAGCCGATATGGATGCTTTGCCAATTCAAGAACTCAACGAAGTGCCCTACAAATCTCAGCATCAAGGAGTGATGCACGCTTGTGGACATGACGGACATACAGCGATCGCTCTAGGTACAGCTTACTATCTTCAGCAGCATCGCCAAGACTTTTCTGGAACCGTCAAAATTATCTTTCAGCCGGCGGAAGAATCACCAGGGGGCGCAAAACCGATGATTGATGCTGGGGTATTGAAAAACCCTGATGTTGACGCAATTATCGGATTGCACTTATGGAATAATCTGCCTTTAGGAACGGTGGGCGTTCGGAGTGGGGCATTAATGGCGGCTGTAGAGTCCTTCAATTGCACGCTTTTTGGCAAAGGTGGACATGGGGCTATGCCTCATCAAACCATTGATTCTGTAGTAGTTGCGGCTCAAATTGTCAACGCTTTACAAACAATTGTCGCTCGCAATGTTAATCCCATTGATTCGGCGGTGGTTACGGTAGGTGAACTACACGCAGGAACCAAACATAACGTAATTGCTGATACAGCTAAAATGAGTGGGACAGTCAGGTATTTTAACCCCACTTATCAGGGATTTTTTGCACAACGAGTAGAGCAGATTATTGCTGGAATTTGCCAGAGTCACGGCGCGAATTATGACTTAAAATACTGGGGACTTTACCCTCCAGTAATCAACAATGCAGAGATTACAGAATTAGTGCGATCGGTAGCAGAACAAGTAGTAGAAACCCCTATGAGTGTCGTCCCAGAATGCCAAACTATGGCTGCCGAAGACATGTCATTTTTCCTCCAAGAAGTACCTGGTTGCTATTTCTTCTTAGGTTCTGCTAATCCAGACAAAGACTTAGCCTATCCTCATCATCATCCCCGGTTTGATTTTGATGAAACTGCTTTAATCATGGGCGTAGAAATATTTGTTCGTTGCGTAGAAAAGTTTTTTAACAGGGAAAACTAGGTTGCCCACAATCCTCCGTGGTTTCAACCTACCTTGTATGAAATTTTAGCCTTGACACGCTAGTAGTGGCGTAACATAACTAAAATAGTGTATTAGAAAAACTCTTGTGGTATGGGCATCTTGCCCGTCTGTGGGGGTTTTTCCATCCTGTCCTACCAGAAAATTTATTGCATCATTTTAGCTGTGTCAGTCCAGTAGTGACGTGTCTAGCCTTAAATGTTGCATTAAAAATAACTCTTGTGGGATGGGCGTCTCGCCCGTCCGTGGTGGGCAAGATGCCATTAATGTCAACTTAAGCCAAAAATAGCATACTCATTGGGTGTTGTTCGCCAGCCAGGGAATATAATTCCCTGACCGAAAAGATAGGTACAAGCCCCGTGCTTCGTTTCCCGGCTTTTTGATAGACTAGAGGAATCCGCAACACAGGCAGAGGCTCGCACTTCGGTGGAGGAACCTGTCTCGCAACGGGCGGCAAATCCTGAGAAAGTTTTGGCTTCTAGGGAGCGCACGGAATTTTCTCTACTCATCGGCGGGGCACGTCGAGGTGAAGCTTGGTGAGGGTAAAGTCGATGGACTAAGCGCGATCCAAGAATCCCCGAACTTCAGGACGGGGAGTGTCAATAATTGCTCAAGTCTACTTCAGTAGACTGAAAATGTTCGCGCTATTTAGTCCTCTTCAGAGGACTTTAGCTATGAGACAGGGATTTATAATCCCTGACGGACGTGCGGTTTCGCGTTAAGTTGACACCAATGGCTTTTCGGCCCACCCCACAAGAAAACTTATTACATTATTTTAGCCTGGTCGCGCTAGCAGTGGACTGTTTCAGCTAATTTAGTGCATTAGATTTAATGACGTAGGTTGGGTTTCGTTCCTCAACCCAACCTACAATTTTTTTATAACATTTAAGGCTAGACACGCCACTACCTCAGCAATATATGTCTAACCTTTAGATAAGTAAAGCTAATATTGGCAATCAGTTTTACAAAACTTAAAGTACTTGATTAAATTTTGTAAAGCAATGTAAATTATTTTCATAGGCACAAACGCCTAACACATACATACGTAAACGAAAAGCAATCATAAAACCATGACCGCAACCTTACAACAGCGCCAAAGCGCCAACGTATGGTCACAGTTCTGCAACTGGATCACCAGCACCAACAACCGCCTGTACATTGGCTGGTTCGGCGTATTGATGATCCCCACCTTGCTAGCTGCAACCACCTGCTTCATCATCGCCTTCATCGCCGCCCCCCCCGTAGACATCGATGGCATCCGTGAACCAGTAGCAGGTTCATTAATGTACGGAAACAACATCATCTCCGGTGCAGTAGTACCTTCCTCCAACGCCATTGGCTTACACTTCTACCCAATTTGGGAAGCGGCATCATTAGATGAATGGCTTTACAACGGAGGCCCATACCAACTAGTAATCTTCCACTTCTTGATTGGCGTATTCTGCTACATGGGACGTGAGTGGGAATTGTCTTACCGCTTAGGAATGCGTCCTTGGATTGCCATTGCTTACTCTGCCCCCGTAGCAGCAGCAACAGCAGTATTCTTGGTCTACCCCATCGGACAAGGTTCCTTCAGTGATGGTATGCCCTTGGGTATTT
>JAHHHC010000093.1 GCA_019359515.1 Desmonostoc vinosum HA7617-LM4 | reverse complement strand
TGACCATTTGCTCGACACGTTTATTTCAAAGTTAGGCCTTTGTGCGACTGTAATTAAATCCCATCCTAACTACCAAAGCCTACGAGCTTACGGCGTTATTGCTGCTTAACTTTGTCCGAAGTATTGTAAAAAGAGATGAGATATACAAATATCTCATCTCTTTTTTGAGATTATACAGAAGCAAAATTCCCATTAATTCAACTTCCGAAGAAGTTTAAATTCTATTGTTTTGATTGATTTTCAACTGTCGTAATTATTGAAAATTCCTTCACCTATCGTCTTCACCCTCTGCACCAACTCATCTGGAGTTACCACCTTCACCCCTGCGCCAAAGCCAACAATCCATCGCCGCAAATCAAAATCGTCTAAAGTCCACTTGGGAAAGGTGGCTTGAAAACGATGGGGAAGATTGCGATCGCCGATTTTCTGCAAACAAAACAATGACTCTGCTAAATTAGTTGTAGTCTTGTGAATTGGCGGCACAAGTTTTCTTATAATTAATGATTATATCTAATAAACATTATCCTCAATTGGTAAATGGCAGAATATGATAATCTCTGTAAAAACCTGGCAGAAAAATATCCCCGTGATTTTATTAGGTGGTTATTAAATCAAGAACCACAGCAAATTAAAATCTTAAAAACCGAATTGAGCATCGAACCAATTCGTGCTGATGCGGTAACATTCTTACAAACAGAAAATCGCATCTTACATCTAGAATTTCAAACCACAATCAAATCGAAAACCCCACTAGGATTGCGGATGCTAGATTATTACGTCCGCTTGACAAGGAAATATCAACTTCCTGTTACACAAGTCGTAATTTTCTTGCAACCAACAACTGATGAAATCGCTTTTACCACAGAATATGTCAGCGAGACGACAACTCATCGCTATCAAGTGATAAGAATGTGGGAACAAGATGCAGCTATATTTCTGAATAATTTGGGGTTATTACCATTAGCACCATTAGCCAGAACTGATTCTGCACCTGCTTTATTATCGCAAGTTGCTCAAAGTCTTGCTAAAATTTCAGATATTGAGACTAGACAAAATACGGCAGCTTATACAGAAATATTAGCAGGGTTAAAGTTTGAGCAAGATTTGATTCTGCGATTTTTACGGGAGGAGACTATGCAAGAGTCGGTGATTTATCAGTATATTTTGCAGAAGGGTAAAAGACTTGGTGAACAACGTGGTGAACAACGTGGTGAACAGCAAGAGGCTTTGCGTTTCTTAACGCGGATGTTAAATCGGCGATTTGGCGAAATTGATTCCACAATAATGAAGCGCATTCAAGTCTTATCTACAGCACAATTAGAAGCATTGGGAGAAGAGTTTTTGGATTTTACACAAGTAACTGATTTAGTCACTTGGCTTGAGCAAAATACTGGTAATTAAATGATTCTGATTTTTCAAACAAGAGATGAGATATGTGTATATCCCATCTCTTTTTTTGAGATGATGATGATGCAAATTTTCCATTAATTAAACTTCCGTAGAAGTTTAACTGTCGTAATTATTGAAAATTCCTTCACCTATTGTCTTCACCCTCTGCACCAACTCATCTGGAGTTACCACCTTCACCCCTGCGCCAAAGCCAACAATCCATCGCCACAAATCAAAATCGTCTAAAGTCCACTTGGGAAAGGTGGCTTGAAAACGATGGGGAAGATTGCGATCGCCAGTTTTCTGCAAACAAAACAATGACTCTGGTAAATTAGTTGTAGTCTTGTGAATTGGCTGCGACATTTTCATCTGTGCAAACCGTTTTGTCCCCTCGGTAATAAAAGGATAAATCCCATCACTAAACCACAGTTCCACCGTCACGCAGACTTGCATTCGTTTTTGTTTATCAGTACTGAGAAACAATTTTTGGTCAGTGGTGCTATTTCCCAAGTGGATACCTGCACCAGCTTTAAATAATTTTTGCAACTTTTGTAACGTCTTTTCTTGTTCTTCCCGACTACGTTGCTTCGTTTGTTGTCTACCTAAAAACAGTCTATCCAGACGTTCAAACCGCAATAAACCAGAAGTTTCACCACTGACGCACTCATAACCCAAGTACCAAGCAAAGTTAGAAAACACTATTTGTAATGGATACGCTAAGAAAAAATCTTTTTCATCTCCTGTGTATCTACCTACACCTGCAAACCGTTGTAATTCTAAAAGTTTTCCTTCTACAATTGCTGTCTCCAATTGGGCAAGATTATTGCTTAACGCGCTACTATGAAGATACTTGGGGTCTATAATGGAACTATTAGCAATCGCTCGTACTGGATAAATATTTTCAGTATTTTCAAGAATATGTGTTTGTAACAAACGCTGCTTAAAGGTTTCGTAGATTGCTAAAGCTTGGGGGTCATTTAAACTGTTCGCTTGGGATTGAATAATATCAAATACCTTAATTAATTCCGGTTTAGAAAGGATACTTGTACCAGCAAAATAACCACTACGCATAGGAAATTCAGGTAATATTTTATAAGGTTTCAAAACTTTTTCAATATCTTTACGAATTGTAGCTTTTTCGCTATTAGGGTTATAAATTACCCCAGCTTGTGCAAGAGATTTAGTCAGAGTTTTCAAACTACCACCCACGTTAGGTAAAAAAGGATAGTGGAGAATAAAGCGGATTGTACCGATTAACCTCTCAAAAACTTGTTTGTCTGAGTAAGAGTGTACAGCACTTAAAGATGTTGACCCTGAGCGAACTCGAAGGGTCAATTCATCACTATCAAATTCTTGAGCATTTTCATTGTTAACAGGGAAAGTCGCATTGATAATTCCTTGAGTTTCCAACCATTCCAAATCAGCCGCTATAGCATCTTTGTTGGCGTAAACTGCACCCCGCAATTTAGCCATAATAGTCGTAATTTCTTCTAAAGAATTAGCAAAATTAGGAACGTAACCAAGAATATCTTCTAATAATTTATGTTTAGTTAAATGAAATTCCCCAATCCCAGGATAGTTAATGATTAAGAATATCAAATACATCAAACGCTCAAAATCTAGCAGATGACTATAACGATGGGGTGTGATATTTGCATAACGATTTTGGAAATTGACAATTTGACGTGGAACACTTGCAATTAGTTTAGCAATTTTGTATGCGGAAAATTTGGCTGTGGTAACATCAATTTTATTGACTGCGGCGAATCCTTCCCCAGTAATTGGCGGAAAATCTTGCAGCAGCTTATACATACTCTCAATAATATTTGAGGGAACTTGGCGTTGGCGTTGTTGATTCCATTCAATGCAAGTTTCTAATGGAGTTTGTAAGTACCAAGCAATCCAGTTAGGTTGGTTTAATCCCCATTCTGCAACTTGGGTGTTGACTTTGACTAGAAAGTCCATGCGAAAAAAACGCTTAAAATTAGTAGCATCATAGACTACACTTTTACCTAAGCTCAGTGCAGTACAAATACAGTGAATAGCGGTAGCCTCAATTTTTTGCCATTCCCCTTGAATTGTCGCATCACCATATAATTCTTCGCGGATGTCGTCAGTCGAGATGATTTCGCAATTTCCCAAGCTAGATATGAGTTTCGCCAAAGTAGATTTACCACTTCCTGGTGTCCCAATGAGAAAATGCGCGACTGCTTTGGAGTCAGTTTTGGTTGACACTTGATTCTTGAGTGTGGCAGTTGGCATATCAGGTAATATTTGTTTTGCTTGTTATATCTGATGTTAAAGTGCGATCGTCTTTTGTGCTTTAGTGTTGGTGCGAATGACGATTCTTTATAGAGAAATTTTACAAGATTTTGTTAAATTTCAGCGATCGCCTGTCAATATCTCCTCTTTCAAAAAAACCTCAAATCTAGTCACAGCAAGAATTTGAGAGTTTGCGCGAACCCCTATTTTCCTGGACATTGTTCAAAAGCCGAATAGATAAGGGTTTGAGGATTATATAACAACTGTTAGAGCAAAACACCTATAGGTTCGCGCGATCGCCCTCTTATTAAATCCATTATTGCAACCCATCTTGAGTTAACTGATGTAGAACCCAGTCACGAACAAAGGAATGCATATAATAATTTGCACAGGGCAAACGCACGCAAAATCTGAAACCCTGGCTAAATAAGGATATTGATGAAAAAATAGCCTCTATTAAGAAATGCTCAAACCCTTGCTATTAAAGGATTATTGTACTTTAGATGCGTTCGCCCTGATAATTTGCATCTTCTCCAACCACAAATTGATTAATAGAATCAAAGCTTAAATTGATTAACTTATTTTTGACAATACTAGCCATCAACAATAATATCTCATCAGGATTGCAAGTATTAATCTCGCCAGAGTTGAAAAGAATAAAGCATATACTAAGAGACTAGCGGTTGATGTAGTGCAACAAGTATTAAATAGCAACATTCATAGCGTAGCAAAAAAGAATGATTTGAGTGATGAAGAAGTTGAATCAATGTTAAAAAATCAAGGTTCACAAATATTAAATATAAATTTAAATCAAGTAAAGAGATTAGGCATAGATGAAATAGCTTTGGTGAAAGGTCAAGGAAATTATTTAGCAGTATTAGTAGATTTAGACACTCATAAACCCATTGAAATAGTCAATTCCAGAAGAATGGAAGAAATACGGAAAGTTCTTAGAGGCTGGGGAGTTCAGATACTTGAACAAATCGAAGAGGTCAGTATTGAACTCTGGTTGCCCTATAAAAATTTAGTAGAAGAATTAATGCCTAATGCTAATATAACTGCTGACAGATTTCATGTTATGAAACAAGTCAATGATGAATTAGATGCTATGCGTAAAGCTGAAAAGAGAGCAGCAATGTCGCTAGAAAATAAATCAGAGAAAGAGAGAATATTAGAGGGATTAAATAAAAGCAAATATAGCTTCATTAAAAATGAAGATTCTTTAAACGCTCAGCAAAAAGAGAAGTTAAAATCTGCTCAGGAAGTTTCACCGATTTTAGCTAAAATGCACAAACTGAAAGAGGAATTTAGAGACATATTTGAATCAACTATATCTTGGGGAGACAGCATAATTAAGTTATTAGATTGGATGCATGATGCACTTTCATGTTTTCCGAAAAGTATAGGTACAATGGTTAGATGGTTTGGTGAAATAGTAGGCTATTTTGACGGTAGAACCACGAGTGGTACTGTAGAAGGAATTAATCATAAACTTAAGTTAATTAAGAGACTTGGATATGGCTTTCGTAACTTTAGCAATTTTCGATTACGCAGTTTATTAAACTGGCACTTTAGTATTAATTCTCCATAAAAGTAACCGAAGAACCGGAAATCTTAAGATCAGTTATAAATTTGAGTAGGGGTCTTAAACCTATTTATTCATCTACCAATCGTACAGAATTCAATTCTAGATTCTGATTCCTGAATTCTATTTTGATAATGGAAATAATAGTTAAATTGTGCGCTCTTTTACCAACGTTCATCGCTTGGCAGGTGATGAGGATGTAAACAAGTGGAAGGATGCGATCGCACAACATCTTGCACAAGTAAAAGATGAAATCACCCTAACGAAACTGCAACGTGCTTTGAAAATGCCTTTGGTAGAGGTGTGGTTAGGAGTTTTTATCAACCTATTAAATCTTAAATAAATCTTAAATTACATGGGTACAAGCCTTCGAGTTTAAAAGCCTGCATCGCTTTCAATACAGGCTTTTCCGGTATATTTAGTACATTTGTACAGTGGGAAGTTCAGATTAACTTAGACTTTCATCATCCAAAAACTGCAAAAACGAATTGGCAAAAATTGCGGCTTGAGTGCGATCGCGTAAATTCAACCGCATTAAAATATTAGTAACGTGATTTTTGACGGTACGTTCGGCAATAAATAAAGACTGGGCAATTTCACGGTTATTAGCACCCAATGCAATCAATCGTAAAACATCCTTTTCTCTAGGAGTCAGTTCTGCAAACTCAAGTGGTATATTTGGGGTGTTTGAAGCAATAGACTCGGAAACAGTGGTAATTATTTTCTCTACCAACCCAGGTCCTAAATGGGTATGTCCAGCATACACTGACCTAATAGCATTGGCTAATGGTTCCACGGGTGTATCTTTGAGTAAGTAGCCTTTTGCACCCAATCTTATTGCTTGAGATACGTACTCATCATCATCAAAAGTCGTTAAAATTAATACTTTAATATTCGCAAATTGCTGGCAAATCGCTCCGGTTGCGGCAACCCCATCCATTATCGGCATTCGTACATCCATTAATACAACATCTGGTTGTAGTATCTCAACTTGAGTTATGGCTACCTTACCATTTTCAGCATCTCCAATTACTGCAAAATCGGGTTGTGACTCCAACAGACTTTTTATACCCTGCCGTATAATTGTTTGGTCATCTACCAATAGAATGCGAATCATGACTCCGAGCTTGATAATGGAAACACAGCCATCAGATGACAACCTCCTTGAGGTTTGCTAGCGATTGAAAGTTTACCTCCAAGCGCAGAAGTTCTTTCCCGCATCCCTTGTATTCCAAATCCTCTGGTATTGAAATCGGGATCAAATCCAATACCATTATCTTCTACACGCAAACAAAATGAATTTTTGGTTGCCTGTATAGCAATTGTGACCTCACTTGCCTTGCTATGCTTGGAAATATTAGTCAAAGCTTCCTGGAGAATCCGGTAAATTGTTCTGTTTATACTTAATTCATGGGGAACCGATAGGATGCCACACTGGGAATAATCGGGGGTAATTTGGGTTCTACTTTGGAAATCTAAAATTAAAAGTTTAATTGCAGCATCCAAAGATTTACCTTGCAAAGGATCGTAGCGTAATGCTGTCACCGAATAGCGAACTTCTTGCAAAAGATTAGCACTAAGTTGTCGAGCTTCTAATAAAAAACCTTTGGCTCTGTCCATGTTTGACTCTAAATATACTAATGCATTTTCAAGTTGAATACTTTGTGCTGTTAGTGAATGTCCCAAAGCATCATGTATTTCGCGGGCAATACGGTTACGTTCCTGTAGTGTTGCTTGGTCTTCAATACGCAAAGCATATTCACGCAAACGCCTGTGAGCAAGAGCAAGTTCAAATAATGCATTAACTAAAAGTAAAATAAACACTAAAATTAAACTGAATAACATCACAAGATGTAATTTTATTATCCAGACAATATTTATAAAATTTTCTCCCTGCAACATTTCTGGTGGGGGTTGTTTAGGCGGGAGATTTAAGGTATTCAGAGTAAAAATAAAACATATTAAAACTAAACCAACTACTAGTAGACTTCCAGGAAATTTAAATACTGAAATACTGCGAATTACTACAACCAAAAGTAACACAGGTGAAAAACCAACGCCGTTATCTGCTCCAATATTTATCAATAAAATTAAGAATAATTGGAACAACGTATATATTATTTTTGATAGTCGATCGCCATTGGGCAACCTGAAGCCTAGAAAACCAAAAATAGCAATACTTAAAATTAATAAAATAGGGTTAACATGAACAGAACCCCTCCAATTTCTGATGGGAGGAAGATTCATAATAACTACGGATATACCAAAAAGAGTCCACTCCAGATATAGCAATAAGCGCAGTGGAGGCTGTTCGAGTTTTATATTTCTTTTTAATTGAAAACCTAGATTCATATTAAATTGCCAGTTAAAAATAGTTATTTCTTGCTTTACTTTAAAATCCAACTAAGTTTAAATCAAAACAATCAAAAGCAAGATTTTACAAAAGGATTAACATAATTCAGCAATAAACAGAGGTATTTGAGAATTAAGAGAATTACTTGACAACTATCCTATCTTCTTTATCTCAATTTTTCAATACTGTCAAACTGCCTATTGTGAATTATGTCTATCCATTAATAACCACGGCATGAATCATGGCTTTGTAATCTCATTTAAATCTATATTGAATGCTAATAGCCAGAGTCTTTAGTACTATTTTTGCTACTTGTAATTGGGACTAAAGTACCGGATCAAATTAGAGCGTTAGTACCATGTGAATTTTAGTCAGTATTTATACGATAGCTAGGTGGAAAAAATGTTCCACAACGTCAAATATAAACAGCAACTAAATCCATATCGTCAAAAGGAAGGAATGCAAATGAAAAAAGTACTCTGCACAGCATTACTGGGTGTGTTTGTTTTCGTGGGTAGCCAAGCCCAGGCACAAAATATAAATCGAGATAACCTCAGACAATCCGTAGACAAGGACAAATATGGGCCAGTCTTCATCATTGACCCAAGTCGTTATGCACCTGTAACGCATTTTATCTTTCTTGAGACCAAGGACGACCAGGTAACGGCTGACTATAAAACCAAAGTAGCCCAGATGATTAGGGCTATCGGTTCCCAAAATGGGTTTCGGGCTAGCATGACACTGGCTGATATCGATTTGAAGCGGATAGTGGTTTACTACCAATTTGAAACTGAAGGGCAATATAAAGCTGCACGTGAAAATCCAACTTTAATGGCACTTGCTCGGTCTTTGCAATTGGCCTCCGTGCGGTTTGAAGACTACGCAGTTAAACCACTGGAACAAAGTGCTGCCAGTACCGATGTCAATAACTCCACACCGCCACCGGGTTATTACGCCCAATTCCGTATGGACGATGGAGTTGCGATTAACGAAGCAGCGGTAGTGAAAGGTCGCAGCCAACAGGAATTGACGGCTCTGATGCGGAAGGCCGGTACTGCGGCCAATCCGAACACCTCTCCGGGCTTCATAGACTTTACTTTCCATGAAGCAATCGATGGCAGCCGTAACATGAATCTTCTCCACTGGTCAAGTGTGCGCGCGATGGCCGCAGGTGCGCTTGGCCCTCTTGTGCAGAATCTCATCAATGGCGGTTTAACTGGTGGCACCGACGGGTGGGGACCGACTGGCCCGGGTTATATCGGCGTTCATGTCTACAGCATCGTCGATATTCAGAACGGTCAACGCAAAGACAATTTACCACCCCGCTTGCAAAGGTAGGTATTTTAGACCTTGCTGAATTGCGGTATGAATCCAGATGTAGAGACGTTGCAATTGCTAGTCTCTACAGGATTTTGATATCAAAAGTCGCAGAAAGAAAGAGTTTTAGAAACCTCATTTTTGCATTTTATCCTGATAGCTATAATCTTTAATTTCATATTTGCAATTAAGTGAATAGGACTAAAGTACTGGATAAAATTAGAGACATAGTACCATGTGCGTTCTCGCTGAGATTTATATGATGAAAACATGGAACAAATAAGAAAAGTTCCCCCAATAAAACACTCAGGAGTTCGTATGAAATTCAGGTTTTTATCGGTGCTAATCTTTACCACAACAGCTATGACTACAACTGCATCTGCGTTATATGCACAATTTCCACCAAGTCAAGGGCAATTTCCCACAAAACAAGGTTTTCCTAGTAGAGAACAGGAACAACAAGACTTTTTTAAGGATCTTAACTTAACCCAAGAGCAAAAGGACAAACTAAAAGAAGTTCAAGAAGAAAATAAGTCTGCAATTGATGAGATTCTCACAAGCGAGCAACGCGATACTTTAAGACAAGCTTTTGCAGCAGGTAAGAAACCACCAGAAGCGATGCAGTCACTAAATTTATCTGATGACCAAAAGCAAGAAATTCAAGAAGTCATGGAATCACAAAAGCAAAAAATTTCTGAGATTCTCACACCCGAACAACAAGAAAAACTACGCGATCGCCTGGGGGAAATGCACAACCAAAATACTCAAATGGGCTTACCAAACCGAGGTTTTGGTAATTTTCCTAACGAAAATACGCCAGTTGATATTCCACCAGAAAGTTAAAAATCGATTATTGAATTTAAGCTAGCAACTTAAATTAGGGGAGAAATGAAAGTAGGGAAAGCAAGACGATGTTTCCTCCCGTGTCAGTCTACTTTCATAACCTCGCTTTTCATTATCCCCTGCAAGACACTTAGTTAATGTCTATCCTTTGTTGATGAGGGTAGAGTTTCCGATCTTGCATCGAAATATGCTGTTAGCGCTTTCTTTTCTAGCAATCGGTATTGTTGTTATTGGGGTTAAACAAAGCAATGAGATTGGTAAATTAATAGCACAAGCACCTATTAGACATTCTCGTACTAAAATTGGTCAATTTGAAATCTATAGGAATCCTATTTGATTTTTGAAAAAACTCCGTACATTTCAAGAGTGGCAAAATCAAAGGTAGTGTGTCGAATAAACCATTCAAACATCCATTTCAAATGTGAAAAAGAGGGAATTAAG
>JAHHHC010000092.1 GCA_019359515.1 Desmonostoc vinosum HA7617-LM4 | reverse complement strand
TAAATCTATCCACGGTTCGCCTGTGGATCAAACGCGGTTGGCTTAAAGCAAATGAGCGATCGCCTAAACATTATCAAATCAGAATTTGGCATCTCAAACAATTTCTCGAAAATCCTCCGCATCAAATAAAAAAACGCATTGCTGCTATTGATTCCCAAGCCGTTAATTACTTATTGGGAAGGAAAGTATGACAAAACAAATCACTCCCCTCAAAACTCAAAAAGTTCTCGATATTTGCTCCGGCATCGGCGGCTTCATCTCCAATTCGCAATTCGCAATTCGCAATTCGCAATTCGCAATTTTAAGAAAGGAACCAAATATATGAATCAAAATATTAGTATTACTGACAGAACAAAAGCCTTGGCAATAAGAATAGTTAAGGCTTGTACTTTCTTAGATGAAAAACCCGGAGTTGGTCGAACACTTTCAAAGCAACTACTACGAAGTGGCACATCTATTGGAGCTAATGTTAGAGAAGCTCAATCCGCCCAATCTGATAAGGATTTTTTGAGCAAATTAGAAATTGCACTTAAAGAAGAACGAGAAACCGAATATTGGTTGGAAATATTAATAGAGGCAGAATTGGTTGAGAAAAACAAGTTTGAATCTCTGCTTCAAGAAACTAGAGAAATTGGAAAGATTTTAGTTACATCTACTCGAAAAGTCAAAGATAAAATCAAGCAATGAAATTAATTGCGAATTGCGAATTGCGAATTGCGAATTGCGAATTGCGAATTGGTATTGCTGCGGTGTTCATTATCACCTTGGGATATAGAAAAGTTAAGAACCTTAAGATTAGAGTTAATTTTACAAGTGCTTAAAGGTAGACCAATCATTTTAATTATTGATGAGACAGGGGATAAAAAGAAAGGGAGCAAGACAGATTATGTGAAACGGCAGTATATAGGAAATTTAGGAAAAACAGATAATGGGATTGTAGCAGTTACAGTGTATGGTGTTTTCTGTGGAATGACCTTTCCATTACTATTTGAAGTATATAAACCTCGTGAAAGATTACAGCCAGGAGATAAGTATCGCACTAAGCCAGAAATAGCAGCAATACTGATAACAAAGCTCCAGTCAATGGGTTTTAAATTCAACTTAGTACTTGCAGACAGCTTATATGGAGAGAGCAGTAAGAATTTTATATCTGTATTAGATGAACTGAATTTGAATTATATAGTAGCAATTCGGTCAAATCATTATGTGGAGTTACTTCCCAGACAACATATTCAATATTCAAAGTGGCATAGATTCCAAAGAGTATTCTCTAATTTGAGCCATGAGAATCGATTTATTAGAGAAATAATTCCGGGAAAACGTGGAGAACTTAGATATTGGCAAATTACTACGGATGCGGAACATTTGCCTGATAATACTACTTGGTATGTGATGAGTAAATATCCCGACATCACACCCAGAGAAGTTGGCAATTTTTACGGTTTAAGAACTTGGGTTGAGTACGGGTTAAAACAAAGTAAGAATGAACTAGGTTGGGCAGATTTTCGCCTGACGCACTACCCACATATTGAACGATGGTGGGAAATTATTTGCAGTACTTATTTAATGGTTAGTCTGCATTCCGAGCAACTGTTTCAGACTCCACCACAACGAGAGTCAAAATTTGCTTCACATCCCTGGTGGGATAGTAGCAATGGCTGGAAGAATATTCTCAATAATCTTCGTTTAATCATTCAACCTTTTACTCTGTTTAATCTGATATATCCCTGGTTAACAGTTTTTCCTATCCCTCAATTAGCTTTGGGCTTTTCTAAACTTCAATCTATTATTTATAGCCTCACCAGTTCAATTTTTATATCCCTGAGTCACCCTGATTTCTACTTTTCCTCTGCCTATAGTGACAAAAGAGGGTTAAAGACATAACCAATGCTGTTAAAAGTCTAGATGCTCTGTTCGTCTCCCCCAGTCTGGGAACAGGTGTAGATATTGCAGAGTATCACTTTGATGCCGTGTTCGGTGTCTTTCACGCTGTTAGCCAGACTGCAACAGAATGCGCTCAACAACTACACCGTTATCGTCCCAAGGTTCCCTTTCATATTTGGGTTGCACCAAGACCACCCTTCGGATATAAGGAAACTAACGCCACCAAGATTAAAGAAGGGTTACTACAAACTAATGAAGTCAACGCTTTTTTACTGCGAATTGACCGGGAGACAGGTAAGCGGGGAGTTGAGAAGGATTATGCTCTAGATGCATACTGCCAAATTCTAGCCCAGCGTCATCAATCTATTAATAATCTTCGAGAAGAATTGCGATCGCTCCTTGAATCGATGGGCAATACGATTGTACCAATGGACAGTGATGATGATATTGATGCTAAAAAACGCCTTGCTGATGCCGCCTCTGTTTTGAACACTGAACATAATTGTGCAGTGAATAAAGCTAATGATATTTCTGCAAGCGAGTATCGCGCTCGTAAAAGTAAGGATTATTTGAAGCCAGAGGAAGTTTATGAATGTGAGAAGTTTCGGATTCGAGACTCTTATGGGATGGAGGTTACTGAAGAACTGGTGGAAAAAGATGAAGGGGGTAGGTTGGTTAGGGCTTACGCATCATTTGAGGCCATATTATCAGAACCCGGTGGCACGATTATTGACCCACATACTAATAGAGAATACCCTGCACCACCCAAGATTGTTGCAGATAAGGATTATTCGGAGCGGGACAAGTTACCTTTGTGTATGGATTGGGGTAATTATTCAGCTCGGTGGTTAGCGCGGTTTAACTTGGGACTGCATGACATTTTAAAACGTTTAGTGAAGGGAGAGGAAATTACCGCCGATGATCCACAATTGGTAAGGATGACTGAAATTGCCATACAGTGTGCTGCTCATATTAAAGCGATTCTTGGTTTTACTGTGCCTGCTGACTGTCAGCCCATTTGGTTACTCGCTACCTTAGTTGAACAGTTGGGACTGAAGTTGGCGAATCGCAAAGAAGGGCCTCGTGGGGAGCAGGTGACAATTTATTCACTAGCGAAAGAGGAATTGCACTTTGCCCTAGATGTGATTGCTCATCGGGAGCAGAAACGCGCTAGGCAACTCGCAATTTCCAGTTCGCAATTCGCAGTTAAAACAATTGCGAATTGCGAACTGGAAATTGCGAATTGTTTGGTATCCACCCCCCTACTGTTGGTATAGGGAATCCCCCTAAAGCAGGGGTGGATACTACGGATTTTGACCCCAACGGCGAATGCGATCGCTCTCTGGTAAAAACCTGCGCCCAAATGCTTAAAGACGGTATCAGACATGGGGTTGAGGCTGTGAAGTCCATCCTCAAGCGCTGGGGAACGGATTTGCGCTGGTGTGCGGTGCTGGAGTTGGAGGAAGTAGCGGTAAATGAATTGCGGCAGTTGGAGGAGTTAG
The DNA here is from genome assembly GCA_019359515.1 of Desmonostoc vinosum HA7617-LM4. Classification (GTDB taxonomy): domain Bacteria; phylum Cyanobacteriota; class Cyanobacteriia; order Cyanobacteriales; family Nostocaceae; genus Desmonostoc; species Desmonostoc vinosum. The sequence goes on along the minus strand of JAHHHC010000092.1, from coordinate 6,915 downwards.
TACCGCAGTTTTACGCCTTGCTTGATGAGTTGGTATTGCCAATGGAGGGGTAAATGCCAATTTTGGCAAAAAGACTTGAGTCTTTGATGGTCAATCTTTGTGCTTAGATCAGCTAACATCAAATTCTTCTAAGAGTTAACTCACTCTTACATACCCGCCCGTTGACCATTATTGTTGGTGAATGAGCTAGTACCTCACTCATCGTCAAACCAGGTGTAACTTGTACAAATTAATCACCAAATTCTGCAGCGCACCCAAACTCTGTGTGGAGTCGATAGTGCCATTTGTGAACACTACCAGTTCCATGTCTTCTGGAAGAAATAAAGCGACGCATTGCTCGGTGCGGTAGTCTTGATCCTCCCGCCACAGACCGTTCTTGCTGTAGACTTTACCAGCTGGTGTGTCGGTTATCGAGTCGATGCCAAATTTGTTGTCGAGCATTGTCTGGGCTTGTGCTGGTGTCATAATCGTTCCACCCCGACGGAAAGCTGACATAATGTTTAGCACGCTATTGACCGACATATGCCAGCCGTCACCGCCACAAGAGGACGAGAAATCACCGGAGTCCCAACCATTATGATTGGTGGATGTCAACAAGTTGTAAGCAAGAGCTGCATCTGTTGGATGGGCTAAAGTTGCGTTGGTTACACTAGCAATAGAGAAGACGTTCTTATACAGGTATTGACTGTAAGCGTTGAGCGTCGTGAGTTCCCAGAACTGGTTGTTGCGATATTCATCTAAGTTGGGGTTGTACGGTGCGTAGGGCGGAACTATTGCATTTGCTGGGATATCACCGTTCATAATTGGGAGCAGAATACGGCAGAGTCCGAAGTTCATGTTTTCATAATAGAAATTGCCTACCTTGCTGACTCCGGCTTCGACCTGATTCCTCATCGTATAGTAGAAAGAGTTGTAGCCTCCAGTGTTGAAGCCGGAGGTATGGGTCATCAAGTGGTTGAAGGTGATTTGTTGGATGCTTGAATGCTTCTTCCAGTATTTAGGAAGATAATCTATGATCTTGGTGCTAAAGGGGGATTTACCTTGATCATGAAGCAGCTTGGTCATTGCAATCGCAGTGAGCAACTTGCTGACGCTAGCGATGTGCATCCGCCGATCTATGCCGAAGCCAACGTCGCCATCCACGGGCATCTTAGACCAGTTCCACTCAAACGTTTGGATGGGGCTGCCGCCTTGGCGAAGCTGCATCGCATAGCCTGGAACCAGCCCACTGATTGAGTTGTGCAAGTTATTGCAGAAGGCGCTGGCATCAAGGTGCTTGCTAGCTCCAGAGAAGGTTTGAGGAAAAGTCGGTTTTTCCTCCACTTGTGTATAGGAGGTCACGCCCTCTAATTTGGGGAGTGGCATCACATGATCGCCCAGAGCAGCCTTAGAGATATTGAATCGAGACATTATATTCTCTGCTGCTGTATAATTAAAGTCATTAGTAATATTAACCATTGAAATAGCTCCTTGATTTTTAGCTTATAAATAAGTAACCTGACAGAATTAACACATACTCTGTTCTTTTTTAGATAAGAATTTCAACTGAGAATGTGTGTAATAAATTTCATCTAACTACCTGTAGATCAAATTCTACTGGTTAGTTTTGCTTGAGTAGGCAGCGAATTATGAAAGCAACAGTTCAACTTACACTATCTGACTAAAAGTTGATAAGAGTTGGTAAAAGCCGAAAAAGAAACAAGAATTAGATCTAAAAATAAATTACCTTGTTTCTTTTTCTGTTTCTGATTTCAAGTCCTCAGAATATGAATTTAAGCTTGAGTCCAGATGAATGTAAAAGACTGTCCTTCAGTAAAGAAATCCTCGGCATCTTCTATATGGTACATATTAGTATGACTACTAAATCCTTTTGCTTTACTAAGAACTAAATCTTTGTGTTTCAAATCATCTCGTGTGACAAAACCAAATGCTTTCCCATTTTCTTGTTGCACTTCGGTAATCGGTACGTATGTATTATTGCCAGCTCTAGTAAATAGGAGAACACCTTTCCACCAATCGTCAGCAGTAACAATAAGATTTATCTGAATTTTTTGTGCATCAATTCCATTTTTACCATCATGTCTCAGTTCAATTTTATCTCCATCAGGAAGTCTTTTAGTTTGAAGTAAATCTTCAATTTTGATGTCATATACGGCATTTGCTGAGTTAACGCTCATCTGATTTCTGCTGAAAAAATTATGGAATGATTGTTGGTTTATAAGTCACTAAATAAAATTAATTACATACTGATTCTTAATGAGAGAATCAGTTCTGACTAGATTTTGTGTAATTAATTTGGTGTAATTACTTGTTTAATTAATCAGGAGTTCTGAAAGAATATATGCACTTTGATCAGATTATTAATCTTTTTTATAACTTTTATAGGAGAATAATCTGTAACAAATGCTTTTTTGTATTTTGGCAACAAGCTAATTTGAATAATCAGGTAAAACTGCTATCTGCTTGCATAAAGAATCAAGAAAATAATGATAAAAGTGTAGAGACAGACAAGAAATTATTCTAGATAATTCCAAAATCAAATGATTCTCAAGAGTCCCGTCAGGACAACAAACATAAGGATGTGGCTTATTTCAGCACAGCTAAAGGCTGGTGGAGTCCTAAGTTTGGAGAGTTGAATTTATGAATGTGCGATGGCGCGTTCGCGTAGCGTGTCCGTTCGGCGAAGCCGTGCCGCAGGCTCAGGACTCAGCGCCCGCCTTCTTGCGATCGCTGCCTTGTATATTGATGATCGCAGCGCAAACAACGACATTATTTGATCGGGTGGAACAGTCCCCCCTGAAAACGCCAGCCAACAGAACCAGGATCTTTCGAGCGACACCAGCTTTCAAAATCCTTATCGCTTTGGTTAGTTTGCTCTCGCTGCAAAGTTGCTAAATCGACACCTAATCTTTTAGCCAGCTAAACAAAGGCAAGAAAACAGCAGGTGTAGATGGTAAAGCATCTCTAACTTTCAAAGAGCGATTCGACCTTGATAACTTACTAAAAACACAAGTAAACACTTGGACTCACAGCAAGTTACGAGAAATATCGATTCCTAAAAAGGACGGTACGATGAGAAGTCTCAAAGTACCAACCATGAAAGATAGAGCATGGCAATGTATTATCAAATATGCTATCGAACCCGCTCACGAAGCGATTTTTCATGAACGCTCCTATGGTTTTCGTCCTGGTCGTTCGGCACATGATGTACAGAAATATCTCTTTGATAATCTAAGGTCAAAATCCAACGGTAAGGACAAAATAATCTTAGAGATGGACGTTGAAAAATGCTTTGATAGGATTAATCACAACCACCTAATGTCCCAAATCATAGCACCTAAAAGTGCAAAACTGGGATTATGGAAATGCCTAAAAGTAGGGGTTAATCCTGAATTCCCCGAACAAGGTACACCCCAAGGTGGCGTGTGTAGCCCAGTGCTTGCCAACATTGCCCTACACGGAATAGAAGCCATACATAAATCTGTGAGATACGCAGATGATATGGTTTTTATCTTTAAGAAAGGCGACAACCAAGCTCAAGTCTTTGATGAAATCACAGAATTTTTGCGCGTTAGGGGTCTAAACATTAAGTCAGCGAAGACACGCTTTGTATCCGCGACTGATGGATTTAATTTTCTCGGCTGGCAATTTCGAGTCCAGAAAAACGGAAAGTTTAGATGTACTCCCTCAGAGGATAATTATCTAGCATTCCGCAAGAAAGTTAAAGCTATAGTCAATAACTCGAACTATGGTGCTTTAGTTAAAAGCCAAAAACTCTCTCCCATTATTAGAGGTTGGAGAAACTATCATCGCTACTGCAAAATGGATGGGTCAAGGTTCAGACTGTGGTTTACCCGCAGGAGAGCATGGAGTGTCTTTAATAAACAATCCAAACTTAACCGCTATCAAACGGATGCCTTAATAGATAAGGCATTCCCCGCAGTACCGTACTCAGAAAACAAGCACGTCATGGTTAAAGGAGATGCGTCTCCTTTTAATGGCAATCTTGTCTACTGGAGTAAAAGACAATCTCTCCACTACGATGGGGCGACAGCCAAAGCTCTCAAGAAACAAGACCATACTTGCGGACACTGCGGACTTAAGTTCGTAGACGGTGAAGATATACATCTTCATCATTTAGATGGCAATCACGATAACTGGAAGTTGAAAAACCTCTTTGCTATCCACCAATCCTGCCATCAATACGTTCACATGAGCAAATAAATTTGTCGGGAGCCGGATGCACCTAAAGGCGCACGTCCGGTTCTAATTGGGAGGGGCGGAAGATAATACTTCCCCTCGACCTAACTCAATACCTAATTGGGATGAAGACAAAAGGCGGCGGTATTGAGAGTAGGGTAGAACAGGACACTCGATAATCAGCTTTCGTAAGGCGCGATAAGCTTCTTCGATTGAAAATGCTTGTAGCTTAAGTCTCTTTAAATGATATTTATAATTGGGTTACTCATTGTTGCTACTGTACTTTACTAGACTGAGAAACGCTATATAATCGATTTATCTTTTAACAGTTAATACCTAATTTTTATATTCTTAAATTGATAATTTAGAGGTATAATACTATTAATATAACTCTCATAAAAACATTAAAAAATTTCCTGAATGACTCGTTTTATTCACGATCAATAGTCAAAGAGCGAATTAACTCTCGAATAACATCCGTTGCCGGTCGTCCTGTTATTGAGCAATATTTTTCTAACTTTTCTACTTCGCCTGATGTAAGGTTGATTGTCAATCTTTTAACAGCCCATTTTTTATTCATAAGTCAAATAAGATCTGCTTGAAACTACTTCTCTAATATCAATCATCTAAACTGTTACTACAATGATAAAAGTAATGATATTAGTTTCAAGAAGTCGTGAAGAAAAGCGCTATATCTTTTAAAGTTGTAATGAAGAGTCAAAGTGTCTTCTCAATTATGAATTTTGGATAATTTAGCAGTAGAAGTTCTAAAAAAAATATAAATTTAAAAACTCATTCTCTTAGATATTCAGTAGAAACACATGGTAGTGTAGCAGCCTATTCATTGCGTTAACACAAGCTTTAACACCAACAAGTCTAGTCACTTCACTAGCCAATGTCAGACGGGTTAGCAATCACCTTGGGAGAATTTATGACTTATGCGATCATATATTCTCACTTTGTCTGCACCTTTGTTTTGGCTTCATGATAAGTCTCGCTCTTATGCTGTTCAGTGGTAACTTGCATTTACTTGTGAACCTGTGATCTGGAGCGGCGGTAGAAAATCCTTTAGTCTAGGACTTACGCATTGACAAAAAGTATCATCAATCCGTACTAGACAGCACAGATACAGCGGTGGACAAGGGAGCAACAGTTAGAATTACTTGATTGGCATCCTTTATCCCTCTTCTGTCACTCTCCGAAAACATTTGCCATTTCTGAATTCTAGAGCTTTGATATAACAAGCAATTGCGCCATTCTTTTCTAATAACAAATACAAGACCAATTTTTTTCTAATAGTATAGCTTGTATTGATTGCCTAATGAGGCTTCTAGCAATCGCCTAACCGGAAAGTGACAGAAGAGGGTTATTTACTGGTAAATGTCCCCTATGTGGTGCTAACTAGGAGCGATCGCACTGTCGCACTTGCGATCGCGTGCTTACTTATAATCTTTGTAATGCCACGATTAAAATTATTGGTTTTTTGCGTAAAGTGCAGAACACTAGGTGAATAGTGTTATATAACAGTATTTACTATGTATAAACCGGGGGACAACACTATAAGTCTCCCATATAACTTACTTCTATTCATAACTGCTCTGGGCTTTCGTCTAGGGCAGTTTTATATTGTACAGTGAACCAGATTTTCAACTGTGTCAATGGAGAATCATCTGCCCTCAACTGCCTGCTATTGAAAATTGCTCATTGAGTTAAAGGTTGGACTGGTAAATTTGCATCAATCTCAATCAAGGTAACTTTGGCATTTTCAACTACTGTATTTCCTAACAAAGTATCCTGCATCGCTTCAAATCTAGATTCTGCTTTCCCAATCCGTTCGTAATGCAAAATTACATGGTAACGCTTTTGTATTGGTTCTCCAGACTCTGAACGCTCTACTGTATTCCAATCCTTGTTTTGATGCTCCTCAGCAATCTGACGATACTCACTGGCTAATTGCTCTAAAGCATTGGCTATGGCGTGTTCTTCGCTTTGACCACAGCAACGGATCTCATCTGAGCGCTGGTCAATAGAAGACGATAGTTGACAAATATACTGTCTATTCTCATTAGCCTGCACATTAATCGTAATTGTTCCAGTGATTGAAGTCATAGCTAGTTTGTCAGAGAATTGATGATCCCTGAATTTTAACAGATGCACTAATTTAAAGGATGTCGGCAATATTCCTCAAAGGTGTTGTCATCTGGTAGTCAGGTAATCAGCATTCCTTAGTAAAATCGCAACGCAAGCTCTCTTCTGACTCTGCCATAAAGTTCTTACTTGCTATATGATTTGGTCGTATATGAAAAATGTTACGAGTCGTGATGCGTAAAGTTACTGTCTTAGGCATAGGTTTTGCTTTGACTGTGGGCGTAGCTGATGGCGTAGGAGCTAGATAGCAGTTGTTAATTTGGATCTGCCTCTGGCTTTGATGAGTTTGCAACTCTTTATAGACAACTCCGCCTCCAGTACCTAATGACAGGATGCAGGCAGAACCTACAGCTAGAGTTCTACTAGTAACCAAAATTCCTCTTTGCGCTGGATTGCGAAGCAAAGAGCGAACATATTTTATTACGTTCATTTTTTATTAGCAGGACTTACGCAAGTGTCACAAGCAATGGCGCGGTGTAACCGCGCCGCGCACCAAAGAACTAGGCGATAAACATGGGAATAGCGGGACGTTTTAGTTGCTCCCCTAAATAATTTGATAACAATCCA